>NZ_BCSM01000007.1 GCF_001570865.1 Rothia kristinae NBRC 15354
CCGCCCACAGCGTGCTCGTGTTCCCCTGACCGCCGAAAGGGGCTAGTTTGGAGACCATGACGACAGATCCCCGCACCGCGCTGACCCAGCTGACCGAAGCCCTGGAAGAGCACCTGAACGCGGTCGCCTCCCGCCGCGGGGACCAGGACCCGGCCGTGGATGCCGCCTATCTCGGCATCGCCGACGCCTTCGAGGTCTACGAGGACGCCCTCTACGTCACCTACGACGAGGTGACGCCCCTGGAGGTCTTCGTCGAGGACGATGATGAGGACGAAGAAGACGACGACGAGGACTTCGACGAGGAGGACCTCGAGGACGACGATGACGAGGACCCGGAGGGCGAGCTCGACTGAGCCCCTCGGGTGATCTGCGCCCCACCCGCCCCGGCGGATGGCGGCCATGCTGCGGCCCCGCCGCGCAGACGGTGTCTGCGCGGCGGGGCCGTTTCGGTAGAGTCAGCATCCGTGGCATGGTTACAAGCACTCATCCTCGGCCTGGTGCAGGGCCTGACGGAATTCCTCCCGATCTCCTCCTCGGGGCACATCAGCATCGTCGGGCAGCTGCTGCCCCATGACTCGGACCCCGGGGCCGCGTTCACCGCGATCACCCAGCTGGGCACCGAGACGGCCGTGCTGATCTTCTTCTGGCGCGACATCGTCCGGATCATCACCCGGTGGTTCGGATCCCTGCGCGGCACCGTCCCCCGCTCCGACCCCGACGCTCGGATGGGCTGGTACGTGATCCTGGGCTCCCTGCCCATCGGCATCCTCGGGCTGCTGCTGCAGGACTACATCGACACCGAGTTCCGCAGCCTGTGGATCACGGCGACCATGCTCGTCGTCTTCGGCGTGTTCCTGGGGCTGGCGGACCGGGTCGGCCGGGAGCAGCTGCGCCTGAGCGACCTGAACCTGCGCGATGGCGTGCTCTACGGCTTCGCGCAGGCCCTGGCCCTGATCCCGGGGGTCTCCCGCTCCGGCGGGACCATCACCGCCGGCCTGCTCATGGGGTACACCCGCCAGGCCGCGGCCCGCTACTCCTTCCTCCTCGCGATCCCCGCGGTGTTCCTGTCCGGCCTGTACAAATTCGCCAAGTCCATCGGCGACGGCTTCGACGCCTACTACACGGCGGGCCCGACCCTGCTGGCCACCGTGGTCGCCTTCGGCGTCGGCTACGTCATGATCGGCTGGTTCCTGAAGTACGTCAGCTCCCACAGCTACACGCTGTTCGTGTGGTACCGGATCGGCCTCGGCGCGCTGGTCTTCGTGCTGCTGGGCACCGGCGTGCTCGTGCCCTGATCCCCGCCGCATCCCCCGCATCCGCACCGGGATCCGACGCCGCGGCGTCGGATCCCACCCGACGAAAGGCGCCCGCCATGAAGTCCTGGACCGCGACCCCCTGGACCCCGCTGCCCGGTCACGCGCCGGCCCCCACCCTGTACGACACCCGCCTCGCCCGGACCGAGGCCCTCCCGGAGGCCCCGGCCGCGGGCCTGTACGTGTGCGGCATCACCCCCTACGATGCGACCCACATGGGACACGCCGCGACCTACGTGGCCTTCGACCTCCTGCACCGCGCCCTGCGCGACGCCGGGCAGGAAGTCACCTACGTGCAGAACGTCACCGACGTGGACGACCCGCTGCTGGAGCGGGCCGAAGCCACCGGGGTGGACTGGCGGGAGCTGGCCGCCGAGCAGACCGAGCTGTTCCGCACGGACATGCGCGCCCTGAACGTGCTGCCGCCGGCCCACTACATCGGCGCGACCGAAGCCGTGGAGTGGATCGTGCCGTGGGTCGAGGCGATGCTGCAGCGGGGCACCGCCTACCGCGTGCCCGGCGGCCCCGACGAGCACGGGGTCCCCCAGCCGGACGGGGACGTGTACTTCGACGTGCGCGCCGCCGCGGACACCGAGCACGATCCCGCCCGGTGGTTCCTCGGGCGGGTCAGCGGATACACCGAGGAGCAGATGCGCCCGCTGTTCGCCGAGCGCGGCGGGGATCCGCAGCGCCCGGGCAAGCGCGACCCCTTCGACCCCCTGCTGTGGCGGGTCCACCGCGACGGCGAGCCGTCCTGGGACGGCGCCGCCCTGGGGCGGGGCCGCCCCGGCTGGCACATCGAGTGCACCGTGATCGCCGACCGCTTCCTGGGCATGCCCTACACCGTGCAGGGCGGCGGCTCCGACCTGCGCTTCCCCCACCACGAGATGGGCGCCGGGCACGCCTTCGCCGTGACCGGGCAGGAGATGGCCCTGCGCTACGCCCACACCGGGATGGTGGGGCTGGACGGGGAGAAGATGTCCAAGTCCCGGGGCAACCTGGTGCTGGTCTCCACCCTGCGCCAGCGCGGGGAGGACCCGCGGGCCATCCGCCTGGCCATCCTCGCCCACCACTACCGGGAGGACTGGTTCTGGACCGACGAGCTGCTGGAGCGCTCCCGCGAGCGCCTGCGCACTTGGCGCCAGGCTCTGCAGGCGGCCCGCGAGGCCGAACTGACCGGCCCTCGGGAGGGCGAGGCCGAAGCCGACGAGTCGCCGGCGCGTCGGCTGCTGCGCCAGGTGCGGGAGCGGCTCGGCGATGACCTCGACGCTCCCGGGGCGCTGCGCGCGGTGGACGCCTGGGCGGATCAGGCCCTGCGCGGCGAGGGCGCGGGCCAGGCCGGTCTGGTCCGGGACCTGATCGCCGCCCGCCTCGGCGTCGCCCTCTGAGCGCCGTGGCACCGCAGCGGGGAGCCGAACGCGGGGTGCGGACTCCCGTGGTGCGGGTCTCCGGCTCGTGGTTCCTGCTGACCGGGCTGATCGTCGTCGGCTACGGCGGCTACCTGCACCAGCGCCTGCCGTGGCTCGGCGCCCGGGCCTATCTGGCGGCCCTGGCCTTCGCCGTGCTGCTGGGCCTGTCCGTGCTGGTCCACGAGCTCGCCCACGCCGGGGCTGCCCGGGCCTTCGGCTGGCAGGTGCGGGAGATCCGGCTGACCCTGATGGGCGGGCACACGGCCTTCGAGGCCGCGCGGGAGGCCCCCGGGCGCTCCGCCCTGGTCAGCCTCGCCGGGCCCGCCGCGAACCTCGTGCTGGCCCTGCTGGGGGCGATCCTGCTGGGGAGTCTGGACCCCGGCGGCCTGCCGCGGCTGGTCGTGGAGCTGGTCACGACCGCCAACCTGCTGGTCGGGGCCTTCAATCTCCTGCCCGGTCTGCCGCTGGACGGCGGGCACGCCGTCGCCGCCCTGATCTGGCGGATCAGCGGATCCCGCCGGGCCGGGGTGCGCACCGCGGCGGTCCTCGGCGGGCTCGTGGCCGCGGCCCTGGTGCTGCGCCTGCTCCTGCCCGGACGGGCGGCGGGGGTGACGGAGCTGGTCATCACGTTCCTGCTCGCGGTCTTCCTCCTCGACGGGGCCCGCCGGGCCGTGCTGGCCCAGCGCACCCGCGACCGGCTCGCCCCGCTGCGCGCGGGGGACCTGGCCCGTCCGCTGCGCGTGCTGGATCCCCGGGACCCCGTCTCCCGGGCCCTGCGGCTGCAGGAGGGCGTGCCGCCGGACGGCGCGCCCGCCCCGGTCCTGGTGGTCGCCGCGGGTCCCGAGGCCCTGGGCGTGGTCGACGCCCAGGCCCTGGGTCGCGTGGCCGAGGCGGGTGCGGTCTCGACGCCGGTCGAGGCGGTGCTGCGCCGCGCGCCGTTCGGCCCTGCCGTCGCCGCCGACCTGGCGGGGGAGGAGCTGGTGCGCACCGCCCAGGCGCTGCCCGGCGGGTGGTGGCCGGTCACGGGGCTGCCCGCTCCCGCGATCCTGGCCGAGGAGGACGTGCGCCGGGCCGTGACCGGGGCCCTGGCCGCCGGCTCCCGCTCCCGCGGCGCATGAGATACTGGCAGCTGCCCGGAGCTCGTGCTCCGGGGAGAGCTGACCCCGACCAGGAGCAGGTGCCCCGCCCATGACCCCCAGCCCCGAGAATCCCACGCACCCGGCCGACGCTGCGGACGAGGCGCGGAAGGGCCCGGCTGCCCCCGCCGAGCCGGTGGGGGCGGCGCGCCGCCGAGGCCCGCTGCGCCCGGGGGAGCGGGTGCAGCTCACCGACGAGCGGGGCAGGATGAGCACCATCACCCTGGTCGAGGATGGGCAGTTCCACACCCACCGCGGCGTGCTGCACCACGAGCAGCTGATCGGGCGGCCCGAGGGCATCGTCGTGGAGAACTCCGCGGGCTTCCGGTACCAGGCGCTGCGTCCGCTGCTGAAGGACTTCGTGCTGTCCATGCCGCGCGGGGCCGCGGTGGTCTACCCCAAGGACGCCGGGCAGATCATCACCATGGCGGACATCTTCCCCGGGGCCCGGGTCATCGAGGCCGGGGTCGGCTCCGGGGCCCTGAGCATCTCGCTGCTGCGCGCGGTCGGGGAGGCCGGGCACCTGCGCTCCTTCGAGCGGCGCGAGGAGTTCGCCGAGATCGCCCGAGGCAACGTTGAGACGATGTTCGGCGGGCCCCACCCGGCCTGGGAGCTGACTCTCGGGGACCTCGCCGAGGCCCTCGGGGAGCACGAGCAGCCCGGGACCGTGGATCGGGCCGTGTTGGACATGCTGGCCCCCTGGGAGTGCCTGGACGCCGTCGCCACGGCCCTGGCCCCGGGCGGGGTGCTGATCTGCTACGTCGCGACCGTCACCCAGCTCTCGCGCACCGCGGAGGCGATGCGCGCCGATGGCCGCTTCACCGAGCCGGAGTCCTTCGAGACCATGGTCCGGGGCTGGCATGTGGAGGGGCTGGCGGTGCGCCCGGACCACCGGATGGTCGCGCACACCGGCTTCCTCATCAGCGCCCGGCGCCTGGCCGACGGCGAGCAGCGCCTGGCTCCGAAGCGGCGGGCCTCCAAGACCGACTACACCGCGGAGGACCTGGAGGCCTGGACCCCGCAGGCCCTGGGGGAGCGGGCGGTCTCGGACCGGAAGCTGCGTCGGGCCGCCCGCGATGCCCGCTCCCTGGCCCGCCACGCCGCCGGAGAGGCGGACGAGGACTAGCCGCATCCCGGCGCAACGGATTCGGCCCGGTGCGCCCGGTGGTGAGATGCTGAGAGGCATGTCCACCGCCGAGAATCCCCCCGCCGACCGAGAGCGCGAGCGGCTGCGTCGCGAGGCCGCAGGACTGCGCCAGCAGCGGCTGAGCCTGGACCGCGCCCTGCGCGAGGCCATGGCCCGCAACGAGCGGCTCACCGGAACCCTGCGCACCGCCCAGGACGACATCCGCCGGCTGCGCCAGGCCCTGGCCCAGGAGCTCGAGGCCCCGATGAACGAGGCGCTGGTGCTGCGGGTGAACCCGCCGGTGCGCGCGGGGGCGCTGACCCAGGAGGCCGAGACCCCGGCGATCCTGACCCAGGCCAGCCTGGACGTGCTGCTGGGCGGGCGCCGGATGCGGGTGCCGGTCAGCCTCCTGCTGGACCCGGAGCAGCTGCGCCCCGGGATGGTCGTGCTGCTCACCGAGTCCGCGGGGGCCTGCGCGAACCTCGGCTACCGGCTCTCCGGGGAGATCGCCACAGTCCGGGAGATCCTGGACGAGGACCGCCTCGTGGTGGGCACCGGACAGTCCACCCAGGCCGTGGCCCGTCGATCCGGGCTGCTGGCCGAGGTCCCGCTGGGCATCGGCGACGCGGTGGCCTGGGATCCGGCGGCGGGCCTGGCCCTGTGCACCGTGCCCAAGACCGAGGCCGAGGAGCTGGTCCTGGAGGAGACCCCGGAGACGACCTTCGCGGACATCGGGGGGCTCTCCGCGCAGATCGAGCAGATCCGCGACGCCGTCGAGTTGCCGTTCCTGCATCCCGAGCTGTACCGCGAGCACCATCTGAAGGCCCCCAAGGGGATCCTGCTCTACGGCCCGCCCGGCAACGGCAAGACCCTGATCGCCAAGGCCGTGGCCCGCTCCCTGGCCCAGCGGATGGAGGCCGCCGCCGGCGGGGCCGATGTGCGGGGGTATTTCCTCAACGTCAAGGGCCCGGAGCTGCTGGACAAGTTCGTGGGAGAGACCGAGCGCCAGATCCGGGCGATCTTCTCCCGCGCCCGGGACAAGGCCGACGCCGGCAGCCCCGTGGTGATCTTCTTCGACGAGATGGAGTCCCTGTTCCGCACCCGAGGGGCCGGGCGCTCCTCGGACGTGGAGACCACCATCGTCCCGCAGCTGCTCGCCGAGATCGACGGCGTCGAGGCGCTGGATAACGTCATCGTCATCGGGGCCACCAACCGGGAGGACATGATCGATCCGGCCGTGCTGCGCCCCGGCCGCCTGGACGTGAAGGTGCGGGTGGACCGCCCGGACCGGGAGGGCTCGGCCCAGATCCTCGGACTCTACGTGACCACCGAGCTGCCACTGGACGCGCAGGAGGTGCGCGCCCACGGCGGGGACCGGGCGGCCGCCGTCGCGGCGATGATCGAGACCACCGCCGAGGAGATCTTCGCCCGGGACGAGCGGCACCGGTACCTGGACGCGATCCTCGCCGACGGCCACCGGATCCCGGCGCACTGGGGGGATTTCGTCTCCGGGGCGCTGCTGCGCAACGTCGTGGATCGGGCCAAGAAGCACGCGATCAAGGAGTACCTGGAGACCGGGGAGAAGGGCCTGGCCACCCGGCACCTGGTGCGCAGCGCGGCCGAGGAGTTCGCCCAGCAGCGCGACGCCGCCTCCCGGGCGGATGTGGAGGACTGGCTCAAGAGCCTCGGGCACTCCGTGGCCCTGCAGGGGCTGGAGCGGCCCGCGGCGGCGTCGGGGGAGGGGCGCTCGTGATCTTCACCCGGCCCATGGGCTCCGAGACCGAGTTCGGGGTCAGCTGCCCGACGCGCCCCGGCGCCCACGAGACCATCCTGTCCGCGCTGGTCGTCGACTCCTACCCGGATGCGGCCCGGGACGCGGGCTGGGACTACGCCGGGGAGACGCCGCTGCGCGATGCCCGCGGCGGGCGGATGGAGGAGGAGCAGGCCCACCCGAGCCAGCTGACCCACCGCAGCCGGGTGCTCACCAGCCAGGACGTGGCCCGGGAGCTGATCGCCGATTCCCCGCAGGCCGCGGATCCGCGGTTCTGGGAGCGGGCCGCGATGAACCGCGTGCTGCCGGACGGCGCGCGCTTCTACGTGGATCACGCCCACCCGGAGTACTCCGCCCCGGAGACCACCCACCCGTGGGAGGCGCTGGTGCGCGACGCCGCCGGAGACCTCATCGCCGGCCGGGCGGCCCAGGCGGTGCCCGCCCGCTACGGCGCCTCCTGGCCGGATCCGGTGGTGCTGCACAAGAACAACACGGACAACAAAGCTGTGTCCTACGGCTACCACGAGAACTACCTCGTGCCCCGCCGCATCGACTTCTCCCGCATCGCCGCGGTCATGATCCCCTTCCTGGCCACCCGCCCCGTCCTGGCCGGGGCCGGGCGGGCCGGACTCGGGGCGCAGGGCGTGCGCCCCGGCTTCCAGATCAGCCAGCGCGCGGACTTCTTCGAGCGCACCATCGGCCTGGAGACCACCATCCGGCGTCCCCTGGTCAACACCCGGGACGAGCCCCACGCCGATGCCGCCCGGTGGCGGCGCCTGCACGTGATCCCCGGGGACGCCACCCTCTCCCACACCTCCACGCTGCTGAAGTTCGCCTCCACCGCGGCCGTGCTCACCCTCATCGAGCACGACGCAGCCCCGGCCCTGGAGCTGGCCGCCCCCGTGCATGCCATGCAGCTCATCTCCCGGGACCCCTCGCTGACCACCCGCGTGGAGCTGACCGACGGGCGGCGCCTGACGGGTCTGGAGATCCAGCGGATCTACGCAGAGGCCTCCCGCGAGCGCGCGGAGGCCCTGGGCGCTCTGCAGCCGCGGGACGAGGAGATCTTCCGGATCTGGTTCGAGGTGCTGGATGGGCTCGCGCGGGATCCGCTGAGCCAGGCGGATCGCCTGGACTGGGTCGCCAAGTACGCCCTGATCCGCGGTTACGCCCAGCGCGGCATCGACGTCGGGCACCCGAAGGTGCAGGCCCTGGACCTGCAGTACGCGGATCTGCGCCCGGAGCGCAGCCTGTACGCCAAGCTGGTCGCCCTGGGTCGGATGCGCACCCTGGTGCCGCAGGAGCGGATCGAGGAGGCGGTGCGCACGCCCCCGGAGGACACCCGCGCGTGGCTGCGGGGTCGGCTGATCGTCCTCTGGCCGGATCAGGTGCACTCGGCCGGCTGGGAGGTGCTGGCGCTGCGCGACCCGGACACCGATCGGGTGCACCGCTGGGTCGTTGATGACCCGCTGCGCGGGACCCGGGCCGAGACCGAGCACGTGCTGGAGACCTCACCGAGCGCCGTGGCGGCCCTGCGTAGACTCGGGATGCAGACCCTGGGCTGAGCAGGCCCGCGACCCCGGAGGAGAGGACAGATCGAGATGGCGCAGTTCCGCGACGCCGCGCAGCAGCGGCAGACCGAGACCGGTACCGAGACGGACCAGGAGCTGCTGGGCGCCGCGCGCCCGGTGGATCAGCAGCTGGTGAGCGAATCCGATGACATCCTCGACGAGATCGACAGCGTCCTGGAGGAGAACGCCGAGGACTACGTGCGCGGCTTCGTGCAGAAGGGCGGCCAGTAGGCCCCATGCGCAGCAGGATCTTCGGCGTCGAGACCGAGTTCGGCCTCCGCTTCGCCCCGGACGGGCTGGGGCAGCTGGCTCCCGAGGAGGCCGCCCGCGTGCTGTTCCGGCCCGTGGTGGAGTGGGGGCGGTCCTCCAACGTGTTCCTCGGCAACGGCGCGCGGCTGTACCTCGACGTCGGTTCCCACCCGGAGTACGCGACGGCCGAGTGCGCGAGCCTGACCGATCTGGTCCGTCAGGACAAGGCCGGCGAGCGGATCTTCGAGGATCTCGCCGAGCAGGCCGAGGACGCGCTGGCGCTGAGGGACCGTCCGGGCCGGCTGCACCTGTTCAAGAACAACGTGGACTCGGCCGGGAACTCCTACGGCTCGCACGAGAACTACCTGATCTCCCGGCGCGTGGAGTTCCCACGGCTGGTGCGCCACCTGGTGCCGTTCCTGGTGACCCGGCAGCTGGTGGTCGGCGCGGGCCGACTGCATCCCCCGGGCTCCGCGGCCGCCGTGCAGGCCGGCCGGGAGGGCGGGTCCTACTCCTTCTCCCAGCGCGCGGACCACGTCTGGGAGGCGGCCTCCTCGGCGACCACCCGCTCCCGGCCCCTGATCAACACCCGGGACGAGCCGCACGCGGATCCCTCGGCCTACCGGCGCCTGCACGTGATCGTGGGGGACTCCAACATGTCCGAGACCACCCTGCTGGCGCGGGCGGGCATGACGGATCTGATGCTGCGGATGATCGAGCACCGGGTGGGCCTGCCGGATCTGCAGCTGCGCCACCCCGGGCAGGCCCTGCGCGCGGTCTCCCACGACCCCACGGGTGCCGCCGAGGTGGAGCTGGCCGACGGGCGCCGGCTCAGCGGGCTGCAGCTGCAGCGGATCTGCCTGGAGGCCGCCGCGGACTTCCTCGATGCCCAGGGCTCGGACCGCCCGGAGACCGACGTCGTGATGGACCTGTGGGAGCGCACGCTGGAGGCGATCGAGACCCAGGACATCTCCGGGATCGACACGGAGATCGACTGGGCCATCAAGCGCCGGCTGATGGAGCGGGTCTCACGGGGCCACGGCCTGGATCCCGCCGACCCGCGCCTGGCGCAGGTGGACCTGGCCTACCACGACATCAACCGCTCCCGGGGGCTGTTCCACCTCCTGCAGCGGCGGGGCCTGACCCGGCGGTGGGTCACGGAGGAGCAGATCGCCCAGTCCATCGCCGAGGGTCCGCGGACCCGGGCCCGGGTGCGCGGCGGATTCATCCGCGCCGCCCGCGAGGCCGGCCAGGACTTCACGGTCGACTGGGTGCACCTGAAGATCAACCAGCGTCCCGACCTCTCCCACGTGTGCCAGGATCCCTTCGCGGCCAGCGACCCGGCCGTCGAGGAGACCGTGCGCACCCTGGTGGGTCGCCGGGCTCCGGCAGACCCGCCCGAGGATCAGGCCGGCGTCCCGCTGGTCTAGTCCGGCGCAGGGTGCGCCCCGGCGCATGTACTAGAGTCGGGCACGCATCCACCGGTGAGGCACCGCGAAGACCACCGATCCCGTCAGCGAGGAAAGAATCCCAGTGCGCAAACCCCTCAAGCTCTCCGCCGCCGCGGCCATCCTGGCCCTGGCCCTGACCGGCTGCGGCCAGCACGCGATGGACTCCATCGACTACACGGACAAGGGAGCGGACAAGGCCCCCGAGGTCAGCTTCCAGACCCCGTTCAAGGTCGACGACGCGACCACCAAGGTCCTCAAGGAAGGCGACGGCGCCGACGTCGATCCGGGGGACACCGTCATCGTCAACGCCGCGCTGTACAACGGCGAGGACGGCAAGGAGGTGCAGGACACCTACCAGAGCCAGCAGCCGATGACCGTCGTGCTCAACGACGACGTGAAGGACAAGCTGCCCGAGCTCTACGACGCGCTGGTCAACGCCAAGGTCGGCACGACCTTCGCCTTCGCCCAGGCCCCGGATGAGGCGAAGACCGGCTCGAAGGACGCCTCCGTGCTGGAGGTCTACACCGTGTCCGAGAAGATCCTGGACCACGCCGAGGGCGATGAGGTCAAGGACCTGCCCTCCGGGCTGCCCAGCGTGAAGATCGAGGACGACGGCCCGAAGATCACGATCCCGAAGGACACCGAGCAGCCCACCGAGCTGACCGCCCAGAACCTCATCAACGGCTCCGGCACGGAGGTCAAGGCCACGGACACCGTGTTCGTGAAGTACGCCGGGGTGAAGTGGTCCGACGGCAAGCAGTTCGACTCCAACTGGACGAAGGACCCGACCAGCTTCGCCCTGGACCAGGTCATCGCCGGATGGAAGGACGGGCTGAAGGGCAAGCACGTCGGGGATCGGGTGGAGCTGGTGGTCCCGGCGGACCAGGCCTACGGCACCGACGAGGAGGTCAAGGGCACGAAGAACCCGGGCGGGGCCCTGGTCTTCGTGGTGGACATCCTCGGCACCCAGCCCACCCCGAAGCAGACCACACCCTCCCCGAGCCCCTCCGGACAGGCCTCCTCGGCCCCCGCCTCGGCGGCTCCTTCGGCCTCGGCCGAGAGCAAGTGAGCATCCCACCCCGACGACGATAAGGAGCATCCCATGTCCTTCGGCCAGCGCACCCTGGATCGAACCAAGCCCGAGATCGACTTCCCCGAGGGCCCGGCGCCCACCGAGCTGGTGGTCACCGACCTCATCGAAGGCGCCGGGCAGGCCGCGCAGCGCGGCGACACCGTCAGCTGCCACTACGTCGGCGTCACCTTCTCCGGCGGGGAGGAGTTCGACGCCTCCTGGAACCGCGGGGAGCCGCTGCGATTCACCGTGGGCGTCGGGCAGGTCATCGAAGGGTGGGACCAGGGCCTGCTCGGGATGCGGGTGGGCGGACGCCGCCGCCTGGAGATCCCGGCGCAGCAGGCCTACGGTGAGCGCGGGGCCGGCGGGGTGATCGGACCGAACGAGGCGCTGATCTTCGTCGTCGATCTGGTCGACGCCCGCTGAGCGGCACCGCCGTCGTGGGGCACAGATCCGCCGCGCGCCAGAGGCGGCGCCGATGAGCAGCACCGTGCCGGCCGGGGTCTCCGAGCGTCTGCTGGCCCTGTACGCCTTCCTGATCACCCGGGAGCTTCCCGCGGACCGAGCCAGGATCCGCGAGGCCATCCAGGACTACCGGCAGGCCCCGAGCGAGGAGGCCTTCGAGCGCAGCTTCGAGCGGGACAAGGCGGCCCTGCGCGCCGTCGGTCTCCCCCTGCGCACTGTGCACCGAGCCGATGGCCCGGCCTACGTCCTGGATCAGGACGGGCTGTGGCTGCCCCGGCTGAGTCTCAGCGCACGCCAGCGGCTCTTCCTGGGCCTCGCCTCCCGACTGTGGGAGGAACCGGAGCTGGTGCGCGAGGGCGACCAGGCCCTGCGCCGCCTCCGGGTGCTGACCCCCGAGGCCGCTTCGGACCGAGAGGCCGAGGCCGAGCTCCCCGGGCCCGCGGAGTCCGGGCCGGTGACCGACATCCCCGATGAAGACCCGGTGACCACGGCGCGCCTGGATCGCCTCGAGGTGCGGCTGAGCTCCGCCCCGGGGCTGGACCAGGTGCTGGATGCCCTGGCGCTGGGCGAGGACCTGCGCTTCACCTACCGCGGCGCCCTGGAACTGACCGGGCGGGAGCGACGGATGCGCCCGTGGGGCCTGGGCCAGCGCTTCGGGCACTGGTACGTCCACGGCTGGGATCCGCAGCGGCGGGCGCCCCGGCTGTTCCGGCTCTCGCGCATGGCCCAGCTGCGGAGGGCCCCCGCCCAGGGGCGGTCCGTCCCGACGGACCTGGACCTGTCGGCCGTGCTGGACGGCATCACCGAGGTCTCCGGGCCTCGTGCCGTGCTGCGCGCACCGGCCGCCCTCGCTCCGCTGGTGCGGGACTGGATCGAGGAGGGCCTGGCGCTGCGGGCGGATCCGGAGACCCCGATCACACCGGAGGACGGGGTTCCTGTGCGGATCCTCGACGTGCTGGAGCTGGCTCGCTGCCTGGCCGAAGCCGACGGCGCCGTCACCGTGGAGTCCCCGGAGCTGGGAACACGAGGCCTGGAGGCGGTGCGAACCCGGGCCCGACATCTGGTGGACGCGGCGCAGGACCGACGCGAGCTGATCCGCCGGGCCCGGGCGGAGGGCCGGGTACGCACCCGCCCGGTCCGCCGCAGCCCGGAGCGGGAGAGCCGCTACGCCCGGTTCGCCCGCCTGGCTGATCTGATCGTGCGCCTGTCCGAGGTCCCGGGGGCGGAGGTCTCGCAGCTGGCCGAGGAGTTCGGGGTGGATCGCCGCAGGATCGTGAAGGACCTGGAGATCCTGGCCGACGCGGGCGACGCCGTGGGGGACGGTGCCGACCTGCGGGTCGAAGCGCACGAGGACGACGTGCGCCTGAGCCTGAGCACCCGCCTGGCCGGCCCGGTGCGCCTGGGGCCCCAGCAGACCCTGCGACTGCTGCTGGGCACCCGCCTGCTGGCCGAGCTGCTGCCCGACCACGACGCCGAGCTCGGCGAGCTCGCCCTGATGCTCGCCCGCACGCTGCCGCGCCCGGACGAGGCGGCCGCCCCCGTACCGGCCCTGTCCGTGCGTCTGGAGGAGGACCTCAGTCGGCTCGCCGGACGCCTGCGGGAGGCCGCCCGCACGGGGGGACGGGTCCGGCTGGATTACCGCTCCCGGGGCGATGACCGACCGCGGGAGCGGCTGCTCCAGCCCCTGGCGGTCGAATCCCGGCGAGGCATCTGGTACCTGCGGGCCCGAGACCTCGCCCGGGATCAGGAGCGCACCTACCGGCTGGACGCGGTGCACGGCGTGCACGACGCCGGCCCCGGCCGGCCCGGGGAGCCGGATCTCCCGGCCACGGAGCCGGAGGAAGCGCGGGCCCGGGTGCGGACGGGCGCAGCGGCGCAGGCGAGCATGCTGCTGTGGGTGCACCCCGACGTCGAGGCCGACGCGGCCCGGGAGCTGGGCGCGATCCGTGAGGCCGAGGTCCTCGCCCCGGCGGACCTGGCCCGGGCCGGGCTCTGGCGCATCCCCGTGCGCGATCCCGACCAGCTGCGCCGGGTCCTGCGCCGCCACGGCGGGCAGATGGCGGCCTGGGAGCAGATCCCCGACGTCACACCCGCCACCTGAGCCGCCCCGGAAGCGGGTATCCGGTGCTCGCCGCTGCGGTCCCGGCGCCCCTCGTCTGCGTATACTGGGGCCCATGCCGTGGTGGTTCTGGGTCCTGCTCTGGGCCGTGCTCGCGCTGACGGGCCTCGCCGTGCTCGCGATCCTGACGCTGCGCACTGGACGCCGAGCCCTGGCCGCGCTGGAAGCCGTCTCCGAGCTCGGCGAGGACATGACCCGCCGCTGGGAGCAGGGCTCCGCGGCGGTCGCACATCACATCCGCCGGACCCCGGTGCCCGGTATCCTGGTTCCGTTGGATCAGGCGCGGCGGGAGTACCTGACCGGGCGGGAGGCACGTCGGGACCGCTTGGCCGCCCGCCGCATCGCCCGTCGTGACCGCCGAGGCCAGCCGCAGCGCGTGGATGACCTGCGCCGCGGCGCACAGAAAGGAAACAACCATGGGTAACCTCTTCCACAGCCCCACGCACCTGCTCATCCTCCTCGTGGTCCTGCTGCTGCTGTTCGGGGCGCCCAAGCTGCCCGGCATGGCCCGCAGCCTGGGCCAGTCCATGCGCATCTTCAAGTCGGAGGTCTCCGAGATGCGCAACGACAAGAAACCCGCTTCCGGCCAGTCCACCACCGTGGTCAACGGTGAGGTCGTCAAGGACGGGTCCGCCTCCTCCGGCGAAGGCTCCACCGCGGCCGACCAGTCCCGCGCCGAGCAGACCAGCACCGGCTCGGATTCCACCCGCAGCTGACCGGGAGCCATGGCACGTACCCAGAGGGCGGACCGCCCGCGCCGTCGCAAGCGCACGCCCGGCGCCCAGATGGAGCTGCGCGAGCACCTGAGGGAGTTCCGCAACCGTCTGATCAAATCCGCCGTCGCGACCCTGGCCGGCATGGTCGGAGGGTTCTTCCTCTACGACCCGGCGATGCAGGCCATCCAGGCGCCCCTGCACCAGATCGCGCAGGATCCCTCCCGCAACATCTCCATCAACTACTCCGCGGTCGGGTCCCCCTTCGACCTCATGGTGCAGGTCTCCCTGACCATCGGCGTCATCCTGGCCTCCCCGGTGTGGCTCTACCAGCTGTGGGCGTACATCCTGCCGGCTCTGCACCGGAAGGAGAAGGCCTACGCCCTGGTGTTCTTCTGCAGCTCCGTCCTGCTGTTCCTGGGCGGAGTGGTCATCGCGTGGCTGTGCATGCCGGCGGCGGTCATCGCCCTGACCATGTTCACGCCGGAGGGCGGGGACAACTTCATCGACGCCAAGACCTACATCGCCTTCGTGCTGCGCCTGCTGCTGGCCTTCGGCGTGGCCTTCGTGCTGCCGGTCGTGCTGGTGGGGCTGAACATGATGGGGCTGATCCGGGGCCGCACCATCCTGAAGTCCTGGCGCTGGGTCGTGGTGCTGGTGGCCCTGCTCGCCGCGATCGCGGCTCCCGGCTCGGACGTGCTGACCATGTTCTACCTCATGGCCCCGCTGCTGATCCTGTTCTTCCTGGCCATCGGCCTGTGCCTGTGGGGGGACCGACGACGGGACCGCAGGGCCGCCGCCGCGCTGGACGATGCCGGCGTCGGATCGGATGCGGCCACCCCGGAGGATCAGCTGCGCACCCTGGGCCGCTGAACCTGTCTCGGGGCTGTCCGCCGCCCGCCGAATCCCGGATGAGCCGCACAGCTGCGCCGATAGGATGGGGACATGCCCAGCTACGCCGACCAGTACCTCGCCGCCCGGGACCGCTCCTCCTTCGCCAAGACCCCGCTGGGGCGCTTCGCCGCCGGACTGGACTTCGAGCTGGATGACTTCCAGCTGCAGGCCTGCCGCGCCGTCGAGGACGGTGAAGGGGTGCTCGTGGCGGCGCCGACCGGGGCCGGGAAGACCGTCGTCGGCGAGTTCGCGGTGCATCTGGCCCGCGCCGAGGGCGCCAAGGCGTTCTACACGACCCCCATCAAGGCGCTGAGCAACCAGAAGTACCAGGACCTGGTGCGGGTGCACGGCGCGGACCGCGTCGGCCTGCTCACCGGGGACGTGTCGGTCAACACCGAGGCGCCGATCCTCGTGATGACCACCGAGGTGCTGCGCAACATGCTCTACGCCGGCTCCCCGACGCTGCGGGGCCTGCGCTACGTGGTCATGGACGAGGTGCACTACCTCGCCGACCGCTTCCGCGGGGCCGTGTGGGAGGAGGTCATCATCCACCTGCCGGCCTCGGTCAGCGTCATCTCCCTGTCCGCGACCATCTCCAACGCCGAGGAGTTCGGGCAGTGGCTGGACGCCGTGCGCGGCTCCACACGCGTGGTGGTCTCCGAGCACCGGCCCGTGCCGCTGTGGCAGCACGTCATGGTCGGCTCGCGGTTGTTCGACCTGTTCTCCGGGGACACCACGATCGCCCAGGCCGCGGACATCGTGCGCGATCGCGGGGCCGACCAGGTGAGGGTCAACCCGGACCTGCTGCAGGCCACCTCCCACCGCACAGGTCCCCGGCGCGGGCGCCGCGGCGGGCAGCGACCCCGCACCCCGCGGACCCGCCGGGCCCCGCGCCCGGTGGTGCTGCAGGAGATGGATCGGGAGGGTCTGCTGCCCTCGATCGTGTTCATCTTCTCCCGAGCCGCCTGCGACGACGCCGTGCGCCAGTGCATCGACGCCGATCTGCGCCTGACCGACGACCGCCAGGCCCGGCTCATCCGGGCCTACCTCGCGGAGGCCACGGTCGGGGTGCCGCTGAAGGATCTGCGCGTGCTGGGATACGACACCTGGCGGGAGGGCCTGACCCGCGGCATCGCCGCCCACCACGCGGGGATGCTCCCGCTGTTCAAGGAGATCGTGGAGCAGCTGTTCTCCCAGGGGCTGGTCAAGGCCGTGTTCGCGACCGAGACCCTGGCCCTGGGCATCAACATGCCGGCCCGCTCCGTCGTGCTGGAGAAGCTCACCAAGTTCAACGGCGAACGCCACGTGGACATCTCACCGGGGGAGTACACCCAGCTGACCGGGCGGGCCGGGCGGCGCGGCATCGACGTCGAGGGCCACGCCGTGGTGCTGTGGAACGACGGGATGGACGCCAAGTCCATCGCCGGGCTGGCCTCCCGCCGAACCTATCCCCTCTACTCGAGCTTCAAGCCCACGTACAACATGTCCGTGAACCTGCTGGATCGCTTCGGGGTCGAGCGGACGATGACCATTCTGGAGTCCTCCTTCGCCCAGTTCCAGGCGGATCGCTCCGTGGTCAGCCAGGCCGCGAAGGTCCGCCGCCAGGAGCAGGCCCTCGCCGGGTACGAGGAGTCCATGACCTGCCACCTCGGGGACTACGCGGAATATGTGGACCTGAAGTACAGGTTGAATCAGCTGGAGAAGAAGTCCACCCGGGACCGCCGCTTCGCCCGCCGGGCCGTCGCCGCGGACGACCTGCGGCTGCTGCAGCCCGGGGACATCCTCGAGGTCCCCCATGGGAAGCACGCCGGGCACGCCGTCGTGATCGCCCGGCCTCAGGAGGCCCGGGACGTGCAGGTGGGGGTGGTCACCGAGGCCGCTCAGCTGCGTCAGCTGCGTCCGGAGGACTTCGCGGGTGCTGTGCGCCCGGTCTCCCGGGCCAAGATGCCCAAGGGTTTCGCCCCCCGCAGCGCTCAGGAGCGCCGGGATATGGCCTCGCGCATGTTCGCCGCCCTGCGCGAGCACAAACCGCCCCGCTCGATCTCCGGGGCGCGGGAGGCCGACTTCGATCCGGCCCGGGACACCCGCCGGGAGGAGATCGATCGACTGCGCACCGCGGTGGAGTCCCACCCGTGCCACGGCTGCTCCCACCGCGAGGAGCACGCCCGCTGGTTCAACCGGTGGGTGCGCCTGCGCCGGGAGACCGACGCCCTGCGCCGGGAGATCGACTCCCGCACGAGCACCATCGCCCACCGGTTCCAGCGCATCACCGACCTGCTCACCGACTACGGCTACGTCGAGCGCGGCGGCGAGCGCGAGGAGCTGAGACTGACCCCGCTGGCGGCGCCGCTGCGCCGGATCTACGGGGAGCGGGACCTACTGACCAGCCTTGCCCTGAGCGACGGGGTCTTCGACGATCTGGACCCGGCGGCCCTGGCCGCGGCCGTGACCGCCGTCGTGCATGAGGGCAAGCGCGAGGCCACGGAGTTCCTCGGCCGGTATCCCGCGGGCCTGGGGGAGCGGATGGCCCAGCTGCGCCGGCTCTGGCAGCGGCTGACCGAGGCCGAGCGGCACCACCGCCTGCCCGAGACCCCCGCGCCGGACGTCGGGCTGATGTGGTCCATGCACCGCTGGGCCCGGGGGGACAGCCTCGCGCAGTCCCTGGAGAACTCCGGGCTGGCGGCCGGGGACTTCGTACGCGCCGCGAAGCAGGTCATCGACGCGCTGGATCAGCTCGGACACGCCCGCGCAGAGGATCCCGACTGGCGCACCCTGTGCGAGGCCGCCGCGGCCCGCGTGCGCCGCGGCGTCGTGCTGCACGAGCTGGACCCGCAGGCGCGCACCCCCGATGAGGCCGCGGCGCAGGAGCCCCGAGCGCAGGCACCGCGCGGGGAGGAACCGATCGAGGAGGAGCGGCGATGAGCGCGCAGCAGCAGATACGAACGGCCGATCGGAGCGCGGCGACGGTGATCTACCGGAACGGCTCCGTGTACTCGCCGGTCGATCCCTTCGCCACCGCGCTGCTGGTCCAGGACGGCCGGATCCGCTGGGTCGGGCAGGAAGCCGGGGCCGACTCCCTCACGGACGCGCACGTGCACACCGTGGACCTGGACGGCCTGCTGCTGACCCCCAGCTTCGCGGCCGCCGGACCGGAGCCCTCGGAAGAGCGGGGCTGGCTGGACCTGCGGCGGGCCGGCGTGCACGCGGTCCTGGATCCGCAGCGCGGGTGGGTGGACGCCGCCGGTCAGCGCAGCCCGCTTCCCGCGCGCGTGCGGCGCCTGGGCCCGCAGGGACCCCTGGATCCGGCGCAGGCCGAGCAGGCGGAGGGCGATCCGCTGCTCGTGCTGGCCCCGGAGGACGCACCGGAGCCGGGCGGATGGATCGACGTGGCCCGGGCGGGCCTGAGCGCCGGGCGACCCCTGGGCGTGGCCGAGGTCCTCGAACCCGGAACGGCCCCGCGGCCGTGGCGGCTCACGCTGGCGGCCCTGCGCCTTGAGCAGCAGGGCCCCGGGATCTCCACCCGCGGCTGCTTCGGGCTGCAGACCCGCGGGGTGCGTCGGGTCTGCGGCGTCGACGGACCCTTCGGCGGCCAGCTCGTGCCGGAGGCCCCCGCGGATCTCATCGGGTGGCGCACGGAGGCGCTCATGGTGCAGACCGCCGATGAGAGGATCGCCGCATGGAGCACGGATCCCCGAGCCCGCACCCCGCTGCTGCCCGCGCTGGGGCCGGATGTCCCGCTCCCGCAGGCCCGCCTCTCCCTGATCGGCACCTCGGAGCTGACCTGGTGAGAGGCCCGTCGGACGGGGTGCCCGGTCGCTGGGTCGGTGCGGGGAAGGGCTGGCCGATATACTGGCCAGCGACCCGAGACTATGCTCGCCGCGCGCCCTGGGACGCGGCGATGAGGAGTGCCCTGTGCGACTGAAGACCCTGACCGTGATCCCCACGTATGACGAACGGGAGGCGCTGCCGGTGGTGGTGCGTCGCCTGCGCGCCGCGCAGCCGCAGGTGCACATCCTGGTGGTCGATGACAACAGCCCCGACGGCACGGGACAGCTGGCCGATGAGATCGCGGCCGCCGATGAGCACGTGCACGTCCTGCACCGGCAGGGTAAGGCCGGCCTCGGCGCGGCCTATCTGGCCGGCTTCCGCTGGGGCCTGGAGCGGGACTACGACGTGCTGGTGGAGATGGACGCGGACTGCTCGCACCAGCCCGAGCAGCTGGGCCGCCTGCTGGAGGCCGTGGAGCGGGGCGCGGATCTGGCCATCGGCTCCCGGTACGTCCCGGGCGGCGAGACCGAGAACTGGCCGTGGTACCGGCAGGCGCTCTCCCGCGGCGCGAATGTGTACACCCAGGTGATGCTGGGCACCGGGGTCAAGGACATCACCGCCGGCTACCGGGCTTTCCGACGGACCACCCTGGAGCGGATCGACCTGGACGGCGTCGAATCCGTGGGCTACTGCTTCCAGGTGGATCTGGGGTGGCGAGCGGAGCTGGCCGGGATGCGCGTGGTGGAGGTGCCCATCACCTTCGTCGAGCGCGAGGTGGGCAACTCCAAGATGGATTCCGGGGTCATCCTGGAGTCCATGACGAAGGTGGCCCGGTGGGGCCTGAGTGCGCGGGCCGCAACCTTGGGCCGCCGCGTGCGCCAGCTGTTCTCCCGAGCCTGAGCAGCCCAGGCGGCAGGGGAGTAAGCCGGCGCCGTCGGGCCCGTTCCCACAGCATGAGAAAGGCCCCCGCGCACCCGTGAAGGGTGGGCGGGGGCCTTTCGCCGCCCTCAGCGCTCCGCGGTCGCACCGTCTGCGGCGCAAGGAGCGCGGCGTGGGTCTTCCGGCGCCTCAGACGGCGTGGCGCTCCCGGTAGTACTCGAGGCGCTGCTGGAGGGTCTGCTCCAGCTCCTCCATGCTGCGCCGCTCCAGCAGCATGTCCCAGTGCGTGCGCACGGGCTTCTCGTGGGAGGCGTCCGGCTTGGACCCGTCCACCAGCACGGCCTCCTTGCCCGACTTGGCGGTCCAGGTCGGGGGGATCTCCGCCTCGGCGGCGAAGATCACGAAGACCCGCTCGCCGTCCTCGGTGCGGTACTCCACCCGCTGGCGCGGGGCCGGCTCCACACCGGCTTCGGTCTCCATGGACTGAGAGCCCAGGCGCATGCCCCGGAGGCTGCGATCGCTCATCGGTGATCCCTTCGCATGTCTCGTCCCGGTCTCCGGCTCGCGAGCCGGGGACGCGCTTTTCTGTCACCCTACAACCGGACGGACCGGCCCGTTATTCCCCGGGATGCCCGGTTCATCCTGGGCCGACCCGCACCGGCGGTTCAGGAGCGGGCGGGTCCCTCGTCGGGCTCGGCGCCGGCCTCGGGTTCGGCTGCGGTGCCGGAGGCGGGGGTGCGGGGGAAGGGATCCGCCGCGGACGCCGGGGCCTCCGGGTCGATGCTGGAGGGCGGCATCTCGAATTCGTCGGGATCCACGCTGGTGCGCGTGGGATCCGCGGTGAGGTCCTCATCGGTGATGCGAAGCTCTGGGCTGTCCACGATCGGCTCGTCCTCCGGTTCAGGCTCCGGGGCGGGCTCCTGCTCATCCGTCCCGCCGAAGGGGGAGAGGGGATCCCCGGGGGTGCCGTCGCCGAAGGCCTTGCCGATGCCGCGCAGGGCGTCGCCGAGCTCGGTCGGCACGAACCACAGCTTGTTCGCGCTGCCCTCGGCCAGCTTCGGCAGGGTCTGCAGGTACTGGTAGCTGAGCAGCTTCTGGGTCGGCTTAGCCCGGTGGATCGCGGTGAACACCTTGTGCACGGCCTGAGCCTCGCCGTCGGCCCGCAGAATCGCGGCCTTCGCGTCGCCTTCCGCGGAGAGGATCGCGGCCTGGCGCTCACCCTCCGCGGTGAGGATCTGGGACTGCTTCTCGCCCTCGGCCGTCAGGATCGCGGCACGCCGGTCCCGCTCGGCGCGCATCTGCTTCTCCATCGAATCCTGGATGGAGGCCGGCGGGGTGATCTCCTTGATGTCCACGCGGGACACGCGCAGCCCCCAGCGCCCGGTGGTCGAGTCCAGGACCCCGCGCAACTCGGCGTTGATCTGATCGCGGGACGTCAGGGTCTGCTCCAGGTTCAGCCCGCCGACGACGTTGCGCAGGGTCGCGCTGGTCAGCTCGTCCACGGCGTGGATGTAATTGGTGATCTCGTAGGTCGCCGCCTGCGGATCGGTGACCTGGAAGTAGACCACGGTGTCGATGCCGACCACGAGGTTGTCCTCGGTGATCACGGACTGGGACGGGAAGGAGACCACCTGCTCGCGCAAGTCGATCAGGGGCAGCACCCGGTCGATGAACGGCACCGTGAAGTGCAGACCGGGGTTCAAGGTGGTGTGGTACTTGCCCAGGCGCTCGACGATCCCGGCACGAGCCTGGGGGATGATGCGCACGGCCTTGAACAGCACGACCGCGACGAACAGGATGAGCAGGGCCAGCAGGATCAGTCCTGCGGTTCCGCCGTTCATGGTTTCTCCTCGGGGGTCAGGGAGGGGACGCGGCCCCGCCGGTGATGGTGGATGGTGTCGAGGGTCAGTGGGCGGAGACGGAGGACTCGCCGGCATCGGCGTCGGGGTCGACCACAGCGGTCGCCCCGTCGATGCGCACGACCCGTCCGAAGGCGCCGGTGTCCAGGCTCAGCCCGCCCGCGCTGCGAGCGGTCCAGACGTCGCCTTCCAGGCGCACCAGCCCCTGGAGGCCGGTGACCCGCTCCAGGGCCTGCACGGGTCGACCCACCAGCGCCTCGGCGTTGTTGCGGGTCTCCGGGGTGTTGCGGTTCAGCCGCCGGACCATGGACGGGCGCACCAGACCGAGCAGGGCCAGGGAGACCGCGGCGAACACCAGCACCTGGATCGGCCAGGAACCGGTGGCGACGGCGGTCACCGCGGCGGCCGCCGCGCCGCCGGCCATCATCAGGCAGACGAACTCCAGCGAGAACATCTCGATCACGCCGAGCAGGAGCACGACCAGCAGCCACAGGGCCCAGGGATTCTGTGCGAACCAGTCGAACATGGCGGGTGGGTTCCTCTCCGGTGGCGATGTCGGCTCGTGCTCACCATCCTGCCGAATCCGGGCACCGAGGGCCACCTCATGCGCGGGATCCCGCCGCCCCATAACACGCCGATAATCGACATTATGTAAAGTTGAGCGCGGAGCGCCCCTCCTCCGGCGGCGGCGGATGCGGCTCGAAACGAGGTCCCCGGTAGATTCGGAGATCATGAGCTCTCGGCATCCCCGCACCACCGCATCATCCTCCGACGCCGCGCCGACGCGGGCGGTGTGGCCCGTTCTGACGGCCGACGTTCTCGCTGTCGTGGTGTTCGCCGGCCTCGGCAGGCTCTCGCACGGCGAAGATCTGCTGGGCACCCCGGTGACGGCTTGGCCGTTCCTCGTCGGCCTGGCCGTCACCTGGCTGGTCTGCCGCGCCTGGCGCGCCCCGGGCGGGCTCTGGCCCACCGGGATCGTCGTGTGGCTGGGCACGGTGCTGCTCGGCATGGTGCTGCGCCGCCTCGTCGGTGAGGGCACACACTGGAGCTTCGTCGTCGTGACCCTGATCGTCACCGGGATCTTCCTGCTCGGGCACCGTGCGCTGGGGCGGCTGCTCGCCCGCCGTTGCCCCTGAGGACATCCGGCAGAGGTCAACCTCAAGCTGAGGTTGTGTCTTCGTCGAGCTCTCCATCGGTCAGGAACCGGATCCAGCGCTCCAGCAACCGCTGCGCGGCCCCCGAATCCAGGGCCCGCTGCGCGCGCGGAATCGCCTCGACGATCCGCTCGGCCAGCGGGCGGCCGACGTCCGCCCGGCGCGCCACGAGCCCGGCGGCGGCGTTGAGCACGACGGTGTCCCGGATGGGACCCGGCTCCCCCGCCAGCACCCGGCGGATCACCTCCGCATTGTGCGCGGCGTCCCGGCCGGTGATGTCCTCCAGGGTGTTTCCGGGCAGGTCCACGTCCGCCGGCTCCAGGCGCACCCGCTGGATCTGCCCGTCCGCAGTCTCCCAGATCTCGTTGGGCCCGATCAGGCTGAGCTCATCGAGGTTCCGGGCGCCGGTGAAGACGAGGGCGCGGTCCCCGCGGCGGGCGAAGACCTCCGCCATGAGCGGAGCCATCCTCGGGTCCGCGACGCCGATCACCGAGGAGCGCACCCGGGCGGGGTTGGCCAGCGGCCCCAGCACGTTGAACACGGTCGGGACGCCGAGGGCGCGGCGCACCGGGGCGATGTGGCGCATCGCCGGGTGGTAGGTGTTGGCGAACAGGAAGCTGAATCCGACGGCGTCGGCGGCCGCCTCGATCCGCTCCTGGGGGGCATCCAGGGGCGCCCCGAGGCGCTCCAGGGCATCCGCGGAGCCGGTCGCGGAGGTCGAGGCGCGGTTGCCGTGCTTGACCACCTTCTCCCCCGCGCCGGCGATCGTCAGGGCCGCCATCGTCGAGATGTTCACCGTGTTGTGCCGGTCCCCGCCCGTGCCCACGATGTCCACGGCCTCCCGTGAGCCGGCATAGGGCCGGGCCATGGCGAGCATGGTTTCGGCCAGGCCCCGCAGCTCGGCGGCCGTCTCCCCCTTGGTGCGCAGCCCGACCAGGAATCCGGCCACGACCACGGGGTCCGCACTCCCGCTCATCATCTCGCGCATGGCCCAGGCGGCCTGCTCCTCGGTGAGGTCCTCCCGCCGTTCGATGGCGAGGAGGAGCTGCGTCCAGCTGGTTCCGGTGCTCTGCTGCGTCGTCATGCCTTAAAGACTAGGAGAACACGCGCGCAGGGTGCGCCGCCACCCTGGGGAGCATCCGCACGTGTTCTGGGAGTCTGCTGGGAACCGCTCCCCTGCCCTTGCCATCCGCGCCGGTACGGGTTACGTGATCTTTACGATGGTCGGCGGCCGGAAACACGCGGGATTCGGCGGGCCGCAGGCCCTGTGAGGGACACGCCGAGGGGTCGACATGGGCGCGCCTGTTGGTGGCCTGTGAGTTTTACCGACATAATGTCTGTGTGACAACTGCATCCCATACCCCCAGTCAGTCGGCGGCACCGACCCTGAACCGGCCCAACATCGTGTCCGTAGGCACGGTGGTGTGGCTGGCCAGCGAGCTGATGTTCTTCGCCGGCCTGTTCGCCATGTACTTCACGCTGCGTGCCACCTCGCCGGAGATCTGGGCGGAGGACACGAAGCTGCTGGACGTGCCCCTGGCCTTCGGCAACACCGTGGTCCTGGTGCTCAGCTCCGTGACCTGCCAGTTCGGCGTGTTCAAGGCGGAGCAGCTCAAGGCCCGCCGCACCGGCTCGATCTTCCAGATCGGCCAGTGGGGCATGGTCGAGTGGTTCTTCCTGACCTTCATCATGGGCGCCGTGTTCGTGAGCCTGCAGGCCATGGAGTACGCGACCCTGGTGCAGGAGGGCGTGACCATCGCCGCCAACGCCTACGGCTCGGCCTTCTACATCACCACCGGATTCCACGCGCTGCACGTGACCGCTGGGCTCATCGCGTTCCTGTTCATCATCGGACGGGCGCTGGTGGCCAAGCGATTCGGGCACTACGAGGCCACCTCCGCGATCGTCGTGTCCTACTACTGGCACTTCGTCGACGTCGTGTGGATCGTCCTGTTCGCCGTCGTCTACTTCCTGAAGTAGCACCGTCCCGCGGGCTCCCCCACGTACTCACTCACACACCGAAGGATCATTGACGTGAAGGCACTTTCCCAGAAGCGGCGTCACCCGCTGGCGGCCGTCGTCCTCCTGGCCATCGCCCTGGTGCTCACCGGCGGTCTCTACGCAGTTGCCACCGCCTCCAACCAGGCCCAGGCTGACACCGCCGCGTACACCAGCCAGGACATCGAGCAGGGTGAGAAGCTGTTCAGCGCCAACTGCGCCACCTGCCACGGCACCGAGGCCGCCGGCACCGATGCGGGCCCGTCGCTGATCGGCGTGGGCGCTGCCGCCGTCGACTTCCAGATCGGCACCGGGCGCATGCCGCTGGAGATGCAGGGGGTGCAGGCCCAGGTCAAGCCCGGCCAGTTCAACGACGAGCAGATCAAGCAGCTCGCCGCCTACGTGGCCTCCCTCGGCGCGGGCCCGGGGGTGCCCGACGACGAGGACGTGGACGTGTCCAAGGGCGACGCCGCCAACGGCGCCAAGGTCTTCCTGGCCAACTGCGCCATGTGCCACAACGCGGCCGGCGCCGGTGGTGCGCTGACCCGCGGCAAGTGGGCCCCGACCCTGATGGGCGTCTCCGAGAAGCACATCTGGGAGGCCATGGAGACCGGCCCGCAGAACATGCCGGTGTTCAACGACGCGAACATCACCCCCGAGGAGAAGCGCGACGTCATCACCTACCTGAAGTCCCTGGAGACCAACACGACCCCCGGCGGCTTCGCGCTGGGCTCCCTGGGCCCCGTCTCCGAGGGCCTGTTCATCTGGACCATCGGGCTGGGCATCGTCATCGCCTTCACCGTCTGGCTGACCTCCCGCTCCGCCTGAGCGGACAGGCCGCGCTCACACACAAGAATTCGTACCTAGGAAGATAGAGGAACACATGGGCAACCATCGTGACGCAGCACCGGAGAGCTCCGGCGCCGTCGCTACCTCCGATCAGCACCGCGAGGGCTCGTTCCCCGATCCGGGGCTTCCCCACCACCGTCCGCGCCTGACGGATGTGGATCCGAAGGCCGCCAAGAAGGCCGAGCACCGCGTCTCCTGGCTGTTCGTGCTCTCGATGCTGGGCTCGCTGCTGTTCTTCGTGGGCTTCTTCGGGGTCCGCGTGGACGGCGACATCTACGACGTCATGGATCCCGATCCCACCGCGCGGCTGCGCCTGCAGAACCTGCTGCTGGGGCTGGGCATCTCCTTCGCGATGTTCGGCATCGGCGTCGGGATCGTGCAGTGGGCCCGCAGCCTGATGCCCGATCACGAGATGGTCGAGATGCGCCACGAGATCTCCGCCGAGCCCGACCGGGCCGAGGCCCAGGAGATCGTGGAGACCATCATCGAGGAGTCCGGGGTCAAGCGCCGCCCGCTGCTGCGCAACACCCTGATCGGCGCCGTGATCCTCGCGCCGCTGACCTTCGTGACCCTGTTCCGCGAGCTCGGCCCCATCAACCCCGGCGTGCTCAAGCAGACCCTGTGGGGCGAGGGCGTGCGCCTGGTCCGGGACCCCTCCGGGACCCCCATCCGCGCCGCGGACGTGACCATCGGCTCCGCCTACCACGTGCTGCCGGAGAACATCCTCGGGATCTCCCACCAGGACGGCTACCTGGAGGAGAAGGCCAAGGCCGTCGTCCTGCTGATGCGCATGAAGCCCGAGGAGATGCACGTCTCCAAGGGCCGCGAGGACTGGAACGTGGACGGCATCGTCGCCTACTCCAAGGTCTGCACGCACGTCGGGTGCCCCATCGCCCTGTACGAGCAGCGCACCCACCACCTGCTGTGCCCCTGCCACCAGTCCACCTTCGACGCCTCCCACGAGTGCGAGGTCATCTTCGGCCCCGCCGCGCACGCCCTGCCCCAGCTGCCCATCCGGGTCAACGCCGAGGGCTACCTGGAGGCGCGCAGCGACTTCCACGAGCCCGTCGGCCCGGCCTACTGGGAGCGCGGCAAGCAGAAAAAAGAAATGGCGAGTGAGGCCTGATCATGTCCAACGCTGTGACCGAATACCAGCCGGAGACCCGCACCGGCCGCATTGCCAACTTCGTCGACTCCCGCGTCGGGATGTCCGGGATCATCAAGGAGTTCGGCCGGAAGATCTTCCCGGATCACTGGTCCTTCATGTTCGGCGAGGTGGCCCTGTACTGCCTGGTCATCCTCATCCTGTCCGGGACCTACCTGACCTTCTTCTTCAACCCCACCATGGACACCGTCATCTACGACGGCGCCTACGTGCCCATGAAGGGCGTGGAGATGTCCGGGGCCTACGCCTCGGCGCTGGACATCTCCTTCGAGACCCGCGGCGGGCTGTTCATGCGCCAGGTCCACCACTGGGCCGCGCTGATGTTCGTCGTCGCGATCGCGGTGCACATGATGCGCGTGTTCTTCACCGGCGCCTTCCGCCGCCCGCGCGAGCTGAACTGGGTCGTCGGCGGCACGCTGTTCGTGCTGGCCATGGCCGCCGGGTTCACCGGCTACTCCCTGCCCGATGACGTGCTCTCCGGCAACGGCCTGCGCATCATCGACGGCGTCATGAAGGCGATCCCGCTGGTCGGCACCTACCTCTCCCTGTTCTTCTTCGGCGGGGAGTTCCCGGGCCACCACGTGATCGGGCGCCTGTACACGCTGCACATCATGATCGTGCCGGCCCTGATCCTGCTGACGGTGGCCATCCACCTGTTCATGGTCGTCGTGCACAAGCACACCCAGTACCCGGGTCCGGGCCGGACCGAGAAGAACGTCGTGGGCTTCCCCGTGGGCCCCGTCTACGCCGCGAAGGCCGGCGGGTTCTTCTTCATCGTCTTCGGCGTGATCGCCCTGCTCGGGGCGACCACCACGATCAACGCGATCTGGAACTACGGCCCCTATGATCCCTCCCCCGTGCAGGCCGGTACGCAGCCGGACTGGTACATCGGCTGGGTCGACGGCGCCCTGCGCCTGATGCCCGGCTCCTGGCCGTGGCACTGGCAGCTGCAGGCCGGCGGCACCTGGGTCCTGGCGGTCCTGCTGCCGATGATCCCCGCCGCTATCCTGCTGGGCGTGTTCTTCACCTGGCCGTGGCTGGAGCGGTGGGTGACCAAGGACAACCGGGAGCACCACATCCTGGATCGTCCCCGCAACGCCCCGTTCCGCACGGGTGCCGGGGTCGCCGGGATCACCTGGTACGCCGTGATGATGACCGCCGCGAGCTCCGACCTGATCGCCACCCACTTCCACGTGGCCTTCAACGACGTGCTCTACGTGCTGCGGTTCCTGTTCTTCTTCGGCCCGTTCATCGCCTTCGAGATCACTCGGCGGATCTGCCTGTCCCTGCAGCGCAAGGACCGGGAGCTGGTCCTGCACGGCGTCGAGTCCGGTCGGGTCGTCCAGCTGCCGCACGGCGAGTTCATCGAGATCCACGAGCCGCTGAACGAGTACGACCGGTACCGCCTGGTCTCCTTCGAGTCCCCCGTCTACCAGCCGGCCACCCCGGATGAGGACGGGAAGATCGGCGGCAAGGAGAAGATCCGCGGGGCCCTGTCCCGCCTGTTCTTCCACGACCGGGTCGCCCCGGTCACCCCGCGTGAGCTGGAGGCGGCACAGCACCACCACGAGCTGGAGTCCGACGAGAAGCACTGATCCGCTCCCCCGGTCTGGACAGGCCCCGCGCATCGGCTGATGCGCGGGGTCTCTTCGCATACTCTGGGCCGGGTTCGGACCGGGCTCACCTCGCGGGCCGTTCGGGAGGGGTTCGTCGTTTCGGGACCGGAATACCCCGTCCCGAAGC
This sequence comes from Rothia kristinae NBRC 15354, assembly GCF_001570865.1. Lineage (GTDB taxonomy): Bacteria > Actinomycetota > Actinomycetes > Actinomycetales > Micrococcaceae > Rothia > Rothia kristinae. The sequence goes on from NZ_BCSM01000007.1 coordinate 28,705, forward strand.
GACGAACCCGTCCCCAAACGCGGCCGATGCCGGTTCCGGTCCCCTGGTGCTCATGACGTGAGACCCGGCCGGCACACACCCACCGGGTCCGAACGGGGACCCGCCCTCGCCTCCACGTCGCCCTGCGCCGCACTGGCGAGGCCCTGAGGTCCCTGTTCCGGAGCCGGTGCCCTGTCCCGGAGCGGATCCGGCGCCCCCTCTGGCGGCGTCGGCCCACCGTCACCACTCTTGCGGGGCTGCCCGCTGACTTGCGTTCGGAGGCGCACACAGACGCAGAGAGGCGCTGGAGCACGGGGCCGGCGCGGCGGGCGCAGGCCGGGGGTGCCATATCCGGGCTGGGCGGGTGCTGCGGCGCGGTGCCCGGCTCCAGGTGGGAGCGCGAGAGGGGACGAGGGGCAGGCTCTCGGTCGGGTCTCGGTCATCACGTTGAGTACGTGCGGTCACACGGTGGATTTGGTCCCCGCCGGGGAGAGCCGCAGGAGCCGCAGGGCCGATCCAGCGTCCTGGGCGTCGCTTCCTGACTCGTCTCTCTCCCCGCCCCCGCGGAGATACCGGATGCGTGCTGAGATGCGGGGATCGTGTTGGGATACCGCACGACGGGACGCACCTGAGAACGAACAGTGTACCCCAGCACTAAACCCTCATCTCAACGCACTCGGGAGTGCTGCACTCACGACGCTGCGGGCACGCGGCATCACCGGGAAGGCATCGCCGGAGCCGGACGCGGGGCGGGCGTCCTGCATCCGATGATCCGGGGTAGGTCCTTCTGCCGGGGACCCGCCCCGGCTTCCGGCATGGCGCCGACGGTTTGGCGAAAACCAGAGGAGCACTCCCCGGTCGGCCCAGCGTCGCCCCCGTCGGTCTGGGATCGGCCCAGGGTCAGTCCGGGAACGAGACCACCCGGATCCCCCGACTTGGCTCGCCCGTAGGGGACAGACAGAGGGTTGCCTCCGGCGGAGAACCGGGGCCCGTGGGACCGGTATCGGACCCTGCGGGGGGCTCCAGCATGAGGCAGCCCTCGGCAGATGGTCCCCGGTCCCCCACCGGGCCGATGGCGCCCGGCGGGGCCCGGCATCGACGGGCGCCACGGCGACAGCTGCTCGCCACGAGAACGGACGCCCCTCGGGCAGACTGTCCGCGGGCCCGAGGCGTGCGCATCCCCGCAAGGCCGCGGGCCGGGAGAAGAAAGCCGGCTTCCGAGCGCAGCGGCCCCGCGAGGGCATCAGACAGGGGCACAGGGGCGCAAGCATACGAAAAAGGAGCGTCCCCCTCGGTGCAGAGCATGCTCTGCACCGAGGGGGACGCTCCCGTATCGTGCCGGTACCTACCCGGCGGCCGCGGTTCCCCACACCGGGGATCCGCGGCGGAGGGGTGTCAGTGGGCGTGGGCCCCGCGGTTGTACTCGTAGACCCAGCCGACGAGGCCGACCACGGCCAGCGGGGCCGCGATCGCCAGGATCCACCAGCCCACGGCCATGCCGACGACGGCGATGGCGCAGACGATGCCCAGCATCAGGGGCCACCAGCTCCACGGGGAGTAGAACCCGTAGTCCCCGGCGGCGTCCACGATCTCACCGTCCAGGTTGTCCGACGGCTGATCGGGGTGGTGCTTCTCCGTGAAGAAGATGAAGAAGGCCAGGAACCCGCACATGATGGCGGTCAGCAGCAGGGCGGGGAATCCGACCCACTCCTCGAAGCCCGTCATGAAGCCGTAGACGATGGCCACGGGGACCAGGAAGACCGCGAGGCCTCCGAAGATCAGACCGGTGATGCGCATAGCGTGTCTCCTCCCCTAGGCGCTGACCGAGGCGGCCTTGCGGGCCGCCGCGGCGACGTCGTGGTTGGTGGACAGTTCCGGATGGTGCAGATCCAGCGCGGGGCGCTCGGAGCGGATCCGGGGCAGGGCGGTGAAGTTGTGCCGCGGGGGCGGGCAGGAGGTCGCCCACTCCAGCGAACCGCCGAAGCCCCAGGGATCGTCCACCTCGACCTTCTTGCCGTAGCGGGTGGTGATGTACACGTTCCAGAAGAACGGGATCATCGACACCGCCAGGATCATCGAGCCGATCGTGGAGATCTGGTTCATCCAGGTGAAGCCGTCCTCGACCATGTAGTCCGCGTAGCGACGCGGCATGCCGTCCACACCCAGCCAGTGCTGGATCAGGAAGGTCGTGTGGAAGCCGATGAACAGCAGCCAGAAGTGGATCTTGCCCAGGCGCTCGTTCAGCATCTTGCCGGTGAACTTGGGCCACCAGAAGTAGGTCGCCGCGAAGGCGCAGAACACCACGGTGCCGAAGATCGTGTAGTGGAAGTGCGCCACCACGAAGTAGGTGTCGGACAGGTGGAAGTCCAGCGGCGGGGTGGCCAGGATGATGCCGGTGACGCCGCCGAACAGGAAGGTCAGCAGGAAGCCGAACACCCACAGCATCGGCGTCTCGAAGGTCATCGAACCCTGCCACATCGTGCCGATCCAGTTGAAGAACTTCACGCCCGTGGGCACGCCGATCATCATCGTCATGAAGGAGAAGAACGGCAGCATCACGGCGCCGGTCACGTACATGTGGTGCGCCCACACGGTCACCGACAGGGCGGCGATCGCGATGGTCGCGTACACCAGGCCCTTGTAGCCGAAGATCGGCTTGCGGGAGAACACCGGGATGATCTCGGAGACGACGCCGAAGAACGGCAGCGCCAGGACGTACACCTCGGGGTGCCCGAAGAACCAGAACAGGTGCTGCCACAGGATCGGCCCGCCGTTCTCGGCGTCGTAGATGTGACCGCCCAGGCGACGGTCCATCCCCAGGGCGAACAGCGCCGCGGCCAGCGGCGGGAAGATCATGATGATCAGGATCGCGGTGATCAGGGTGGTCCAGGTGAACACCGGGGTGCGCCACATGGTCATGCCCGGGGCGCGCATGCACAGGATCGTGGTGATGAAGTTGACGCCGCCCATGATGGTGCCGAAGCCCTGCAGCGCCAGGCCGAAGACCCACAGGTCGCCGCCCACGCTGGGGCTGTAGGTGGTGGAGTTCAGCGGGGCGTAGGCGAACCAGCCGAAGGAGGCCGCACCCTGCGGGGTGAGGAACCCGGCGATCGCGACCAGCGAGCCGAACAGGAAGAACCAGAAGGCCAGCGCGTTCAGCCGCGGGAAGGCGACGTCGGGCGCGCCGATCTGCAGGGGCACGATGACGTTGGCGAACCCGACGAACACGGGCGTGCCGAACATCAGCAGCATCAGGGTGCCGTGCATCGTGAACAGCTGGTTGAACTGGTCCTTGGTCTCCAGGATCTGCATCCCCGGCTCGAACAGCTCCAGGCGCATGATCAGCGCCATCACGCCGGCGAGGCAGAAGAAGGTGAAGGACGCGATCAGGTACATGTACCCGATGGTCTTGTGGTCGGTGGACGTCAGCCAGTTGACGACGATGCGCCCGCGGGAGCGGGGCACGGCGCGCGGAGCAACTTGGGTCTGGTCCGCTGAATACTCGAAGGTAGACATCGGTGCTTCCCTACTGGTCGGTCTTGGTCTTGTTCGGGTTCCGGTTGTACTCGTCGCCGAGGATCCCGTGGTTCTGCGGGTGACCCTCGTCGGCGAACAGCTCCATCTGCTTCCGGTAGTCCTCCTGGGAGACCACCTTGACCTTGAAGAGCATCTCGGAGTGGTATTCACCGCACAGCTCGGCGCACTTGCCCTGGTACTCCCCCGTACCGCCGGTGGTGAAGCTCATGTAGTTGGTCTGGCCGGGGATCGTGTCCAGCTTCTGCAGGAACGCCGGAACCCAGAAGGAGTGGTTGACGTCGCGGCTCTTCAGCTGCAGCTCGACCTTGGAGTGCTCCGGCAGGTAGAGGGTGTCCAGCTTCTCTTCGACGCCCTCCTTGCCGGTCAGGTCCGCCTGCGCCCCGGAGGTGTGCACGTTGGAGTCCACGTAGTTGAAGTCCCAGGCCCACTGCTTGCCGTAGACCTCGACGGTGACGTCGGGGTGGTCGTAGCGGGCGTCCACCTCGCGCTCGACGCGATCGGAGAAGGAGAAGAGGCTGACGATCAGGATGATCGGGACCAGCGTGTAGAAGATCTCCAGCGGCAGGTGGTAGCCCACCTGCTTGGGGTACCCGGTCTCGTTCTTGCGACGCCGGTAGGCGATGATGCACCACAGCATCAGACCCCAGGTGATCAGGCCCACGGCCAGCGCCGCGATCCACGACCCGATCCACAGATCCATGATCGTGTCCACGTGGTTGGTGGTGCCCCGCTGCGTCGGCAGGAAGCCTCGCTGCGCGACGTCCGAACACCCCGTCATCAGCAGGGTGGCCGCGGCCGATGCCCCGACGACGAGCGTCTTGGTCCACCGGGAGCCGGTTCGATGCTGCGAACTCACAGACTGCCCTTCCTCTAAATCCATGCGTGTGATGCGGCGCAGGGGCGGTCCGGTGTGCCTCCCGGAGGGGAAGCCGGGACCGACCCTAGCCTGGTTTTCTCTTCAGAAGCTTACCCGCACCTGCGAGTTCGCACTGACACTGTGTCATCAGGATATCCCGTGTCGCGCGCCTCGCCCGGCTGCGACATCCCGGTCTCGAGGACCGCGCCGCCGCGTGATCCCGGGGCAGCAGCCGCACGCGAACGCGGCCCGCATCCGCCCTCCTGGGAGGGGGGATGCGGGCCACGTTACGCTCGGGAATCCGCGTGGGCGGATCAGTGGAAGGAGTCCCCGCAGGCGCAGGAGCCCTGGGCGTTGGGGTTGTCGATGGAGAAGCCCTGCTTCTGGATGGTGTCCTCGAAGTCGATGGTCGAGCCGTCCAGATACGGCACGGACATCCGATCCACGATGACCTCGACGCCGTCGAAGTCGCGCACGGCGTCGCCGTCGAGCACGCGCTCGTCGAAGTACAGCTGGTAGATCAGCCCGGAGCAGCCGCCCGGCTGCACGGCGACCCGCAGCCGCAGGTCCTCGCGGCCCTCCTGCTCGAGCAGGGAGCGGACCTTCTCGGCGGCGACCTCGGTCAGGGTCACCCCGTGGGTGGGCATCTCGGTGGCAGTCTCTTCGGTGGCGACGCTCATGGTCGTGTTCCTTTCCCGATCGGGGATCTGGCGGATCCGTCCTCGTGTTCCGAAAGCCTAGTCCGCCGTGCACCTGTGGCCAACGGCGGTGGGCCTTCCGTTTATTCCCCGGCGGCCTCGGACCCGGAGCCGTTCTCGTTCATCCGCGCCAGGAACAGCGCCTGCGCCTCGATGGCCCGGCGGAAGTCCGGGACGTACAGGGACTCGTTGGCGCTGTGGGCGCGGGTGTCCGGATCCTCGATGCCGGTGATCAGGATCGCGGCCTGCGGGAAGGTCTCGGTCAGCGAGGCGACGAACGGGATGGAGCCGCCCATGCCGGTCAGCACCGGCTGCACGCCCCAGGCCTCGCCCATCGCGGCGAGCACGGCCTGGGCCGAGGCCGAGGAGGTGTCGGCCTCGAACGGGCTGCCTGCCTCCCCCGCGTCGTAGGTCACCTGCACGCCCGCGGGAGCGTGCTCGCGCAGGTGCCGCTCCAGCAGTCGGTGGGCCTCGGCCGGGTCCTGGCCCGGTGCCAGCCGCAGGCTGACCCGGGCGCGGCAGGTCTCGACCATCGTGTTGGAGGAGTGCTCCACCGGGGTCACGTCCATTCCGATCACCGACAGCGCCGGCTGGGCCCACAGCCGCGACGTGAGGGATCCGCGCCCGGCCAGCGCCGCCTCCTCGGCCACCCCGGCGTCGGCCCGGAAGTCGGCCTCGTCGTAGTCCAGCTCCGGCTCCGGCGCGCGCACGAGGCCCTCGACGGCGACCGCGCCGTCGGCATCGTGCAGGGTGGCCAGCAGCCGGACCATCACGGTGGTCGCATCCAGCAGGGGCCCGCCGAACATCCCCGAGTGCAGCGCGTGGTCCATCATGCGCACGGTGACCGTGCCGGAGACGACCCCGCGCAGACTCGAGGTCAGGGCCGGGACCCCGGCCCGCCAGTTCGCCGAATCAGCGACGACGATGGTCTGCGCGGCCAGCTTGTCCCGATACTGAGCCAGGAAGTTCTCGAAGCTGGGCGAGCCCGCCTCCTCCTCCCCCTCGATGAACAGGGTGATGCCCAGGCGCAGGTCATCCCCGAGGGTGTCGATCAGGTGGCGCACCGAGGCCAGATGGACCATGACCCCGGCCTTGTCATCGGCGGCCCCGCGGCCGTAGAGCCGATCGCCCACCGGGGTGGCGACGAAGGGCTCGGTGTTCCACTGCTGCGGATCGGAGACCGGCTGCACGTCGTGGTGGGCGTAGAGCATGACGGTCGGATACCCCGGGGCGGCCGGTCGGGAGGCGACGACGGCGGGCATCCCCTGGGATCCGTCCGGGCGGGCGGCGGTGAGGATCTCCACCTGCTCCAGCCCGGCCTGGCGAGCCAGCTCGGCGACGGCCTCCGCGCTGCGGGACACCTGGCTGAGGTCGTGGCTCTCCCAGGCGATCGAGGGGATGGCGACCAGCTCGGTGAGCTGCTCGAGGATCCGCGGGAAGTCCTCCTCCACCGCGCGCATCAGCGCGGCGTGCTCCTGCGGGCGGTCGGCGGGCGTGTGGGGTGTTGCATCGGTGCTCATGCCCTCCAGCCTATCCGCGCCCGCCCCGCATGCACCGGCCCGGGCCGCCGCGCGGGCTTCCCACCGGCCCGCCCGGCAGGTCGTGCGCCCGGGCCGCACCGGGACGGCGGACCGGTACCATGGTCGGGTGTTCGGAAAGAAGAAGAAATCCCAGGAAGATCGGCCCGATCCCGCCCAGGAGAGCGTCCGGGAATCGCCGACCCGCCCACACGACGGCGGGCGCGGAACGACCCCCGGCAAGGGCCGCCCCACCCCCAGCCGCAAGGAGCAGGAGGCCGCCCGGCGTCGTCCGCTGGTCCCCCAGGATCGCAAGGCGGCCAAGGAAGCCAACCGCGAGGCCGCCCGCGAGGCGCGGATCCTGCAGAACCAGGCGATGCAGACCGGCGACGAACGCTACCTGCCCGCGCGCGATCGGGGCCCGCAGCGCCGCTTCGCGCGCGACTTCGTGGATTCCCGGCGCAACATCGGCGACTTCTTCATCGTCGTGTTGCTGATCCTGTTCATCGGAAGCATGTTCCTGCCGGCCCAGCAGCCCATCCTGGTGAACATCATGTGGATCCTGATCCTCGTATGGATCATCGACACCTGGCTGATGTGGCGGAAGCTGAAATCCCGCCTGGTCGAGAAGTTCACCACGGTCCAGCAGGGCTCGGCCTGGTACGCGTGGAACCGGGCCATGATGATCCGCCGCCTGCGTCTGCCCAAGCCCCAGGTCCGCCACGGGGAGCGCCCCGCCTGATCCCCGCCTCAGCGGGAGCGGCGGGGATCCCGCCGAGCCATCAGCCGGCGTAGGCCGCGGTTGATCCGGCGGACCCAGAACGGGCCCTCGTAGAGGAACGCGGTGTAGCCCTGCACGAGGTCTGCCCCGTGCTCCAGGCGCTCGTAGACATCCTGGGCCGTGGTGATGCCGCCGACCGAGACGACGGCCATGGACTCCGGGACGATGCCGCGCAGCAGATCCAGGACCTCCAGGGCCCGTCGACGCAGGGGCTCGCCGGAGAGCCCGCCCGCGCCGCGCTCGGCCACCTCCGCGGGGTCGCTGCGCAGGCCCAGGCCCTCGCGGGCGATCGTGGTGTTCACCGCGATGATCCCGTCCAGACCGACTCGCTCGGCCAGCTCGGCGATCTCCCGGATCTGCTCGTCCTCCAGATCCGGGGCGATCTTCACCAGCAGGGGCACGTGACGCCCGGCCACCCGGTCCGCCTCCTCCCCGACCGCGCGCAGCAGCGGCTCGAGGCTCTGCGCGGTCTGCAGATCCCGCAGGCCGGGAGTGTTCGGGGAGCTGACGTTCACGGCCAGGTAATCGGCCTGCGGGGCCAGGGCGCGGGTGCTCTCCAGGTAATCCGCGGTGGCCTCCTCCAGGGGCACGATCTTGGTCTTGCCGATGTTCACCCCGATCACGGGGCGGACGCGGCGTCCGCTCCGAGCCCCCTCCAGGTCCGCGTGCGCCGCGGCCAGGCGCGGGCCGATGGCCCCGGCGCCGTCGTTGTTGAAGCCCATGCGGTTGATCACGGCGCGGTCGCGCACGAGGCGGAACAGCCGCGGGCGGGGATTGCCGGGCTGGGCCTGGGCCGTGATGGTGCCGACCTCAACATGCCCGAACCCCAGATCCGCCAGCGCCGCGACGCCGGTTGCGCCTTTGTCGAAGCCGGCGGCCAGACCGAAGGGCGACGGGAAGTCCAGCCCCAGAGCGCGGGTGCGCAGCTGCGGGTGGGGGGCGCACAGGACCCGCAGGAGCCGGGAGGCGCCGGTGGCCCGGGCCGCCTTGATGCCGTCGAAGCCGATGCGGTGGGCTCGTTCGGGATCCATCCCGGAGAAGACCACGCGGAAGAAGGTCGGGTAGAAGCGCACCATGTTCATCCTCGCTCGTTATATCTCAGGTTGCAGTTGAAGGTCTGTTGTTCAATCTCAGGTGTTGCTTGAAGCCTTGTCGACGGCCGCCCCGTAGCGTCGGTCCCGCCGGGCGTACTCCTCGACCGCGCGCCACAGCACGAGCCGGTCCATGTCCGGCCAGAGCACGTCCATGAAGACCATCTCCGCGTAGGCCGACTGCCACAGGAGGAAGTTGGAGAAGCGCTGCTCCCCCGAGGTGCGCAGGAACAGGTCGACGTCGGGCACCTCGGGCTCGTCCAGGTACCGGGCGAAGGTCTTCTCCGTGACCGAGCCCGGCTTCAGGCGCCCTGCCGCGGCGTCGGCGGCGATGGCGGCGGCGGCATCGGCGATCTCGGCGCGGCCCCCGTAGTTCACGCACATCACCAGCGTGCACACCGTGTTCTCTCTGGTCTCCCGCTCGCACTGCTCCAGCTGCCGGATCACCGAGGTCCACAGTCGGGGTCTGCGCCCGGCCCACCGGATGCGCACCCCCCAGGACTTCAGGGTCTCCAGCTGGCGCTCCAGCACGTCCGTGCAGAAGCGCATGAGGAAGCTGACCTCGTCCAGGGAGCGCTTCCAGTTCTCCGTGGAGAAGGCGTAGGCGCTGACATACGGGATCCCCATCTCGATGGCCCCGGCCACGACGTCCAGCAGCGCCTGCTCCCCGGCCTTGTGGCCCTCGTTGCGCGGCAGACCGCGGGCGTTGGCCCACCGGCCGTTGCCGTCCATGACCACCGCGACGTGCTGCGGCACGAAGCGCCGGGGGATGTCCGGCGCGGTGCGACCGCTGGGATGGAGGAAGGGCTGCACCGGCTGATTCATCGAGGCCTTTCTTCCAGCAGATCGAAGGACCGGAACGCTTGGTCCAGGTGCCACTGTACCGAAGCCCGCACCAGCCGCCCGGTCCGACGACGCGAGGCATCGTCGTCCGCCGAGTCCAGCGCGGCCCAGTCACCCCGGGCCAGGGCGTCGAGGCGGTCCAGATCCCCGGCGCGCAGGGGCCGGTCCCCCGGTTCCAGGCATCCGGAGCCGACGGCGCCGCCGTCGCGCACGGACCACCCGAGAAGGTCCGCCTCACCCCCGCAGCGCACGCAGCGGTTCGTGCTGACCGACCAGCCGGCCGCTGCCAGGGCGCGCAGCAGGTAGGAGTCCAGGACGTCGCGCGGATCGTGCAGGTGCCGCGCCAGGGCCGACAGCGCCCCGGCCGTGAGGGGGAACAGCGCCGCGGCCGTGTCCTGCTCCCCCTGCCCGATGCGGTCGGCGACCTCGCAGATCGCGCTGGCCGCCACATACGCGTCCCAATCGGCCACCAGCGGGGCGGAGTAGGCCTTGACGGTCACGGCCTGGGTGATCGTGGCCAGGGAGCGTCCGGAGACGAAGGAGACGTCCGCGACCATGAACGGCTCCAGGCGCGCCCCCATCTTCGACGAGGCCCGCCGCACCCCCTTGGCCACCGCGCGCAGCATCCCGTGGTGGGCGGTGAGACCCACGATGATCCGGTCGGCCTCCCCCAGGGGGTGGGTCGCGAGGATCAGCAGCAGGTCCCGGGAGCTGCGGGCGGGGATCGCGGTCAGAGGCACGCCTCCATTCTCCCACGGCAGCCCGCTCGAGGCCGGGAGCGCAGGGTCCCGGCCGACGGCGGCCACGGCACGGGCCGATCCGAACGCCCCGACTCAGCGCAGCGCGCGGTTCACCGCGGAGACCACGGCCTTCAGCCCGGCGCGGGTGGTGTTGGCGTCGATGCCCACGCCCCACAGCACCCGATCCCCCACGGCCGCCTCGACGTAGCTGGCGGCCTGGGCGTACTCCCCCGAGCTCAGCGCGTGCTCGGAGTAGTCCAGCACGCGCACATCCACTCCCTCGCGGGAGAGGATCTGCGTCATCGCGTCGATCGGGCCGCTGCCGGTGCCGGAGCGCTCCAGGACACGGCCCCCGGCCTCCAGCCGCACCCGCAGCGTCGTGTCCCCCGTGTCTGCGGCCTCGGTGGTCATCGAGGCGATGCGGAACCGGCCCCAGCGCGCAGCCCCCGGCTCCTCGGCCGGCAGGTACTCGTCCCGGAAGATCTCCCACAGGGCGACGCTGGTGATCTCCCCGCCCTGCTCGTCGGTGCGCGCCTGGACCAGCGCGGAGAACTCGGCCTGCGCCCGCTTGGGCATCTCCAGGCCCTTCTGCCGCTGCAGCAGGTAGGCGATCCCGCCCTTGCCGGACTGGGAGTTTACCCGGATCACGGCCTCGTAGTCGCGCCCGACGTCCTTCGGGTCGATCGGCAGGTACGGCACCGCCCATTCCATGTCCGCGGGGTCCTGCCCGGTCTGCTCCGCCCGCTGGGCCATCGCATCGAAGCCCTTCTTGATGGCGTCCTGGTGGGACCCGGAGAAGGCCGTGAAGACCAGCTCCCCGCCGTAGGGGGTGCGCTCGGGCACGCGCAGCTGGTTCGCGTACTCCACGGTGTGGCGGATGTGCTCGATGTCGGAGAAGTCGATCTGCGGATCCACGCCCTGGGTCAGCATGTTCAGTCCCAGCGTCACCAGGTCCACGTTGCCGGTGCGCTCGCCGTTGCCGAACAGGCACCCTTCGATCCGGTCGGCCCCGGCCAGGTACCCCAGCTCGGCCGCGGCCACACCGGTGCCGCGGTCGTTGTGCGGGTGCAGGGACAGCACCACGTTCTCCCGGTGCTCCAGGTGCCGGTGCATCCACTCGATGGAGTCGGCGTAGATGTTGGGGGTGGCCATCTCTACGGTGGCCGGCAGGTTGATGATGACCTCGCGGCCGTCGCCGACCCCCAGCTCGGCGGCGACGGCGTTGGCGACCCGGGCCGCGTACTGGACCTCGGTGCCCGTGTAGGACTCCGGGGAGTACTCGTAGGTGATGGGCACGGCGCTGCCCAGCTGCTCCTCGTACTTGGCGCACAGCCGGGCCCCGCGCAGGGCGATGTCCAGGATCTCGTCCTGATCCGCCTGGAAGACCACCCGGCGCTGCAGCACCGAGGTGGAGTTGTAGAAGTGCACGATCGCGGAGGGGGCGCCCTCGATGGCCTCGTAGGTGCGCTCGATCAGGTGCTCCCGGCACTGGACCAGCACCTGGATCGTGACGTCCTCGGGGATGTGCCGACCCTCGATGAGGGTGCGCACGAAGTCGAAGTCCGTCTGGGAGGCCGAGGGGAAGCCGACCTCGATCTCCTTGTAGCCCATGGCCACCAGGAGCTTGAACATGGCCAGCTTGCGGTCGGTGTCCATCGGATCGGCCAGGGCCTGGTTCCCGTCGCGCAGGTCCACCGCGCACCAGCGCGGGGCCTGAGTGATGACCCGGTCCGGCCAGGTGCGGTCCGGCAGGGACACGGGCAGCTGCTCGAGATAGGGACGATACCGATGGGTGGGCATCGGGGAGGGCTGCTGGCGGTTGGGCAAGGCACTCGCCTTCTTCCTGGGTCAGGATGGGCGGTCGACGCGGGCGGCGGCTCCGCAGCGAGGGGGTCGGCCTAGGGGAAGCTGACCTCGCTGCGGCGGCTAAGGCGTCGGAGTACTGCCGTGTGCATCACATCAGCAACGTATCACCGTGCCCCGCCGCACGCCCCCTGCCCGCCCCGGAGTCCAGATAATGGACGAACCGGGACCGGCTCGGGCGTTCCCGCACCGCGCGGGCCGCCCGGGCCTAGTACCCGAAGGCCTGCTGGCAGGGGGACTCCTGCGCGGTCTGCCCGGAGGCGCCGCCGACGATCTCCTGGTCATCGGCCTTGACCTTGTCGCCCGAGGTGAAGTCCAGCCCGGGCAGCACCGCGACCCCGGCGTAGGCCTCGCTGGGCTGGATCTGCTCCGCCGCAACCCCCAGGGCCTGACCGATCTGCTCCGCCTGCTCCTCATAGCCGGTGCTGTAGTACACGGTCGTGCCGGCCAGCTGGTTCTGGGCCTGCTGGTGCGTGACCTGCGTGTAGCCCAGCTTCTCCACGAGGTCGGCCACGTGCTCCCCCTGGGAGCTCGTGCCGGTCGCATCGATCACCGAGACCGGCACGGAGCGGTCCACCGACGCCGACGGGGAGGGCTGCGCGGAGGCGGAGGCGGAGGGCTGCTCCTTCGCCGCCAGGGATCCGTCCTTGCGCAGGGTCGCGAAGACCTGCTGCGCGGAGTCGGACAGCTGCAGCTTGTTCGGGTTGGCCGGATAGGCCTCGTTCGGCACCGTCGCGAAGACCACCTTGTCCAGGTCGACGCCGGCGAAGATGCTGCCGATCGACACGAGGGTGCTGGGATCGGTCAGCCCGGAATCCACGGTCACGTTCTGCGTGATCGCCTCCGCGATCCGGTACATCGTCCCCGGGTTGGTCAGGGTCCCCTGCGCCTTGACCTTGCGCAGCAGCGAGGCCAGGAACGCCTGCTGGGCCTTGATCCGGGTGGTGTCCGAGCCGTCGCCGAAGCCGTGGCGGGAGCGCAGGAAGGACAGGGCCTGCTCCCCTTCCACCTCCGACTCCCCCTTGGGCAGCTTCAGCCCCGAGTAGGGATCATCGACCGCCTGGTCCACACAGACCTGCACCCCTCCCACCACGGAGCTGAGCTGCTTGACGGCGTTGAAGTCCACGAGCATGAAGTGGTCGATGTTGATCCCGGTGATCTTGTTGATCGTGGCCACCGAGCACCCCGGCCCGCCGTGATCCAGGGATTCGTTGATCTGGGTGTCCGGGGACTCAGGGTAGGTCTGCCCCGTCTTCTGGTTGGTGCACTGCGGGATGTCCACCATCAGGTCCCGGGGGAAGGAGACGACGCTGACGTTCTGCCGGTCCTGACTGATCTGCACCAGCATCATCACATCCGAGCGGGCCCCCGAGGAGGCATCGGCGGCGTCGCCGTAGGCGCTGTTGGCCCCGGCGCGGGTGTCCGATCCGATCACCAGGATGTCCAGGGGACCGTCCTCGAGGTTCTCGCTGCCCCCGAGGTTCAGGGCGTCGGTGCTGACGTTGTGCCGCAGCCGCAGGGCCGCGACGCCGCCGGCGCCCATCACGACCAGCAGCAGGGCGATGCAGCACAGCGCGGCCCACAGGCCGCTGCGCGAGACCAGTCCGTCGTTGCGGAAGTGCCGACCGCGGGGCACGGCGCGGACGTCCTGCTCGGGGGCGCTGGAGGTTTCTGGCACGGAGTCTCCTGGGGGAAGAGGCCGGGGTCGCGCTCGATTCTACGACGCCCGGCTGAATGCCGCCCGTGAGTCGGGATCAGAACCCCAGCCGGCCCAGGGCGCGCGGATCGCGCTGCCAGTCCTTGGCGACCTTCACGTGGATGCTCAGGTACACCTTCGCCCCCAGCAGGGGCTCGATCCCGGCCCGGGCCTTGGTGCCGATCTCCTTCAGCCGCGAGCCCCGGCGCCCGATGATGATGGCCTTCTGGGACTCCCGCTCCACGTACAGGTTCACGTGCACATCCACCATCGGGTCCTCGGCGGGGCGACCCTCCCGGTCGACCATCTCCTCGACCGTGACGGCCACCGAGTGCGGCAGCTCGTCCCGGACCCCCTCCAGGGCCGCCTCGCGCACCAGCTCGGCGATCATCACCGCCTCCGGCTCATCCGTGAGATCCCCCTCCGGGTACAGCGGCGGGGAGACCGGCAGGTGGGAGCCCAGCACCTGCGCGACCGCCTCCACCTGGTAGCCGCTGACCGCGGAGACGGGGATGACGTCGGCCCAGCCGGAGCGACCGGCATCGGACTCGGCCTTCGGCGCACCCGCGCCGGAGCCGCGGCGTCGGGCCCGACGCTGCCGGCGGGCCTCCTGCTCGGCGGCCATGGTCTCCTCGCCGAGGGCCTGCACGGCCAGCAGCTGCTCGGCCAGACGCTGCGGAGGCACCGCATCCGCCTTCGTGACGATCGCGACGACGGGCCGGTTCCCGGCCGCGGCCAGCTGCGCGGCGATGTAGCGATCCCCGGGACCGATCCGCTCATCGGCCGGCAGGCAGAACCCGATGACGTCCACCTCCGCCAGGGTCTCGGCCACCAGGTCGTTCAGCCGCTGACCCAGCAGGGTGCGCGGCCGGTGCAGCCCCGGGGTGTCGATGAGGATCAGCTGGTGCTCGGGACGGTGCACGATCCCCCGGATCGTGTGCCGGGTGGTCTGCGGACGGTTGGACGTGATGGCCACCTTCTGACCCACCAGGGCGTTGGTCAGGGTGGACTTCCCGGCATTGGGGCGCCCGACGAGCACGGCGAAGCCCGCCCGGAAGCCCTCGGGAACGGCGGCGAATTCCATGGTCACTCCTCGTGCTCGGCGGCGGACTCGGCCGGCTCCGGGGCGACGGGGCTGGCCAGGACCGTGCCCACCCGGTTGCGGCGTCCTTCGAGCCTAACGGCCTTCAGCTTCAGCCCGTAGATCTGCGCCTCCGACCCGACGATCGGCACCCGCCCCAGGGCCTTGGCCAGCAGCCCCCCGACCGTATCCACGTCGTCGTCCTCCAGGTCCAGGTCGAACAGGTTTCCCAGGTCCCCCACCGACAGCCGGGCCGAGACCAGGTAGGCATCCCCCTCGGCGCTGACCTCCGGGGCCGCGGCATCATACTCGTCCACGATCTCCCCCACCAGCTCCTCGATGAGATCCTCCAGCGTGACCAGCCCGGCCGTGCCGCCGTACTCGTCCACCACGACGGCGATGTGGGTCCCCTCCCGCTGCATCTGGGGCAGCAGCTCCGAGACCTTCTGGGACTCGGGGACGAACCTGGCCGGACGCAGCAGCTGCCCGACGCCGCGCTCGCGGGCCCGGCCCCGATCCGCGAGCATCGCCTCGGCGACGTCCTTCAGGTACAGGAAGCCGCGCACGTCGTCGACGTCCTCGCCCAGCACGGGGATGCGGGAGTAGCCGGACCTCAGGAAGAGGTTCAGGGCGTTGTCCAGGGTGTCCTCGGCCTCGAAGCTGACGATGTCCGGGCGCGGCACCATCACGGCGCGGATGCGGGTGTCGTCCAGCTCGAAGATCGAGTGCAGCATGGCCGCCTCGCTGTCCTCGATCAGATCCGTGGTGGAGGCCCGGTCCACGAACTCGCGCAGCTCCTCCTCGGTGAAGAATCCGGCGTTCTCCTCGGTGGCCGGGGAGATCCGCGCCCCCAGTCGCATCAGCCAGCGGGGCACGGGCCCCATGCCTCGGGTCAGGGCCCGCAGCAGCTTCGCCGTGGCACCGGCCACCCGCAGCGGATGGGCCCGGCCTAGGTGGCGCGGGGCGACCCCGACCAGCACGAAGCCCGCCAGGGAGGCCAGCAGCACGGTCAGCACCGCCGCCAGCCAGACCCAGGGCAGCACCCGCATCAGCAGCAGCAGGAGGATCACGCTGACCGCGGACTCCCCCACGATGCGGGTGAAGCGCAGTGCGTACATGTGCGGCCGGGGATCGGCCAGCACCGCACGCAGGCTGGCCCGCCCCTCCTCCCGGCTGACGGTCTCCGCCTCGTGGCGGGGCAGGTAGGTGAACGCGGACTCCGCGGCGGTCATCAGGAAGGCCAGGCCCAGCAGGACGAGGACGGCGAGGATCAGCAGGACGGTGCTCATGACGGCCTCCTTCTAGTGGCGGGTCTCGACCGGGGCGGGGTGTCCGAGGAAGTCCTCCAGGATCCGCCGCTGCAGAGCGAACATCTCCCGCTCCTGCTCGGGTTCGGCGTGGTCATAGCCCAGGCAGTGCAGGATCCCGTGCACGGTGAGCAGGCACAGCTCATCGGCCGTTCCGTGCCCCGCGCGCTCACCCTGCTCCCGGGCCACCGTCGGGCACAGCACGACGTCGCCGAGCACCCCGGCCGCCGGGTCCTCGGCGGTGCCGGGCCTCAGCTCGTCCATCGGGAAGGACATCACGTCCGTGGGCCCGGGCAGATCCATCCACTGCCGGTGCAGCTGGGCCATCTGCTCGTCGGTGACCACGGCCAGGGACAGCTCGACCTCCTCCCCCAGGTGCAGACGGGCGCCGGCGAAGTCCACCAGGGCGCGCAGCTGGGCCAGGTCCACCTCCGCGAAGGCCGTGCGCTCGGCGTCGGTGCTCGGCTCGGAGACCTCGATGTCCAGGATCATGCCCGCTCCCCCGCATCCGCCCCGGCGCTCCCGGCGTCCCGCGAGTCTCTCCGGGAGTCCGCGGAACCCGCCCGGGCGGCGTCGCGCGCCCGCTTGTCCCGGGCGTGGGCGGAATCCTGCTCCCACCGCCCGTAGGCGGTGACGATGTCGCTGACCAGCTGGTGGCGCACGACGTCCACGGCCTCCAGGCGCGCGAAGTGCACGTCCTGCACATCGCGCAGGATCGTCTGCACCTGCCGCAGCCCCGAGGCGGCCCCCCGGGGCAGATCCACCTGGGTGACGTCCCCGGTGATGACCATCTTGGAGCCGAAGCCCAGGCGGGTCAGGAACATCTTCATCTGCTCCGCGGTGGTGTTCTGCGCCTCGTCGAGGATCACGAAGGCGTCGTTGAGGGTGCGCCCGCGCATGTAGGCCAGCGGCGCGACCTCGATGGTCCCGGCCTCCATGAGCCGGGGGATGGAATCCGGGTCCATCATGTCGTGCAGGGCGTCGTAGAGGGGACGCAGGTACGGGTCGATCTTCTCGTTGAGGCTGCCGGGCAGGAAGCCCAGGGACTCCCCCGCCTCCACCGCCGGGCGGGTCAGGATGATCCGGTTGACCTCCTTGGCCTGCAGGGCCTGCACGGCCTTGGCCATCGCCAGGTAGGTCTTGCCGGTGCCGGCCGGGCCGATGCCGAACACGACCGTGTTCGCGTCGATCGCCTCGACGTACGCGGACTGGTTGACGGTCTTGGGGCGGATCTTCCGGCCCCGGCTGGAGAGGATGTTCTGCGTCAGGCTCGGCGCGGCCTGGGCCATGTTGCGCACGAGCAGGTCCGTGAGCCGCTGGACGGTCTGCACGGTGATGCGGGTGTCCTGCCGGGCCAGGGCCTCCAGCTCCTCGAGCAGACGCAGCACCAGCTGCACCTGGGCGGAGGGACCGCTGACCCCGACCTCCAGGCCGCGCAGGTGCAGGGAGACGTCGGGGAAGGCCTGTTCGATGACCAGCAGCGAGGAGTCCTGGGGGCCCAAGGCCCCGATCATCGCCTCGCGCGAGGCGAAGGCATACGTGCGGGAGACGGACAGCGGGCGGGAGTCGCCGGTCGGCGAATCGGAGAGCACGGCGGCGGAGAGCCTTTCGACGGTGGGCGTGCGCGGGGGCGGGATGCTCCATCCCAGCCTACCCGCCCGCCCCCGGGCTCGTCTGCGCCCGGGGTCCGGCGGGAGGGATCCTCAGGAGGATGCGGCGGGTTCGTCGGGATCGGGGGTCAGGGGATCCGTCCCGTCGGGATCGGCGCCCTCGGACCCCGGACCGAGCTGGGACCAGTGCCCGGACAGGACCTGCAGCACGGCCAGGGCGGCGGCCCCGGCCGTGGAGGTGCGCAGCACCTCCGGGCCCAGGCGCACCGGGTGCGCGCCGGCCGCGACGAGCCGGCGCGTCTCCTCCGGCGAGATCCCGCCCTCCGGACCCACGACGAGCAGGACCCGGCCCCGGCCCTGCGGATCCGGCAGGCGGGCGGGCACCTCCCGGCTCAGCGGGTTCCGGGCCTGCTCGTGCAGCACGAGCACCAGGTCCTCGGGGCCCACCTGCCCGAGCAGGGCCTCCAGATCGGCCAGCGGCAGCACGTCGGGCACGACGGCGCGCCGGGCCTGCTTGGCGGCCGCCGCCGCGGTGCGCTCCCACTTGGCGTGGGAGCGCGCGGCCCGCTCCCCCTTCCAGCGCACGATGCTGCGCTCGGCCTGCCACGGCACGATCGCCGCGACCCCGAGCTCGGTGGCCATCTCCACGGCCATCAGGTCCCGGTCCCCCTTGGCCAGGGCCTGGACCAGCACGAGTCGGCCGACCGGCTCCGGGGCGGGATCGGCCATCAGGCGCACCAACAGGCCCTCGGGCAGCAGCTCCCGGACGACGCCGGGGGCGCGCAGCCCGCGCCCGTCGACCAGATCCAGCTCCTCGCCGGGGCCCAGGCGACGCACGGTGCGGGCGTGGTGGCCCTCCGGGCCGGTCAGTTCGACGGAGTCCTCCGAACGCGCGTCGCGCAGGAGATCGGTGGGGACGCGGAAGACGGGGCGGGTCATGGCGGCTCCTGTGCGGTGGCGGGGTCAGTCCTGGAAGCGGTCGCGCAGCCGGGAGAAGAAGCCCTGCCCGGAGCCGCGCTGCACGGTCTGCCCGGCGCCGTCGTCCTCCCCGCGCAGCTGGGCCAGCTTCCGCAGCAGCTCGCGCTGCTCGTCGTTCAGGCGGGTCGGGGTCGTGACCTGCAGGTGCGCGATCACGTCGCCGCGGCCGCTGCCGCGCAGGCGGGTCGCGCCCAGGCCGCGCAGGGTCATGGTCTGCCCGTTCTGGGTGCCCGGCTCCACGGTGACCTCGCGCGGTCCGTCGAAGGTCTCCAGGGTGACCGAGGTGCCCAGGGCGGCCGCGGTCATCGGGACGGTGATGCTGGCGTGCAGGTCGTCTCCCTCCCGGGTGAAGACCTCGTCCGGGCTGACCCGGATCTCCACGTAGAGATCGCCGTTGGATCCCCCGCCCGTGCCGGCCTCGCCCTGCCCGGACAGCCGGATGCGGGTGCCGGTGGACACCCCGGCCGGGATCTTCACGGTCAGCGGCCGGCGCTGGCGCACCCGGCCCTCGCCGTAGCACTCCTGGCAGGGGTGCTTGATGACGGTGCCGAAGCCGTGGCAGTGCGGGCACTCGGCGGTGGTCACCACGTTGCCGAGGATGGACTGGACCTGGCGCTGGACCTGCCCGCGCCCGTGGCAGACCTCGCAGGTCTCCGGCTCGGTGCCGTCCTGGGTGCCCTTCCCGGAGCACTCCGGGCAGGTCACGGCGGTGTCGACCATGACCTCCTTCTCGGCGCCGAACACGGCCTCGCGCAGGTCGATGCGCACGGTGATCAGGGCGTCCTGGCCCTGCCGGGCCCGGCTGGCCGGGCCGCGGGAGGACTGGGCGCCGTTGAAGAAGGTCTCGAAGATGTCGGAGAAGCCGAAGCCCCCGCCGGGGAATCCGCCGCCACCGCCGAAGCCGCCGGCGGTGCCGTTCTCGTTGCCGGTCGCGTCGTAGATCCGGCGCTTCTCCGGGTCGGAGAGGACGTCGTGGGCGTGGGAGACGCGCTTGAACTCCTCGGCGGCCTCCGGGGAGGGGTTGACGTCGGGATGCAGGGTGCGGGCCTTCTTCCGGTAGGCCTTCTTGATCTCCTCGGGGCTGGCGTCGCGGGAGACGCCGAGGGTTTCGTAGTGGCTGCTCACGGTGTGCTCGTTCCTTCTTCTCGCGGTGTGCTCACCGCGTGGCGGGGTCGATGGTCAGGGTCGGGTGCGGGTCAGGGCTGGTCCTCGCGCAGCAGGCGCGAGAGGTAGCGGGCCACGGCCCGCACGGCGGCCATGGTCTCGGGGTAGTCCATGCGGGTCGGTCCGACCACGCCCAGCTGGGCGCTGCCGGCCGGACCGTACACGCTGGCCACGACCGAGGCGTCGGTCAGGGGGGTCGCGGCGTTCTCGGCGCCGATGCGCACCGAGACGCCGGTGGCTCCGGGGTGCTCCTCCCCGAGCTCCGAGAGCAGGCGCAGCATGACGACCTGCTCCTCCAGCGCATCCAGGATCGGGGCGATGCTGCTGCGGAAGTCCCGGGTGGACTGGGCGAGGTAGCTGGTCCCGGCCATCAGCAGCCGGTCCTGCGCGCCGCCGTCGGCCAGGCCCGCCAGGCCCGCCATCACCCGCGCCCCGGCCTCGCGCGCCCCGGGCGGCAGGGTGGCGAGCACGGTGTCGGCGCGGGCCGCAGCCGCATCCAGCGGGGCCTCGACCAGCTCCTCCAGCAGGCGGGTGCGCAGCAGGGCGAGGTCCTCCCCCGCGTGCCCGGCGTCGACGGGCAGGGGCACCGGCTGCTGCAGCACGCGCCCGCGGCTGGTGATGAGGATCAGCAGGGCCGTGTCCGGCTCCAGGGGCACCAGGTCCAGGTGCCGGACCCGCTCCCCGGTGCGCCGGGGATAGCGCACGACGGCGACCTGGTGGGTCAGCTGGGAGAGCAGGCGCACCGTGCGGGCCATGACCTCGTCGAGATCGTGGGAGGAGCCGAGGAACTCGACGATGACCCGGCGCTGGGCCGGGGTCAGCGGCCGCACGGCGTCGATGCGGTCCACGAAGGCGCGGTAGCCCTTGTCCGTGGGGATGCGCCCGGCGCTGGCGTGCGGGGCGGCGATCAGGCCCTCATCCTCCAGGGCGGCCATGTCGTTGCGCACCGTCGCGCTGGAGACGCCGAGCCGGTGCCGCTCGACGAGGGCCTTGGATCCCACCGGCTCCCGCGAATGCACGTAGTCCTCCACGATGGCGCTGAGCACCTCGAGGCGGCGCGGATGGTTCACGGTCTGGCTCCTGGTGTTCTGCCGGGGACGGCGATGGCCGAGGACACGGGTCGGATCGGCGGGGCCCGGGCTGGGCCGGGGGCCGGCTGCGGCGCTAGAGTCGGGGGCGCGCGGCGCGGTCCGATCTGGCACTCGGATGACCCGAGTGCTAATCCTACGCCCGTGCCGATATCGAGGAAAGCGCGGGCCGGGTCCGGAGCGCGCCGGCCGCCGACGTCGGGATGATCCGCCGGTCGCAGATCGCCGACCGGGCCGCCGAGGGAGGAGCGACGAGGATGCACGCACAGGACTGGGGGCCGCAGTCCCTCGAGGAGCTCTCCGCCGCCCGCCGCGGCCCGCGCACCGAGGACCTGCCGGTGCGCGCCGGGATGGTCCTGGAGGAGCTGGAGACCGGGTGGGTCGGGGCCGCGGTGCGCCTGGAGACCATCGGCGGGCAGCGGGTGGTCAGCCTGGAGGACCGCCACGGCGCGGTGCGGGCCTTCCCGCTGGGCTACGGCTTCCTGTACGAGGGCCGCCCCGTGCGCCTGGTCCCCCCGCCGCCCCGGGCCGCCCCGAGCGGGCCCGCCCGGACCCGGTCGGGTTCGGTCGCCCTCCCCCAGGCCCCGGCCCGCACGGCGCGGGCCTCGCGGATGCTGGTCGAGGGGGTGCACGACGCCGAGCTGGTGGAGAAGGTCTGGGGGGATGACCTGCGGGTCGAGGGGATCGTGGTGGAGCCGATGCACGGACTGGATCACGTCGAGCAGACCATCCGCGACTTCCAGCCGGGTCCGGGCCGACGCCTGGGGGTGCTGGCCGATCACCTGGTGCCCGGCTCCAAGGAGTCCCGTCTGGCCGAGCAGGCTCTGGGCCTGCCCGGGGCCCGCGAGCACGTGCTGTTCGTGGGCCACCCCTACGTGGACGTCTGGGAGTCGGTGCGCCCGCGCGCCGTGGGGCTGTCCGCCTGGCCGCAGGTCCCGCGGGGGGAGGACTGGAAGACCGGCGTGCTGCGGCGGATCGGGTGGCCCCATGCCAGCGCGGCCGAGCGCGGCCGGGCCTGGCGCCGGATCCTGGCCGGGGTGAACAGCTACACGGACCTGGATCCCGGGATCCTCGGTCCCGTGGAGCACATCATCGACTTCCTCACCGATCACCCCTGACCCCCACCGCCTCATGTGATCTTCGCCATGGGTGATCCCGGCCTCCGCCGTCGCCGGTTCGGGCCCGGTAAGCTGGAGGCGATGCCCGCACGACCCGCGCGGCCGCTGACGAGACAGGATGAAGCGAGAAGTTTTGGGGACCACTTCCACCACCGAGCAGACTCCTCCCTTCGAGGGGACCAACGCGATGCCGCAGCCGCTGAGCGTCAAGGATGACCGCACGATGGCCACCCTCGCCCACTTCGGCGGGGTGGTGGGGTGCATCCCCTCCGGCCTGATCTACCTGACCTTGCGCGCCCGGGGTCGCTTCACGGCCCAGGAGTCCCGGGAGGCCCTGAACTTCACCCTCCTGCCGAGCGTGCTGATCGTGGTCTGCGTGGCCCTGTCCCCCGTGCCCGCCATCGGGTGGCTGTTCGGCCTCATCGCGGCCGTGGTCTGGGTCTTCCTCGCGCTGTCCTCCCTGGTGGCCGGGGTGCACGTGAACCGGGGCAACCCCTACCAGTACCGCTTCAACACCCGGCTGCTGGATCGGATCTCCGCCCGCCGCGGCTGATCCCGACCGGGCTCGGATCCGGGACCCCGACGTCGAACCCCGGGGTCGGCTCGCCCCGAGCCCCGTCTGGAGGACGTCCCTGCGGCTCAGTCCCCCAGCAGGGTGCGCACGACGGCGTCCCCCAGCAGCCGCCCACGCAGCGTGAGCACGACCCTGCCCTCGGCCCGGGCCTGCGGCTCGATCAGCCCCTGGCCCTCGAGCCAGCCCACCGCCTCCCGGCCAGGCCCCCGCAGATCCTCGATCGCGACGCCCTCCCGGATGCGCGCGGCGAGCATCACGTCCTCGACGTAGCGGGTGTCCGCATCCAGGTGCTCCCGAGCCGCCGCCGGGGACAGGCCCTGACGCACGCGATGGGCGTAAGGCACGGGGTGCTTCAGATTCCACCAGCGCACGCCGTTGATGTGCGAGTGCGCGCCGGGGCCGATCCCCCACCAGTCCCGGTTGCGCCAGTACGCGAGATTGTGCCGGGAGCGGGTGTCCTCGGAGCGGGACCAGTTGGACACCTCGTACCAGGAGTACCCGGCCTCCCCGAACAGGCGGTCGGCCAGCAGGTACATGTCCGCCTGGGCGTCGTCGTCCACCGGGGACAGCTCCCCGCGGCGGATCTGCGCGGCGAGCTTGGTGCCCGGCTCCACGATCAGCGAGTAGGCCGAGATGTGGTCCGGGGCGCAGTCGATGGCCGCGCGCACCGAGGTCTCCCATTCCGCCAGGGTCTCCCCCGGCGCCCCGCTGATCAGGTCCACCGAGGTCTGCAGGCCCACCTCCCTGGCCCAGGAGACCACCTTGGGGACGTTGGCCGGGGTGTGGGTGCGATCCAGCACGGCCAGCACCCGCGGCACCGCGGACTGCATCCCGAAGGAGACGCGCGTGAACCCCGCCTCCTTCAGCAGGGCGAGGTCCTCGCGGGTCACCGAATCCGGGTTGGCCTCGGTGGTGACCTCCGCGCCGTCGACGATGCCGAAGCGCTCGATCCCGGCGCGCAGGATCCGCGCCAGGTCCTCGGCCGGCAGACGGGTCGGGGTGCCCCCGCCGAAGAACACCGTGCTCAGCGGGCGGGCCGGCAGGCCGGAGCGGGTGAGGACGCCGGCGGCCAGGTCCAGCTCGCGGATCGCGTCCTCGGCGTAGCTGAGCCGGTTCACGCCGTCGCCGAAGTCCTCGGCGGCGTAGGTGTTGAAGTCGCAGTACCCGCAGCGCACCGAGCAGTACGGCACGTGCACGTAGAGGCTCAGGCTGCGCCGCTCGGCGCCGTCGAGCACAGAGGCCGGCAGCAGGCCGTCGGACGGGGCCGGATCCCCCGTGGGCTGGGCCGGGCTCACTTCTTCGGCTTGTCCTTGGTCTGCTCCCCGGAGGACAGGGCGGCGATGAACGCCTCCTGGGGGACCTCCACGCGCCCGACCATCTTCATCCGCTTCTTGCCCTCCTTCTGCTTCTCCAGCAGCTTGCGCTTGCGGGAGATGTCCCCGCCGTAGCACTTGGACAGCACGTCCTTGCGGATGGCCCGGATGTTCTCCCGGGCGATGATCCGCGAACCGATGGCCGCCTGGATGGGCACCTCGAACTGCTGGCGCGGGATCAGCTCCCGCAGCTTCGCGGCCATCGCCGTGCCGTAGGAGTAGGCGTTGTCCCGGTGGGTCACCGCGGAGAAGGCGTCCACCCGCTCCCCCTGCAGCAGGATGTCCACCTTGACCAGGTCGGCCTCCTGGGTCCCGTCCAGCTTCCAGTCCAGGGAGGCGTAGCCGCGGGTGCGGGACTTCAGCTGGTCGAAGAAGTCGAAGACGATCTCCGCCAGCGGCATCCGGTAGCGCAGCTCCACGCGGTCCTGGGAGAGGTAGTCCATCCCGCCCATCTGCCCGCGCCGGGACTGGCACAGCTCCATAACCGCGCCGATGAACTCGCTGGGCACGATGATCGTGCAGGCCACCATCGGCTCCTCGATCACCGCGATCTTGCCCTCGGGGAACTCGGAGGGATTGGTCACCCGCATCGAGGTGCCGTCCTCGGCGACGACGTCGTAGATGACGTTCGGCGCGGTGGAGATCAGGTCCAGGTCGAACTCCCGCTCCAGGCGCTCGCGCACGATCTCCAGGTGCAGCAGCCCCAGGAAGCCGCAGCGGAAGCCGAAGCCCAGGGCCGCGGAGGTCTCCGGTTCGTAGACCAGGGCGGCGTCGTTGAGCTTGAGCTTGTCCAGGGCGTCGCGCAGGACGGGGTAGTCCGAGCCGTCGATGGGGAACAGCCCGGAGAAGACCATGGGCTTGGGGTCCTCGTAGCCGCCGAGGTTCTGCTCGGCCGGCTTCTTCGCGTCCGTGACGGTGTCCCCGACGCGGGACTGGCGCACGTCCTTCACGCCGGTGATCAGGTACCCGACCTCCCCGACGCCGAGGCCCTCGGTGGGCTTGGGCTCCGGGGAGATCACCCCGATCTCCAGCAGCTCGTGCTCGGCGCCGGTGGACATCATCTGGATCTTCTGGCGCGGGGTGAGCCGCCCGTCCACGACGCGCACGTAGGTGACCACGCCCCGGTAGGAGTCGTAGACGGAGTCGAAGATCATGGCCCGCGGCGCGGCGTCGGGCCGACCCTGGGGGGCGGGCAGGTCGCGCACGATCCGGTCCAGCAGCTCCGGCACGCCCTCGCCGGTCTTGCCGGAGACCTTCAGCACGTCCTCCGGCTCCACCCCGATGAGGTTGGCCAGCTCCTCGGCGTACTTCTCCGGCTGGGCGGCCGGCAGGTCGATCTTGTTCAGCACCGGGATGATGGTGAGGTCGTTCTCCATGGCCAGGTACAGGTTCGCCAGGGTCTGGGCTTCGATCCCCTGGGCGGCGTCCACCAGCAGCAGGGCGCCCTCGCAGGCGGCCAGGGAGCGGGAGACCTCGTAGGTGAAGTCCACGTGCCCGGGGGTGTCGATCATGTTCAGGGCGTAGGCGGTGCCGTCCACCTCCCAGGGCATGCGCACCGCCTGGGATTTGATGGTGATGCCGCGTTCGCGCTCGATGTCCATCCGGTCCAGGTACTGCGCCTTCATCTCCCGCGGGGTCACGACGCCGGTGGCCTGCAGCATGCGGTCGGCCAGCGTGGACTTGCCGTGGTCGATGTGCGCGATGATGCAGAAGTTGCGCAGGACCGCGGGGTCCGTCGCCGCGGGCTGCGGGGCGTGGGCTGCCTGGGGGGCCACGGGCATCCTTTCCTGGCGCGGGGAGACGGCGCCGCTCGTCAACGGGTGCTTTCGGCAGGCGCGGGGATGCCGAGCGGGTCCGACCACGGGACCCGACGCTGATCCGCGCCTCGCCCCAGTTTCCCACGAGCGGGCCCGTTTCCCCGCATCCGCTCCTCGCCGCGCGAGGGCCCCGGGGTGGACGCGGGGCGGGGGCGGCGGCCCCGTGCGGGACCGACGGTGGCCTAGGGTGAGGAGCATGCAGATCGATCGCCGCACCGTGACCCGCGTGCTGCGCACCGCCCAGCGCCTCTGGCGCCGGTACGCCTCCCAGCAGCCGGAGACCACCCGCAGCTCCTCCTCGCGGCGGGGCTCCGGGGCGGTCGCCGCCCCGTCCGAGCACCGCGCCGGGAACACCGGAGCCTATCCCGGGGACTACGCCGGGGCCCTGGATGCAGTCCACGGGCCGCGCCCGGACGGGCGGCCGGATCCCGGGGAGATCGTGTGGACCTGGGTGCCCTACGAGGAGGATCACCGGCGCGGCAAGGACCGGCCGGTGCTGCTGGTGGGTCGGGACGGGCGCTGGCTGCTGGGGCTGATGCTGACCAGCAAGGATCACACCAACGCCGCGCACCGCGACGACCGCTACCTGGACATCGGCTCCGGCCCGTGGGACCGGCAGGGTCGGGCCTCCGAGATCCTGGTGGACCGGGTGATCCGCGTGGATCCCGGAACTGTGCGCCGGGAGGGTGCGGTGCTGCCGCGCGAGGTCTTCGAGCGGGTGGTCCGCGCCGTGCCCCGCCGCCGCTGAGGCGACGGGCGGGGGCCTCGTCGTCGCGGCCGACGGCGCTCCCCCACCGGTGGCCTGAACCTCCGCGGTCTGCTAGAGTGGACGGCTGTGTGTCCGATGGTCATCGGGCACTGCGCAGCGATGACGGAACCCTCGGCATCCCCACGCCGCTCAGTCGCGATCCGCTGCGTTTGCCCTCACTGACCCATTCGACGGAACAGAAAGAACTTTTCACGTGGCGAACATCAAGTCCCAGAAGAAGCGCATCCTGACCAACGAGAAGGCCCGCCTGCGCAACAACGCCTACAAGTCCGAGCTGCGCACCGCGGTGCGCAAGGTCAACGCGGCCGTGGAGTCCGGCAGCAAGGAAGAGGCCGCCGAGGCCCTGCGCGTCGCCTCCCGCAAGTTCGACCAGGCCGTCTCCAAGGGCGTGCTGCACAAGAACAACGCGGCCAACAAGAAGTCCGGTCTGGCCGCTCGGGTGAACTCCCTGGCGTAACGCCCCCTCACGGCCAGCCGCTCGAGGCCCCGTTCCCTCACTCCCCTCCGGGGGTGGAGGCGACGGGGCCTCGTCGCATCCGCACGGCCCGCCCCCATCCGCTCGGCCCCGCCCCGGGCGCGCCGCTGCGCGCGCAGGGTGGGAGACCCGGAGACCCATCCTGCGGGAGGAGGCCTCGGGCGGCTGGTCAGCGGCGGCGTCCCGCGGTGGC
Organism: Rothia kristinae NBRC 15354; assembly: GCF_001570865.1. Taxonomy (GTDB): domain Bacteria; phylum Actinomycetota; class Actinomycetes; order Actinomycetales; family Micrococcaceae; genus Rothia; species Rothia kristinae. Next base: position 55,853 of record NZ_BCSM01000007.1, read on the forward strand.
CAGGGTGAGCACGGCCCGCTCCAGGGCGTAGATCGGGTCCTGGGCTTCGCCCTTGACCTGCGCGTCGGCCTCGGCCAGGGCCCGGATGACCTCCCCCAGCGCCTCGGGGGCGTAGCGGCGGGCGTCCCGCTGGGCCTGCTCGGCCTGCCAGGGCGCCATGCCGAGGTCCCGGGCCAGCTGGGCGGGACTGTCCCGGCGTCCGTGCACCTGGGCGATCGTGCGCACCCGCATGGCCAGGGCGCCGACCAGCGGCACCGGGTCCACCCCGGAGTCCAGGGCCTGGCGCAGCGCGCGCAGCGCCGATCCGGGGTTCCCGGCGACGGCGGCGTCGGCGACCTTGAAGGCCGTGACCTCGGTGCGTCCCCCGTAGTACCGCTCCACCACGGCATCGGTGATCGTGGCGGGCCCGTCGGCCAGCAGCTGCCGGGCCGCGGCGTGCAGCTCGGCGGCGTCGCGCCCGGTCGCGGCGATCAGCAGCCGCACGGCATCCGGTTCGATGCGCCGCCCGGCCTCGCGCACGACGGCGTGCAGGAACTCCGAGGCGTCCCGGTCCGTCTTCAGCGGCCGGCAGGACACCACCGGGTGCCCGGCCTTGCCGATCGCGTCCAGCAGCTTCTTCCCGCGATTGCCGCCGCCGTGGTGCAGCAGGACCACGGACTCCTGGTCCGGGGCCTTGACGTAGGCGAGGGCCTCGGTGAGGAACTCCTCGGACATCCGCTCCAGCTCCTGGACCCGCACCAGGCGGGCGTCCCCGAACAGGGAGGGGCCGGTGGCCTGGGCCAGGGCTCCGGGGGCGTAGTCCCGGGCGGAGAGCTCGTGGACCTCGACCTCCCCGCGCTGCTCGCGCATCCGGGCGAGCACGCGACGTCGGGCCTGGGTCGCGAAGTGCTCCTCCGAACCGCTGAGCAAGATCACGGGAGCCGGTTCCACGCCGCGCCAGGAGGTCTGCTCGGTCTCGGCGCTGCGGCGGCGCGGGGGCATGGGGGTCCTTCCTCCTCGGCGGCCAGGCTGGCCCGCAGACTGTCGGGCAGCTCCTTCATGGTAGCCCGGCGCGCCGGGTCCGCCAGCTGCAGGGCCACCGCGGCCAATCCCGCGAACAGCCCGGCCAGGACGACGGCGCCGGGCCCGTCCCCGGTGGGCACCCGGGCGGCCGGGGCCTGCCCGATCCCGTGGGCCACCGCCTCGATCCATCGGGCACAGACACCGGCGCCCAGCAGCAGCGGATCCGCCAGCGGGCCCACCCCGGACGAGCACACGGCCAGCAGACCGCAGACCGTGCCCAGAGGGACCGCGGGGGCCGCCAGCACGTTGGCCGGGACCGTCCACGGCCCCCAGAACCCGGACAGGTGGACCAGATAGGGCGCGCACCAGAGGCTCGCGACGATGCTGATGGCCAGCGCCTCGGCCAGCCACCGCCAGGCCACCCCGCACAGCAGCCGGCACACGGCCGGGCCCTGCAGGATGATCCCGGCGGTGGCCGCCACGGACAGGACGAACCCGGCGTCGGCGCCCAGGCTCGGGTCCACCGTGAGCAGCACGACGGTGCTGACCCACAGGGCCGCCCCGCTGGATCCGCCGCGCCCGGCGGCCACGCTGATCCCGCCGAGCACCCCCATGACGGTGGCGCGAAGGATGCTGGGGTCCGGACCGACCAGCAGCAGATACGCCCCGGCCGCCGCGATCCCGGCGAGCAGGGTCACCGCCCGTGGGCAGCGGGTCCAGCGCACCGCGTGGACCCCGAGCAGCAGCACGATCGCGACGTTGGACCCGGACACGGCCGTCAGGTGGGTGAGCCCGGCGGTCTTCATGTCCTCGGCGGTCGGCTCCGAGAGGGACTCGTCATCCCCGTAGGCCATGCCCAGCACCAGGGCGGCGGTGTCCGGGGCGAGCAGGTCCCGGGCCCGGGCCTCGGTGCGCTCCCGGGCCCGCTCCAGGATCCCCGGCCGCGCACCGGTCCTGTCGGCGGAGCCCGACGACGCACCGCCCGATCCGGCGTGGTCCGGGTCCGCCGGGCCGATCACGGCGGCCACCGAGATCTGCGGCTCCCCACCGCGCCCGGCGCTCACGACGCCGGCCAGCAGGACCGGTGCGGTGCCGGCCTCGGCCAGGCGCGCCGTCGGATCGGCGCCGAACCACAGCGTCACCGCCGCCGAGCCCGCCGCCGTCTCCCCGGTGGGCCCGCGCTGCACGGCCAGGACCGTGGTGGGCACGGCCCACCGGGAGCCGAAGCGGCCCTCCACCTCCCTGGGGTCCTCCGCGACGCGCGCGACCAGGCGGACGGCGGTCTCCGCGGGGTTCGTCTCGGCGGACGAGGCCGGGGTCTGCCCCGCCCCGGTGGCGGCGCCGTCGACCGATGACTCGGCGTCGGTGCCCGATTCGCCGTCGGTGCTCGCGCGGGCGGCTTCCGCCAGAGCGAGGGCCACCGGGTCCCTCGCCTGCAGGCCGGCGCTGGTCAGCACCAGGCCCGCCCCAACCGCCGCGATCACCAGGGCACCGAGGACGGCGCGAGCCCGCGGGAGCAGCCCGCGGGGACCGGATCTCGGGGACCGACCCGCCCGTCCCCCATCCCCGGGATCCTCCGGGACCGCACCTCGGGTCCGGGGACCGCGACGGCGCCCGATGGCCGCCGGGATGAGCAGTCCGGCGCCGACCAGGGCGCCCGCAGCACAGATCCCGGCGGCAGCCAGCAGGGCCCGGGGCTGGTGGCCGGGGGCGAGGAGTGCGGCCGTCCAGGCCGCGGCCGCCGCGCTGAGCAGCCGCAGATCCACGGCTCGCACGGGTTGGGTGCCGAGCCCGGGCGCGGGCATCTCACACCATGACCAGCGGCTCGAGGGCGGCGAGCATGGCCTCCCCGATCCCGGGAACGGCATCCAGCTCGGCCACCGAGGCGAAGGCCCCGTGGACCTGCCGATAGTCCAGGATCCGCTGGGCCAGCTTGGGGCCCACCCGCGGCAGGGTCTCCAGCTGTTCGGCGGTGGCCGTGTTCAGGTTGATCCGCTCCCCGCTCGCGGCACCACTGCCGGCCGTTCCCGGACCCGTCCCGGTATCCCCGGCTCCCGCAGCGGCGGTCCCGGAGGGGTTGGGCGGTGCCGCGGCCTGGGCGGCCGCCTCCTCTCGGGTGGGCACCCGGATCTGCTGTCCGGACTGCACCGGGGCCGCGAGGTTGATCCCTTCCAGCCCGGCCTCCTCGGTGGGGCCGCCGGCGGCCTGGATCGCCTCGGCCGTCAGGGCCCCGGCCGGAAGCCGCTGCAGCCCCGGGGACTTCACCGCGCCGACCACGTGCACGGCGACCTCCCCGCCCGACGCCGCCGTGGCACCCGGAGTCCCTGGGGCACCGGCCGCCGGGGCGGCGTCGGAACCCGGGTCGGGCGAACCGAGCTCCAACGGGGAGGCGCTTCCGGAGGCGACCACGGCGATCCTCGGGGCCTGCTGCTCCCCGCGGGGGACGAACAGCACGAGCGCGAGCACAGCCAGGGCCGCCACGGCCAGCAGGCCCAGCACCGCCCTTGGTGACGGGGAGAAGCGCAGCCACCCGACCCCCGGCGTCGGGACGGCGGCCGGTCCCCGTTCGTCCGGGGCCAGGCCCTCGATCATCGCGGTCAGCCGCTGCCGGGAGGCCGTGGGACCCGCCCGGCGCGGGGACGGGACCGTGCGGCGGGTGACGCGGTGATCCTCCGGGACCTCCCACGGGTCCTCGGTTTCCTCGATGCGCTGGTTCATGGGCCTCACCGTAGAAGGACCCGCGATCCGCCTCCGCACTCCGTCCCGGCCGGAGGACCCCTCGGTGGATGACGGGGCCAAGACACCGCGTCCATCCCCCATCGGCGCGGACCCGTAGGGCGCTCAGTCCCCCGCGACGTCGGGCGCCGGATCCGCCAGAGCCCCTGCCAGGTGCCCGGGGATGCTCGCCGCGGCCGTCGGTCCGAGGCCGGTGTGCACGGCCAGGGCAGCGGGCAGGTCCGCCCGCACCACGCGTACCCGGCCCCCCAGCTGCTCCTCGATCCGGTGGTGCAGCCGCTCGGGTACCTCTCGGCCCCAGAAGTCCTGGATCAGGCACACCGCCCACCCGTGATCGTCGGGCACGCCGCGGGCCGCGGCGTCGGCCAGGACCGCCCGGGTGGCGCGCTGCGCGACCAGCTCGGCGAAGCGCTGGACCGCCGGACCCGTCTGCCGGGGCCGCTCCAGGTAGCGCAGGCGCCCCTGCTCGACGGTCGCGATGGGTTTGACGTGCAGCATCTGCCCGACGCGGGCCAGGGCCCGGGGCACCCGGCCGCTGCGGCCCAGCTGCTCCAGGGAGGGCACCCAGAACAGCAGCTGCGTCGCCTCGAGGGCCGCCTGGGCCGCCTCGAGCACCCGGTCGGCATCCGCGCCGGTGCGCGCGGCGGCCAGCGCGGCGGCCACCCCGGCGGCCTGGGCTGCGGCGACCGTCCGGGTGTCCAGCACGCGCACCGGGATCGGGGATTCCCGGGCGGCGGTGCGCAGGGTCTGGACCGTCCCGGACAGCTCCCCGGAGATGGTCAGGGCCACCACCTCGGTGCACCCGGCCGCCGCCAGGGCCGCCAGAGCCCGGGAGACGGCGCCCGGGGAAGGGCGGGAGGTGCTCATGCTGCGGCCTTCGGCGGCGGCGAGCACCAGGTGTTCCCGCACGCGCGGGTCCGCGGCCTCGGGGAAGATCTGGCCCTCGATCATCAGGGGCAGATCCAGGCAGATCAGCTCCCCGGCCGCGCGTGCTCGCTCCAGCAGGGTGCGGGGCAGGCCAGCCGCGGCGTCGGTGAGCACCCCGACCCGACACGGCCGCGACCGCGCCGCGCCCGTCTCGGGAAGGACCGCCCCGGGAACGTCCGGGCCGGTCTCCTCCCGCCCGGTTGTGCCTGCCGGATCCCGCGTCTCGGTCATGGCCGCTGCCCGCGTGCGCCTAGGCGACGATGTTCACGAGCTTCGGCTCGCGCACGATGACCTTGCGGATCTCGGACCCGTCCAGGAACCGCTGCACGGCATCCGAGGCCAGGGCGCGCTCGCGCAGCTGCTCGGCGTCGATGTCCGCGGGCACCTCCAGGCGGTCCCGGACCTTGCCGCGGATCTGCACGACGGCGGTGACCGTGTCCTGGACCAGCAGCTCCTCCCGGACCTGCGGCCAGCCCGCGCGCAGCACCGGCTCATCGTGTCCGACCTGGTGCCACAGGTCCTCCGCGGTGTACGGGGCGTACAGGCTCAGCAGCACCGCCACGGCCTCCACCGCCTCGCGCACGGCCGGATCGGCCCCGCCGGGCCCGGCGTCGATGGCCTTGCGGGTCGCGTTGACCAGCTCCATGGTCTTGGCGACCACCACGTTGAACTTGCCCGACTCCAGGGCCTGCTCGGCCTCGTGCAGCATCCGGTGGGTGACCCGTCGCAGCGCCTGGTCCCCGTCGGCCGGATCCGCCCCCAGCGGGGCCGTCAGATCCTGTCCCAGCCGCCAGGCCCGGGCCAGGAACTTCAGGGACCCGCCCGGGGAGACGTCGGCCCAGTCGACGTCGTCCTCCGGCGGGGAGGCGAAGACCATCGTGGTGCGCACCGCATCCACCCCGTACAGGTCCAGCTGCTCGCCGAGGTTCACGCCGTTGCCCAGGGACTTGGACATGGCCTTGCCCCCGTTGAGCACCTGACCCTGGTTCAGCAGGGCCCGGAAGGGCTCATCGAAGTCGACCCACCCGAGGTCCCGGATCACCTTGACGAAGAACCGGGCGTAGAGCAGGTGCAGGATCGCGTGCTCCACACCGCCCACGTACTGATCCACCGGCGCCCAGTCGCGCAGCGCCTGCGGGTCCAGGGCGGCGGTGTCCAGGTGGGGGTTGGCGAAGCGCAGGAAGTACCAGGAGGAGTCCACGAAGGTGTCCATCGTGTCCGTGTCCCGCCGGGCGGGCTCGCCGCAGGACGGGCAGGCGACGTTGACCCAGTCCTCGGCCGCGGCCAGCGGGGACTGGCCCTTGGGCGCTAATTGCTCGCCCTTCAGGTTCTCCGGCAGGCGCACCGGCAGCTGATCCTCCGGGACCGGGACCTCACCGCAGTCCGGGCAGTGGATGATGGGGATCGGCGCGCCCCAGAAGCGCTGGCGGGACAGCAGCCAATCCCGCAGCCGGTAGATGGTCTGGCCGGCCCCTGCGCCCTTGTCCTCCAGCAGCTGCACGGCGCGGGCGATCGCGGCGGACTTGTCCAGTCCGTCCAGCGGCCCGGAGCCGGTGAGCACGCCGTCCCCGGTGGTGGCCACGCCGCTGACCGCGGGGTCCTCCTCCCCGGTGTCCACGACGGTGCGCACCGGCAGGTCGAAGGCGCGGGCGAAGTCCAGATCCCGCTGGTCGTGGGCCGGCACGGCCATGACCGCCCCGGTCCCGTAGTCAGCCAGCACGTAGTCCGCGGCCCACACGGGCACGGACTCACCCGTCAGCGGGTTCAGCGCGTGACGACCGGTGAACACGCCGGTCTTCTCCCGGTCGGTGGCCTGCCGCTCGATGTCCGAGAAGGCCTTGACCCGCTCCCGGTACTCCTCCAGGGCCGCCCGCTGCTCGTCCGTGACCAGCTCCAGGGCCAGGTCCGCATCCGCGGCCACCACCAGGAACGTGTTGCCGTACAGGGTGTCCGGGCGGGTGGTGAACACGGAGACCTCCCGCTCCGACCGGCCGCCTTCGGCCGGGATCCGGAAGTCCACCCGCGCACCCGAGGAGCGCCCGATCCAGTTGCGCTGCATCGCCAGGACCCGCTCCGGCCAGTGCCCCTCCAGCTGATCCATGTCCTCCAGCAGCTGGTCCGCGTACTCGGTGATGCGGAAGTACCACTGGTTCAGGGACTTCTTGGTCACCGGGGTGCCGCAGCGCTCGCAGGCGCCGTTGACGACCTGCTCGTTGGCCAGCACCGTCTGGTCCTTGGGGCACCAGTTGACCGGGGAGTCCTTGCGGTAGGCCAGGCCTTTGGCGTGGAACTGCTGGAACAGCCACTGGGTCCAGCGGTAGTACTCGGGGTCCGAGGTGTGCAGGCGCCGGGACCAGTCCACGGCGATCCCGTAGCGCTTGAAGGAGGCCGCCTGGGTCTCGATGTTGCGGTAGGTCCACTCGGCCGGGTGCGTGCCGTTCTTGATGGCGGCGTTCTCCGCGGGCAGGCCGAAGGAGTCCCAGCCGATCGGGTGCATCACGTCGTAGCCGCGCTGCATCCAGTAGCGGGCGACGACGTCGCCCATCGCGAAGGCCTCGGCGTGGCCCATGTGCAGGTCCCCGGAGGGGTAGGGGAACATGTCCAGGACGTAGCGGCGGGGCTTGGAGCCGTCGTCGAGGGGGACGAAGACCCGCTCGGTCTCCCAGTACTCCTGCCAGCGGCCCTCCAGGGCCGCGGCGTCGTAGATCCTCTCCTCGGCCGCCTGCTCGCGGGCTGCGTCACTCACCTGGGCCACCATCATTCCTTCGGTTCTCGGCATCGGGGTGCGGGCGCCCGCGCGTGAGCGCGGGAACCGTCCCAGTCTACGCGGTGCCGGGCCCCGACGACGGCGCCCGGCCCGGGGAGGAACCGTAGAGTGGAGGGCGTGAGCTCGATCCTGGAATCCGCCCCCATCGGCGCCTACCTGCCCGCCGAGACCCGGTGGGATCTGCCCGCCGGCGTCCTGCGCACCTGGACCTACCCGGCACGCACCTCGCCCCGGGTGCGCCTGGTCGCGGTGCACGGCTTCCGCGGGGACCACCACGGTCTGGACCTGGTGGCCCGCGCCCTGCCGGACGACGTCGAGACGGTGGTCCCGGACCTGCCCGGCTTCGGCCGCTCCCCGGCCTTCCCAGCCCGCGCCCACGACGTCGCCGGCTACGCCGAGATCCTGGGGCAGCTGCTCGAAGCCCTGCCGCAGGACGGGCTGCCCCTGGCGGTGCTCGGGCACTCCTACGGCTCCGTCGTCGCCGCGGCCCTGGCGGCGCAGCACCCGGACGCGGTGGCGGCGCTGGCCCTGCTCAACCCCATCTGCGAACCGGCCCTGGCCTCGGCCCAGCGTCTGCCGGCCCTGGGGGCCGCCCTGTTCTACAGGGTGTGCGCGGTGCTGCCCGAGGCGCTGGGAGATCGGCTGGTGCGCTCGGCGGCGATCACCCGGATCTCCTCGGAGCTGATGATGAAGACCCGCGATGCGCACCTGCGCCGGTTCATCAACGGTCAGCACGCCGCGTACTTCGGGGCCTTCGCCTCCCGTCGGGTGGTCATTCAGGCCTACGCCGATTCGACCCGGGCCACCGTGGGCGACTGGTCCGGGCAGGTCACGGTGCGCACGCTGCTGGTGGCCGCCGAGCGGGACGACCTCGGTTCGGTGGCCGGGCAGCGGCGGCTGCGCGAGACCTTCCCACCGCAGGCGCAGGCGCGCCTGGAAGTGCTGCCCGAGGTCGGGCACCTGATCCACTACGAGACGCCCCGCCGGGCGGCCCGGGTGGTCGGGGACTTCCTCGCCGAGGCCCTCCCGGAGACCGGGGCCGCGCCGGCGGCGTCGTCATCGCGCCCGGCGGCCGGACCCGCTCGGTCCGACGGGAACGGGGGTGCGGCGTGAGGCTGCTGGTGGATGCCCGCTACGTCCGGCCTGTGCACGATGGCATCAGCCGGTACACGGCCGGGCTGCTGCACGCGGTGGATGCGCTGATCCGCACCGGGCAGACCCCGGGGCTGCGGGTCGCGATGCTCATCAGCGACCCGGCCCAGCGGAAGCAGCTGCCGGAGCTGCCGACGGTGCGCGGGTTCTCCCCCACCGGTCCTCTGGAGCCGCTGAGCGCCCTGCGGATCAACCGGCTGCGCCCGGACGTGGTCTTCTCCCCGATGCAGACCATCGGCACCTGGGGCCGGGACTACGCCCAGATCCTCACCCTGCACGACCTGATCTACTACGCCCACCCGCAGCCGCCGGGGTTCCTGCCGGCCCCGGTGCGCCTGGGCTGGCGGCTGTTCCACCGCAGCTACGCCCCGCAGCGGTGGCTGCTGAACCGGGCCGACGCCGTCGTGACGGTCAGCGACACCACCGCCGGGCTGATAGACGAGCACCGGCTGACCCGCCGCCCCGTCACGGTGGTGCCCAATGCCGCCCCGGACGGGGTGCTGCTGGACCCGCTCGAGGCCCGGACCCGGGCGCGCGGGCGCGGCACGGACCTGCTCTACATGGGATCGGCGATGCCGTACAAGGGGGTCGAGCGGCTGATCGCGGGCGTGGACCGGCTGCCCGGGTACCGACTGCACCTGCTCTCCCGCTACCCCGAGGCCCGACGACGCGAGCTGGCCGCGCTGATCCGACATCCGGACCGGGTGGTCTTCCACGACGGGATCGCCGAGCCGGAGTACCGGGAGCTGCTGCGCACGGCCCGGGCGCTGGTCAGCGCCTCCCGGGCCGAGGGCTTCGGCCTGCCCGTGGTCGAGGCGCAGGCGCAGGGGGTGCCCGTGGTGCTCAGCGACATCCCGATCTTCCGGGAGGTCGCCCCGCACGGGCTGCACGTGGACTTCGAGGACCCGCAGGCCTTCCCTGCCGCGGTGCGCCGCCTGGAGGATCCCCGGGTGCGCACCGAGCTCGCGGCACGGGGCGTCGCCGACGCCGCCCGGTACTCCTGGGAGGCCTCGGCGCGCACCCTGGTGGAGTTGGCCGAGCGGGTCAGCCGCGCTCGTCGTGCTGGCGGTTCTGGATCTCCAGCGCGGACGTGACGGCCGCGGGCTCCGTCTCGGACTCCTCCAGCAGGGCCTCCAGCCGATCCTGCTGACCCCGGGAGAATCGGCGTCGGCGATCCTGCTTGACCCGCAGCAGGGCGCCGATGCGCCGACGCCGGGAGTCCTCGCTGCCGATCCGTTGCCGACGCGGCCACCACCACAGCACCAGCACCGCGATCAGCACGAGCCCGACGTAGCCGATCACCGGGTAGACGCTGGACATCAGGGTGCCGAAGCCGACGAAGCTCACGGCGTAGCCGATCGCGCACACCGTGAGGAACACCCAGGGGTAGCGCCGCGGGTGGGCCGCGGTGAGCCGACGACCCAGGGCGTAGAACATCCCGATCGCGGTGTTGTAGACCATCAGGAAGATGATCCACACCATGATCGTGGAGAAGACGGGGCTGATGTGGTCGAAGACCTTCAGCACCGGCACCTGGGCGTCCCCGACCTCGTCGAGGGTGAAGAACAGCGTGGTCGCGTTCATCAGCAGCAGGGCAGTGAAGATCAGCCCGCCGATCAGCCCACCCCAGCCGGCCTCCTTCGGGCTGGGTTCGGCACCGCCGATCACCAGGGACATGGAGACCCCGACCATGAGGTTCATCCCGGTGTAGTTCAGGGCGGAGACCCACCACGGGTGCACCGGGGACTCCTGGGTCCGGCCCAGCTGCGACAGCGCCCCCAGGTCCCCGGGCACGTGCGCCAGGGACCAGATGAAGGCCACCAGGACCGCCAGGATGATCACCGGGGCCACCGAGGAGATGATGCGCGAGACCTTGTCCACGTCCAGCAGGCCGGTGAGCATCACCAGCGCCACCATGATCAGGGAGCCGACCCAGGCCGGAAGCCCGAACTGCTGCTCCAGGGTCGCCCCGGAGCCGGCGAGCATCACGAAGCCCACCGAGAACAGGGTCAGGGTCACCGCGACGTCCAGGAACACGGAGACCACCGGGTGGGAGACGCTGCGGAACACCTTCCGGTGGTCCTTGGCCAGGAAGTAGGAGCCGGCCTGCAGCACCACGGCCCCGGCCACCGTCATCACGACCCCGGAGATCAGCGCCCCCAGGATCCCGATCGCCCCGAAGGACAGGAAGTACTGGATCAGCTCCTGGCCGGTGGCGAAGCCGGCGGCCACGACCAGCCCGACGAAGGCCAGGGCGATGCGCATCGTGCGGCGCGCGCTCATCGGTCCTGCTCCCGGTGGATCCGCTCGGAGTCCACGTCCTCGTCCCGGTCCAGGTCGCGCAGGACCTCGACGCCGATCGCGGCCGTGACCTGCGGGGCCTCGACCACCGAGTCCTCGGCGATGCGCTCGGCCCGGGCGGCGTGGGCGTCGCTGTACTCCCGCTCGGGGTGATCGCGCAGGTACAGCAGGGCGCGCAGGTTGCGGCGTCGGTCCCCCTCGGCGAGGATGTCGCGGCGGTTGAGCACCCACCAGCCCAGCAGGACCAGCACCATCGCGGCACCGATCCACCCGATCACGGGGTAGACGTAGGTCATCAGCGTCTCGAAGCCGACGAAGCTCACCGCGAAGCCCAGCAGGCACACGACGAGGAAGATCCGGCGGTAGCGCTGCTCGCGTCCGGCGCTCAGGCGCCGACCCAGCGCGTAGAACATGCCGATCGCGGTGTTGTAGATCATCAGGAAGATGATCCATACCATGATCTGCGCGAGCACGGGGTGGATGTGCTCGAACAGCTTCAGCATCGGCACGGAGGAGTCCCCGACCACCGCGATGTTGGCGTACAGGGTCACCGCGGCCATGATCAGCATGACCGTATAGAGGATGCCCCCGGCCAGACCGCCCCAGCCGGCCTCCCGCGGGTCGGTGTTGTTCCCGCCGATGACCAGGCACATGGACACACCCAGGATCAGTGCCAGGCCGTTGTAGTTCAGGGCCGAGACCCACCACGGCGAGACCGGGGACTCCTGGGCGGCGGCCAGATGGTCCAGGGCCGAGAGGTCCGAGGGCAGGTGGAACAGGGTCCAGAGGAAGGCCGCGCACACGGCGATGATGATCAGCGGGGTCACCGCGGAGATGATGTTGGAGACCCGGTCCACGTCCAGCAGGCCGGTGACCATGACCAGCACCAGCATGATGGCCGAGCCGATCCAAGCGGGCAGCCCGAACTGCTGCTGCAGGTTGGAGCCGGCCCCGGCGAGCATCACGAACCCGATGGCGAACAGGGTGATGGTCACGGAGGCGTCCAGCAGCTTGGCGATCACGGGGTAGGACACGGAGCGGAAGACGCGGTTGTGCTCATCGGCCAGGAAGTAGCTGCCCAGCTGCAGGATCACGGCGCCTGCGGCGGCCATGACGATGCCGGCCAGCACGGCCCCGGCGATGCCCCAGGACCCGAAGGAGATGAAGTACTGGATCACCTCCTGTCCGGTGGCGAAGCCCGCGCCGACCAGCAGGCCGACGAAGGACAGGGCGATGCGCGCGGTGCGCTTCACGGACATGCGGGGACCTCTTCCGAAAGGGATCGGGAGCGAGCGGACGCGGCGGGAGCTGCCGGGTGCCCGCCCGGCGTCGACGCCTCGGCCCGGGCACCGCATGAGATTGTAGCGGGCCCTCGGGGCCGCGTCAGGGGGTCGGGGATCTCAGAGCACGTCGGAGCCGTCGCAGCGCACCTGCACGGGGGCGTGCTCACGCGCCGCCGACGACGCCGCGCGCACCCGCCGCAGGGCCGCCGTGACCTGCGGTGCGATGCCGTAGGACATGAACACCAGCGCCCGGTAGAGCTCCTGGTCCTCTCCGTCCGGCTCCAGCGGGATGGGGTCGATCACGCGCAGGGCCGGGGCCTGCCCGAGGGAGGGCGGGTCCAGGGCGCGGAGGAAGGCCTCGACGCCCGTGCGGGGCCCGGTGATCGCCGCCGTGCGCACCGCCGGGGGCAGGCCCAGCTCCCGCCGCTCGGCCAGCTCCCGCCGGGCCCATCCGGAGGGATCCCAGCGCACCAGTGCCGCCAGCACCGAGGACTGCTCCGCGGTGACCACGACCTCCCCGCCCTCCTGCCGGGAGCGCACCAGCGCGCAGGCGTTGGCCCACCGGCGCAGCACGTCCTCGGCGCTGCGCAGCGCGTCCCGCTGCAGCATCCGGTCCCCGTCCAGCAGCAGGGCCGCCCGGTACCCGCCGGGCACGTGCGGCTCGGCCCCCGGGGTGGCCACGACGAGGGCGGGCCGGTCCGGGACCTGGGCGCGCACGTGCTCCCCTGAGGAGGAGATCACCGGGACCCGAGGGAAGGCCCGCCCCAGCTCCTCCGCGGTGCGCAGCGCCCCGACGGTGCTCAGCCGCCAGGTCCGGTTGCCGCAGCTCGGGCAGGCCCAGTCCGCCGCGGCGCGCCCGCACCAGCGGCACTCGGCATGGGAGCGGGAGTCCCGGGTCAGCCCGAGGGGGCCGTGGCAGTGCGGGCAGCGGGCCGGGGTGCGGCAGCGCTGACAGGCCAGGGTCGGGGCGTAGCCGGTGCGGGCCACCTGCACCAGCACGGGCCCGTGCTCCAGGGCGCGGCGGGCGGCCTGGTGGGCCCGCTGCGGGATCCGGGCCAGGGCGGCCAGAGGGTCCCGGGCCCGCTGGTAGGAGTCGGAGGTGGCCACCACCAGGGGGCTGGTGCGCCGCAGGTCCTCCCGATCCGGGCTCAGCGGCACGGCCCAGCCGGTGTCCACCAGGCGCTGGGCCTCCGCGGAGACCGCGTAGCCGCACAGCAGCAGGGGCACCTCCTCCCGGGCGCTGCGCAGCAGCAGCACGTCCCGGGCGTGGGCGTAGGGGGCCTGGCGTTCGGTGAGATTCGGGTCCCCGTCGTCGAAGCAGGCCAGCAGACCCAGCTCCGGCACGGGAGCGAAGGCGGCCGAGCGGGTGCCGATCACGACGTCGGCAAGGCCGGCGCGGGCGCGCAGGTGGGCCCCGGCGCGCTCGCTGAGGCCCTCGTCGTTGCTCAGCCGGGCGATGCGCTCCGCGTCGAACAGCGGGGCCAGGGCCGCGGCGAGGCGATCCAGCGCGGTGGTATCCGGGACGACGATCAGCGCCCGGCGCCCGGCGCTCACCGCCGCACGGCAGGCCGCGGCCAGCAGCCGGGCCCAGTCGGCCTCGGCGGACGGGGCCAGGGCGGCCACGGCCCGCGGCGTCGGCTGTCCGGGGTCGCGCTCGGCGCCGAGGGCGGCGAGGAAGGCCGCTCCCCCGCGATACAGACCCCAGGGACCCGACGACGCGGGCCCGGGTTCGGGTTCGGGGTCTGCCACGGGCGGGGCGGGCGGCGGCTGGGGGCCGTTGAGCAGTCCGGGGTGCTCGCGCAGGAAGGCCTGTTCGGTGCGGGCGGCCCGCGGAGGCACGGCCAGGCGCAGCACGTCGGCGTCCAGGCCGGCCATGCGCGCGGCCACCGCCCGGACCAGCTCCCAGGTCTGCTCGGTGAGCAGGCGCAGCGGGGAGACCACCTCGAGGATCCGGCGTAGCGAGGTCTCGGCGGCGCTGGTCTCCACCCGCTCCACCAGCCACGCCACCTGCACCCGGCCGTGGAAGCTGACCCGCACGCGCACCCCCGGCTGGGCCTGCTCCTCCAGCTCGGCGGGCACCTCGTAGTCGAAGAGCCGATCCAGGTGGGGAACCCGGGTGTCGATGGCCACCCGGGCCACCGGTCGGTGTTCGGCCGCCGGGGAGGTCCCGGGCGCCGTCGGCTCTGGTGCCCTCAGCTCCTCCATCCCGGGCAGCACCCCGGGATCCACGGCCGGGCTCACCTAGACGGCGGCCCGCAGGGCGTCCACCCGGCCGGTGCGCTCCCAGGTGAACTCGGGCTCGGAGCGGCCGAAGTGCCCGTGGGCGGCGGTCTTGGCATAGATGGGCCGGCGCAGCTCCAGATCCCGGATGATCGCGGCCGGACGCAGATCGAAGACCTCGCGGATGGCCTTCTCGATGCGCACCGGGTCCACGTGCTCGGTGCCGAAGGTCTCCACGTACAGACCCACGGGGTTGGCCTGCCCGATCGCGTAGGCCACCTGCACCTCGGCGCGGTCGGCGAGCTCCGCGGCGACGACGTTCTTGGCGACCCACCGCATCGCGTAGGCCGCAGAGCGGTCCACCTTGGAGGGGTCCTTACCGGAGAAGGCGCCGCCGCCGTGGCGGGCCATCCCCCCGTAGGTGTCCACGATGATCTTGCGTCCGGTCAGCCCGGCATCGCCCACGGGCCCGCCCTGCACGAACTGCCCGGCGGGGTTGATGATCAGCTTCGCCTGCGCGGCGTCGAGGTCCTGCTCGGCCAGGACCGGGCGGATCACGTGCTCCTCGACGTCGCGGCGCAGCTGCTCCAGGGCGTAGCCGCGGTCGTGCTGGGTGGAGACCACCACGGTGTCCACCGAGACGGGGGTCGTGCCGTCGTACCCGAGGGTCACCTGGGTCTTGCCGTCCGGGCGCAGATCCGCGAGGGTGCCGTCCTTGCGCACCGCGGTCAGCCGCTCGGACAGGCGGTGAGCCAGCCAGATCGGGGTGGGCATCAGGGCGGCGTTCTCGTTGGAGGCGTAGCCGAACATCAGCCCCTGGTCCCCGGCCCCCTGGTGGTCCAGCTCGTCCCGGGCGGTGCCGCTGCGCTGCTCCAGGGAGGTGTAGACCCCGGCGTTGATGTCCGGGGACTGCTCCCCGATGGACACGGAGACGCCGCAGAACTCGCCGTCGAAGCCGTGGGTCGAGGAGTTGTAGCCGATGTCCAGGATCGTCTCGCGCACGATCTTGGGGATCTCCACGTAGGCGCTGGTGGTGACCTCCCCGGCCACGTGCACCTGCCCGGTGGTGACCATGGTCTCCACGGCCACGTTGGCCAGGGGGTCCTGGTCCAGGAGGGCGTCCAGGATGGAGTCGGAGATCTGGTCGCAGATCTTGTCCGGGTGCCCCTCCGTGACGGATTCGGAGGTGAACAGGCGCAGGTGGTCTCGCTGGTCGGAAGTCACGCGACCACTGTACTCGCTGGTCCGCGTCGTCTCCTCCCCCGCCGGGCGCGGAGTCCTCACGCTGAGGCGGATGACGCCGTGCGACGCGACTGGTCATCGATCAGCCGCAGCACGGCCCGCCACAGGGCGGCGGCCAGCTCGTCCTTGGTCCCGGCGACCTCCTGCTCCCCCACCTCCCCGTCGGGGCGGCGGGTGAGGATGGTCGCGGCGGTCTCGTCGCGGCCGAAGACCTTCTGCGCGCCGACCTCGTTGACCACGAGCACGTCGCACCCCTTGGATTCCAGCTTGGCGCGGCCGAGCTCGGCCACACTGGCCTGCGCGGAGCCGGTCTCCGCGGCGAAGCCCACGATCACCGGCCCGGGCTGCTCCGGGGTGCGGTCGCTCTCGCGATCGGTGACGATGCCGCGCAGGATGTCCGGGTTGCGCACCAGCTCGATGCCGGGGGCGTCCTGGGTGCCCGGGTCCTTCTTGATCTTGGTCTCGGCGTAGGCGGCGGGGCGGAAATCCGCGACGGCCGCGGCCATCACGACGACGTCGGGCGCCTCCTGCCGGATCAGCTCCCCCACCCGCTCGCGCAGCTGCAGCGCGGAGGAGACCCGGGACAGGCTCAGCGTCGTGGTGGGCTGCGGGGCGGGCACCTCCGCGTGGGCCAGCACCAGGTGCGCAACGGCCCCGGCGTCGGCGGCGGCCCGGGCGACGGCGATGCCCTGCTTGCCGGAGGAGCGGTTGCCGAGGTAGCGCACCGGGTCCAGGGCCTCCCGGGTGCCGCCGGCGGTGACCAGCACGCGCAGCCGCGCCAGCCGGGTCGCCTCCTTCGGGGTGAGGCCCGCGGCGGACACGGCGGCCAGGGCCTGGCGAGCGATGTCCGCCGGCTCCGGCAGGCGCCCGGGGCCGGAGTCAGCCCCGGTCAGGCGCCCCACGGCCGGCTCGATCACGCGCAGACCGCGGGAGCGCAGCAGGGCGACGTTGTCCCGCGTCGCGGGGTTGGTCCACATCTGCGTGTGCATCGCCGGGGCGAGCACCACGGGGCAGGTCGCGGTGAGCACGGTCGCGCTGAGCAGGTCATCGGCCCGGCCGGCGGCGATCCGGGCCAGCAGGTCCGCGGTGGCCGGGGCGATCAGGACGAGGTCGGCCTCCTCGGCCTGGCGGACGTGGTTGACGGCCTGGACCTCGTCGAACACGCTGGTGTTCACCGGATGCCCGGACAGCGCCTCCCAGGTGGGGGCGCCGACGAACCTCAGGGCGGTGTCCGTGGGCAGGGGGACGACGTCGTGACCGGATTCCTTGAGCAGGCGGAGCAGGATGGCGGCCTTGTAGGCCGCGATGCCCCCGCCGATTCCTAAGACGATGCGCACCCGGCCCATGCTACCGGGCACCGGGGTTCGACGCGGGAGCACCGCTGGCCGCCCCCCGCCGGTGCGGAGCAGGCGATCGCGGACGCGAACGGGCCGCCCCGCCCACCGGTGAGGATGGGAAGGGCGGCCCGTGGCGATCGCGCCGCGGCCCTGGGCGAGCCGCGGCCGGGATCAGGCCTGCTCGCCGGAGGGATCCTCGGCGGCCTGCTCCTGCTCGGCGCTCTGGCTGGTCCGGTCGATGACCTCGGGGGTCTGCCCGGAGCTGAAGTCGACGGAGGCGTCGCCGTTGATCTCGACGTCCTCGGGGAAGAAGTCGGCGCCGAAGAAGTCCGCGGGGGCGTCGTCGTGGACCAGCTGGCCGTTCTCGTTGAACTTCCCGCCCTCGACGTGGTGGGCCTCGATGGTCCCCTCGTCGATCTCGCGCATCGCGATGGACAGGGACTTCTCGTTGATGTCCGTGTCCACCAGCGGCCCGACATGCTCGAACAGGCCCTCCTGCAGCTGGGAGTAGTAGGCGTTGATCTGCCGGGCCCGGCGGGCTCCGAAGATCACCAGGCCGTACTTGGACTCGGCCTTGCCGAGCAGCTCATCCACGGACGGGTCGATGATGCCTTCGTGTTCGGAAAGTGACAAGGGTTTAGCTCCGTTGGTCGGGTGTGGATCGGCCCTGCCGCCGCCTGGTGCGGGGACCGAACGGCCATCATACCGCGTGGTGCGTCGGCAGGGTACCCCCGGGTGCCGGGGGTGCGGCTCAGTCGCGGTGTGCGGCGGGGTCCAGCCCCATGAGGGAGACGATCTCCTCGGCCGCGCGCCGCACCTCGTCGTTGGTCACGGTGACGTCGAACTCCGGCTCCGCGGCCAGCTCCTCCTTGGCGGTCTCCAGGCGCTGGCGCTGCTCCTCCGGGGACTCGGTGCCCCGGCCGCGCAGGCGCCGCACCAGCTCGTCCCAGCTGGGCGGAGCCAGGAAGATCAGCCGGGAGTCCGGCATCGCGTTGCGCACCTGCCGGGCGCCCTGCAGATCGATCTCCAGCAGCACGGGACGACCCGCGGCCAGGGCCTCCTCCACCTTGGCGCGCATCGTGCCGTAGCGGTGGCTGTTGTGCACCGTGGCCCATTCCAGCAGCTGGTCGTGCTCGACCATCGAGTCGAACTCCTCGTCGGAGACGAACCAGTAGTGCACCCCGTCCTGCTCCCCCGGGCGCGGCCCGCGGGTGGTCGCGGAGACCGAGAACCACACCTGGGGGTAGTGGTCTCGGATGTAGGCGGAGACGGTGCCCTTCCCGACGGCGGTGGGACCGGCCAGGACGGTCAGCGTGCGGTGGTTCCCCTCGGACATGGACTCACCCTTCGAGATAGGAGATCAGGCTGTTGCGCTGGTGCGTGCCCAGTCCGCGCAGGCGGCGGCTGGAAGCGATCTTCAGGTCCCGCATGATCGCGCGGGCCCGGACGTCGCCGATGCTGGGGATGGACTTCAGCATGTCCTCGACCCGGATCCGCTCGAGGGCCTCGTCCCCGTCGGCCCGCTCCAGGAACTCGGCCACGGTGATCTCCCTGCGGCGCAGGGCCTGCTTCGCCTCGGCGCGCACCTGCCGGGAGTGCTTGGCCTTCTCCCGGGCGGCCGCGCGCTGCTCGTCGGTGAGGGGT
This sequence comes from Rothia kristinae NBRC 15354, assembly GCF_001570865.1. Classification (GTDB taxonomy): domain Bacteria; phylum Actinomycetota; class Actinomycetes; order Actinomycetales; family Micrococcaceae; genus Rothia; species Rothia kristinae. The sequence continues at coordinate 74,464 of NZ_BCSM01000007.1, forward strand.
TGCAGAACCATGGAGCCATCCTCTCGTTCGTGGCCTGGGTGGGCCCGCCTCGGTTCGCGGGATCCGGGGTCGGCCGACGACGGGTACGCAGATCAAATTACCGAAAAAGGGCCCGCGGCGACCAATCGTGACGCAGCGGACCCCGGCCGGGCCCGCACCCGTCCTCGGTTCAGGAGGGTGCCAGTCCCGCGGCCAGCCGCCGGTTGGTCCCGAGGATCTCCCTGCGCAGCGCCGCGACCTCCGGTCCGTGGCGCAAGATCGCCCGTGAGGAGGAGACGACCAGGCGCCGCTCGGTCCCGGCGAAGACGCGGGCGAGATCCTCCTCGGTGGCCCCCTGCGCCCCGTAGCCGGGGGCGAGGATCGGACCGGGGAAGTCCGCCAGGTCGATGCCTAGGCGCGACAGGGACGCGCCCACGGTCGCCCCGATGACCAGCCCGCACGGTCCGGCCAGCTCCCACCCGCCGGCCCCCTCGAGGCCGGGCTCGCGCAGCCGCTCGTTGAGCTCCCGCGCGGCGGCCACGATTCCCCGGGCCACCGAGGCCTCGGGGCCGCCGACGTGCTGCACCGAGGCACCCTCCGGGTTGGAGGTCAGGGCCAGGACGAAGGCGCCGCGTCCGGTCTCGGCGGCCAGGTTCAGGGCCGGATCCAGGGAGCCGAAGCCCAGGTAGGGGCTGAGCGTGACCCAGTCGGCGGCCAGCGGGGAGCCCTCGCGCAGCCAGGCGTCGGCGTAGGCGGCCATGGTCGAGCCGATGTCCCCGCGCTTGGCGTCGGCGATGAGCTCCAGCCCCGCATCCGCGGCGGCGGTGAGCACCTGCTCGAGGGCGGCCAGGCCCGCCGCGCCGTGGCGCTCGAACAGGGCGACCTGCGGCTTCACGACGGCCGCGGCCCCCGCGGCGGCCTCCACCACGCGCAGGCCGAAGGTCCGGGCCCCGTCGGCGTCATCGGCCAGCCCCCAGTCGCGCAGCAGCCCCGGGTGGGGGTCGATGCCCACGCACAGGGGGCCGTGCTCGGCCATGGCCCGCACCAGCCGGTCACCGGCCTCGCCGCGCGGGCTCCGGGCGGTCTCCGCGGCCCCGCTCACGCCCGGTCCCCCTCAGCTGCCGGGGCCTGCTGGGCCCGCTGGGCCAGGGTGGCCTCGTGCTCCTGCAGGCTCAGCACGTCCCAGGAGTGCTCCCGCTGGGCCGCGATGGACTGGATGGAGGCCCCGAACTGGGACAGCGTCGTCATCAGCGGGACCCCGACCGAGGTCGCCGCCGCGCGGATCTCGTAGCCGTCCCCGCGGGCCGAGCCGCCGGAGGGGGTGTTGAAGATCAGGTCGATCTGCCCCTCGCGGATCATGTCCACCACGGAGCGCTCCCCCTCGGCGACGTCGCCGAGCTTGGGCACGACGGTGCAGGGGATCCCGTTGCGCCGCAGCACCTGGGCCGTGCCGCCGGTCGTGACGATCTCGAAGCCGAGGTCCTGGAGCATCTTCACGTAGACGACCGCGGAGCGCTTGTCCCGGTTGGCCACGGACACGAAGACCCGGCCCTCGGTGGGCAGCGGGCTGCCCACGGCGGCCTGGCCCTTGGCGAAGGCGGTGTCGAAGTAGGGGTCCAGGCCCATGACCTCGCCGGTGGAGCGCATCTCGGGGGACAGCAGCGCGTCCACCACCACGCCCTCGGGGGTGCGGAAGCGGCTGAAGGGCAGCACGGCCTCCTTGACGGCGATCGCCGTGCCCTCCGGGATGCGGGCCCCGTCCATGTGCGAGGGCAGCACGCCCTGCTCGGTCAGCTCTCGGATGCTCCGGCCCACCCCGATCAGCGCGGCGGCCTTGGCCAGCTGCACCCCGGTGGCCTTGGAGACGAAGGGCACTGTGCGCGAGGCGCGCGGATTGGCCTCGATGACGTAGAGGATGTCCGAGGCCACCGCGAACTGGATGTTGATCAGCCCGCGCACCCCGACCCCTTCGGCGATCCCGCGGGTCGCGGCGCAGACCCGGTCGATGACGTCCGGGCCGAGGGTCACCGGCGGCAGGGTGCACGCGGAGTCCCCGGAGTGGATTCCGGCCTCCTCGATGTGCTCCATGACCCCGCCCATGTACAGGTCGGTGCCGTCGAACAGGGCGTCGACGTCGATCTCGATCGCATCCTCGAGGAACTTGTCGATCAGGGCCGGCTGGGACGGGGAGACCTCGGTGGCGTGCTCGAGGTAGGCCGCCAGGCTCGCCTCGTCGTAGACGATCTCCATGCCGCGCCCGCCGAGCACGTAGGAGGGACGCACCAGCACCGGGTAGCCGATGCCGTCGGCGATGCGCTTGGCCTCGGCGAAGGTCGAGGCGGTGCCGTTCTTCGGGGAGATCAGCCCGGCCCGCTCCAGGACCTGGGCGAACTCCCCGCGATCCTCGGCCAGGTCGATGGCCTCGGGGGTGGTCCCCAGGATCGGCACCCCGGCCTCCTGCAGCTGCGCGGCCAGCTTCAGCGGGGTCTGCCCGCCCAGCTGCACGTACACGCCCTTCAGCCCGCCGGTGCGCCGCTCCTCCTCGATGACCTCCAGGACGTCCTCCAGGGTCAGCGGCTCGAAGTACAGGCGGGTGGAGACGTCGTAGTCGGTGGAGACGGTCTCCGGGTTGCAGTTGACCATGACCGTCTCGTAGCCGGCCTCGCGCAGCACCATCGAGGCGTGCACGCAGGAGTAGTCGAACTCGATGCCCTGCCCGATCCGGTTGGGCCCGGAGCCCAGGATCATGATGGACTCCCCCTCGTGCGGGGCGACCTCGTCCTCCTGGTCGTAGGCGGAGTAGTGGTACGGGGTGAAGGCCTCGAACTCGGCCGCGCAGGTGTCCACGGTCTTGAACACCGGGCGGATGCCCAGCGCGTGGCGCACCCCCCGGACCACGTCCTCGCGGGTGTGGGCGATGGCGGCGATCTGGGCGTCGGAGAAGCCGTGGCGCTTGGCCTCGCGCAGGGTGTCCGGGGTCAGGTCCGGATCCGCCCGGACCCGCTCGGCCACCTCGTTGAGCAGCTGCAGCTGATCCAGGAACCAGGGGTCGATGCCGGTGGCCTCGTACATCCGCTCCACGCCGGCCCCGGCGGCCAGGGCCCGGCGCACCTGGTGGATCCGCTGAGTGGTGGGGGTGCGGGTGGCCTCCACGAGCTCGTCCAGGGCGTCCCGGTCCGGGGTCTCGGCGGCGAAGTCGAAGGCGCCGTCCTTCTGCTCGAGGGAGCGCATGGCCTTCTGCAGGGCCTCGGTGAAGCTGCGGCCCAGGGCCATGGCCTCGCCCACGGACTTCATGGTGGTGGTCAGGGTGGGGTCCGCGGCCGGGAACTTCTCGAAGGCGAAGCGCGGGACCTTGACCACGACGTAGTCCAGGGTGGGCTCGAAGGAGGCCGGGGTCTTGCGGGTGATGTCGTTGGGGATCTCGTCCAGGGTATAGCCCAGGGAGAGCTTGGTGGCGATCTTGGCGATCGGGAAGCCGGTGGCCTTGGAGGCCAGGGCCGAGGAGCGGGAGACCCGCGGGTTCATCTCGATGACGACGACGCGCCCGGTGGCGGGATCCACGGCGAACTGGATGTTGCACCCGCCGGTGTCCACCCCGACCTCGCGGATCACGGCGATCGCGACGTCGCGCATCTTCTGGTACTCCCGGTCCGTGAGCGTCAGCGCCGGGGCGACCGTGATGGAGTCCCCGGTGTGCACCCCCACGGGGTCGAAGTTCTCGATCGAGCAGACCACGACGACGTTGTCGTTGCGGTCGCGCATCATCTCCAGCTCGTACTCCTTCCACCCGAGGATGGACTCCTCCAGGAGCACCTCGCTGGTGGGGCTGTACTGGATCCCGGCCCCGGCGATCCGGTGCAGGTCGACCTCGTCGTAGGCCATCCCGGAGCCCAGCCCGCCCATCGTGAAGGAGGGCCGCACGACCATGGGGTAGCCCAGCCGCTCGGCGGCGGCCAGGGCCTCGTCCATCGAGTGCACGATCTCGGAGCGGGCGGATTCGGCCCCGCAGCGCTCGACCACGCCCTTGAAGGCCTCGCGGTCCTCGCCGAGGTTGATCGCGGCGATGTTCGCCCCGATCAGCTCGACGCCGTAGCGCTCCAGCGCGCCGCGCTCGTCCAGGGCGATCGCGGTGTTCAGGGCGGTCTGTCCGCCCAGGGTCGGCAGGATCGCGTCGGGGCGCTCCTTGGCGATGATCTTCTCGACCGTCTCCGGGGTGATCGGCTCGATGTAGGTCGCGTCGGCGAACTCGGGGTCGGTCATGATCGTGGCCGGGTTGGAGTTGACCAGGATGACGCGGATGCCCTCGTCCTTGAGCACGCGCAGGGCCTGCGTGCCGGAGTAGTCGAACTCCGCGGCCTGCCCGATGACGATGGGACCGGAGCCGATGACCAGGACGGAGTGCAGATCGGTGCGACGGGGCATGGGGTTACTTTCCTGCTTTCTGCGCGGTTGCGGCGGCGGATCCGGCGGCCGGGAGGGAGTCGATGAAACGGTCGAAGAGGTAGGCGGCGTCGTGCGGTCCGGCGGCGGCCTCGGGGTGGTACTGCACGGAGAAGGCCGGCAGGTCCAGGCAGCGCAGGCCCTCCACGACGTCGTCGTTCAGGCACACGTGGGAGACCTCGACCCGCCCGAACTCCTCCTGCGGGGCGGTGACGGGTCCATCCAGCGGGGCGTCCACCGCGAAGCCGTGGTTCTGGGCGGTGATCTCCACCGTCCCGGTGGCCCGGTCCAGCACGGGCTGGTTGATCCCGCGGTGGCCGAAGGGGAGCTTGTAGGTCCCGAAGCCCAGGGCCCGGCCCAGCAGCTGGTTGCCGAAGCAGATCCCGAAGAACGGGATCTTGGCCCGCAGCACCTCGCGCAGCAGCTGGACCTGCTCATCCGCGGTCTCGGGGTCCCCGGGGCCGTTGGAGAAGAACACCCCGTCCGCCCCGAGCTCGCGGATCCGCTGGAATCCGGTGTCGGCCGGGACGATCACGGTGCGCAGCCCGCGCTCGGCGAAGCGGCGCGGGGTCATGGACTTGATGCCCAGGTCCACCGCGACCACGGTGCCCCGGGGCTCGCCCTCCCAGCCCCACTCCGAGGGCTCGACGATCTGCTCCTCGGCGATGCTGACCTCCTCGGCCAGGCGGCGCCCGAGCATCCCGGCGGAGTCCCAGACCTCGGCCAGCAGCTCGGCGCGGGGTCGATCGGCCTGGTCCCCGGAGAAGATGCCGGCGCGCATCGCGCCGACCTCGCGCAGCCGCCGGGTCAGGGCGCGGGTGTCGATGCCGCGGATACCGACGATACCCTGGGCCGTGAGCTCCTCGTCAAGGCTGCGCTGGGAGCGCCAGTTCGAGGGGATGCGGGCGGCTTCGCGCACCGCGTAGCCGGCGACCCAGATGCGCCGGGATTCGGCGTCCTCGTCGTTGACACCCGTGTTGCCGATGTGCGGGGCGGTCTGGATGACGATCTGCCCGGCGTAGGACGGGTCGGTGAGGGTCTCCTGGTAGCCGGTCATGCCGGTGGAGAACACCGCCTCGCCGAGGGTGGAGCCGACGGCGCCGTAGGCGCTGCCCTCCCAGGCGGAGCCGTCCTCCAGGACGAGGACCGCCGGTGCGGGGGCGGGGGTGGCGTGGGTGGTCATGGTGTGTGCTACTTCCTCGAGGTCGCGGCGGTGGTCTGATCGGCGGGGGCGGCTGGTGCCGGCGGGGCGGGCTCGGGCAGGCGGTCCGCGGCGTGCGGGGCGATGGCGCGCAGGGCCTGCAGCAGGGCGGGGGTGTCCGCGGCGCGGCGGGTGCGCAGCCCGGTGTCCACGAGCAGTCCGCCCAGGTCCCAGGTGATCACAGCCAGCCCGTCCTTCTCCACGAACTTCCCGGCCATCCCGGATTCTCGGCGCAGCACCCGGATCGCCTCGGCGGGCACCCACAGGTCCTCGGCGCCGTCGCGCACGATGATCAGGCCCTCGGTCAGGACCAGGGCCTGCCCGTCGGCGCGCGCGCCCAGCCCGTGGACCGCGATCCGATCCAGCCAGTCCCCCGCGCGGGTGGTGCTGACGTACTGGGCGGGGCAGGCGAAGGAGGCCTGCGCCCCGTCGAGGCGCTCGGGCACCGGGGCGGGCCGGGCGATCCCGGACTGCCGGTCCCGGCGGTGGCGCCAGCCCAGTCCGATCAGCCCGAGCACGATCCCGGCCAGCAGCAACGAGGAGAGCAGGGTCAGCAGGTGGTGGAAGGTCATGCGCGCGCCCCCTCAGCCTCCGGGGTGCGGGGGGTCGCCATGCGCCCGTCCAGGACGGTCGGGTGGCCCTCCCAGACGGTGGCCATGACCCGCCCGGGCAGCTCCAGGCCGCGGTAGGGCGAGTTGCGGCCCTTGCTCTGGTGCTCCTCCGGGACGACGATGCGCCGGGCCTGCGGGTCCACCAGCACGAGGTTGGCCGGCTCCCCCACCGCGATCGGACGGCCCTGTCCCGGGATGCGGGCGATACGCGCGGGGTCGGCGGACATGATGCGGGCGACGTCGGCCCAGGTGATCAGCCCGGTGTCCACCAGGGTCTGCTGGACCACGGACAGAGCGGTCTCCAGACCCGTCATGCCCATCGCCGCACACGCCCACTCGCACTCCTTGTCCTGCACCGGGTGCGGGGCATGGTCGGTGCCGATCACGTCGATGGTCCCGTCGGCCACGGCCGCGCGCAGGGCCTGGACGTCCTCGGCAGTGCGCAGCGGGGGGTTGACCTTGTACACGGGGTCGTAGGTGCGGGCCAGCTCGTCGGTGAGCAGCAGGTGGTGCGGGGTGGCCTCGGCCGTGACGGCGATGCCGCGCTGCTTGGCCCAGCGCACGATCTCCACCGAGCCCTTGGTGGACAGGTGGCAGATGTGCACCCGGGAGCCGACGTGCTGGGCGAGCAACACGTCCCGGGCGATGATGGACTCCTCGGCCACCGCGGGCCAGCCGGCCAAGCCGAGCTCCGCGGAGACCGCGCCCTCGTTCATCTGGGCCCCGTCGGTCAGCAGCGGCTCCTGGGCGTGCTGGGCGATCACCCCGTCGAAGGCCTTGACATACTCCAGGGCCCGGCGCATCAGCACCGGGTTGTGTACGCACTTTCCGTCGTCGGAGAACATCCGCACCTGCGCGCGGGAGTCGGCCATCGCGCCGATCTCGGACAGGCGCTCACCCTGCAGACCCACGGTCACCGCCCCGACCGGTCGAACCTCGACCCAGCCGGCGTCCTGGCCCAGCCGCTGGACCTGCTCCACGACCCCGGCGGTGTCCGCGACGGGATCGGAGTTGGCCATCGCGCAGACCGCGGTGTAGCCGCCGGCGGCGGCCGCCCGGGTCCCGGTCTGCACGGTCTCGGCGTCCTCCCGGCCGGGTTCGCGCAGGTGGGTGTGCACATCCACCAGCCCGGGCAGCAGCACGAGGCCCTCGGCCTCGATCACCCGGGCGGACTCGGGGGCGGTCAGGTTCTCGCCGAGCTCGGCGATGCGCCCCTCGCGCACCAGCACGTCCACGGTCTGCTCGCCCAGCAGGCGGGCGTCTCGGATGAGGATCGCGGCGTCGGTCATGGTGTCCTTTCCGGTGCCCTCAGGCACGATCGGCCTCCGGGTCCCCGGTGGCCCCGGCGGGGTCCGGGGCGCCGGTGAGCAGGTGGTAGAGCACGGCCATGCGCACGGAGACCCCGTTGGCCACCTGGCGCAGGACCAGGGAGCGCGGGGAGTCCGCGGCGTCGGCGCTGATCTCCAGGCCCCGATTCATCGGCCCCGGGTGCAGGATCGCGGTCTGCGCCCCGCGGGCGCTGAGGCCGGCCAGGCGCTCGGGGCTGAGTCCCCAGAGCCTCGCGTACTCCTCGGAGCTGGGGAAGAAGGCCGCGTGCATGCGCTCGCGCTGAATGCGCAGCAGCATCACGGCGTCCGGGTCCTGGGCCAGGGCCTCGTCGAGGTCGTAGCTGACCCGCACCGGCCAGTCGTCGATGCCCACCGGCAGCAGGGTCGGCGGGGCGACGAGGGTGACCTGCGCGCCCAGGGTGCTCAGCAGCCACACATCGGAGCGGGCCACCCGGGAGTGCAGGATGTCGCCCACGATCACGATGCGCATCCCGGCCAGGTCCGTGCCCTGGGCGCCGGTGCCGGTCAGCTCGGCGCGACGCTGGCGCAGGGTCATCGCATCCAGCAGCGCCTGGGTGGGGTGGGCGTGGGTGCCGTCCCCGGCGTTGACCACCGGGGCCTGGATCCACCCGCTGGTCGCCAGGCGGGCCGGGGCGCCGGAGGCGGGATGGCGGATCACGACGGCGTCGGCGTTGATGGCCTCCAGGGTCTGGGCCGTGTCCTTCAGGGATTCGCCCTTGGACACGGAGGAGCCCTTGGCCGCGAAGTTGATGACGTCGGCGGAGAGCCGCTTCTCCGCGGTCTCGAAGGAGATGCGGGTGCGGGTGGAGTCCTCGAAGAACAGGTTGACCACGGTGCGCCCGCGCAGGGCGGGCAGCTTCTTGACCTCGCGGGAGCCGACCTCCCCCATCCGGTCCGCGGTGTCCAGCAGGGCGATGGCCTGCTCGCGGGTCAGGGAGCGGGTGTCCAGCAGGTGCCTCATGCCCGGGCCTCCCCCGCGCTCGGCGCCGTCTGCGGGCCCGGGCGCGGCGGGGCCGGGTCCAGCAGCACGCAGTCGCTGAGATCCCGCTCGTCCTTCCCGCTCAGCGCGGGGGCGGCGTCGGTCTCGGCGAGGAAGACCCGCACGGATTCGGCGGCGGCGGTGGGCAGGTTCTTGCCCACGTGGTCCGCGCGGATCGGCAGCTGCCGGTGGCCGCGGTCGGCGAGCACGGCCAGGCGCACCAGGGCGGGGCGGCCGTAGTCGGCCAGGGCGTCCAAGGCGGCGCGCACGGTGCGCCCGGAGTACAGGACGTCATCCACGAGAACGACGCGGCGTCCGTCGATCCCCAGGCCCGGCAGGCGGGTGGCTTCGGGGGTGCGGGAGGTGCCGGTGCGCAGGTCATCCCGGTACATGGTCACGTCCAGCTGCCCCAGGGCCGCGGCCGGGTCGAAGGCGGGATCGATGCGGTGCAGGCGCTGGGCCAGGCGCCGGGCCAGCGGATACCCGCGGCGGGGGATGCCGAGCAGCACGAGGTCCTCGGCGCCCTTGTTGGCCTCCAGGATCTCGTGGGCGATCCGGGTCAGGGCCCGGTCGATGTCGGCCGCGTCCAGGATCACCCGGGCTCGCGGCGAGACCCTCGGGGGGTCCTCTCGGTTATGCTGATCGGTCATGGACTCGGCCTCCTTCCCCGCCTCACCGGACGGGAGCTTAAAGGGTGCTCTGCTGGGCTCGAACCTACCACAGGAGCCTGGACGCGCCGAGGCCGCCCGGACGCGATCGGTCCGGGCGGCCTCGGCGGGTGCTCAGGCCAGCAGGGTCGGCTTGACCTTCTGCAGCCGGCCCAGCAGCCCGTTGACGAACCGCGGGGAGTCATCCGTGGAGTGGGTGCGGGCCAGGCCCGCCGCCTCGGAGACGGCGACGGCGTCGGGGACGTCGTCGTTGTACAGCAGCTCCCAGGCCCCGATGCGCAGGATCGCCCGGTCCACGGCCGGCATCCGGTCCAGCGTCCAGCCCTTAGAGTAGGTCTCCAGGGCCTCGGCGATCTCCTCGTCGTGCTCGAGGACCCCGCGCACGATCCGCTCGGAGTAGTCGGAGATCAGGGCCGAGGTGTGGGCGCGGCGCCGACGCAGCACCTCGAGGGTGTCCTCGCCGCGCGAATCGGCTTCGAACAGCACTTCCAGGGCGCGCACGCGCGCCTTCGTCCGGGAGTTCACTCGTTGACGCGGCCCAGGTAGTCGCCGCTGCGGGTGTCGACCTTGACGCGGGTGCCCTGCTCCACGAACAGCGGCACCTGGATCTGCGCGCCGGTCTCCAGGGTCGCGGGCTTGGTGCCGCCGGTGGAGCGGTCGCCCTGCAGGCCGGGCTCGGTGTAGGTGATCTCCAGGACCACCGACGGCGGCAGCTCGATGTACAGCGGCGTGCCCTCGTGGAAGGCCAGCGTGGCGTTCTGGTTCTCCAGCATGTAGTTCGCGGCATCGCCCACGACGGCGGCGGGGACGGTGACCTGGTCGTAGGTCTTGTTGTCCATGAAGACGTAGTCCTCGCCGTCCTGGTACAGGTACTGGTACTCGGAGCGGTCCACCGTGGTGATGTCCACCTTGGCGCCGGCGTTGAAGGTCTTGTCCACGACCTTGCCCGTGTTGACGTTGCGCAGCTTGGTGCGCACGAACGCCCCGCCCTTGCCCGGCTTGACGTGCTGGAACTCGATGACGCCCCAGAGGTTCCCGTCCAGGTTGAGGATGGTCCCGTTCTTGATGTCGTTGGTCGTTGCCACGGACACTCCTTCTCGGTTCGTACTGCTCTCGCCGCATCCGGGGACGCGCGGGAGGGCGCATCCGTGCGGCGGCGGATCAGGTGCCATTGTATCGCCTCCCCGGCCCGCTTCCCCCGTGGCGCGGTCGGCGGGGGCCTCCTCAGGCCTCGGCGATCTCCTGGTAGGTGGCGAACAGCAGGGTCTCGTCCGGGACCTCCATGATCCGCGGGCGGGCGATCCCGTCGAGGACGACGAAGCGCAGCAGATTGCCGCGGGTCTTCTTGTCCCGGTGCATGGCCTCCAGCAGCCGCGCCCAGCGATCCGCCCGGTATCCGGTGGGCAGGCCCAGGGATTCCAGGATCGCGCGGGTGCGCTGCACGACGGCCGGGTCCAGGCTGCCGGCCGCGGCGGACAGCTCCGCGGCGAAGACCATGCCCACCGCGACCGCCGCCCCGTGGCGCCACTGATACCGCTCGGCCAGCTCGATCGCGTGCCCCAGCGTGTGGCCGTAGTTGAGGAACTCCCGCCGCCCGGTCTCGCGCAGGTCCTCGGAGACGATCTCGGCTTTGACCCGCACGGCCCGCTCGATCAGCTCCCGGATCACCGCGGACTGGGAGTCGCGCAGCTGCTGCGGGTGGGCCTCCAGGAGCTCGAGGATCTTCGGGTCGGCGATGAACCCGCACTTGACGACCTCGGCCAGCCCGGTGAGCAGCTCGTTGACGGGCAGGGTGCGCAGGGTGCCCAGGTCGCACAGCACGGCCGCCGGCGGATGGAAGGCCCCGACGAGGTTCTTACCCTCGGCGGTGTTGATCCCGGTCTTCCCGCCCACCGCGGCGTCGACCATGCCCAGCAGCGTCGTGGGCAGGTGCACGACCCGCACCCCGCGCAGCCAGGTCGCGGCGACGAAGCCGGCGAGGTCGGAGACCGCTCCCCCGCCCACCGAGATCACGACGTCGGAGCGGGTGAAGTCGTTCTGCCCGAGCACCTGCCAGCAGAAGGCCGCGACCTGCGCGTGCTTGCCCTCCTCGGCGTCGGGGATCTCCGCGGAGAAGGCCTCGTATCCGGCGGCGCGCAGATCGCTCATGACCAGCTCGCCGGTGGAGCGCAGGGCCCGCGGGTGCACGATCAGGGCCCGGCGCACCCGGGGGCCCAGGATCCCGGGCAGCTCGCGCAGCAGGTCATGGCCGATGAGCACCTCGTAGCTCTCGCCGGGACGCTGACCGGTCACGGGGATCCGGGTGATCGGCTCGGGTTCGCCGCTGGGCTGGCTGCTCATCGCTGCTCCTTCCCGGCCGCGCGGGCCAGGTGCTCGTGGATCTCATCGGCCAGGGTGACAAGGTCCCGGTGCCCGCGGGCGTCCACGACCAGGTCCGCCAGCCGCTCGTAGGTCTCGTGGCGCTGGGCGTACATCTGCCGCCAGCGCTGCAGGGGGTGTCCGGCCAGCAGCGGCCGGTCCCCCTCCGTCCGGATCCGCTCCGCGACGGTCTGCTCGTCCACCAGCAGGTAGACCACGGTGGTCTCGGCCAGCAGGCGGGCCACCGCCGGAGTCATCGGCGCGCCCCCGCCCACGGAGACGATCGCGCCGACGCTGTCGGGATCCGCGAGGATCTCGCCGATCGCGGCGGCCTCCAGGCGCCGGAAGTGGGCCTCGTCGTGGTGGGCGAAGATCTCCGGGATCGTGCCCTGGGCGGCGACGATGCGCGCGTCGGAGTCGATGAGCCGGTAGCCGTGGCGGGTGCGCAGCGTCTGTCCGACGGCGGATTTGCCGGCGGCCATCGGCCCGATCAGCACGACGGGCCGGGGGTGCACGGCGGCGTCGGGTGCGGTCGGGACCTCGCTCATGCGCGGGGGTCCCGCCCGTCGCCCACGGTGCGCAGGGAGGCCGGGATCGCGGCCAGGTAGGCGTCCTTGTTGCACGCGGTCTCCGCGATGGAGTCCCCGCCGAACTTCTCCAGGTACGCGTCGGCCAGCACCAGGGCGGTCATGGCCTCCGCGACGACCCCGGCGGCCGGCACGGCGGCGACGTCGGAGCGCTGGTGGTGGGCCCGGGTGGGTTCGCCCGTGGTGGTGTCCACGGTGCGCAGGGCCTTGGGCACGGTCGCGATCGGCTTCATCGCCGCGCGCACCCGCAGCAAGTCCCCGATGCTCATCCCGCCTTCGATGCCCCCGGCCCGGTTGGAGGTCCGGTGCGCGGCGCCCTCGGCGTCCGGGACGATCTCGTCGTGGGCGGCGGAGCCGCGCCGGGCGGCGGTGCGGAAGCCGTCGCCGACCTCGACCCCCTTGATCGCCTGGATGCCCATCAGCGCTCCGGCCAGGCGCGCGTCCAGGCGCCGGTCCCAGTGCACGTAGGAGCCCAGCCCGGGCACCAGCCCGTAGGCCAGGACCTCGACGATGCCGCCGAGGGTCTCCCCGTCCTTGTGCGCGGCGTCGACCTCCCGGACCATCGCCTCGGAGGTCTGCGGGTCGGCACAGCGCAGGGGATCCGCGTCCAGGGTCGGCGTGTCCGCCGGCACCGGGGCCGGGTGGCCCTCCGGCAGACTCACCCCGCCCAGGGCGACGGTGTGGCTGACCAGCTGCGCGCCGAGGCTGTCCAGGATCTGCGCGGCGACCACGCCCAGGGCCACGCGGGTCGCGGTCTCGCGCGCGGAGGCCCGCTCCAGCACCGGGCGGGCCTCGTCGAAGCCGTATTTCTGCATGCCGGTGAGATCGGCGTGGCCGGGCCGGGGACGGGTCAGGGGCGCGTTGCGGGCCCTGCCCTCCAGCACCGCCGGGTTAACGGGGTCCGCGGACATGACCTCGGTCCACTTGGGCCACTCGGTGTTGGCGATCTCCACGGCCACGGGCCCGCCCTGGGTCAGCCCATGGCGCACGCCGCCGAGGATGCGGACCCGGTCCTCCTCGAACTTCATCCGCGCCCCGCGCCCGTAGCCCAGACGGCGCCGGGCCAAGGCCTCGCGCAGCTGCCCGGTGGTCAGCTCCACGCCGGCGGGCACCCCCTCGATGATGCCGACGAGCGCCTCGCCGTGGGATTCTCCTGCGGTCAGCCAGCGTAGGGTCACCTGGTCACGTTCCTTCGTCTCGTCTCGGCGAACCCGCCCGGCCGTGCATGGGGCACGGTGCCGGGCGGCGTCATCGGGGGTCGTCCCATTCTCCGCGGGCGCGGGCTCCGGCCGCAAGCGCCTGCCGGTGCGGGTCCTCTCGGTGCGGCGCTCACCCGTCCTCGGAGGGCGCGGTCTCGGTCAGCCCATCCAGAGTATGCACCGGCACGGGCTCCCGGACGGGAGCGGGCAGCCCGATCGCCGCAGCCATGGCCTCCAGGACGGTCTGCTGGTGCGGAAGCGGGCGGTCCAGAGGCAGGCCGAGGAACAGCTTGACCTGGTCCACCGCCTGGTGCAGCAGCATGTGCGCCCCGGAGGCCACCCGCGCCCCCCGCTGCTGCGCGCGCTCGGCCAGGACGGAGGGCCAGGGATCGTAGGAGACGTCCAGCAGGCGCAGCCCGGACAGGTCCCCGCTCAGCCGCCGGGCGTGCGGGTCGAAGGCGCGGGCCGGCAGGGTGCACACGGCCGTGCCGATCCCGTCCAGCTCCGCCGGGCAGTCTTCCAGGGGACGCATCCGCAGCCGCAGCCCGAGCCGCTCGGCCGCCGCGCGCAGCTCGCGGGTGCGGGAGGCGTCGCGCACGTACACGAAGGTCTCCTCCCAGCCCATCAGCCGCAGCGCGGCCGCGGCGGCCGTCGCGGTCCCGCCGCCGCCGATGACGGCCGCGGGGGCGACCGGTTCCGGGTCAGCGGGCCCGAGGTCGCGCAGGGCGTTGACGATGCCGGCGACGTCGGTGTTGTGCCCGAGCAGGCCCCGGGCCGCCCCGTCGGCGCCCCGCGACGCGGCCGCGACCGTGTTGACCACCCCGACGGCGCGGGCGAACGGGGTCAGCGCGGAGACCGCCCGGGCCGCGTCGGCCTTCAGGGGCATGGTCACGGAGTAGCCGCGCCATCCGGGCTCGGCCGCGGCGGCCAGCCGGGCCCCCAGCTCGGACCGAGGCGTCTCGAGACGCCGGTACCGCACGGCTGCGCCGAGCTCGCGGTAGGCGGCCGCATGCAGGTCCGGGGAGAGGCTGTGCCCGACCGGACTGCCCAGCACCGCCGCCCATGCGGCTGGGTCCGGTTCCTTCGGGGGCTCCGGGCTCACGAGCACTTGCCCTCGTGATCCGAGCACCAGCTCTGGTACTCCTCCACGTTCTTCTGATGCTCCGCGTAGGTCTTGGCGAACTTGGTCTCGCCGGTGTCCAGGTTGACCGTGACCCAGTAGTAGTAGTCGTTCTTCTGGGGGTTCTGCGCGGCCTGGATGGCCTTCAGTCCCGGCGAGCCGATGGGCCCCTCGGGCAGGCCCTTGTTGGCGAAGGTGTTGTACTTGTTGGAAGCGTCTTGCTTCTGCTCCGCGGTGATCTGGTAGGTCTTCTCCCCCAGCCCGTAGGCCACGGTCGCGTCGGACTGCAGGTACCCGTTGGTCTCCCCGCCGGGGTTGTCGATGCGGTTGTGGATCGCCCCGGCCACGGCGCGGTAGTCCTGCGGGGTGGCCTCGAACTCGAGGATCGAGGCGATGGTCAGCACGTCGAAGGTGTGCTGGTCCCCGGTGACCCCGGCGCTCTTCAGATCCGCTTTGGTCTTATCCACCATCTCGCGGATGATGTCCTCGGCGGTCGCGTCGGTCTTGAAGCGATACTCCCCCGGGTGCAGGTAGCCCTCGAGGGAGGGGAACTGCGAGGGGATGCCGAACTTCGCCGGGTCCTTGTCCAGCTGCTCGAATTCCGAGACGGGGATGCCGGTGCCGTCGGCGAGGGCCTTGAAGGCCTCGTCCTTGCGCAGGGTCTGGTTGATCGCGACGTAGTGCACCGCTTCCCCACCGGTGCCCAGCAGGGCGTCCACGGCGGCCTCGGAGCTCATCCGCTCCTGCAGCTGGAAGGTGCCGGGCTGGATGAAGGAGCCGTCGGACTTCTCCTCGTAGACGTCCACGAAGCGGCCCGCGTCGGCCACCACGCCCTTGTCCTCCAGGCCCTGGGCGATCTGCTGGTTGGTCTCCCCGGAGCTGACGGTGAAGGTCACGGCCGTGCCGTTGCCGTCCCCGTCGTAGTCCTTGGCCTGGAACAATCCGAGCTTGGGCCCCACGATCGCCCCGGAGACCACCAGGGCCAGGACGAAGACCAGCACCGCGGCCACCAGGGACTGCTGGCGCCGTTTCCGGCGTCGCCGGGCCTGCTCCGGAGTGATGTCCTCGTCCTCCACCCGCAGCCCGAGGACCCCATCGCGTCGGTCCGCGTCGCTGGGCGCGAGGATGTCGTGCAACCCGGCCTCGTCCTCGGACGAGGTGGGGCGTCGGCGTGTCGAGTCGTCGCTCACGCGGGATCTCCGTTCTGCTCGGGCCTCGGCTCCGAGGTCGGATCGAGGTGCTGGGACCGGGCGTCCTCGCGCGGCACGGTGAGCGCTTCCACACGATACCCGGCCACGGCGCGATCGGCCTTCAGGGCGTCCAGGCTCTGCTGCAGGATGGCCACGGCCGCGACCTGGTCCACCATGGTCTTGAACCGGCGGGAGGAGACCCCCGCCTCGTGCAGGGACCGCTGGGCCGAGACGGTGCTCAGCCGCTCATCGACCAACCAGACGGGGATCTCGCGTCCCTCGGCGGCAAGCTCCGCCACCAGGCCGGAGGCGTAGTCCTCGGCCATCTGGGTGGAGGCCGAGGAGCCCCCCGACAGGGTGCGGGGCAGCCCGACGTAGACCTCGGCGACCTCGTGGATCTCCAGCAGGCGGCGCAGTACCCGCCGATCGGAATCCGTGTTGAGGTTGCGCTTGAGGGTCTTCAACGGGGTCGCGAGGATGCCGTCCGGATCGGACAGCGCCAGGCCGACGCGGGCGTTGCCCACGTCGACGCCCATCCGCACGCCTCGGCTGAATCCCATTCCCGTGTCCTCCCGGCCCGTGGTGCGGCGGCTACTTCGCCGCGGTCGCGATCTGGCCGGCGACGGCCTCCAGGGCCTCGGCGATCTTGGCCGGGTTCTGACCGCCGCCCTGGGCCAGATCATCCTTGCCGCCGCCCCCGCCGCCGAGGATCCCGGCGGCGGTGCGCACCAGCTGACCGGCCTTGATCCCGGCGTCGCGGGCGCCCTGGTTGGTGGCCACGACGATCACGGGATGGCCCTTGGCCTCGGCGGCCACCGCCACCACGGCCGGGTCCTCCCCGAGCCGGTGGCGCAGATCCGTGGCCAGGCCCCGGGCGTCGTCGGCGGGGATCTGCCCGGCGTCGTGGGTGAGCACGCGGATCCCGGAGATCAGCTCGGCGGACTCGGTGAGCTTGCCGGCCTCGGCCTGCAGCTTCTCCCGGCGCAGCTTCTCCAGCTCCTTCTCCGCGGACTTCAGCTTCTCCAGGGTCTGACCGATGCGCTCGGGCAGCTCGGCGGAGGACTGGACCCGCATCAGGGAGGTGAGCTGGTTGACGAGGGTGCGCTCGGCGGCCAGGTGGTTGAAGGAGTCCAGGCCCACCAGGGCCTCCACGCGCCGGTTCCCGGAGCCCACGGAGGCCTCCGAGAGCAGGGACAGGGAGCCGATCTCCGCGGAGGACCCGACGTGGGTCCCCCCACACAGCTCGCGGGAGAAGTCCCCGTTGATCTCCACCACGCGCACGATGTCCCCGTACTTCTCCCCGAACAGGCTCATCGCGCCCATGGCCTTGGCCTCGGCCAGCGGCATCTCGCGGGTGATGACCTCGTAGTTGTCGCGGATCGCGGTGTTGGAGACCTCCTCGACCTCCGCCTGCACGGATTCGGACAGCCCCTCGTTCCACGCGAAGTCGAAGCGCAGGTAGCCCTCCTTGTTGAAGGAGCCGCGCTGCACGGCCTCGGGGCCCAGCACCCGGTGCAGGGCCGCGTGCACGATGTGCGTGCCGGAGTGGGCCTTCTCGGCGTCCTTGCGCCGCTGCACGTCCACCTGGGCGACCGCCGCGGCACCCGCGGGGACCTCGCCCTCGGTGACGACGCCGCGGTGAACGCTCAGGCCCTTAACCGGCTGCTGCACGTCCTTGACGCGGATCGAGAAGCCGTTGCCGGAGATCGTGCCGGTGTCGGCGGCCTGACCGCCGGCCTCGGCGTAGAACGGGGTCTCATCCAGCACCAGGTCGATCTCCTGCCCGGCCGAGGCGGCCGGAACGGTGGCCCCGCCGACCAGGATCGCGCGGATCGCGGATTCGGTGCGCAGCTGGGTGTAGCCGGTGAACACGGAGCCGCGCTCGTCGGCCAGCTGGCGCAGCACGTGCAGGTCCGCGTGCCCGCCCTTCTTGGCCCGGGCATCGGCCTGGGCGCGGTGACGCTGCTCCTCCATGAGCTCGCGGAAGGAGGCCTCATCCACCGAGACCCCGGCCTCGGCGGCCATCTCCAGGGTCAGGTCGATGGGGAAGCCGTAGGTGTCATGCAGGGTGAAGGCGTCCTCGCCGGTCACGGCGTGGCCTTCGGCCTTGGCCGCGGTGACGGCCTCGTTGAGCCGGCTGGTCCCGGACTCGATGGTGCGCAGGAACGCCTTCTCCTCGGCGTAGGCGACCCGGGAGATGCGCTCGAAGTCCCGCTCGACCTCGGGAAACGCGCCCTTCATGGCGTCGCGGGAGGCCGGCAGCAGCACGGGCAGGCAGGCCTCGGTGACCCCGAGCAGGCGCATCGCGCGGATGGCGCGGCGCAGCAGGCGGCGCAGGATGTAGCCGCGGCCCTCGTTGGAGGGGGTCACCCCGTCGCTGATCAGCATGAGGGAGGAGCGGACGTGGTCGGCGACCACGCGCATGCGCACGTCGTCCTCGTAGCCGGGGTCCTTCGCGGACTCCGAGCCGGAGTAGCGCTTGCCGGACAGCTCGGCCGCGGCGTCCAGGACGGGGCGGACCTGGTCGGTCTCGTAGAAGTTCTCCACGCCCTGCAGGAGCATGGCCAGGCGCTCCACGCCCAGGCCGGTGTCGATGTTCTTCTTCGGCAGCTCCCCGAGGATCTCGAAGTCGTCCTTGCCGATGCCCTCGCCGCGCTGGAACTGCATGAACACGAGGTTCCAGATCTCGATGTAGCGGTCGTCGTCGGCCGCCGGCCCGCCCTCCTTGCCGTAGGCGGGGCCGCGGTCGTAGAAGATCTCGGAGTCCGGGCCGGCGGGGCCGGGCTGGCCGGTGGACCAGTAGTTCTCCTTCATGTCCATCCGCTGCACCCGCTCCGCGGGCACCCCGACCTCGCGGGTCCACAGGTCGTAGGCCTCCTGGTCTCCCTCGTAGACGGTGACCCACAGCCGCTCCGGGTCCAGGCCGTAGCCGCCCTCGGAGACCGGGGAGGTCAGCAGGTTCCAGGCCCACGGGATCACCTCGGCCTTGAAGTAGTCGCCGAAGGAGAAGTTCCCGGCCATCTGGAAGAAGGTACCGTGCCGGGCGGTCTTGCCGACCTCCTCGATGTCCAGGGTGCGGATGCACTTCTGCACGGAGACCGCGCGGGAGTACGGGGCGGTCTCCTGGCCGAGGAAGTAGGGGATGAACGGGACCATGCCGGCGATGGTGAACATCGAGCCGGGCGCGTTGGAGACCAGCGAGGCCGAGGGGACCACGGTGTGGCCTCGTTCGGCGAAGTAGTCGGTCCAGCGCTGGGAGATTTCCTGGGAGAGCATGCTCAGCGGTCGTCCTTCTCGGTGGGGCTCGTGGTGGTCTCGGCGTCGTGGGCCTGCGGGGGCGGCGCGGCGCTGACGTCTCGGGGTGCGATGTGCTGCGGCGGCTGCGGCGGCAGGGGCCGGTCCCAGCTGTCCAGGGAGCCGGGGCGCAGGTCCCGCTGCTGGGCCGCGTAGCGGCGGTTCAGCTCGGATTCCTTCTCCGCCATGCCCTGCTTCACGGTCGCGGCGAAGCGCACGGCCTTCAGGGCCCCGGCGCGCAGCGGGGCGGCGGCGGAGGAGCTCCAGAAGCGGGCCATGGCGTTTCCTCCCGGGCTCGGGGTCTGCTCGGACAGCGCGGAGGGCCCGCGCAGCACCAGCTCGCGTCCGGTGCGCACGACGGCGGGGCCGCGGCGGGCCGCGAAGTATCCCGCGGCCGCACCGGCCAGGGTCAGTGCGGCCTTGGACCAGAAGCTCATGCGCTCTCCTCCGTGGGGCCTGCGGGATCGGCGGCCTGGGTCTCGCCGTCGCGGCCGCGGAAGGCCTTGCGCACGCCGTAGGAGAAGGAGGCGACCTTGATCAGGGGCTGGCCGACCGTGGAGGCGACCAGGCTGGACAGGGCGGAGACGTTCGCGGAGGCGTCGGAGACGTTGTCGGTGATCCCGTCCACCTTCTCCAGCTGGGTGTTGGTGGTGGCCACCGTGCGGGTGACCTCGTCGATCAGCGGGCCGGTGCCCTCGTTGAGCTGGCGCACGGTCACGCGCAGCTCATCGAAGACCCGTCCGAGCTTGACGATGGGCAGGGCCAGCAGGGCCACCAGCACGGCGAAGACGCCGGCGGCGATGAGCCCCGCGATCGATCCGACCGTCATGTGCGCAACCGTCTCCTCGCAGGTGGTGGTCAAAGGTGTGCTGCGGCGGTCCGGGCAGGACCGCCGGGTCCCGGCGTCGTGACCGAACCGTGACCGTTTCCAGCCTAGGTTATCAGCAGGTCCGACGCGCTCCCCCGGTCCTCGGCACGGGGCGGGAACGGGGACGGCCCGCGACGCGGGCTGCGTCGCGGGCCGTCTCCCGTGGGGATCGGGCTACGCCATGCGGGCGTAGTACTCGACCACCAGCTGCTCCTCGCAGGTGACGGGGATCTCGGGGCGCTTGGGGGCGCGCTCGAGCTTGGCGTGCAGCTTGTCGATCTCGACGTTCAGGTACGGCGGGGTCGGGGGCAGCACGTCCTGGTTGGCGCCGGTGGCGGCCACCTGGAAGGGGTCCATCTTCTCCGAGCGCGGGTGCACGTGGATCAGCTGGCCCGGCTTCACGCGGAAGGAGGGGCGGTCCACGCGCACACCGTCGACCATGATGTGACGGTGCACGACCATCTGGCGGGCCTGGGTGATGGTCCGGGCGAAGCCGGAGCGCAGCACCAGGGCATCCAGGCGGGTCTCGAGCTGCTCGACCAGGTTCTCACCGGTCTGGCCCTCGGTGCGCTTGGCCTCGGCGTAGGCGCGGCGCATCTGCGCCTCGCGGATGTTGTACTGCGCGCGCAGACGCTGCTTCTCGCGCAGACGCACGGCGTAGTCGGAGTCCTGCCGACGACGGGCGCGCCCGTGCTGGCCGGGGCCGTAGGGGCGGCGCTCGAAGTACTTCTCGGCCTTCGGGGTCAGCGGGATCCCGAGGGCGCGGGACTTGCGGACGAGGTTGCGCGCCCGCTTGGTCTTGGTGGTAGTAGCCAAGGATTGCCTTTCATGCGGTTGGCGCGGGCTCAGCGGGAGCCCGCCCCATTTGTTCTGGTGTCAACTGGCCTCCGGGATCCGCGCACGGTTTTGCGCGGCGGAGAGCGCGGGTCAGCCGCTACCCTTGCTGCCACCGCGGTCGGTGATCATCCCGGGGGTCGGGATGCGTTTCGTCCACGGCGTGCCAGACAGCGCCCCACTCTACGGCACGCGGGCCGGGCTGTCAGGTCACCGGGCCGACCGGGCGAGGGTGCCTCTGGTCACGGCGTCCCGCCCGCGTCCCCGCCCGCTCGGGGTCGGCGGCCGCGCAGGATGTCGCGCAGGATCCCCAGTCGCCGCTTCACGGTCCGCTCCGCCCCGTACTCAGTGGGCCGGTAGTACTGGGCGTCGCGCAGGGTGTCCGGCAGGTACTGCTGGGGGGCCACGGCGTGGGGCACGTCGTGCGGGTAGACGTACCCCTTTCCGTGTCCGTGGGCGGCGGCCCCGCCGTAGTGGGCATCGCGCAGGTGCGGGGGCACGACGCCGGAGCGCCCGGCGCGCACGTCGGCCTGCGCGGCGTCGATCGCCCGGATGACGGCGTTGGACTTCGGGGCGGTGGCCAGGTGGATCACGGCCTGGGCGAGGTTGATCCGGGCCTCGGGCAGCCCGATCAGCTGCACCGCCTGGGCGGCGGCCACCGCGGTCTGCAGCGCGGTGGGATCGGCCATGCCGATGTCCTCGCTGGCGTGGACCACGATGCGCCGGGCGATGAACCGCGGGTCCTCCCCCGCCTCGATCATCCGGGCCAGGTAGTGCAGGGCGGCGTCCGGATCCGAGCCGCGGATGGACTTGATGAACGCGCTGATGACGTCGTAGTGCTGATCCCCCGCCCGGTCGTAGCGCAGCGCGGCCCGGTCCGTGGCCTCCTCGGCGTGCGCCGCCGTGACCACCACGGCGGCGGGTTCGGCCCCCGGCTGCGTCGCCTCCGCGGCCTCGTCCCCGGCCTCCTCGCCGACCGGTTCGGCCCGGTCGTGTGCGGCCTCGGCGTGGCCGAAGGCGACGGCCGCGGCGGCCTCTAGGGTGGTCAGGGCCCGCCGGGCGTCCCCGGAGGCCAGCTGCACCAGGTGATCCCGGGCCTCCTCCTCCAGCGTCACGGTCCCGTTGAGCCCGCGCGGATCGGCGACGGCCCGGTCGATCAGCGCGGCGATGTCCGCGTCCTCCAGCGGGGTGAGGGTGACCAGCAGGGAGCGGGAGAGCAGCGGGGAGATCACCGAGAAGCTCGGGTTCTCGGTGGTCGCGGCCACCAGCACCACCCAGCGGTTCTCCACCCCGGGCAGCAGGGCATCCTGCTGGGCCTTGGTGAAGCGGTGGATCTCATCCAGGAACAGCACGGTGGTGATGCCGTGCAGGTCCCGGTCATCCAGGGCCTGCTCCATCACCGCGCGCACATCCTTGACCCCGGCGGTGATCGCGGACAGCTCCACGAACTTCCTCCCGGAACCGCGGGCGATGACGTGGGCGATGGTGGTCTTGCCGGTGCCGGGCGGGCCCCACAGGATCACGGAGCTGGGTCCGGCCGGGCCGGCGTCCTCCCCGGCGAGCACCCGCAGCGGGGAGCCGGGCTTCAGAGCATGGGCCTGCCCCACGATCTCCTCGACGGTGCGCGGGCGCATCCGCACCGCCAGCGGGCTGCGGGCGCCGGCGGACCGGCCGTTCGCAGGGCCGGGGGCGGGCGTGCGGGATCCGCCGCGTCCGGTACGCCCGCGGGCGGGGGCGGCCGCGGCGTCGTCGTCGCCGAACAGGGACTGGGTCATGGTGAGGGCTCGGCCTTCCCGCCGGTCACAGGTCCGCGGTGTCCAGGATGAGGGTGACCGGCCCGTCGTTGGTCAGCTGGACCCGCATGTGCGCGCCGAAGCGCCCGGTGGCCACGGTAGCCCCGAGATCCCGCAGGGCCTGCACGTAGGCGTCGACGATCGGCTCGGAGGCGGGCCCGGGGGCGGCCGCGG
The DNA here is from genome assembly GCF_001570865.1 of Rothia kristinae NBRC 15354. Classification (GTDB taxonomy): domain Bacteria; phylum Actinomycetota; class Actinomycetes; order Actinomycetales; family Micrococcaceae; genus Rothia; species Rothia kristinae. The sequence continues at coordinate 97,108 of NZ_BCSM01000007.1, forward strand.
ACCAGGAGGGGCGCCGGCCCTTCCGGGCGTCCCCGTAGAGGGTGAACTGGCTGACGGCCAGGATCGGGGCGTCCAGGTCCGCGCAGGAGCGCTCCCCGTCCAGCAGCCGCAGGCGCCAGGTCTTCTCCGCGAGCTTGGCTGCCTCGTCGGGTCCGTCCCCGTGGGTCACGCCCACCAGGGCCAGCAGGCCCGGGCCCTCGATCGCGCTCACGACCTCGGGCTCTCCCCCGTCCTCGGGGACGACCGTGACTTCGGCGGTGCTGACTCTCTGCAGGACGATGCGCATGGTCCCACCGTAGCCGACGGCGCCGAGCTCACCTCCGTCGAGACCGCACGAAACGGCCGAGACCGCACCCGTCGGGCGCGGTCTCGGCCATGATGTGCGGTCTCGGCGGGTTCGCCGACGTCGGTCAGTCCTTCGCCGGCTCCGGCTTCGCGTCCACCCCGGTCTCCTTGCGCTGCTGCGCGGTGATCGGGGCGGGGGCCGCGGTCAGCGGGTCGTAGCCGTTGCCGGTCTTCGGGAAGGCGATGACCTCGCGGATGGAGTCCGTGCCGGCCAGCAGGGCCACCACGCGATCCCACCCGAAGGCGATGCCGCCGTGCGGGGGGGCGCCGTACTTGAAGGCCTCCAGCAGGAAGCCGAACTTCTCCTGCGCCTCCTCCTCGGAGATGCCCATGACCTGGAAGACCCGCTCCTGCACGTCCCGGCGGTGGATGCGGATGGAGCCGCCGCCGATCTCGTTGCCGTTGCACACGATGTCGTAGGCGTAGGCCAGGGCCGCACCCGGGTCCTGGTCGAAGGTGTCCAGGAACTCCGGCTTGGGCGAGGTGAAGGCGTGGTGCACTGCAGTCCACGCGGAGTGGCCCAGGGCGACGTCGCCGGACTCCTCGGCGTCGGCGGCCGGCTCGAACAGCGGGGCGTCCACGACCCACACGAAGGCCCAGTCGCCGTCCTTGATCAGCCCGGTGCGGTGCCCGATCTCCACGCGGGCCGCGCCCAGCAGGGCGCGGGAGGCCTTGGCCTCGCCCGCGGCGAAGAAGATGCAGTCCCCGGGCTCGGCACCGGTCGCGGCGGCCAGGCCCTCGCGCTCGGCGTCGGTGATGTTCTTGGCCACCGGGCCGGTCAGGGTACCGTCCTCCTGGACCAGCACGTACGCCAGGCCCTTGGCCCCGTGCTGCTTGGCCCACTCCTGCCAGGCGTCCAGGGTGCGCCGCGGCTGGGAGGCCCCGCCCGGCATGACCACGGCCCCCACGTACGGGGCCTTGAACACGCGGAAGGTGGTGTCCTGGAAGTACTCGGTCAGCTCGGTCAGCTCCAGGCCGAAGCGCAGGTCCGGCTTGTCCGAGCCGTACTTCTCCATGGCTTCGGCGTAGGTCATCCGGCGGATGGGGCGGGGCACCTCGACGTCGATCAGCTTCCACAGGGCCGCGACGATGCGCTCCCCGAGGTCGATGACGTCGTCCTCCTCCACGAAGGAGGCCTCGATGTCCAGCTGGGTGAACTCGGGCTGGCGGTCCGCCCGGAAGTCCTCGTCCCGGTAACAGCGGGCGATCTGGTAGTACTTCTCGATCCCGCCGACCTGCAGCAGCTGCTTGAACAGCTGCGGGGACTGCGGCAGGGCGTACCAGGAGCCCGGGGCCAGGCGGGCCGGGACGACGAAGTCGCGGGCGCCCTCCGGGGTGGAGCGGGTCATCGTGGGGGTCTCCACCTCCACGTAGCCGTCCTCGTGCAGCAGCTCGCGGGCGGTGCGGTTGGCCTCGGAGCGCAGCCGCATGATCTTCGCCGGCTCCGGGCGGCGCAGGTCCAGGTAGCGGTGGCGCAGCCGGGCCTCCTCACCGACCTCCACGTGCTCGTCGATCTGGAAGGGCAGGGGGGCCGCGGTGTTGAGCACCTCGGTGGAGGCCACCTCCACCTCGATCTGCCCGGTCACCAGGTTCGGGTTCTCGTTGCCCTCCGGGCGGGCGCGCACGGTGCCGGTGACCTGCAGGACGTACTCGTTGCGCAGCGCGTCGAAGTCGGCCTCGTCGTGGAAGACGCACTGGGTGATGCCGGTGCGGTCCCGCAGGTCCACGAAGGCCACCCCGCCGTGGTCGCGGCGTCGGGCGACCCAGCCGGCCAGGGTCACGGTCTCTCCGATGTTCTCGGCGGTCAGCTCGCCGAGGGTGTGGGTGCGCAGCACGGGGGTTACGGCCTTTCGGTGGGGTGCGTGCCGGACCGCGCGCCGGCCCCGAGGGGGACGGCGTACGGGACGGCGGGTTCTGGTGATCGAGTCTATCGCGCGGGCTCACGCCCCGCCCGGGAGGGGCAGCGCTCGGCTCAGTCTGCGGCGGGGGCGGTGACCTGGGGGGCGAGGTCCGTGGCCGGGGGCATCCAGGTCGCGGGATCGGCCGGCACCTGCTCGCCGGAGCGGATGTCCTTGACCTCGTGGGTCGGGTTCCCCTGCTCGTCGCTGCCGGTGAACCAGACGTAGGGGATGCCGCGGCGGTCGGCGTGGCGGATCTGCTTGCCGAACTTCGCCGCCTGCGCGGAGACCTCGGTGGGGATTCCGCGGGCGCGCAGCTGCTGGGCGACGTCCTGCGCCGCGGACCAGGTGTCCTCGTCGGTCAGCGCCACGTAGACCGCGGTGGGGACCTTGCGGCTGGCCGCGGCCAGGTGCTGGGAGAGGATGCGGGCCACCAGGCGGGTGACCCCGATGGACAGCCCGACGCCGGGGAAGGTGCGCTTGCCGTCCGAGGCCAGGGATTCGTAGCGCCCGCCGGAGCAGATGGAGCCGAGCTCCTCGTGTCCGACCAGCACGGTCTCGTAGACGGTGCCGGTGTAGTAGTCCAGCCCGCGGGCGATGGACAGGTCCGCGGTGACCTGGCCCGGGGCGCGCTTGGCGGCCTGGCCGACGACCTCGGCCAGCTCCGCCAGGCCCTCCTCCAGCAGCGGGTCCTGCACGCCCAGGGCCCGCACCCGGTCCACGAAGGACAGATCCTCCGCGGTGATCTCCGCCAGGGCCAGGGCCTTGCCGACCTGCTCCTCGGTGGCCCCGAGCTCCTCGCGCAGCAGGTTCCCGACGGCTTCCGGGCCGATCTTGTCCAGCTTGTCGATGCTGCGCAGCACCCCGGCGGTGTCGGTGAGCCCGATGCCGCGGTAGAAGCCCTCGGAGAGCTTGCGGTTGTTGGCCCGCATCCGGAAGGCCGGCAGCGGCAGGGCGGACAGGGCGTCCACGATGACCAGGGCGAGCTCGACGTCGTAGCGGAAGGGCAGGGCGCCGTCGCCGACGACGTCCACATCGGCCTGGGTGAACTCCCGGTACCGGCCCTCCTGGGGCCGCTCCCCGCGCCAGGACTTCTGGATCTGGTAGCGCTGGAAGGGGAAGTCCAGGTGCCCGGCGTTCTCCACGACGTAGCGGGCGAAGGGCACGGTCAGGTCGAAGTGCAGGGCCAGGCGGTCCTTGGCCCGGCGCTCCGGGGCGGGTCCGTCCTCCTGCAGCCGGGAGACGGCGTAGACCTCCTTGTCGATCTCGCCCTTGCGCAGCAGCTGCTCCTGGGTCTCCATCGAGCGGGTCTCGATGTTGGAGAAGCCGTGCAGCTCGAAGGTCCGGCGCAGGGTGTCCAGCACGTGGTTCTCCACCACCCGCTCCTCCGGCAGCAGCTCCGGGAAACCTGACAGGGACGCCTTGCGGGCCATGGGCCTCTCCTCCACGGGGTTCGGGGTCGACACCGCGCGGATGGGCCGCGCGCCCCACCACTGTACCGCCGGCGCGCACCGGGCACGACGGCGCCGGACCCGTCACGGGGCCTCGAGGATTCTCCGCGTGATGCACGCGACAGATATATTGGAGGGATGCGCCCCACCGATGATCACTCGCAGCCCGCCTCCGCACCGCGCGACGCCGCGGCCCCCGACTCCTCCGCGCCGAACGCCTCTGCGTCGGAGTCCACCGCTCCGAAACCCGCTGCGCCGAAGCCGGCCGCGCCGAAGCCCTCGGCCCTGCGTCGCGGTCCCGCCCCGCGGCCCGCGGCGACGCCGGGTGCCCGCCCCGCCGCCACGACCCCGGTGCACGCGCCCTCCACCGAGGATCCCGCGGCCCTGGCCGAGGCCGCCTCCCACGGCAGGGTCCGCGAGGACGGGCAGGTCGTCGTCGTGGTGGCCGGCGAGGAGGTGCCGGTGGGCGCCTACCCGGAGGCCGGACCCGAGGAGGCGCTGCACTACTTCGCCCGCAAGCACCTGGAGCTGCTGGCCCAGATCGCCCTGCTGGAGGGGCGGGTGCAGCGCGGGGCCGGCGCCCAGGAGGCCCGCCGCGCCCTGGCGACCCTGCGCGAGCAGGCCGCGGCCCGGCGCACCGTCGGGGATCTCGCCGCCCTGGACGCGCGGCTGGAGGAGCTGCACACGCGCATCGATGCCCTGGAGGCCGAGCAGCGGGAGACCGCCCAGCGGGCCCGGGAGGAGGCCGTGGCCGAGCGGGAGCGGATCGTCGCCGCGGCCGAGGAGGTGGCCGCCCAGGATCCGCAGACCCTGCACTGGAAGGATTCCAGCACCCGGCTGAACCAGCTGTTCGACGCCTGGAAGCAGGCCCAGCGCACCCAGCGGCTGCCCAAGTCGCAGGATGACGCCCTGTGGGCCCGCTTCCGGGCCGCCCGCTCCGGGTTCGAGCGAATGCGCAAGGAGCACTTCTCCGACCTCGATCAGCGCAACGCCCAGGCCGTGCGCATCAAGGAGGGGCTGATCGCGGAGGCGGAGGCCCTGCAGGGGTCCACCGACTGGGGCGAGACCTCCGGGCGGTACCGGGAGCTGATGCAGCGGTGGAAGCAGGCCCCGCGCGCGGCCCGCCGGGAGGACGACGCCCTGTGGGCCCGCTTCCGGGCCGCCCAGGACGTGTTCTTCGCCGCCCGCACCGCCGCAAACGAGCAAACCGAGCAGGAGTTCCGGGAGAACCTGCGGGTCAAGGAGGAGCTGCTTCAGCGGGCGCGGGCGGTGCTGCCCGTGCAGGACCCGGAGCGGGCCAAGGCGCAGCTCGCCCCGATTCTGGAGGCCTGGGACGAGACCGGGATGGTCCCGCGCACGGACTTCCGGCGCATCGAATCCGAGCTGCAGAAGGTGCAGAACGCCGTGGCCGAGGCCGAGCAGCGCGAGTGGGAGCGCTCGGACCCGGAGACCCGGGCCCGGGCCGATTCCATGCTGGGTCAGCTGCGCGAGACCATCGCGCAGGAGGAGCGCGCCCTGGCCGAGGCCGAGCAGGCCGGGGACGAGCGCCGGGCCCGCCAGGCCCGGGAGGCCTTGGAAACCCGTCGGGCCTGGCTGGCGCAGCTGGAGGCCGCCGACCGGTAGCCGCACCGGCCCCGTTATCCACAGGGGGCCGGTCCGAGGCAGCGGGCGGGCCGCGACGGCGTGTTCGATGGTGGCATGAGCGCCACCGTCATGGACCCCCGACGCCTCTGGATGATCTCCGGGCTGCTGCCTCCCCGCCAGCTGCTGTGCGAGGGGGTGGATCTGAGCCCCGGGGAGGCCTCCGCCCTGGACGCCCGGGGGCTGCTGCACCCCCTCATGCCGGGCCTGTGGAGCCCCCGTTGCCCGGATCCGCTGCTGCGTGCCTGGGCGGCGGGGCTGCACCTGCGCCCGGGGACACGGGAGCAGGCGGTCATCTGCGGGCTGTCCGCCGCGTGGGTGCACGGCGCGGCCGCGGCCCCGCGCACCCTGGAGATCGCGGCGGCCCGCGGGGCCCGGCGCCTGCACCCGCTGGAGCTGCTGCACGTGCAGCGGCGGTACCTGCGGCACACCCGCTACGAGGATCAGCGCATCGGCCCCGTGCGGGTGAGCACGCCGCTGCGCACCGCGGTGGACCTGACCCGGGGTCCCCTGAGCCCCGCGGCGCGCTCGGCGCTGGCCACCCTGATGCTGCACCCGCGCCTGCGGGTCAGCCCCGAGGCGATCGCGGTGGCGCTGCGGGCCCAGCCCCGGCTCAGCGCGAGGGACCGGGCCCTGGCGACCCTGCGGGAGGTCGCAGGCGCGCTGCCCCCGCCCGACGCCGCCCGATCCGACGCCGCGCCGGAGATCACGGAGCCGGGATCACCGAACCGGACTCATCGGTCCGTGATCACTGGTCCGGCGCGGGGCGGGAGCCGGTGATGCGGTAGACGTCGTAGACGCCGTCGATGTTGCGCACCGCGGTGAGCACGTGGTCCAGGTAGCGGGGGTCCCCCATCTCGAAGGCGAAGCGGGAGATCGCCAGCCGGGAGACGTTGGTGTGCACCGTCGCGGAGAGGATGTTGACCTGGGACTCGGAGAGCACCCGGGTGACGTCCGAGAGCAGGGAGCGCCGGTCCAGGGCCTCCACCTGGATCTCCACGAGGAACACCGAGGAGGAGGTCGGCGCCCAGCGCACGACGATCCGCCGCGGGTCGTCCTGGGCTCCCCGCATGTTCGGGCAGTCCACCCGGTGCACGGAGATGCCCTTGCCCCGGGTCACGATCCCGATGATCTCGTCCGGGGGCACCGGGGTGCAGCAGCGGGCGAGTTTGGTGAACACGTTGTCCGCGCCCTCCACGATCACCCCGGAGTCCCCGAACTGCGGGCGGGAGCGGGTGGTGATGGAGGTCTCCTCGGCGAGGTCCTCCTCGGTGCCCGCGCGCCCGCCCAGCAGGTCCACCAGGCGGTCGATGACGTCCTGGGCCTTGATCTGCCCCTCGCCGACCGCTTCGTACAGGGCCGCGACGTCGGACTTGCCGTGCTCCTCGGCCACCGAGACCAGAAGCTGGGAGGTCAGCAGCTTCTGCAGGGGCAGGCTGTGCCGGCGCATCGAGCGGGTCAGGTTGTCCTTGCCCTTCTCGATCGCCCCCTCGCGGCGCTCCTTGGTCAGGTAGTGGCGGATCTTGGTGCGGGCCCGGGGGCTGGCGACGAACTTCAGCCAGTCCTCGCTGGGTCCGGCGTCCTCAGCCTTGGTGGTCAGCACCTCCACCCGGTCCCCGTGCTGCAGCTTGGAGGACAGCGGCACGAGCTTGCCGTTGACCCGCGCGCCGATGGTGTGGTCCCCCACCTGCGTGTGGATCGCGTAGGCGAAGTCCACGGGGGTGGAGCCGGCCGGCAGGGAGAGCACGTCCCCGGCGGGGGTGAAGACGAAGACCTCCTGGGCGTTGACCTCGTAGCGCAGGGAGTCCAGGAACTCGGAGGAGTCCTGGGTCTCGGACTGCCAGGACATCAGCGACTGCAGCCACTTCATGCCCTCGGCGGACTCCTCCGTGCGGGCATCGCGGCCCGTGGCCTCCCCGCGGGCGGCGGCCTTGTACTTCCAGTGCGCCGCGATGCCGTATTCGGCCTTCTGGTGCATGTCGTGGGTGCGGATCTGCACCTCCACGGCGCGTCCGCTGGGCCCGATCACCGCGGTGTGCAGGGACTGGTAGGTGTTGAACTTCGGCACGGCGATGTAGTCCTTGAAGCGCCCGGGCAGGGGCTTCCACTTCTCGTGCACCACCCCGAGGGCGGCGTAGCAATCCCGCACGCTGTCCACCAGGACGCGGATCGCCAGCAGATCGTAGATCTCGTCGAATTCCTTGTCCCGCAGGATCATCTTCTGGTAGATGGAGTAGTAGTGCTTGGGCCGCCCGGTGACCTGGCAGTCGATGCCGGCGGCCTCGAGCTCCTCGATCACCCCGGTGCGGATCTGCTGCAGCTGCTTCTCCCGCTGGGGGGTCCGGTCCCCCACCATGCGCACGATCTCGTCGTAGATCCGCGGCTCCAGGGCCGCGAAGGAGAGGTCCTCCAGCTCCCACTTGATGGTGTTGATGCCGAGGCGATGGGCCAGCGGGGCGAAGATCTCCAGGGTCTCCTTGGCCTTCTTGGCCGCGGACTCCGGGGAGACGAAGCGCCAGGTCCGCGCGTTGTGCAGCCGGTCCGCGAGCTTGATGACCAGCACCCGGATGTCCTTGGCCATGGCGATGACCATCTTGCGCACGGTCTCCGCCTGGGCGTGCTCGCCGTAGGTGACCTTGTCCAGCTTGGTCACCCCGTCCACCAGCTCGGCGACCTCCGCCCCGAAGTCCTCGGTCAGCTGCTCCAGGGTGTAGTCCGTGTCCTCCACGGTGTCGTGCAGCAGCCCCGCGATCAGCGTGGCCCCGGAGGCCCCGAGCTCGGCGAGGATCGTCGTGACCGCGACCGGGTGGGTGATGTACGGGTCCCCGGACTTGCGCTTCTGCCCGGTGTGGCACCGGTCCGCGACCTTGAAGGCCTTCTCGATGCGCCCGATGTCCTCCTGCGGATTGTGCTGCATCACGGTGCGCAGCAGGGGCACGAGCACCGGGGAGATGGCCGGCAGCTGGCTGGTCAGGGTGCCGGCCCCCGGTTCGAGCTTCTTCAGGGTCGGGAAGGATCGGCGCACCGGGGTGCGCGCGGACGCGGACATGACCCGGTGGGTCCCGTGGCCCTCGCCGTCGTGCTGTGTGCTCACATCGGCCTCCTCGCGCCCGCCTGCGGCGGGTCCCGTCTGTGTGATGGACCTAGTGTAGTCGGCCGCGGAAGCCCGCTCAGACGACGGCGCCGTTGTCCGGCCGACCCTTGGCCTGCGGCTCGAAGCGCGGCACCGGCAGCGCCTGCTCCTCCTCCCCCGTCTCCGGGTCCCCGGCGCGGTGGGACCCGCTGCCGGTGCCCTCGGAGGCCTCCGGCTGAGCCTCCTCCTCGGGGCTCTGCCCGTTCTCACGGGCCGTGAGCACCGCGGCGGTCTGCTCGCGGATCCCGGCCTCGTGCCCGCGCAGCACCGCGTAGAGCGGGGCGGAGACGAACAGCGTCCCGAGGGTGCCCATGATGATGCCGATGAACAGGGACAGGGACAGGTCCTGCAGGGTCCCGGCCCCCAGCAGGATGGCGCCGATGAACAGGATCGAGCCAACCGGCAGGATCCCGACAACGGAGGTGTTGATGGAGCGCACCAGCGTCTGGTTCACAGCCAGGTTGACCTCCTCGGCGAAGGTGCGCCGCCGGTTGGTCTGCCAGCCCTGGGTGTTCTCGCGGATCTTGTCGAAGACCACCACGGAGTCATAGAGGGAGTAGGAGAGGATCGTGAGGAAGCCGATGATCGCCGAGGGGGTGATCTCGAAGCCGCATGCGGCGTACACCCCGAGCGTGGTGATCACGGTGAACAGCAGGCCCGCGATCGCGGACAGGGACATCTTGACCGTGCGGAAGTACAGGGCCATGCCCACGGTGGCCAGGGCGACGAACGCGATCAGCCCCCAGGTGGCCTGCCGGGTGACCCCGGCCCCCCAGGAGGGTCCGACGAAGGAGGAAGTCACTTCGTCGTCGGTGACGTGGTAGGCGTCCTTCAGAGCCTGCTTGACGGCGAGGGTCTGGGCGTCATCCAGCTGGTCCGTCTGGACCCGGATGGTGCCCGGGGCGATGTTGGTGACCTCGGTGTGCTCGGCCTGGGCGTTATCGGCCACGGCCTGCTGCCCGATCTTCACGTCGGTGTTAGACACGTCCGAGACCGTGAACTCGGAGCCGCCGCGGAAGTCGATGCCGAACTTCAGCCCGCCCCCGAATACGGGGATGAGCACGGAGATGACCACCAGGGCCGCGGCGATGCTGAGCCACAGGCGCCGCTTGGGCACGAAGGGGATGGAGGTCTTCCCGGTGTAGAGGTTGCTGCCGAACTCGGCGAATCTAGCCACGGCGGGCTCCTTCCGTGTCCTCGGCGTCGGTCCCGGCGCCCGGGGTCTGCTCGGTGCGGGGGCTCTCGCCCGCCGCGTCCTGCTCATCCTGCGCGTCCTGCGCCGGTGCGTCCTCGGCCGCGCACGCCTCGGCCCGACGCCGCTCGGCGATGGTCATCGGGGCCGCCGGCTCCTCCGAGGCGGCGCCCTTCCTCCGGCGCCGACGCCGCGGGGCGTCCTGCGGGTCCCGCAGCCGCCCGGCCCCGCGGTACAGCGGCACCGCACCCAGGGCCTCGGCGTCCAGCCCGGAGTGCTTGCGGCCCTGCCCGAAGTAGCGGGTGCGCGAGAGCAGCACCATGACCGGGTGGGTGAACCAGAAGATCACCATGAGGTCCGCGACCGCGGTCAGCCCCAGGGCGAAGGCGAAGCCGCGGACGTTGCCCACGGCCACGAAGTACAGCACGACGGCGGCCAGCAGGTTCACGCCCTTGGAGGCCAGCACGGTGCGCCGGGCCCGCAGCCAGCCGTGATCCACCGCGGAGGGCACGCTGCGCCCATCGCGCAGGCCGTCGCGGATGCGCTCGAAGTAGACGATGAACGAGTCCGCGGTCTGCCCGATGGACACGATCAGCCCGGCCACCCCGGCCAGGGACAGCCGGTAGTTGATGCCCCAGCCGAGCAGGATGATCGCGGCGAAGGAGATCACCCCGGCCACCACCAGGGAGGCGATGGTCACGAAGCCGAGCAGGCGGTACTGGAACAGGGAATACACACAGACCAGGGCCAGGCCGATCAGTCCGGCGATGATGCCCATCTCCAGCTGGTCGGTGCCCAGGGTCGCGGAGATCTGCTGCTCGGATTCGATGTGGAAGCTGATGGGCAGCGCCCCGTACTTCAGCTGCTCGGCGAGGTTCTTCGCGGTCTCCTCGGTGAAGTTCCCTGTGATCTGCGCCTGCCCGTCGGCGATCACGGCCTCGGCGCGCGGGGCGGAGAGCACCTCGTCGTCGAGCATGATCGCGAAGGAGGCGCGGGGGTTGTTCGGGTCCTGGCCGTAGATCTGGTACAGCCGGGTGGTGACGTCCTTGAAGGTGCTCTTCGCGGCGTCGTCGAAGGTGATGTCCACGCCCCACTGCCCGGTGGTGGTCATGCCGTTGCCGGAGGTGACCTGGGAGAAGGAGGCGTCCTTGATGTCCTGACCCTTCAGCTCCACGGGCCCGAGGATGTACTTCTGCGAGCCGTCGGCCGAGCAGGCGACGACGGCGCGGTCCGCGGGCAGCTGCCGCTGGCCCTGCTGGGAGGATGTGGCCGAGCAGTCCTTGAGCTCGTACTCCTTCTGCAGCGCGGGGGTGATCCAGTTCTGGTCGGAGCCGTTCTTCGGCTTCTCGGTGGGCTCCTTGAGCTTGGCGTAGTCGGTGCGCTGCCCCTCAGGCACGGGCTTGCCGTCCCCGGAGGCCAGCACCGCGCGGAAGGACATCTGGGCGGAGGCCTGAATGAGGTCGCGGGTCTGCTGATCCGGCACGCCGGGCATGGACACGACGACGTTGCGCCCGGACTGGGTGGTGACCTCGGCCTCGGAGACCCCGGCCCCGTCCACGCGCTGGCGGATGATCTCCACGGCCTGGTCCAGCTGATCGGAGGAGATGCTCCCGCCGTCGGTGGATTCCGGGGAGAGGATCATCTGGGTGCCGCCGGAGAGGTCCAGGGCGAGCTTGGGGGTCCAGCTGCCGCCGAACTTGGCGGCGCTCAGCCCGATCGCCCCGATCATGATCGCGATGATCGCGGTCAGCAGGATCAGGGCGCGACGCGCCCCGGCCGTGCGGTTCTTCCTTGCCATGGAGGGAGGTCCTGAAGTGCTCATGCGCAGGTGCCGGGCCGCGCGGAGGCGGTCATCCGGCACCTGGCGGGGTGGGAGGGGGTGAGGCGGGTCAGCGGTCGGTGCCGCGCGGGTCCTCGGGGTCGACGGTCTCGCCGTTGACGGTGGTGCCGCCGCGGACCTGCTGCTGCCCGGTGCCCTCGGCGTCGTTGTGCCCGGTGACCTCCTGCTCGGGGCGGGCCCCGGCGGCCGCGGCCTGCGGGGAGCCCGGCACGTTGCCGTTCTCATCGAGGATGGTGGTCACGGTCTGCAGGTGCACCTTCACGGTGGTGCCCGGGGAGACCTCGAGCATCGCGGTGGCGTTGTCGCGGTCCACGGAGGCGATGGTGCCGTAGAGGCCGAACTGGGTCATCACGGGGGTGCCCGGGCCCATGGCCTCCTGCTTGCGCTGCATCTCCTGGCGCATCTTCTTCTGCCGGCGGGCCGGCAGCACCAGGAAGAGCACGATGAACACGACCGCGATGAGCAGGAACATCAGGTTGCCTCCCGCGGCACCTCCTTCGGCTGCTTGCAGGGTGCCGGCGGACGGGTCAGCGAACAGGTGCATGTCTTCCTTCGAGGATCGGGGAGGTGGCGGACGGTCCCGCCCATCCTAGAGGACGCAACTGGGTGCCCACCGAATGCGTCCCGTTCCGGGGCGCATCGCGCGGGCTCACTGCTCCGGTCGGTCCAGGCCCAGGTGCTCCCAGGCCGCCGGCAGCGCGATGCGCCCGCGCGGGGTGCGGCCCATCAGCCCCTCGCGCACCAGGTACGGCTCGGCGACGGTCTCCACGGTCTCGGTCTCCTCCCCCACGGCGATGGCCAGGGTGGACAGGCCCACCGGTCCCCCGCCGAAGGTGCCCACCAGGGCCTGCAGCACGGAGCGGTCCAGCCGGTCCAGCCCCCGGGCGTCCACCTCGTACATGTCCAGGGCGGCCCCGGCGGCGCGGGCGTCGATCCGGGCAACGTCGTGCACCAAGGCCCAGTCCCGGACCCGGCGCAGCAGGCGGTTGGCGATGCGCGGGGTGCCCCGGGAGCGGGAGGCGATCTCCCGGTAGCCCTCCGCGGAGATGTCCAGATCCAGCAGGCCTGCGGAGCGGCGCAGCACCAGCTCCAGCTCCTCCACGGCGTAGAACTCCAGGTGCCCGGTGAAGCCGAAGCGGTCCCGCAGCGGCCCCGGCAGCAGCCCGGCCCTGGTGGTTGCCCCGACCAGGGTGAAGGCGGGCAGCTCCAGCGGGATGGAGGTGGCCCCGGCGCCCTTGCCGACGACGACGTCCACCCGGAAGTCCTCCATGGCCATGTAGAGCATCTCCTCGGCCGGGCGGGACATCCGGTGGATCTCATCCAGGAACAGCACCTCCCCGGGGGTCAGGGAGGACAGGATCGCGGCGAGGTCCCCGGAGTGCTGGATCGCCGGGCCGGAGCTGATGCGCAGCGGGGCGCCCATCTCCTCGGCGATGATCATCGACAGGGTGGTCTTGCCCAGCCCCGGCGGGCCGGAGAGCAGGACGTGGTCCGCGCTGCGCCCGCGCAGCTTGGAGGCCCGCAGCACCAGGGACAGCTGCTCGCGCACCCGCTGCTGGCCCACGAAGTCGTCCAGGGTGCGCGGGCGCAGGGCCGCCTCGATGGCCTGGTCCTCGGGTTCGGCCTGGGCGTCCACGAGGCGCTCGTGCGGCGCCGGGCCGCCGGTTGCTGGCTGCTGGCTCATGCGGGGTGCTCCTCCTGGCGGGCCGGCGGGTCCGCCGCGTGGTCGATCCTGCGCCGCACCTCGCGGCGGCAGGGCTCTGGGTGGCGGTGGGTCAGCGGCGGGCCGCGCCGAGTCCGGCGAGCACGGCCTTCAGCGCGGCCGGCACCGTCAGGTCCGCCGCCTGCGGGTCGGTGCGCACATAGCCGTCCACGGCGGTCGCGGCGTCCTTCTCCGACCAGCCCAGCCCGATCAGCGCCTCGGTGACCTGCGGGGCCCAGGCGGGCCCGTCGGCGGAGCCGGTCCCGCCCTGCGGGGCGGGCTCCTCCTCGGGCAGCACGAGCTTGCCGGCCAGCTCCAGCACGATCCGCCGGGCGCCCTTGGGGCCGATGCCGGGGACCTGGGAGAAGGCCTTGTCGTCTCCGGCGGCCACCGCGCGGGCGACGTCGGCCGGTGAGTGCACGGCCAGCACGGCCAAGGCGATGCGCGGGCCGATTCCGGAGACCCCGAGCATCGTGGTGAACACCTCCCGCTCCTCCGCGGTGCGGAAGGCGAACAGGGTCAGAGAGTCCTCCCGGACCACCAGGTGGGTCTGCACCCGGGCCGTCTCCCCCACCTTCAGGCCGGCGAGGGTGGCCGGGGTCGCGGCCACGAGCAGGCCGACGCCGCCCACCTCGAGGACGGCCTCGTGCAGGCCCACGTGGGCCACGGTTCCGGACAGCGTGGAGATCATGGACCCATCCTATTCGAACACATCTGCGAATCCCAGCCTCGGCGTCGGCCGCGGGCTCAGCGGCGGCCGACCCCGCCGGATCCTGCGCCGCGGCGCCCGGAGCGCTCGGCCTCCCGCCAGGCGCGCTGGGCCGGGGTCAGCCCGGTGCGGGTCGCCCGGGCGGGGATCGAGCCCTGGTGGGTCTGCACGCCCGCGGTCATGTCGTAGCCGGTGCCCAGCCCGCCGGAGCGCCAGCCGTGGCAGATCGCCAGGGCTAGCGCGTCAGCGGCGTCGGCCGGGCGCGGCATGGCCTCCAGGCCCAGGATGCGGGTCACCATCCGCCCGACCGAGGCCTTGTCCGCCCGGCCGTCGCCGGTCACCGCGGCTTTGGCCTCGGAGGGGGTGTGCCAGGCCACGGGGATGCCGAGGGAGGCGGCCGCGGCGATGACCACCCCGGAGGCGTGGGCCGTGCCGATGACCGTGTTCACGGATTCCTGGGCGAAGACCCGCTCGATGGCCATGACGTCCGGGCGCAGCTCGCGCATCCAGGCCAGGGCGTGCTCCTGGATGTGCAGCACCCGGGCGTCCAGGGAGTCGGCGGCTTGGGTCCCGGCCACCCCCACCCGCACGAGGCTCGCCTTCCGGGTGGCGTCCATGTCCACGACGCCGAACCCGCAGCGGGTCAGCCCCGGGTCCACCCCGAGGATGCGCAGGGATCGGGTGCTACTCGGCATCCTCGAGCTGGGCCATGACCTCCGGGGAGATCTCCACGTTGGAGTAGACGTTCTGCACGTCGTCCAGCGCCTCGATCGCGTCGGCGAGCTTGAGGAACTTCTTCGCCCCGTCGGCGTCCAGGTCCACGGTCATGGTGGGCCGGAACTGCGGGTCGTCGTTGTTGTACTCCAGCTCGGCGGCGTCCAGGGCCTTGCGGATCTCGGGCAGGTCGGAGGCCTCGGAGATGACCTCGAAGACCTCGTCCTCCTCCTTGACCTCATCGGCCCCGGCGTCGAGCACGGCCATCAGGACGTCGTCCTCGGTCAGCCCGTCCTTCTTGGCCACCTCGGCCACGCCCTTGCGCTCGAACATGAAGGACACGGAGCCGGGATCGGCCATGGTGCCGCCGGAGCGGGTCACCGCGGTGCGCACGTCCGCGGCGGCGCGGTTCTTGTTGTCGGTCAGGCACTCGATGTACAGAGCCGAGCCCTGGGGGCCGCGGGCCTCGTAGAGGATCTCGGAGTAGTCCACGACCTCGCCGGTCAGCCCGGCGCCGCGCTTGATCGCGCGGTCGATGTTGTCGTTGGGCACGGAGTTCTTCTTGGCCTTGGACACGGCCAGGTCCAGGGCCGGGTTGCCGGCGACGTCGGCCCCGCCCATGCGCGCGGCGACCTCGATGCCCTTGATGTACTTGGCGAAGGCCTTGGCGCGCTTGGCGTCGATCGCGGCCTTCTTGTGCTTGGTGGTGGCCCATTTGGAGTGACCGGACACGGGGTCTCCTTCGTGCGTCGGGGAATCGTCGGAAAATCATCGGGGTGCCGCGGGCGCGCCGAGGGGCGCGGGCCCGCGGGCACGGCTGCTCCCCAGTCTAGTGCGCCTGTCCAGCCCCGCCCCGGGACGGCTACCGGACGACTCGCTGACGGCTCTCGGACGGCGCCGGGGGCGGGGTGCGGTGCGGCCGACTCAGCGGGGCCGGGAGGCGGCGACCTCGCGGGCGCGCTCGGTCAGGGTGTCGTCGATCGGCTCGGGGTCGAAGGAGCCGCAGCGGCGCCGGGCGGCTTGGCCGATCAGGTAGTCGGTGATCCGGGGGTTCTTCGGCAGGAGGGAGCCGTGCAGGTAGGAGCCGATGACGTGGTGCACCCGGGCGCCCTCCCCGGCGTCGTCGAGGTTGTTGCCCTGTCCCAGGGTCACGGTGCCCAGGGGCTGGACGTCCTGGCCGAGGTAGGTCAGTCCGGAGTGGTTCTCGTAGCCGACGACCTGCCCGAACTCCGGGGTGTCCAGGACGATGTTGCCGATCAGCCGCTGCCTGCCCCCCACGGTGCGGGCGTCGAAGATCCCGATGCCCTCCAGGACCTGCCCGTCCACGGTGGTGAATTCGTGGCCGAACAGCTGGTAGAGCCCGCAGATCACCAGCATGGGCACGCCGTTCTCGGCCATCCGGCGCAGCCGGGGGGCGATGGCGTGCAGATCCTCCTGGATCACGGACTGCCCCGAGTCCTGGCCGCCGCCGCCGATGACGATGTCCACGTCCTCGGGGAACTCGTCCTCGGGGTTGTAGTCGATGATCTTGGTGGTGTATCCGTGCTTCTGGGCGCGCCGGGACAGGGACAGCACGTTGCCCCAGTCCCCGTAGATGTTCATGTCCCGGGGGTACAGCTGCAGGATCCGCAGGTGGCCCTTGGCCGCTACCTTGTCGGGCTGGTGGGACTGCGCGGCGGGCGCGGTGCGCTCGGTCATGGTCAGATCTCCTCCACGTCGGTGATCCTCCCCAGCTCGCGGCGCAGCACGAGCATGGAGGTGTAGGTGCAGAACACGCGCATCGGGCGGTCCCCGGCCCCGTCCAGGAAGGCGCGCAGGGCCTCGGGAAGCTCCGGGTGCACCTCGCGCACGGGGACGTCGTCGTGCTCCAGGCGCAGGGCCATGTCCCAGGCGCGGGTCCCGCCGACCACGTCCACGCCGCCCTCGCGCAGGACGTCGAAGTCCACGTCCCACAGCCAGGAGACGTCGCGCCCATCGGCGTACTCGTCGTTGATGGTGATCATCGTGGCCCAGTCGTCCCCGGTGGCCGAGGCCAGGGACAGGCGGAAGCCGGCGGGGTTCTTCACCAGCAGCAGCTGCAGGGTGCTCTGCCCGATCCGCACGGATTCCCCGCGCCCGAAGGCCGGGGTGACCTCGGACAGGGCGCGCAGCAGCGCCGCCTCGTCGGTGCGCTCCCCCATGATCTGGCGGGTCAGGGCCAGGGCGCCGGCGGCGTTGTAGATGTTGTAGATGCCGTAGAGGGTGATCTGCGCGGTGACCTCCCGCCCGGCGATGGACAGCACGCTGCGGGTGCCCTCGAAGGCCTCCAGCACGACGTCGGCCTCGGGCAGGTCCGCGGCCTGGTGGGCCGGGGTCTTGTCCCGCATCTCATCGTCGGAGGGGAAGCGGGAGCGCAGCTGCTCGGACAGGCCGTAGTAGACGGCGCGGGTGCCGGGGGTCAGGTCCGCGGCGATCCGGCGGATCCGGGGGTCCTCCCGGTTGAGGACCACGGACTCGGTGGTGGCCTGGGCGACCTGGGTGAGCATCTTGCGGGTCGTGTCGATCTCCCCGAAGCGGTCCAGCTGGTCGCGCATGACGTTGAGCAGCAGGGCGTGGCGGGGCTTCACGGCCCGCACGAAGTGCACCGCGTGGGCCTCGTCCAGCTCCAGCACGGCGATGTCCGCCTCCAGGCGCCCGCGCAGGTCCATCTCCCCGAGCAGGGCCGCGGCGACCCCGCGCACGAAGTTGGAGCCGGTGCGGTTGGTGAACACCCGCAGCCCCTGGGATTCCAGCAGCTGCACGGTCATCTTGGTGGTGGTGGTCTTGCCGTTGGTCCCGGAGATCACGACGACGCCGTGGGGCAGCCGGGCCAGCTCGCGGGCGACGAAGCCGGGGTCGGCCTTCTCCATGAACAGTCCGGGGAAGGCGGAGCCGCCGCCGCGCAGGCGGGTGGCGGTGCGGATGCCCTGCCCGATCAGGCGCGTGAGGGCTCGGGGTCGCAGGGGGTGAGGCATGGGGACCATCCTACCGATCGGGGCGAACCGCTCGGACCGGGACGTTCCACGCTCTCCCCTCGGGCCGGGATGGCGTGGACGGGTGCGCTGTGGAGGGGCACGGGCGGGCCGGGTGGGGTGATCGGGGCCCGGGCGGAAGCTAGGGTGTGGTCCATGGCACCTGAGATTCCCGAGACATCGCCCCTGCTGAGACCCTCCGATCTGCCCGGTGGACTGCCGGATCTGTCCGAGACCGGTCCTGAGGAGCTGGATCGTCTGCTGCGGTCCGGGATGGCCGCGCAGCGGGATGCCTGGGAGCGGATCGCCGCAGATTCCGCCCCGGCGGATTTCGCCACGGTGATCGAGCCGCTGGAGACGGCGGCCGCGCAGTTTGCCCGGGTCACCGGGATCTTCCACACCTTCATCAGTGCGATGGGCACCGAGGAGGTCCTCGAGCTGCATCGCCGCTGGGCCGGCCCCCTGGCCGAGCATGAGGCGGCCTCCGCCCGGGATCCCCGTCTGGCCCGGCGGCTGGCCGCCGTCGAGGAGGAGGGGCTGGATCCGGTGCGGCGGCATGTGCTGCGGCGCTGGCGCGAGGACTTCGAGGACCGCGGGGCCTTCCTCGAGGAGACCGCCCGGGACGAGGTGGCGCGGATCGAGCAGGAGCTGGCGCAGCTGTCCGCCCGGTTCGGCGCCGGGCTGCTGGCCGGGGCTGAGCAGGCGGGCCTGCTGCTGGAGGACGAGAGGCAGCTGGCCGGTCTGCCCGAGGATCGGGTGCGCCAGGCCGCCGAAGCGGCGCAGCTGGCCGGGCACCCGGGAAGCTACCTGCTGGTGCAGGACCTGTTCGCGGTGCCGTCGGTGCTGTCCTCGCTGCTGGACCGGGACACGCGGCGTCGGCTGTGGCGGGATTCGGTGAACCGGGGGCGGGGCGAAGCCCGGGACGAGGGGGCCGCGGACACCCCGGAGCTGCTGACGACGGCGGCGCGGATCGCTGAGCTGCGGGCCCGCCGGGCCGAGCTGTTCGGGGCCCGCACCCACGCCGAGCTGCAGCTGCGCCGCTCCGTGGCCGGGACCCCGCAGCGGGCGCTGGGGATGCTCGAGGAGCTGGCCCCGCGGGCCCGGGCGGCGTTCCAGCGGGAGCTTGCGGTGATGGCGGAGGTCGCCGGCGTCGAGCCTGGGCAGATCCAGCCCTGGGATGTCCCGGTGCTGCTGGAGCGGGTGGCCCGGGAGCGCTACGCCGTGGATGCCCAGGCGCTGCGCCCATATTTCTCCTTCGAGCGGACCCTGGTCGACGGCGTGTTCGCGGCCGCCTCGCGGCTGTACGGGGTGCAGTTCACGGCCCGCCCGCAGCTGCCCGGATACCACCCGGAGGTGCGCTTCTGGGAGGTCCGCGATGAGCAGGACCGCCTGCTGGGGCTGTTCGGCCTGGATCCGTGGGCCCGACCCACCAAGCAGGGTGGGGCGTGGATGCACGAGATCGTGCCCCGGGACGCCCGGGTCGGCCAGACCCCGGTGGTGATGAACACCCTGAACTTCACCCGTCCCGGGCAGGGCGAGGAGAAGCTGCTCAGCGCGGACAACGTGCGCACGATGTTCCACGAGTTCGGCCACGCCCTGCACTCCCTGCTGAGCACGGTGGTCTGGCCCACCGCGGCCGGGACCAACGTGCCCCGGGATTTCGTGGAGTACCCGTCGCAGGTCAACGAGATGTGGATGTTCCACCCGGAAGTGCTGCCCCACTACGCCCGCCACCACGAGACGGGCGAGCCGCTGCCGACCGAGGCCGCACGCGCCCTGCAGGAGGCGGCCCGGTGGGGTGAGGGCTTCCGCACCGTGGAGTACCTGGGGGCTGCCCTGCTGGACATGGCCTGGCACACCCGCGGCACCGACGCCGAGCCGCTGGAGACTCCGCAGCAGGTGCGGGAGTTCGAGCGGGAGGTGCTGGCCCGGTACGGGCTGGCGGATCTTCCGGTGGCCCCGCGGTATGCGACCGGGATGTTCAAGCACATCTTCGAGGGCGGCTATTCGGCCGGGTACTACTCGTACATCTTCTCCGAGATGATGGACGCGGAGACCGTGGACTGGTTCCGCGCCCGCGGCGGGCTGCGCCGGGAGAACGGGCAGGTGTTCCGGGACCGGCTGCTGGCCCGCGGCTCCGAGCAGGATCCGGCGCAGTCCTTCCGGGATCTGCTCGGCCGGGACCCGCAGATCGGGCCGCTGCTGCGCCGTCGCGGGCTGGTGGATGACGACGCCGAGCGGGATGGTGCCGCAGGAGAAGGTGCCGAGGGGACCGGCGCCGATGAGTGAGGCCGTATCCTCCTGGTCCGCGCTCATCCGGGATCTGGACGGTGCCCCGGTGGTGTGGCGGGATCTGTCCTGGCGGGAGCGGGAGCCGGTGGTCGCCGTCGAGCCCGTGGAGGACGGCGTGCCGTGCGGGACGGTGCTGCGGACCCGGCTGGACCTCGGGGACGCCCCGCTGGTGCGGGCCCTGCCCGTGCCCGACGGCGTCGAGCCGCGCTGGTGCGCCGGCTTCGCCCACGCCGAGGTCGATGAGCAGGGCACGGCGCGGTTCCGCACGGTGGCCTGCCCGAAGCACCAGCGCATCCGCAGCGGCCAGCAGTGCGGGCTGTGTCGGCACCTGGACCGCTTCCGGCCCCTGCACCGGGTGCACCGCGGGGCACGGCTGACCGACGCCGCGCTGGCTTATGTGAGCCGTCCGCACTGGCTGTACATCGCGACCTTCCCGGATGCCGCCTCCAAGGTGGGCACGGCCCATGAGCGCTCCCAGGTGACCCGCCTGGATCAGCAGGCGGCGGCCCGGGCCACCTGGATCGCGCTGGCCCCAGACGGGATCCTGGTGCGCCGACTGGAGGACGCCGTGGGGGGCGAGCAGGGGCTGACCCAGTTCAAGCAGGTGCGGACCAAGCACCGGGCGTGGGCCGCCCCGCGGCCGGCGGAGGAGCTCGACGCCGCGCACGACAGTGCGGTGCGGGCTGCCCGGCGGCTGCTGGCCGACTGGGGCGCTGCACAGGGCCCGACGGCGGGCGCGGCGTCGGACAGTACCGCTGAGGCCGTTCCGGGCGGTGTGTCCGGCGAAGTCTCGAGCGGTGTCTCCGGAGCAGCGGGGTACGCGCCCCCGGAGGTGGGATCCTCCCTGGACGGCGTGGAGCTCGTCCATCAGGCGTGGGAACCGTCCCCCGTGATGGCGCGGATCTACGCCGCGCTAGACAGGGACACCACTCAACCTCTGCAACAGGTCAAAGGTTTCGCCGATCAATCTGCACCTGAGATCGAATCATCTGGAGGCGAGCTGCTGGGGGCGGCGGGCCCGTTCCTGGCCCTCTCCCGCGCCGTCGGTGAGGCGCCCGCGCTGGTCAGCACCGCGGAGTTCAAGCACCGCGAGGTCGTGCTCCGGCGGTGACCGCACGACCCGCCGGGTGCGGCACCGCCCTCTGGGGGTGACGCGCTCCCCGCGGGATGTTCACCCGTTCGTCACCCCGGCCCACCCTTCCGGGCGGCTCGGTCGGGCGGGGCGGTGGTTAGCATGAGCGCATGAGCACCGAGCAGCACGACGATCCCGACGCCCCGGCCCTGTCGGCCATCACGATCTTCACCGGCTCAGCCCTGGGTGATGACTCGGCCTTCGCCCGCGAGGCCCGCCGCCTGGCCGAGCACCTGGCGCGGGAGGGCCTCGGGGTGGTCTACGGCGGCGGGAACGTGGGACTGATGGGCGTGGTGGCCGATGCCGCCCGCTCGGCTGGCGGTCGGGTGCGCGGGGTCATCCCGGAGGGCCTGGTGCGCGGGGAGATCGCCCACGAGGGGCTGGATGCCCTGGAGATCGTCCCGGATATGCACCGGCGCAAGCAGCGGATGAACGAACTCGGGGACGCCTTCGTGGCCCTGCCCGGCGGGGCCGGGACCCTGGAGGAGCTGTTCGAGATGTGGACCTGGCAGCAGCTGGGCTTCCACCGCAAGCCGGTGGCGGTCTACGACGTCGGCGGCTTCTGGTCCCCGATGCTGGCGATGCTGGACGAGATGGTGGCTCGCGGGTTCATCCGGGAGTCCTTCCGGAATCGGCTGATCGTGGCGAGCGAGCCGGACGAGCTGCTGGGCAAGCTGCGGGCCTGGCGCCCGGCCGCACCGAAGTGGGGGCGCTGAGGCGAGGCCCGGTTCAGTCGTCGTCGTCGGCGGGCCAGGCCCTGGCCAGCAGCTCGCGGATCTCGGCGAGGGTCTGGGTAACGGTCTTGGTGCCGGCGACGATCGGCAGGAAGTTGGTGTCCCCGCTCCAACGGGGCACGATGTGCTGGTGCAGGTGCGCGGCGATCCCCGCTCCCCCGATCTTGCCCTGGTTCATCCCGATGTTGAACCCGGCGGCATGGGACTGCTCGCGCAGCACGCCCATGATGATCTGGGTGAACCGGGCGATCTCCGCGGTCTCCTGTTCGGTGGCCTCGTCGTAGTCGGCGATGTGCCGGTACGGGCAGACCAGCACGTGCCCGGGGTTGTACGGGTAGAGGTTCAGCACGACGAAGGCGTGCTCCCCGCGGTGCACGATCAGCGAGTCCTCATCCTTGCGGGTGGGGGCGGCGCAGAAGGGGCAGGTGTGCTCGTCGTAGTCCTGCTGCCCGCCGGAGACGTAGGCCCGACGGTGCGGGGTCCACAGCCGCTGGAAGGCGTCCGGCACGCCGGGCAGCTGGAAGTCGTCGGTGATCTGGTCCGTGTCCTGCGGCTGGCTCATGGCTCCCAGACTAGCCCGTGGCGCGCCCGTGCCGGTGGTGTGCGACGGCGGCGGATTCGGCGGCCGGTGAACCTGCCCGACCGTCGGCGCTGGGCCGGGTATAGGTTGGGAGCCAT
Organism: Rothia kristinae NBRC 15354; assembly: GCF_001570865.1. Lineage (GTDB taxonomy): Bacteria > Actinomycetota > Actinomycetes > Actinomycetales > Micrococcaceae > Rothia > Rothia kristinae. The sequence goes on from NZ_BCSM01000007.1 coordinate 119,559, forward strand.
GCGCCCTCTGACCGAATCCCAGATCCGCTCCAGCTTCATCAACTGCACCAAGGGCGAGGCCTCCCGCCTGAACCTGCCGGCGGGGCTGGGCTCCTGGGACTGGGAGGCGGAGGTCTTCCTCGGGTGGATCGACCCGAAGTCTCCGCAGCGCGGCTACGCGGTGGTGCCCCAGGAGGACGGCTCCCTGCGCGGGGTCGTGCTGACCAAAGCGACCAACCGCGGGCGGGGATCGGCGCAGATGTGCCAGTTCTGCCTGACCCTGCACTCCGGCTCCGGGGTGTCCCTGTTCTCGGCAGCGCGCCCCTCCGCCAAGGGCGGGAAGGGCCATTACAGCTCGGTGGGCACCTACCTGTGCCAGGACCTGCGCTGCACGGACTACACCCTGGGCCGACGCCGCCCGGAGGGGGTCCGTCAGATGGAGGAGACCATGACCGTGGAGGACCGCCGGGAGCGGACCCTCGCCAACGCCCGCGGGTTCATCGACCGCCTGACCGAGGAGGGCTGAGGAA
>NZ_BCSM01000008.1 GCF_001570865.1 Rothia kristinae NBRC 15354
GGACATCTTGGGGATCTGGCCAGGCAACGGGGACGGGGAGTCGGCGAAGTTCTGGTTCGCCTGCCTGACCGAACTGAAGAACCGCGGGGTCAAGGACGTGTTCTTCGTGGTCTGTGACGGGCTCAAGGTGGCTATGTCAACTTCATTTGGCCCCGGGTTGTCGGTCTGGCTGGGCCCCGGTTGGGTGCGAGAAGCCAACCCAGAGTGAACTCCGGGCAGCTTATGGGGGGCAGTTCATGTCAGTGGTGTCGGCGCAGGCGCAGGGAGTTGGTGATGACGCTCACCGAACTGAGGGCCATGGCGGCTGCGGCGATCATCGGGGACAACAGCCAGCCGAAGGCGGGGTAGAGCACTCCCGCGGCGATCGGAATGCCGATGACGTTGTAGATGAATGCGAACAGCAGGTTCTGCTTGATGTTGCGCATAGTGTCGACGGACAGGTCGCGGGCCTTGACCAGGGCTGCGAGGTCGCCGCCGAGGAGGGTCACGTCTGCGCTCTCGATGGCGACGTCGGTCCCGGTGCCCATGGCGACGCCAACGTCCGCCCCGGCCAGGGCAGGGGCGTCGTTGACGCCGTCACCGGCCATCGCGACCGTGTGACCTTGCTCCTGGAACCGCTGGACGTGCCCATGCTTCTGATCCGGAAGCACGTCCGCGATCACCTCGTCGATGTGGAGCTCGTCGGCGATGGCGTGGGCGGTGGTGGCGTTGTCCCCGGTCAGCATCACGATCCGCATGCCACGGTGACGTAGGTCGTCGATGGCCTGGGCGGTGGTGGGCTTGAGTGGGTCGGCGATGGCCAGGATGCTTGCAGGCTGACCATCGACAGTCACGATGACGGCAGTGGCTCCTTGGCGACGGAAGGCGTCGATGTCGTCGGTCAGGGGGGTCGTGTCGGCATGCTGGGTCGTGAGGAAGGCAGGGCTGCCGACCATGACCTGGTGACCGTCGACCAATGCTTCGACGCCGCCACCCGGGTGGGCGGTGAATGCAGTGGCGGTCGGTACGGTGACGTCGCGTTCTCGCGCCGCGTCGACGATCGCGCGGGCCAAGGGATGTTCGGACCCGGACTCGACAGCGGCCGCCATGGCCAGCACGATCTCGGCGTGGTGGCCGGCGACGACCTTCTGGTCGACGAGGCTGGGATGGCCCTGGGTCAGGGTCCCGGTCTTGTCGACCACCAAGGTGTCGATCTTCTGCAGTCGTTCGAGTGCATCGGCGTTCTTGACCAGGACGCCATCGCGGGCTCCGCGACCAACCCCGACCATGATGGACATGGGTGTGGCAAGGCCAAGCGCGCAAGGGCAGGCGATGATGAGCACGGACACTGTAGCAACGATCGCGAACGGTAGCCGGGGCTGTGGCCCGACCGTGGCCCAGACGGCGAAGGTGATCAGTGCGATGCCGATCACGACCGGCACGAACACAGCGGAGATCTTGTCGACGAGCCCTTGGATGGGGGCTTGGGAACGTTGCGCCTGGGACACGAGGTCGACGATGCGGGCCAGGGTCGAGTCGGCGCCCAGGCCGGTGGCCTCGATGACCAGGCTGCCGTCGCTGGTGATGGTGCCGCCGATCACACGGTCGCCGGGGTTCTTGTCAACAGGTACCGGCTCGCCGGTGATCATGGATTCGTCGACGTAGGCGTGGCCGTCGACCACGATGCCGTCTGCTGGGATCTTCTCACCGGGGCGGACCCGGCAATGGTCGCCGACCTGCAGGTCCGCGGATGGCACTTCCTCTTCTCCTCCGTCGGGGTTGATGCGGTGCGCGGTGGCTGGCGACAGGTCCAGCAGGGCGCGGATGGCACCCGAGGTCTGGTCGCGTGCCCGCAGTTCGAGTACCTGCCCCAGCAGCACCAGGGTGATGATCACGGCGGCGGCCTCGAAGTAGACTCCGACCCGGCCACCGTCATCACGCATGATGGCCGGGAAGATCCCCGGGGCCAGGACGGCGACCACACTGTAGAACCACGCGGCACCCACACCGAGGCTGACGAGGGTGAACATGTTGAGGTGCCGGCTGGCCACTGATCGGGCGCCACGTGCGAAGAATGGCCACCCGGCCCACCACACCACGGGGGTGGACAGCGCGAGTTCGACCCAGGGCACCCACGCCCCGACGGCCAGGGCCGGGACCATCGCCAGCACCACCAGGGGCAGGCTGAGCACGGCTGCCACGCGGAGACGGCGGCGCATGTCTGCCAGCTCTGGGTTGGGTCCGTCGTGGATGCCCACCGAGACCGGTTCGAGCGCCATGCCACAGATCGGGCACTCGCCCGGCCCATCCTGCCGGATCTCGGGGTGCATGGGGCAGGTCCATTCGCCATCGCGTGGGCCGGTGTCGGCCTGTGGTGGCGGGGCGCTTTGCCCGCCGTGCTCTTGGTGGGCAGCAGGCTGCCCGGGGTGGGTGTGCTGGTGTGCTGCTGGCGCGGGGGGCTGTCCGTCCGGTTGGAGGAACATGCCGCACTTAGGGCAGCGGCCAGGGTGGTCACTGGTGACCTCGGGGTGCATGGGGCAGGTGAAGGAGTCCCCTTCAGCCGTGATGGGCTCGTCGGGTGGGGTAGGGCTGGTCATGGTCTTCCTCGTCCGTTGAGTGGTGGTGCTCTGTGGTGCTGGTGGGCGCGTGGTGCGAGGTTCTTGGCTCAGTGATGATCGGCCCCGTGGTTCATCATCCGCATCATGAGCCACATCATCACTACGCAGCCGAGGGCGGGGATGACGGCGGCCATGACGCCGCCTGCGGCGAGGCTGGCACGACCTGTCCACAGGTATCCGGCCACGATGAGCAGCATCGGGGCACACATCAGCAGGTGCATCCAGTGGTGGCTCTTGCCGTGGCCTGTCATCTTCGGATCGTGCCGGTGCTGCACGGGCTCGAGTACCGGGTCGGCGGCGGGGCGGGGAGCGTCGCTGTCACTGCGGTTGAGCTGGGTGGGGCTTGTGTACATGGTGGTCTCCTTCGTCGTGTGTGGCTGGCTGCCGTCACCATCCAGACTGTCGAGCGTCCATGAAGCTGGACCGGGGCAAATGATGAAGGTTTGACCAAGACGTCGGAGGCATGTGCGGGCATGCGGCGGTGCGGTTCCCGGGGTGACGCGGGAACCGCATCGGCGTGGGCTGGGGTCAGTAGCGCAGGCTGGTCATCATGCCGATCTCGGCGTGGTAGATGTTGTGGCAGTGCAGCATCCAGGCTCCGGGGTTGTCGGCCTGCAGGTCGGCCTCGATGGTCTGCATGGGCAGCAGCAGCACGGTGTCCTTGCGCAGTCCGTTGCTGCCCGGCAGGGACCAAGTGTGGCCGTGGATGTGCATCGGGTGGGCCATCATCGTCATGTTCGTCATCCGCATCCGGACCCGCTGTCCCGGGCTGATCGACAGGGGTGTGTCCTCACCGAACTTCTTGCCGTTGATGCCCCAGGCGTAGGGCTTCATCTGGCCGTTGAGCTGGACCTCGAGGGTCTGCTCCGGTTCCTTGTCGGGCAGCTTGGCTGCGTCGGCGGCGCGCAGGGCGGTGCCCAGGGCAGCCTTTCCTCCGAGTTCGGGGATTCGGGTGGTGGCCGGCGGAATGCTGCCGGCGCCGGTCTTGACGATGGCGCGGGCGGGAGTACCGGTCTTGCCCTCGGGGGCGGCCTGCAGCACGAAGACGCCGTCGCCGACGGTGACGGTGGCGTCGATCCTTTCTCCCATGGCGAGGTAGATGGCCGTCGCCTCGACCGGCTGCACGGCGAAACCGTCGGCGTGGGTGATGGTGAGTCGGTGCCCGGACAGGCCGACCTTGAAGATCGTGTCGGCTCCGGCATTGATGAGCCGTAGCCGGACCTTGTCCCCGGGGCGTGCCGTGAGGGTGCGCGGTGCGGCCGGGATCCGGCCGTTGACGACGTAGTGCGGGTAGCTCACGTCTCCGGCATCGCCCAAGGGGGAACTGCCGTGGTCCATGCCTCCCATGTCGTGGTTCATTCCTTGGGACAGGGGGCCGCTGTTGGCCTTGAAGTCGGCGAAGATCGCATCCGGTGACTTGCCAACCCCATCGGTCCAGTCATCCAGGACCAGGACCCATTCCGCGTCGTGGTCGCCCGGATCGCGTGGGTCGTCCAGCACGAGGGGAGCGTACAGCCCCCGGTCGATCTGGACTCCGCTGTGGGGATGGAAGAAGTAGGTTCCGGCATGGGGTGCGACGAACTCGTAGGTGAAGGCACTCTTGGCGGCGATGGGGTCCTGAGTGACACCAGGCACACCGTCGGAGGCGTTGCGCAGGGCAATGCCGTGCCAGTGCACCGAGGTGGCTGTGGGGAGCTGGTTGTCGACCGTGACCCGGAACAGGTCGCCCGCCTTGCCGCGCAGGACGTTCCCGTCGAGTTCGTCGGTGTAGGCCCAGGTCTTGGCCAGGACACCGCCCAGGTCCAAGGTGACAGGGCGCGGGGTCAGGGTGTGGGTGACGGTCGTCGCCCCGGCCGGGGTGGCGAGTGGTGTCTGGGTCGGGATGGCCCATGTGGCCGGGGTGGTGCTGGCCGGGGAGGGCTGCTTGGCGCCGCATGCAGCCAGGGCGCTGGTGGATGCCAGGCCGAGGCCGGCGAGCAAGGCCTGTCGGCGAGTGATCGTGTTCATGCCCACGACTCTTCCCGCCCCGCATTGTGACCGGGTCAGGGAAGTGTGGAGATTCGATCAAGACTTCGTGGCAGCACCAGGGTGAACGACGCACCGCAGCCCACCCCCGGACTGGCCGCCAGCACGTCGCCCCCATGTGCCCGGGCGACGGCTCTGGCGATGGTCAGGCCGACTCCGGTTCCGCCGTCGACGTCACGGACCCTGCGTGATCCTTGGTGGAAGAAGCGTTCGAAGACGTGGGGCACCTCACCGGCGGGTATGCCTGCGCCGGTGTCGCTGACCTGGATGGACACCGAGTCCGTGTCAGACCAGCTCGTCACACATACCTCACCCCCGCGTGGCGTGTGCTGGACGGCGTTGCGCAGCAGGTTGTCCAGGACCTGGCCGATGCGTGCAGGGTCGACATCCACCTCCACGGGGCAGTTGCCACGGGTCACCAGCTGGATACCTGCCTCGGCACAGGCTTTCGCACACGAGGTGACCGCCGATTCCACCAGGTCATCGATGCGGGTCAGCCGTAGTTCCAAGGGGATCCGCCCCTCCTCTGCCCTGGAGACCTCGGAGATGTCGGCCGCCAGCGCCGTGATGCGCTCGTTCTGGCGTTGGAGGACCTCAAGGACCTCCGGCCCATACACGGCGACTCCGTCCTGGAGGCTCTCGAGCGTCACCCGCGTCACGGACAGGGGCGTTCGCAGCTCATGGCCAAGATCGGTCAACATGCGTCGTCGGGTGGCCTCCGTGGCCGCGATCTGGGCCGCCATCCGGTTGAACTCATGGGCCACGGATTCGAGTTCGCGCCCCAGTGGCGGCATGCGCACGGGGTCGTCGTAGTTGCCGTGCGCGACCCTCTCAGCCCCCTCGGCCAGGGCATCCAGCCCTCGGATGAGGCTGCGGTTCAGCACCCATGACGTCACCGCCGCGATCATCATCGCGGCGGCAAGTCCCAATCCCAGGGAGGCCGCACCGGCGTCATGGAAGGCACGCTCGGCATGGTCCAGCACCATGGGCTGGGTGTGCCCGGCCTCGGCCATGTGCTTCTTGAACAACGGCGGGCCCATCTCCAGGGCGGTCAGGACCAGCGTGACGCTCATGGTGACCAGGACGGCGAACTGGGTCCACACCACCCGTCGACCCCACGACAACCCGGGCCACAGCTCTGATGGCCGTCCTCCCATCAGCCTCGGCCCATCCGGTAGCCCACGCCCCGCACAGTCAGCACGTAGCGGGGATCGGCGGCCTCCTCACCCAGCTTCTTGCGAAGGTGTGCCACGTGGACATCGACCAGATGGTCGTCGCCGACCCAGTCCTCGCCCCAGACCATGTCCGTGAGCTGACGCCGGCTCAACACACGTCCGGGATGCGCGGACAGCGCCTTCAGCAGGTCGAACTCGGTGCGTGTCAGGTCCACCGCCACACCATCCATGAAAGCTTCGCGCGAGTCGGGATGCACCACCAGTTCCCCGATCCTGCGGGCGACGGATACCGAAGCCGTGGATCTCGGGCGACGCAGCATCACCTGGACGCGTGCGACGAGTTCGCGCGGGCTGAAGGGCTTGGTGAGGTAGTCATCCGCGCCCACGGACAACCCGATGAGCATGTCCACCTCGTCAGCTCGCGCGGTCAGCATCAGGACGTAGCAGTCGCTGAAGGTGCGCACCTTGCGACAGACCTCCACTCCGTCGAGGCCCGGAAGGCCGAGGTCGAGGATGACGACATCCGGCTGCTCCTCCCGGATCCGCGACACCGCCTCGTTCCCGTCTGCACACGTGTCTGCGGCCATGCCGGCCCGTTCCAGGTAGTTCTTCACCGTGCCGGCCAGCACCGGTTCGTCGTCGACCACCAGCACCGAAGTGCGCGCCACATCGCTCATGGCTCCATCTCACCACGAAACCCAGCAGGCGTCACCTCGTCGGTTGCGAGGACGGGGACATGTTGTGGTTCATGCTGCCCATGTCGTGGTTCATGCCGGACATGCCACGGGGCTTGACCCTTGATCTTGGACACGCGGAACCCAGCACGATGCTGGGAGAAGCGAGAATCCAAGGATGGCCAGTAAGAACTACACCGACGAGTTCCGTCGCCGGGCGGTGGACTTGTACGAGTCCACCCCGGGCGCGACGCTCAAAGGGATCGCAGCGGATCTGGGCGTGTCCCGGGGCGCGTTGAAGGAATGGGTCGACAAGTTCGGCTCCGGGACGACGGCGGGTGCGGCCACGGCCGCTCCGACGCAGGGCCGGCCGGGGTCGCCGGGGGCGAGGATCGCCCGGTTGGAGGCCGAGAACGCGGCGTTGCGGGCCGAGCAGGCCAAGCTGGCCCAGGAGCGGGACATCCTGCGCCAGGCGGCGAAGTATTTCGCCGGGGAGACGAACTGGTGAACCGCTTCCAGTTCGTCGAGGACCACAAGGACGCCTGGGGCGTGAAGCGGTTGTGCGAGGTCATCGAGATCGCCCGGTCGTCGTTCTACGCCTGGCTGGCCGCCGAGCCGGCACGGGCGGCCAGGGCGGCGGCCGACGCGGCGCTGGTGTCGCGGATCCGGGTGCTGCAGGACCCGGCCCGGGGCGGGGACCGCGCCTACGGCGCGCCCCGGATCACGGCCGACCTCAACGAGGACGTGCCGGCCGGTGACCGGGTCAACCACAAGCGCGTGGCCCGGGTGATGCGCGAGCATGGCCTGGCCGGAATCCGGTTGCGCAAACGCGTGAGGACCACGATTCCGGACCAGTCCGGCAGGCGGTTCCCCGACCTGATCGGCCGCGACTTCAGCATCGGCGCGCCGTGCTGCCGTTACGTCGGTGACATCACCTACCTGCCCCTCGAGGACGGCACGAACCTCTACTTCGCCTCCTGCATCGACCTGGGCTCCCGGAAGCTGATCGGATGGGCCATGGCCGGGCACATGCGCACCGAGCTCGTCGAGGACGCGCTGAAGGTCGCCTGGTGCGAGCGTGGGACGCTGGCCGGGGCGGTGTTCCACTCCGACCACGGCTCGGTCTACACATCGAAGTCCTACGCAGCGCTGTGCGAGCAGCTCGGGGTGAGACAGTCGATGGGAGCGGTCGGCTCATCGGCCGACAACGCCCTCGCCGAAAGCCTCAACGCGGCCCTCAAGCGTGAGCTGCTCGAAGGCCGCGCCGCGTTCCCCGACGCGCCCACCGCCTACCGGGCCGTGTTTCGATGGGCGAACCGCTACAACACCCGCCGACGCCACTCCGCGATCGGCAACATCGTCCCGAATGCCTACGAAACCGCCGCCTCCGCTACGCTCACGGAAGCGGCATAACCGAAACGACACCGTGTCCACGATTCGGGGTCAAGGCCCTGTGGACGGTGGTTCGGTGGTGTTTACGGCCATGACTACCTCACATTGACGATCATCGATATGAACGTCCTCATTATATAGACAACCGTCAATATGACAAGTCACGGGGTGTTCGTCGTCGAGATTCAACCCTTTCGGGTGCGTCGGGGTGCGGCCGTGGAGCTAGGCCGGGTGGAGGTCACCTGTCATGGCGGGGGTGGGGATGGCTTGGCGGCGGCGTGCTGACGATTGGCCCGTCGGGGGTGTGGGCGGGTGGTGAGCGCGCGCTGAGGAGCGCCCCCGGGGTTCACGCTCGGCGGGGGCGCTCATTACTGCAGGGGGTCAGGGTTGGGCGCGAGTGCTCGCTGGCTGGTGCTGGGTCACCCATGCCTGCGCGGCGATCTGGATGGCGTCCCAGGGCGAGCCCAGCGGCGGTGTGTAGGCGAGGTCGAGGTCATTGATGCCGGCCACGTCCATGCCGTGGAAGAGCGCGGTGGCGTAGGTGTCGACCCGCTTGGCGGTCTCGGTGGTCAGGTGCCCGACGAGCTGGGCACCTAGCAGCCTGCCGGTGGCGCGGTCGCCGGTGATGCGGATGGTGATGGGGTGGGATCCCGGGTAGTAGGCCTTGTGGTCGTCGGGCGCCGAGGTGGTGCTGGCGGGGTCGAACCCGGCGGCGATGGCTTCGTGCTCCCGCAGCCCGGTGCGGGCTGCGACCAGGTCGAACACCTTGAGCACCTGGGTGCCGATGCTGCCCGCGAATCGGGCGTTGCCGCCCAGCGCGTTCTCGCCGGCGACCCGTCCCTGTTTGTGGGAGGTGGTGCCCAGTGGGAGGTAGGTGGTGCCGAGCAGGCGATGGTGGGTGGCGACGCAGTCGCCGGCGGCCCACACGTGTGGCAGGCCGGTGGCCATCGTCTCGTCGACGAGCACCGCACCGCGGGGCCCGGTCTGTGCTCCAGATCGGACGAGCAGGTCGGTCTCGGGGGTGACACCGACCACGACCAGAACGAGGTCCACATCCCACGACAGGGCTTCGCCGTCTCTGGCCTGACCGGTCACGTGCAGGCCGTCAGCACCCTTGGCTATGCCGGTGACGCTCGTACCGGTGTGGATATCGACCCCGTGCCGCACGAGTTCGGCATGGACGAGGGTACCGAGTTCGGGGTCGAGGGTGGACAGTACCTCGGGGGCGGCCTCGACCTGGGTGACGTGGATGCCGCGGGTGGTGAGGCCTTCGGCCATCTCCAGGCCGATGTAGCCGGCGCCGACAACCAAGGCGGTGCGCGGCTGCAGCTTCCCGAGGGAGTCGCCCAGGGCGAAGGTGTCGCCCATGGAGTGCAACAGGTGGACGCCGTCGGCGGCGCCGAGGGTGTCGAGTCCGGTGATCGGGGGACGCACGGGCCGGGCGCCGGTGCCGACCACCAGCGCGTCGTAGTCGACCAGGGCGGGGGTGTCGTCGGGTCCGATGGCCTCGAGCTGACGGGCGTCGACGTCGATGCGGGTGGCGCGCGTGTCGAGCAGCAGGTGCAGGCCCGCGGCCTCCAGGTCGGCGCGGGTGCGGTGTGCCAGGTGGTGCCAGTCTCCGACCTCGCCGGAGATGTAGTAGGGGATCCCGCAGATGGAGAAGTTCGGGTAGGCGTCGGCCACCACGACGGTGACCTCGGTCGACGGGTCGAGTTCGCGGGCACGCAGCCCCGCGGAGATGCCGGCATCGCTGCCGCCGACGCACACAACGTGCATGGGGATGTCCTTTCGGGTCGCCGGGCCTCAGCCCAGCATGGCGAGGTACTCGTGCAACGCGGCCAGCCCTTCGGGTCGCGGGGTGAAGTGCGCCCACTTGCCGCGCATTTCCTTGTCCACCAGCCCGGCCTCGACCAGCTTCTTCAGGTGGTGTGACAGCGTCGGCTGGGTCACGCCGAACACCTCGGACATGTGACACGCGCACACGCTGGAGCACCGGCTGGCCGCGATGTGGTGCAGGATCCGCAGCCGCACCGGGTCAGCGAGCGCCTTCACGACGAGCGCAACCCGTTCCGCCTGCTCCATCGAGATCGTGCCACCACCCGGCGCGCAGGCCTCGGCGGCGGCCATCGGGGCTTCCAGCAGTTCGGTCATGCAGACATGCTACCCGCTCATATTGACACCTGTCGATATGTGTGCCATGCTCACTCATATCGACGGTCATCAATGCGTGATGGTCGTCCTCCACCCGAGCCGGAGGTTTCCCATGCCCGTCATCCGTGTCTTCGAACCTGCACTGTGTTGCAACACCGGGGTCTGCGGCCCCGACCTCGACCAGGAGCTGGTCGACTTCACCGCCGCGGTCAACGCCCTCAAGGCGCAGGGGGTGGACGTCCACCGCGCCAATCTGGCCAGCGAGCCGGCGCAGTTCGCGGAGCACCCCGTGGTCGTCAAGTTCCTGCAGGCCGCCGGCTCCGAGGGGCTACCCCTGACGCTGGTCGACGACGTCACCGTGCTGGCCGGCCGCCACCCGCGCCGCGACGAGCTGGAGCGCTACGCCGGCCTGAACCCGACGAAGGACGCCCAGCCCCAGGGCGGATGCTGCGGCCCGCAGCAGGAAGCCCCCGCCGCGTCCACTGGCTGCTGTGGGCAGCCCGCCACTACCAGCACCGTGTCCGGCTGCTGCTGACCCCGACTCGAACTTTCAGGAGATTATGGTGACCCAGTTTCTCGACAACCCGCCCCGGCACTTTTTCTTCACTGGCAAGGGCGGTGTCGGCAAGACCAGCATCGCGTGCGCCACGGCCGTGCACCTCGCCCACCAGGGCAAGCGGGTGCTGCTGGTCAGCACCGACCCGGCGAGCAACATCGCCCAGGTGTTCGGTGCCACCATCGGCAACAAGATCACCCCGATTCCGCAGGTGCCCGGCCTCGACGCGCTGGAGATTGACCCCGACGAGGCCGCTGAGGCCTACCGCAACAAGATCCTGGAACCGGTGCGCGCGGTCCTGCCCATCAAGGAGATCGAGGCCATCACCGAGCAGCTGTCGGGCTCCTGCACCACCGAGATCGCCTCGTTCAACGAGTTCACCGACCTGCTCGCCGACACCCAGGCCACCGCCGGCTACGACCACGTCATCTTCGACACCGCCCCCACCGGCCACACCATCCGCCTGCTGCAGCTGCCCGGCAGCTGGACCAGCTACCTTGACAACGGCAAGGGCGACGCGTCCTGTCTGGGGCCCATGAGCGGGCTCGAGAAGAACCGCGCCACCTACCGCGCCGCCGTCGAGGCTCTCACCGACCCCACCAGCACCCGCCTGGTGCTCGTCGCCCGGGCCCAGCAGTCCACGCTGCGCGAGGTCGCCCGCACCCTGGACGAGCTCGCCGAGCTCGACATCCACGCCGCCAACCTGGTCGTCAACGGCGTCTTGCCCGCCGCGGCCGCCACCGACGACCTGTCCCGCGCCATCCACGACCGCGAACAGGCGGCGCTCGCTGCCATGCCTGCCGCCCTGGCAGCCCTGCCGCGCGACACGGTGAGCCTCAAGAGCGTCAACATGGTCGGCCTGGAGGCGCTCGCCACCCTGTTCCACGACGAGGACGCCCCGCAGGCCGACGCGCAGGACACCGGCGGGCAGGGCATCGGCCAGCAGCCGTACCTTGCCGGCCTGGTCGACCAGCTCGCCGAGGCCGACCATGGGCTCGTGATGACGATGGGCAAGGGCGGTGTCGGCAAGACCACCGTCGCAGCCGCCATCGCCATCGCCCTGGTGCAGCGCGGCAAGAAGGTCCTGCTCACCACCACCGATCCCGCCGCGCACCTGTCGACCACCCTCGGCAACGACGTCGACGGGCTCGAGGTCAGCGCCATCGACCCTGAGAAGGCCATCCAGGAGTACCGCGACCACGTCATGGCCTCCAAGGGCACCAAGCTCGACGACGCCGGCCGCGCCGCCCTCGCCGAGGACCTCATGAGCCCCTGCACCGAGGAGATCGCCGTCTTCCAGCAGTTCAGCCGCGCCGTGAACAAGGCCCGCGACCAGTTCGTCATCATGGACACCGCCCCCACCGGCCACACCCTGCTCCTGATGGACGCCACCGGTTCCTACCACCGCGACATCACCCGCCACCTCGACGACGACCAGCGCGGCCACGTCACCACCCCGCTGATGCGGCTCCAAGACCCCGACCACACCAAGATCATCGTGGTCACCCTGCCCGAGACCACCCCCGTCACCGAGGCGCAGGCCCTGGCCAGCGACCTGGAACGCGCCAACATCCACCCGTGGGCGTGGGTCGTGAACAACTCCCTCGCGGCAGCCCACCCCACCAGCCCACTGCTCGCCACCCGCGCACGCTCCGAGCAACAGCAGCTGGACGCGGTGGCCGCCACCACCAACCGCATGGCCGTCATCCCCACCCAGACCCGCGAACCCGTCGGCACGCAACAGCTCACCGCTCTCAGCAACTGACTCAGGGAGTGACGCCTACCCGCCGGACCCAACTGGTGGATCCGGCGGTAGGCGACTGCCTATTTGCAGGGTGCCACCCGGCCTGTCGGGCTCGGGTGTGGGCGAGGCGGTAGGAGTTGGTGCCGGTTTCGATGATGGTGGCGTTGTAGGTGAGGCGGTCGACGATTGCTGCGCACAGGCGGGGGGTCGGTGAAGGTGTCGGTCCAGGCGGAGAAGGACTGGTTGGAGGCGATCGCGATGGCGTTCTTTTCCTCTCGTTCGGTGAGGACCTGGAACAGCAGTTCGGCGCCTCGCCGGTCGAGTTCCAGGTAGCCGAGCTCGTCAATGACGAGGAGGTCGACGCGGCCGTGGCGGTTGATGGTCTTGGTGAGTTGTTTCTCGTCGGCGGCTTCGACGAGCTCGTTCACGAGCCGGGTGGCGAGGGTGTAGCGGACGCGGTAGCCCTGTTCTGCGGCGGCGGTGCCGAGTGCGATGAGCAGGTGGGACTTGCCGGTGCCGGAGTCCCCGATCAGGCACAGCGGGTCGCCGCGGCGGATCCAGTCGCCGGTGGCGAGCTCGTTGATGGTGGCGGGGTTGATGTTCGGGTTCGCGGTGAAGTCGAAGTCGGCCAGCCACTTCTCGCGCGGGAATCCGGCGCTCTTGATACGGCGCAGGGTAGAGCGCCGGTCGCGGTCGTCGACCTCGGCCAGGAGCAGCTCGGCGAGGAAGCCCTGGTAGGTGAGTTGTTCCTTGGTGGCGGTGGTGATCGCCTCATCGACGACGGACCGGATGGTGGGCAGTCGTAGGCGGCGGCAGGCCTGGTCGATCGCGGCCTGGGCGGCTTGTTCGGTGAGGCCGTGACGACGACGAAGACCGCCCTGACGGGAGCTGCTGGTGTTCGTGGTCATGGGGTTCCTGTCTGGGTGTGGTGGTGGACCTCGGCCTCCGCGCCGGGGGCGTGGTCCTGCGGCACCATCGCCTCCACCCGGCGCCCGGCCTCCAGATCGATCTGCGCGCGCCTGACCCGGACGTAGTCCCGCACCGTGGAGTAGGACAGGTCGGTGGCGCCGTGCTCGTCACGCAACCGGTCCAGGATCCTCGTGGCGGTGTGGCGCTGCTTGCGCGGGGCGGTCAGGTCGTAGAGCAGCATCTGGTCGATCGCCGGCTTGTACGGGTCCAGGCGCGGTGCTGTGCGGACCGGTTTCTTGCGGGGTGGTGGTTCGGCTGCGGCGAGTGCGTGGCGGACGGTGCGGCGGTGCACCCCGTGCTTGCGCGCGAGCTCGCGGATGGACAGGCCATCGACTCGCGCGTCGTGGTGGATGTCGGCGTACAGCTGCACTCGTGACCCCATCTCGGCCTCCTCGCCTCACACCAGTGGATGGGGACCAGCGTGGAGGGGCGGGGCCAATTCAGACCATCAACACCCCGGCAAGTCGCACGCGGGGCCAGATCAGGCCGTCACAACGGGGCCGAACCAAGCTGGCACAACCACTCAAGGGCCTGCCCGACTCGATCGGACAGGTCTTCCCGGCCGCGAAGGTACAGACCTGTCTGATCCACCTGCTGCGCAACAGTTTCGGCTACGCGTCGAAGCGACACTGGCCCGAGATCGCCGTCAACCTCAGGCCTGTCTACGAAGCCCCCACCCCGGAGGCGGCCGAGGCAGCGTTCGAGGAGTTCGCGGAGAAGTGGGGCAAGGCCTACCCAGCCATGATCAGGCTCTGGCGCAACGCCTGGACCGAGCCCGGAGATTTCATGGGGGTAGGTGACCCCTGAACGCGAGAAGTGCCCTTGACCTGCAAGGATGTCGATTGCTGAAGTCGATACTTGCAGGATCAGAGGGGCACTTCTCAGGTGAGTAAGCGTAGCGGGCTGTACCCGCATGTCCGGGTTGATGCTGCGGACGTTCCCGCGGTGGCGCATGCGGGCGGGGTGCTGTTGACGCGCACGGTGCGGGTCTCGGGCTTGGATGTGGCGTTGAGGGAGGCGCTGCGACCATGGCGGAAGCCGCTGGTCAGGCACGATCCGGCGAAGGTCGTGACGGATCTGGCGGTTTCGTTGGCGTTGGGTGGGGACGCGTGCCGAGACGCGGCGTTGTTGCGGGCCGAACCCGGCGTGTACGGGCCGGTCGCTTCGGACGCCACGATCAGCCGGACTATCGCGGCCTTGGCCGCTGAGGTCGACAAGGCCGAGAAGGCCATCGCTGGAGCCCGTGCCACAGCGCGCGAACACGCGTGGCGTCTGGCCGGTGACCGCGCCCCGAGCCACGACGCGTCAGCGGCGAATCCGCTGGTCATTGACCTTGACGCGACTCTGGTGACGGCGCACTCGGACAAGGAACAGGCTGCGCCGACGTTCAAACGCGGCTACGGGTTCCACCCGCTGTGCGCCTTCGTGGACCACGGCGGCGACGGCACCGGGGAACCGTTGGCGGTGCTCCTGCGCCCGGGCAACGCCGGATCGAACACGGCCGCGGACCACGAGACAGTCATCAAGCAAGCGCTGGCCGCCACACCAGGGATCAACCCGAGGAGGCCGGGTAAGAAGGTCCTGATCCGCACCGATGGCGCTGGTGGCACCCGTGACCTGTTGTGGTTTTGCCACCGGCGCGGGGTGTCGTATTCGATCGGATGGACCCTGCCGGCCGCGATGCCGCAGCTGTACCGGCTCGTGCCCGAGCGCGTGTGGCAGCCGGCGTACGACGCCGACGGGGCCGTGCGTGAGGGCGCGCACGTGGCTGAGCTCACCGACCTGCTCACGCTGAAGGGCTACCCGCCGGGCATGCGCGTCATCGTCCGTCGCGAACGTCCCCACCCCGGAGCTCAGCTGCGGTTCGAGGACATCGACGGTTACCGGTTGACCGCGTTCGTCACCAATACGCAGCGTGGACAGCTCGCTGAGCTGGAGTTACGCCACCGTCGGCGGGCCAGGTGTGAGGACCGCATCCGGATCGCCAAGGACACCGGCCTGCACAACCTCCCGTTGCAGGGCTTCGCCCAGAACCGGATCTGGCTGCTCATCGTGCAACTCGCGAACGATCTGCTCGCCTGGATGGGAATGCTCGCCCTGAACGGACACGCCGCCCGCCGGTGGGAACCCAAAACACTGCGGCACCGTCTGTTCACCATCGCCGCAACACTCGCGCGATCCGCCCGTCAACGTCTTCTCCACATCAAGGACACCGCGTCCTGGGCAGTCCTGTTCACCACCGCATGGGACAAACTCGCGACCATGGCCCCACCCTGACCAGCGCCACCCCCGTCCCTTCGAGCCAGCACCGTCCTCGTTCCGTGGAAGACGACGCCCACCGGAAGCGACATCCCGGCCCTTGTCGTACCCACCTGCAAGAATCAGCCGATCTCAACGGCAGCGGCGCCCGTCACACCGGCGCCGCTGCCCGATGAAACATCCGGGTTAGGGCGTACGTATCCAGGGGTGCCTCCGTCCCTGCGTCTTGGGTCGGCAGGGAAGCGGCCCGCCGGGAACCGAGGTCCTGGCGGGCCGCCGCGAACCGAGGCTACTTCAGGGTCCGGCCGATCCTCAGGTGGATCAGGGACGGGCCGCGCGTGCGCAGGGCGGTGCGCACGGCGTCGGCCAGGGTGTCCATGGTGGCCTCCACGCCCACGGCGCCGAAGCCCTCCGCGAGCTTCACCCAGTCCGGCTGGCGCAGATCCACCGCCACCGGGGCGAGCCCGGCGGCCCGCTCATTGGCGCGGATCTCCCCGTAGCCGCCGTTGTCCACGCAGATGATCGGCAGATCCAGCTCCTGCTCCACCGCCGTCATCAGCTCCTGGATCGCGAACATCAGCGCGCCATCACCCAGCAGGCACACCACCGGACGCTCCGGGGCGGCCACCTTCGCCCCCACCGCCGCCGGCAGGCCGTAGCCCAGCGTGGAGTAGGTGGCCATGAACAGCAGCGAGTTCGGTCGCTGCGCCCGGTAGAACGTGGTGGTGCCCATGTACGTCACCTGGGAGGAATCCCCGGCGATGATCGTGTCCTCCGGCAGCACCTCCATGATCAGCTCATTCAGCTGCGCCAGCTCCGGGGCGATCGCCCGACCCTCCTCATCCAGGGCGTCGAAGACCTCCCGCAGATCCCGCTCCGGCCGCGCCGGCCTCCCCGCCAGCTCGGCGCGCAGCGCCTCCACCAGCTGCGGCACGACGGCCGCGGAATTGCCCGGCAGCTCCAGGTCCGGGGTGATGTTGGTGAGCATCTGGGAGCGCTCGATGTCCTGGCGGATCACCGGGCCCGCCGGGCGGATATCCCCCTCCCACAGCTCGGCCTCCCCGATCTTCGAGCCCACGATCAGCAGGGCGTCCGCAGAACGGCAGAACTCGTGCATCGCGGACAGCCGCAGATCCGCCCCCAGGGACAGCCGATGCTTCTCCGGGATCGCGCCCTTGCCGTTCACCGACGTCACCACCGGGGCCTCCAGCAGCTCCGCCAGCTCCAGCAGCGCCGGACCCGCCGCCAGGGAGCCGCCGCCGGCCACGATCACCGGACGCTCGGAGGCCGCCAGCAGCTTCGCCGCCCGCGCGACGTCGTGGGCCGGGGCCGGCTGTGGAGACCCCAGCGGGCGCGGGGCCAGGTCCGCCTCCTCGAAGCCGCCCTCCTCCGCGAGCACATCCATCGGCACCTCGATGTGCACCGGCCGCGGCCGGGAGTGAGCGAAGGACACGAAGGCGTTGTGGATCATCTCCACCGCCTCCAGGGCCGAATTGACCCGGCGGGACACCCCCACGATCGCCCCGACCGCGCCGGTGGGGTTCTTGGTCTCGTGCAGCGCCCCGATGTCCCGGAACTCGTGCCCGCGCGGGCGCCCGGGGGAGAGCAGGATCATCGGCCGGGACTCGGCGTAGGCGGTGGCCGCCCCGGACAGGGAGTTCAGCAGGCCCGGCCCGGAGGTGGTGATCACGACGCCGGGCAGCCCCCGGGTCAGGGACCAGCCGTCCGCGCCGTAAGCCGCGCCCTGCTCGTGCCGGGTGGTGATCGGGGTGATCCCCAGGCCCTCCAGGTGCCGGTAGAACTCCAGGTTGTGGGTGCCCGGGATCCCGAAGACCGTGTCGATGCCGTAGCCGCGCAGGGTCTTCAGGATCGCGTAGCCGGCGTTGCGGCGGGGCTCGGTGCGCACCTCGGCGCCGTCGTCCGGGGCGGCCACGGCGCTGGGGGTCGCGACGTCGGGCGCGGTCTCGGGGTGCTGGGTCACGTCAGGCCTCCTGCGGGTGCTGCGGATCGGGATGCTCGGGGGCGCCGACGCGGGAGCCGGCTGTTGCCTGTGGATGAACTGGAGTCTACCGGGAGGAAACCCGCGGCGTGACGCAGACGACGCCGGATATCGCGCGAGGAATTCCCTGGATGCTCCCAGAAACGCGGGCCTACGATCGAGAATGGAAGCACCGAGGCGGAGCCGCCGGGTTCCGCCCGAACCACCTCAGGAGCGTGATTTCCCATGGCCCTGCGTCCCGAAGCGATGACGGACCCCATCATCAACCGCGGCACCGCGTACACCCACGAGCAGCGCAGGCAGCTCGGCCTGACCGGACGCCTGCCCTCCGGAGTGGAGACCCTGGACGCCCAGGCCGCCCGTTGCTGGGCCCAGCTCGGCCAGTTCCAGACGAACCTGCAGAAGTACATCTACCTGGACCAGCTGCACGACCGGAACGAGACCGTGTACTTCAAGCTCCTCGTGGACCACCTCAAGGAGCTGCTGCCCATCGTCTACGACCCCACGATCGGCGAGGCCATCGAGAACTGGTCCCAGGACTACCGCCAGTCCCGCGCCGTCTACCTCTCCGTGGACCGCATCGAGGACATCCGGGAGAGCTTCCAGACCCTCGGCCTGGGCCCGGACGACGTCGACCTCATCGTCTGCTCCGACGCCGAGCAGATCCTCGGCATCGGCGACTGGGGCGTGAACGGCACCGACATCGCCATCGGCAAGCTCGCCATCTACACGGCCGCCGCCGGCATCGACCCCTCCCGCGTGATCGCCGTGAACCTGGACGCCGGCACCGACAACGAGGACCTGCTGAACTCCCCCACGTACCTCGGCAACCGCCACGCCCGGGTGCGCGGGAAGGAATACGACCGCCTCATCGCGGAGTACCTGAAGGTCGCCTCCGAGCTGTTCCCGCACGCCCTGCTGCACTTCGAGGACTTCGGCCCCTCCAACGCCCGGCGGATCCTGCAGGACAACGCTGAGGACTACCGCATCTTCAACGACGACATGCAGGGCACCGGCGCGATCGTCACCGCCGCCGTGATGTCCGGGATGCGGGTGAGCGGCACCGACTTCTCCGACCAGAAGGTCGTGGTCTACGGCGCCGGCACCGCCGGCACCGGGATGGCCGACCAGCTGCGCGCCGGCATGATCCGGGACGGGCTGAGCGAGAAGGAGGCCACCGCCCGGATCTGGCTGATCGACATCAACGGCCTGGTCACCGACGACATGGACGACCTGCCGGACTACCAGCAGGCCTACGCCCGCCCCGCCGACGAGGTGAAGAGCTGGAAGCGCCAGGACGGGAAGGTCGGGCTGGCCGAGGTGGTGCGCAAGGTCAAGCCGACCATCCTCATCGGCACCTCCACCGACCACGGGGCCTTCACCGAGGAGGTCGTCTCCGCGATGGCCGACGGGTGCGATCGCCCGATCATCCTGCCGCTGTCCAACCCGACCTCCCGCATCGAGGCCATGCCGCAGGACGTGATCCGCTGGTCCGACGGCCGCGCACTGGTGGCCGCCGGCATCCCCGTGGATGACCTGGACTACAAGGGCACCACCTACCGCTTCGGCCAGGGCAACAACGCCCTGCTCTACCCGGGCCTGGGCCTGGGCACGATCGTCGCCGGAGCGAAGCACGTGACCGACGGGATGCTGCTGGCCGCGGCCTCCGCGGTGGCCGACCAGGTGGATGCCTCCCAGCCCGGCGCCCCGATCCTGCCGCCGGTGGAGAACCTGCGGGCCTCCTCCGCGAAGGTCGCGGTGGCCGTGGTCGAGGAGGCCGTGCGCGCCGGCGTCGCCGAGAACGCCCCGGAGAACGTGATCGCCGCGGTCCAGGAGCGCATGTGGTGGCCGGCCTACCCGGAGGAGCTGCCGACGACGGCGCACTGATCCTGAAGGAGATGCGCCGAACCGTCGCTGGCGTGGGCTCTGACCCGGTCAGAACCCACGGCGGCGACGGTTCGGCGCAGGGGGGCGGCGGGTACGGGACGCGGGCGCGCGGGGTTACCGCGCCAGGCGCTCCCGCCAGGCGCCCAGCACGTGCCGCGGCGTCGGCGGGGTGGCCAGGGAGACCCCGACGAACACCACCAGGGAGGCCGCCAGACCCACGTAGATCGGGGCGTTGGCCTCCACCCCGAACACCGCCATGGACACCAGCACGCCCACGGTGCCCACGACCATGGACCACCCGGCGGCGGCCCCGGTGGCCCGCTGCCACACCAGCGCCCCCAGGATCGGCACGAGCAGCCCGCCCACCAGGATCCCGTACGCGATGGTCAGCGCCGTGACCACGCTGGGCACGAGCATCGCGATGATCGTGACGACCACGCCCAGCCCCAGCACGTACCACCGGTCCAGGGCCATCGCGGCCTCGGACTCCCCGGTGACCTCCAGGGACAGCTGCTCGGTGTCCGGGTGCGACGTCGCGTCCTCCGCCGCGGACCCGCCGCCGGCCAGGGAGCGCAGCAGCGGCACCACGTCCACCCGCGCCACCGTGGCCGAGGCGATCAGCGCCCCGGAGGCGGTGGACATCATCGCGGCCACCCCGGCGGCCAGCACCAGCCCGCCCAGGCCCACCGGCAGGTAGCCCTCGGCCAGGGCCGCGAAGGCCTCATCCCCGGAGGCCAGGTCCGGCAGCACCACGGCCCCGGCCATCCCGATCACGGCCCCGGCCACCCCGTACAGCAGCACGTACACGCCCGAGGCGGTCCCGCCCCAGCGGGCCACCTGCGGGGAGCGGGCGGTGAACACCCGCTGCCAGATGTCCTGGCCCACCAGGATGCCCAGGGTGTAGACCACGAACATCGTCACGATGTACCCGGGCCCGCGCGCCCCGAGATCGAAGTGCGCGGCGTCCAGGCGCTGCTCCAGCCCGGACCAGCCGCCCGCGGCGTGCAGGGAGAAGGGCAGCAGCAGGAGGAACATCCCGACCGTCATGATCGCGAACTGCAGCAGGTCCGTCAGGGTGATGGACCACATCCCGCCCAGGATCGAGTACCCGATGACCACGACCGCCCCGAGGGCGATCCCCCAGGCGCGGTCGATGCCGAACAGCACCCCGAACACGCTGGCGTAGGCCGAGGTGGAGGTCACCGCGAGCATCAGGGTGTACCCGAGTATCACGATCGAGGAGGCCCGCACCGCCCGCCCGCCGAAGCGCAGCCCCAGCATCTGGGAGACGGTGTACACCCGCAGCCGCTGCAGCCGGCCCGCGAACAGCAGGGACAGCACGATGACTCCCACGGCGATCGCCGTCACCAGCCACACCCCGGACAGCCCGTAGGTCCAGCCCAGCCCGACGCCGCCGATGGTCGCCGCCCCGCCGAGCACCACTGCGGACATGGTGCCCGTGTAGAAGACCGGGCCCAGGCGCCGCCCGGCCACCCGGTAGTCCTCGGTGCTGCGGGCCCGGCGTTTGCCCACCCAGCCGAGAAACAGCATGAGCAGCAGATACAGGATGATGACGGCGACGTTCACGTGGGTCTCCTGAGTCTGGATGAAGTGCGTGGCCTCACGATACTGGGTGCGGATCACCACCGTGTTGCGCTGCCTGCGCCGAACCGTCATCGGCGTGGCTTCCGGGGCGCTGTTGAGCCACGTGGGTGACGGTTCGGCGGAACCCTGAGGCCCGGCCGGTCAGGGGGCCAGCAGGATCCACAGGACCTCGGCCGGCTCCTCGCCCAGGCTGCGCCAGGAGTGCGGCTCGCGCCCGCTGAAGGTCACCGTGTCCCCGGGGCCCAGGGCGTGTTCCCCGGCGGCGGTGCGCAGCAGGAAGCGCCCGGAGATCACGTGCAGCAGCTCGGTCTCGCACTCCACCGTGTACAGGGCCTCCTCGCCCTCCCCGCCCGGGGCGACGCTGGCGCGGATCACCTGCGCGCCCTCCAGCTCCGGGGCCGAGACCAGCCGCTCGGCGATCCCGGTGCCGCCCAGATCCACGTGCGGGGCCTCCGCCAGGCGCACCACCGTCGTCGGCGGCTCCTCGAACAGCTGACCCACCGGGACTCGCAGCGCCCGGCAGATCTTCACCAGGGAAGCCACGGACGGGGAGGTCTGGTCCCGCTCCACCCGGGAGAGGAAGCCCTTGGTCAGCCCGGCCGCCCCCGCCAGCTGCTCGATCGTCATGTGCGCGCGCAGCCGGTGGTTGCGCAGGCGGGCGCCGAGCTCGGGGTCGCGCTCGGACTGCTGGACCGGCAGGGCCTTCATGGGTCGCTCCTGGTGGGGTGGGCGGCGTCGTGATCTCCCCAACGATCCTGCCATCTGCGCCGAACCGTCACCCGCGTGGCTGATCGGCCCGTCGGAACCCACGCCGATGACGGTTCGGCGCGGCAGCACCGGGGGGCGAGTGACACGGATGGGCAGGTCAGGGCGGTTCTCGTTACGCTGGCTGGGCAGAACGTCATCGCACCGACCCACCCGAAAGCGACATGAACCACCTCGTCTCAGCTCGCCGCCCCGCGGCCGCCATCGCCCTGCTCGCCTCCGCGGCCCTCGCCCTGTCCGGGTGCGGCTCCTCCGCCGACTCCGACGACGCCGCCTCCGGATCGGGCTCCGCCGCCGCCTCCGCGTCCGGGTCCGCCGGAGGGGCCCAGGCCTCGACGTCGGCGTCGGCCAGCCCGACCACCAGCGGCAAGGACGCGCAGCTGGTCGGCGGCGGACGCACCATGTTCCCGGACCGGCGCATGGTCGCCCTGTACGGCTCCCCCAACGGGCCCTCCCTGGGCGCGCTGGGCGAGCGGTCCCCGGAGGAATCCGCGCAGCGGGTCAAGAAGATGGCCGAGGACTACCAGCAGTACAGCAAGGAGAAGGTAATCCCGGCCTTCGAGATCATCACCACCACCGCCTCCAGCGCCCCCGGTGCGGACGGGGACTACTCGGATGAGATCCCCGTGGAGCAGCTCAAGCCGCTCATGGACGTGGCCAAGAAGGAGGGGATCTACGTGGTCCTGGACTTCCAGCCGGGCCGCTCCGACTTCCCCAGCCAGGTGGAGCAGTACAAGGAGCTGCTGGCCGAGCCGAACGTCGGCGTCGGCCTGGACCCGGAGTGGCGCCTGGCCCCGGACGAGCTGCCGCTGCAGCAGATCGGCACCGTGGACGCCTCCGAGATCAACCGGACCCTGGACGACATCGCCGCGATCACCCGCGAGCACGAGCTGCCGCAGAAAGCCGTGGTCATCCACCAGTTCGCCGGGACAATGATCACCAACCGCGAGCAGATCGACACCTCCCACCAGGAGCTGGCCCTGACCCTGCACGCGGACGGGCACGGCACCCCGGAGCTGAAGAAGGAGACCTGGAACGCCCTGCAGGAGGGACTGCCGAAGGGCATCTGGATGTCCTGGAAGAACTTCTACGACGAGGACACCCCGATGTTCACCCCGCAGCAGACCTACGAGCTGCAGCCCAAGCCCTGGGTGGTCACCTACCAGTGACCCGCCGGGTGCCCGGGGGATGACGTCGGTCCCGGGCTGCGCGGGGCAGGCGTGGTGCTCCCAGGGTGCGGGGGCGGCGTCGGCCGCGGCTCAGGCGGCGGCCCCGGGCACGGCGCGGCTCAGGCGCTGTGCCGCCCGGCGGGGATCCGGGCGAACTGGCGGATGACCCGCTCCGGGCCGTCCGTGCACATCCCGCGCACGCCCCACGCGGCGAGCTTGCGGGAGCGGCCCCGATCGTTCACCGTCCAGGTGTTCACGCCCAGGCCCTCCGCGTGCAGCAACCGCACGGTGGCCCGGCTCAGGTCCCGGTGGTGCGGGTGCACCCACGTCGCCCCGGTGCTGCGCACCGCCTCGCGCCACTCGGAGCGTCGGCTCCACGGGGCCATCTGCAGCGGCTCGAACAGGCAGGCCGTGGCGTAGCCGGGGGCTGCCCGGTGGAACGCGGCCAGCAGCTCATGGTTGAAGCTGGAGACGATCACCTCCCGCTCCGGCGCCAGCCGATCCAGGTGCTCGGTCACGGTCTCCAGGAACCGGGTGGTGCGCCGCGGCGTCGGATCGGACAGCTTCAGCTCCAGATTCAGATTCAGCCCGCGGACCTCGGCCAGCTCGATCAGCTCGCCCAGCTGAGGCACCCGCTGCCCCGCGTGCGCGGAGGAGAACCAGGAGCCGGCGTCGATCCCGGCCAGATCCGTGCGGATCAGCTCGGCCACCGGCCCGACGGCGTCGGTGGTGCGCTCCAGCGTCGCGTCGTGGATGAGCACGGCGGTGCCATCGCCCAGCAGGTCGACGTCCGTCTCGATCCAGCCGAAGCCGGCGTCCGCGGCGGCGCGGAAGGCCGCCATCGTGTTCTCGGGTGCTCTGGCACTGTGCCCGCGGTGGGCGATCAGGAAGCTCACGGCTCCATCCCAACAGGTCGCATCGACGGCAGGGTGAACGGCGGGGGAACCGCTCGGGAACCCCCACCCTATGCGCATCCGCCGTGATAAACCGGAGGGATGGACACTTTCGTGAAGAACACCACGGGACGCGCCGCCGACTGGGAGGCCGCGGGGCTGGACTGGCTGGCCCGCGCCGAGCCGGACGGCGGGGTGCGCATCTGCCGGGTCCTGGGTCGGCCCGACGGCGGGCTCGAGCTGGAGCGGATCCGGGAGGCCGCGCCGTCGAAGTCCGTGGCCGGGGCCTTCGGCCAGGCGCTCGCGGTGACCCACGATGCCGGAGCCCCGGCCTTCGGCGCCGGTCCCGACGGCTGGGAGGGGGACGGCTACCAGGGGCCCGCCGGTCAGCAGCTGGACCTGCGCCTGGGCTCGTGGGGCTCCTGGGGCGAGTTCTGCGCCGCCGCCCGGGTGGCGCCGCTGGTGCGCGCGGGGAGGTTCGGGGCGGATGAGCGGGCGCTGTTCGGGAAGCTGTGCGATCGCCTGCGTGCCGGGGACTTCGATGACGACGACGCCCCGGCCCGCTGCCACGGGGACCTGTGGTCCGGGAACGTGCTGTGGACCGAGGACGAGGTGGTGCTCATCGACCCGACCGCCTTCGGCGGGCACCGCGAATCCGACCTCGCGGCGCTGTCCCTGTTCGGCGCGCCGCATCTGCGCGAGATCATCGCGGGGTACCAGCAGGTCCATCCGCTGCAGGAGGGCTGGGAGGACCGGGTGGCCCTGCACCAGATCCACCTGATGCTCCTGCACGCCGTGCTCTTCGGCGGCGGCTACGTGACCCGCGCCCTGGAGATCGCCCGCCGCTACGCCTGAGCGGGGCTCCGCGCCCGTTCGGGCGCGTCCCTCCCGCGACCCGGCGCATCCGTTCCCGTTCGTACGGGTTCTTCCGGCGAGATGGCGCATCCGTTCCCGGTTTTCGCGTTTTCGGGAACGAGAGCGCCGGGTCGGTGAGGGGGTGGGTACGAGGGCGCCGGGTCGGTGGGGGTGAGGGTGTCTCGAGCGCAAGGGGTGGGTACGGGAGCGCCGGGTCGATGCAGGAGGAGGGCGTCGGGAGTGCGGGTCCTCGAAGAAGGGGAAGCGCTGGGGCAACTTCTGTTGCACAATGGGAAACGACGCAGATCACATCCTCGTCGTCGAAAGGCAGCAGCATCCCATGACGGACCAGCACCCCGCTGAAGACCCCACCGAAACCACCGGATCCATCGGAACCCCCACCCCCGCCGCGAGCTTCTCCGCGCGTCCCCGGCGGGTCACCACCACGGCCTCGGACGGGCGGCAGATCCTCGGCCCGGTGGACGCCGCGCAGGTGCCTCGCTGGGCCGGGAGCGGGACCTTCGCCCGACTGCCTCGCCTGGACGAGGTGGAGCACGCCGACGTCGTCGTCGCCGGGATGCCGTGGGACACCGGCGTCTCCTACCGGCCCGGCGCCCGCTTCGGCGCCAACCACGTGCGGGAGTCCTCGCGGCTGCTGCGGCCCTTCAACCCGGCGCAGTCCCACTCGCCCTTCGCTGGGGTGCAGGTGGCCGACGCCGGGGACATCATCGGCAACCCCTTCGACATCGAGGAGGCGCTGGCCGCGATGCAGGCCGGGGCCCGGGAGCTGACCGAGGGCGGGACCCGCCTGGTCACGATCGGCGGGGACCACACCATCGCGCTGCCCAACCTGCGCAACCTGGCCGAGCGCCACGGGAAGATCGCCCTGCTGCACTTCGACGCGCACCTGGACACCTGGGACACCTACTTCGGCGCCGAGTACACCCACGGCACCCCGTTCCGCCGGGCCTTCGAGGAGGACCTGCTGGACACGGACGCCCTGTGCCACGTGGGCACCCGCGGCCCGCTGTACGGCACCGAGGACCTGGATGACGACGCCCGCTTCGGCTTCGGCATCGTCTCCTCGGCGGACATCTACCGGCTCGGGGTGGACCGGGTCGTGCAGATCCTGCGCGAGCGGATCGGGGACCGTCCGCTGTACGTCTCCCTGGACATCGACGTGCTGGACCCCGCCCACGCCCCGGGCACCGGCACCCCCGAGGCCGGCGGGGCCACCTCCCGGGAGATCCTGGAGATCCTGCGGGGCCTGCGCGGGCTGAACCTGGTAGGTGCGGAGGTCGTGGAGGTCGCCCCGGCCTACGACCACGCCGAGATCACCGGCATCGCCGCCGCCCACATCGTCTACGAGTTCATCACCCTGCTCTCGCTCGGCGCGGGGGCCGACGCCGGCTCCCCGGTTTACGGGGAGGCCGACGCCGTCTACGGCGCTCGCCCCGGACGGGCCCGGCGCGACGAGGTTCGGGTGGTGCCCGTGGCCGACGTCGCCGGAACCCCCGACACCACCGGCCGGAAGGAGGCCTGAGGTGCCGAGCATCCAGGAGCTGATGGAGGGCGCCACCGGCGCCGACGCGCGGCTGATGCGCGGCTTCGCCGAGCGCGCCGGGGGCTTCCGTCCCTCGGCGGTGCGCGACGTCTTCGAGGTCGCGATGCGCCCCGGCATCGTCTCCCTGGCCGGGGGCAACCCGGACCTGGAGCTGCTGCCGCTGCAGGAGCTGGGGGAGATGGCTTCGCGGATCATCGCGGAGGAGGGTCTGGAGGTCCTGCAGTACGGCTCGGGGGCGGGGTATGAGCCGCTGATCGAGCTGGTCACCGAGTTCATGCGCTCGGAGGGCTCGCACCCGCGGGTCGAGGAGATCCAGATGACCGCGGGCTCCCAGATGGGTCTGGACCTGGTGACCAAGCTGTTCTGCGATCCGGGCGACGTCATCCTCGCGGAGGGCCCCACGTACACGGGGGCGCTGGGGGTGTTCGAGGGCTACCAGGTGGATGTGCGCCAGGTGCCCCTGGACGAGGACGGCCTGGATCCGGCCGCCGTCGAGACCCGCATCCGGGAGCTGAAGGAGCAGGGCAAGCGCGTCAAGCTGCTCTACACGATCCCGAACTTCCAGAACCCCACCGGGGTGACGCTGGCGCAGGATCGCCGGGCCGAGCTGGTGCGGGTCTGCCGGGAGCAGGACGTGCTGGTGGTGGAGGACAACCCGTACGGTCAGCTGTCCTTCTCCGGTGAGCGCCTGCCGTCCCTGCACTCCTACGACCCGGAGGCCGTGATCTACCTGGGGTCCTTCTCCAAGGTGTTCTCCCCGGGGGTGCGCGTGGGCTGGATGGTCGCGCCGCCGCGGGTGCGCAAGTTCCTGCAGATCGCGGGGGAGGCGGTGACGATCTGCCCGTCGGTGCTCTCCCAGCGCCTGGTCCTGGGGTTCATGGGGCAGGGGCTGTGGGAGTCGCACACCCGCCGCACCGCCGCGCTGTACCGGGAGCGCTGCGACGCCGTGCTCACCGCGTGCCGCGAGCACATGCCGGCCGGCACCCGGTGGACGACGCCGACCGGCGGTTTCTTCACCTGGCTGACCCTGCCGGAGGGCGGCCGGTACGACGACGCCTCGCAGGCCCTGGCCCCGGCGATCGACAACGGCGTCGTGTTCGTCCCCGGCACGGCCTTCCACGATGACCCGACGATGGGTCGCACGCCCGGGACGGATCCGGCCGGGGGCGCGGTGGACGACGCCGGCACCCGCCCGGGCGCCCGGAACCTGCGCCTGGCCTTCTCCTCGGTGGCCCCGGACCGCCTGACCGAGGGGGTGCGGCGCCTGGCCGAGGTGCTCTGAGCCCGAGCGAGCCGATGCTTCAGCGCCGAGGCGGCGCATCCGTTCCCGAAAACTCCATTCCGGGAACGGATGCGCCGCCTCGCGGCATCCGGCCCGCGGTCCGGGCCCCGGGAGTCCCCGGAACCGGTCTATGACCGTGCGCGCAGCCGCCGGGGGCGCAGCCGCACCGCGAGGCCGTGGGCGGTGAGCAGCCCGAGGGTCATGGCGGCCAGGCTCAGGGCGGCCGTGGCCGCGTCCGTCGTCACGCTGAGCAGTAGATCCTGGCTCGGCCCGGTCACCAGGTCCATCAGCCCCGCCACGGTGCGGAACACGAACACCCCGGGGACGAGGGCCACGACCGCCGCGAAGCCGATCCCCGCGAAGGGCACGTGCCGGGTCAGCACCACGGGGGCCACCACCAGCCCGGCCACCAGGCAGGCGATGAAGTCACCCACCACGACGCCGGCGCCCACCGGCCCCAGCAGCACCCACCGCACCGCGTGGGCCGCGGCCCCGGCGAGCACCGCGTGCGGGATGTAGCGGGCCTGGAGGGAGAAGTAGACCGGATAGGACGCGGCGGCCGCCGCGGCCGCCGGCACGTCGATCCACCAGGCGACCGAGCGACCGGCCGCGTGGACCGGCAGCTGGGCCCCGCCGAGGGCCAGGCCCAGCAGCAGCCCGATGCTGATGCCGACCACGATCAGGGTGCCGAAGACCAGCCGGGCCCAGCCCAGGGTGATGCGCCGAGCCGCCAGATCCAGCATCCCGTTGAGCAGGTGCGGGCCGGGGACCAGGACCATCGCCGGGCAGACCGCGACCAGGCGGGCGTCGCTGGCGGTGCCCAGGTGCACGGTCAGCGCCCCGGCCAGTCCCGCGAGCAGCGCGGCGGCGAAGGCCTGGCCGATCGGCCCGACGCCGCGCCCACCCAGCCACCGCCGGATCACCGCGCCCAGCCCGGCGGCCACCGCCACCAGCACATAGGACACGGGCAGCCGGGCACCGAAGATCGCCGCGAGGGAGCAGGCGCCGGTGATGCAGGCCAGCGCGAAGATCGGCAGCGGGTAGGCAGGCGTCGACGCGGCGTCCTCGAGGCGCCGGGACAGCTCGCGGGCCGAGGGCTTCGGCTGCGCGCGCAGCTGCGCCATGGCGTTCACGACCACGCCCATGTGCACCCCGGTCGGGGAGCCGATCAGGCGCCGGTGGAGCCGGCCGTCCGGGGAGGCGAGCACGGAGCCGTCCCATTCGGGCAGCAGGCGCACCGGCACCTCCAGGCGACGGGAGAGATCCTCGACGGCCTGCACCGTCCCCGAGGTGGTGCTGCCGTGGGTGAGCATCAGCTGCGCGGCCTGCCCGACCACCCCCAGACGCTCCTCCCGGCTTTCCTGTTCGGGATCCGCGTTCATCCTCGCTCCTCCTTCCGCGGCCGGGTTCCCGGTCTGCGCCGGAGATCGCTGATTCCATCCTGCGCTTCGCACCGGAGGCCGGCAAAGCGGGACGCGCACAGTCCGAGCCTCCCAGCGGCGACGGCGCCCCCGGCGTCGCCACCCGGACGACGACGGGGCGTCCCGTATGCTGGGGCGCGATGAGCGAATCACAGGAGAGGGCCCGCGGCGGGCGGGGACGGGGTGCCCTGCGTGCCGCCGTTCAGCACTGGCAGGTGCTCGCGGCTCTCGGGCTGCTCGTCGTCGGCGCGGTGGGTCTGGCCGTCACCGACTACGTGCCCGCGGATGAGACCTGCACCGCCGCGGACTCCCGCCCCATCCCGCAGGACCTCGTGACGGACCTGGAGGGCGCCTCCCGCGAATCCGGCTTCCCCGTGCGAGTGCTGGCCGCGCAGCTGGACGCCGAGTCCGGCTGGAATCCGGACGCCCACTCCCACGCCGGGGCCATGGGCATCGCCCAGTTCACCCAGGACACCTGGGACATCTGGGGCGGGGACGGGGACCCGATGGACGAGCACGACGCGATCGCCGCGCAGGGCCGGTACATGAAGTACCTGCGCACCGAGCTGGCGGACCTGGCCGGAGACGACGAGGACGCCCTCATCCGCTACGCCCTGGCCGGGTACAACGCCGGACCCAACGCCGTGAAGGACGCGAAGGGCGTGCCGAACTACCCGGAGACCCGCAGCTACGTGGACAAGATCATGCGGCTGCAGCAGGAGAAGTACGCCCGCACCTGCGACGGCTGAGGCGATGCCGACGCGCGGCGCGCCCTCGCCCGGCGCGGTCGGCGATCAGCGGCGGACGATGACGGGCACCGAGGAGAACCCGGCCACGGGATAGACCTCGTTGGCGGTGGGCCCGGCCTCTTCGATCGCGGTCGTGGCTGCGAGCAGCTCCTCCACGAGCAGCCGCAGCTCCAGCCGGGCCAGGGGTGCGCCGGGGCAGGCGTGGATTCCGGTTCCGTACACCAGGTTCGCGGACTGATCGCGGTCCGGTCGGTACTGCGCGGCGTCGGGGAAGGCGGCTTCGTCCCTGTTGGCGGAGGTCCAGTTCAGGGTGACCCGTGCCCCGGCGGGCAGGCGCCGGCCACCCACCTCCACGGGGCGGGTGGTCACGCGCCGATTGCTCACCAGCGGGTCCCGCAGCCGCATGATCTCCTCCACGGCCGCGGGGATCTGCGTAGGATCGCTGCGCAGCCGCTCCTGCTCGCGGGGGTGGGAGGCGAGGAACTGCACCAGCACCCCGGCGCAGGCCGCGATGGTGGACAGCTCGCCCACGGTCCAGTTGCGGATGAGGCTGATCAGCTCGGGTTCGGTCATCGGGCGGGCGCCGTCCGGCAGCTCGACGACGTCGCGCATCAGCTGGGCGGTGACGTCGCGCGGACGGCCCTCGGCATCGAGCCCGGCGGAGCCCGTCCGGTCGGCGAGCATCCGGCGGATCGTGCCGTCGAACTCCAGGGCCACCCGACCGATCTCCGCGCGGTCCCGGCGCAGCGTGGCCTCCCGGTTGCGCTGAACCCACGCGCTCAGCGGCTCCCGATACTCCTCCTCCCACCCCATGAAGGCGGCGGTGATGCGCAGGGCGTACTGGCGGGCGAACTCCCCGGCCGCGTCCACGCGGTGTCCGGCGGGCAGCTCGGCGATGAGCTCGCGGATCACGGTGCGCAGCACGGGTTCGGCGGCGGCCATGCGCTCGGGGGTGAAGTAGGCGTCGTTGATGCGGCGGAAGGCCGTGTGCTCGGGTCCGTCCAACCCGTTGGGCACCGCGACGTGCCGATCGGAGACGCGGTTGCTGAAGGTCTGCGGGTCCAGGGCCGCAGCGGCGACGTCGGCATGACTGAGCAGGGTGTACCCCAGGTAGTCGTCGTGGGCCACAGGGCAGTGGGCTCGCAGCGCGTCGTAGGCGGCGATCTGATCCTGTTGCACCTCGGGGGAACGGGGGTCCCAGTCGGCGGGAACGGTGGTGTCTTCCGGTCTGCGGACTGTCATGGATCCTCCCTGATCACGGCTGCCCCTCCAATCTAGTACGAACAATGCGCATTATGGGCCGTCACTGGTCCCCCGCGTAGGATGAGGCCCATGACCCACGAGCTGCCCTGGATCGTCTCCGTCGCCGACCTCGCCTCCCTGCAGCGCGCGGCCGAGAACGCCGCCGCCGAGAACGCCCGGCACCGGGCCGCCGCCCGCGAGGCGGCCCGCGCCCTGGAGAACCCCGAGCAGCTGACCGCCGAGCGGCTGCAGGAGCTGGAGGCCCAGCTGGCCGCCGAGGACGAGCGCCTGCGCACCGCGCCCATCGAGGGGCGTCCCGTACGCGTGGCGGACGTGCGCTGGTACCTGGACGGGCGCTCCGGGGAGGAGGCCTACGAGGCCGGGCACATCCCCGGGGCCGTGTTCGTGGACCTCGACTTCATGCTCGCCGCCCCCGCCTCCCCCGAGGAGGGACGGCACCCGCTGCCGATGGAGGAGCGCTTCGCCGCCGCGATGGAGATCAGCGGCATCGCCGAGGACACCCTGGTCATCGCCTACGACGACGCCTCCGGCGCCTCCGCCTCCCGGCTGGTCTGGTTGCTGCGGGCCACCGGGCACCAGGCCGCGGTGCTCGACGGCGGGCTGCCCGCCTGGGTGGCCGCGCACGGTCAGGACGCCCTGGAGGTCGGGCCGGATGAGACGGAGCCGGAGGAGTCCGGGGCCTTCGCCGCCGCACCCTTCGAGGACTCCTGGCTGGCCGACATCGACGAGACCCAGGAGACGGCGTCCTCGGGCGGCGTCGTGCTCGATGCCCGCGCCCCGCAGCGCTACCGCGGGGAGGAGGAGCCCGTGGATCCCCGCGCCGGGCACATCCCGGGGGCGCGCAACCTGTTCCACCGGGACCTGATCGACGAGCACGGGCTGTTACGCACCCCGGAGCAGATCCGCGCGCGGCTCACCGAGGCCGGGGTGGACCCCGAAGCACAGGAGACGCCGATCGTGTACTGCGGCTCCGGGGTGACCGCCACCCACGAGATCGTGGCCCTGGCCAGCGCGGGGGTGCGGGCGCGACTGTACCCGGGCTCCTGGTCCCAGTATTCGGCCACGGACCGCCCCGCCGCCACCGACTGACCCTTCCGCCCGAGCCCGGCCTCTCGCGACCCGGCGCATCCGTACCCATGTCCCGCTCGGTCTTCCGCGAGGCGGCGCATCGGTTCCCGGTTTTCGCGTTTCTGGGAACGGATGCGCCGGCTCGGTGGAGGGGTGCGCCGCCGGAGCCTCACTCCACCCGGATCAGGCCGCGGGCGCCGCGCTCCATCTGCGCGAAGGAGTGGTTGACGAAGGTGTAGGTGCCGGGTTCCGTGAAGGTCAGCTCCACGAAGCCCCCCTGCGCGCTGGCCAGGTCCAGGGCCTGGGCCCGCCCGCCGGTGCGCCCGAAGGCGTCGCGCTCCTCCAGCAGTCGGTACGCCCCCTCCTTGTACACGGTGGTGAACTGCCCGCCGACCACGTGGAAGCTCATCCCCAGGCTCGGCCCGGCCGCCAGGGTCCAGATCCGCACCCGCTGCCCGGTGCGCGCCTCCAAGGGCTCGGCGGCGTACTGGGTCGCGTGGCCGTTGAACATCGCGAAGGTCGGCACCCCGGTGGGCACTCGGGCCGGGTCCACCTCGGTGAGCTGCCGATCGGCGTCGTCCTTCCGGCCGGTGGTCTTCAGGTAGGTCTCGCTGTGCACCAGCAGGAACTCCCGATCCACCGTCGGCAGCTCGGGCGGGTCGACGACGACCGCCCCGAACATGCCCGCAGCGATGTGACTGGACATGGGCGCGGTGGAGCAGTGGTACAGCCAGATCCCGGCCCCGTGCGCGGTGAAGCGGTACTCCAGGGACTCCCCCGGGGCGATGGTGCGCATCGGCTGATCCGGGGCGATGTCCCCGGCATGGAAGTCCACCGAGTGGCCCATCGAGGCGCGGTTGACCAGGGTCACCTCGAAGGTGTCCCCGACCCGCCCGCGCAGGGTCGGTCCCATGAAATCCCCGTTGTACGTCCACGCGCGCAGCGCCACCCCGGGGGCCACCTCCAGGGTCTGCTCGGTGACGGTCAGGGTCACCCGGTGGATCACCCCGCCCGTCCCGTTCGGCTCCAGCCCGTCGACGGCGGCCGGGGCCAGCACCGCGGAGCGGGTGCGGTGATCCTTCCCCGGGGCGGCCTGCAGGTCCAGGGCCGGTTCGGTGCCCGCGCCCTGCCCGTCAGCGGACGAGTCCCCGCGCCCCGAGGACTCCTCGCCGGGGGAGGAGGCGCCGTCGGCGCGGATGCGCAGGGTCATGCCCATCTGCCGGTGCCCCACGATCGAGCACCATCCGTCCACATCCTGGGTGATCACCCCGGCGTCCACCGACGCGGAGGCCCCCGGGTCCAGCCGCCCGGAGGTGGCTCCGCCGTCCAGGACGAGGTCGTGCACCGTGGTCTCATCCGCGTTGGTGACCTCCAGGATGAGCCGGTCCCCGGCGGGCACGGTGATCTCGGCCGGCTCGAAGCGCATCGCGGCGGTGGCCTTCACCGCCACCCGGGTGGTGTGCCCCGTGCCGGCCGGCTCCCGACCCAGCCCGTGCAGCGCCCGCTGCAGACCCGAGGGGTCCAGGGCCAGGCCCGCGGCCACGCCCAGCGCGGTCAGGCCCGCCCCGGCGAGGATCTCCCGCCGCGGGTGCGCGGGCGCGACGCCGTGATCCCGCCGGGGGCTCGGCGGGGACCCCGCGGCGTGGCCGGACGCCTCGGAGGCCGGGTCCGTCCGGGCGGCAGGCCCGGAGCCCGGCCGCGCCCACGGGGCCGACCCCGCCGCGGACCCGGGCTCCGCTCCAGGCTCGGAATCGCCCGGACGCCCCCGATCGGCTGTGGCCGCCCGGGCGGCGATCATCGCCCGGCGGGCGGCCACCTGGGCGCGCACGGCGCGGATCATCAGGGGCAGGAAGGCCGCCAGGGCGAGGACTCCGAGGATCGAGGCGATGGCCCGCACCCAGGACCCGGTGAGCGCGGGCGGCAGGACGAACAGGATCAGGCACAGCTGCACCACGGTCACCCGCAGCCAGGACAGCCGGGTCAGCTCCCGGTTCCCGGCGCGCACCGCGGCGGGCCCTCCGCCCATGGTGGCCGGCAGCAGGTAGGTCATCGCCCCCAGCAGCACCTGCACCAGGAAGCCCGCGACGAACACCGGCGTCACCGGGGTCAGATCCAGACCCGCCCAGTCGGCGCGCAGCACGAGGATCCCGGTCCACACGGCACCCGCCAGCAGCCAGCAGATCCCGGCCAGCACGGACAGCCCGGCGTAGTCCCGCGGGGCACGGGTGCGGGCCACGCTCACCAGCCACCCCAGCAGCACCACAACACCCAGGGCGTAGGCGCCCAGGCCCGCGGCCGCCGTCGAGCGCCAGCCGACCGGGGCCGAGGTCGCGGCGCCCAGGACGCCGGCCAGCAGCAGCCCCAGCGCGAGACGCAGGCGCGGCAGGGAGCTCTGCGGCATCCGGGTGCGCAGGATCGTGGGCCACAGGGTCAGCAGGGTCCCGGTGACCGTGAGCCCGACGAAGCCCAGCACGTTCACCGCCTCGTGAGCCAGCTGGACCCGGGCGTGCCCGGCCGCGCTGAGATCGGCGACGCCGAGCACCGCCCCCAGCACCGCGCCCACCGGCAGCAGCCACGCCGCGGTGATGTACCACCGGACCGTGACCGCGAAGCGAGCCGGCAGGGCCGCGCGCAGCTGGCGCCCCAGGGAGGCGGCATGCCAGGCGACGGCCCCGCCCACCAGCACCGCCCCGCCGAGCACCGCCGGAACGTGCACGGCGGGGTACGGGGTGAGCATCATCCCCGCGATCAGGACGACGACGCCGAGGTTCAGCGTCCGGATCCGCCGCAGCTGGGCGGGGCGGGCGGAGTCCGGGAGGCGGTGCTTGAGCAGGGCCTCGGCGAAGTGCTGGGACCAGATCAGGATGGAGTTGGCGATCAGCCCCAGGGCCACGAGGTGCACCAGGGTCCATCGGGCCTCGGGCAGCCACCGGTGGAAGAACACGGCGAACAGCAGCACGAGCATCCACACCGTGACCGGGCGGGAGGCTCGGCGGTGCCAGCTGGACCTGCCGCCGCCCGGGCGTCGTGCCTGCTGCTCGCCTCGCGTCCGGACCGTCACCGTCGTCGCGCCTCCCGGGGCCGTCATCGAATCATGCTTCTCCCATGCGAGTTTACCGGCCCGCGCGGTGGAGGCCGGGAGCGCAGACGCCGGGCAGGGAACCCCGGCCGGGAACCCGGGGCCAGCGGCTAGACTGGGCGCCCGTGAGATCCTTACCCGCCGTCGTCACCCTCGTCGCCGCCGCCATCCTGCAGGCGATGGGCATGTACCAGTACACCGGGGACACCATCGCCCTGTCCGGGCAGGTCTTCTTCCCGCTGCTGTTCGGGCTGATGGCGGTGTACTTGGCGTGGCGGACCAAGGACGCCCCGCGCTTCGGCGTCGTGCACGCGGTGCTGATGCTGCTGGGCTTCGCCGCCCTGGTGCTCACCGCGGTCGGGAACATCATGCGGGTCTACTCCCTGTACCCGTCCCCCTACCTGTACTACGCGGCCTTCGCGGTGCTGGTCGCGGAGCTGTTCTTCCGCATCCTCGGGATGCCCAAGAAGGCCCGTGACCCGCAGGCCGCCCCGCGGCGCACCCGTCGCCGTCGCCGTCCCGCCGGTCAGGGCCCGACCAACCTGGTCGCCCGCCCCAAGGACCGCCCCCGGGAGGACCTCGAGGACGACGCCGACGCCATCGCCCCCGCCGATGAGGACGACGCCGCTTCCGGAGGAGCCGGCCGGTCCTCCCGTCTCGCCCGGTGAGCGATGACCGCCCGGGGATGAACCGGGCCCGTCCGGGATCCACCCCGGCCGACGCGGACTCCGCGGGTCACCGGGACCGGCCGGCTCGCCCACCCGCCCGCGGGGGAGCCCTCGTCCTGCTGCGCGCCGCGGTGTGGGCCTTCGTCGCGTGGATGCTGTGGAGCCAGTTCTCCTCGGCGGTGTTCGGAGGGTCCGGGGATCTGAAGGTCTACCGGGAGGCCGCGCGCATCGTCGTCGGGGACCCGGGGGCCGCGCCCTCCCTGTACGGCGGGCCCATCTCCACGATCGGAGATTCCTCCCTCCCCTTCACCTACCCGCCGTTCGCGGCCCTGGTCATGGCGCCGCTGGCGTGGATCAGCTGGTTCTCGGGCTCCGTGCTTGTGGCGCTGCTGACCTTCGCGGTCGCGGCGTGCCTGGCGTGGGTCCTGGTGGCGTCGGTCAACCGCCGCGGCGTCCTCCTGCCCGGGCAGGCGAGCCTGGGGACGGCCGCGATCGTCGGGCTCGTGTTCGCCCTGATCTGCGCGAGCTCCCCGTGGCAGGACAACTTCGGCTTCGGCCAGATCAACCCGCTGCTGCTGGCGCTGGTGCTCGCGGACTTCCTGCGTCCGGGCACCCGGGTGCCGCGGGGAGTGCTCGTGGGGATCGCCGGCGGGCTGAAGCTCACCCCGCTGGCCTTCGGCCTGATCCTGCTGATGCGTCGGGATCTCAGGGGCCTGGCGACCCTCGCGGCGAGCTTCGCCGGGACCGTCGCCGTGGGATTCCTGCTGCTGCCCGAGGAGTCCGCGCAGTTCTGGGCCGGGGCCCTGTGGGACTCCTCCCGGGTCGGCGGGCTCGGCGATCTGCGCAACATCTCCGTGGAGGGGTGGCTCACGCACCTGCACCTCGCGGGGCCGGCGCTGAGCCTGCTGCGCGTCCTGCTGGTGCTGGTGCTGCTGGTGGCGACGTCGGCCCTGCTGCCGCTGCTGCACCGGAGGGGTCTGGTGCTCTCCGAGGTCTCCGTGACGGCGTTCCTGATGCTGCAGATCTCCCCGATCTCCTGGATCCACCACTTCGTGTGGCTGCCGGTGGCCGTGTTCGCGTGGGCGTGGGAGGTGCGCCCCAGCCTGTGGGGCGGGGTCTCCCGGGGCGCGCGGATCTGGCTGGACGCGGCCGCGTGGGTGGCCGGCGTCGGCTTCTTCATCGGTCCGCTGCTGCTGGGGCCGTGGGTCGCCGGGATGTTCGGCTGGGGCACCGGGGGAGCGGCGAGCACCCTGCCCGCCGCGGTCCTGTACGCGCTGGTGGTGGTCACCGCGGTGCATGCGGTGCGCGGCGAGCGGCACGGTACCCTGGCAGGGTGAGTTCCCCCGCCGCCTCGTCGAGTCCCCAGCCTTCCCGCCGAGACCGCGATGCCGCGGTTCCCGGGCCCTCGCGCGCCTGGCAGATCGGGGCGTGGGTCGTCGTCGTCGCGGTGGTGGGTGCGCAGCTGACGTACTCGATGCTGGTGGGCGGGCTGGACTTCTCCGTGTACCGCACGGGCGCTGCGACGATCTTCGGCAGCGACGGCGTGCGCGCGGACCTGTACGACCGGGATCTGGTGCCCCTGGGTGGGGGCTTCCTGCCGTTCACCTATCCGCCGTTCGCGGCGCTGATCCTGCTGCCCTTCGCCTTCATCCCGATGTGGCTGGGTCAGGCGATCATGCTGGCGTTCTCGGTGGCGGTGGCGTGGTGGTTCGCGGCCATCGTGTACGACTACGTCAACCACCGCGGCCGGCGGATCCCCTTCCAGGACAAGCTGGGCCGCACGACGACGATCGCCGTGCTCACCGCGGTCATCCTGCTCTCGGGGCCGTGGCGGCGCGGCATCGGGCTGGTGCAGATCAATCCGCTGATCATGCTGCTGGTGCTGGGGGATCTGCTGCGACCGGCCACCCGCCTGCCGCGCGGGTTCTTCATCGGGATCGCCGGGGGCATCAAGCTCACCCCGCTGGTCTTCGGGCTCATTCCGCTGATGCGCAAGGACGTGAAGGGCGTGCTGACCCTCGGGGCGTCCTTCCTGGGCACGATCGCCCTGGGCTTCCTCCTGCTGCCGCACCAGGCGGTGCAGTTCTGGACCTCGGCGGTCTCGGATCCCACCCGGGTGGGCAACATCAACTACCCGGACAACATCTCGGTGCAGGGCTGGCTGATGCACCTGACCCTGGAGGGGTACCACGCGCAGATGCCGACGGCGCTGCTGTCGGGGCTGCACTGGCTGCTGATCGCGGTGCTGCTGGTGGGCACGGCCGCGGTGATCCCGGTGCTGGATCGGCGGGGGATGCGGCTGTCGGTGATCGGCCTGACGGCGTTCCTGATGCTGGAGATGTCCCCGATCTCCTGGTCCCACCACAACACGTGGCTGCCGCTGATCGTGGCGGCCTTCCTGGTGGACGCGCTGCCGTGGGCCTTCCGCGAGCGGGACTGGCGCCGCACCGCCGCGCAGGTGCTGGCGTGGGCGGCCTTCGTCGGCCTGTACTACTCGCCGCTGTGGCTGGCGGCCACGGTGGCCGGAACCACCGAGAACCTGGACTACGTCTCCCGTCCTGCCCAGATCGCGGCGGGCCTGCCGATGCTCGCCCACTACCTGCTGGTCCTGCTGTGGATCACCCAGATCTGGCGCCACCGCCACGACCCCCTGCCCGCCGGGAAATGATCTCCGGGATCTGTGGAGCGGTTGGCGGGTTGTGGAGCGGTGTAGCCACTCCCTAAGTTGCCAACCACTCCACAGACGGGAGTTGGCCGGGGGTTATCCACAGATTTCCGACGTCGGCTCCCCGCGTCCTGTTCCCGGGGGGACAGTGGTCCCATGGACAGGAAGCGCCTCATCACCGCCGATGACCTGCACCTCGTCTCCCGGATGCGCCGCGAGGGAGAATCCGAACACCCGCTGCGCCGCGGGGACTGGGTGAAGGTCTGGCGCGGCTGCTATCTGGACCGCGAGCACTGGGTACGGCTCACCCCGGAGCGCCGGGCCCTGGCCAGGCATCTCGCCTACGCCAGCGTGAGCACCGGGCCGATCACCTTCTCCAGGACCTCAGCGGCCCTGGCCTGGGGGCTGCACCTGTCTCCTGTGCCCGAGGAGATCCACATCTGCGGCGATCCCCGCCCGAACCCGTCGTCGCCGCTGGTCAAGGGGCATCTGCTGCGCGGGCTCTCCGAGGATCGGCAGATCACCGATCTGGGGCTGCCGGTGACCTCTCTGCAGACCACGGCCGTGGAGTGCGCGCGCAGTCTGGACGCGCTTCCCGCCCTGGTGATCTTGGATCAGATCCTGGCCCGCGGGGTGCAGAGGGCCGCCATCGAGCGGGAACTCACCCACTCCCCGGGGAGGCATGGGAACCGCCGTGGACTGGCTGTCCTGGGACGGGCCGACGGGCTGGCCGGGTCCGTGGCGGAGACCATCGCTCGGTTCCGCATCGCGGAGGCGGGCATGCCGCTGCCGCAGCTGCAGGTCAGGGTGAACACCGCCAGCGGGAGGTTCTTCCTGGACATGGCCTGGCCGGAGCTGATGCTCGCCCTGGAGATCGACGGTTCCCTCAAGTACACCGACTACGGCCCGGCTCCGGAGGTCATCGTGAAGGAGAGATCCAGGGAGAAGGCCATCCAGAACCTCGGATGGTTCATCCTGCGGGCCGGGTGGCCTCAGCTGCACAGCGGCTGGCCGCAGTTCCGACGGATCCTCGGGGAGGCTATCCTGGTCCGCCAGCTGGAGCGCGGCCTGCCGCCGTGGACCGCTCCGAGCAGGTGATCGGTGATCTGCGAAGTGGTTGGCGGGTTATGGAGCGGCTACATCACTCCACAACCCGCCAACCACTCCACAAACGGGTTATTGAGCCGTGAAGGGGGCGATCTCCACCCCGGCCTCCTGGAGGGCGCCCCGCACCGCCCGGGCGATCCCGACGGCGTCGGGGGTGTCCCCGTGCACGCACACGGACTCCGCGCCCAGCCGCACCGGGGTGCCGTCCACGGCCTGGACCACGCCCTCGGACACCATCCGGAGCACGCGGGCAGCGATCTGCTCCGGGTCGTGCAGCACCGCGCCCGCCTCCCGGCGCGGCACCAGGGAGCCGTCCGGCAGGTAGCCCCGATCCGCGAAGGCCTCGCGCACCGGGCGCAGCCCCGCGGCTTGAGCCTCCTCCTCGATCACCGATCCCGGCAGCACCAGGATCGCCGCGCCCGGCAGGGCCGTCGCCACCCCCTCGGCCACCGCGGCGGCCTGCCCCCGCTCCCGGGCGATGACGTTGTACAGCGCCCCGTGCGGCTTCACATAGGAGACCTGCGCGCCCTCCGCCCGGGCGATCGCCTGCAGCGCCCCGATCTGCCAGATCACCGCATCCACCAGCTCGTGATGGGCCATCTCCAGGCGGCGTCGGCCGAAGCCCTGCAGATCCGGGTAGGCCACGTGCGCCCCGATCGCGGTTCCGTGCTCGACGGCGGCCCGGCAGGTCGCCCGCGCCACCGACGGGTCCCCGGCGTGGAAGCCGCAGGCCACGTTCAGCGAGGAGGCCAGCCCGGCCATCGCCGCGTCGTCGCCCATGGTCCAGGAGCCGAAGGACTCCCCGGAATCCGAGTTCAGATCGATCCGCGGCGCGGCCCCCGGCCCCCGGTCTCCGACGCCGGTCACCAGATGCTCACCCGCTCCTGCGGATCCAGCCAAAGCTCATCCTCCGGCCCCACCTCGAAGGCGTCGTAGAAGGCGTCGATGTTGCGCACGATCCCGTTGCACCGGAACTCCGCGGGGGAGTGCGGGTCCATCGAGAGGTACATCCGCAGGGTCTGCGGGCGGGCCTTGGAGCGCCACACCCGCGCGTAGGCGACGAACAGCCGCTGCAGCGCGGTCTGCCCATCCACCACCGGCGCGGAGTCGAAGTCCAGCCCCTGCTCGGCCAGGGCCCGGCGGTAGGCCTTCAGTGCGATGCCCAGACCGCCCAGGTCGCCGATGTTCTCCCCGAGGGTCAGCTCCCCGTTGACGGCGTCCCGCTCCGGGTCCAGCCCCTCCGGGACGTACCCGCTGTACTGGCGCACCAGCTCGCCGGTGCGCTTGTCGAACTCCGCCCGGTCCTGCGCGGTCCACCAGTCGTTGAGGTTGCCGTCGCCGTCGTACTTGGAGCCCTGATCGTCGAAGCCGTGCCCGATCTCGTGGCCGATCACCGCACCGATCGCCCCGAAGTTCACGGCGTCGTCGGCGTCCATGTCGAAGAACGGGGGACGCAAGATCGCGGCGGGGAACGCGATCTCGTTCATCAGCGGGTGGTAGTAGGCGTTGACCGTCTGCGGGGTCATCGCCCACTCGTCGCGGTTGATCGGCTGACCCAGCTTGCCCAGCTCGTACTCGTGCTCGAAGCGCGAGCCGCGCCGCACGTTCTCCAGCAGATCATCATCCATGCTCAGCCCGGAGTAGTCCCGCCAGGAATCCGGGTAGCCGATCTTGGGGGTGAACTTGTCCAGCTTGTCCAGGGCGCGCTCGCGGGTGGCCTCGGTCATCCAGTCCAGCGAGGAGATGGACTCGCGGTAGGCCTCGATCAGGTGCTGGACCAGCTGGAGCATCCGCTGCTTGTGCTCCGGCGGGAAGTGCCGGGCCACGTACTCCTGCCCCACCTCCTCGCCCAGCAGGGCCTCCACCAGGCCGACGCCGCGCTTCCAGCGGTCCCGGATCTGCTCGGTGCCGGTGAGGGTCTTGGAGTAGAACTCGAAGTTCTCCTGCACGATCTGCGTCCCGAGGAAGGGGGCGCGGGCGTGGATCAGGCGCCACACGGCCCACAGCCGCCAGTCCTCCAGGTCCTCCGAGACCCACAGCCGGGCCAGGCCCTCGAGGGCGGAGGGCTGGCCCACGATGACCTTCGCGAAGCCTTCGGGGGTGCCCCCGATGCCCTCGATCCACCGGGTCCAGGGGAAGCCGGGGAAGGCCTGATCCAGCTGGTCGAAGGAGTGCGGGTTGTAGCGCTTGTTGGCGTCGCGCAGGGTCACCTGGTCCCAGTGGTGGGAGGCGATCTTCTCCTCGAGGGCGTACACCCGGGCGGCGGCGTCGGCCGGGGTGGTGCCGAAGCGCTCGGCGGTCCCGGTCAGCGCGAACATCCGCTCCAGGTGCGCCCGGTAGGCCTCCCGGATCTGGGCGTGCTTGTCCTCGAAGAAGTAGTCCCGGTCCGGCAGGCCGATCCCGGACTGGGTGAGGTTCGGGACGTAGCGGGTGGCGTCCTTGGCGTCGTTGGCCACGTACAGGCCCACGGGCCCGCCGACGCCGGAGGCCTCCAGCGCGGCCAGGGCCAGCACCAGCCCGTCCCGGTCCTCGGCCTGTTCCAGCAGCGCCAGGTCCGGTTCCAGCGGGTCTGTGCCGGCGGCTTCGATGCTCTGCTCGTCCATGAAGGAGTTGTACAGCCGCCCGATGCGCGAATCCGGGTCGCGCCGGCCGATCTCGGTGATGATGTCCCGGACCTGCTCCTCGGCGAGGTCGCGCAGGTGGTGGAAGGCGCCGTCGATGCCGCGGTCGGCGGGGATCTCATGGGCGGCGATCCAGGGGCCGTTGACGTGGCGGTAGAAGTCATCGCCCGGGCGGATCGAGGGGTCGAAGGTCAGCTCGGGGGCTGTGGTGTCGGTGCTCTGCGTCATACGCACCAAGGTAATGTGTGCGCTCGCACCCTCGCACCCGGGTTCACCCACCGCGTGGCGCACCCCGGCGACGGTGTCGCCCCGATCGCGCATGTGACGCCGCCTGACGCCGGGTTGAGCGGGTCTGTTCGGGTGAGGCGAGCCTGACTAGACTGGCGAGGCGATGCCCACGGGGCCGCGCTCCAGCCGGGAGTCCGCGCCCCTCGCGGTCGACCGAAAGGAAACAACGCTTTGTCTCAAGACCAGCGCCCCCTGCGCGTGGCCGTCATCGGGGCCGGCCCCGCCGGGATCTACGCCGCGGACCTGCTGTCCCGCTCCGAGGCCGTCGCCGAGGGGCAGGTGCGCGTCAGCATCGACATCTTCGACCGCTACCCCGCCCCCTTCGGCCTGATCCGCTACGGCGTGGCCCCGGATCACCCCCGCATCAAGGGCATCGTGAACTCCCTGCACAAGATCATGGAGAATCCGGACATCCGGTTCTTCGGCAACGTCGAGTACGGCACGGACCTGACCCTGGCGCAGCTGCGCGAGCACTACGACGCCGTCATCTTCGCCACCGGCGCCTTCTACGACGCATCCCTGCACATCCCCGGCATCGAGCTGGACGGCTCCTACGGCGCGGCGGACTTCGTCGCCTGGTACGACGGGCATCCGGATGTGCCGCGTGAGTGGCCGCTGCGGGCGAAGGAGATCGCGGTGCTGGGCAACGGCAACGTCGCCCTGGACGTGGCGCGGGTGCTGTCCAAGCACGCCGAGGACCTGCTGACCACCGAGATCCCCGAAAACGTCTACGCCGGGCTGAAGGATTCCCCGGTCACCGATGTGCACGTCTTCGGCCGCCGTGGGCCGGCCCAGATGAAGTTCACCCCGCTGGAGCTGCGGGAGCTGGCCAAGTCCCGGGACGTGGACATCGTGCTGCACGAGGAGGACCTCCAGTACGACGAGGCCTCGCAGGCCGCGATCGAGTCCAACAACCAGATCAAGGCCCTGATCAAGACCATCGACAAGTGGAAGGCCGAGCAGGCCGAGCGCACCGAGCACGCCTCCCGGCGCCTGCACCTGCACTTCCTGCAGTCCCCGGCGGAGATCGTAGGGGATGAGGACGGGAAGGTCGCCGCGATCCGCATGGAGCGCAACGAGCTGGACGGCGCCGGCGGCATCCGGCCCACCGGCGAGATCCTGGAGTACCCGGTGCAGGCCGTGTACCGGGCCA
The DNA here is from genome assembly GCF_001570865.1 of Rothia kristinae NBRC 15354. GTDB lineage: Bacteria > Actinomycetota > Actinomycetes > Actinomycetales > Micrococcaceae > Rothia > Rothia kristinae. The sequence goes on from NZ_BCSM01000008.1 coordinate 43,644, forward strand.
TCGGCTACTTCGGCTCCGAGCTGCCGGAGATCGGCTTCGACCGCACCCGCGGGGTCATCACCAACGTGGAGGGCCGGGTGGTGGACGAGACCGAGACGCCGGTGCCGGGGCTGTACGCGACGGGCTGGATCAAGCGCGGGCCCGTGGGGCTGATCGGCTCCACCAAGTCCGATGCCCTGGAGACCATCACGCACCTGCTCGAGGACCGCGCCTTCACCGCCGCGCACCCGGAGCCGGAGGCCGTGCCGGCCCTGCTGGACCGGGGCGGCGTCGAGTTCACCACGTGGGAGGGCTGGCACGCCCTGGACGCGCACGAGAAGGCGCTGGGTGCGGCCGCTCAGGATGCCGCCGGGAACCCGCGCCAGCGGGTGAAGGTCGTGGAGCGGGAGCAGATGGTGGACATCTCCCGCTCCGGGGCCTCGGCGGACGCCCGGGACTGAGGGCTTCCGCCGCGTCATCTCGGGCTGGCAGGGCCCCAGCCGGCCTAGACTGGAGGCATCGAGAACCCTCGTCTTCGCAGTCGCAAGGAGAGATGGAGATGACCGAGAACAACGGCGTTCGGCAGGATGGCGGCAGCTTCGGGCGGGAGGCGGTGGCTCAGCGCGCCAGCTCCCCCTCGGCCGAGGAGCTGCGCGGGGAGATCGTCGTCGGCATCGACGGCTCCGAGCAGAGCTTCGGCGCGCTGACCTGGGCGGTCGCGGAGGCCGAGCGCCGTGCGGCGGCGGTGCGCCTGGTCACCGCGTACTCCCTGCCGGTGTTCACCGGCTCCGGCTTCGACGCCGGATACTCCGTGGTGGATGAGAAGGCCCTGGAGGACGGGGTCGCCCAGATCCTCGACGAGGCCCGCTCGCGGGTGGGGGAGACGACGGTGCCGCTGCGGGCCACGGTGGAGACCGGGGACGCCTCGACGATCCTCGTGGACTTCTCCGAGCACGCCGAGCTGGTGGTGGTCGGCTCCCGCACGGCCCGCGGCTTCATGGGCCGCCTGCTGGGCACCGTGTCCACCTCCCTGCCGGCCCGGGCGCACTGCCCCGTCGTCGTCGTGCCGCTGCCGTGGGCTCAGCAGGCCGGCAAGGATCTGCAGGTGCTGGCCCCGAGCCAGCGCGTGGTGGTCGGCTCGGACGGGTCGGATCAGGCGCGCATCGCGATCCTGGAGGCCGCGGAGCAGGCCCAGCGCTACGGCGTCGGGCTGACCCTGGTCAACGCGCTGGCCCCGTACACCGGCGCGCTGAGCTGGGTGCCGGCGGCCGTGGACTTCGAGGCGATCTACCGCGAGGTCGCGGACCTGCAGGAGAAGGTCAAGGCCTGGATCCACGAGTACTACCCGGATCTGACGGTGGACGCCGAGCTGATCGACGGCTCCCCGGTGGAGGTGCTCCTGGAGGCTGGGCAGAAGGCGGATCTGACCGTGGTGGGCACCCGGGGGCGCGGCGGGCTGCGCGGGATCATCCTCGGCTCGGTGTCCCAGGGGGTGCTGCACAGCTCGGACCGGCCCGTGATGATCGTCCCGGATCGGGAGGATCCGCGGCTGGAGCAGGCCCCGGAGGCGTCGGTGGTCTGGGGCTGATCCCCGCGGCCCCGGCTGCGGGGGAGTGATTGGCGCGGTGCGCCCCGCCCCCGTATGCTGGTGTCTGCTTCGGCGCGGGTGGACCGCGCCGGTCCGGGCCCCCATCGTCTAGCGGCCTAGGACACCGCCCTTTCACGGCGGCGGCACGGGTTCGAATCCCGTTGGGGGTACTGCAGATCACACGGCAGTGGATTTGCCCGGCGGAGGGGGTTCCGGTAGGCTCTTCTCTCGTTGGAAAAACAACAAGGCCCTGTAGCGCAGTTGGTTAGCGCGCCGCCCTGTCACGGCGGAGGTCGCGGGTTCAAGTCCCGTCAGGGTCGCTCAGGCGGCGTATTCCTCCCGGTCACACCGGGGGTGAGGCGCCGTCGCGGCATATCCGGTACAGGATGCGCCGAGGCTCTGTAGCTCAGTTGGTAGAGCGTACGACTGAAAATCGTAAGGTCACCGGATCGACGCCGGTCGGAGCCACCGAAGACCGCCCCGTAGGCTTCTATGCGGGGCGGTCTTCTCGCATCTCTGAGGGGTCTCTGGAGGGACGCAGTATGAGCGAGGGGACCGGGCGCCGGCCCGTCATCGGGATCATCACCAACCTGGAGGCCGTCGCCCACTACCAGTTCCCGGGCTACCCGCGGATCACCGTCAACGAGGACTACCCCCGCTCCGTCGCGGCGTCCGGCGGGGCGCCCTTCCTCATGGCGCCCTCCCCGGATCTGTCCGTGCTCCCGGCTCAGCTGGACGCCCTGGACGGGTTGATCCTGGCGGGCGGGGTGGACGTCGACCCGCAGCGCTACGGCCAGGATCCGCTGATCGGCTGCGGCCCGGTGGACCCGGTGCGCGACGCCTACGAGCTGGAGGCCCTGCGCTTGGCGGGAGACTCCGGGCTGCCGGTGTTCGCGATCTGCCGCGGCATGCAGCTGGTCAACGTGTTCTTCGGCGGAACCCTCGTCCAGGACCTGCGCTACGCCGGCACGACCCAGCAGCACAGCTCCACCGGCAACCCCGCCCTGGGGGTGCACGCGATCGACGTCGAGCCGGGCACGTTCCTGGCCGAGGCCCTGGCCGAGGCGCGCACCCAGGATCCGGGAGCCGCCGGAATGCGCCGCGTGGGGCAGCCTGGGACGGGCACCGACGGTGAGGCTGGAGACGACGGCGAGCACCCGGCGTCGGCCCTGGTCAACTCGTACCACCACCAGGTCATCGACCGGCTCGGGGAGGGTCTGCGGGTGTGCGCCCGCGCCCGGGACGGGGTGATCGAGGCGCTGGACTGCCCCGGGGATCGGATGGATCTGACCGCGGTGGAGTGGCACCCGGAGATGATGTCCCGCGAGGACGCGCTGGCCCAGGCCCTGTTCACCCGTTTCATCCGCCGCACCACCCCCAGCTGACCCCGCCCCGCCTCCCGGCTCCGATCCGAGGGTTTGGGAGGGGCTTCGGTGTGCGGGAGCCCCGAGGACGCTCCCGAACACCGAAACCCCTCCCCAACGGTTCCTCCGGGGGGGGAGGGAGGGAGAGGGAGGCGAGGCTGGGGCGGCGCCGTCAGTCCTGGTAGTCCACGACGACGGGCAGGTGGTCGCTGGCGCCCTTGCCCTTGCGCTCCTCGCGGTCGTAGAAGGCGCCGGTGACGCGCTCGGCCAGGGCGGGGGAGCACAGCTGGAAGTCGATGCGCATGCCCTCGTTCTTCGGGAAGCGCAGCTGGGTGTAGTCCCAGTACGTGTAGTCCTTCTCGCCCTGGGTGTAGGGGCGGGCGACGTCGCTCAGGCCGGCCTCGTCCAGGAACGCGGCGAAGGCCTCCCGCTCCGGGGCGCTGACGTGGGTCATCCCGTTGCGGCGGAAGAAGTCGATGTCCCACACATCCCCGTCCTCCGGGGCCACGTTCCAGTCCCCCACCAGCGCCAGCGGCAGCCGCGGGTCCTCCGTCAGCCACCCGCGCACGTCCTCGCGCAGCACCTTCAGCCACTCCAGCTTGTACGCCATGTGCGGGTCATCCAGACCGCGCCCGTTGGGCACGTACAGGCTCCAGATCCGCACGCCGCCGCAGGTCGCGCCGATCGCACGGGCCTCCTGCACCGGCTCCTGCCCGGGCTTGCCGAAGGCCGGCTGCCCGGGAAAGGTGCGCTGCACGTCCTCAAGACCCACCCGGGAGGCGATGGCCACCCCGTTCCACTGGCTCAGCCCGAAGTGCGCGACGTCGTAGCCCAGCCGCTCGAAGACCGCGAAGGGGAAGGACTCGTCCTTGGCCTTGGTCTCCTGGATCGCCAGCACATCCGCATCGGAGCGGTCCAGCCAGGCCTCCACGCGGTCGGTGCGGGCGCGGATCGAGTTCACATTCCAGGTGGCGATTCTCATGCGCACCACCGTACCCACAACCGCTCCGCCCGGCCGCCCGACGACGGCCCCGGCGCCGCCGCGGAGCTCGCTCGCGGGCGGTCGGGCGGCCCGCGGCTCGAAGGTGAGCTCCGGCATGAACCGGTGCCGGGTCCCCGCCCCCGGTGTAGGGTGACGGACAAGCGGCCGGGGGGGCCGCTTCTCATCGTCGGAGTCGGCGTCCGCCGCTCTCCGGCGCCGCGACCCGCGGGTGAGACCGCGGAAGAGCTATGGGGGTAGCTTGTGTCATCGGGCATCACTGTGCCATCTCGTCATCAGCAGGGAGATCCGCCCTCCCGGTCCACCGAGCCGGCGCCCGCCTCGCGGGCCCGCACCGGGCTGCAGCTGCTGCTCTACCTCTCGCCGGTCATCCTGCTGAGCACCATCTTCCCGCTCGTCTCGCCGCGTCTGGCCGCGGCGCAGCTGGGCGGGCAGCAGCTGAGCACCGTGGTGCTGGCCAGCAGCCTCACCGTCCCCTGGCTGAGCCAGATCGGCTGCCTGCCGATCTACCGGAGCCTGGGTGACCTCATCGAGGCGAAGGACCGCGCGGCCGTCACCGGGCGCTTCGCCCAGCACTGGGCGCGCACCTTCGCGCTGAGTCTGCCCGTGGTCGCGATCTTCACCGCGCTGGCGGGGCTGCTGCTGCGGTGGAGCCCGACGGCGCTGCTGGCCTACGCGGCGCTGATCTGCCTGCATCTGGTCTTCGTCCAGTCCCTCGTCCCGGGCAATGTGCTGCAGCGCAAGGGCGTGTGGGCCGCGGCGTGGCTGGCCTACGCTCTGGCCCTGCTGGCGATGCCCACCGTGTGGTGGCTGCCCCCGGTGCTGGGCACCGTGACGCAGCTGGTCTTCCTGCGCGCCGCCCTGCCGCAGGTGCGGGCGCTGCGCTCCCCGGGGGCGCTTCCGGCGCTGCGGGATATGGTCCGCGGCGCGCTGCTGGGCTCGGTCCTGTGGGCGGACAAGCTGATCCTGTTCCTGGTGGTCGGCCCCCGGATGGACGTGGTCGCGGTGTTCCTCGCCCTGCTGCCGGCGATCCTCGCGTACAACTGCTACTTCCAGCTCTACGCCCCGGGGGTGGACCGCGCCGTCGGACGCCTGCGCACGGCCATCCACGGGGAGCCGTATGCCGCGATGACCCGTCGCTCCGCCCAGCTGTCCGGAGCCGTGGAGTCCGCGGTGCGCCGCACCCTGGCGATCGGGGCGGTGGGGGCCATCCCGACGGCGCTCGTGCTGGGGGCGGCGCTGCCCGGGTCCTTCCCGTGGGGACTGAGCGTGCTGGCGGCGTCCTGGCTGTTCATGACCGTGACGCTGCTGACCTACCAGCTGGATTACATCGGGCGGCGCGTCGGCGCCCAGGTGCTCTGCGCGGTGCATCTGGCGGCCTGCTGCCTGGCCCTGGCGCTGCTGGGACCGGCCGGGGCGTATCCGGTGCTGATCGGGGTGGACGCCGTCCTGGCGGTGGCCGCCTACGTCGGCTACCGGCGGGTATGGTCCGTGCCGGAGTACACGCTGTTCTGGCGCCAGGCCCTCGCCTGGTGAGCCCGCCCCGCGCACCGGGAGGGGAGCCGGAGCGCGGCGGGGGTCACCTGCCGGCGTTTCCGAGGAACGCGCGATCCACGGCGCCGGGACGCGGCGCCACCGGCGGCCCGCTGGGGGCCGCACATCAATCATCGTCTGGGGGACGGATATGCAGACTGGAACACCGAGGCAGCCGCGCGTGCACACGTCGAGCGAGGACTGCGAGGATGTGGACGTCGCCATCATCATGGAATCGACCTACCCCTTCCTGAAGGGCGGGGTCTCGGCGGTGGTGCATGACATCGTCACCATGAATCCGGACATCTCCTACGGGATCATCCACATCGCCTGGGACTCCGCCGCCCCGAGCGAGGACCTGTACGGGATGCCGGAGAACGTGCGGTGGGTGCGGCTGATCCACCTGTCCATGGAGGAGCATGCGCAGGACTTCAAAGCCGCGGGAGCGCGCGCCGTCGGGATGGACCGGGGGCAGCGTCGGCGGGTCTCCGGCTGGTTCTTCGACGGGATCCGGACGCTGGCGCGCACGGGGGACCCGGAGCCGCTGTGGCGGCTCTACGACGCCGGATTCAACCCGCGCACCCGCACCATGGAGGCCTGGCGGGTGCTGGGCACGCAGGAGTTCATGACGGCGGTGCGCGAGCGGCTGTCCGGGCTGGGTCTGTCCCTGTCCGAGACGTTCTGGCTGGTGCGGGACTTCATGTCCATCCTCTATGCGCTGCTGGCCGAGACGATGCCGCGGGCTCGGGTATACCACGCGCACACCACCGGGTACGCGTCGCTGGTCGCGGCGGCCGCGGCCCGGGACCACGACGCCGCGTTCCTGCTCACCGAGCACAACCTCTACGTGCGCGACACCGTCAACACCCTCCTGGGCCGGAACATGGCCCTGCCGGTGCGCACCGGGGACTACCGGGACTTCGAGGCGGTCACGCCCGTGCAGCGGGCGTGGATGGCCTGGTGGATCGAGATGGGCCGGTTCTGCTATCCGAGCACGGATCGCATCACCTACCTGTACCCCAAGGCGCTGGAGGAGGCGCGGGGACTGGATGCTCCGGTGGATGACCCCGGGCGGGTGAGCATCCTGCCCAACGGGACGGTGCTCTCCGAGTTCAACGAGCAGTACGCCCTGCGCCTGGAGGAGACGCAGCGGATCGCTGCCCTGACCCCGGAGGGGGCCGCCCGACGCACCTGGAAGCTGGTGTTCATCGCCCGCGTGGTGCCCATCAAGGGGCTCGCGGACCTGCTGGATGCCCTGCACCTGCTGATCTCCCGCGGGGTGGAGGACTTCACCCTGGATGTGCTGGGGCCCACGGATCACGTGCCGGAGTACTACGAGCTGTGCCGGCAGAAGATCGAGGAGCTGCACCTGGAGCGGTGGGTGAGCTTCCGCGGCACCGTGGACGTGCGGGCGCAGCTGGGCCGTTACGACCTGCTGCTGATGCCCTCCTACAACGAAGGCCAGCCTGTGGTGGCGCTGGAGGCGATGAGCGCGGGCATCCCCGTGATCGGCTCCGACGTCGGCGGGATGTCCCAGCTGATCGACGACGAGCTGACCCACCCGGACGGTCGCACCTGGCAGGGGTGCGGGGTGCTCACCCGGCCCGGGGACGCGCCGATGCTGGCCGATGCGGTGGCCGGGGTGATCTCGGATCCGGCGCGGTACGCCCGTCTCGCGGCCAGCGCCCGGGGACGCGTGGAGGGATTCTTCCAGCTGTCGGACGTCATGGCCCGGTACAACGACCTCTATCGGGAGCTGGGCGGGTTCCCGTCCGTGGAGCAGCGGGTCCTCTCCGGTGAGCTCAGCGGCCAGCGGGCCCGCCGGGCCCTGGAGATCCGGTGAACCCGGGGAGGGGGGAGGCGAGGGGCGCGCCCGCCGGCCACCCGGGGCAGTTCCCTCCGGCCTTCCCTCCGGGGCGGTTCCGCCCCGACGCGGTGGATCCCGGGCCTGGGCCCGGCTCCCGAGCGGCGTGGGTCCGCTACGGCGGCCCGATCCCCCGGGAGCAGCTGGAGGCCGCCGTCGGACGCTACGCGGTGGCGATCCTGCAGCCCTGGGAGACGGGGGCCGCCGCGTACCTGCGGGAGCGCAGCCCGGGGACCCTGCTGCTGAGCTACAAATGCCTGTCCTCGGTTCGCGATTACGAACCGGGCCCGGTCTTCAGCTCCGGGGTCTCCCGCCGGGAGGCCGAAGCCGAGCGGGAGGGCGCGTGGTTCGCCCGTCGGCGGGATGGCTCGCGCATCCAGTGGAACGGCTACGGCGGGCACTGGCAGATGCGGGTCTGGGACCCGTCCTATCGCCGCCGGTGGGTGCGCAACGTGGTCGAGGAGATGCGCGGCTCCCCCTTCCACGGCGTCATGGCGGACAACGACGTGTTCGATGACTACTACGGTCTGGGCCTGCCCCTGCGCGATGTGGAGACGATGGCGCAGATCCGGGCCGGGGTGCAGACCCTGGTGGAGGAGGCGGGGGTCGCGCTCAACGGGATCGGACGGCTGCTGGTGCCCAACATCGCCGAGTCGCGGCGGGAGGAGGGGCGGTGGGAGCGGCACAGCGCCTACGGCGGGGGCTTCGAGGAGGTGTGGCTGGGGTGGTCCCCGGAGGACTTCTTCGACCCGCCCACGGTGCAGGCGCAGATCCCGCCGCTGCGCGGGGACCGGCTGTGCATCGCCCGGGTGCCGGCCGCCGGGCGGGAGGATGCCGCGCGGCTGCGCTACGCCGTCGCCGCACTGTGGGTCTTCGGCGGGGGCGGGCGCACGGCCGTGACCGCGACCGCCCATGACGACTACTCCGGTGCGCCGTTCCTGCCGGAGCAGCACTGGGAGCTGGGGGCCGCGGTGGGGCGCGGGCATCGGCGCGATGCCGTGTGGTCCCGCCGCTTCGAACAGGGCTGGGCCGCCGTGAACTTCCGGGCGGGGGCCCGGCGGGCCAGGGTCCGGGTCCCCGCCGGGCTGGTGGATGCCGCGGGGGAGCCGGCCCCGCGGCGCGTGACCCTGCACCCGCAGGAGGGGGCGATCTTCCGCCGTCCCCGGTAGGGTGGCTGTGATGGGCGGCACGCCGTGGGCGGGCTCGCCTGCCGCCCCGGCAGCGCCGTCGGGGCGAGCCGCTGGAAGGAGCCCCACCGTGACCGAATCCGCCGCCGCACCCTCAGCCCGCGCTGCTGACGCGCTTGGCCCGCCCTCGCCCTACCGGGCGGACCTGCTGGCCGGGCAGCGCATCCTGCTCACCGGCGGCGGCACCGGCCTGGGCCGCGGTGTGGCCGAGCAGCTGGCCGCACACGGCGCGCACGTGCAGATCTGGGGCCGCCGGGAGTCCGTGCTGGCCGACGCCGCGGAGCAGATCACCCGGGGGATCGCGGACCGGCCGCACCCCGGCGTCGTGACCTTCCGATCTGTGGATGTGCGGGATGCCGAGGCCGTGGAGGCCGCGGTGCAGCGGATCTGGGAGGAGCACGGTCCGCTGACCGGGGCGATCAACAACGCCGCCGGGAACTTCATCTCCCCCACGGAGAAGCTCTCCCCCCGCGGCTTCGCGGCGATCACGGACACCGTGATGAAGGGCTCCTACCATGTGACCCACGCCGTCGGGCGCCGGTGGATCGAGCAGGGGCTGCCCGGGACCGTCCTGTCCACCCTGGTCTCCTGGGTGCACACCGGCTCGGCCTTCGTGGTTCCCAGCGCGATGGCGAAGTCCGCGGTGCTCGCGATGACCAGGTCCCTGGCGGTGGAGTGGGCCCGGCACGGGATCCGCCTGAACGCCGTCTCCCCGGGGGCCATCCCCACCGAGTACACCTCCGTGGTGCTGGGCTCGGGGCGGCGGGTGCGCGGGGACATGACGGATCTGGACGCCGTGCCGGCCGGGCGCGCGGGCACCGTGGCGGAGTTGGCGAATCTGGTGATCTTCCTGCTGTCCGACGCCTGCGAGTACCTGACGGGGCAGAACATCGTCATGGACGGGGCGCAGATGCTCGCCGGGCCCTCCACCTTCTCCCCGCTGACGGCCCTGTCCGAGGCCGACTGGGCGGAGATCGCCGCGCAGGGCAAGGCCGCGGCCGCCGCGTCCAGATGCCAGCGCGAGGGCTGAGCGGCCGCGCCTCGAACCATCCACCACCGCACAGAGCATCGGGAAGGGAAACCGCAGTCGATGAGCACCACCGCACCTGCAAGCGCACCGGAGACCGAGCCCACCGTCCTCGTCGAGACCCGGGGGCATCTGGGGATCATCACCCTGAACCGGCCGCGCGCCGTCAACGCGATGGACACGGAGATGGTGCGCCGCACCGACGCCGCCCTGGACGCCTTCGCCCGGGATGATGCGGTGCGCGCGGTGCTGCTGCGCGGGGCGGGGGAGCGCGGATTGTGCGCGGGCGGGGACATCCGGGCCCTGCACCGGGCGTGCACCGAGGACCCGGAGCAGGGCTTCGCGTTCTTCCGCGCCGAGTACGCCCTGGACCTGCGCATCGCCGAGCACCCGCAGCCGGTGGTGGCGTTCATGAGCGGGCTGGTGCTCGGCGGCGGCGTCGGGGTGTCCGCGCCCGCGCAGGTGCGGGTGGTCACCGAGACCACGCGGATCGGGATGCCGGAGACCGGAATCGGCTTCTCCCCGGACGTGGCCGGCAGCTGGCATCTGGGCCAGGCGCCGGGGCGCACGGGGGAGCTGTTCGCCCTGACCGGGCGGCACGGGGACGCCGCGGACGCACTGTACCTCGGGCTGGCCGATGCGTACGTGCCGGAGGAGAGGCTGGCGGAGCTGGCCCGCGCGCTGGAGTCGGTGGCGGATCCGGAGCGGGTGGCCGACGTCGTCGAGGGCTTCGCCGTCGAGCCGCCGGTCTCCGGGCTGGAGGAGGCCCGGGTGTGGGTGGACGAGGTCTTCGCCGGGGAGACCGTGGAGCAGATCCGGGACGGGCTGATCCGCCGGGTGGAGCAGGTGCCGGAGGATGAGCTGGCGGCCCAGGCGCTCGCGGCGATCCGCCGCAACAGCCCCACCGGGATGAAGACGGCCCTGGAGGCGCTGCGCCGGGCCCGGGAGATGAGCATCGCGGCGACCCTGGACCAGGATTTCCGCACCAGCGGGCACGCGATCCTGGGCCACGACATGGCCGAGGGCATCCGCGCCCAGGTGGTGGACAAGGACAGGAACCCCCGGTGGGAGCCGGCCACCCTGGAGGAGGTCACCCGGGAGGCGGTGCTGGGGTTCTTCGCCCCGGTGCCGGGCCAGGCGGATCTGGGGCTGGAGGAGGCCCCGGAGGAGCCGGCCGAGGGAGCCTGAGGGTCGGTGAGGCGGGCCCGGTGAGCCGCCGGGCCACGGCGGCGCCGCGACGGAGGAGGAACCCGAGATGAGCGAGGAGCGGGAGATGAGCGGGGAACGGGAACAGCAGGCGGAGCCGGTGGTGCCGACCGAGGTGCGCGACGGCGTCGGGCTGCTGCGGCTGAACCGGCCGAAGGCGCTGAACGCGCTGAACGCCGAGGTGATGGACGCGGTGGTGGAGGCCGCCGAGGCGTGGGAGGCGGACCCGCAGGTGCGGGTGATCGTGCTGACCGGGTCGGAGAAGGCCTTCGCCGCCGGGGCGGACATCAAGGAGATGGCGGGCAGGAGCTACCCGGAGATGCTGGCCGCGGACTGGTTCTCCCGGTGGCGGCGCTTCGCCGGGGTGCGTCTGCCGGTGGTGGCCGCGGTGAACGGCTACGCCCTGGGCGGCGGGTGCGAGCTGGCGATGATGTGCGACATCCTGGTGGCCGGGGAAGGCGCGCGGTTCGGGCAGCCGGAGATCACCCTGGGCGTGATCCCGGGGATGGGCGGCTCCCAGCGGCTGACCCGCGCGGTGGGCAAGGCCAAGGCCATGGACATGGTGCTGACCGGCCGGATGATGGACGCGGCGGAGGCGGAGCGGGCCGGTCTGGTCTCCCGCCTGGTGCCCGACGACGCCGTCCTGGACACCGCCCTCGAGGTGGCCCGGACGATCGCGGCCCAGTCCCGCCCGGCGACGATGATCGCCAAGGAAGCGGTGGCCGCGGCCTTCGAGATGCCCCTGGAACAGGGCCTGCTCTTCGAGCGCCGGGCCTTCCACGCGCTGTTCTCCACCCGGGACCAGAAGGAGGGCATGGCCGCCTTCGCCGAGAAGCGCAAGCCCCGCTTCGAGGACCGGTGACCGGGGCGGGGGTGGTCCGGATAGGACGGGCCGGTCCGGGCCGCCCGTCCGCCGACGCCGACCCGGCGCATTCGTTCCCTCTTGCGGCCACCACTTCGCTGACTCGGCGCATCCGTTCCCAGATTTCGTGTTTCCGGGAACGGATGCGCCGTCTCGCGGAGGGCCGGGTACGAGAGCGCCGTCTCGCGTCCGGACGGGCCTCATCCCCCATCCCCCTCACCGACCCGGCGCATTCGTTCCCACCCGGGAGCACCCCTTTTGCTGACCCGGCGTTTTCGTTCCCGGATTCCGCGTTTTCGGGAACGGATGCGCCGCCTCGCGGAAGGGGCTGGGAACGGATGCGCCGGGTCGCGGAGGGCGGCGGCGTCGGTACGGGGGGGGGCATCGGGGTGACCGTGCGGTTTCGACGGGTGGCGCGGGGTGCCGCATAGGTGAACGTCATCCGGAACACACCGGTTGCTAGTGTGGGGGCCTAGCCCCCCGATGAATCGAGGAGAGCCAAGATGTCCGCAGAATCCCGCCGTCACCACAGCGACGAAGGCCACCGGCCACCGCAGGAGACCCCGCGCGAGAACGCCGGGCACAACGCCTACGACTTCCTGGACGGGTCCAGCGGCAGCGAGTTCATGACCGGGCCCAACGTGCAGCGTCGGGAGTCCGAAGGCCGCGGGGCGCTGTTCGGCACGATCGCGGTGCTGGTGCTCGCGGTCGTCGTCGTACTGGTGCTCATCCTCCGCTGATCCCGCCCCCGAGCGTCGAGTCATCACTTTCGACCGAAAAACCGCGGATTTCCGGTCGAAAGTGATGACTCGCGGAGCCTGCCTCGACGAAAGTGATGACTCGGCGCGGACGTTCTCTCCCGCGGCACCTCCCTCGCCGACCCGGCGCATTCGTTCCCGGATTCCATGTTTTTGGGAACGAGAGCGCCGTCTCGCGGGAAGGGGCGGGAACGGATGCGCCGTCTCGCGGGAGGCCGGAGGCGTCAGAGGCAGGGGAAGGGTCGCACGGGGCGCGGCACCCTCCCCTCAGCTCCGACACTTCGTCAGTAAGTTAGGCAAGGCTGGCCTAAGCGTGAGGTTCGCACTACCGTTGCGGTGTGATGTCCCCGTCGATGAGGAACCCCATGCAGCATGAGGCACCGGTCCTGCTGGCCGGCAACCGCTCCGACATCGACCTCATGGCGGAGCTGATCCGCCAGCTGCCGCCGTGGGTGCACGGGCAGGTGCTCGTGGAGGTCCGGGAACCCGCCCACATCGAGGAGCTCGAGGTCCCCGCCGGACTCGCCGTGCACTGGCTCGTGCGGGAAAGCGCCCAGAGCCCGACGCCGCAGCCCGGCGCCAGACTCATCGACGCCGTGACCGCCTGGGTCGCCGAATGGGTCCCCGCCGAGGGATCCGACGACCCCGGCCCCGAGCTGATCTGGGTGGGCGGCAGCGACTGGCCCGAGGTCACCGGCCTGTGCCAGGACCTGATCCACCGCCACACCCGGCTGCACCTGCACCACGCCGACGTGTTCTGACCGGCAGCCCCAGGTGATCCGCAGGCCCCTTCCACCCGGAACCCGGACCCCGGAATCAGGAACCAGGACCCGGAACCCGCCCCCACCCCGCCTCCAGACCCCCACCACCAGCCCCGACGGCACCCCGGGCCCGCGCGCCGTCGCCGCCGACGCTGCGGCCCACGCCCGAAACCACCCCCAACCCACCACCCCCGAACGAAGGAGTTCGCCATGAGCCTGGACCAGGCCGCCCAGGAGCGTCACGTCAGCACCGAGGTGCTCGTCATCGGCACGGGAGGCGCGGGACTGCGCGCCGCCATCGAGCTGTCCGAGCTGGGCCGGGACGTGCTGGCCGTGGGCAAGAGGCCCAAGGCCGACGCCCACACCTCCCTGGCCGCCGGCGGCATCAACGCGGCCCTGGCCACCATGGACCCGGAGGACTCCTGGCAGCAGCACGTCGCGGACACCATCCGGGAGAGCTACGGCCTGGCCCACCCGGATATCGTGCAGATCGTCACCCAGGGGGCCGAGCAGGGCATCCGGGACCTGGAGCGATACGGCATGAACTTCGCCCGGGAGGAGGACGGGCGGATCTCCCAGCGCTTCTTCGGCGCGCACACGTGGCGGCGCACCTCCTTCGCCGGGGACTACACGGGCCTGGAGATCCAGCGGACCCTGATCCACCGGGCCGAGCAGCTGGAGATCCCCGTCCTGGACACCGTGTACATCACCCGGCTGCTGGTCAACGAGGACGGCGCGGTCTTCGGCGCGTACGGCTTCGACCAGGAGACCGGCCTGCGCTACGTCATCCAGGCCGACGCCGTGATCCTCGCCGCCGGCGGGCACAATCGCATCTGGCGGCGCACCTCCTCCCGCCGCAACGAGAACACCGGGGACTCCTTCCGCCTGGCCGCAGAAGCCGGGGCGAGGATCCGCGACGCCGAGCTGGTGCAGTTCCACCCCTCGGGGATCCTGGAGCCGGAGGCCGACGCCGGGACCCTCGTCTCCGAGGCGGCCCGCGGGGAGGGCGGGATCCTGCGCAACGGCCTGGGGGAGCGGTACATGGCCCGCTACGACGCCGGGCGGATGGAGCTGTCAACCCGGGATCGGGTGGCCCTGGCCGGGTACACCGAGATCAAGGAGGGTCGCGGCACCGCCAACGGCGGGGTGTGGCTGGATATCTCCCACCTGCCTCGGGAGGTCATCATGGAGCGGCTGCCGCGGGTGTACCACACCCTCATGGAGCTGCAGATGAAGGACGTCACCAAGGAGCCCATCGAGATCGCGCCCACCGCGCACTACTCGATGGGCGGGGTGTGGGTGGCCCCGGAGGATCACGGCACCGGGGTGCCGGGACTGTACGCGATCGGGGAGGCCTCCTCCGGGCTGCACGGGGCCAACCGGCTGGGCGGCAACTCGCTGATCGAGCTGCTGGTCTTCGGGCGGATCACCGGGCAGGCCGCCGCCCGCTACTCCGAGCAGCTGCGGGTCCAGCGGCGCAGCCCCGAGGCCGTCGAGGCGGCCCGCCGGGAGGTGCAGGAGCTGCTGGCCGCCGACGGCGAGCAGAACGTGCGCGCTCTGCAGCGGGACATCCGCAACATCATGACCGAGCACTGCGGGGTGGTCCGGGATGAGCAGGGCCTCAGGCAGGGTCTGGCCGAGCTGGACGACGTCGAGCGTCGGGCCTCGGACATCGGGGTGCACCCGGATCTGGCCGGGTACTCCGAGCTGTCCCACGACTTCGACCTGAAGTCCTCGATCCTCGCCGCCCGGGCCACCCTGCAGCGCGCCCTGGAGCGGCGGGAGACCCGCGGCTGCCACAACCGCTCGGACTACCCGCAGCAGGACCCGGATCTGCGGGTCAACATGATCTGGTCCGCGGACGGGACCGTGACCCGCGAGCAGATCCCGCCGGTCCCGGAGGAGATCCGGGCCCTGATGGGCGGGGAGGTCTCCCAGGAGGGCAAGCTCGTGGAGTAGCCGGGTCCGGCGTCGTCGGGGGTGCGCTACTCCAGGCCCGGGTAGCGCACCCCGATCTGCTCGCGGATCGCATCCAGCCAGGCCATCTGCCGCACCGAATCCGCCCACGGCATCACCGGGGATTCGGTGAGCCCCTGCTGGATGCAGCGGGTGGCCTCGCGCATCTCGTAGACGTAGCCAAGACCCACCGTCTCCACACGCTCCTCGCGCACGGCACCGGAGGCGTCCGTGACCGTGAAGGAGGCCGGCCGGTGCATCGGCGAGCCCACCTCCAGCACCCCCTCCTGCCCGGAGATCACGGCCCGGCGCGGCCCCTGGGAGACCAGGGACAGGGTGATCTGCGCGGTCGCGGCACCGCCGGGGGCGTGGTCGAAGGCCGCGGTGATGCTGGTCAGCGCGTCCACGGCACCGCGCCGGATCGCGCTCGCGGTGAACCCGGTGGGCTCCCCGAAGGCCAGCCAGGGCCAGTGCAGCCCGTAGCAGCCCATGTCCAGCAGAGCTCCGCCGCCGGCGTCCTCGCGCCACAGCCGGTGCTCGACGTCGGCCGGGCCGCGGAAGCCCAGATCGACCTGCGCCCACCGCGGCGCGCCGATCTCCCCGGCGGCCAGCACCTCGGCGATCCGCGCGCGGATCGGCAGAAACCGGGTCCACAGCCCCTCCATGAGGAACAGTCCGCGCTCCCGGGCCAGTTCGACGACGTCGCGGGCCTGCGCCGCGGTGATGGTCAGGGCCTTCTCGCACACCACGTGCTTCCCGGCCTCAAGGGCCGCCCTGATGTGCTCGTGGTGCTGCCCGTGCGGGGTCGCGATGTAGACGACCTGCACCTCCGGGTCCGCCAGCATCCGGCCCATTCCGTCCGGTCCGCCGTAGGCGCGGGCCACCCCGAACCCCTCGGCGAAGGCGCGCGCGGGTTCCTCGCTGCGGGAGGAGACCCCCACCAGGCGGGCGTCGGCCAGCAGGGCGATCTCCGGGGTCACCTTCCGGGCGATCGCCCCCGTGGAGACGATGCCCCAGCCGAGGGTGCGCCCGGTGGCGGTGCGGGGGTCGCTCGCGCGCGGATCGGGTGCGCCCGGCTCGGCGGCGGCTCGTGCGGTCTCGGTGCTCATCGGCGTCTCCTCAGTCCGGGGAAGTCGGCCTCCGCGTACTCGGCGGCCTCTCCCGGGGCCGGGGTGCGCTCGCCGTCGGGCCCGTGCAGGCGCTGCTCGCGCTCGCGCAGCTCCACGCGCCGGATCTTCCCGGACACGGTGCGCGGCAGGGCCTCGGCGAACTCCAGGCGGCGGATCCGGGCGTAGGGGGCCAGGCGCTCACGGCAGTGCGCCAGCACGGATTCGGCCAGCTGCGCCCCCGCCTGCGCGTCGGCACCCGGCAGCACGTACACCTTGGGCACGGCCAGACGCACCGGGTCCGGGGAGGGCACGACGGCGGCCTCCGCGACCTCGGGGTGCTCCAGCACCACGGCCTCCAGCTCGAAGGGGGAGAGCTTGTAGTCGCTGGCCTTGAACACGTCATCGTCCCGGCCCACGTACGTGTACAGCCCGTCCTCGTCCCGGCGCATCACGTCCCCGGTGCGGTACAGCCCGTCCCGCAGGGTCCGCTCGGTGCGCTCCGGGTCCCCGACGTAGCCGGTCATCAGGCCCACCGGACGCGGGTCCGTGCGCAGGCAGGCCTCCCCCTGCCCGGGCCCGGTGATCAGCTGACCGGTGGACGCGTCCAGCAGCTCGACGTCGAAGCCCGGAGCGGGACGGCCCAGCGCCCCGGCCTTCAGCGGCATCCCCGGGGTGCTGGCGATCTGCACGGTGGTCTCGGTCTGCCCGAAGCCGTCCCGGATCTCCACGCCCCAGGCCTTCTGCACCCGGGCGATCACCCGGGCATCCAGCGGCTCCCCGGCGGAGACGGCCTCCCGGGGCGGGGTGCGCAGCCGGGTCAGGTCCGCGCGGATCAGCATCCGCCACACCGTCGGCGGGGCGCAGAAGCTCGTCACGGACTCCCGCTCCATCACGGCCATCAGCGCGGCGGCGTCGAAGCGGGAGTAGTGGTGCACCAGCACCGTGGCCTCGGCGATCCACGGGGCGAAGAAGTTGGACCAGGCGTGCTTGCCCCACCCGGGGGAGGCCACGTTCAGGTGCACATCCCCGGGGCGCAACCCGATCCAGTACATCGTGGACAGGTGACCGATGGGGTAGGAGGCGTGGGAGTGCTCCACGAGCTTGGCCCTGCTGGTGGTCCCCGAGGTGAAGTACAGCAGCAGCGGGTCCTCGGCCGGCGTCGGCTCCAGGATCTCCAGGTCCGCAGACGCCGCCCGGGAGTCCTCGTACGCGGCGTGCGGGTGGGTCCCGGCGGGGGAGGTAGAGCGGGTGGCGGCCTCCGGGCCGGTCTCGATGACGGTGAACTCGCCGTCGACCTCGGCGAACTTGCCGACGCTGCCCGGACCGACCACGACCCAGGACACCTGCCCGCGCTCCACCCGGTCCTGCAGGTCCCGGGGACCGAGCATCGTGGTGGTGGGCAGCAGGACCGCCCCGAGCTTGGTCCCGGCGAGCATCGTCTCCCACAGCTCCACCTGGTTGTCCAGCATCACCAGGATCCGGTCCCCGCGGGCCACTCCCAGCTTCCGCAGCCACACGGCCACCTGGGAGGAGCGCTCGGACATCTGCCGGTAGGTGATCCGCTGGGAGGAGCCGTCCTCCTCCACGATCACCAGGGCCTCCTGCTCGGCCCGCTCCGGGGTGGCGGCGACGGCGTCGAACCAGTCCAGGGCGAAGTTGAAGTGCTCCGGGCGCGGCCACCGGAAGGCAGCCCGGGCGGCTTCCAGATCCTCGCGCAGCTCCAGCAGCAGGTCCCGGGCGGCCCGGAACTCGGCGGCCCCGGGGCCGGTTGGAGCGGCGCTCACTTGGTCTCGCCCTCGATGACGTCGCCGGTGTCCAGCGGGGAGCGGGTGCGGCGGGTGCCGCCGTCCACGGTGCCGTACTGCTGGCGGAACTGCGCCTCGGCCCGGCGCAGGCCGTTGCCCACGCGGCGGAAGAGGAAGCCGGCGGCGATCATCGCGAACCCGGAGAACAGGGCCAGCACCCCGAGCAGGATGCTCAGGGCCCCGGCCCCGGCGACGGGGTTGAACAGCAGGATCAGGGCGAGCAGGATCCACAGGATCCCGACGAGCACGCCCAGGCCGCGGCCGGGCCCCGGGGTGGAGGTGGCCGCCATCAGGCTGAGCACACCGCGCACGATCAGCCACACGCCCACGATCCACACGACGGCGGTGACCCCGGCGGCCGGGACGAACAGGGCGACGATGCCGACGAGCGCGGTGAGGATCCCGGACCACAGGCCCCAGCCGCGCACGCCCCGGCCGGAGCGGGCCGCGAACACGGCCTCGGCGATGCCGGCGACCACGAGGAAGGCCCCGACGATCATGACCACGGCCATGGCGGTGTGCACGGGCCAGAACAGGGCGACCAGGCCGAAGATCACGGCCAGCACGCCGGTGACGAGGATGGTGGTGGAAGAACGGGGGATCACGGTGATGCTCCTCGACTCGGGTCAGCGGGAGCGGGTCCGCTCCCTACCGGTCATTCTTCCACCACGGGTCCACCAGGGAGACCGGGGTGGTGCGCTTGTGTCGGGTGATGAGGTAGCGGTGCTCGATGGCCTCGGCCTGCTCCTCGGTCACCTCGCGGCCCTCCAGGTAGTCGTCGATGACGTCGTAGGTGATGCCCAGCTCGTCCTCGTCCTCCCGGCCGGGGGTCGCGTCCAGCAGATCCGCGGTGGGCTTCTTGGTCCACACGGCCTCGGGGGCGCCGAGCTCGCGCAGCAGGGCCTGGTTCTGGCGCTTGTCCAGGCCGAACAGCGGGAGGATGTCCGCCCCGCCGTCGCCGTACTTGGTGAAGAACCCGGTGACGGACTCCGCGGCGTGGTCCGTGCCGATCACCAGAAGGTTCCGGTCCCCGGCGATCGCGTACTGGGCGATCATGCGCTGGCGGGCCTTGACGTTGCCCTTGGTGAAGTCCGTGAGGTCCGCACCGGTGGCCGCGCGGTAGACCCGCTCGATGCCGGTGGTGGCCGGTTCGACGTCGAAGACCAGGGAGGTCTGCGGGCGGATGAACTCCAGGGCGCGCTGGGCGTCGGCCTCGTCGGCCTGGGTGCGGTAGGGCAGGCGCATCGCGACGAACTCGGCCTCGGTGCCTTCGGAGGCCAGTCGCTCGACGGCGAGCTGGGCGAGCCTGCCGGCCAGAGAGGAGTCGATGCCGCCGCTGATGCCGAGGACGAAGCCCTTGGCCCCGGTGAGCCTCAGGTACTCGCACAGGAAGCCGACGCGGCGGTCGATCTCCTCGGCGGGGTCGATCTGCGGGCGCACGCCCATCTCGTCGATGATCTGCTGCTGGAGTTCGCGCATGGGCCCATGCTACGTCCGGGGCGACGCCACTTGAATAGTCAACCTCAGGGGTGGAGGGCGGAGTCTGCGCTCGCTGAATATTCAGCTTCCGTGGCGCTGCCTGAATATTCAGCTGCGGCGCGCGACGACGGTGCCGCCCCCCCCCGCGCTGAATATTCAGCAGCGGGTGGGAGGGGCGCGGACGTCTTCCGTGCGGAACCGGTACACGGAACGGCCAGTACCGGGTACTAGACTGTGATGCGGCCTACCCCGCATCGCCGAGCACCTCGAAGGAGAGCCCCGTGCCCGTGAACCCCGAACCCCGCTACGACCTGGAGACCCCCGAGGACCTGGACTACCTCGGCGCCTTCGCCGGAGCCACCGACGCCGACCGCGAGGCCTGGGCCGCCGCCCGCGCCTACGGCCGGGAGATCCTGCCGCGGATGAACGAGGCCTGGCAGAACGCCGAATACCCTCTTGATCTGGTCGCCAAGATGGGCGAGGCGGACCTGCTCACCGACGGCTTGGACATCCCCGGGCACCGGAAGCTCTCCCCGCTGGGCGCCGGACTCGTGAACATGGAGATCTCCCGGTGGGACGGCTCCATGGCCACCGCCCTGGCCGTGCAGGGCGGGCTGGCCCTGCGCTCCATCGCCCTGTTCGGCTCCGAGGAGCAGAAGCAGCGCTACGTGGAGGACCTGGTCACCGGGCGGGTGTGCGGCGCCTTCGCCCTGACCGAGCCGGAGCACGGCTCGGACTCCGTCTCCCTGGAGACCGCAGCCGTGCGCGACGGCGACGAGTACGTCATCACCGGGGAGAAGAAGTGGATCGGCAACGGCGCGGCGGGCGGCATCACCGTGGTCTGGGCCCGGGACGAGGACGGGGACGTGCGCGGTTTCATCGTCCCGCAGGACACCCCCGGCTATGAGGCCGAGGTGATCACCGGCAAGGGCGCGCTGCGCGCGATCGACCAGGCCCGCATCTCCCTGAACGGGGTGCGGGTCCCGGCATCGAACCTGCTGCCCGGGGTCACCCGCTTCAAGGAGGTCTCCGCGGTGCTCGTGGAGACCCGCGTCGGGGTGGGCTGGTCCGCGCTCGGCCACGCCGTCGCCGTGTTCGAGGCGGCTCTGGCCTACTCGCGCCAGCGCGTGCAGTTCGGCAAGCCGCTGGCGAAGTTCCAGATGGTCCAGGAGCGGCTGGTGGAGATGCTCTCCGACATCACGGACATGCAGCTGATGAGCGCGCAGATCGCCCGCCTGCAGACCGAGGGGATCCTGCGGGATCAGCAGGCCAGCCTGTTCAAGGTGCACAACACGGTCCGGGCCCGCAGGGTCGCGGCCACCGCCCGGGATATGCTCGGCGGCAACGGGATCCTGCTGGGGAACCACGTGATGCGTCACGTCGCGGACATCGAGGGCATCCACACCTACGAGGGCACCGAGTCCATCCAGCGGCTGATCGTCGGACGGGACATCACCGGCCAGTCCGCCTTCGCCTGAGTCCGCGCACGACGACGCCCCGCAGGCCCGGATCCCGGGGGCTCAGCTGCGGGGGTGGTGGCGGCGGGGCACCGCGAAGCTGTCCGCATCCGCCCGCTCCCAGCGGCGCATCCAGAACTCGGGGGCCGTGCCCTCCACCAGGGAGCCGGGCTCCAGCCAGTCGTAGAGCTCCTCGTAGGACTGCGTGTGGGTGGAGTCGATCCGGTGCATCACGTGCTCCGGGCCCAGATCCCTGAAATCGGAGAGCCCCATCGAGGCGAGGATGCGCCGGGCCGAGCGCATCACGCCCGCGTGATAGGCCCGCACCCGCTGGGCCTTGTCCTCCACATCCACCCCGCGGGACAGCCACGGATCCTGGGTGGCCACCCCGGAGGGGCAGCGGTTGGTGTTGCACCGCTGCGCCTGGATGCACCCGGTGGCCATCATCATCCCGCGCGCGGAGTTGGTGAAGTCCGCGCCCAGCGCGATCCGGCGCACGACGTCGGCCCCGCCGACCACCTTCCCGGCCGCCCCGATCGCGACTCGGTCCCGCAGCCCGGCACCCACCAGGGCGTTGTGCACGATGATGATCCCGTCCGTCAGCGGCACCCCCACGGAGTCCTCGTACTCCACCGGTGCCGCGCCGGTGCCGCCCTCGGAGCCGTCCACGGTGATCCAGTCCGGGGTGATCCCGGTGTCCAGCATGGCCTTGCACAGGGAGAGCACCTCGATGCGCGAGCCCACACAGAATTTGATGCCCACCGGCTTGCCGTCGGCCCCGCGTCGCACCCGGTCCACGAACTCCAGCAGCTCGCGCGGCGTGGAGAACTCGGGGTGCGCGGCGGGGGAGATCACGTCCTGGCCCATCGGGACCTCGCGGGTCTCCGCGATCTTCCGCGTCACCTTCGACGCCGGCAGCACTCCGCCGATCCCGGGCTTGGCGCCCTGGCTGATCTTGATGAGCACGCCCTTGACCTGCGGCAGGGCGGCCTTGCGGGCGAAGACCTCGTCGTCGAAGCGTCCCTCCTCGGTGCGGCACCCGAAGTACCCGGAGCCGAACTCCCAGATGATGTCCGCCCCGTGCTCCAGGTGGTACTCGCTGAGCCCGCCCTCCCCGGTCTCCTGGGAGAACCCGCCCAGGGCGGCGCCCTTGTTCATGGCCAGCACGGCGTTGGCGGACAGGGCGCCGAAGCTCATCGAGGAGATGTTGAACAGGGAGATCTCGTACGGTCGGGTGCAGTCCGGTCCGCCCAGGCGCTGGCGCGGCTCCTCCTCCATCACGGGCACGGGGGACATGGTGTGGCGCAGGTAGTCCTGTCCCGGCTGGAGGACCTTCCGCTCCGTGCCGAAGGCCTGCTCCCCGCCCAGGCCCTTGGCGTACTGGTAGATCATCGAGCGGGTGTCGCGGTCGAAGGGTCGACCGTCGTAGCTGCTCTCGATGAAGTACTGCTGGATCTCCGGGCGGATCCGCTCCATCGCGAAGCGGGCATGGCCCAGGAGGGGGAAGGTGCGCAGGATCGAGTGGCGCGGCTGCAGGGCGTCCCGCACGGCCAGGCCTGCGAGTCCGGCCGCGCCGGCGGCGGCTGCGGAGCGGACGATGCGACGGGAGAGCGAGGCCATGGGGCTCCTCCTGAAGTGGTGGATAGCGGCAGTATGTGTGCTGCGCTTCAGCCTATGCCCGCGGGCCCGGCCGAGCCGTCGGTAGGATCGCAGGGACTCCCGACCCGCCCCCCCCAGGAAGCGAGGAACCATGGCACCGCGCCCCTTCCCGCCGGAGGTCTTCGCAGTCCTCCGCGGGGAACCGACCCCGCAGGGTCGCGCCATCGCGGCGGGTTGCGGGCGGTGAGCGACGCCGTCCGGGCGCATGAGCTGCCCACGGGCCTGAGCGCGCAGGAGCTGGCGCCCATCATCCTCCTGGACCGTGGGCCCTCATCCGCCGGTTCCCCGGCCGACGTCGAGCGGGTGGCCTGGTGGCTGGACACCTCCGCCACGGGATCGGGGTGGAGCGCCCTGGGTGCTGCGGCATCCGAGGATCTGCGCACCGGAGCGGGCTTCGCCGTACCCGCCCCGCAGGAGCCTCCCGCTCCCGTTCCGGGGCTGCCGGAGGACGCTCCGGCCCTGCACGGCGGAGCGGTCGGCTTCCTCGGGTACGAGGCCGCGGCGGATCTGGAGGACTTCCGCGCAGACTCCCGGCCCCCGCGCGCGGCGCCCACCCCGGACTCCTGGTGGGTGCGGGTGCGCCGCCACGTCCTGGTCGACCACCGCACGGGGCGCGCTTGGGCCGTCGGAGACCCCGCCTGGGTCCGGAGGATCGCCGATGCGGTGCGCGACGCCGTCGATGGAGCAGAACCGCAGGCGGCCTTACCGTCGGCCCTGGGCCGCTGGGCCGACGTCGTCCTGCCCGCCCCGGACCGCACCGGGTACGAGACCGCCGTGCGCGCCGCGCTGGCCGAGATCCGCGACGGGAACTCCTACGAGGTCTGCCTCACCGCCGAGACGAGCGCGACGCTGGCGGGACCGCTGAGCCTGCCGACGGCCCTGGGCCTCTACCTCGCCCAGCGCCGGGCCAACCCGGCCCCGCACGCGGCCTTCCTGTGGGGCGGGGATTTCGCGGTGCTGTGCTCCTCACCCGAGCGGTTCCTGCGGGTCGCGGCCGACGGGTGGTGCGAGGCGAAGCCCATCAAGGGCACCGCGGCCCGCAGCGCGGACCCGCAGGTCGACGCGGATTGCGCCCGAGCCCTGGCCGCCGACCCCAAAACCCGGGCCGAGAACCTCATGATCGCGGACCTGATGCGCAACGACCTCTCCCGGGTCTGCCACCCGGGCAGCATCCGGGTGCCGGTGCTGTTCGGGGTGGAGACCTACGCCAGCGTCCACCAGCTGGTCTCCACCGTGCGCGGGAGGCTGCGCCCCGGGCGCACCGCGGCGGACCTGCTGGCCGCGTGTCTCCCGCCCGGGTCCATGACCGGGGCGCCCAAACCGCGGACCCTGGAGATCATCGACCGGCTGGAGGGCCGGGCCCGCGGGATCTACTCCGGGACCCTCGGGTGGATCGGCGCGGACGGGACGGCGGACCTCGCCGTCGTGATCCGCACCCTCGTGCTGACCCGCGGCGAGGACCCGGAGGCGACGACGGCCAGTATCGGCGCCGGCGGAGCGATCGTCGCGGACTCGGACCCGGCGGCCGAATACGAGGAGATGCTCGCCAAGCTGCGCGCCCCGCTGCCCCCGGGCTGGCGGATCGGCTGACGCGGATCCCAGCTACCCGCCCCGAAGCGTCCGTCGCGGCTCGGCGCGGCGTCGTCACGAGTGGGTCACACGGCGGGGGGACGGCTAGGGTCGGTGGCACCGATCACTCAGCGTCGAGAGGAAGGTCAGGTCCGCCGCCATGGAGCATCCGCACGTCACCGGGGATCACCTGCGCAGCTACGAACCGAACCCCACCCAGGCCATCGGCCAGGTGCAGCTCTCCCGGGGTCAGCGCAGCCCCGCCGTGGAGCGCGGCGAGCGGACCAAGCGCCTGCTCGGCCTGATCGGCGGGCCCGTGCTCGCCGTGCTGGTCTGGTTCCTGCTGCCCGCCGATCAGATGCCGGACTCCGCGCGGCTGACCGGCGCCGTCGCCGTGCTGATGGGCGTGTGGTGGATGACCGAGGCCCTGCCGATCCCCGCCACCGCCCTGATCCCGCTCATCGTGTTCCCCATCTTCGAGGACGGGGTGAAGTTCGACGACGTCGGCGCCTCCTACGGCAACAACGTGATCTTCCTGTTCATGGGCGGATTCCTCCTCGCCCTGGCCATGCAGCGGTGGAACCTGCACCGGCGCATCGCGCTGCTGACCCTCAAGGTCATGGGCACCAAGCCCTCCGCGATGGTCGCCGGGTTCATGATCGCCACCGGATTCCTGTCCATGTGGGTCTCCAACACCGCCACCGCCGTGATGATGCTGCCCATCGGCGTCTCCGTGCTGACCCTGGTGCTGAACATCGGCAAGGAGCAGACGGCCTCGGCCTCGACGGCCGACGCCGAGGGGCAGGCGGACTCGGGGCAGGCCGCGGAGGAGCCCGGCTTCGGCGGGGAGCCGGGCGAACCCCAGGACGAGGCGCAGCGGGAGATCATCAAGTCCAACTTCGGCACCGCCCTGATGCTGGGCATCGCCTACGCCGCCTCCATCGGCTCCCTGGCCACCCTGATCGGCACCCCGCCCAACACGCTGCTGCGCGGCTACATGGCCGACACCCACGGCATCGAGATCGGCTTCGGGCACTGGATGCTGGTCGGGGTCCCGCTGGCCGTCGTCGGGCTGGTGATCTGCTGGTTCATGCTCACCCAGGTGCTGTTCCGTCCGGAGATCAAGGAGATCCCCGGGGGTCGGGAGCTGATCCGCCACGAGATGCAGAAGCTGGGGCGCATGAGCCGCGGCGAGATGCGGGTCCTGGTGATCTTCGTGCTCGCGGCCGCCGCGTGGATCGGGGTGCCGCTGATCTGGGGCAAGGAGGCGCCGATCTCCGACGCCGGCATCGCCATCGCGGTGGGGGTGCTGCTGTTCCTGATGCCCGCCGGGGCGAAGAAGGGCGTGCGCCTGTTGGACTGGGACACCGCGGTCAAGCTGCCGTGGGGCGTGTTGCTGCTGTTCGGCGGCGGTCTGGCCCTGTCTGGGCAGTTCACCTCCTCCGGGCTGACCGAGTGGATCGGGCAGAAGGCGGCCGGGCTGGAGGGGATCCCCGTGGTGCTGATCGTGGCGCTGGTGGCCTGCCTGGTCCTGTTCCTCACCGAGCTGACCTCCAACACCGCGACGGCGGCCACCTTCCTGCCCGTCGCCGGCGGGGTGGCGATGGGCATGGGCCTGGAGCCGATGCTGCTGGCGATCCCCGTGGCCCTGGCCGCGACCTGCGCCTTCATGCTGCCGGTGGCCACCCCGCCGAACGCCATCGCCTACGGCTCCGGTTACGTGACTATCGGGCAGATGGTCAAGGGCGGATTCTGGCTGAACCTGATCTTCCTGGTGCTGGTCACCGCGACCACCATGACCCTGGCGGTCTGGGTCTTCTCCCTCTGAACCCTGGTTCCTCTGAAGCCTGGTCCCGCGGCGCCCGGGCCGCCGACCCGGCCTCGGCTACCCCTACCCGGCGTAGGGAAGGGAGTACAGCGGGCTGCGCAGGGACCCGGCCTCCTGGCCCGTGACGAAGAGGAAGAAGTGGTGCTGGGCCCCTGCGGCGTCGCTGTAGGTGAACGTGTACCGCCCGGAGCGCAGCTGCTTCAGCCCCTCCCCGGTCAGGGCCGGGGCGCCGTCGGCGGTGGTGGACCAGCGCAGCCCCCGGATGGTGCCGGAGATCCACCGGCCGGTGGCCGCGTCCACGTACCCGGCCCGCGGCACGCTCAGCCCGGAGGTGTCCATCTGGCCGGTCGCGGCACCGCCCTCGACCTGCCCCATCGGCAGCTCGGAGAAGCCCTGCTGGACCGTCGGGACCCCGGTGATGTTCCGGGCGTTGCCGGTGGGACCGGGCAGGTCGCTGCCCATCTGGTACTGCACCGCGCCGAGGAGGATCTCCGGCTCGGCGGGGACCCCGCCCTGCGCGTCCAGCGGACCCTGGACCTGCACCATGTAGTTCATCTTGTCCGCGAGCAGGGTGGAGAAGGCGTCCTGCTCCAGGGAGAACACCCCGCCGCGGACCTGCACCTCGGCGGTCGCGCCCTCGCGCCCATCCCCGGCGGAGACCTGGTAGGTCCCGTCCGGGGCGGTGCCGCCGTCGGCGGTGCGCAGGGTCTGCTCCGGGCTGCCCAGCCCGTTGGGGGACATGGAGCCGCGGCTGCCGGCGGCGCCGAGCTGGTCCGCGGTCACCGGCAGGGGTGCGGTGCCGTCGAAGGACAGGGCCGCATCCGCCGGGGCGCTGCTCGTCGCGGTGGCCCCGGTGGGCTCGCCGCTCGGCGCGGGGGAGGTCGTCCCCGACGCCGTCCCTCCGGTCGCGGCGCTGGCGGCGGCGGTGGTGGGAGCCGGGGAGGAATCGGCGTCGGTCCCGCTCGAGCCGCACCCGCTCAGGGTCAGGGCGGCGACGCCGAGCGCGGTCATCGCGACGGCGCGTCGGCGGCCGGTGGGCAGTCGGTGTGTGGTGGGCTGGTGCCGCTGGGTCATCGTGGTCATCTCCTCATCCGATGTCCGCTCGGCCGCCCGGCCCGGCGCCGGGGGCCCCGCCTCACCGGGAGGCGGTATGACTCCGAGCATAGTGAGCAAGGCCACAGCAGACCATGGGGGTGGTCCGGGGTCGACGTCGGTGCGTGCGGTCCGCCGGTCGGCGCGCGGCGAAGGAGTGGGGCGGGTCGGGGCGGATAGGATGACGCTCGTGTCCGCCGCCCCCGTGTTCCGCCCCCGCCTCCTGCTCGCCATGGTGCTGATCGGCGTCGCCTCCGGCCTCGGTGGGGCGGGGATGTCCTGGACCCTGCACGCGGTGCAGCACCTGTGCTTCGGCACCGCCGCGAGCCCCTACACGGACCCGTACTCCGAGGTGGACGGCCCTCGGCGCGTCTTGGCTCTGCTGATCGTCGGGGCCGTGGTCTCCCTGCTGTGGTGGCTGCTGCGCCGCCCGCAGCCGCCGGTGCAGTCCGTGAAGGGCATGGTCGCCGGGGACACCCCGGTGCGGCGTCGACCCCCGATGCTGCGCGGGATCGTCAACTCCTTCGCGCAGGTGATCGCCGTGGGCGGCGGGGCCTCGATCGGCCGGGAGGTGGCTCCCCGGGAGATCGGCGCGCTGTTCGCCGGGCGGATCGGGGACGCCCTCGGGCTGGACCCGGCGCAGCGGCGGACCATGGTGGCCTGCGGGGCGGCGGCGGGCCTGGCCGCGGTGTACCACGTGCCCCTGGCCGGGGCGGGCTTCGCCCTGGAGATCCTGCTGGCCTCCTTCGCCCTGGACTGCGCGGTGCTGGCCCTGGGCACCTGCGCCCTGGCGACGATCGTCGCCCGACTGACCGTCTCCCCGCTGCCCTTCTACCGGGTCGAGGCCCTGGAGGGGAGCTGGCCGGTGCTGCTGGCGGCCGTGGCGGTGGGGCTGGTGCTGGCCCTGCCCGCGCTGGGCTTCCGCCGCGTCGTCGCGCGCGTGCAGTCCCGCCGCCTGACCGGCTGGCGCCAGCTGCTCGGTCTGCCGCTGGCCTTTCTGCTCACCGGGGCGGTCTCCCTGGCCCTGCCGCAGGCCCTGGGCAACGGCCTGGCCGCGGCCCAGTGGGCCTACGACGGCGGCGCCCCCGGTACGGCAGCCGTGCTGCTGGGGGTCAAGGCCTTGCTGATCCTGGCCACCCTGGGAGCGGGGGCGGTGGGCGGCACCCTGACCCCCGGGTTCTCTCTGGGCGCGGTGGCCGGTGCGCTGCTGGGGGATCTGGCGGCGCTGGCCCTGCCCGGAACGGATCCGACCCCGTGGGCGCTGCTGGGGGCCGCCGCCTTCCTCGCGGTGTCCATGAACGCCCCGCTGACCGCGATCCTGCTGACCATCGGCTTCACCGATCAGCCGGCCTCCGCGTTCCTGCCCATCGTCCTGGCCGTGGCGGTCGCCTACGCCTGCGCCCGCCTGGTGACGACCCGGGCCGAGACCGGGACGGAGACGGGCCCCCGCCCGTAGAATGGGCGCCATGACTTCCTCCCTGTCCCAGACCCCGTCCATCGACGCGGCCCGTGAGCGGCTGCGCGACCTCATCGTGGAGCTCGCTGTGGTGCGCGGCAAGGTCACCCTGGCCTCCGGGCTGGAGGCCGACTACTACGTGGACCTGCGCCGCATCACCCTGCACCACGAGGCCTCCCGCCTGGTGGGCCAGGTCATGCTGGACCTGCTGGACCGCCACGGCATCGAGTTCGCCGCGGCCGGCGGGCTGACGATGGGCGCGGACCCGGTGGGCACCGCGATCATGCGCGCGGCCGGGGATCAGGACCGCCCGGTGGACGCCTTCGTGGTGCGCAAGGCGCAGAAGTCCTACGGGATGGGGCGCCAGGTGGAGGGCCCCTCGGTGGAGGGCCGCGACGTCGTGGTCGTGGAGGACACCTCCACCACCGGCGGCTCCGCGCTGACCGCGGTGGAGGCGCTGCGCGCGGCCGGAGCCAACGTGGTGGCCGTGGCCGTGATCGTGGATCGCGCCACGGGAGCGAAGGAGCGGATCGAAGAGGCCGCGGGCGTGCCCTGCCTGTACGCCTACTCCAAGTCCGAGCTCGGCCTGGACGACTGACCCGGTGACCGACCGGGATCCGAGCGCGCCCGACGACGCCGCATCGGCCGACGCCGCTTCCCCCGAGACCGCTGCCTCCGACTCCGGTCCCGCGGCCCCGGAGGACTCCGCGACCATCCCGCCCGGGCACGTCGTCGGCGTGGGTCCGTGGGAGGGGCCGTGGCCGCAGGGCCCGCAGTGGGACCCGCAGCTGCTGACCGAGGGGGACCGGCGCAACGTCGCGGATCAGTACCGGTACTGGCGCACCGAGGCGATCGTCGCGGAGCTGGACACCCGCCGGCACGGCTTCCACGTGGCGATCGAGAACTGGCAGCACGACCTGAACATCGGCTCCGTGGTGCGCACCGCCAACGCCTTCCTGGCCCGTGAGGTGCACATCGTGGGGCGACGCCGGTGGAACCGGCGCGGGGCCATGGTCACCGACCGGTACCAGCACGTGCGCCACCACGCCACGGTGGAGGAGTTCCGGGCCTGGGCCGAGGAGGCCGGGCTACCGGTGATCGGCATCGACAACTTCCCGGACTCCGTACCCCTGGAGACCTTCGATCTGCCGCGCGAGTGCGTCCTGGTCTTCGGGCAGGAGGGTCCGGGCCTGTCGGAGCCGATGAAGCAAGCCGCGCAGGCCACGCTGTCCATCGCGCAGTTCGGCTCCACCCGCTCCATCAACGCCTCGGCCGCGGCGGCCGTGGCCATGCACGCTTGGATCCGCAGGCACGCCTTCGGCCAGCATCCGGAAGGTCCGGCCCCTTCCGCCTGAGATGGCCCGTGACGGCGCGCCGCGATGCGTGATCGCGCAAGGAAAAGTGATGGATCCGTGACCTCTGCGCGCGATGGTCACGAAAAGGCGAACATTCTCCGAACGCGCCGGAAGAAAGCGCGCATCTCAGCATATGGATTCGCTGAGCGTCGCTATATCCGCAGGTCAGGAGTCTGTTTCCGAGGTGCAGCGAAAAAATACCGGGGATTTCGAGGCGAGCTCTTGTCGACCCCGGCGGGGTCGATAGCGTGAAATCGCAACCTCGATCCATGGGGCGAATCAAAGCGAATCCCTAACATAAGGAGCTGAGATCCATGGATACCGGTGACACCCAGAAGTCCGCTCGACGAACCATCGCCTCCGCGGCGGCGGCCGCGATGCTCGGCATCGGCGTCCTCGGGGCCTCCGCGGTCCCGGCCCAGGCCGCCCCCGCCGGCGGCACGGGGCTGTGCCAGGCGCCCACCGACGCCGGCTCCCCGGGGGGCTGAGCCCAACGAGGGTCAGTGGCTGGAGGGCCACGGCACGGCCCCGGCGGCCTTCACGCTGCCGCACCCGGCCGGTCAGTTCGGCGCGTTCGAGCAGAACGGCGTCTCCTCCCCGAAGTTCGAGGTGAAGGTGCCCGCCGGGGCCGGGGACTCGACCCTCGTGAACGCCCCGGATGGGCAGTACGACGTGAAGATCGGGGACGGCACCTGCGGCCAGACCCAGGTCTTCCCCGTGAAGGACGGGGTCCTGGACCTCTCCGAGCACCCCCTGATCGCCCAGGACCTGGGCCATCAGATGGTGCAGATCCGCGGCCCGGTGACCCCTGAGTTCGCCGAGGGCGCCGCGGGCGGGCCCATCTACCTGGACCCCGACGGTAAGCCCAGCTCCGCCCCGCAGCTGGAGATGGGCACCGTCTACTCCAACGGCGCGGACCTGGAGCCGGTCATGACGGAGGAGAACGCGCACCAGACCCGGGTCCTCGGGGTGCCCGTCCGCCAGATCGGGCTCGAGTCCCTGACGGTGGGGGCCGTGGATCCGCGGACCGCGGCCGAGGTGGTCGAGCAGAACCCGCAGGTGGACATCACCTATCGGGACTCCGTGACCGGCAATGCGGTGACCGTGGATGCCGGGACCACCTGGAAGCAGGATGGACCCACCGCGGCGGTCCTGGAGGGTGGGGTGCTCCCGCAGCTGCCCTCCGGCCGGTACACCCTGTCCTATCGGGACTCTGCTGGGGAGCAGCACCGGATGTTCCTGCTCCTGGGGGACGATGACCGCGATCCCCGGGCCGCGGATCAGCAGCTGTACTCGCTGCCCTACTGATCCGGGAACCCGGAAGGGGTGCCCGCTCCGGCCCATCACGGGCCGGGGCGGGCGCCCCCGTGTCCGGGGGGGGGGCGACGCCGCGGATGTGGGTTTCTGTGGGTTCGGTTCCGAAACACCGGGCCAAACCCTCTGGATCACACGCAATCCGTTGGTAGACTGAGGACCGAGCGAGCGACGGCGCACCCACCGCTGACGGGGGACGAGCACCGGACCGCTCGGAAGGCGCACCGCCAGACCGGCTGGCGCGCACGTCGTCGAAGAAGGAGCCTGCCATGCCCATTGCCACCCCAGACGTCTACTCGCAGATGCTCGACCGCGCCAAGGAGAAGGGCTTCGCCTACCCGGCGATCAACGTGACCTCCTCCCAGACCCTCAACGCCGCGATCCGCGGCTTCGCCGAGGCGGAGTCCGACGGCATCATCCAGGTCTCCACCGGCGGTGCGGCCTACTGGTCCGGCGCCTCCAAGAAGGACATGGTCGTCGGCTCCCTGGCCTTCGCCGCCTTCGCCCGCGAGGTCGCCCAGCAGTACGACGTCAACATCGCCCTGCACACCGATCACTGCCCCAAGGACAAGCTGGACGGCTTCGTGCTGCCCCTGCTGAAGAAGTCCGAGGAGGCCGTGGCCCGCGGCGAGGACCCGATCTTCAACTCCCACATGTGGGACGGCTCCGCGATCGCGCTGGATGAGAACCTCAAGATCGGCTCCGAGCTGATCGAGCGCACCGGCAAGGCCCACATCGTGCTCGAGGTGGAGATCGGCGCCGTCGGCGGCGAGGAGGACGGCGTGGTCGGGGAGATCAACGACTCCCTCTACACCACCACCGAGGACGCCCTGAAGACCATCGACGCGCTGGGCCAGAACGGGGAGAAGGGCCGCTACATGACCGCCCTGACCTTCGGCAACGTCCACGGCGTGTACAAGCCGGGCAACGTGAAGCTGCGCCCCGAGCTGCTGCAGCAGATCCAGTCCGAGGTCGGGCAGAAGCTGGGCAAGGACAAGCCCTTCGACCTCGTCTTCCACGGCGGCTCCGGCTCCACCGCCCAGGAGATCGCCGACGCCGTCTCCTACGGCGTCATCAAGATGAACGTGGACACCGACACCCAGTACGCGTTCACCCGTCCGGTGGCCGGGCACATGCTGGCCAACTACGACGGCGTGCTGAAGATCGACGGCGAGGTCGGCAACAAGAAGATGTACGACCCGCGCGTGTGGGGCGCCAAGGCCGAGGAGGGCATGGCCGACCGCGTGGTCGAGGCCTGCCAGAACCTCGGCTCCGCCGGCACCCGCATGAAGTAAGCGGATCCCGCGCAGTCCACGCCGCCCCCGGCCCTTCCCCCGCGGAAGGGACCCGGGGGCGGCGTCGTCGCGTCGGGCGGGATAGGCTGGCCGTCAACCCCGCAAGCGAGCACGTGAGGAGCCGCCATGTCCCTGGCCGGAAAGAATCTGCTGGACGCCCCCGAGCCCACCCTGCTGGAGGAGGAGCCGCAGGTGCGGGTCCGCATCGAGGCCGGCGACGAAGGCGAGGACCTGGTGAAGGCCTTCCCGAAGTCCTCCCTCGCCTGGTCCGTCATCGCCGGCGACGCCCTGGAGCAGGGGTACCTCGTGGAGGGCTACGCCTACGCCCGGGTGGGCTACCACCGCGGTCTCGATGCCCTGCGGGCCCACGGCTGGAAGGGCCACGGGCCGGTACCGTACTCCCACGAGCCCAACCGCGGCTTCCTGACCTGCCTGCACCTGCTGGGGCAGGCCGCCGCCGCCATCGGCGAGGAGGATGAGGCCCACCGCATCGAGGCCTTCCTGCACGACGCCGACCCGACCGCGAGGGAGCACCTCGCCGGCTGAGGCCGGGGACCGGGTGGGCGGCTCCGGATGCCCGACACGGAGCGCGCTCCTGTTCGGTGTGATCGGCACCTCGTGTCATGATGGTGGTGCGGACCACGACGTGGTGGGCCATCCCCATCCGAGACCCACGACCAACCGGAGGATGCTCCCATGCGCATCGGTGTTCCCACCGAGATCAAGCCCAGCGAGCGGAGGGTCGGGCTCACGCCGGACAGCGTGCACGCCCTGGCCGACCGCGGACACGAGGTCCTCATCCAGCGAGGCGCGGGAGAGGGCTCCGGTTTCACCGACGAGCAGTACGAGCGGGCCGGGGCGCGGCTGACCACCCAGGAGGAGGCCTGGGGCGAGGCCGAGCTGCTGGTCAAGGTCAAGGAGCCCATTGCCTCCGAATTCGGGTTCCTGCGTGAGGACCTGACCCTGTTCACCTATCTGCACCTGGCCGCGGATCGGCCGCTGACCGAGGCCCTGCTGAGCGCGGGGACCACAGCGATCGCCTACGAGACCGTGCGCGAGGGCCGGGCCCTGCCGCTGCTGGCGCCGATGTCCGAAATCGCCGGGCGCCTGGCGGCCCAGGCCGCCGCCCAGCACACCCTGAGCACCGAGGGCGGGCCCGGCATCCTGCTCGGCGGAACCCCCGGAGTGCGTCCGGCGCGGGTCCTGGTGCTCGGCGGCGGTGTCGTGGGCACCCAGGCGGCGCAGCTGGCCGTGGGGCTGCGGGCGGAGGTGACCATCCTGGACGCCTACCTGCCCCGGGTGCGGCAGCTGACCGAGCTGTTCGGCGCCACCGCGCGGGTGCTCGCCTCGAACCCGGCGACCATCGAGCGGGAGCTGCGCGAGGCCGACGTCGTCATCGGCTCCGTGCTGGTGCCGGGCGCGGCCGCCCCCAAGCTGGTGCGCCGGGAGCACCTGGGCATCATGAAGCCGGGGACGCTGCTGATCGACGTCGCGATCGACCAGGGCGGCTGCTTCGAGACCTCCCACCCCACCACCTATCAGGACCCGATCTTCGAGGTGGAGGGCATCCGACACTACTGCGTGGCCAACATGCCGGGCGCGGTGCCGCGCACGGCCACGGCCTCCCTGAACAACGCCAGCCTGCCGTACGCGCTGCGCCTGGCCGAGGGTGTGGAGGAGGCCCTGGTGCAGGACGCCGGGCTGGCCGCGGGGCTGAACGCCCGGGACGGGCGGATCACCTGCGCCGGGGTGGCCGAGGCCTACCCGGATCTGGCCGCCGCGGACTGAGGCGCGAACTCAGCCGAAGGTGCGGGGCGCGGGCCCATCGCGGCCCGCGCCCCGTTCCTGCCTCAGCGCAGCACGCGGATCTGCAGGGGGTAGCGGAAGACCTCGCCGCGGTGGGCCTGCACGGCCCCGATGATGTGGAAGATGATCGCGGCCAGGGAGGTGACGCCCCAGATCGGCACGGCCGCGATCAGGCCGATGCCCAGGGTCACCAGGGCCAGGATGCCCGCGGCGATGTTCACCAGCCACAGCATCAGGTTGAAGTTGAACGCCCCTGCGGAGCAGGCCCGCACGAAGGCGTACTCCGGTCGGTCCCGGTAGACGAACCAGAAGATCAGCGGCCCCAGGAAGCTCAGTGTGCCCACCGAGATCACCAGGCCCAGCAGCGAGGAGAGGTGGGAGAGCACCGCCAGGACGCGCACGTTCGGCGCCTCGGGGACGGGCTGCTGGGCGTAGGGCTGGTGCTGCGGCTGCTGGGTCACGGAGATCCTCACGGGTCGGTTCTGGTGGATGTTCTGGTCGATGGCGTCGCCGGGGGAGCGTCCATCCTGCCCCAGATCCGGCGGCGACCGGGAGACACATAGGAAGATTTACAGGAACTTCACGGGAAGTGCTTGACCTCACGTGATCCGTAGGACATGTTAGAGAAATCTCCGCTCGTCAGGGCGGGGCCTCCCCCATCCCTCGCACCGAAGGAACGTCGATGTCTCCACGATTCCTCTCCGGGTCCCGCCGCAGCGCGAAAGCCTGCGCGGCGGCGGCACTCGGGCTCACGCTGGCCCTGTCCTCGGGCCTGCCAGCCTTCGCCGAGACCATCCAGGGCAGCGCCCCGGATGACACCTCGCTGTCCGCAGGCTCCTCCTCCCCGGTCCTCGCCGACGACGTCGCCCAGGCCCACGGGAACATCGCCGTGTACGTCCAGCTCAAGGGCGTCAGCGCCTTCGAGGCCACCCAGGCCGGCGGTCGCGTCGGCGGAGAGCTGCAGAACCGCGCCAGCCAGGTCCAGGCCATCGCCGGCCAGGTCCAGGCCACCGGCCAGCAGATGGCCGGGGACTCCGGCTCCCAGGTCCTCTACACCACCCACAACGCCCTGCGCGGGGTGGCCATGCAGGGGGATGCGGACCAGATCAAGAAGCTCGCCGAGCGCGACGACGTCCAGCGCATCTCCAAGATCATCCCGAAGGAGCGGGTCAACGCCGGAGCGGATGTGGACACCGGCGCCGCGAGCGCCTGGGAGAACCCCGGCGTCACCGGCAAGGACGTGACCATCGCCGTCATCGACACCGGCCTGGACTACACCCACGCGGACTTCGGCGGACCGGGCACCCAGGAGGCCTACGCCAAGGCCAAGGACCTGAAGACCTTCCCCACGAAGGATTCCGGGCTGATCGACCCGAACAAGGTCATCTCCGGCTACGACCTGGCCGGTGACGCCTACGACGCCCGCCTGGCCACCTCCGTCCCGCAGCCGGATGCCAACCCGCTGGACTGCAAGGCCGCCGGGCACGGCACCCACGTCGCGGGCACCGCCGGCGGCTACGGGGTGACGAAGGACGGCAAGACCTTCACGGGGGATTACTCCAAGCTCACCGCGGATGAGGTCAAGGCCATGAAGATCGGACCGGGCACCGCCCCCGAGGCCAAGCTGACCTCGCTGCGGGTCTTCGGCTGCGAGGGCTCCACCAATCTGGTCGGCGCCGCCCTGGACCGCACCCTGGATCCCAACGGGGACGGGGACTACTCGGATGCCGCGCAGATCGCGAGCATCTCCATCGGCTCGGACTTCGGCATCGCCGATGACCCGGAGAACGACATCGTCAACGCCCTGAACCGGGCCGGGGTCCTCTCCGTGATCGCCGCGGGCAACGCCGGGGACTCCTACGACGTCGCCGGCAGCCCGGGCAGCGCCACCTCCGCCCTGACCGTGGCCAACTCCATCGGCTCCACCGTGGCCGTGGACCAGGCCGAGGTCCTGGCCCCGGAGGATGTGAAGGGCGATGTGACCGGCTCCTACAGCCAGTCCTTCGACTACACGGCCGCCAAGCCGGAGCAGCTGGAGGGCACCGTGACCACCGTGCCCGAGGCCAACAAGTACGGCTGCCAGCCCTTCACCGGGCAGGACTTCGCCGGCAAGTGGGTGTACCTGGACTGGGCCGATGACGCCACGGGGCAGTACCCCTGCGGCTCCAAGGTCCGCTTCGACAACGCCCAGAACGCCGGGGCCAAGGGCGTGGTGCTGACCAGCGACGTCACGGTCGAGGACGCCGGGATCGCCGGCAACTCCGGGATCCCGGGCATCCGCCTGGACAAGGCCTCCGCGGACAAGGTGGACGCCGCGGCGAAGGCCGGGACCCTGCGCATCAAGGTCGGCCCGGGCATGATCGGCGCCGGCCGGGTGGACAGCGGTTCCCAGGACTACTCCAACGCCTCCACCTCCCGCGGCGAGCACGGCTCGGCCGGGTACACCAAGCCCGACGTCGCCGCCCCCGGCACCTCGATCGCCTCCGCGGGCGTGGGCTCGGGCAACGGCATCGAGGTGATGACTGGAACCTCCATGGCCACCCCGCACACCTCCGGGGTGGCGGCTCTGGTCTGGCAGAAGCACCGGAACTACACCCCGCAGAACGTCAAGGCCGCGATCATGAACACCGCGACCCACGACGTCAAGAACGCCAACGGCACCACGGAGTCCGTGGAGCGGGTCGGGTCCGGCCGGGTGGATGCGGTGCGGGCCGTGAACCAAGACGTCATCGTCTACAACGCGGATCGCCCGGACATCGTCAGCCAGAGCTTCGGCGTCACCGAGGCCAAGACCAACGGCGGCGTGCAGAGGTTCACCCGGAAGATCACCGTGGACAACATCGGCAACCGGGCCCACACCTACGTGGTCTCCTTCGCCGGGACCACGCAGATGCCCGGGGTCTCCTTCTCCTACGATCCCACCGTCTCGGTGGGCTCCGGCGGGAAGGCCACCATCACCGTGACGGCCACCGTGGACCCGAAGGCCCTGGTCAAGACCCAGGACCCGGCCCAGGCCAAGATCCAGCTGGGCAAGGCCCGCCAGTACATCGGCAGCCTCTCCGGCCGGCTGGTGCTCTCCGAGAACGGCCAGGACCTGCGGCTGCCGCTGCAGATCGCCCCGAAGCCGGTCTCGGACATGAAGGTGGACGCCAACGCCATCGAGTTCAAGGACGCCAAGACCGCCCAGACCCAGGTCAGCCTGGCCGGGACGGCCCTGAACCAGGGCGGCTACCGCTCCGCCCTGGGCGCCTTCGAGCTCGGCGCGAGCTCCCCGCGGCTGCAGTCCACCTCCCTGCCGGCCCCGTCCACTCAGGCCCTGGACCTGCAGTACGTGGGCACGGCGGTGAAGGACGGCAAGCTCGCCATCGGCATCTCCACCTGGGGCAACCTCGTCTCGGTGATGCCGAGCAGCGAATTCCAGGTGCTGCTGGACACCGACGGCAACGGTCGCCCGGACTGGGTGGTCGTGACCACCCGGGCCACCGGCCTGGACTACCCGCTGGTCGGGCTGGTCCGCGTGGTCGGCAACAGCCTGCAGCGCGACGGCGCGGGCAACATCGTGTACACGGATCAGCAGCCGCTGAACGGCTCCTGGGGTGACACGGACACCAACACCATGGACACCAACGCCATCGTGCTGCCGGTGGACCTGACGAAGATGGGTCTGGACCCGGCGCAGAAGGATCTGTCGATCAGCTACGCCGTGTCCACCTTCTCCTACGCTCAGAGCGACGCGATCGACTCCACGGACGCGATCACCTTCAAGCCCAACCAGCCGAAGGTCGCCTTCGACTCCTCGAAGAGGATCAACTCCGTGCTGCTCAGCGATGAGCCGGGCACCCTGAGCGTCACCCGCGGCTCCGCGGAGGACGCCCAGGCCCTGTTCCTGCACCTGCACAACGGCACCGGGGATCTCTCCGGGATCAAGCAGGGCGAGGATGGCGGACGCGCCCAGGTGCTGACCGTGAAGAGCGGGAAGACCGAGGTCGTGGAGAACCCGCGCTTCAAGGATGTGCCGACCTCCTACCCCTTCTACAACGAGATCGCATGGCTGGCGACCAAGAAGATCACCACCGGATGGCCGGACGGCACCTACCGTCCCTCCGCCCCGGTGGAGCGCGGACAGATGGCGGCCTTCCTGTACCGGATGGCCGGGTCCCCGGCCTACACCCCGCCGAGCAAGTCCCCGTTCAAGGACGTGAGCACCAACTACGTCTTCTACAAGGAGATCAGCTGGCTGGCCTCGCAGGGCATCACCACGGGGTGGCCCGACGGCACGTTCCGTCCCTCCGCCTCGGTGGAGCGGGGTCAGATGGCGGCGTTCATGTACCGGATGGCCGGATCCCCGGCCTACACCCCGCCGGCCAAGTCCCCGTTCAAGGACGTGAGCACCAACTACGTGTTCTACCGGCAGGTGGCGTGGATGAATGACCAGAAGATCGCCAAGGGCTGGAACGACGGCACGTTCCGTCCCTCCGCCTCGGTGGAGCGGGGTCAGATGGCGGCCTTCCTCTACCGCTACGACCACGAGGTGCTGGGCAACCGCTGAGGCCCGCACCGCGCGAGACCGGCCCGTCCGTCCGGCCCCCGATCAGGGGGTTCGGGCGGGCGGGCCGGTCTCGTCGCATTCCCGGAAGGCTCGAGAGGGCTGAAGCCGCCGCCGGCTCCGGGCCGCTGCCGCGGGCGTTCGG
Source organism: Rothia kristinae NBRC 15354 (assembly GCF_001570865.1). GTDB lineage: Bacteria > Actinomycetota > Actinomycetes > Actinomycetales > Micrococcaceae > Rothia > Rothia kristinae. Next base: position 82,644 of record NZ_BCSM01000008.1, read on the forward strand.
GCGTTCGGGTGCGCGCAGGCTCAGCGGTAGATCGAGCGGGCCTCCTGGACCTTGGCCGCGCAGATCGCGGAGAAGTCCGCCGGGCGGCGCAGCTCCTCCAGGCGGTGCAGGCGGGACGGGTCGCCGTCGCTGAGCAGCCAGCGGGTGCCCAGGTCCCGGAGGGACTCGTGCTTGACGTCGTAGTAGCCGCCGTGCCCGTTCAGGGCGATCCCGCGCGCCCCGTGCAGGGCCCCCACCAGGTGGTGGTGGAAGCGGGTGCTCAGCCACACCTGGTGCGGACCGAAGTCGAAGCCGTCCCGCCAGAAGGCGGTGAACGGCAGGAAGCCGTCCTCGGCGATGAGATCCTTCAGCCGCTCGTAGCCGGCGTAGTCGTCCCCGGGGATGGCCTCGACGTAGCGCACCCGCTCCCGGGGGAAGCCCAGGGCCCGGATCTGCTCGCGGGTCCAGGCGATGAGCCGCTCGAAGGCGTCGGGATCCAGGGCGTCGCTCTGCACGCACACCCACAGCTCCCGCGGCTCAGCCCCGTCCAGCGCGGGGGCCGGGGGATTCTCGAGAAGGTAGGCGTCGTCGTAGCCCCGCTCGATGCCCAGGGCGCGGGCGCTGGGCCGGTCGCGCACCCCCACGTGGTCGAAGCCCTCGAACAGCTCCGCTCCGAGCGGCATCATGCCCTGGCCGGTGGCCACCAGCTTCGCTCCGGAGATCTCGGCGGCGGCGCGCATCCCCTCCACGAGCCCGTCGTTGCGGGACCAGTACCCGTTGACGTAGCCGCCGCCCAGCAGATGCAGGGTGCCGGCTTCGCGCAGGTCCAGCAGGCCGGAGTCGAAGTGCGGGGAGCCCAGGTGCGTCACCAGGTCCGCGACGGTGCGGTCCGCGGTGTGCTCGGCGACGTCCAGGGCGCGGAACAGGGTGTCCGTGACGTGCAGCCGCGGGTGCAGGCCGCGCAGCAGGGAGGAGACCGTGCCGGGGTGGCGCACGTCCAGCCACACCTCCGCCTCCGGGCGGTGTTCGGCCAGGAAGCGCAGCCACCGGGCGGCGATCAGCTCGTCCCCGAAGTTGGGCCACCCGGCCCAGGAGACGAGGTGGATGGACTCGGCGGCCCGCGGCGCGGCATCGAGGAAGCTCATGCACACCAGGCTAACCGGCGCCCACGCTGGGCGCACCGGGTATCCTGGGAGGCGGCGCCCGCTCGCCGTCGTCCCGACGACGGCGCCCGCGCAGGCCCGGGCGCCTCACCCCGACCAGGAAGAGCTTCTCTCGACATGCCAGCAATCATCATCGTGGGCGCCCAGTGGGGCGACGAAGGCAAAGGCAAGGCCACGGACCTGCTCGGCGGGCGCGTGGACTACGTCGTCAAGCCCAACGGCGGCAACAACGCCGGACACACCGTGGTGGTCGGCGGCGAGAAGTTCGAGCTGAAGCTGCTGCCGGCCGGGATCCTCAGCCCCAACGCCACCCCTGTGATCGGCAACGGCGTCGTGGTCAACCCGGAGGCCCTGTTCGCGGAGATCGACGGGCTGGAAGCCCGCGGTGCGGACACCTCCCGGCTGCGGATCTCCGCCAACGCCCACCTGGTCGCCCCCTTCCACCAGACCATGGACAAGGTCACCGAGCGCTTCCTCGGCAAGCGCGCCATCGGCACCACCGGGCGCGGCATCGGCCCGGCCTACATGGACAAGGTGGGTCGGCTGGGCATCCGCGTGCAGGACATCATGGACGAGTCCATCCTGCGCCAGAAGGTGGAGGGCTCCCTGCGGCAGAAGAACCAGCTGCTGGTGAAGGTCTACAACCGCCGCCACGTGGAGGCCGAGGAGATCGTGCAGCACTTCCTCTCCTACGCCGAGCGGCTCAAGCCGATGATCGTGGACTCCACCCTCCTGCTCAACCAGGCCCTGGACGAGGGCAGGACCCTGCTGATGGAGGGCGGGCAGGCCACCTTCCTGGACGTGGACCACGGCACCTACCCCTTCGTGACCTCCTCCAACCCCACCGCCGGCGGCGCCTGCGTGGGCTCCGGAGTGGGGCCCACCCGCATCGACCGGGTCATCGGCATCCAGAAGGCCTACACCACCCGCGTGGGCGCCGGACCCTTCCCCACCGAGCTGTTCGACCAGTGGGGCACCTACCTGCAGAAGACCGGCGGGGAGTACGGCGTGAACACCGGGCGCCCCCGCCGCTGCGGCTGGTACGATGCCGTGCTGGCCCGGCAGGCCGCCCGCATCAACGGGTTCACGGACCTGTTCCTGACCAAGCTGGACGTGCTCACCGGCATCGAGCAGATCCCCGTGTGCGTGGCCTACGACGTGGACGGCGTGCGCCACGACGAGATGCCGATGACCCAGACCGACTTCCACCACGCCACCCCCATCTACGAGCACTTCGACGGCTGGACCGAGGACATCTCCGGGGCCAAGACCCTGGAGGATCTGCCCGCCAACGCCCGGCGCTACGTGGAGGCCCTGGAGGAGCTGTCCGGCTGCCGCATCTCCGCGATCGGGGTGGGCCCGGACCGGGAGAACACCATCGTCGTGCGCGACCTGATCGAGGACTGAGGCGGCCGATGACGCTCGCGTACGCCGCCGTCGTCGGGCGGGAGGGCCGGGTCCGGGAGGTCGAGGACTCCGACGAGGCCTTCCGCGTCTGGGGTGAGCAGGACGGCGGGTGCCTGACGATGGTCCTGGACCACCCGGACGAACAGGAGATCTACGAGGCCGCCCGCGTGCTCAACCTCCACGAACTCGCGGTGGAGGACACGATGGAGGGCCACCAGCGGCCCAAGCTGGAGCGCTACGGGGAGACCCTGTTCCTCGTGCTGCACCCGGTGGCCTACCGGGACCGGGCGGAGAAGCTGGAGGTCAGCGAGACCCACCTGTTCGTGGGCTCGGACCACTTCCTGGCCATCACCCGCGGCAAGCGGGACCGGCACCGGGCCGTGCACCAGGTGCGCCGCGCCTTGCGCCGCTCCGGGGAGGAGGCCGCGAATCCGCAGTGCTTCCTCTACCAGCTGCTCGACGCCGTCGTGGACGAATACGAGCCGATCCTGGTGGAGCTGGACGAGGACCTCGACGAGATCGAGGAGAACCTGTTCTCCGGTGACGAGAAGTCCTCGCAGCGCATCTACGAGCTGTTCAACGAGGTGGTCAAGTTCCAGCGGGCCACCCGACCGCTGAACTACATGATGGAGCTGCTGATGCGCGGGGCGCAGAAGTACGGCACCCCCGAGACCCTCCTTCCCCGTTTCCGGGACGTGAAGGACCACGCGATCCGCGCCACCGACCACCTGGACGGGCTGCGCGCCGCCCTGCAGAACGCCCTGACCGTGGAGGCCACCCTGGTGGCGCAGGACCAGAACGACGCGATGAAGAAGATGTCCGCGTGGGCCGCGATCCTCATCGCCCCGACCATCATCGCCGGGATCTACGGGATGAACTTCCAGCACATGCCGGAGCTGGACCTGAGCTGGGGCTACTACGGGGCGCTCGGGCTCATGGTGGCCGTGTGCACCGTGCTGTGGGGCGTGTTCAAGAAGAAGGACTGGCTGTAGCAGCCGGCTGACCTGCCGCGCCGTGGGGCTCAGAGGCGCTCGCGTTCGCGGTGCAGCAGCCAGAGCAGGTACACCCCGCCCAGGGCCCCGGTCACCAGCCCCACGGGGATCTCGAAGGGGGAGAGCAGCCGGGCGGCGAGGAAGTCCGCCACCGCGAGGATCCCCGCGCCGAGCAGGGCGGAGGTGCCCACCGTCAGGCCGGCGGTGCGCCACCAGCGGTGCGCCAGCTGCGGCGCCGCCAGCGCCAGGAAGCCGATGGGACCGGCCACGGCGATGGCCGCCGCGGTGATCCCCACGGCCAGCATCATCAGCACCCGGGAGGTGCGGCGCACCGGGACGCCCAGACCCCCGGCCATGTCCTCCCCGAGCTCCAGCATCCGCAGCTGCCGCCGTCCCAGCAGCAGCGCGAATAGCAGGAGCAGGATCGCCGGTCCCGGCCCGGTCAGGTCCGGCCAGCGCAGCGCGTTCAGGGAGCCGTACAGCCAGGTCTTGGCGCTCTCCGCCTCCTCCAGATCCGCGCTGGTCAGCAGGTAGTCGTTGACGGAGGACAGCAGAGCGGCGATGGCGATGCCGGCCAGGATCAGCCGGGAGCCCACGGAGGCTTCGCGGCGGGCCAGCAGCAGGACGACGGCGGCGGTGAGGAATCCGCCGAGCACGGCGCCGACGCCGATGCCGAGACCGCCGGCCTCGGCGCCTGCCTCCCCGGAGCGCATCCCCGGGAGCACCAGGGACACGATGAGGGCGCCCGTCGCCGAACCGGTGGTGAACCCCAGGATGTCCGGGCTGCCCAGGGGATTCCTGGAGAGGGTCTGGAACACCGCTCCCGCGGCCCCCAATCCGGCGCCGACCACGAGGGCGGCCAACAGGCGGGGCAGGCGCTGCTCCAGGATGATCTGGCGGTCCATGGGGGAGCCGCCGCCGGTCAGGGTCTGCCAGACCCGATCGAGGGTGATGTCGTAGGTGCCGAACACCAGCGTGGCGGCGGCCGTGAGCAGGATGCCGATCACGGCGACCGCGGTGGCCGCACGCTGCCACATGCCGCGGCTCATGAGCGTCCCCTCACGACGAGCCACAGGAGGGTCGGCGCCCCCAGGAACGCGGTGACCACCCCGACGGCGATCTCTGCGGGCGCGGCCACGACCCGCCCGACGATGTCCGAGGCGAGCACCAGGCAGGGACCGGCCACCAGGGCCAGAGGCATCAGGCGACGCAGATCCGGTCCCAGGAGGAGGCGCAGCACATGCGGGACGACCAGTCCGACGAAGGCCACCGGACCGGCCAGGGCGGTGGAGCCCCCGGCCAGCAGGGTGATGGCTGCCAGAGCCAGCACGCGCACCGGACCCACCCGAACCCCGAGCGCGGCGGCGGAGTCCTCGCCGAGCAGCAGCACGTTCAGCGGACCGCACAGGATCAGCGTCATCACCGCTCCCACCAGGACGAAGGGTGCGGTGGCCTCGACCGTCGCCATATCCCGTCCGGCCAGAGACCCGACCACCCAGAAGCGGTGGGCGTCGAAGGCCGCGGAATCGACCATCGTGATGATGCCGGTGACGGAGCCGAGCGAGGCGCCCAGGGCCGTGCCGGCCAGGACGATGCGCAGGCGCGAGGAGCCCCCGGTGGCGGTCCCGGATGAAGAGGCCGGGCCGGTCCCGCCGCGGCCCAGCAGGAACACCACCGCGGCGGCCGCGGCGGCACCGGCCAGCGCCCACCAGGCGTACCCCGCGGCGTCGTGCGCGCCGGCCAGCACGACCCCGAGGACCACGGCCACCGATGCCCCGGCGTTGACCCCCAGGATCCCCGGTTCGGCCAGGGGGTTGCGCGTCAGGGCCTGCATCACCAGCCCCGCCGCGCTCAGCCCCACCCCGACCACGACGGCGGCCAGGGCCCGGGGCATCCGCAGGTGCCAGATCACCAGCGCTTCCGTGCCGCCATCCGGGTGGAGGAGGGCGGCGAGCGTGTGGGAGAAGGGGATGGTGCGGGAGCCGAGGGCGAGGCTCAGGACGAACAGCGCGAACAGGGCCGCCGCCGACGCCAGGACCACCAGGAGCAGGCGCCCGGACCCGCCCCGACGGCGCCCGGAGGAGGGGTCCGGTGTCCCTCTCGTGGCGCGGATCGCAGCGTCCGCCGAGGTGAGATGGGGTGACTTCATCGTGACTAAGGGTAACCTCAGGGGCATGACGTCTCAGAAACGCCCCCTGCTCGCACCCCTGGCCCTCCTGGCCGCCGGCGCCCTGGCACTGGCCGGCTGCTCCGGCGACGGATCCTCCGCCGACTCCTCGGCCTCCGAGTCCTCGAGCGCCTCCGCCTCGGTCGCCCCCGCCCCCAGCGCCCTGCCCAGCGGGATGGGCAGCACCGCGAAGGACGGCGAGTTCCCGCGCACCGTCAAGGGCTTCCGCGGTGACGTGACCATCGACGCCGCGCCGAAGAAGGTGGTGGTCATCTCCACCGGCCAGATGGATGACGTGCTGGACCTCGGCGTCGTGCCCGTGGGCACCACCTCCGCCAAGAACGCCGATGCCGTGCCCGAGTACCTGACCGAGGCCTACGCCGATGATGCCGAAGCGCTGGGGAAGATCGAATCCGTGGGCTCGCGCACCTCCCCGAACATCGAGAAGATCGCCAACCTCAAGCCGGACCTCATCCTGGTGAACAACACCCTCAAGGATGACTCCGCATACGAGTCCCTGTCCGGGATCGCGCCCACCGTCGTCACCGAGGGCACCGGGGTGAACTGGAAGCAGGACTACCTGCTGGTGGCCTCCGCCCTGGGCAAGCAGCAGGAGGGGGAGCAGAAGCTGGCGGAGTACGCCGAGCGGGCCAAGAAGGTCGGCGAGCAGGTGGGCTCGGACAAGACCATCTCCTTCCTGCGCTACCAGCCGGACCGCATCCGCATCTGGGGCGTGTCCAGCTTCGTCGGCTCCATCGCCGAGGACGCCGGCCTGAGCCGCCCGGAGACCCAGCGCTTCGACAAGACCAGCCAGGACATCAGCGCCGAGCAGCTGGACCAGGCCGACGGAGACTACCTCTTCTACGGGGTGCAGGGAGGGGACGCCTCGGACCTGACGAAGGAGACGCTGTGGTCCGGTCTGGAAGCGGTGAAGAGCGACCACGCCTTCCAGGTCGATGACGACGAGTTCTACCTCAACGCCGGCATCACCGCGGCCAACGGGGTGCTGGACGAGGTCGAGGAGCACGCCAAGTAGGCGACCGAGCCCCTCAGGGCCGCACACCGCCGCCTCGCGATCCCCGGGCACGCTCACCGCGCCGCCCGGGGATCGCGCCGTCTGCGCGGCGGATCAGGCCAGCAGACGCTCGCGGGCCAGGCGCTCCAGCACCGGCAGGGGATTCCGCAGGCAGGACCGCACGTCCGGCTCGACGTCGGTCATCGCGAGGATCCGCTGGAACGGGTGCCGGGTGCTCGGGGGCAAGGTGTTCTGCCCGCACACCGCGACCACCGGGATGCCGCGCTCCGCGGCGCGCTCGGCCACCCCCGCCGGAGCTTTGCCGCGCAGGGTCTGCTCATCCAGCTTCCCCTCCCCGGTGACCACCAGGTCGGTGCCCTCCAGCAGGTCGTCGACGCCGGCCAGGTCCAGGAACGTCTGCATCCCGGAGGCGTAGCGGGCGCCCAGCAGCGCCAGGGTCATGAAGCCCAGACCCCCGGCGGCCCCGGCTCCGGGCCGGTCCGCGACGTCGGCCGTCCCCGCGGCTTCCTCCACGGCGGCCGCGACGCGCCCCAGGGCCGCGTCCCGCGGCTCGATCCGCTCCGAGGCCAGTCCCTTCTGCGGGCCGAACACGGCCGCCGCGCCGTCGGGTCCCAGCAGCGGATTCGTGACGTCCGAGGCCGCGACGAACCGCACCGACCGCACCCGCGCATCCAGCCCGCTCAGATCCGCCCGGGCCACCTCGGCCAGGCGCCGCGGATCCGCCACCGGTTCTCCGGTCCCATCCAGGAAGCGGACCCCCAGGGCCTGGGCCATCCCGAACCCGGCGTCCGTGGTGGCGCTGCCGCCCAGACCCAGCACCACCTCCTCGGCCCCGGCATCCAGGGCCGCCAGCACCAGCTGCCCCACGCCCCGGCTCGTCGCGGCCTCCGCATCCGCGTCCTCCGGCAGCTCGCCATCGCGGGTCAGCAGCCGCATCCCGCAGGCCTCGGCCACCTCGATCACGGCCCGACGCCGCGGCTCGTCCCACGCGAAACGGGCCCGCAGTGCGGCACCGTCCGGACCGGTGACCCGCGCGCTGCGCAGGCGCCAGCCCAGGGCCTCGCACACCTGGAGGGTGCCGTCCCCGCCGTCGGCCACCGGCACCTGGACGGTCTGCACCTCGGGATGCTCGGCCAGCCCGCGGGCCAGCGCCCCGGCTACCTCGGCGGCGGTCGCGGTGCCCTTGAACTTGTCCACGGCGAGCAGGATGCGGGTCATGAGGAGTCCTTGTCGTCGGCGGGTCTCGGGCGGTGCGCGCCCCTCACTGTCCGAGCGTACCGACGGTAGGGTGTGACGCAGAGCAATTCCAGGGGAGTGGAGTCCGGACCGGATGCGCCGTGCGCGCCCCCGACCCACCGCCCCGCAGCATCGAGACGAAGGAGTCCCCTCCGTGAGCGCACCGACCGACGTCGTCATCCTCCACGGCGCCCGCACCCCGCAGGGCCGGATCATGGGGCAGCTGGCCCCGCTGAGCGCGGTGCGGCTAGGCGCGCACGCGATCCGCGCCGCCCTGGAGCGGGCCGGCGTCGAGCCTACACAGGTGGACCAGGTGCTCATGGGGCAGGTGATCCAGGCCGGGGCCGGGCAGAATCCCGCCAAGCAGGCCGCGATGGCCGCGGGCATCTCCCGCTCCGTGCCCGCCATGACCCTGAACAAGGTGTGCCTGTCCGGGCTGGCCGCCGTCGTCGACGCCGCCCGGCCGATCCGACTGGGCGAGGCCGACGTGATGGTGGCCGGCGGGCAGGAGTCCATGACCGGCGCCCCGCACCTGGCCGCCGGGGTGCGCGCCGGGAAGACCTACGGGGACCTGCGCCTGCAGGACGCCGTCGCCCGGGACGGGCTCACCGACGCCGAGGACGGGCGACCCATGGGCGAGTCCACCGAGGAGGGCAACGCCCAGCGCGGCATCGGGCGTGAGGAGCAGGACGAGGTGGCCGCGGCCTCCCACCAGCGGGCCGGGCGGGCGCAGGCGGACGGGATCCTCGGTGAGGAGATCGCGCCGATCCCGGTGCCGCAGCGGCGCGGGGAGCCGGTGACGGTGACCGAGGATGAGGGCATCCGCCCGGATTCCACCCCGCAGACCCTGGGGCGGCTGCGCCCGGCTTTCGCGGAGGGCGGCACGATCACCGCGGGCAACGCCTCGCCGCTGTCCGACGGGGCGGGCGCCGTCGTGCTGGCCTCTCGGGCCTGGGCCGAGGAGCACGGGCTGGAGTGGCTGTGCATGGTGGGGGCGGCGGGGCAGACCGCGGGGCCGGACGCCTCCCTGCACTCCCAGCCCTCCCAGGCGACGGCGGCCGCCCTGGCCCGCGCCGGATGGGACGCGGCGGACCTGGATTTCTGGGAGGTCAACGAGGCCTTCGCCTCCGTCGCCCTGCAGTCCGCGCGGGACCTCGGGGTGGAGCTGGAGCGGGTGAACATCCACGGCGGGGCGATCGCCCTGGGCCACCCCATCGGCGCCTCGGGGGCGCGCCTGGTGCTCACGGCGGCGCTGGAGCTGGCTCGGCGCGGTGCCGGGAAGGCCGCCGTCTCCCTGTGCGGCGGGGGCGGGCAGGGGGAGGCCCTGCTGCTGCAGCGGTGAGCGGTCTCTAGCGGCCGGGCGCCGGCTGGCGCAGGTCGATGCCGAACACGGCCCTGACCTCCGCGATCGTGTTCTGCGCCCACCGGTGATCCGAGGGCGTGGAGGGGAGGGTCACCGCCAGTCCCGGGTGGTCCTCGTGCGTGATCCGCTGGTGCTTGCCGCCGTCCACGACGTCGAAGCCCCGGGAGCGCAGCAGCGCCACGAAATCCGTGCGATCCGTGGGCACCGGAACCCGCCGGTCCGCCTTGGTCCCGGGCACCCGCGGCATCGGCGGGCCCGTGTTCACCGGCGGCTCCGCGCGCTCCGGCTCACCCACCGAGTACACGGCCAGCACCGTCTCCCCGTCCGAGCCCACCACCACGCGCAGGCCGCGCGCCACATAGATCGTGGCACCATCCCGGCCAGGCTCGGTGCCCTCCGGGTCCGCGACGATCGCCACGATCTCACCGAAGGCTATGCCCTGACGGCGCAGGAACTTGGTGACCTTGCGCAGCGGGCGCAGCTTCCACACCGGGTTCCCGGCTCGCTCCCCGGATTCCGCTGCCGCCAGCGCGGGGCGCCCGCTCCCGGCCAGATCCAGGGGAGTGGGTGCCGCAGGCTCCGGGGTGCTTCCCGCCTCCTCGCGGATCAGCTCCAGGCCCCGGGTCAGCAGGGCCACCACCTCCGGGGTCGGCGGGGTGTGCGGGCACAGCACCTCCCGACCGGCGGCATCCGTGACGGACCAGTGCCCGTGGTGCTCGCGCGGCGGATGGTAGGTCAGCGGCCCCTCCGGCAGGGCGCGGGCGAGCTCGCTCCACCGGCTGCTGGGAACGCGGGCCATGCGGGTCAACCTCCTGAGGGGATCGCGCCCTGAACGGGCGACGGGGGCGGCCCCCCGACCCTACCGGCCGGGTCTGAGCCCCGGCTGAGAACGCCCGGGCCGGGGTCCCGCCTCCGCCGCCGAAGCCGGGCACGCCGCCGATCCCGTGACCGTCCCCGGCGCTCGCCGCACCGTCATCGGGGTGGGGCCGTCAGAAGGCCGCGCCCCCGCGCAGCTGGAGCGAGATCTCATCCGCGTCCAGGACCTGCAGGGCACCATCGAGCACATCGGCGTCATAGGTGCCCTCGTCGCGGGCGTCCAGCAGGGCAGCGCGCTGCCGACGGATCGAGGCCAGCCGCACCCGCTTGGCCTCCGCCGGGGAGGAAGGCTCGGCCTCGCCCTCCGGGGCACGGGCGGCCTCGTGCAGCAGGGCCATCACCGCCCGGTGCTCCTGCCGCTGCTCCTCCCGGTCCTCCTGCGCGGACTCCGGGTCCGCCCCGCGACGGGACAGACGATCCGCCAGCGGTTTGATGGTGCCGCCCTGGACCGCCAGGGACAGGGCGGCCACGGCGAAGGCGATGAAGATCAGCACCGAGCGCATCGGGGTATCCTCCGGCAGGGTCTGGGCGGCCGCGACCGTCACGGCCCCGCGCATCCCCGCCCACACGACGATCCCGCCGTCGGCCGCACTCAGGGGGCGCTTGGTCAGGTAGTCCGTGTCCGCGATGAACCGGCGCAGCCGGGCGGAGAACCGCTCCAGATCCGGGGCCCCGCGCCGGGTGCCCAGCCACCGCTTCCGGTGGTGCCGAGCCCGCGCGCGGGCCACCCCTCCCTGGGCCTGCTGCTCTCGGAAGCGGCGCACCGCCTCCTCCCGAGCCTGCGGATCCGCCAGCCGCCCCTGAATCGCCTCGGCCCGCGGGCGCATGGCCTCCCGACGCAGGGCCTTGCGCCGCAGCTGCCACAGCAGCGGCGCCACGAAGGCCGCGCGGATCAGCAGGGTAGCGGCCAGGGCGGCCGCGGCGATCCCCACCAGCACCCCCAGACCCACGGACTCCTCGGAGACCTCCTCGAGGATCGGGCCCAGCTGGAAGCCCATGGCCAGGAACACCGCACCCTCCCCGATGAGGTTGATGCTCTCCCAGTTCTGCCGGTCCGAGAGCCGGTGGCGCGGGCTGAGCTGGCGCGGGGCGCGCACCCCCGTGACCAGGCCGGCGACGACGGCGGCCACCAGCCCGGAGGCACCCGCCGCCTCCGTGGGGATCGAGGCGAGGAACGGCACCGTGAAGGACAGGATCGTGTTGACCGTGGGATCCTCCACCCGGCGTCGCACCGCAAGGTTGGCCACCCCCACCACGGAGCCAACCACCGCGGCCAGAGTCACCGAGTACGCGAGGGAGCCGACCACACCCCAGAAGGAGAACCCGGCGGCGCTGGCGACGATCGCGGTGCGCAGCATCACCAGGGCCGTGGCGTCGTTGAGCAGACCCTCGCCCTCCAGCAGCACGACGACGCGGCGGGGCACCGGGCCGCCCTTGATGATCGAGGTCGCCACGGCGTCGGTGGGGCTCACGATCGCGCCCAGGGCCACGCCCCACGCGAACCCGAGGTCCGGGATCAGCCACTGGAACAGCAGCCCCAGCAGCAGGGAGGTGATGATCACCAGGACCACGGACAGCCCGGAGATCGCCCCGAAGTCCCGGCGGAAGCTCATGGTGGGCATGGACACCGCCGCGGCGTACAGCAGCAGCGGCAGGATGCCCTGCAGGATGATCTCCGGGTCCACCTCCACCCCGTGGGTCGCCGGGATCAGGCTCAGCCCGACGCCGACCAGCACCAGCAGCAGCGGGGCCGCCAGCCCCAGCCGCGGGCCCAGCACGTCCGCGGCCGCGATGATGACGAACAGCAGCACGCCGGTGATCAGCAGCAGCTCCATGGGACTCCTTCGGGAGGGAAAGTGGCTCAGGGAGCATGCTAAGCACCGGCGTGCCGCCGTCGGGAACGGGTCCGCGCACCGGGCCCGGCTGCCGGGTCGGCTATCGGTCCGGGCACGGGACCCGGTCGGTCACTTCTGGACGGGGTCCCGCCGTCCCAGGCGGACCTTCTTGACCTCGCGCGCCTTGTCCGCGTCCGCATCCCGGAACCCGAAGAAGTAGGTCAGGATGAACGCGACGACCAGAGCCGTCGCCGACGCGATGAGGTAGCCCACCAAGTTGCCGTCCGCTCCGACCCCGGGGGTGATGAAGGACGGGAAGCCGACCAGGGAGCCGGTGAAGGCGTACATGGTCACCCCGAACATGCCGGTCAGCAGACCACCCGCTGCACCGCCGATCGAGGCCATGACGAACACCCGGGTGTACTTCAGGTTCACGCCGTACATGGCCGGCTCCGTGATGCCGCAGAACGCGGAGATCGCGGCCGGGCCGGCCAGCTCCTTGATCTTGGGCAGCTTGGACTTGACGAACACCGCCAGCACGGCACCGCCCTGAGCCACCATGGTCGCGGAGATGATCGCGTTGATCGGGGACTGGCCATCCGGTCCCGACACCTGGTCCGTGACGATCGGGATGACCGCCCAGTGCAGGCCGAAGATCACCAAGCACTGGTAGAACCCGCCGATGATCAGACCGGAGATGGTCGGGGACATGTCGTAGACCCACATCAGGGCGCTGGCGATGCCCTCCGAGACGAACATGACGGCGGGGCCAAGGACCACCATGACGGCCAGGGACACGATCACCACCTCGAACAGCGGCACGAAGATCATGCGCAGCACGGTGGGGATGATCTTCTTCAGCCACGGTTCCACGATCGAGGCGAACCAGGCGGCCACGATCATCGGGAAGATCGAGTAGCTGTAGGAGGCCATGTGGAAGGGCAGGCCGAAGAACTCGGCGTTCAGCGACATCCCCAGCAGCGAGCGCTGCCCTTCACCCGCGGCCATCTCCACCAGGGTCGGATACGCCAGCACCCCGCCGACGATGGAGACGATGATCGGGTCCGAGCCCAGCCGTCGCGCGGCGGTGAAGCCCACGAAGATCGGCAGGAAGTAGAAGACCGCGTCTCCCATCGCGGAGATGATGGTGAAGGTCTGGGAGGACTCATCCACCACATCGAACTGGGTGAGCAGGGAGAGGATCCCCTTGAGGATGCCGGCCGCCGCCAGCAGCCCGATCACCGGGATCATGGACCCGGTGATCACCCCGATCAGGGAGCTGAAGCCGTACTTGACCCAGCCCCACGCGGTGTCCGGGCGCTCGGCCTCCTCCGCGGCGTCCTGCTCGCTGGCGGCGGCCTTGTCCGTGCCCAGCTGCTTGACGACGGCGTCGTAGACGTCCTCCACGGCCGGGCCGATGACCACCTGGTACTGCCCGCCGGCCCGCACGACGTCGATCACGCCGTCCAGGTCCGCGACCACCTCGTCGTCGGCCTTGCCCTGGTCCTTCAGGTAGAACCGGACGCGGGTGATGCAGTGGGTCACGGAGCGGACGTTGGCCTTGCCGCCGATGTTGTCGAGGATGTCCCAGGCCAGCGCGTCGTAGCCGGTCAGATCCCCGGGGCGCTCCTCGGATTCGGCCTCGGTCGCGTCGGCCGGCGCCGCGGTGTTCTCAACCTGCGGCTGGCGGGCGTGCCCCGGCTCGGGGTCACCGGCGGGCACCGCGCCCGTCTCGGTCCCCGGCTCCTTCAGCGCGACGTCGGCGGCGGGCTGACCAGCCTCGGTGTGGCCTGCGCGCACCTGCACGGACTCGACCTTCTTGGCGGTGTTGGGCATGACGACGATCGCCGTCGGGTCCTTGCCGGCCTCGGTGATGGCCTCCACGTCCATGCGGCCGATCCGCTGACCGGCCTGGACGGCATCGCCTTTGGAGACCTCCATGGCGAAGGGCCGGCCCTCCAGCTCCACGGTGTCCACCCCGAGGTGCACGAGCACCTCCAAGCCGGAGTCGGTCTTGAAGCCCAGGGCGTGCCCGGTGTCCGCGGCCATGGTCACCGTGCCGCTGACCGGGGCGAGCACATCACCCGTGGACGGTTCGGACACGCCGAAGCCGTCGCCGACCATCTTCCCGGAGAAGACGGGGTCGGGGACGTCCGCGATGCCGATGATCGTGCCGCCGACGGGAGCCAGCAGCTCCTCGCGCGGCGAGTCTGTCTCAGATGCCATGACGATGGTCCTCTTCGTTGAGGGGAGGGATTGCGGCGCGGGATTTCCGCGCCGCACTGCGTGCGCCCAGTGTAGCGGGGCGTCATCCCCCGGAGCATTCGACCCGTCTCATGTCTGACTTGTCCGGACAGCGCGGGCGCGAACGGGCACGATGAGGCCGAGCCGTCATCCGCGTGGGCTCTGCGGCCCTCAGAGCTCACGCGGATGACGGCTCGACGTCGGTGCGGCGCCGCGGCGCTCAGTACAGGCGCTGCGAGGCGATCCGGGCGCCCTCGGTCAGGGCGGCCAGCTTGGCCCAGGCGATGTCCGGGTGGATCCGCCCACCCAGCCCGCAGTCGGTGGAGGCGATGACGTTCTCCTTCCCGACGAGTCCGGCGAAGCGCTCGATCCGCTGCGCCACCAGCTCCGGGTGCTCCACCACGTTGGTGGAGTGGGAGACGCAGCCCGGGATGATCAGCTTGCCCGTCGGCAGCTCCACGTCCTCCCACACCGTCCACTCGTGGGCGTGGCGGGCGTTGGCGGCCTCGAAGGTGTACGCCCCGGCCTGGATCTCCAGCATCAGCCCGACGATGTCCTTGAACTCCAGGTCCGTGGTGTGCGGGCCGTGCCAGGAGCCCCAGCACAGGTGGAAGCGGACCTGCTCGGCGGGGATGCCCTCCAGGGCGCTGTTCAGCGCGTCCACCCGGATCTGCTGGAACGTCAGGTAGTCCTGCACGGAGGGCTCCGGGTTGATCTGGTCCCACCCCTCGGCCAGCCCGGGGTCGTCGATCTGCACGATCAGCCCGGCGTCGGTGATGGCCTTGTACTCCTCGTGCAGCACCTCGGCCCACGCGCGGATGTGGCCCTCGTCCGTGGAGTAGAAGACGTTGCCCACCCGCGCCGCGGAGCCGGGGGACAGCGCCGCGATGTACGCCTCGTCGGCCCCGTGGCGCTGGGCTGCGGACTGGAGGTTGGCGATGTCGGCGGCCACCGCGTCCTGGCCGATGTAGCGCAGCTCGTCCACGGCCACCGGGAACTGGGTGTCCGGGTCGTTGCCGGTGTCGATCTCGGTGGCGTAGAAGTCCCGGAAGCGGGTCCAGTCCCGGCGGTCCTCGAAGGTCGTGTACCGCAGGTTCCCGGGTTCGGAGCGCTGCGGGACCTGCTCGGGGTCCTGCACATCCACGGACAGCCCCGCGGTGCGGGCGAAGGAGTAGTGCCACCAGGAGCCGTAGTCCACCGCGCCGTTGCTGGCGTGGC
Organism: Rothia kristinae NBRC 15354; assembly: GCF_001570865.1. Lineage (GTDB taxonomy): Bacteria > Actinomycetota > Actinomycetes > Actinomycetales > Micrococcaceae > Rothia > Rothia kristinae. The sequence goes on from NZ_BCSM01000008.1 coordinate 98,160, forward strand.
CGTACTCGCCGTCGTTGACGGTGTCGATGCCGACCTCCCGCTGCCGGGCCACCACCTCATCCACCGCCCGGGTGAGGATCGGGGCGAAGTCCTCCTCGCTCAGGGAGCCGGCGCGGCGCTCGGCGTTGGCGCGGTGCAGCTCCTCGTTGCGGGGGAGGGAGCCGACGTGGGTGGTGCGGATGCGGTCCGTGCTGCGCAGCATGGCGGGTCCTTTCGACGGGTGCGGCGGTCCCCTCCAGCGTGCCGGGTCGGCTCACCGGCCACCAGATTTCGACGCCGGTGGACCCGATGTGACGTGCGCGCGCCTGTGTTACACGCCCGACACCGGGGAGATCTATGCTGAGGCGATATGTTCCTGTGGCGGGACTCGGTCCGCCGTCGGCGGCAGGCGGGGCCCGTCCTCTTCTTCCAGGAGGTCCCCGTGACCCACCAGCCTCCGGTCTCATCGGCCGGCTCCGGCCCCGCCGTCCCGTCCACCGCGGATCCCGAGGACGCCTTCGGCCACGAGCAGGCCGGCTTCCAGCAGCACCTCGGACCGCGCCAGCTGCAGATGATCGCGATCGGCGGGGCCATCGGCACCGGCCTGTTCCTCGGCGCCGGCGGGCGCCTGGCCTCCGCCGGCCCCGGGTTGGCCCTGGACTACCTCGTCTGCGGCTTCATCGCCTATCTGATCCTGCGGGCCATCGGCGAGCTCGTGGTGCACCGGCCCTCCTCCGGCTCCTTCGTCTCCTACGCCCGTGAGTTCTACGGGGAGCGCGCCGCCTACATCTCCGGGTGGATGTACTGGATCAACTGGGCCACCACCTCGATCGTGGACTCCACCGCGATCGCCCTCTACGTCAAGTGGTTCGGGCAGTACTTCCACTGGCTCGACGCCGTGCCCCAGGGGCTGATCGCGCTGGTGGTCATCGTCCTGGTGGTCAGCGCCAACCTCATCTCCGTGAAGATCTTCGGGGAGATGGAGTTCTGGTTCGCCCTGATCAAGGTCGTGGCGCTGCTGACCTTCCTGGTGGTGGGCGTCTGCTTCGTGATCTTCGGGTCCCCCAACGGCAGCCCGACCGGCTTCTCCCTGATCAGCGAGCACGGCGGCTGGTTCCCCAACGGCCTGCTGCCGGCCCTGGTGATCATGCAGGGCGTGGTCTTCGCCTACGCGGCGATCGAGCTGGTGGGCACCACCTCCGGGGAGACCAAGGACGCCCAGAAGGTCATCCCCAAGGCCATCAACACCGTGATCCTGCGGGTGCTGGTGTTCTACGTCGGCTCCGTGCTGCTGCTGGCCCTGCTGCTGCCGTACTCCTCCTACAAGGAGGGCGAGTCCCCGTTCGTCACGTTCTTCTCCAGCATCGGGGTGAACGCGGCCGGGCCCATCATGGAGCTGGTGGTCATCACCGCGGCCATGTCCTCGCTGAACGCGGGGCTGTACTCCACCGGGCGCATCCTGCACTCGATGTCCATGGCCGGCTCCGCCCCGAAGTTCGCGCAGCGGATGAACAGCCACGGCGTCCCCTACGGCGGGATCCTCATGACCTCCGCCGTCGCGCTGATCGGGGTGGTGCTGAACTTCGTCGTCCCGGAGCAGGCCTTCGAGATCGTGCTGAACATCGCCTCCTTCGGGATCATCGGGGCGTGGGCGACCATCGCCCTGGCCCACCTGAAGTTCGTGTCCCTGGCCAAGCAGGGCCGCTACCGCAGGCCCGGCTACCGCGCCTGGGGCGCGCCGTTCACGGACTGGGTGATCCTGGTGTTCCTGGCCGGGGTGATCGTGCTGATCGGCTTCGACTACCCGGTGGGCACCTGGACCCTCGGACTGCTGATCGTGGTGATCATCCCCGCGCTGATCGTCGGCTGGTTCGCCGTGCGCGGGCGGGTGCGCGCCATCGCCGCCGAACGCGAGGGCGTGACCGGCCTGTACCCGATCGTCGCCGACCGCCCCGCCGCGCACACGCGGGATTGACGGGGCCGGAGAACGAGGAAACGCAGAACACGAAAGGAGAGCTCCGTCATGAGCCGAGACCTGTCTGAGAACGGCGCGTCGATGGCACGGAGAGGCCCAGACGAGAATGTCTTCGAGGAGGAGCAGGCTGGGTTCCGCAAGGGTCTCGGGCCGCGCCAGCTGCAGATGATCGCGATCGGCGGGGCCATCGGCACCGGACTGTTTCTCGGGGCCGGAGGGCGCTTGGCCAAGGCCGGGCCCTCTCTGCTGTTCGACTTCGCGCTGTGCGGGATCATCGCCTATCTGATCCTGCGGGCCCTGGGGGAGCTCGTGGTGCACCGGCCCTCCTCTGGCTCCTTCGTCTCCTACGCCCGGGAGTTCTATGGGGAGAAGGCGGCCTTCGTCGCCGGCTGGTGGTACTGGATCCACTGGGCCATGACCTCCATCGTGGACACCACCGCCATCGCCCTGTACGTCAAGTGGTTCGGGCAGTACAGCACCGTCATCGCGGGTATTCCGCAGTGGGTCTTCGCGCTGGCCGTGGTGGTGATCGTGGTGTCCATGAACCTCATCTCGGTGAAAGTCTTCGGGGAGATGGAGTTCTGGTTCTCGCTGATCAAGGTCCTGGCCCTGCTGATCTTCCTGGTTCTCGGCGTCGTCTTCGTGATCTTCGGGACTCCCACCGGTTCGCCCACCGGATTCCAGGTCATCGCGGACCACGGTGGCTGGTTCCCCGAGGGCATCGCTCCGGCCCTGCTGCTGATCCAGGGCGTGGTCTTTGCGTACTCTTCCATCGAGCTGGTGGGCACCACCTCCGGGGAGACCCGGAATGCCCAGCAGGTGATTCCCAAAGCGATCAACACGGTGATCCTGCGGATCGTGGTGTTCTACATCGGCTCCATTCTGCTGCTGATCCTGCTGCTCCCATACACCGCATACCAGAACGGCGTCTCCCCCTTCGTCACGTTCTTCTCCAGCATCGGCGTGGACGCGGCCGGGCCCATCATGGAGCTGGTGGTGATCACCGCCGCTCTGTCCTCCCTGAACGCCGGCATGTACTCCACCGGGCGCATCATGCACTCGATGGCCGTGGCAGGCTCCGGGCCGCGCTTCGCCCGCAGCCTGACCCGCGGCGGGGTGCCTTGGGGCGGCATCGTCATGACTGCGGCGGTGACATTGCTCGGGGTGGTGCTCAACGCGGTGGTTCCGGCTCAGGCCTTCGAGATCGTGCTGAATCTGGCTTCGGTGGGCATCGTCGCCGGGTGGGCGACGATCGCTTTGTCGCACCTGAAATTCGTCTCCCTGGTTCGCCAGGGGGTGTACCGGAGACCCGGATACCGGATGCCCGGAGCTCCGTTCACGGACTGGGTGATCCTGGTTTTCCTGGTGGGAGTGCTGGCTCTGATCGGTCTGGACTACCCGCAGGGAACCTGGACCCTCGGGGCGATGGTTCTCGTGCTGCCGTGCATGGCCATCGGCTGGTACATCTGCCGTGGGCGTATCCGCGCCATCGCCGCCGAACGCGAGGGCGTCACCGGGTTCTTCCCCACGGTGGCCGGGCGGCCCGCCTCCGGGCACCTTTCGCTGACCGATCAGGCCGCCGCTGAGGCTGAGGGGGCCCGCGCCGAGCGTATCGCTGGGCAATCCGACGCTGCCCGGGAGTCCTCGGAACGCCAAGATGCCGTGGACTACACTCACGACGCCGTGCGGCGGGCCTCCCGTGGGCGCCGCTCCGGTCGCTTCCGCGACAGGGACGCCTGAGCAGACGAGCGGGTCCGCGTTTTCTGTCCTCTCCATTGTCTCATCATCCGAGATCCCCGTCCCGGATGCTGGATGACCTTTGTGCCGGAGTAGCCTGGGACGAGCATCAGCCACGCCAAGGAGAAGCCATGCCCGCCCTGCGCTCCCGCACATCCACCCACGGTCGGAACATGGCCGGAGCCCGCGCCCTGTGGCGGGCCACCGGCATGAAGAAGGAGGACTTCGGCAAGCCGATCGTCGCCATCGCCAACTCCTTCACCCAGTTCGTCCCCGGCCACGTGCACCTGAAGAACATGGGCGCGCTGGTGGCCTCCGCGGTGGAGGAAGCCGGCGGGGTGGCCAAGGAGTTCAACACCATCGCCGTGGACGACGGCATCGCCATGGGCCACGACGGCATGCTCTACTCCCTGCCCTCCCGCGACGTCATCGCCGACTCCGTGGAGTACATGGTCAACGCCCACCGCGCCGACGCCCTGGTGTGCATCTCCAACTGCGACAAGATCACCCCCGGCATGCTCATGGCCGCGATGCGTCTGAACATCCCGGTCGTGTTCGTCTCCGGCGGGCCCATGGAATCCGGGGCGCCGGTGGAGGGCGTGCTGGAGCACCGGATCGACCTGGTCGACGCGATGGCCTACGCCGTGGACGAGCAGGTCTCCGACGCGCAGCTGGCCCAGATCGAGGAGAACGCCTGCCCCACCTGCGGCTCCTGCTCCGGGATGTTCACCGCGAACTCCATGAACTGCCTGACCGAGGCCCTCGGGCTCTCCCTGCCCGGCAACGGCACCACCCTGGCCACCCAGATCGCTCGCAAGGAGCTGTTCCTGAAGGCCGGGCGCACCGTCGTCGAGCTGGCCAAGCGCTACTACGAGCAGGACGACGAGTCCGTCCTGCCGCGCAACGTCGCCACCAAGTCCTCCTTCCGCAACGCCATGTCCCTGGACGTGGCGATGGGCGGGTCCACCAACACCGTGCTGCACATCCTCGCCGCAGCGCAGGAGGCCGAGGTGGACTTCACCCTGAAGGACATCGACGAGATCTCCCGGCACGTGCCCTGCCTGTGCAAGGTCGCCCCGAACTCCACCCAGTTCCACATCGAGCACGTGCACCGGGCCGGCGGCATCCCCGCGATCCTCGGCGAGCTGGACCGGGCCGGGCTCCTGGAGCACGACGGCGTGCACACCGTGCACGCGGAGTCGGTGGAGGCCTGGCTGGATGAGTGGGACATCCGCCGGGACACCGCCTCCGAGCGGGCCCGCGAGCTGTACCTGGCCGCCCCCGGCGGGGTGCGCACCACCCAGGCCTTCTCCACCGCCAACCGCTTCGAATCCCACGACACCGACGCCGAGTTCGGGTGCATCCGGTCCGTGGAGCACGCTTACACCAAGGACGGCGGCCTGGCGGTGCTCTACGGCAACATCGCCGAGGACGGCGCGGTCATCAAGACCGCCGGGATCGACGAGTACCTGTTCCGCTTCATCGGCAAGGCCTTCGTGGTGGAATCCCAGGACGAGGCGGTCTTCGAGATCCTCTCCAAGCACGTGCAGCCCGGGGACATCGTCGTCATCCAGTACGAGGGGCCCAAGGGCGGGCCGGGCATGCAGGAGATGCTCTACCCCACCTCCTACCTGAAGGGCCTGGGGCTGGGGAAGGAATGCGCGCTGATCACCGACGGGCGCTTCTCCGGCGGGACCTCCGGGATCTCCATCGGCCACATCTCCCCGGAGGCGGCCTCCGGCGGCGCGGTGGGGCTGATCCGCACGGGGGACGAGATCGAGATCGACGTGACCCAGCGGCTGCTGCAGGTCAACGTCTCCGACGAGGAGCTGGCCCGACGCCGCGAGGAGCGCGGGCGCCTGCCGTGGAAGCCGACCAAGCCGCGCGAGCGCCAGGTCTCCAAGGCCCTGCGCGCCTACGCCTCGATGGTCACCAGCGCCGACAAGGGCGCGGTGCGGGTGGTCCCGGAGTAAAGGGGCGCTCGATCCTGCTCTGACGCTCCGGCGTCCCGGGCGTCCCGGGCCCGCCGACGCGACCTCGAGGCGGCGCAGCGGTGCCCACCCCGCCACCGAGACGGCGCATCCGTTCCCGAAAACCGGATTTCCGGGAACGGATGCGCCGTCTCGCGGGCGGGCGGGAACGGATGCGCCGGGTCGCGGGCGCGGGAGAGCGCGGCCCCCGGGTCACCGGGCGGGGTGCAGCGGGTTCAGCGGGCGCCCGCGGCTGCGCGCCAGCCGCGGGGGACCGCGCCCAGCAGGCGATGGCGGGCGGACAGGGCCTCCCGGTTGGACAGATCCACGGCCCGCGGCGGGTCATCCCACGCGCCGATCACCACCCCGGCCGTGCGCAGTCCGCGTGCGGCGATGGCCTCCACCGTGAGATCCGTGTGGTTCAGGGTGCCCAGGCCCGGGCGGCACACCACCACCAGCCCGCCCGCGCCGCACTCCCGGGCGATATCGGCCAGGGTGTGCCCGCCCAGATCCACGAGGATCCCGCCGGCGCCCTCCACCAGGACGACGTCGTGCCGCTCGCGCAGGCCCAGGATCCGGGCGGCCTGCTCCGCCGCGGTGGGCACCGGCACCCCCGCGGCCTCTGCTGCGGCCGCCGGGGCCAGGGGCAGGCGCAGGGCGAAGCCCGTGGAGTAGGAGACCCCGGCCAGCTCCCCGGCGATCTGCGCGTCCCCGCGCACCACCACATCCGAGTACCGCGCCTCCAGGGCCTCCCGCTCGGGATCATCCGGTGCGATCAGTCCGGTCTGGGCCGGTTTGTGGACGTGCACGTCCAGACCCTGCCCGGCCAGCAGGGCCGCCAGGGCCGCGGTGGCGTAGGTCTTGCCGACGCCGGTGTCCGTGCCGGTGACGAACAGCAGCCCGTCCGCGGCGGCGGCACGCACCGCGTCGGCGTCCAGGAAGGCGTCCGGCTGCGCGTCGGCCAGCGCATCCGGGGCGGTCCGCTCCACGGCGCCCGCCTGCGCATCCGCCGGCGCGTCGGCACTCGACGTCGTGCTCATGCGTCCTCCTCGACGGGCTCGTGGGCAGCGGCCGCGGCGACCATCGCCCCCGTGATCCGGGCCAGGCCCTCCTCGGTGCTCAGGTACGGCGGCATCGTGTAGATCGCGTCGCGGAACGGGCGCAGCCACACCCCGTGCTCGGCCGCGATGCGGGTGCAGACATCCACATCCACCGGGCCCCGGGTGCGCACCACGCCGATCCCCCCGGTCACGGCCACCTCGGCCACTCCCTCCAGGGAGGCCGCCGGGGCCAGGCCAGCGCGCAGTCCGGCCTCCAAGCGCGGCACGGCCTCGTACCACGCGCTCGACGGCGCGGCGCCCTCCGGGGCGGCGACCTCCGCGCCGCCCACGCGCCCGAAGAGCAGGTCCACGGAGGCTGCGGCCACCGCGCACGCCAGGGGATTGGCCATGAAGGTGGGTCCGTGCATCAGGGCCGCATAGGAGGAGCGGGAGATGACCTCGGCCACCGGGCCGGAGCACAGCAGGGCCGCCAGCGTCAGGTACCCGCCGGTCAGGGCCTTGCCCACGCACATCACATCCGGGACGATCCCGGCCTGCTCGCAGGCGAAGGCTGTGCCGGTGCGCCCGAAGCCCGTCGCGATCTCATCGGTGATGAACACCGCATCCAGCCGGTCCGCGGCCTCGCGCAGGAAGCGCAGGGCCCGCGGCAGATACGCCCGCATGGCCCCGGCGCCCTGGAATACCGGCTCCACGATGATCCCGGCCAGCTCCGCCCCGTGCCGATCCAGCAGCTCGGACACCTCGGCCTCCCACGCCGCGCAGGCGGCGTCATCGACCGCGGCATCACCGGAGGGTGCGGGGGGCTGCGGGGCGAAGACCTGCGGGACCAGCAGCGAGGCGAAGTCGGCGTGCATCCCGCCGACCGGGTCGCACACGCTCATCGCGCCCGTCGTATCCCCGTGATAGGCCCCGCGCAGCGCCAGGAAGCGTCCGCGCTCCCCGCCCCGGGCCCGCTGGTACTGCACCGCGAGCTTCAGGGCCACCTCCACGGACACCGAGCCGGAGTCCGCGAGGAAGACGTGGTCCAGGCCCTGCGGGGTCACCTCCACCAGCCGCTCCGCCAGCTCGACGGCGGGAGCGTGGGTCAGCCCGCCGAACATCACGTGCGAGAACCGATCGATCTGCGCCCGCAGCGCCGCGTCCAGCACCGGGTTCCGGTACCCGTGCACCACGGACCACCACGAGCTCATCCCGTCCAGCACCCGCTGGGGACGCTCGGCCCCCGGGGCGACCAGATCCACGAAGGGCCCCTCGGCGCCGTGCACGGAGTACCGGGCCCCGGCCTCTAGGGAGCCGTAGGGATGCCACAGCAGGGCCCGGTCCCGATCCAGCACGGTACGGCCGGCGGGCCCGGCGGAACCGGCGAGGGAGGGGGGCACGGGATCGGCGCCCGCGCTCACGAGTTGGGCGGCGCGTCCGTGCCGGCGCCGCGACGGCGGATGGTCGGGACCAGGGGGCGCCCGGCGTCATCGCGCAGACCGTGCCGCACGGTGCCGACGCCGGCCTCGGGGGCCTCGGCGGGCTGGGCGGCGCCCACGCCCGCGGGCACCGGCTGCTCGACCGGGACCTGCTGCTCCTCCGGGGCCGCGTGGGATCCGCAGCCTCCGCCGGCGCACGGCGGCAGGCCCGCACCGGTCTCGGCGCCGGCCCCGCCCATGGCCTCGCGGTGGGCGGCTCGGTGCGCGCGTAGCCGATCACGCAGCGCCTTGGCATCCTCCTGGCCGACGATCTGGAATCCGCCGTCCACGATCATGTCCAGGTCATCCTCGGCGGCCTGGCCCTCGCTGGTCAGGTAGTCCCCGAGGAACAGGGAGTTGGCCACATTCAGGCTCAGCGGCTGCAGGGAGCGCAGGTGCAGCTCACGGCCGCCGGCGATGCGCAGCTCCCGGTCCGGGCACATCAGCCGGACCATGCACAGGATGCGCAGGCACTTCTGGGGGGTCAGCTCCCAGGTGCCCTCCAGGGGGGTGCCGTCGAAGGGGATCAGGAAGTTCACGGGAATGGAGTCGGAGTCGATCTGCCGCAGCGCCTCCACGGCCTCCACCAGCTGCTCGTCGGTCTCGCCCATGCCCACGATCAGCCCCGAGCAGGGGGACAGCCCCGCGCTGCGGGCGGAGTCCACGGTGTCCACGCGGTCCTGGAAGGTGTGCGAGGAGCAGATCTCCTCGTAGTGGGAGGGTGCGGTGTTCAGGTTGTGGTTGTACGCATCCACCCCGGCCTGGCGCAGCCGCTCCGCCTGCCCCTCCTTGAGGATGCCCAGGCACGCGCAGACCTCGGTCTCCGGGTTGGCGTCCTTGATGGCCTCGGTCATCTCGGCCACGCGCCCGACGTCGCGGTTGGACGGGCCGCGCCCGGAGGCCACCAGGCACACCCGGGAGGCCCCGCCGGCCAGGCCGAACTCGGCCTGGCGCTTGGCTTCGTCGGTGGGCAGCCAGGAGTACTTGAGGATCTCCGCATCCGAGCCGAGACGCTGGGAGCAGTACCCGCAGTCCTCGGGACACAGGCCGGATTTCAGGTTGACGAGGTAGTTGACCTTGACCGAGTTGCCGAAGTAGCGACGGCGAACCCGGGAGGCCGCGGCCACGAGATCCAGCAGGACGTCGTCCTCGGAGGCCAGCACCGCCAGGGCCGCCTCCCGGTCCGCGGGGGTCCCGGCGAGGACGGAATCGGCGAGGTCATCGAAAGTCTTGAACACCGTTCAATCTTCGGACGGCCCCCCGTCCCGGTCAAGTCCGAGGCGCATCCCCGGCGGCATCGCGGGGCCCGCACGGGCCCGAGATCCGAGGTCTGCGCACGGGCGGTGCGCGTCACACCCGTCGAGTATGCTGTGGGGGCATCTCATCCCCTCGTCGAAACGGCAGGTCCATGTCCCCGAGCCCCGCGGATCCCGGCGCCCCCGGATCCTCCCAGCCCCTCACCGGCGACGACGCGCTGCACGCGCGGGAGCAGGAGGGCTACAGCAAGGGCCTCACGCCCCGGCAGATCCACATGATCGCCATCGGCAGCTCGATCGGCACCGGCCTGTTCCTCGGGGCCGGCGGCGGCCTGGCCGACGCCGGGCCCACCCTGTTCATCCTCTACGCCGTGGCCGGGTTCTTCGGCTACCTCATCCTGCGTCAGCTCGGCGAGCTGGTGGTGCACCGACCCTCCTCCGGGTCCTTCGTCTCCTACACCCGGGAGTTCTACGGCGAGAAGGCCGCATACTTCGTGGGATGGATGTACTGGCTGTCCTGGGCCTCCACCACGGTCGTGGACGCCACCGCGATGGCCATCTACGTCAAGTGGTTCGGGCAGTACAGCACGTTCATCGACGAGCTGCCGCAGTGGGTGCTGGCCGGGGCCGTGCTGATCATCGTCATGATCACCAACCTGATCTCCGTGAAGGTCTTCGGGGAGATGGAGTTCTGGTTCGCCCTGATCAAGGTCTCCGCGCTGGTGATCTTCCTGGTGGTCGGGGTGTGCTTCGTGATCTTCGGGACCCCCACGGGGGCGCCCACCGGCTTCCATCTGATCCGCGAGAGCGGGGGGATGCTCCCGCACGGGATCCTCGCCGCGCTGGTGGTCTCCCAGGGCGTGGTCTTCGCCTACTCCGGCATCGAGCTGGTGGGGATCACCGCGGGGGAGACCAAGGACCCCCAGCGTCAGATCCCGCGGGCCATCAACACCGTGATCCTGCGCATCGCCGTGTTCTACGTCGGTTCGGTGCTGCTGCTGTGCCTGCTGCTGCCGTACACCGCGTACTCCGCGGACGAGTCCCCGTTCGTGACCTTCTTCTCCAGCATCGGGGTGGACTACATCGGCCCGATCATGCAGCTGGTGGTCATCACCGCCGCGCTGTCCTCCCTCAACGCCGGGCTGTACTCCACCGGGCGGATCGTGCACTCGATGGCGATGGCCGGCTCCGCGCCCAAGTTCACCGGGAAGATGACCCGTTCCGGGGTGCCCTTCGGGGGGATCCTGCTGACCGTGCTGGTCGGCGGGCTCGGCGTCGTGCTGAACTACTACGTCCCGGAGGATGCCTTCAACATCGTCCTGAACATCTCCGCGATCGGGATCATCGTCGGCTGGGCGGCCATCATGCTGCCGCACCAGCGCTTCGTCGCCCAGGCCCGGCGCGGTCAGCAGCGTCGGCCCGCCTATCGCGCGCCTCTGGCGCCGTACACCAACTGGCTCACCATGCTCTTCCTGGTGGGGGTTCTGGTGCTGGTGGCCCTGGACTACCCGCTGGGCACCTGGACGCTGGCCTCGATGGGCGTGGTGATCCCGGTGCTGATCATCGGCTGGTTCGCCGTGCGCGGGCGCGTGCGACGTCTGGCCGCCGAACGCGAGGGGTTCACCGGGGCGTATCCGGTGATCGTGCAGACTCCCGGCACCGAGGATCAGGGCACCATCTCCACGCTGCCCTGACCTGCGCCCCGCCCCCGCGACGGCACCGTCCCCTCCGAAGCTCCGGCCTGTTCGGAAGGGACGGTGCCGTCGCGTGTGGCGGTTCGATGCGGGCGGATCTCAGCATCCGGACTGGGATCTTGCTGATGCGGAACTGGGAGAGTCCCAAGTGCCGACGCTCTGACTAGGGGAGATGCCCTCGTGCGACGGTGATGTTTCGGATGGGGGCATAGCCGCCCGGTCTTTTCATGTGATGGAAACAACAGGATATGCGAAGCGTGCGTATGCTTCTGCTCATCGTTCACGACGCCGCGGACCGCGGCCCCGTCACCGGGGCCACCGGCCGCGGCGTCCGACGGTTCTCCACCCGGATCTCCCCGCGTGCGGATCCCGCCGACGCCCATGCCGACGACGCACCGCGCGCACCCTCGGGGAGCTCCCCGCTCGAAGGGCTCACCACCCATGTCTCTGACCGCCTCACCCAAGGATCCGCAGGCGCTGCGCCACGGAACCGAAGCCACCATCGCCCCTGAGGACGACGCGCTGCACCAGGGCCTCGGCCCGCGTCAGCTGCAGATGATCGCGATCGGCGGGGCCATCGGCACCGGCCTGTTCCTCGGGGCCGGCGGGCGCCTGGAGCAGGCCGGGCCCTCCCTGGCCCTGATCTACGCGGTGTGCGGATTCATGGGCTATCTCATCCTGCGGGCCCTCGGCGAGCTGGTGGTGCACCGGCCTTCCTCCGGCTCCTTCGTCTCCTACGCCCGGGAGCTGTTCGGGGAGAAGGCCGCCTACGTCTCCGGGTGGATGTACTGGCTGTTCTGGTCCACCACCGCGATCGTGGACTCCACCGCCATCGCCATCTACGTCGCCTGGTTCGGCCGCTACTCCGAGGCCGTCGCCGCGATCCCGCAGGGCGTCACGGCCTTCGCGGTGGTCGCCGTCGTGGTGGCCGCCAATCTCATCTCCGTGAAGGTCTTCGGGGAGATGGAGTTCTGGTTCGCGCTCATCAAGGTCGCGGCCCTGGTGATCTTCCTGGTGGTCGGGGTGATCATGGTCTTCACCGGCACCCCCAACGACCAGCCCTCGGGACTGAGCCTGATCACCGACCACGGCGGGCTGTTCCCCCGCGGGGTGCTGCCCGCGCTGCTGATCACCCAGGGCGTGGTCTTCGCCTACGCCGGCATCGAGCTGGTGGGCACCACCTCCGGGGAGACCCGCGACGCCGAGCGGATCATCCCCAAGGCCATCAACACGGTGATCCTGCGCATCGCGGTGTTCTACGTCGGTTCGGTGCTGCTGCTGTGCCTGCTGCTGCCCTACACCGCCTACTCCGCGGATGAATCCCCGTTCGTCACGTTCTTCTCCAGCATCGGCGTGGACGCCGCCGGTCCGATCATGCAGCTGGTGGTCATCACCGCCGCCCTGTCCTCCCTGAACGCGGGCCTGTACTCCACGGGACGGATCATGCATTCGATGGCGATGGCCGGCTCCGCTCCGCGCTTCGCCCGGCACCTGACCCGCTCCGGGGTGCCGTGGGGCGGGATCGTGCTCACCGCCGCCGTGGCGATGGTGGGGGTGGTGCTGAACTTCCTGGTGCCGGCCCAGGCCTTCGAGATCGTGCTGAACTTCGCCTCGATCGGCATCATGTCCACGTGGGTCGCGATCATCGCCTGCCATCTGCGCTTCCGGAGCCTGGCCCGCGCCGGCCGGTACCGGATCCCCGGCTACCGGATGCCCGGTGCGCCCTTCACGGACTGGCTGGTTCTGGCGTTCCTCGCCGGGGTGGTGGTGCTCATCGCCCGGGACTACCCGGTGGGCACCTGGACCCTCGGCGCGGCCCTGCTGCTGATCCCCCTGCTGATCCTCGGCTGGTTCGCCGTGCGCGGACGGGTCCTGGAGATCGCCGCGCAGCGGGAGGGATACACCGGCCTGAACCCGGTGGTCCCGCAGCGTCCGGCGGCCCGTCGGAGCCGGGACGCTCGGTAGGCGGTCTCGGGATATGGGTGCGGTGCGCGGGCGGCGGATGCTGCGCACGGTCGGCGTCCTGCTCCTCGCGGCGGCGCTGATCCTGGTCGCGGCCGTGGTGCGGCCCCGCGCCCAGGACGACGCGCAGGGACGGTACTTCCAGGACTTCTCCGACGGGCAGCGCACCAGCCGGTACCACGTGCTCGACGGCGGGGTGGACCGCTCCCGCCCCGTGGGGGTCGCCTTCTTCTTCGATGGGGACAGCACCGGGGAGGACGCCTGGTTCTGGAACCCGTACGGGGCGCAGATCCGCGCGATGGCCGCGGAGGTCAACCGCCGCAACCTGGTGCTGGTCCCGGTGCTCTCCCCGGAGGCCGAGGAGGCGGAGAACCCCGATGATCAGATCACCTGGTGGCTGCGGCAGCGCGACGACGGCGCGTGGTTCCGGGCCCTGGCCCGGCACCTGCTTCGCACCGAGCACCTGGACGCCTCCCGCTTGTGGCTGACCGGATACTCCGGCGGGGCCGACTTCATCACGGACGAGGCGCTGGCCCGGGACTCCGGGTGGATCCGCGGCGGCGGGGCGACGATCGTCGGCGGGGGCGAAGGCGACGGCTTCCCGACCGCCCCGAGCGCCGCCGTGAAGGGCATGGCCCTGACCTGGCACGAGGGCACCGAGGATGTGCCGGCCCAGGACGATCCGCAGGGCTGGTCCGGGACCACGGCCGGACGCGCCGGGTGGCGGCAGTATCGGGACGCCGGGTTCACCCGCGCGCGCTTCCAGACCGTGCCGGGAGCGGATCACGGCGGCTACGACGTCCACGCGCTGCTGGAGGAGGACCTGGAGCGCGAGGCCGCCGGCCGGTGATGGTGCGCCGGTCCAGCGGCGATCCGGTGCCGATCCCGCGACGTGCGCCGTGTTTGAGGGACGCGGTCTTCGAAGATCAGCTGAGAATTTCCGCCCCGGAGCCCGCCGGATGCAACCATCTGCGGAGCGACCGCGCAGGTCGCGCCGGGGAAGGCGCGTGTTCGAATATCACGGAACGGTGAACATTCTGGTCTGGACGGTCAGATTCGTGACGTTTCCTCTATAGACTCCATGGTGCCCGCGAGTCTCCGGCATCACAGCCGAGGGTGCGGGAGATCCCGTCACCTCACCCAGGAGCCTTCGAGTGAACAGCACCACCGCATCCTCCCGCGCCGGTCGGTACGTCCCCCAGCACAGCACCCGTCGCGGTCCCCGGGCCCACCGGGGCCGCCGCCCGCTCGGGACCCGCCCGCTGACCGCCGCGGCCCTGGCCACCGCGCTGGCGGCCGGGACCTTCGCCACCGGGCAGCTCGCCGACGCGCCGGTCGCCCAGGCCGCGCAGTCCGACATCGTGCAGGTCTCCGCCGCCCAGCGCGCCGCGGACCAGCAGAAGCTGCTGGACTCCATCAACTCCTACCGCCGCTCCCTCGGCCTGAAACCGGTCCGGTACTCCCAGACCCTCACGAACATCGAACAGGCCCACTCGGATGCCCAGGTGCGCGACGAGAGCTTCTACCACACCGACCAGTTCATGACGGATTCCCGGGCCGGGCGCTGGACCCACGTCAACGAGGTCATCGCCCGGTCCTATCAGAGCGACGTCAACCAGCTGCTGGCGTGGTGGAAGACCTCCGCCGCCCACAACGCCGCGATCACCAGCCCCAAGGCCGAGGTCATCGGCATCGCCCTGACCTACGCGGACGGCTCCCTGCAGCGCACCGGCCAGCCGTGGCGGCTGCTGGGCACCGTGAACCTCTACGGCTATGCCAACGGCGGCGCCCCCGCGGATGCGACCACCACCGTGGCCGGCGGTGCGGTCACCGTCCCGGCGGCCCAGGTGCAGCCCCAGGCCGCGGCCGCCTACAGTCCGTACGGGGCGATCGGGGTGACCTGGCGGAACTTCGGCGGGACCGCGGGCTTCGGCACCCCCGTGATGGCCGAGGCCCCCGCCGCGGACGGCGGCCGCTACCAGCGCTTCGTCAAGGACGGGCGGTACACCAAGGTCATGTGGAGCTCCAGCACCGGCACGCACTACATCAAGGAGTACGGCGGCATCGGCGCGACCTGGTCCCGGGCCGGCTACGAGCGCGGCTACGGCTACCCCGTGACCAACGAGTACCGCGTGGGCCGGGAGATGCACCAGCGCTTCTCCGGCGGCTACACCATCAAGTGGGATTCGGTGACCCAGCGAACCTGGGTCGAGCAATCCTGATCCCGACGTCGGTCCCGGGCCCCATCCGGTGCGGCGGGTCCCGCCG
>NZ_BCSM01000009.1 GCF_001570865.1 Rothia kristinae NBRC 15354
AGTTTACGACGCAACGGGCGCTACGCCCTGCTCCTGATTGTAGGTCCCCTCGACCTCCGCAGGAGTGTGGTAACTCAGGACCTCGTGCCTCCGGGTCATGCTCCACCAATGCACCCACCCGTCGTGGCCAGCTCCACGGCCGCGGTGGATTCCCAGACCCGTTTGGAGCGGATCAGCTCAGCCTTGTAGAGGCCAATGACTGTCCCCGGCGAGGGTTTTGTCATAGCTGTCGCCCACAGTGCCCACCGAAGCAGTCACCCCGGCGGCGATGACCGCATCCGGGTAGACCAGACTGACGTACTGGTAGCCTCTGTCGCAGTGGTGGATCAGCCCCTGCCCGTTGCTGCTGGCCCCCGGTGCTCGCCATGTCGTCTTTCAGTTCCAGCAATGGCAACCGGTCAGTATGTAGCGAAGAGGATACAGACCAGCCGACTATCCGACGGCAGCAGATATCGGTGATGAACGCCGTGTAGGCGAACTCTCCCAGGGTGCGCACGTAGGTGATGTCAGCGACTCACAGCTGGTGGGGCTGTTCAGCAGCGAAGCGGCGTTCGACCATGCCGGACGGTCACCCGGTGCCCCGGTAGGGCGCGGGATGATCAGCTGACGGCCGTGCCTGGCCCCTTCTAGCCCGGCGAGTTTCATCAGTCAGGCGGCCTGGTCCCGGCCGACCTTTTAGCCGGACGGAGCATCGCCTAGTGCATCTTCCTGGCCCCGTAGACGCTGTCGTTGTCTTGGTGGATCCGTTGGAGCTCCTGGATGAGGATCTCGTCGCATCGGGCCCGTGCGGAGCCAGGCCCGGCCTTGGCCGAGCGGTAGCCGATGGAGGTGATGAACCCACATTCCGCCGCACCCACGGTGCGGCAGATGACCCGGACCCCGAATTGATCCAGGTTCTCGTCGATGAACGCGATCACCTCGTCGTGGGGTGGGTGGGTTCCGATGCGAAGAAATCTGAGGTCTTGCGCAGGTTCTCGTCCGCGCGGCGCAACTCGCGGTTCTCTCGGCGCAGCCTGGTGATCTCCTCGGCTTCAGCGGTGCTCAGTCCCGGGGCCTGGCCGTGGTCGATGCGGTCTTGTCTCCACCAGCCCCGCAGGGTGTGGGGTTGAGATCCCGCCGACGGATTCACTGACTGCGGTGCAGGCGCTCCAGGCAGAGCACTGCTCAGCTTGGAGGTGTTCGTCGATGAGCATCACGGCCCGGGTCTTGAATACGGGGCCGTACTTCTGGGGCGTGTCCTGATCCTCCTTGAGGAAGTAGGCCGGAACGGAACACGGGACGCTTCAGAACCTCGTGCGCAGAAGCATCTGGGTGGCAGCGCCCTCGATCCACCAGTTCCGTGCAGCCACCGTCAGCGCTCGACCCCACCGTCCAGTAAGGTAATGGTAGGGTACATGGGTCGCGCACTGGAGATCGGGAACGGGGGCGACGTGATCGTTAGGGGTGGGCGTCAGCGGGGCAACTTGCTACCTAAGCTGGATGAATATGGTTGTATCGGGTGAGGTGGGGATGCAGTGCAGTTCGTGACCCCGCAGGACGATGAATTCAAGTGAAAAGATTCAAGAGTAGAGTTGAGCTGGCCTTATTCACCGTCGCAATAATTTTCGGGGCGTGTGCACTGATCTTCGCATTCACGGCTCCTGTTAATAATATATTTAATTATTCTGCAGAATGCACGCCCGTAAATAAGCGCGTTACCTATGCTAGGGGTAATGATGGGCCGACCGCCTGGGGTAAATCCTCTTTGAATTTGGAGACCAAAGAGTGTGGGGGTATATCGATCAATCAAAATATTTGGGGAGATAGTCCGGACAGGTTGCAATATAGAATAAAATTGAACAAGACCTATAGGATGGTCTGGGTTACGTCAGGTTCCCTGGCGGTTCGAAGGATGTGGTGAACATCTACAGGTAGCTCGTTCGAATCGCAAAAATGTGGCGTTTGCCGTGAGTACGAACTCGCAAAAAATTGATATGCAGGCCCCGATCAGTCGCTCAGTCCTCGGTGTGTGGCTGCGTCATCTGGAAGACCTCTTCGCTCATCCGTTCCTGACCAGGGCGGAACCTCCCCGGCGCTTCGGTGCCCCACCAGCAGGCGGGGTGCGGCCGCATCCAGTACCGTAGGGGGCATGGCTCGCACACAAGAGATCGCGGATGGGATCTACCTGATCGCCACGGATGACTACCGGCTCAACTCCGGGCTGGTCGTCGGGGCGGACAAGGCCATGGTCATCGACACCGGGGCCGGGCCCCGCCAGGGCGCGGAGATCTTCCGGGCCGCCCGGCGCATCACGGACCTGCCCTTCGTCGTCGTCAACACCCACGCCCACTACGACCACATCTTCGGCAACGCCGTGTTCGCCGCGGACGGCGTCACGGACTTCTGGGCCCACCCCAAGGCCGTGCGGGCCATGACCCGCTACGCGGACCGGCAGCGCAGCTTCGTGGAGACCCTCGAACCCGAGATGGCCCACCACCAGGGCCCCAACACGGACATCATCCTGCCCACCCGCATGCTCCCCGGAGACGGCGGCCGCGCCTCCTTCACCCGCGTGGACCTCGGCCACCGCGCCGTCACCCTCTTCTACCTGGGCCTCGGGCACACCGACAACGACGTCCTCGCCGGGGTGGACGAGGTCCTGTTCACCGGCGACGTCGTCGAGCAGGGCGCGGACCCCGCCTTCGACGACTCCTTCCCCGACATGTGGGTGCAGGTCCTGCAGACCGTCGCCGGCCTGGACCGGTACCGCGTGTTCGTCCCCGGCCACGGCCTGCCCGTGGAGCGCACCTTCGTGCAGCGCCAGGCCGAGACCATGCGCGAAGCCATCAACCGCATCGAAGCCTCCGCCGCCAACCCCCTGGCCGGGCCCACCACCGCCGCCATGTACAAGCTGCCCTACGAAGCCGGGGTCACCCGCGTGCTCCTGGACCGGCTCGAATGGCTCAGATCCCAGGGCCTCACCGGGGACGCGCTCGTCGCCGAGGAGACCCCGGAAGGCGCCACCGGCCCCATCACCCGCGGCGAACAGGTCTGAGCCCCGGTCAGTCTGAGCCCCAGGGCCTTCCGAGCCCGCCCGTGGGGGAGCGGTCAGTACGTCCAGACCTTGGTGTACGCCCGCTCCACCGGGGCGCGCAGACCGCCCCGCAGGAAGCACACGATCAGCGCGGTGCACAGCATCCCCACCGCCCCGATCAGGCACAGGCTACCCAGCAGGGCCGCCCCCGGGTAATGCTGGTACGTGGACACCAGGTACGTCACCAGCGCGGTGAACCCCAGGAACAGCCCGAAGATCGTGAACAGCGGGATCACCAGCAGCCCCGTGAAGCGCGTGCCGGACTCATCCCGGTTCTCCGCGGGCAGGAAGCGCAGCACCAGCATCCCCAGGATCGTCCACGCCGAGACCAGGAAGATCGCGGCCACCACATCCGCCGGGCGGTGCCACCCGTTGATCACCGTGGCCACCCCCGTGACCACCGCGAACGCGCACATCAGGATCGCCAGCCCCGGCCGCCACCGGCGCGGGGCCGCCAGGAACAGGGCCGAGCCGGCCGCCATCGCGAACGTCGTGTGCCCGGAGGGCAGGGAGTTCAGCGCCGCATCCTGGATGCCCAGATTCGGCTTGACCAGTGTGGACTTCAGCAGCTGCGCGCTGCCGTTGGCGCCCACCGCCACCAGCACCCCCACCAGGGCGGGGGCGAAGCGGTGGCGCCGGAACAGCACGATGAGGATCCCCGCCACCGCCAGACCCGCCGAGATCGCCGGCAGGGCGTTGAGCAGGGAGGAGGACTGCGCGGTGTAGCGCTGCAGCCGGTTGCTGACCTCCGCCAGCGCCGTCTCGTCGATCTGCTGACCGGCGCTGCGATGCAGGAACAGCTCGATGGTGGCCCACAGTCCCGCGATCATCAGCCCCACACCCAGCAGGTGCCGGATCACGGTCCCGACGCCGGGTCGCCGGGCCGGAGTGGGATCCTCCGGGGGCAGGGCGGAGGCGGCGGAGACGGGGGAGACGGGGGCAGGTCCCATGGGATTCGTCGCCGTTCACCGCCCGTCATCTCTCGCGTGCCGCAGTTGCCTGCGATCCCGCGCGCCGGCGGACGGCGGGGGATCGACCGGAGTCGATCCTGTCAGCACAACCTCACTGTTCCGGGCGTTTTCCCTGGACGTTTCCTGAATGGGGCGGATGGGGGACGATGGGACCATGAGCACCCCCGTCGACGACGCACCCGAACCCGCCCTGCCCGCCCTGCCGGAGATCCTCGAGACCGCGCGGGTGGTGAGCCTGCCGCTGTCCGTGCGCTTCCGCGGCGTCACCCACCGGGAGGCCGTGCTGTTCCGGGGGCCCGCCGGCTGGGGGGAGTTCTGCCCCTTCCTGGAATACGGGCCGCAGGAGTCCTCCCGGTGGCTGGCCTGCGCCATCGAGATGGCCTGGCGCGAACCACCCGCCCCGGTGCGCACCACCGTGCCCATCAACGCGACCGTGCCGGCCGTGCCCCCGGAGCAGGTGGCCCCGGTGCTGGCCCGCTCCCACGGGCGGGTGCGGGAGGTCAAGGTCAAGGTCGCCGAGCGCGGCCAGAGCCTCGCCGAGGACCTCGCCCGCCTGCGCGCCGTGCGCGAGGCCGCCCCCCAGGCCGTCATCAAGACCGACGCCAACGCCGGCTGGACCCATGAGCAGGCCCTGGCCGCACTGGAGGCCTTCGAGGAGTTCTCCCCGGCCTACGCCGAGCAGCCCGTGGCCGGGATCGACGGCCTGGCCCGGCTGCGTCAGGAGGCCCGACGCCGCGGCCTGAGCACCCCCATCGCCGCCGACGAGTCCGTGCGCAAGGAGACGGACCCGCTGGAGGTGGCCCGGCGGGGCGCGGCCGACCTGATCGTGGTCAAGGCGGCCCCGCTGGGCGGGGTGCGCGCGGCCCTGCGGGTGATCCGGCAGGCCGGGCTGCCCGCCGTCGTCAGCTCCGCCCTGGAATCCTCCGTGGGCATGGCCGCGGGACTCGCCCTGGTCGCCGCCTTGCCGCAGCTGCCCCACGCCTGCGGGCTGGGCACCGCCTCCCTCTATGCCGAGGACCTGGTGGAGAACCCCCTCATCCCGCGCGACGGCGAGCTGCCCGTCACGCGACCCGCCCCGGAGCAGCATCTGCTGGCGCGCCACGAGGTGACGGGACAGCGGCGCGAGTGGTGGCTGGAGCGCACCCGCGCCGCCTACGAGGCGCTGCGCGCGCGCCGCGAGGCGGATTGAAGCGGAACCGGGCCCGGGAGAAACGCATGCCGCGGTCAGGGTGCACTCAGTGCAGAGCATCACGAACCACCGGGGTGACCGGGGGCCGATGCCGGGGGTAGTGTTCTCTGAGCCTGCGGGACACTGCGCCCCGCGCCCGCCGCCCTCACGCGCCGCGGGCCCCAGCACCACCCACGGTCAGGAACTGCATGTCGAACTACCAGGGCCGGCACGTCGCGGCAGACGCCGCACACGAGCCAGCCACCCACCACACCCCGGGCGCCGGGGCCGGCACCGGAACCGGCACGGCCGCCGTCATCGCGGCCGACGCCGCCGGGACCGCCCGACCGGCCAGCGGGCACCTGCCCGCCGTCGCCCCGCACGCCGAGAAGTCCGGCGGCGGGAAAGCCGGCAGTGGGAAGGCAGACGGCGGGACGGGGGCGCAGCCCAAGGCCTCGGCCGTGATGTCCCAGCGCCAGATCATGCTCGTGATGGTCGGGCTGATGTCCGGGATGTTCCTGGCCTCCCTGGACCAGACCATCGTCGGCACCGCGATCCGCACCATCGGCGATGACCTGCACGGGCTGGATCAGCAGGCGTGGGTGACCACCGCGTACATGATCACCTCCACGATCTCCACGCCCATCTACGGCAAGCTCTCCGACGTGTTCGGGCGCCGACCCCTCTACATCTTCGGCATCGGCGTGTTCATCGTGGGCTCGCTGCTGTCCAGCTTCTCCACGTCGATGATCATGCTCGCCGGGTTCCGCGCCTTCCAGGGCATCGGCGCCGGGGCCCTGATGTCCCTGCCGCTGGCGATCATGGGCGACATGCTCGCCCCGCGGGAGCGGGCCAAGTACCAGGGGTACTTCCTGGCCGTGTTCGGCATCTCCTCGGTGCTCGGTCCGCTGTTCGGCGGGATCTTCGCCGGCTCCGCCCAGATCCTGTGGATCCCGGGCTGGCGCTGGGTCTTCCTCATCAACGTGCCCATCGGCGTGATCGCCCTGGCCCTGGTCATCGCGTTCCTGCACCTGCCGCGCCTGGGCGAGCACGAGAAGCCGCGCATCGACTGGTGGGGTGCGGCCGCCGTGATCACCGCCCTGCTGCCGCTGCTGCTGGTGGCCGAGCAGGGTCGGGACTGGGGCTGGGACTCCGCCGGGGCGATCACCTGCTACGTGATCGGCGCCGTCGGCATCGCCGCCTTCGTGCTGATCGAGGCGAAGATGGGCCCGGATGCGATCATCCCGCTGAAGCTGTTCCGCTCCGGGACCTTCTCCATGGCCACCGTGCTGGGCTTCCTCGTGGGCTTCGCGATGTTCGGCGCGATGATGACGATCCCGCTGTACCTGCAGATCGTCGTCGGGCTGACCCCCACCGAATCCGGGTTCGCGACGCTGCCGATGGTCGGCGGCATCATGCTCTCCTCGATCATCTCCGGTCAGATCGTGGCCAAGACCGGCCGGTACCGGATCTTCCCGGTGATCGGCACGTTCATCACCGCGATCGGCTACTACCTGCTGACCTTCATGACCATCGACCTGCCGGTGTGGTTCCTGATGCTCGGGATGTTCTTCATCGGCCTGGGGCTGGGTCAGCTGATGCAGTCCCTGACCCTGGCCTCCCAGTCCTCGGTGGCCCCGCGGGACATGGGGGTGGCCACCAGCTCCTCGACCTTCTTCCGCCAGATCGGCGGAACCCTGGGCACGGCGGTGCTGCTGTCCGTGCTGTTCACGGCGATGCCCACCAACATCTCCCACGCGATGGGCGACGAGGGCGATCTGCGCTCCGCCCTGAACGCAGCCCTGGACCCGTCCGTGGCGGGCAAGGCGGAGAACGCCGGGGTGATGGAGAAGATCTGGGATCCCATCACGGACCCGGTGAAGAAGCAGGTGCAGTCCCAGCTGGATCAGGCGGTGCAGCAGGCGGAGCAGCAGCTGCCCGCCGGTGCCCCCGATGCCGCGAAGCAGCAGGTGCTGCAGGCCGTGGCCGAGAAGGCCGAGGCGTCGGTGGATGGGGACACGGTGAGCGTGAACTGGTCCGATGAGTCCCAGCGGGAGCACTGGGTGGATGAGCTGGCCCCGAAGCTGGCCGATCAGATCCGCAGCTCCTCGGATGACATGGGCAGCAGCGCCGGTTCCAGCACGAGCGACACCTCCTATCTCAACGGGGCCGACGCCGCCCTGACCCGGCCGTTCATGAAGGGCTTCAACGATTCGGCGCGCACCATCTACTGGGTGGGCTTGGGCGTGATCCTCGCGGCCTTCGTGCTCTCCTGGTTCTTCCGGGTGCCCCCGCTGAGCCAGCGCTCCGGCCTGCAGTCCCAGGCCGACGACGCCGCCTCCGCCGAAACCCGCGCGGCCGAGGGTGGCCGTACCGAGGGTGGCGGGACCCAGGCGTAGGTCTAGGCCCTAGGGCGAGGGCGGGGCCGGGCCTAGGTCCGGCCCCGGGCCTGGGGCGAGAACTGGGAGCAGGTCCAGGCTGGGGTAGGCCTAGAAGGCGCAAGCCTTCGGCCGCCGCCCGGGCAGGCCGGTTCGGTAGGTCCGTCCGACCGGCCGCGGCGGCTGTGACCCTCACGGGCCGACCGCTTTCCGCTGCCACGGTCGGCCCGCCGTCGTGGCGACCTCGCCGTCGCGGGGCAGCGGGGGCCGCTGCGCCGCCGAGGAGCGGTGCGACTGAGCCGCCGGCGGGAGGGGAGGCGTCACCTGAATTTTCAACAGGCACCCCCTCGATGTGTTGTTCGCGGTTTCCTGAAAATTCAGCTACGCCCGCGCCAGCTGAATTTTCAACTCCCCCACAGGCCTTCACCCCCCGTGCCTGCTGAATTTTCAAGGGCCCGGCCGGATGGCTCCCGTCGCCGGCGCTGAAAATTCAAGCCTCTCGCAGGAGATTCCCCGTCGCGGGAACTGAAAATTCAAGCGTCGTCGAGGAAACTGAAATTTCAAGAGTTTCGGAAGATCATCTCTGCCTCCAGGACGTTGAAATTTCAAGAGTTTCTGCGGGTCATTTCCCGTTGGCGGTGCTGTAATTTCAGGCGGTCCGCAGGGTGCAGCCTGCCGAGCCTGCTGAAATTTCAAGAGGACGGAGACCGCGGATCTGGGGCGCGGCGTCGAGGCATCCGACGTCGGCGGGGCGGCGGCGATGGGAGGACGGGGCAATGGAAGGCCGGCGGAAGAGGTCGATGCCAGGGGGAGGATGGTGGGCGTCGTCGGGCGGGGTGCGGGCCCGCGTAAACTGGCGCGGGTGACCCCTGAAGCCGAGCCCGCCCCCGATCAGCGTCCCGACGCGTTCCTCACCGCCGTCTCCGTCCTGGACTCGCTGATCCGCGCGGGGATGCGGCACGCGGTGATCGCCCCCGGCTCCCGGTCCGCGCCCCTGGCCTACGCGCTGGCGGCCGCCGCCGACGCCGGGGCGCTGCAGGTGCACGTGCGCATCGACGAGCGCACCGCCGGCTTCACCGCCCTGGGCCTGGCCAAGGCCACCGGCGCGCCTGCGGCGGTGGTGACCACCTCCGGCACCGCGGTCGGGGAGCTGCTGCCGGCCGTCATGGAAGCCCACCACGCCGAGGTCCCCCTGGCCGTGCTCAGCGCGGACCGGCCCCCGCGGCTGCGCGGCACCGGCGCCAACCAGACCACGGACCAGCCCGGCATCTTCGGCACCCACGTGCGGGTCGGCGTGGACCTCACCGACTACCCCGAGCAGACCCCCGGCCCGCAGACCGCCGGATTCACCGACGCCCTCGCCGCCCTGACCGGTCGCGACCCCGAGGACTGGGCCCAGCCCTCCCTGCGGCCTCGCGGCCCCGTGCAGATCAACTGCGCCTTCGACGAGCCCCTGCACCCGAACCGGCGCATGCGCCAGATCCTGCGCGCCTGGGCCGACGGCGTGACCGGCCTCGAGCCCGAGCCCGCCCCCACGCTGCCGGACCCGACCCTCGAGGCCGTCGTGGCCCACGCCGCGCGCCCCCCGGCTGCGCGCTCGACGAACCCGGTGACCGCCGGTCGGCGGCCGGAGCCCCAGGACCGGCCAGAACTCCAGAACCAGCCCGGGCCCCAGGGTCGGCCCGCGGCAGACGAGGGGGCGGCCGCGGGGAACAGAGCCTCGGGGGAGACCCCGGAGCGGCCCGCCGATATGCTGCGGCGCAGCGTCGTCATCGCCGGGGACGGGGCCGGTCCGCTGGCCCGGGACTTCGCCGAGGCCCAGGGGCTGCCGCTGCTGGCCGAACCGTCCTCGAACGCCCGAAGCGGGACCCACGCCATCGGCGCCTACCGGGTGCTGCTGGGTGAGGAGAGCCTCGGCGGGCGGATCGAGCGGGTGGTGCTCTTCGGTCGGCCCACCCTCTCCCGGCCGGTCACCCGCCTGCTCGCCGACCCGCAGACCGACGCCGTGATCTACCTGCCCCGCCCCGTGGCCTGGGCCGACCCGCGCCGTCGCCCCGAGATGCCCGTGCGCACCCTCGCGGAGGCCGCGGCCTTCGCCGGCACCGGGGAACCGGGCTGGCTACGGGCCTGGCGAGACGCCGACGCCGCCCTGGCCGCCCGGATCGAGCGGCTGGCCGCCGCCGGGCAGCTCCCCACCGGGCCCGCCGTCGCCGCGGCCGTGACCCGGGCCTGCGAGCAGGACGGGTCGGCGCTGGTCCTGGGCTCCTCCAACCTCGTGCGCGACGCGGATCTCGCCCCCGCGCCCGACCGCGCCCTGACGGGGGTGTGGGCCAACCGGGGCCTGGCCGGGATCGACGGCACCGCGGCCACCGCCACCGGCATCGGCCTGGGCCTGGGCGTCCCGGTCCGCCTGCTCGTCGGGGACCTCACCTTCCTGCACGACCTCGGCTCCCTGACCCTCGGGCCCCGCGAGGCGCGCCCGCGCCTGCAGATCGTGGTGTTCAACGACGACGGCGGCGGCATCTTCACCACCCTGGAGCACGGGCAGGTCGCCGAGGATCAGGGGTGGGCCGACGCCGTCGAGCGCTTCTTCTCCACCCCGCACGGGGCGGACCTGGAACACCTGGTGCGCGGCTTCGGCCACCGCTACGTCCGCGCCGATGACGTCGCCGCCCTGCGCGCGGCCCTGCGGGAGCCGGAGGAGGGGATCGAGGTCATCGAGGTGCGCGGCTCCCGGGCGGACCTGCGCCCCTTCCACGACGCCCTGGCCCACCCTGCCTGACCCCGCACCCGCGTCTGACCGGCCCGGCCCTGCCCCCGCCGGGGACCGGCCCGCCCCGCCTGACCCGACACCGCAGACACGGCGAGAGCCCCGGACCCTTCTGGATCCGGGGCTCTCGCCGTCCCGCGCGCGCAGGACTCGCCGGGTCAGGCCCTTGCGGCCTTCTGCTTCTCGCCCTGGGCGTCATCCTGGGCCGCCTTCTGGGCCAGGTGCTCGTCCCGACCCTCCAGCTTCCGCTCCAGGCCGGCACCCTCCACGTCCACGTTCGGCAGGATGCGGTCCAGCCACTTCGGCAGCCACCAGGCCTTCTCACCCAGCAGGTGCAGCAGCGCCGGGATCAGGGTCATGCGCACCACGAAGGCGTCCAGCAGCACCCCGAAGGCCAGGCCGAAGCCGATGGGACGGATCATCGTCAGCTCGGAGAACACGAAGCCGCCGAACACGCTGAGCATGATGATCGCCGCGGCCACCACCACCCGGGCCGAGTGGTTGTACCCGCGCACCACGGCCGAACGCGCGTCCGCCCCGTGCACGTAGGCCTCGCGCATCCCGGAGACCAGGAACATCTGATAGTCCATGGCCAGGCCGAACAGGATACCCACCAGCAGGGTCGGCAGGAAGGACAGCACCACGGACGGGTCATGCACCCCGACCACCGGGCCCAGCCAGCCCCACTGGTAGATAGCCACGACCCCGCCGAAAGCCCCCAGCAGGGAGAACAGGAAGCCCAGGGTCGCGGTCAGCGGCACCAGGATGGACCGGAACACCAGGATCAGCACCAGGAAGCTCAGCCCCAGCACGATCCCGATGTACTTGGGCAGGGCCTCGGCCAGGATCGAGGAGATGTCGATGTTGCCGCCGGTCTGTCCGGTCACCCCGAGGCTGACGTCCTCGTCCTTCTCCGTCTGCGCGGACAGATCCCGCAGCCGGTTGACCAGATCCACCGTGGACTGCGCGCTGGGCCCCTCCTTCGGGGTCACCTGGTACACGGCCACGGAGCGGTCATCGGAGATCCCCGCCGGGACCACGGAGACGACGTCGTCCTGCTTCTTCAGCTCATCGGCCACCGCGAGCTCCTTGTCCTGCGCGGCCGTCTCATCCAGGCCGTCCGGCAGCTGCCCGACCACGAGCACGAAGCCGTTGGCCCCGGCCCCGAACTCGTCCTTTATGGTCTGGTACGCGCGGTACTGGGTGGAGTCCTCGGGCTCGGTGGAGCCGTCCGGCAGGCCCAGGCGCATCGAGGCGGTGGGGATCGCGAGGACCCCCAGCAGCACGATCGCGCCCAGCCCGGCCAGCACCGGGTGCCCGGTGACGAATCCGGCCCAGCCGCGGGCCTCGGATTCGCTGCGTCGCTGCGCGTGCTTGCCGCCGGTGCCCTGGTACCAGGTGCGCTCGGTGCGGTTGAGCACCCGGGTGCCCACCAGGCCCAGCATCGCCGGGGTGAAGGTCACGGATACCAGCACCGCGATCACCACGCACAGGGCCGCGGTGGTTCCCATCACGCCCAGGAACGGGATCCCGA
Source organism: Rothia kristinae NBRC 15354 (assembly GCF_001570865.1). Taxonomy (GTDB): domain Bacteria; phylum Actinomycetota; class Actinomycetes; order Actinomycetales; family Micrococcaceae; genus Rothia; species Rothia kristinae. Next base: position 11,895 of record NZ_BCSM01000009.1, read on the forward strand.
TGACGTTCAGGGCCAGCAGCGCGATGACCACGGTGGTGCCGGCGAACACCACGGCGTTGCCGCTGGTCCCGGCGGCCACGCCCACGGACTCGTGCAGCTCCATGCGCTCGCGCAGGTTGCTCCGGTGCCGGTTGAGGATGAACAGGGAGTAGTCGATGCCCACGGCCAGGCCCAGCATCATCCCGAGCATCGGGGTGACCTGCTGGATGTCGGCGACCTTGGACAGGGACATGGTCACCAGCACGCCGATGCCCACCCCCAGCAGGGCCGCGATGATCGGCAGGCCGGCGGCCACCAGGGTCCCCAGCATCACCAGCAGCACCACCAGGGCCACGACGACGCCGATGATCTCACCCGGGCCCGCCAGCCCGCCGATGGTCTGGGCGATGTTCTGATCGAAGTCCTCGTGCACCCCGTCGATCGAGGAGCTGGTCATCGCGTCCATCACCCCGGACTTCGTCTCATCGGAGACGTTCTCGATGGGGTCGTCGAACTGGACCATGGCCAGCGCGGTGGAGCCGTCATCGGAGACGCTGTTGGCCTCGGAGGAGTACTGCCACAGCTTGAGGTTGCGCTCGTAGTTCTTCTGCTGGGTGTTCAGCTCGTCGGCCTTCGGCTGGATCTGCGCGGCGGCCTCGTCCAGCTCCTTCTTCCTCGCGTCCAGCTGCTTCTGCTGGTCGTCCAGGGCGGTCTTGGCCTGCTCCGGGGCGTCGTCCGGCAGCTTCTGGCGCTGCTCGTCCAGCTGCTGCTGGGCCTGCTGCAGCTGGGCGCGCCCGTCGGTGACCTGCTGCTGGGCGCCCTGCAGCTGCTCGCGGCCCTGATCCAGCTGCTGCTTGCCGGAGTCCAGCTGCTTCTTGGCATCGGCCAGGGACTGCTGGGTCTGGAACGGGTTGATCACGGAGGCGACGCCGTGCACGTCCGAGACCTTGTCCAGGGCCTGGGCGACCTCGGTCTTCTGCTGGTCCGTGAAGGCCTTGCCGTCGTCGGTGCTCAGCACGATCTGCCCGGTGCCGTGGCTGGCGTCGGGCAGCTTCTCCTTCAGCTCATCCTGCAGCCGCTGGGTCTCCGACCCGGGCAGCGTGAAGGAGGTGCTCAGCTGGGTGTGGAAGGCGGAGTAGGCGCCGATCGCCCCGCCGAGGGCCAGCAGCCAGATCACGATGACCAGCCAGGCCTTGCGGGAGGCGAAGCGCCCGATCTTATACAGGAGTGTTGCCACGGGGTGGACTTCCTTCGATTCGCGGGACGGGAGACAGATGCGGTGAGAGGCGGTGGGGCGCGGCCCGGGGTGGGCGAGCGCGGCCGGGGGAGGGCCGGGCTCAGCTCGAGTCGGCCGGGGCGCCGAGATCCGGGGGCAGCCCGGCCAGCAGCCGCAGCGCCCCCAGGGTGCGCTCGCGCAGCCGCCCCATGTCCTCCGGGGGCGCCCCGCCCGGTCCGGCGCAGCGGGCCGGATCGTCCAGGGCCGCCGCGCAGGCGGCGACCAGGGACAGGCACAGGATGCGCACCTGCAGCGGATCGGCGCCCGGACGCAGGCGCGCCGTGCGCTCGGTGAGAATGCCGACGGCGTGCTCGACCGTGCGCTGACCCCACTGGGCCACCGCGGGGTGGCTGCGCAGCTCCCGGGACAGGGCCGAGAGTCGCAGGATCAGCTCCAGGGAGGCGGGGCTGGCGACGAAGGCCTCCACCAGTCGGGCCACCACCACGGGCAGGGCGGCGTCGACGGGGATCTGCGGCAGGGGGATGGTTTCGCTGAGCTCGTCCAGCTCCCACAAGGTCTGGGCCACGGCCGCCTCCTCGATCGAGGAGTAGTGGTTGAACACGGTGCGCCGGGACACCCCGGCGCGGCGGGCCAGCTCCGCGACGGACAGGCCCTCGGCGCCCTGCTCCACGATCAGCTGCAGCGCCGCGGCGGCGATCGCGCGGTGGGTGCTCTCGCGCCGCTGGGCGCGCCGATCGGGGGAGGACATGGCGCTCAGCCTAACCAGGTCGGTGCACCGAGTGCAACATCTTGGGGTCTCGGCCCGGTCTGCCACAATGGGACACGTGAACCGAGCTGACCTGACCAAGAAGTCCGAGGACGTCTCCGCGATGTTCGACGGCGTCGCCCCGCGCTACGACCTCATGAACGCGCTGCTGTCCCTGGGCATGGACCGCGGCTGGCGCCGACGTACCGTCGAGGCCCTCGCCCCCCGCCCGGGTCAGCGCATCCTCGACGTCGCCGCCGGCACCGGGACCTCCTCCGTGCCCTACCGGGACGCCGGGGCCGAGGTCGTGGCCGCGGACCTGTCCGAGGGGATGCTCGCCGAGGGGCGCCGACGCCACCCGGACATCGACTTCGTGCGCGCCGACGTCACCGACCTGCCCTTCGACGACGCCTCCTTCGACGCCGTGACCATGTCCTTCGGGCTGCGCAACGTCGCCGAGCATCAGTCGGCCCTGGCCGAGCTGCTGCGGGTGACCAAGCCCGGCGGGACCCTGGTGATCTGCGAGTTCTCCACCCCCCTGCTGGCCCCCTTCCGCTTCATCTACCGCGAGTACCTGATGCGGGCCTTCCCGCCGCTGGCGCGGATGTTCTCCTCCAACCCGGAGTCCTACGCGTACCTGGCCGAGACCATCCGGGCCTGGCCGGATCAGCAGACCCTGGCCGCTCAGATCCGCGAGGTCGGCTGGGCCGGGGTCCAGTACCGGAACCTCACCGGCGGCGTCGTCGCCCTGCACCGGGCGAGGAAGGCGTAGCCCGGTGCGCATCCTGATCGCCGGCGCCGGCCCGGCGGGCTCCACCGCCGCGTACTGGCTGGCCGCCGCGGGCCACGAGGTCACCGTCCTGGAGAAGACCCGCTTCCCCCGGGAGAAGGTCTGCGGGGACGGGCTGACCCCCCGGGCCGTGCGCGAGATGCGGCTGATGGGACTGCCCCACGACGCCGAGCACGGCTACCGCCGCCAGCGCGGCCTGCGCCTGCGCGCGGCCGGGCGCCGGGTGGACGTGCCCTTCGAATCCCAGGGGGAGTTCCCCGGCTACGGCCTGGTGCGCACCCGCTACGGATTCGACGCGGACCTCGCCGCCCACGCCCGCGCCGCCGGCGCCCGGATCCTGGAGGGCCGCGCGGTCCACGAGGTGATCCGCGCCGGCCAGACCGATACGGGCACCTCCGGGCTGACGCCCGCGGACCTGCGGGACCCCGAGCGGATCGTGGGGGTGCGGGTGCGCGTGCACGACGAGCGCGGGCGGCGCACTGAGAAGACCGAGGAGCACTTCGCCCAGCTGGTGCTGGCCGCGGACGGCAACTCCACCCGCACCGCCGTCGCCGCCGGACTGGCCAAGCGCGACGACCGCCCGATGGGGGTCGCGGTGCGTACCTACTTCCACTCCCCGCTGAGCGAGCTGGACTGGATGGAGGGCTGGCTGGAGCTGGACGGGGCCGAGCCCGGCTCCGGTCGACGGGAGCTGCTGCCCGGCTACGGCTGGATCTTCGGCGTCGGCGACGGCACCGCCAACGTGGGTCTGGGCATCCTGAACACCTCCGAGCACTTCGGCACCCTGGACTACCGGGAGGTCCTGGCTCGGTGGACCGCCGCGATGCCGCCGGAGTGGCAGCTGGATCCCGAGCACCGGGAGGGCCGGGTGCTGGGCGCGGCCCTGCCCATGGGGTTCAACCGCACCCCGCTGCACCTGCCCGGCCTGCTGCTGCTGGGTGACGCCGGGGGCATGGTGTCCCCCTTCAACGGGGAGGGCATCTCCTACGCGATGGAATCCGCCCGGTGCGCCGCGCAGCTCGTGGACGACGCCGCCCGGGCCAACGGCCCGGCCCAGCGGGAGCGGGTCCTGGCCGGGTACCCGGAGCTGCTGCGCGGCGCGTGGGGTTCGCACTTCACCCTCGGGCGGGCCTGCGCCCAGCTGATCGGGCACCCGGCCGTGATGCGGGCCGGCCTGGCCGCGGGCATGCGCGCCCCCGCCCTGATGCGCCTGGCCGTGGCGATCATGGCCAACCTCACCCCGGAGCACCCGCGGACCACGACGGACCGCCTGGTGCACGCCCTGGAGGCCCTGACCCCGCCCACCTCCACCCGCTAAGATGGCCGGTGGTCGACCGACCGCCCCTTGAGCCCCCGCCACCACCGGCCCGGCCGATCCGTTCCCCGACGACAGATGAGTGTAGATACCGTGACTGCAGCCACCCCCGGACACACCGAGCCGGACCAGACCCTGCCCGGGGAGGGCGCCGACGCCGCCGGGCGGGAGGAGTTCCCCGGCTTCGGGGGCCTCGCGCTGCCGGCCGGCTTCGAGCTGATCGCCCAGGATGAGGCCCTGGGCCCGGACGTGCTGCAGGGCCTGGCCGGCGTCGAGACCCGCCTGGGCGAGGCCCTGCGGTACACGGACGCGCTGGCCGACACCGCCGCCCGGCACCTGCTGGAGGCCGGCGGCAAGAGGGTCCGGCCCCTGCTGACCCTGCTGGCCGCCCGGGCCGCCGGCGCCGCCGAGATCACCGGGGACGTGCTGGACGCCGCCGTGGTCACCGAGCTGACCCACCTGGCCACCCTGTACCACGACGACGTCATGGACGAGGCCGCCACCCGCCGCGGCACCGACGCCGCGCACCGGATCTGGGGTAACTCCGTGGCGATCCTCACCGGTGACCTGATCTTCTCCCGGGCCTCCCTGATCGTCTCCGAGCTGGGCGCCCGGCCCCTGGCCATCCAGGCCAAGACCTTCGAGCGGCTGGTCCTGGGGCAGCTGCACGAGACCTCCGGGCCCGCCGCGGACGAGGACCGGCTGGCGCACTACATCAAGGTCATCGAGGGCAAGACCGGCTCCCTGATCGCCGCGGCCTGCGAGTACGGCTCCACCCTGGCCGGGGCCCCGGAGCAGATCGTGCAGGTGCTGGTCCGCTACGGCGAGCTGGTGGGGGTGGCCTTCCAGCTGGCCGATGACGTCATCGACGTCACCGCGGACGCCGAGACCTCCGGGAAGACCCCCGGCACGGACCTGCGCGAGGGCGTGGCGACCCTGCCGAGCATCCTGGTGCGCCAGGCCGCTGCAGACGGGGACGCGGAGGCCGCCAACGTGGTGGAGCTGATCGATGGGGACCTGACCGAGGACGCCGCCCTGGCCGAGGCGGTGGCGGCCCTGGCCGCGCACTCGGTGACCGAGCAGGCCTGGCGCATCGCCTACCGGTGGGCCGACGACGCGATCGAGGCCCTGGCCCCGCTGCCGGAGTCCACGGTCAAGGAGGCCCTGAAGAGCTTCGCCCACGCGGTGGTGCACCGGCAGGCCTGAGCCCGGCCGCAGGCGGGTGAGCCGAGGGCTCACCCGTGCACAGGGGCCCCGCGAGCGGATCCGCTCGCGGGGCCCCTGTGCACTGTGGTGCGCGGGTGCGGGTGGGTCTACAGGCCGAGGAAGCGGCTGAAGAAGCCCTTCTTCCTGCCCTTGGGCTGCTGCTCCTCCTGCTGCTGGTCCTCCACCACGTACTCCGGCTCCTGCTCGGCCCGCTCCTCGCGGCGGGTGCGCCCGGCCTCCTGCGGACCGGCCTGGGCGTTGGCCCGGCGCAGCCGCTCCAGGGCGGTGAGGTTCTCCTCCGGCTCCTGCTCGGCATCGCGCCCCGGGGTCTCGGTGAGCCCCTCGGCGTCCTCCCCGTATTCCGCGTATTCCTGGACGACCTCGTGGCGTCCGGTGGCCTCCTCGGCCTCCCAGCGAGGCTGCCGCTCCTCCTGCCGGCGGGCGGGGGCCTCGGCGGGCTCCTGCTCCGCGGCGGGGACCTGGGTGTGCTGGTCGGTGCGCGGCTGGGCCTCGTCGGCATCCACGGGGGAGGAGGCCACCAGGCCGGGCTCGGCGTCGGCGCGGGGGGAGTGGTCGAAGGGCGCGCCCTCCCCGCCGGTCTCGGCCCGGCGCACGCCCTCCGGCTGGGCGGACTCGGTGCTCGCGGTCGCGGCGGTACGCGGGGAGAGCTCCTCCACCCGCTCCGGCAGGGGCTCCTCCTCCGCCGCGCGGTCCGCGGCGGCGGCCACGGCGCGCTCGTCCTCCTGCTCGACCAGGGCGGCCTGGGTGCGGGCCACCCGCTCGGCCTCCTCCTGCTCGCGGACCCGGCGCTGGCGCTCGCCCTCCGCGGCGGCCAGGCGCAGGGCCTCACGGCCCTCCTCGCGCAGACGCTGGCGATGCTCGGCGGCCGCGCGGGCGCAGCGTGCCAGCTCGCGGGAATCCACCACGGGTTCGGCGGCCTCGATGCCGGTGATCTGCTGGTCGTCGAACCACAGCCGCAGGGCGCCGTCGGCCGCGGTGATGATCGCGCAGGCCTCGGTGTCCCAGGTGATGTGCGCCCCGCGCAGCCGCGCGTAGGAATCCACCGCGCGCTGGTGGTGCACCGCGGTGCCGGTCTGCAGGGCCTGGGCCATGACCCGGCCCATCCGCTGCACGGTGGGTTCGGGCAGCTCGAACTGCGGGCCGTCCAGCAGCAACCAGGCCCGCACCCCGCCGCCGGCGGTGGCCGGGTAGTGCGCGTAGATGCCGGTGACGGCCTTGGCCGCCAGGGTCAGGCGCCGGGCCAGGCCCTCGGAGAGGATCAGCTCATCCGTGGCCAGCTCCTGCACGCCCAGGGATTCGCCGGTCTCCCGGGCCTGCACCGCCGCGGCCACCACGGCGTCCGGGAAGTGGCCCAGCTCCTGCCAGGACCAGATCCACGAGCCGCGCTGCTCGGACTCGGTGCCCAGCAGGGACGGGGTCAGGGACACGGAGGGGTCCGCCTGCAGGGTGAACGACGGCGCGGAGAAGTCCACGTCCCAGTCCGAATCCCCGGTGAGCTCGGCCAGGCGCGCCTGGTGCTCGGTGGAGATGAACAGTGCCTCGTCGATCAGATCCTGCAGCGTTTTGGTCATGGGGACAGGCTAGCAAGGAATGCCCCGCGCGGGCCGGGTTCCCAGGGGGTCCGCGGGGTGTGCGCTGTGTAGGCTCGGAAGGCGAGTCCACCGGCCAGCGCATCCGCGAGGAGAAGCCATGTCCACCACCCCCAGCCACCGCCTCACCGAGCGTCCCGGGCAGCAGCAGCGCGAGCAGCGCGTCCAGGAGGCGGTCAACGCCCTGGGGCACTGGCTGCTCTCCTCCACCCAGACCACCCCGGGCTGGGACCAGCTCATCGCGGACTTCGCCCCCGCCTGGTCCTCGCCGGGCTCCTACCTGGCCCGGATCAGCGAGATCCGCGACGGCGAGGAGCTGGTCGGCTCCACCGGCGCGGTCGGGCCCGCGACGACCGTGGTGCCGCTGCTGGAGCAGCTGCGTGCGGCCTCCTACGAACCGGACACGGGGGCGTGGCTGTCCGCGAGCATCGTCATCGACGCCCAGGGCTGGCCCGAACCGCAGTACCAGGTGGGTCTGGACGCCGAGTACGAGGAGGAGCCCGCCTCCTGGCTTCCGGGGGAGGAGGCCACCGCCGCGGCGCTGGCCCAGGACTTGCGGGCCTACCCCCGCACCGCCGAGGCGCTGCCGGCGTGGATGGCGAAGCGGCTGGAGGAGGCCGGGCTCGCCGTGCCCCCGGCCGTCCCCGAGGAGACGGGGTCCGACGCCGCGCAGCCGGAGGCTGCGGCCGACGGCGGGACCGCGGACGGCGGGACACCGGGGAGCGCGGCGCCCGCTGAGACTCCCCCCGCCGCCGCGCAGCGGTCCGCGCCCACCGAGGCCGCCGGAACACCGCCGAGCCGGGAGGCCACCCCCGCCGCCGCGCAGCCGACCACCGGTCCCGCTCAGAATCCCGACCTGCTGCAGGCCCTGGAGCACTACGGGCGCCGCCCCGAGCACCGCACCCAGCTCAACGTGCTGCGCGCGCTGATGGGCGGGCAGGCGCTGCTGGACATCTCCGGCTCGGACCTCACCCCCGGTCCGCGGGGCGAGCGGATCGGCCCCGGCTCGACCCTGCGGCTGCAGACCGTACAGGGCCCCGACGGGGCGACCCTGCTGGCGGTGTTCGCCACCGAGGACACCGCCCGCGCCCTGCACGCCGCCGGGGGAACCGGCACCGACTTCCGCACCCAGGCCCGCCCCGGGGTTCAGATCCTGCGCCAGATGCTGGAGGAGACTGCCTGCGACGGGATCGTCGTGGAGCCCAACGGGCGAGCCAGCTGCCGGCTGGACCGCGCCCTGATCGCCGATGCCCTGGCCGCCCCGCACCTGGACACCGCCAAGGAGGCCCTGCTCGAGGAGTCCATGCCGCGGCTGCTCGGCAGCCTCATCGCCCCCGACGCCCGACTGCTGGTCGCCCTGGACGGCCCCGGGGAGGACGCCTACCCCCTCTACGTGCAGACCGAGGACGGCTCCACCCCGGAGACCATGCTGCTGTTCACCTCCGCCCCCGAGGCCGCCGCCATCGACCCGAAGCTGACCCTGCGCGCGGCCCCCGCCCGGCAGGCCCTGCAGCTGGCCGTGGACGCCGGCGCCGGACACGTGCGCATCAACGCGCTGAGTCCCTCGGCCGTGCTGCCCATCGAGCAGGTCCGGGAGCTGCTGGAGCTGGCGGCCATGCAGGACCGTCTCTGAGGCGCGGACATCCCGCGGCCCGAGCCTCGGCCCGCCGCCGCGCGGGCACGCGAGAAGGCCCCCGCCTCCCGACCCCCGCGCGAGGCGGGGACGGGAGACGGGGGCCTTCCGGTCATACGGCTTCAGGACCGGGGAGGGTCAGAGCCGTGGGGGCGGCGATCAGGCGCCGGGGACGTCGTCCCCGCGGTGCTCCTTGGCCTTCTTCTCGATGGCCTCGCCGACCTCCTGGTCGATGTTCTTCCAGTACCAGAACACCCGAGACAGCACCGGCTCCTCGACGTCGGCCATCATCCCGGCCACGGTGTTCACCAGGCGCTCGCGGGCGGCGTCATCGTAGACCTCGCGCACCAGGGTGTGGGCCTGGCCGAAGTCGTCGTCCTCCGCGTGCAGGGTGTACGCGGCGCGCACCAGCTCGCCGTCGGCCTCCCAGCCGTTGTCCACCCGGGACTCCTCCTTGCTCACGTAGGAGCGGTAGGAGTTCGGGGCGTACGGCGCGGCCGAACCGGAGTGGTGGTACTGCATGAAGCCCTCCTTGTCGTAGGAGTTCATGGGCACCACCGGGGCGTTGACCGGCAGCTGGTTGTAGTTGGTGCCGATGCGGTGGCGCTGGGCGTCCGGGTAGGAGAACACCCGGCCCAGCAGCATCTTGTCCGGGGACAGCCCCGTGCCGGGGACCATGTTGGCCGGGGCGAAGGCCGCCTGCTCGATCTGGGCGAAGAAGTTCTCCGGGTTCCGGTTCAGGGTGAACCGGCCGACCTTGTGGCGCGGGTAGTCCTTCTGCGGCCAGACCTTCGTCAGGTCGAAGGGGTTGAAGCGGTAGTCCTTCGCGTCCTCGTAGGGCATGAACTGCATCTCCACGGACCAGGACGGGTACTCCCCGCGCTGGATCGCGTCGAACAGGTCCCGGCGGTGGTAATCCCCGTCGGAGCCGGCCAGCCGCTCGGCCTCCTCGTTGGTCATGTTCTCCACGCCCTGCTCGGAGATGAAGTGCCACTTGACCCAGGTCTTCTTCCCCTCCGCATTGACCAGCATGTAGGTGTGGGAGGAGTACCCGTTCATGTGCCGCCAGCTGCGCGGCAGCCCGCGATCGCCCATGAGGTAGGAGACCTGGTGGGCCGACTCCGGGGACAGCGTCCAGAAGTCCCACTGCATGTTGGCGCTGCGCAGACCGGAGTCGGCGGTGCGCTTCTGCGAGTGGATGAAGTCCGGGAACTTGATCGGGTCGCGCATGAAGAAGATCGGCGTGTTGTTCCCGACCATGTCGAAGTTGCCGTCCTCGGTGTAGAACTTCAGCGAGAACCCGCGAACATCGCGCCAGGTGTCCGGGGAGCCCAGCTCACCGGCCACGGTGGAGAAGCGCGCGAGCATCGGGGTCTTGGTGCCCTTCTGCAGGAACTTCGCGTAGGTGTACGCGGAGATGTCCTCGGTGATCTCCAGCTCGCCGAAGGCGCCGGAGCCCTTCGCGTGCGGGGAGCGCTCCGGGACGCGCTCGCGGTCGAAGCGGGCCAGCTTCTGGACCAGCTCGACGTCGTGCAGCAGCAGCGGGCCGTTGGCGCCGACGCTCAGCGAGTACTCGTCGGACTGGCGCGGCACGCCGGTCTCGGTGGTGGAGGGGCGATGGGGATCGAACTGCTGTTCGGTCATGGTGGATCTCCTTCGTCGTGGGTGTGACTGGGGATGGGCCCGGGCTCCGCGGGTGCGGAGCGGTTCGGGTGGTCTGAGATGGCGACCCCGGGATCAGTCCCGGGACTCGGCCTCGGCGCGCTCCCGGGCGGCCCGGCACTGCGGGCACAGGGCGCGGAAGACGACGTCGGCGCTGAGGATCTGCATCCCATGGGTCTGGCTCGGGTGCAGACACGGGGCCTGCCCGACGGCGCAGTCCACGTCCTCCACGCGCCCGCAGTCCACGCACACGCTGTGGTGGTGGTTGTCGTTGGCGCGGGTCTCGTACAGCCCCGGGGTGCCGGGCGGCTGGAACTTCCGGAGCATGCCGACCGCGGTGAGGTCGGCCAGCACCACGTAGACGGACTGCACGGTGATGCTCGGCAGCACGGCGCGCACGTGGCGGACGATCTCCTCGGCGGTGGAGTGCTGGTGCCGATGCACGGTGTGCAGCACGGCCAGGCGCTGCCGGGTCACCCGACGGCCCAGGGAGCGCAGCTCGTCCGACCACTGCGCGCGCAGGGCCGCGGCGTCGTGGGCCGGAGGGTGCGTCGGCGTGGTCTGTGAGGTCATGGAACCACCCTAGCGTTATTCTGAGCCACTCACAATAGGAGGCCGCTGGGCGAGTGATATGGATCATGGAAGATCTGCGGCTGAAATCGCGTCACGATCCGGGGTCGCGGTGCTCTGGAGAAGGTGTCGGGGCCTCCGGGGAGGAGGCCCCGACACCGCGGCAGCCCGTATCGGGGGATGCGGCCGCCCGCTCGCGGACCGGGACATGGGGGATGTCCGGATCCGCATTCCGGGGGCGCCTGGCAGGGGGGAGCCAGGCGCGGGTGCGTCGCCGCCCCATCGGGGGATGTGCTCCATGGGGGATGGAGCAGGGCGGGGCGCACCCGGGTATCCCGGTGCATCGGGATGGCCCCGGCGTCGTCGGACTCTCACGCTGCGATGACGAGCATCCTGTGGCGACTCTTGCGTCGTTCGATGCGATGCTTCCGCGCCCATCCTGGCCTAAGGTTATCGGGACGAGTGCCCGGGGGACAGGGTCTCGGAATATCGGGGGTGAATGTTTCGTGATGCAACCGGAAGACGCGGCGGGCAGCGCGGCCGAGGGGTCGCAGACGCCGGAGAAGGACGAGGCGCTGCTGCGCCGGTACCCGGAGGACCCGGCCGGTGTGGCCGAGCGGCTGTATCAGCGCCATGCGCGCACCGCGGTGCGGATCGCCCGACGCTCCGGCGCGAACCCGGAGGAGGCCGAGGACGCCGTCGCCGAGGCCTTCGTGCGCATCCTCGGGATGCTCGCCGACGGCAGAGGGCCCCGTCGGGCCTTCCTGCGGTACCTGATGCGAACGGTCGCCACGGTGGTGCGCGAGCGCCGCAGCGGCCCCGCCCCGCAGGATCCGCAGTCCCCGGAGGCGCTGCCGCTGGCGGAGACCACCGAGGCCGTGGTGGGCCGCCGCGAGGAGGCCCGCATCGTCACCCGCGCCTATCAGGATCTGCCCCCGCGCTGGCGCACCATCCTGTGGGGTCTGGATGTGGAAGGGCGTGCGCCTCGCGAGCTGGCGGCGGAGCTGGAGATGACGCCCAACGCCGTCTCCCAGGCCGCCGTGCGGGCCCGCGAACGCCTCCGGGAAGGGTATCTCTCCCACTATGCGCTGCGTCCGGCGACGGGGGAGTGCGCCGAATATGCGCCGATGCTCCCGCAGCTGGTGCGCGGGCGCCTGACGTCTGCTCGTCGTCGGCGCCTGCTGCGGCATCTGGAGACCTGCCCGCGCTGCTCCGCCGAGCACCTGGCGCTGGTCAGCACCTCCGATCTGATGCGCGGTTGGGTGCTGCCGGGGATGCTCCTGGGCGGAGTCCTGCTGCACGGCGGGCAGCGGGCTCACGCCCTGGCCGCCGTCGGCGCGGCGTCGGGTCCCGTGGCCGACGGCGCGGCATCTCCCCGGGGAATCGCGGATCCGCCCCGACACGCGCCCTCCGGGCGCGCGCACCTGGGTGCGGGACATCCCGGGTGGCGGCGGGTGCGGCTCGGTTCGGCCCTGGCCGCGGTCGCGTTGTTCGCCTCCACCGTACAGCTGCCTCCGGAGGGAGCCCGGCCCTCGCCCACCATCGAGGCGGAGATCTCCGCGCCGTCATCGGAAGCCGATGCCCCGTCCTCCCCGTCGCGACTCCCACCCACCGAGTTCGCGGAGACCGAGACCGCCCCGCGGGCCGCAGCCGGCGCACCGGCGGCGCGTGAGGAGGCGGAGCGTCCGGTGCTGGTGCGCACGGTCCTCGCCGCGCGCACCACGGCTTCGCCCGAGCCGGACCGCGGGAACGGCCAGGGGATCCGAGGCGAGGGGGGCTCCTCCGGTGAGGCCGGACCCGCCGGGCGCGCCGACGGGTCCTCGTCCCCCGTCGAGGATCGGGGGAGCGCGGTGCCGGTGCCGCAGGCCTCCTTCAGCAGCGCCCAGGTGCGGCCCGCCGACGCCGAGCCGGAGGCCTCCGGGCCCTCGGCGGAGCCCGCGGAGGAGCCGGTGATCCGCACCGCCGCGGCCGCGGTGCCCGCACAGGCGCAGCCGGAGACCGACCTCGTGCCGATCGATGTCGATCCCGGCCCCGTCCCTGCGGCGCAGCGGCCCGCGACCGGGGCGCAGTCCCCGGTGCTTCCGGATCCGGTGGACCCGGAGCCGCAGCCGGAGACCGGGCCGGTGGCCGCCGGGGAGAGCGCGAGCGAGCAGGATGCAGGCGGGGAAGCCGCGGTCGAGGATGCTGCGGCCGGGGACGCCGTGGCCGAGGACGCGGCCGGGCCGCAGACTCCGGCCTCCGCGGCACCCGCGGACCTCCCGGAGGACGGGCAGCCGGTTCCCCAGGCGCGGCTCCCTCGTGCCGCGGGGGTCGGTGTGGTCGAGGAGACCGGGGATGAGGGGCTGCCCGCTGGTGAGCTGCCGATGGGGGAGCCCCGGGCGTATGCTCCGCGCGCTGCTGCCCCGCGGGCTGCGAGCGCACGGCCCATCCCGGTCTGGACCGCGACGTGGGTCGTGGTGCGCTGGCGCGGCTGACCGACTGTCCGAGACCGCCCAGCCAGTCCTCAGCTGGCTGACAGGTCTGCGCAACCACTCCGTGACCCTGATGCTTTACGGTTGAAGCACCGCGTTCGTCGTCCCCCGCGGGCGTCCGCGGACCGTCGTCGTCATCCGAGGAGACATCGAAGGACCATGCACCAGCACTACAACGGGCTCAAGACGGCCCTGCTGTTCGGCGGGCTCTGGGCGGTGCTGCTCGGGATCGGCGGCGTGCTGGCCGCCGGGACCCGCAGCTCCGCGTTCATCTGGATCTTCGCCCTGATCGCCCTGGGCACCTCCGCCTACGGGTACTGGAACAGCGACAAGATCGCCATCCGCTCCATGAACGCCCGGCCGGTCACCCCGCAGGAGGCCCCGGCCATGTACCGGATCGTCCAGGAGCTGTCCACCCGGGCCGACAAGCCCATGCCGCGGCTGTACATCGCCCCGACCCTCTCGCCCAACGCCTTCGCCACCGGGCGCAACCCGGAGCACGCCGCGGTGTGCTGCACCGAGGGCATCCTGCAGCTGCTCAACGAACGCGAGCTGCGCGGGGTGCTCGGGCACGAGCTGATGCACGTGTACAACCGGGACATCCTGACCTCCTCCGTGGCGGGGGCCATCGCCGGCGTCGTCTCCTCCATCGCCCAGTTCGCGCTGTTCTTCGGCGGCAACCGGGAGCGCGGCGGCAACGTCATCGGCAGCCTGCTCATCGCCCTGGTCGCCCCGCTGGCGGCCTCGATCATCCAGATGGCCATCAGCCGCACCCGCGAGTACGACGCCGATGAGGACGGCGCCCGGCTCACCGACGACCCGCTGGCCCTGGCCTCGGCGCTGCGCAAGCTGGAGACCGGCACCGCCCGGGCCCCGATGGACCCGGAGAACCCGAAGGTCGCCAACGCCTCCCACGTGATGATCGCCAACCCCTTCGGCGGGCTGAACGTGGGGCGCCTGACCTCCACCCACCCGCCCATGGACCAGCGCATCGCCCGCCTGGAGCAGATGGCCGGCTACGGCGGGAACGCCGGGCGCTGATCTTCCGCTCCAGCCGAACGCGACGCGGCCCGCACCCCGGAAGGATCGGGGCGCGGGCCGCGTCGCGTCGTCGGCGCTGAAGGCGGGAGCGCGGGCTACCGGTAGTTGACGAACTGCACGGCGACCTCCAGGTCCGCCTCCTTCAGCAGGGCCTGCACGGCCTGCAGATCGTCCCGGGACTTGGAGGAGACCCGCAGCTCATCGCCCTGGATCTGCGCCTTCACGCCCTTGGGGCCCTCCTCCCGGATGAGCTTGGAGATCTTCTTGGCCTGGTCCTGGGCGATGCCCTCCTTGATGGAGCACTCGATGCGGTGCTCCTTGCCGGAGGGGTACGGCTCCCCGGCGTCCAGGGACTTCAGGGAGATCCCGCGCTTGACCAGCTTGGACTGGAAGACGTCCAGCACGGCCTGGGCGCGCTCGGCGGAGTTGGCCTTGATGAGGATCTTCTCCCCGGAGGATTCCACGGAGGCGCCGACGCCGCGGAAGTCGTAGCGCTGGGACACCTCCTTCTGCGCCTGGTTCAGCGCGTTGGAGACCTCCTGCTTGTCCACGGTGCTGACGATGTCGAATGAGGATTCGCTGGCCATGGGCCCTCCTGCGGGGTCGAGGTCGGATGTTCTCCACCAGGGTACGTGCTGGGCCGGGCGGCGGGGGAGGGATCGGCGATCGGCCAGCGTTCCCCGACCTGGCCCTGATCGTCCTCTCACCAGGGGCACAGGCGGGCGTCCGAGGGTGGGAGTCATGCAGATGCACACCGTCCTTCCCCACGGAGTCCTCCCCGGCGAGCTGGAGGCAGGCGCCGTCGCCGCCCTGCCCGTTCCCGCGCCGTCGCGCCCCCGTCCCGGTTCCGCCCCGGTGCCCGCCGCGGGCCTGCACCGGGCGGATCTGGTGGCCCGGCATCGCGGGGTCCGAGAGGACCTGCGCGCGGCGGTGGCCCGCGGGGAGATCAGCGCCCGGCAGTCCGCCCGGTTCCTGGCCCGCATCGAGGCCGCGCTGCTGGTCGAGCAGCACACGCCGCCGCGCGTGCCCGGCGGTCGGTGAGGCGGGCCCGATGCGGCGGACCTCGGGAGAGAGAGCGCCCCTCCCGGTGCCGTTGCTCACAGGTCGGGTCCGCGCAGGGGCCGGGGTTTGTGCCGGGAGGCTCGGGTCCGCTACGGTGGTATCCGCTCCCGCTTGCGGGAGCGATGATCCATCGTGACGGCCGAGGCGCCGGCGCGGCGGAGGCTCGGCAGGTTACCCGAGCGGCCAAAGGGGGCTGACTGTAAATCAGCTGGCACTGCCTACGGGGGTTCGAATCCCTCACCTGCCACCGATGCCCTGCACAGGGCGCGCCACCCGAAGGGCTCCGATCCACCGGATCGGGGCCCTTCGGCGTCTCCACCTCCGCCGCGGCCCCGCCTCCGGCGGGTGCGGAGGCCGACGCCGAGCCGGCGGGTGCCAACCGGCCGCGGTCAGGATGCTGTGCTCACAGTGAAAGGCCTGGGGCTCGCCCGGGGTCGGTGCGTAGTCTCGGGCACATGGCTACCGTCGAACTGACCGAGAACAACCTCAACCAGACCATCCAGGACCACGAGATTGTGCTCGTGGACTTCTGGGCCGAGTGGTGCGGGCCCTGCAAGCAGTTCGGGCCGGTCTTCGAGGCTGCCTCGGAGAAGCACCCGGAGATCGCCTTCGGCAAGGTGGACACCGACGCCCAGCAGAGCCTCGCGGCCGCCGCGGGGATCACCTCCATCCCCACCCTGATGGCCTTCCGCGAGCAGACCCTCGTCTTCGCCCAGCCCGGCGCCCTCAACGGCTCCCAGCTTGACCAGGTCATCGAGGCCGTGCAGGGCCTGGACATGGACGACGTGCGCCGGCAGATCGCCGAGGCCGAGAAGCAGGCGGCCCAGCAGGCCGAGGGCGGGCAGGCCCCGTCCGCGGATCCCGCGCAGGCCTGAGCCCGGCACCCACCCGATCCCGCGCCCGCCCGGCGACCGTGGGATCTCCGCCCCGCGGCCCCGGAACACCCGTTCCGGGGCCGCAGCCGCGTCGTCAGCCCCCGAAGCGGTGGGCCTGCGGGGCCACCCGGGGCCCGCGCCGGGGTCGGCGGGGCCCGGCGGCCAGGATCATGCGCACCACCCGCTGGCGGTTGCCCGCCCACGGGCGCAGCAGCCGCAGCATCCGCTCATCGTCCCCGGCGCGCCCCTCCAGGGCGTAGCAGACGCCGTGGGCCAGATGGTAGTCGCCCACGCTGATCGCATCCGGCAGACCGTGGGAGCGCTGCATCGTCTCGGCCACCGTCCACGGGCCGATCCCCGGCACCGCCGCCAGCCCCCGGGCGAGAGCAGCCACCCCGTGCGCCGCCCCGCCCGGGAGTCGTCGCGCCTCCTCGGCGCGGATCAGCGATCCGGCGGCCTCCGCCAACCGACCCACCGCTGCGCTGCGCTGGGCATCCACCCCGGCGGTGCGCCAGTGCCAGGACGGGATCCGGCGCCACTGCAGCGGCGTCAGCGGCAGCACCAGGTCCCGCGCCCACGCCGGGGCCGTCCCACCCGGGGACGGCGCGGGGTCCGCGTGCTCGCGGGTCAGGCGCTGCCACGCCCCGATCGCCTCCGCACCCGTGACCTTCTGCTCGAAGACCGCGCTCACCGCGTGGCGGAAGACCCACCCGGAGGAGCTCAGCCGCAGCCCCGGACGGGTGCGGAACGCCGCCCGGATGTCCGCTGGGATCAGCCGGTGCTCCGGTGAGGCCGCGAAGCCGGGCCAGTCATCGGCCAGCCCCGTCAGTCCGGCGGCTCGATCCAGGAAGGCCGCGATCTCCTCCGGATCCCACCCCCAGGCCCGGACCAGGATCGGCCAGCAGGCCGGACCCGACGCGGCCTCGCGCGCCGCGGCGTCGGGCACCAGGTGCGGGCCCTGCTCGAGCACCGCGGTGACCCCCGACCCGGTGTCCTCCGGGATGCGTGCGGTGAGCACCGCGCGGGTGCCGTGGGATCCGCTGCGGATGCGTACAGTGGGGTCCGATGTGCCGCGCCGCAGCACCGCGAGCGTGCGCGCCAGATCCACGGGTGAATCCGGGCGCAGCAGACGCTCGCGAACGCAGGGAGCAGGCATGGGATCCATCGTCTCACGCGGTCGACGCGCCGCCACCTCCGGCGGCAGCGCCGACCCCGCCGCCGGTCGGGCTGTCGCGCCGCGGGGTTCGCGACGCGCAACCTGGGCGCTCGGCGCGGTCTGCGCGCTGCTCGCTGCGGGGCTGTTCTCCTGGATGTCCGTGGGGCAGTGGGAACGCTGGGACAGCCCCTCCTGGGACCTGGCGATCTTCTCCCAGCTGGCCCAGGACTACGCGCACCTGCGGGCCCCGATCGTGGACATCAAGGGCCACGGCTTCAACCTTCTGGGGGACCACTTCCACCCCCTGCTCATCCTGCTCGGCCCGGTCTGGGCGCTGTGGCCCAGCGGCCTGGCCATCATGATCACCCAGGACGCGCTGCTCGGGCTCGGGGCCGGGATCCTCGCCGGCTTCGGCACCCGCTTCCTCGGGTGGGCGCGTGGGCTCTGCCTGGGCACGGCCTTCACCCTCAGCTTCGGGGTGTTCGAGGCGGTGCGGGTGCAGTTCCACGAGGTCGCCTTCGCGGTGCCGCTGCTGGCGATGAGCCTGTGCCTGCTGGCCCTGCGCCGCCTGCGCGCGGCCGCCGGGTGGGCAGCGCCCCTGGTCTTCGTCAAGGAGGACCTCGGCATCACCGTCGCGGTCATCGGGCTGGTCATCCTCTGGACGGCCCTTCGCGCCCCCGCCGCGGACGGGCACGGCGCGGGGCCTGAGCCCGGGTCCGGTTCGGCGTCGGAGGGCTCCGGCGAGCAGCGATCCGCGTCCGGTATCCGCCCCGCGCCCGGCCTGTGCAGCGCGGCGGCGCACCGGGTGCGGGGCGCGCTGCGTCGGCCCGGGGCGCCGGCCGGCATCATCCTGGCGTGCTGGGGCCTGGCCTGGAGCGTGCTGGCCGTCAGCGTGATCCTGCCCGCGCTGAATCCGCACGGGACCTTCGACTACGCGGACAAAGTGGATGTGCCGCGGGCCCTGGGCGACCCGCTGCAGGCCTTCGCCCAGCTGTTCACCCCTGAAGCCAAGCTGCGCACCTGGGGGCTGTTGCTGCTCAGCGGGGCCGTGGTGTTCCTGCGCTCGCCGCTGTCCTGGGTGGGTCTGCCGACCCTCGTGTGGCGCTTCCTCTCCCCGAACGAGGGGTACTGGGGGCCCACCTGGCATTACAGCCTCGTGCTGATGCCCGTGCTGTTCGCCGCGGTCTTCGACGCCGCCCTGCGGGCCCGCGCTGCGGCCCCCGCGCAGCGCCGTCGGCGCGAGGTCGTGCACCAGGGCGATGCCGGGGATCCCGGGGCGAGCGGGCGCGCCGCCGTCCTGCGCTCGCGGGCGCGAGCGACGGTGGACGCCGTCTGCGCGGCCGGGCCGGTGCTGGCCGCCGTCCTCGCGGTGGCCCTGGTGCCCTCGGGACCGTTGGCCGAGGCCTGGCGGCAGCGGGAGCCGGATGCCACGCAGCGGCAGGTGATCCAGGCGCGGCAGCGGGCCGTCGAACACGTGCCGGAGGGCGTGAGCGTGGCCGCGGACCTCTCGGTGCTCACCCGCCTGGTCCCGGGCCGGGACGTGCACTGGATCGGCACCGCCGGGGACCCGGCCCCGGAGTACCTCGTGCTGCAGACCGACGGCGCCACCTGGGGCGGGCGCGGCCCCGCCGATCCGGGCGCCTACGCCCGGGAGCACTACGGCGCGTCCTACGACGTCGTGTTCCGGGAGCAGAGCGTCGTGGTGCTGCGCCGGGCCTGACTGTGCCCGCCCCGCAGGGGTCCGACGCCGCCCCACGCCCGGCCCCGTCCGATCGGGGGTGCGGGGCACCGAGCGGTGCGTCACGCCCCGGCCGCGGGCGCACCGCGGTGGGGTAGGGTGGGGGACACCGGGATTCCCCGAGACGCGCCCCCACGCCCGCTGAGACAGCGGAGCGGAAGGCCGTCACTCGATCTCGAGCTCGCCGCCGCGCGCACCGCCTGAAGACCACAGACACCCGCAGATCAGCGGGACGGGTGCGCCCACCGAAGATGACGTCCTCCGCTGCAACTCGGAGTCGGATCACGCGGGCGGAGCCATGAGGGGAGACATCCGGCCTCCGGCGAGATCTTCGCCGGGACACGACCCCCGCCAAGCAAAGGACCTTTCGGTGAGCGAAAACACCACCCCCCTGCCCGACGACGCCCGCACCACCCCCGCGGACCCCGAGACCCAGTCGGCCGAGACCCCGGCGCAGCCCGAGCAGACCCAGCAGGCCGAGACTCCGGCTCCCGCCGCGGAGGCTGTCCCCGCCGAGACCAAGACGACCGCGACCGCTCCGGCGGAGACCACGCAGGCCGAGGAGCCCGCCGCCGAGGAGCCGGCCGGCCCCCGCTTCGTCGAGCTCGGCCTGGACGGGCGCGTGCTGGCCGCGCTGGAGGAGATCGGCTACGAGACCCCCTCCCCGATCCAGGCGGAGACCATCCCGCTGCTGCTGGAGGGCCGCGACGTCGTCGGCCTGGCCCAGACCGGCACCGGCAAGACCGCGGCCTTCGCGCTGCCGGCCCTGTCCCACCTGGCCGAGCTGTCCGACCTGGAGGGCCCCTCCAAGGCCGTGCAGGTGCTGGTGCTCGCCCCCACCCGCGAGCTGGCCCTGCAGGTCGGGGAGGCCTTCTCCTCCTACGCCAAGCACCTCGAGGACTTCACCGTCCTGCCCGTGTACGGCGGCTCCCCCTACGGCCCCCAGCTGGCCGGTCTGCGCCGCGGCGCGCAGGTCGTCGTCGGCACCCCCGGGCGCGTCATCGACCACCTCAAGCGCGGCTCCCTGGACCTGTCCCAGCTGCGCCACCTGGTGCTGGACGAGGCCGACGAGATGCTGCGCATGGGCTTCGCCGAGGACGTCGAGGAGATCCTCTCCCAGACCCCCGCGGAGAAGCAGGTGGCCCTGTTCTCCGCGACCATGCCCAAGTCCATCCGCCGCATCGCCGAGGACTACCTGCGCGACCCGGTGGAGGTGCGCGTGAAGGCCAAGACCACCACCGCGGCGAACATCCGGCAGCGGTACATGCAGGTCATGCACTCCCACAAGCTCGAGGCCATGACCCGGGTGCTGGAGGTCGAGGACTACGATGGCGTGATCGCCTTCGTGCGCACCAAGAAGGAGACCGAGGAGGTCTCGGACAAGCTCAAGGCCCGCGGCTTCCAGGCCGCCGCGATCAACGGGGACATCCCCCAGACCCAGCGGGAGCGGACCGTGGAGGCCCTGCGCGAGGGCCGGGTGGACATCCTGGTGGCCACCGACGTCGCCGCCCGCGGGCTGGACGTGGAGCGGATCTCCCTGGTGGTCAACTTCGACATCCCGCACGACACCGAGTCCTACGTGCACCGGATCGGGCGCACCGGGCGGGCCGGGCGGGAGGGCGAGGCCATCCTGTTCATGACCCCGCGCGAGAAGCACATGCTGCGTCAGATCGAGAAGGCCACGCACCAGAAGGTCGAGCAGATGCACATGCCCAGCGCCGCGGACGTGAACCAGTCCCGCCTGGACAACTTCGCCCAGCAGATCACCGAGACCCTCGAGTCCGAGGACCTGACCCTGTTCAAGGGCCTGGTGGAGGGCTACGTCGCCGAGCACGACGTGCCCGCCGAGGACGTCGCCGCCGCGATCGCGTTCATCGCCCAGGACGGGCGCCCGTTCTTCGCCGAGGAGCTGCCGGAGCGTCCGGCGCGCGGCCGGGACCGGGAGCGCGGGGATCGCGACGGCGGTCGGGAGCGCGGCCCGCGGCGTCGCAGCGACGAGGGCCTGCGCACCTACAAGATCCAGGTGGGCCACGATCAGCGGGTGCTGCCCGGCGCGATCGTCGGGGCCCTGACCAACGAGGGCGGGCTGACCGGCTCCCAGGTCGGCAACATCGACATCCGCGGCGGCTTCTCCCTGGTGGACCTGCCGGAGGATCTGGACGTGGACTCCCTGCGGGACCTGGAGATCAACGGCCACCGGATCGACATCGCCCCGGATCGCGGCGGTCGCGCCGGCGGCGGACGCTCGGGCGGACGCCTCGGCGGGCGCGGCCAGGGCGGTCCCCGCGGGGGCTACCGCGGCGGGCGCGACCGGGATGACCGCGGCGGCTACCGCGGGAACCGGGACCGCGGGGATCGCGGGGGCTACCGCGGGAACCGGGACCGCGGGGATCGCGGCGGGTACCGGGGACACCGGGACCGCTTCGAGCGCGACGGGCGCGAGGGCTACCGCGGCCGCTGAGGCCCCGCCCGAGGGCGAGCTCATCACAGCGCTTCCGCTGTGATGGACGACATGGCTGACGGATTTGGCGGGCTTGTGAACCGGTCTGTATAGTCTTATGTCGTTGCCCCGATAGCTCAGTGGTAGAGCGCCATCTTGGTAAGATGGAGGTCCCGGGATCGATTCCCGGTCGGGGCTCTCATGATGAGGGCCCGCGCACGGCTGAGGCCGCGCGCGGGTGCTTCACATGTAAGGCGGTGTAGCTCAGCTGGTTAGAGCGCACGACTCATAATCGTGAGGTCGACGGATCGAGCCCGTCCACCGCTACCTCCGGAAAGGACCCCCGTCCCCGCGGCCATCGCCGCGGCGGACGGGGGTCCTTCTCTCATCCCCGGTCCGGGAGCGGGAACGGGCGCGGGGGATAGGCTGGGGAGCGCCCCCATCCCGACCACGAGGAGAGCTATGCCCGAGCAGCAGCCGGGCCTCGCCGCAGACCTCGCCGGGCGCGTCTACGAGGACGCCCCCGCCTACCAGGTCTCCCGCGAGGCGATCCGCGCCTTCGCCCGCGCGGTGCACGCCGAGCACCCCGCCCACACCGACGTCGACGCCGCCCGGGCCCTCGGGCACCCGGATCTCGTCGCCCCGCCGACCTACGCCGTCGTGATCGCCCAGGCCGCCGACGCCCAGCTGATCCAGGACCCCACCGCAGGCATCGACTTCTCCCGGGTGGTCCACGCCGACCAGCGCTTCACCCACCACCGGCCCATCGTGGCCGGGGACGAGCTGCGCGCCGTCGTGCATGTGGACGCGGTGCGCGCCCTGGGAACCGGGGCCATGATCACGACCCGCGAGGAGATCGCCGACGCGCAGGGTGCCCCGGTGTGCACCGCGGTGTCCTCCCTGCTGGTGCGAGGGGAGGAGCAGGCATGAGCAGGCCGCAGTTCGATGACCTGGAGAAGGGCCAGCAGATCGGGACTCGAGAGATCCCGCTGACCCGGGCGGATCTGATCCGCTACGCCGGCGCCTCCGGGGACTTCAACCCGATCCACTGGAACCAGCGCTTCGCCGAGGCCGTGGGGCTTCCCGGGGTGATCGCCCACGGGATGCTCACCATGGGGGCGGCGGTGCAGCTGGTCGTCGACTGGGCTCAGGACCCGGCGGCGATCGTGGACTACCAGACCCGCTTCACCAAGCCCGTGCCCGTGCCCGATGCCGAGGGGGCGGCCAGCCCCGAGACCGGCGGCACCGTGCTGGCCGTGTCCGGGAAGATCGGCGCGCTGGATCCGCAGGCGCGCACGGCCCGGGTGGATCTGACCGTCACCGCCCCGGACGCCGAGGGCACCGCGCAGAAGGTGCTGGTCAAGGCCCAGGCGGTCGTCGCCCTCTGAGACCCGGCGCCGCCGCCGGGAACAGCCCTGCCGCGCCCGGAAGCATCCCGCGGCGTTCGGGCTCCTGCCCCGGCCCCTCCGGAGGGGTACGCCCTCTCCGGGAGGGGCGCCGCCTCGTCATCGCAACACCTGCCGCCGGATCCGCACCGGATCCGCTCTCGTGCGTCGCCAGGAGAAGACCATGATCACCCGCACCACCGGGCGCCGCCCCGTGACCGACCGCGCCTGGCTCTTCGCTGTGCTCGGGATCTACCTGGCCAGCGGCCTGTCCATCTCCGCGTGGCTCGTGCGCGTCCCGGCGATCGCCCAGCAGCTGCACCTCAGCGCCGGCCCGCTCGGGCTGCTGCTGCTCGCGCAGACCCTCGGGGCGTTCCTGTCGGTGTCCGCCTCCGGGATGGTGGTCATGCGCCTGGGGGCCCAGCGGACCCTGTGGATCACCTTCGCGCTGATGATGCTCGGCGGGCTGGGCCTGGCCTACGCCGTGTCGGTGCTGGGCTCGGTGACGCTGGCCGGCATCGGGCTGGGGCTGTTCGGCCTCGGGCAGGCCACCTACTCGGTGGCCGCGAACGTGCAGGGCGCGGCCGTGGAGCGGGCCCTGGGCAAGCAGCGCATGCCCCTGATGCACGGCTGCTTCTCGGTCGGCACGGTGATCGGCTCGATCGTCGGCACCGCGATGACGGCCCTGGGCGTGTCCGTGGCCGCGCACATGACGGCGGTCTACGCCGTCGTGATCGTGCTGGTGGTGGTGTGCATGGCCTTCACCCGCACCGAATCCGAGGATGTGCGTCCGGCGACCACCGGGATCATGGCCATCGTGGACCCGGAGGCCGTGCCGGGGAGGTTCTCGGTGCGCCACGCGTGGATGGAGAAGCGCACCGTGCTGCTCGGGGTGTTCGTGCTGGGCATGGCCTTGGCCGAGGGCTCCGCGAACGACTGGGTCGCGTTGGCCCTGACCCACGGCTACGGCGCCTCCGACTCCGTGGGTGCCGTGGGCTACGGGCTGTTCGTCACCGCGATGACCTCCGGGCGGCTGCTGGGCACGGGTCTGCTCAACGCCTACGGGCGGGTGCGGGTCATGCGGATCGCGTGTGTGCTGGCCGTGGTGGGGTTGGGCTCCTTCGTGCTGTCCCCGTGGCTGTGGCTGGGCATGGGCGCGATCTTCGTGTGGGGCCTGGGCGCGGCCCTGGGCTTCCCGGTGGGCATGTCCGCCGCGGCGGACAACCCGATGAAGGCCTCCGCGCGGGTCTCGGTGGTCTCCACCGTCGGCTACGGCGCGTTCCTCGGCGGCCCGCCGATCCTGGGTCTGCTCGGGGAGGCGCTGGGGGTGCGCCAGGGACTGTCCGTCGTCCTGGTGCTCGTGGTGGTCTCCTTCCTGCTGGTCCCGCAGCTGGCCACCCCGGAGGAGGAGCGGGTGCACCGGCTCAGCTGAGCCGCCACATCGGTGCTGCCCGAGCCGCCCGTATCCCGGCGGGCACCGGCGGGCGCCGGGCCTGGTCGGCTGACGGCCCGCGGCTAGACTGGGCCGAGTGAGCGAGACCCTTCTGAGCGAACTGACCACCCTCGGCGTCGGCGGCCCGGCCCGCACCTACGTGCGCGCGCGCACCGAGCAGGAGATCATCGACGCCCTGATCGCGGCCGATGACGCCGGGGATCAGGTGCTGATCTTAGGCGGCGGCTCCAACCTGGTGGTCGGCGACGACGGCTTCGACGGCACCGTGGTGCACACCGCGAGCACCGGCGTCACCGTGCGCCGCGCCGAGGACGGACGCAGCGCGCGCCTGAGCGCCGAGGCCGGGGAGGACTGGGACGGCCTGGTGGCCCGCAGCCTCGAAGAGGGCCTGTCCGGGCTGGAGACCCTCTCCGGGATCCCCGGCACCGTCGGGGCCACCCCGGTGCAGAACGTCGGCGCGTACGGCACGGAGATCTCCCAGCACTTCGCCTCCGCCCGGCTGTGGGACCGCGTCGAACGGCGCGTGGAGGTCTTCGACCGGCAGCGGATGGCCTTCGCCTACCGGGACTCCGCGCTGAAGCGGGAGATGCTCGGGCCCTCCCCGCGCTGGGCGGTGCTGCAGGTCAGCTTCGATCTGGAGGTCCGCGCGGACTCCGCGCCCCTGCGCTACGCGGAGCTGGCCCGGAGCCTGGGCACCGAGGTCGGTGAGCGGGTCCCGGCGTCCCGCGTGCGCGAGGCCGTGTTGCGTCTGCGCGCCGGCAAGGGCATGGTCCTGGACCCGGCGGACCGCGACACGCACTCCACCGGCTCCTTCTTCACCAACCCCATCATCTCGGCCGACGCCGGGGCGGACCTGCCGGCCGATGCCCCGCGCTACCCGGTGCTGGACGCCGACGGCGCGGTGGACGAGTCCCTGACCAAGCTCTCCGCGGCCTGGCTGATCCAGCACGCGGGCTTCGACAAGGGCTACGGGCTGGAGGGGGAGTCCGCGGCCGTCGCCGGCGGCCGGGCCGCCCTGTCCACCAAGCACACCCTGGCCATCACCAACCGCGGGCAGGCCACCGCCGCCGACGTCGTGGCAGTGGCCCGCGCGGTGCGCGAGGGCGTCCAGCGGGAGTTCGGGGTGCGCCTGGAGGCCGAGCCCGTGGTGGTCGGCACCCGGATCTGACGGGACCCCGCCGGACCCCGCGGGCCTCGCAGGTGAGGCGGGGCGCGGCCGGGGCGGCCCGGGTGGCCGCCCCGGTGCGTCAGCCCAGGTGCTTCTCCTTGGGGCGCAGGCCGCCGCGGGCCTCGGAATCCACGCGGTCCAGGTCCCCGCCGGAAGCGGCCGTGACGGCCGCGACCACCAGGCCCTCCACCAGCGGGGCGGGGGACAGGCGGGTGCGCTCGGCCAGCTCCGGCTCGAGCATCTCCACGGCCATCTCGGCGGACATCACGGCCGAGCCGAGGTCCATCAGGACCACGACCCCGTCTCCGGAATCGGCCCGCTGCACGGCCTCCACGATCTTCGCGGCGTCGGTGCCCAGCCCGCCGTCCTCCGTGCCGGCCGCCAGCTCCAGGGCCGGCGGATTCTTGGCGACCATCTGCAGGGCGAGCTCCCGGGCCGCCTCGGCCAGCGGCGCGGAGTGAGAGGCGATGACGATCCCGATCATGCCAGCACCTCCCGTGCGGCGCGCACCAGCAGCACGGCCGACGCCGCCCCGGGATCGCGATGGCCCTTGGCCCGCTCGCCCAGGTAGCTGGCCCGGCCCTTGGTCGGCACCATGTCCTCGGTCGCGGCGGCCCCTTCCTCGGCGGCCCGCTGCGCGGCCTCCAGGGCGGGACCCAGCCCGTCCCCACTCTTCTCGGTCAGGGCCCGGGAGGCGGGCAGCAGCGCATCGAGCATCGTCGCCTCGCCCTCCTGGGACTTCCCCCGCTCGGCTGTGCCCTCGGCCCCGGCCTCGAAGGCCGCGGCGAAGGCCGACGCCGGATCCTGCCCGGCATCGTAGGCCTTCGCGAAGCGCAGGAAGAACGTCCCGTACAGGGGGCCGGAGGCCCCGCCCACGGTGGAGACCAGGGTCATCCCGACCTTCTTCAGGTACGCCGCGGCGTCGTCGAAATCCGCGGAGCCCAGGCGGGCCGCGGCGGCGAAGCCGCGATCCATGTTGGCCCCGTGATCGGAGTCCCCGATCGCGGCGTCCAGCTCGGTCAGCTCCTCGGCGTGCTCGTGCATCAGCGCGGCGGCGCGCTCGACCCATGTGGCGGCATCGGCGGTATCCATGCTTCTCCTCGCATCCGTCCGGGAACGGGGTGACATCCGAGGCGGCCTCCCGGACTCGGGCCGCGGCGGACGGGGTATCGGGGCTGGGACGGGCCGAGAATCGGCCCGGCTCCCGGGCGGCATCGTCCGGGAGTCTCAGGCTCCCCAGCGCAGCGAGGGGGTGTCCACGGGGGAATCCCACAGGCGCAGCAGGTCGTCATCGGCGGGCATCAGGGTCAGGGAGCAGCCGGCCATGTCCAGGCTGGTGATGTAGTCGCCCACCAGCACGCGGGCGACCTCCACCTCGTGCTCGGCCAGGACCTTCGCGACCTCGCCGTACATCAGGTACAGCTCGGACAGGGGAGTGGCGCCCATGCCGTTGAGCATCGCGATGACGGGCTGGCCCGAGGGGATCTCGGCGAGTACGGGCTCGGTGAGCTTCCGGGCGATTTCCGCGGCGGGGGCCATCGGCTCACGGGAGCGACCGGGTTCGCCGTGGATCCCGACGCCCAGCTCCAGCTCATCCTCACCCAGCTGGAAAGACGGCTTCCCGTGGGCGGGCAGCGTGCCGGAGGTCAGGGCCGCCCCCATCGAGCGGCAGGACTCGGCGGCCTTCCGGGCGACGGCCACGACGCCGTCCAGGTCCCGACCCTCGGCGGCCGCGGCCCCGGCCAGGCGCTCCACGAACACCGTGCCGCCGACCCCTCGGCGACCGGCCGTGAAGGAGGAGTCCTCCACCGCGACGTCGTCGGCCACGATCACGGATTCCACTCGGGTGTCCTCTGCCAGCTCCGCGGCCATGTCGAAGTTCATGACGTCGCCGGTGTAGTTCTTCACGATGTGCAGCACCCCGGCGCCGGTGTCAGCGGCTTCGGTGGCGGCCTGGATCTGGTCCGGGACGGGAGAGGTGAAGACCTCCCCGCACACCGCGGCGTCGAGCATCCCGGGGCCGACGAAGCCGGCGTGCAGGGGCTCGTGTCCGGAGCCGCCGCCGGAGACGACGCCGACCTTGCCCTCCTGAATGCTCGAGCGCAGGACCAGGCGTTGCTCGGCGTCCACGCGGTGGGTGGTGGGATGCGCGGCGGCGAATCCGGTGAGGAAATCGCGGACCACGTCGGCGGGATCGTTGATGAGCTTCTTCATACCGCCATCACACCACCGGCCGCCGACGCGGACAAGGACCTGAGCGGGGTGTTTCCGGTGCGCCGCCGGTGTGTTTCCGGAGAATCCGAGAGGAGAGGCGGCGTTGGTGGGCCAGGGCATGGATTCCCGGGAGACCAGGCCGTAGGATACCGACTGATGGCATCATCCACCGCAGTCCGCACGCACCCGAGCACCGCCTCCGCCGAGGCTGCCGTCGAGGTGCGCACCCAGCCCGCCTCCTCCCTGGAGCGGGAGATCGAACAGGGCCAGCGCGAGGGGCGCGTGCACCGCGCCCTGGGGCGCTTCAAGGCCTTCACCCATCGCCACCCGGTGCTGCGCTTCGTCCACAAGACCCTGGTGACCCTGGTCGGCGGGGTGATCGTGCTGGCCGGCGTCGTCATGCTGGTGACCCCGGGCCCGGGGTGGCTCGCGATCTTCCTGGGGCTGGGCGTGCTGGCCACCGAGTACCCGATCGTGCACCGCTTCAACCAGTGGGCCAAGGCCAAGGTGCTGGCCGTGTGGCATCGGATCCAGGCGCGGCGGGCCGAGCGCCGGGCGGCGAAGGCCCAGCGCCGAGTCCGTCGGGCCGAGCGGCGCGCCGAGGCGAAGGTGCGGCAGGCGCGCATCAAGGCCGCCTGGCACTCCCGCCACTGCTGCGCCCCGCACCGCCCGGCCGCCCGCGCCTGAGCCGTAGCGTCCCCCCCCCCGCGTTTGGGAGGGGTCTCGACGTCTGGGAGCCACGAGGACGCTCCCAAAGGCCGAAACCCCTCCCAAAACCGGGGCCGGGGAGGGCAGGGCGGCGGGTCAGCGCTGCAGCGTGAGGGTTGTCAGCCCCATCTCCGGGGTGGGGCGGAAGCCCAGCGAGCGGTAGAGATCGATGACCCGCTGGTTCGCGGCGGCGTCGTCCGTGGTGATGTAGATCTGGCGGATCCCCGCGCAGGCCTCCAGCGCCCGGTCCAGCAGCGCCCTCCCGATGCCGCAGCCCTGATGCTCGGGCAGCACCAGCAGATCCTGGATGCAGGCGACGGTGGCGCCGTCGCCGACCACCCGGACCAGCCCCACGAGGCGGTCCCCCTCCCGCGCCGCGAGCACCAGCCAGGCCCCGTCGACCATCGGGCCGAACAGCTCCGGCTCGCGGGTGTAGGCGGACCAGCCGACGGCGTCGTACAGGCGGATCAGCTCGGCGCGCTCCAGCGCCCGGGTCGCGCAGATCTCCATCCCCTCACCCTATCCGCCGCCCGCGCCGTCTCTGCCCGCGTTTGGGAGGGGTTTCGGCGTGTGGGAGCCGCAAGAACGCTCCCACACGCCGAAACCCCTCCCACAGCTGAGGCGGGGGTGGGGAACGGCCGACGAAGCCCGCGGCGATGCGGTAGAATGAGAGACAACAAGACCCGCCAAGGCTAGTCTGCTGGTGACAGCAGATCCTCAAATAGGCGGGTTTCTTCATGTCCAAGGCCCCTTACACCAAACCGTCCCTCTCCCTGCGGGATCAGGCGCTGCGGCTGCGCAGCCGAGGCCTTGACGCACCGGCCGAGAAGATCGAACTGACACTGCACCGGATGAGCTATTACCGTCTGGCGGGCTACCTGTGGTGGTTCTACGGAGAGGAATGGGAGGTCCTCGAACCCGGCGCCACCCTGGACGAGGTACTGCGCCTCTACGATTTCGATGCGCAGCTGCGATCGCAGATCATGCGCCTATCCCATTCCATCGAAGCCTGGTTGCGGGCTGCGATGACGAACCATCTGGGTCAGGCGCACGGGCCCATGGGATACCTGGACGAGACCCTGTACTCCTCCGCCCCGGCGTTCCGTCGAGACCGGCGCAAACTGGAAGAGTGCATGACCGGCGGGGCACCGGAGCAGTTCATCGAGGAGTTCCGCAACAAGTACCAGGATCCGCTGCCCCCGATCTGGATGGCCGCGGAGATCATGAGTCTGGGGCTCCTCTCCAAGTGGTATGACAACCTCCGTGAGGACAGCCTCCGCAAGGGGATCGCCCGGGAATGCGGGCTGCCGCCCGAGGTGCTCTCCAGGTTTCTGCGCGTCTTCACGGTTCTGCGCAATCGATCTGCCCACCATGCGCGCGTCTGGAACCGGAGGACCTCCCTGCGCGTGGCGACGATCCGTCGTCTTCCTGGGCTGTTGGAACCTTCACTGGCGGGCGCCGACACGGAGCGGATCAACTATCCGCTCTCCCTCGCCGTCTTCATCGTGCGCACCGTGGATCCCTCTGCGTCCGTCATCCGGGATCTGCATCGGCTGCTGTTAGGCGCGGACGAATCGTGGCTGACCGAGATGGATATCCCCGAGGGGATGGCGGAGGACCCGCTGTGGTTCCCCGATCGTGCAGTCTGACCGTCCCGCGGTCGAGCCGCCAGCGCCCTCCTTCCGTGCCCGTTTGGGAGGGGTTTCGGTGTTTGGGAGCCGCGAGAACGCTCCCAAACGCCGAAACCCCTCCCAAAGCCGGGGCGGGCGGGCGGGGCCGGGCCAGCCCGGGGCCGGGCCGCCCGTCAGAGGGTGCCGACGGCGATCTTCAGCATCCGGCGCACCGGCTCGGCCGCGCCCCACAGCAGCTGATCCCCCACGGTGAAGGCGGAGATGTACTCGGGGCCCATCGCCAGCTTGCGGATGCGCCCCACCGGGATCCGCAGGGACCCGGAGGCCGCCACCGGGGTCAGGTCCCGGATCGTGTCCTCCTTGGTGTTGGGCACCACGTGCGCCCACTCGTTGTCCTCGTCGATGATCCGCTCGATCTCCTCCACCGACAGATCCTCGGTGAGCTTCATCGTCAGGGCCTGGGCGTGGGAGCGCATCGTCGCGATCCGCACGCACAGCCCGTCCATGACCACCCGGTCATCGCCGTCCAGGCCCAGGATCTTGTTGGTCTCGGCATCCGCCTTCCACTCCTCGCGGGACTGCCCGTTGCCCAGATCCGCGTCGATCCACGGGATCAGGGAGCCGGCCAGCGGCACCTCGAACTGGGTGGTGTCCAGCTCACCGGAGCGCTGCATCGCCAGCACCTTCCGGTCCACCTCCAGGATCGCCGACGCCGGATCGGACAGCTCCTGCGCGACGGTCCCGGCGACGTCGCGGAACCCGGCCAGCACCTCGCGCATGTGCCGGGCCCCGCCGCCGGAGGCCGCCTGGTAGGTCATCGCGGTGCTCCACTGCACCAGCCCGCGGCGGAACAGTCCGCCCAGGCCCATCAGCAGGCAGGACACGGTGCAGTTGCCGCCGATGAAGTCCCGGATCCCGGCCTCCAGGGCCCGGTCGATGACGTCCCTGTTCACCGGATCCAGCACGATCACGGAGCCCGGCTCCTGGCGCAGGGTCGAGGCGGCGTCGATCCACAGCCCGTCCCACCCGCGTTCGCGCAGCTTCCCGTGCACGGCCTTCGTGTAATCCCCGCCCTGGGTGGTGACGATGACCGGCAGCAGCGCCAGCTCGTCCAGGTCGTGGGCGTCCTGCAGGGTGCTGGGCTCCTCGGCGCCGCGGAAGGTCGGCGCGGGGGAGCCGGCGGCGGAGGTGGAGAAGAACACGGGGGTGAAGTCCGCGAAGTCCCCCTCCTGCTCCAGGCGCTGCATCAGCACGGAGCCGACCATGCCGCGCCAGCCGACGAATCCTACGGGATCTCCAGGGTGGAAAGTCATGGGCCCCAGTCTACGGAAGATGCCCCGCCGGGTGGGGGCCGCGCCGCGGTGGCCGGGCGTTTCGGAAGCGGTCGGCGGGTTGCGAAGCGGTGAGGCCGCTCCACAACCGGCCGACCGCTCCCCAAACGGCCGCGGAGCGTGAGCTCAGCGGGTGGCCTCCAGGAAGCGATAGGGCAGCGCCGCGGGGGACAGGGCGCCGTCGGGACCGGCCACCCGGGCCTTCGGGTCGACGCCGGAGCCCAGTTCCCGCACGGACCACTCCGGGCCCAGCTGCGGGGCGCGGGCGTCTCCGGGCACCTCGGCGTCCAGCTGCGTGACCAGCACCCGGGACACCCGGCCCCCGCGCACCACCGGAAGGTCCTCGGCCCCCAGCGCCCGGTCGTACAGGGACGCCCCGCCGAGCAGCCAGATCCGCTCCGACCCACTGGGCGCCTCGGCGGCGACCCGCAGGGCCTCGGGCAGATCGCGGACCCACCGGGCGCCGTCGTGCTCCCCGGGGGAGACGGTGCGCGAGAGCACGATGTTGGTCCGCCCCGGCAGGGGGCGGAACCGCTGCGGGAAGGACTGCCAGGTGGCCCGGCCCATGATGACCGGATAGCCCATCGTGCGCTCGCGGAAGAACGCGAAGTCCGCGGGACAGTGCCACGGCATCCCCCCGTCCCGTCCGATCACCTCTCCGGCGGCCTGCGCCCAGATCGCCGCCAGCTCGGGGCCCACCCCGCTCATACGGCGATCGGCGCCTTGATCGTCGGGTGCGGGTCGTAGCCCACCAGCTCGAAGTCCTCGTACTCGTAGGCATCCAGGGAGTCGCGGTGCCGGAACCGCAGCTGAGGGTACGGGCGCGGCTCGCGGCTCAGCTGCTCGGCCACCTGCTCCCGGTGGTTGTCGTAGATGTGGCAGTCCCCGCCGGACCACACGAACTCCCCGGGCTCCAGACCCACCTGATCGGCGACCAGCAGGGTCAGCAGCGCGTAGGAGGCGATGTTGAACGGCACCCCGAGGAACATGTCCGCGG
Source organism: Rothia kristinae NBRC 15354 (assembly GCF_001570865.1). Classification (GTDB taxonomy): domain Bacteria; phylum Actinomycetota; class Actinomycetes; order Actinomycetales; family Micrococcaceae; genus Rothia; species Rothia kristinae. The sequence goes on from NZ_BCSM01000009.1 coordinate 44,312, forward strand.
AGCGCTGGTACAGCTGACAGGACAGCCGGTGCGGCGCCCCGGAGGCATCCGGAACCACGTAGAACTGGAACAGCGCGTGGCACGGGGGCAGGGCCATGTCCTCCACCTCGGCCGGGTTCCACGCGGAGACCACGTGCCGGCGGGAGAACGGGTTCTCCCGGAGGGAGCGGATCACCTGGGCGATCTGGTCGATGTGCCCGCCCGACGGCGTGGGCCAGGAGCGCCACTGCACCCCGTAGACCGGGCCCAGCTCGCCGTCCTCATCGGCCCACTCGTCCCAGATGCTCACCCCGCGCTCCTGCAGCCAGCGCACGTTGGAGGAGCCGCGCAGGAACCACAGCAGCTCCAGGGCCACGGATTTGAAGTGCACCCGCTTGGTGGTCAGCAGCGGGAAGGACGCGGCCAGGTCGAAGCGCATCTGCCGGCCGAACACCCCGGTGGTCCCGGTGCCGGTGCGGTCCGGACGGTGGGCGCCGTGGGCGAGGATGTCGCGCAGCAGGTCCTCGTAGGGCGTGGGGATCGACGTCGTCTCAGTCATCGCTGGGCTTCACCTGCTCCAGGGAGACGACGCGGCCTCGGTGCTTCCGGCTCACATTGAGCACGATCATCTCCCCGGGGCTCAGGTACGGGTCCTCGGTGGGCAGCTGGGCGCGCAGCGCCTTGGGCAGGTGCCGATCCACCACGGCCAGCACCGTGGGCAGCACCGGCCGGTGCGTGCACACCACGGTGGAGGTCCCGGACTCGAACACGGCCTCCATCAGCTTCTCCACCTTCCCCGGTTTGCGGGAGTGCTCAGCCTCGGTCAGGCGCTTCTTCTCCTTGATCGCCAGGCCCTCGGCCTTCGCGTACCCGGCGACCGTCTGCATGCAGCGCACCCACGGACTGGAGATGACCTTCTGCGGCTTCCACGCCGCCAGCAGCTTCCCCACGGCCACCGCCTGGCGCTTGCCGGTCGCGGCCAGGGGCCGATCGCCCTCGGCCCGGGACCACGACGAGCGCGGCTTGGCCTTCGCGTGGCGCACCACGATCACGGCGCGGGTGCGCAGGTCCTGCGCCTCGTGCAGGGCCACCAGCCGGTCCAGGGGCTCGGTGTCCGTGGCGTTGGTCAGCAGGTCCCGGGCCTGCTCCGGGGTGACCCAGCGCAGCTCGTCCACCTCGCCGCCGTCCTGGTGGGCCTGGGCGGAGGCGGGCACGTGCGCGGCCCAGTAGTGCACGTCCTTGCGGCCCTGCTTGACCTGGTAAGTGGTCACCGCCAGGGGGGCGCCCAGGGTGATGCTCAGGCCCACCTCCTCGGCGACCTCCCGGATCGCGGTCTGCGGCACGGATTCGCCGTCGTCGCGCTTGCCCTTGGGCCAGGACCAGTCGTCGTACTTGGGGCGGTGGATGATCAGGACCTCCAGCACGCCCTCGCGCTCGCGCCAGCACAGGGCGCCGGCGGCGACGACGGCGGGGAAAGAGGGCTTGGACATGATCGGGGAGCTTCCTTCGGGTGAGGGGATCGATGACGGCTGCGCGCGCACTGGGGCCCCGACGCGCCGGGGCGGCGGGACCCGCGGGAGGCTGGCTCAGCCTCGGGAGGAGGAGCCCTGCCGGGCCCGGGACTCCAGGTAGTGGCTCTGCACATCCATCAGCGGGCGCCCCTGGGCGTCCAGCGCGTGGCGGGTCCACACGCCGTCGCCGTCCAGGTGCCAGGTGGAGGTGCGCTCGGAGAGGTAGAGGTCGAACAGGGTCAGCAGGTACTCCACGTGCACCGGGTCCTTGATCCGCACCAGCGCCTCCACGCGCCGATCCAGGTTCCGGTGCATCATGTCCGCGGAGCCGATGTAGACCACCGGCTTGCCGCCGTTGGCGAAGGTGAACACCCGCGAGTGCTCCAGGAACCGGCCCAGCACGGAGCGCACCGTGATGTTCTCGGACAGTCCCGGCACGCCCGGGCGCAGCGCGCAGATCCCGCGCACGACGACGTCCACGCGCACCCCGGCCTGCGAGGCCCGGTACAGGGAGTCGATGATCGCCTCATCGACCATGGAGTTGCACTTGATCTGGATCTTCGCGGCCAGCCCGGCCCGCTGGTGGGCGATCTCCCGGTTGATCCGGTCGATCAGGCCCGAGCGCAGCGAGCGCGGGGCCACCAGCAGGGACTTGAAGGTGGTCTTCGGGGCGTACCCGGAGAGCTGGTTGAACAGCCGGGAGACGTCCTCACCGATCTGCGCATCGCAGGTCAGCAGGCCGAGGTCCTCATAGAACCGGGCGGTGGAGGGGTGGTAGTTGCCGGTGCCGATGTGGCAGTACCGGCGCAGCCCGTCGGCCTCCCGGCGCACCACCAGGGACAGCTTGCAGTGGGTCTTCAGCCCGACGATGCCGTAGACCACGTGCACCCCGGCCTCCTCGAGCTTGCGGGCCCAGGAGATGTTGGCCTGCTCGTCGAAGCGCGCCTTGATCTCCACCAGGGCCAGCACCTGCTTGCCGGCCTCCGCGGCCTCGATCAGGGCGTCCACGATGGGGGAGTCCCCGGAGGTGCGGTACAGGGTCTGCTTGATCGCCATGACGTTCGGGTCCGCCGCGGCCTGCTCCAGGAAGGCCTGGACGCTGGTGGCGAAGGAGTCGTACGGGTGGTGCAGCAGCACGTCGTGGTCCCGGGTCGCGGCGAACACGTCCGCGGCCTTGGCGGTCTCCGCGGCGTTGAGGAAGCGGCTGGTGTGGGCCACATAGGTGGGGTAGTGCAGCCGGGGCCGGTTGACCTTGACGATGTTGGACACCCCGCGCAGGTCCAGCGGGGCGGGCAGCTGGTACACCTCGGACTCGTCGATGCGCAGCTCCGAGACCAGCAGGTCCAGGATCGCGGGGTTGATGGAGTCCTCCACCTCCAGGCGCACGGGCGGGCCGAAGCGTCGGCGCAGCAGCTCCTTCTCCAGGGCCTTCAGGAGGTTCTCGGCGTCATCCTCCTCGACCTCCAGGTCCTCGTTGCGGGTCACCCGGAACACATGGTGCTCCACGACCTCCATGCCGGGGAACAGCTGGTCCAGGTGCTGGGCGATGACGGTCTCCAGCGGGATGAACCGGGCCGGGCGGGAGGAGGAGTTGGTGGTCTTGGGCCCGTCCACGGAGATCATCCGGGTCAGCTGGTCCGGGACCTTGACGCGGGCGAACAGCTCCTTGCCGGTCTGCGGGTTGCGCACGATGACGGCGAGGTTCAGGGCCAGCCCGGAGATGTACGGGAAGGGGTGGGCCGGGTCCACGGCCAGCGGGGTGAGGATCGGGAAGACCCGCTCCTGGAACTCGGCGGACAGCCGCTGCCGGGCCTCCTCCTCCAGGTCCTCCCAGCCGACGATGAACAGGTTCTCCTCCTCCAGGCGGGGCAGCACCTGCTCCTGGAAGACCTGCGCGTGGCGCTGCTGCAGCCGGTGGGCGGATTCGGAGATCTCCTCCATCTGCTCCTCCGGGGTCAGCCCGGCCGCGGAGGGCACGGCGATGCCGGTGGCGATGCGCCGCTTGAGCCCGGCGACCCGGACCATGAAGAACTCGTCCAGGTTGGAGGCGACGATGGAGAGGAAGTTCAGCCGCTCCAGCAGGTAGAGGTTCGGGTCCTCGGCCAGCTCCAGCACCCGGGTGTTGAAGTCCAGCCAGGAGGTCTCCCGGTCCAGGAAGCGCTCCGAGCCGAAGTCCCCCTGCAGCAGCGGGGTGGAGAAGTGCTCGGGCTCGTCGATGCGGTCCCCGCGGGTCTCGGCGCGCTCGATCTTGGCGATGTCGGAGATCTCGGCCGGGCGGGTGAGGTTCGCGCTCGGGGCGGGGGCGGCGTCGTCCTGCCCGGCGGGCCCGGGGGCGTACATCGTGTCCACGTCCCACGGGACGAAGCCCAGGGAGCGGTACAGGCTCACCGCCGGGGCGTTGTCCGCGTCCACGTACAGGACGATGGCGGCCAGCGGCTCCTCCTGCGCGTCCTCGCCGGTGCCCAGGCGCGCCAGCCAGTCCATGCCGGCCAAGGTCAGGGCCTTGCCCAGCCCGGTGCCCTGCGCGTCCGGGGCCACGCCGACGGCGTAGACCTCGCCCTCGCGCGGGCCCTGCTGATCGGTCTCGATCTTGGTCCAGTGGAAGCCCAGCAGCCCGGAGCCGCCGTCGGCGCCTTCGGAGGTCTCGGCGAGGAAGAAGCCCTCGGGGCGGAACCAGTCCTCGGCGGTGCGGGCGTCCAGGTCCGCGCGGGTCAGGCGGCCCTGCTCGGGGTGCTCGGCGAAGGCCTGGGCGTTCAGGCGCAGCCAGGCCTCGGCGTCCTCGGGGGTCCAGGTGCGCAGGTGCACCGGGGCGGCGGGCTCATGGGCGGCGGCCTGCTCGGCGATCGAGCGGCGGGCGGCATCGGTGAGCTCCAGGCGCATCTTCCACAGCTCGCGCACCGCGTGCAGCCCGAGGTCCTTGGCCAGCTGCACGGCGGCCAGGGGCGCGGAGTACTCCCGGGAGTCCCCGGCCAGCCCCGAGCCGTGCACCCAGGCGCGGTAGCGGGGCAGGTCCTCGCCGAGGCCCTCCTCGCCCAGGGCGGTCTCCAGCAGGGCCCGGCCGAGCCCGGCGCCGCGTCGATCGGGGGCGACGACGGCCTCCAGCGTGCCGGTGGACTCCTCGTCCTGCGGGTCCGGGGCGGTGGCCACGGCCGCGGCGAGCGCCTGCCCGTCCTCCTCGGCGATGACCAGCAGGATCCGCTCGGCGTCGTCGCGGGCGGCCCGGCGCAGCTGCACGAGGGTCTGCTCGGAGAAGGGGGCGGCGCCGTCGTGCTCGCGGGCCTGCTCGGCCAGGCGCTCGACGGCGCGCACGCGCTCGGGAGTCGGGGCGAGGACCGCGGGGTGCGGCTGCCCGCTGGGGGTCTGGGAGGGGTTCTGGGTGTGCAGCTCGGCGGAAGTGGACACGTGGACGTTCCCGTTTCTCTCGCGGCCAGGATCGCGCCGCGCACGCGCGACGACTGCTCCCAGTCTACTGCCCGCCCGGTGCGACGGCGCAGACGTCGTTCCGACGGTGCGCGCTCGTCGTCCGGCGGCAATGCGCGGGAAACACGCGGCTCCTAGGCTCGCCATACGCCGCGCCGGACCCGCCCCGGGACGACCTCCGGCACGAAGAAGGGCCCGCCATGACCGTCACCTCCGCCCGCATCACCCCCGTCTCCGACGCCTGCGGGCAGGCCGATCCCGCGCCCGGTGCGGATCCGGGCCGGACCTCGGAGATCGACACTCTGGGGATCGACACCCAGGAGATCGCCGCCCAGCATCGGGATCACGTGCTGCAGTCCTGGTCCGTCTCCGGGGGCCCGGTGCACACCATCACCCGGGCGGAGGGGATCTGGCTGTGGGATGAGACCGGTCGGCGGATCGCGGACATGTCCTCGCTGATGGTCTGCGCCAACCTCGGCCACGGCCACCCCCGCATCGCCGAGGCGATCGCCGAGCAGGCCCGCCGCTTCTGCTTCATGTCCCCCGCCTTCGCCACCGAGCCCAAGTCTCGGCTGGCCGCGCGCCTGGTCGCCCTGGCCGGGCGGGAGCACTTCGCCCGGGTGATGTTCACCAACGGCGGGGCGGAGTCCAACGAGCACGCGCTGCGCATCGCCCGCACCGTCACGGGCCGGACCAAGGTCTTCTCCAGCTACCGCAGCTACCACGGGGCCACGGCCGGGGCCGCGCAGGCCACCGGGGACTGGCGCCGGCTCGGGGCCGAGCAGGGCGCGGGCGCGGGCTTCGTGAAGTTCCTGTCCCCGCACCCGTACCAGGACGGCTGGTCCGGCGAGGCTGCGGACGCCGCGGCCACGGAGCGGGCCCTGGCGGATCTGGAGCGCCAGCTGCGCTTCGAGGGCCCGGAGACGGTCGCCGCGATCATCGTGGAGCCGGTGGTCGGGGCCAACGGCGTCATCATCCCGCCGGAGGGCTACCTGCCCGGGCTGCGGCGGCTGTGCGACCGGTACGGGATCCTGCTGATCTTCGACGAGGTGATGACCGGCTTCGGGCGCACCGGGACGATGTTCGCCTGGCAGGGCTTCGGCGTCGTGCCGGATCTGATGACCTTCGCCAAGGGCGTGGACAACGCGGCGGTGCCGCTGGGCGGGGTGCTGGTCTCCCGGGAGATCGCCCGGTTCTTCGAGGAGCACCCGCTGCCCGGCGGGCTCACCTACTCCGGGCACACCCTCGCGTGCGCCGCGGCCAACGCGGCCCTGGACGCCTACGAGCAGTACGGGGTGCTGGAGCACGTGGCGCAGACCGCCCCGGTGCTCGCGGACTTCCTGGACCGGATGGCCCGGGAGCACGAGTGCGTGGGCCAGGTGCGCCACCTCGGGATGTTCGCCGCGGTGGAGCTGGTCTCGGACCGGGAGGCCCGCACCCCGCTGGTGGGGTACCGGTCTTCGGACCCGGTGATGAAGCGGATCATCGGTCGGCTGTACGACCGGGGCTTCAGCACCTTCGGGCGGGAGAACACCCTGCACGTCAGTCCGCCCCTGACGATCACCACCCAGGAGCTGGAGCAGGTCCTGCCGATCCTCGACGAGGTGCTCGGCTGGGTGGACCGCGAGATGCTGCCGGCCCGGCGGGCCGCGGCGAAGGATATGGAGGACTGAGCCGTGCCGGGCCGCGGGACGGGGCTGGGCGGATGCCGCGCCGTGGGCTATCTTCTGTGATATGGCTCGCAGACTCTTCTCGGACATCTCCCCGCTGACGTATCAGATCGCGATCCAGCGGCAGCGCCTGCAGCGGCACCTGGCCGACCTGCCGCGGCGTCGGAGCTTCGCCGCGCCGCGCAGCGCCGAGGATCTGCCGACGCGGATCTACGGGCACAACTCGCTGATCCGGCGTCGCCTGGGCAGCACGGAGCAGCACCTGCAGGAGGGCAAGGCCCGGTCCCTGGCCATCGCCGCCCCCCTGGTGGACGGGATCCTGATCCGGCCGGGGCAGACCTTCTCCTTCTGGCGGCTGGTGGGCAACCCCACCGCCGCCCGCGGCTTCCAGCCCGGGGTGGTCATCCAGGGGGACCACGCGGAGTCGGGCATCGGCGGCGGGATGTGCCAGTTCACCAACCTGCTGCACTGGATGGCGCTGCACTCCGAGCTGACCATCACCGAGCACCACCACCACTCCGGGCTGGACCTGTTCCCGGACTTCAAGCGCCAGATCCCCTACGGCACCGGGACCTCGATCATCTACAACTTCCTGGATTATCGGGTGCACAACGGCACGGACCGCACCCACCAGTTCCGGGTCGCCGTGGACGGGGAGCACCTGCGGGGCCAGCTGCGCGCGGAGCGGCCGGGGGAGTTCAAATACCACATCCTCGAGGAGGACGCGTACTTCTACGAGGACGCCGACGACGCCGGGGCCGCCCAGGTGCGTCGGCACAACGTCATCGTGCGCGAGACCCGCAGCCGACGCACCGGGGACACCATCGGGCGCGAGCGCCTCCTGGAGAACGACGCCCTGGTGTGCTAAGACCGCGAGCTGGTGCGCGGGACCATCCTGGCCGCCAAACCCGGGGCCGCGAGCGGCTGAGCCGTCAGCCCTTCGGCGCGTGCATCGAGTAGCCGACGTTGCGCACCGTGGTGATCATCTGCTCGTGATCCGCCCCGAGCTTGGCCCGCAGGCGCCGGATGTGCACATCCACGGTGCGCGTGCCGCCGTAGTAGTCGTAGCCCCACACCTCGCTGAGCAGCTGGGCGCGGGTGAACACGTGCCCGGGGTTCTGCGCGAGGAACTTCAGCAGCTCGAACTCCTTGTACGTCAGGTTCAGCGGCTGCCCGTCGATCCGGGCGCTGTAGCCCGCCTCGTCCACGACGACTGCCCCGCACCGGATCAGCTCCGCGGCGGGAGCGGGGGCGGGGGTGGGGCTGCGACGGGCGCCCAGCAGGAGGCGCAGCCGCGCCTCGGCCTCGGCCGGGCCGGCGTCGGGCAGCAGGAAGTCGTCCACGGGCCACTCGGGGGTCACCGCGCTGAGCGTGCCCTCCGTGAGCACCGCCAGGATCGGCAGCTCGGGGGCCTGGGCGCGCAGCAGCCGGGCGGCGTTGCGCGCCTGCAGCACCTGCGCGCGGGCATCCAGCAGCAGCAGGTCCGGGCCGTGGCGTCGGATGGAGTCCAGGCTCGTCCCCAGGCCCACGCGGTGCACGTCATGGGCGAGCAGCTCCAGGGCGGGCAGGGCCGCCGCGGCCTGCTCGGCGGTGTCGCTGAGGACGAGGATCTGGGACACGGAGGCTTCCTTCCCTCGGTCACGGGTGCGGGATGCGACCGCGTCTGTGCGGACGAGCACAGTATAGGCCGATGGCGCGGGGACCCGGCGCGCCCCCGACGTCGGCCACGGCGCCCGGTAGACTCGGCACCGTCCGCCCTCGGGCGCCGCCAGGCCCGTGCCGGCCCCGCGCCGTCGCCCGCCCCGATCGACTCAGGAGGCCCGCCCGCCGTGACCCCGTCAGCGACTCCCACCCGCGGTGAGCGGCTGCGCAGCGCCGGGCGCTCCGGCCCCTCCCGCTACCGGCTCGTCGCCGGATCCGCCGTCCTGGGCCTGGCCGTCTCCCTGCTGTGCGCGGTGTGGGCCCCGCAGGCCTCCGCGGTGGCCACCGTCGTGATGGTCCTGGTCATCGCGTGGGGGTGGCCGGCAGCCTCCGGGGTGGCCCAGCAGCGCGGCGGGGAGGTGGTGCCGGTGCACACCGGGATCATCGGCGCCAGCGGCTTGGCGGCCTGCGCGGTCGTGCTGCTGACGGCCTCGGCCTCGCTGGTGACGCTGCTGCCGGCCGTCGTCGCCGTGGGGGTGCTGGCCTGCTTCATCGGGGAGCTGGTGCGCGGGGAGGGGGCGCCCGCCCGGCTGGAGTCCGTGATCTCCGCGGTGACCGGGGTGCTGGCCGCGGTCAGCTCCGCCGGGTGGATCGCGATGGCCCTGGTGCACGAGCAGACCCGGGCCGGGTGGGCCGTGTGGGTCTGCGGCGCGGTGATCGCGGTGCTGATCGCCGGGGTCGGCGTCCGGCTGATCGCGGCGGGGCCTGCGGATGGCCCGCGGCGCGGGGCCGTGACCCTCGGGCTGGTGCCGGTCGCGTTCTTCGGGATCCTGGGCTGCGCCGGAACCTTCCTGCTGCTGCGCGTGGTAGCTTGGTGACCATGATCATGGCACTCGAGATCTTCTTCCTGTCCCTGCTGGGCCTGGCCTCCCTGGGCATCGCGGGCTCCGCGGTCCTCGTGGTGGCCCGGCTGTTCAAGGGCCAGAAGTGACCCATCGACGCTGACCGCCGCGGCGGTCGCGCGAACGGGCCCCGGGCACTGCCGCCCGGGGCCCGTTCGCGTCCGAGGGAAAGCCCGCGCGGGCCTGAGGCTGCGCGCCTAGGATGGGGCCATGGCTATCGAGATCCCCTCAGACATGACTCCCGAGCTCGTCCCCTTCGCCTGGCTGCTCGGCCAGTGGGAGGGCGTGGGCGTGCTCGGCTACGGCCAGGACGTCCCCGATCGGCAGTTCGGGCAGATCGTCTCCTTCACCCAGTCCGGCCTGCCGTTCATCGAGTACCGCGCCGAGTCCTACCTGCTGGACGAGGAGGGGCAGCGCACCCGCCCCATCAGCGTGGAGACCGGCTTCTGGCAGCTGGGCCGGAAGCTGCAGGAGGGCGACCTCGGCCCCGGGCTCATCCCCGGCGCGGCCGAACCGACTCTGGCCACCGCCGCGGACGTGGAGAGGCTGCGCCGAGAGGAGGGCGGCTTCGAGATCACCGCGAACATCAACCACCCCGGCGGGGTCAGCGAGCTGTACGTGGGCGTCATCGACGGGCCCCGCATCCAGATGGCCACCGACGCCGTGATGCGGGCCGAGGGAGCCAAGGAGTACACCGCCGCCTCCCGGATGTACGGGCTGGTCAACGGCGAGCTGATGTGGGCCTGGGACATGGCCGCCCTCGGGCACGAGATGGCCTCCCACGCCTCCGCGCGCCTGCGCCGCACGGACGCGGCCGAGGTGGTGCGGTGAGTCCCGAACGCTCACCCCTGCTGGACCGGCACGGCGCGGTGCCGGCGGAGGCCCCGGACCAGGCGGTCCCCGCCCACTACGGCGACCCCCTGCGCGAACAGCGCCGCCTGGCCCGCTCCACCCCCGCCTCCCCGGTGCTGGTGGACTCATCCCACCTGGGCGTCGTCGAGGTGACGGGGCAGGACCGGGCCAGCTGGCTGACCACCCTGTCCTCCCAGGTGCTCACCGGCCTGCCCGCCGGGTCCTCCGCGGAGCTGGCCCTGCTCTCCGCGCAGGGGCGGCTCGAGTACGTCCCCCACGCGATCATCGGCGAGGACCGGATCCTGCTGATCGTGGAGCCGGGGCAGGAGCAGCCGCTGACGGCGTTCCTGGACTCGATGCGCTTCATGCTGCGGGTGCAGGTCCGGGCGGCCGCCGCGGACTGGGCCGTGGTGGGGCTGCGTGTGGACCCGCGGGATGCCGCCGTGCTGGCGCCGTTCCTGGCGCGCGCGGGCGAGTCCGGGCTGCCGCTGGTGTGGCGGGACCCGTGGCCCGGCGTCGTGCCCGGCGGCACCAGCTACGCCGCCGTCGCGGAGCACCCCGGGGCCCAGCGCACCTGGTACGAGGCCCTGGTGCCGCGCGAGCGGCTGCCGGAGCTGGCGGGCCTGGCCGAGGCGGACCCGGCGCCGCTGGGCTGGGCCGGGCTGTGGGCCGCGGAGGCCCTGCGCATCGAGGAGTGGCGCCCGCGCGCCGCCCGGGAGATCGATGGGCGGGCCATCCCGCACGAGCTGGATCTGATGCGCACCGCCGTGCACCTGGCCAAGGGCTGCTACAAGGGCCAGGAGACCGTGGCCCGCGTGCACAACCTGGGCCACCCGCCCCGGCGCCTGGCCTTCCTGGACCTGGACGGCTCGGAGCACACCCTGCCCGCTCTCGGCTCGCCGGTCTACGCGGAGGGTGGCACCCGTGCGGTGGGGCGGGTGACCTCCGCGGCCCTGCACCACGAGGCCGGGCCCATCGCCCTGGCCGTGCTCAAGCGCTCGGTGGACCCCGCCGCCGCCCTGCGGGTGGTGGATCCGGGGCAGCCCGGTGAGGACGGGGAGCCCGCGGAGACCGTCTACGCCGCGGCCCAGACCGTGATCGTGGACCCGGAGGCCGGGCAGGTGGCCGGCCGACGGCACCGCGCGGACTTCCTGCGCCAGCCGTGATGTCCGGCTAGCCTGGCCGCACCGACGACGACGGCCCGGCCGTCTCCCCTCGCGATGAGGGAGGACGGCCGGGCCGTCGTCGTGCTCGGCCGGGCGGCGTCGGTGGGCACCGGCGCCCGGCCGACGCGGGATCAGCGTCCGAAGAGGGTCTTGGCCTCCTCCCAGCGGTCCTGCGGAACCTCCTTCAGCCCGGAGTCCAGGGCTTCGTGGAAGCCCACGCGCACCACGTCGGTGCCGTGCAGGGCCACCATCTTGCCCCACTCCTTGTCGTGCACCAGGTCCACCACGTTCATCCCGAAGCGGGTGGCCAGCACGCGGTCGAAGCTGGTGGGGGAGCCGCCGCGCTGGATGTGCCCCAGCGTGGTGTTGCGGGTTTCGATGCCGGTGAGCTTCTCGATCTCCCGGGTCACGTACTCGCCGATGCCGCCCAGGCGCGGGCGACCGTCCTTCTCCACGCCCTTGTCGTGCATGACCTCGTCGAAGCCCTCCGGGATGAAGCCCTCGGCCACCACGACCAGCGGGGAGCGGCCGCGGTCGTGGACCTCCTTGGCCCACTCGGCCACCTGCGTCATCGGCACCTGCTGCTCCGGGATCAGCACGGCGTGCGCGCCGGCGGCCATGCCGGAGTGCAGCGCGATCCACCCGACGTGGCGGCCCATGACCTCCGCGACCATGCAGCGGTGGTGGGACTCGCCGGTGGTGCGCAGGCGGTCCATCGCATCCGTGGCGATCTGCACCGCGGTGTCGAAGCCGAAGGTGTAGTCCGTGCCGTTGAGGTCGTTGTCGATGGTCTTCGGCACCCCGACGACGGGCAGGCCGGCGTCGGCCAGGCGGCGGGCCCCGGCCAGGGTCCCCTCGCCGCCGATCGCGACGACGGCGTCGATCTGGTTCTTCTCCAGCACGATGGAGATGTTCTCCGGGCCGCCGTGCGGGCCATCGTAGGGGTTGGTGCGGGAGGTGCCGAGGATCGTGCCGCCGGTGCGGGCCAGGCCGCGCACCTTGGTGCGGGGCAGATCCATGATGTCGTCCTCCACGAGGCCGCGCCAGCCGTCCCGGAAGCCCACGAACTCGTCATCGTAGGTCTTGACTCCGTTGAGCACGGCGCCGCGGATCACGGCGTTCAGGCCGGGGCAGTCCCCGCCGCTGGTGAGCAGTCCGATCTTCATGGTGGTCTCCTCGACTGATGGTTCGGATGGATTCGTCAACCGGAACCAGTCTAGCGAGCGGTTGCGTTTCTGTGGAGTCGGCAGAGGCCGTGGTTCCGTTGAATTCCGGGGAACCACGGCCTCAGGGCGAGGGGAGTCACACTTCCGACATGTGGGTTCGTGTGGGAATCGGCGGTCGGCTCGGGTGGTGCGCTCAGGCGGCGTCGGCCAGCAGCCGCTGGATCCGCCCGATGCCCTCGCGCAGATCCTCCTCGCCCAGGGCGTAGGACAGGCGCAGGTATCCGGAGGGGCCGAAGGCCTCACCCGGCACGACGGCGACCTCCGCTTCCTCCAGGATCAGGGTCGCCAGGTCCTGGGAGGACTCGATGCGCCGCCCGGCGATCTCCCGGCCCAGCAGGGCGGTGACGTCCGGGTAGGCGTAGAACGCGCCCTGCGGGACGGGGCAGGAGAAGCCGGGCACCGCGTTGAGCCCATCCACGATGAGCCGGCGGCGGGCGTCGAAGGCCCGGCGCATCGCCTCGACCTCCTCCTGCGGGCCCGTCAGGGCCGCCAGCGCGGCCCGCTGGGCGATGTTGTTGACGTTGGAGCTCAGGTGCGACTGCAGGTTGGTCGCGGCCTTCGCCACGTCGGCCGGCGCCACCAGCCAGCCCACCCGCCAGCCGGTCATCGCGTAGGTCTTGGCCACCCCGCTGAGGATCACCAGGTTCTCCCGCAGCTGCGGGGCGGCTTCGGTCAGAGAGGTGAAGGGGGTGTCGTCGTAGGTGAGCCGCTCGTAGATCTCGTCCGTGAGCACGAAGATCCCCTTCTCCGCGGCCCACGCCCCGATCGCGGCGGTCTCCTCGGGGGAGTACACCGCCCCGGTGGGGTTGGAGGGGGAGACGAAGATCAGCGCCTTGGTGCGCTCGGTGCAGGCGGTCTCCAGCTGCTCCGGGGTCACCTTGTAGCCCTGCTCCGAGCCGGCGAAGACCTCCACGGGCTCGCCCCCGGCCAGGCGGATCGCCTCGGGGTAGGTGGTCCAGTACGGGGCGGGCAGCAGGACCTCGTCCCCCTGCCCGATGACGGTCGCGAAGGCCTCGTAGACCGCCTGCTTGCCGCCGTTGGTCACCACCACCTGGGAGGCCTCCACCTCCCAGCCGGAGTCCCGCGCCGTCTTCTCGGCGATGGCCCGGCGCAGCTGCGGCAAGCCCGCGGCCGGGGTGTAGCGGAAGTTCGCCGGGTCATCCAGGGCCGCCCGGGCGGCGTCGACGATGAACTCCGGGGTGGGGAAGTCCGGCTCGCCCGCGCCGAAGCCGATGACCGGGCGCCCGGCGGCCTTCAGCTCCTTGGCGCGGGCGTCCACCGCGAGGGTGGCCGAGGGGGCGATCGCGCTGATGCGGGCGGAGATGCGCTCGTGGGAGGTCATGGTCGGCGGCTTCCTTCGACGTCGGGGGCGGTGGCCGGTGCGGGACCCGCGGCGCGGGCAGCCCGCCCAGCTCCCATCCTAGGGTCGGGCCTTGCGCCCGGGCCGGGATCGACGGCGGATTGCGCCGAGCGCGGGCTCTCGGCTACAGTCGGTACCCGGTACTCACCCCCTGAGGATCCCGCGCGCCGTCACGGGCCCCGACGCGGAGGAGAGTCACCGCGGAAGGCCCGGGGCCTTCCGAAGGGCAGTGGCGCAATTGGTAGCGCAGCGGTCTCCAAAACCGCAGGTTGCAGGTTCGAGTCCTGTCTGCCCTGCACGCACCCCGTCGTCGCGGCCCGTCCGCGGGGACCGGGGCCCCAGGGTCCCGAACGCTCGTCGCACGTCGCAGAAAGGGGCGGATCCCATGGCCAAGGCCGCCGCCGCAGGAGGAGCCGGGATCGAAGACGCCCGGGCCCGCGGCTTCTTCGGGAGGATCTTCCTCTTCCTCCGCCAGGTCCTTGCCGAGCTGAAGAAGGTCGTGACCCCCACCGGCCGCGAGCTGGTCAACTACGTGATCATCGTCCTGATCTTCGTGGCCTTCATGCTGCTGCTGATCTCCGGTCTGGACTTCCTCTTCGGCAAGGGAGCCTTCTGGCTGTTCGGCAACGGCCAGTCCATGACCGGACAGTAGTCCGCACCGTCCGTCCGATCCCCGGTCCGCTCGCGCGGACCCGCCCCCGGCGGGGCGGCGTCCGGCGCACCCTCCCAGAAAGCAGGAACAGCAACAGTGTCCGAGCAGGAACGCGAGAACGCCGAGGGCGTGAGCCCCGAGACCCCGACCAACCAGACTCCCGACGCCGAGCAGGCCGGCACCCCGGAGGAGGTCTCCCCGGAGCAGGCCGCGCAGGCCGCCGCCGCGCAGGCGGGGGAGTCTCGCTCCGGCTTCGAGAACACCGACGCCGGGCTGATCGCGGCCACCGACGCCCAGCCGGAGAACCCGGAGAAGGGCTTCGAGGACACCGCGGCCGAGGCCGCGGAGGCAGTCCAGGCCCAGGAGGGCTCCGAGGCGGCCGAGGAGGAGCAGCCGGACCCGATGGCCGAGTTCCGCTCCAAGCTGCGCCGCCAGGAGGGCGACTGGTACGTCATCCACACCTACGCCGGCTACGAGAACCGGGTCCGCACCAACCTGCAGACCCGCGCGCAGTCGATGAACATGGAGGACGACCTCTTCGAGATCCAGGTCCCCATGGAAGAGGTCGTGGAGATCAAGAACGGCCAGCGCAAGACCGTGCGCCGCGTGCGCATCCCGGGCTACGTGCTGGTGCGGATGAACCTCACCGACGAGTCCTGGGGCGTGGTGCGCCACACCCCCGGCGTCACCGGCTTCGTCGGGCAGGACGCCTACAACCCCGTGCCGCTGCGTCTGGACGAGGTCGTGGACATGCTGGCCCCGGTCTTCGAGGCCGAGCAGGTGGAGGCCGCCAAGCAGGCCGGCGAGCCCATCCCGGAGCCGCTGGCCCCGCAGGTCAGCGTCGGCTTCGAGATCGGGGAGTCCGTGGTCGTCAAGGAGGGCCCGTTCGAGACCCTCCCGGCGACCGTCAACGAGATCAACCCCGAGGCCCAGCAGCTGGTGGTCCTGGTCTCCCTCTTCGAGCGCGAGACCCCCGTGACCCTGGGGTTCAATCAGGTCTCCAAGATCTGATCCGCCAGGCTCCGACGGCGCCCGCCGCCTCCCGCACCGGGAGACGACGGGCGCCGTCTGTCTGTGAGGTGGGCCGCTGCGGGTGGTGCCCGACCCCCGCCGCGGCGTAGAGTGGATGGTTGCGTGTGCGCACCCGAACGCTGGGGTGCGCCCTCACGCCGGTCGCCGCGCCACGGCGGCCACCCGCCGTCGTGCGCTCCTGCGCGGCGGTCCGTCCCACGTAAGCAAAGGACCAAGCATTGGCTCCCAAGAAGAAGGTCTCTGGCCTCATCAAGCTGCAGATCCAGGCAGGCGCCGCCAACCCGGCCCCGCCGGTCGGCCCGGCCCTGGGTCAGCACGGCGTCAACATCATGGAGTTCTGCAAGGCGTACAACGCCGCCACGGAATCCATGCGCGGCAACGTGGTGCCGGTGGAGATCACGGTCTACGAGGACCGCTCCTTCACCTTCATCACCAAGACCCCGCCGGCCGCTGACCTGATCAAGAAGGCCGCGGGCGTGCAGAAGGGCTCCGGCATCCCGCACACCAACAAGGTCGGCAAGATCTCCATGGACCAGGTCCGCGAGATCGCCCAGACCAAGATGCCCGACCTCAACGCCAACGACATCGACGCCGCCGCGAAGATCGTCGCCGGCACGGCCCGCTCCATGGGCATCACCGTCGAGTAGTCCCCTCGCCTCCACCGCGAGGCACCGGCATCATCCCGATGCCGACCCGAAAGACCCGCCGCCGCGGCGGGCCGTCCGCAGCGCAGCAGGCGCCGGGCGTGTGGCAGGATCGCGCGCGATCCGACAGACCACGACTGCACAAGGAGAGAGCAAGCAGATGGCACAGCGCAGCAAAGCGTACAAGGCAGCCGCCGAGAAGATCGAGGAGGGCCGCCTCTACAGCGCCCCCGAGGCGATCGCCCTGGCCCAGGAGATCAACAGCTCCAAGGCCGACCCCACCGTGGAGGTCGCCATGCGGCTGTCCGTGGACCCCCGCAAGGCCGACCAGATGGTCCGCGGCACCGTGAACCTGCCCAACGGCACCGGCAAGACCGCCCGCGTGGTCGTCTTCGCCCAGGGTGACAAGGCCGCCGCCGCCGAGGAGGCCGGTGCGGACTTCGTCGGCTCCGATGACCTCATCGCCCGCGTGGCCGGCGGCTGGACGGACTTCGACGCCGCCGTGGCCACCCCGGACATGATGGGCAAGGTCGGGCGCCTGGGCAAGGTCCTGGGTCCGCGCAACCTGATGCCGAACCCCAAGACCGGCACCGTGACCATGGACGTGGCCAAGGCCGTGGGCGACATCAAGGGCGGCAAGATCGACTTCCGCGTCGATCGCAACGCCAACCTCCACTTCATCATCGGCAAGGCTTCCTTCACCCAGGAGCAGCTGGTGGAGAACTTCCGCGCCGCCGTCGAGGAGATCGTGCGGCTGAAGCCGTCCTCCTCCAAGGGCCGCTACATCTCCAAGCTGACGGTGGCCACCACCTTCGGTCCCGGCGTGCCGGTGGACCCCTCCGTCGCGGAGAAGTGAGCCGCAGGCGCAGCTGAGCCTCGGTGAGCCGCCGCCATGGCGGTCGCAGCTCCCCGTCGGATCCGGTCAGGCACCGGGTCCGGCGGGGCGTTCTCGCATCCGCACCTCGCGTGCCGCGCCCCCGCCCGCTGGCGCATCCGCCGCGGGTGTGGTTCAATGGAGACACCAAAGACCGCCGGTCGTAGGTTCGGTCATGCCGCCAGGCAGACCAATCCGCCATAAGAGTCCCGCGAGGACGGCCAGCGCAGGTGACCGTGACACGCCGAACCCCCGGGTTCCTCTGCCCAGCGCATCGAGGATTCCGTGAGGGGAGCGTCGCCCCGCCGCCTGTGCGGGGCTTTTTTCGTGGGCTCATGGGCGCCCGGCATTCAGACCGGAAGGAGAACCATGGCGACACCGGAGAAGGCAGCCGCCGTAGCGGAGCTGAGGGATCTTTTCTCCTCCTCCACTGCCGCTGTTCTGACTGAGTACCGTGGTCTCACCGTGGCGAAGCTCAAGGAGCTGCGCCGTTCCCTCGGTGAGCACGCCGAATATGCCGTGGTGAAGAACACCCTGACCGCGATCGCGGCCAGGGAGGCGGGCGTCGAGGGCCTGAACTTCGACGACCTGCAGGGCCCCACCGCCGTCGCCTTCATCACCGGGGAACCGGTGGAGGCGGCCAAGGGCCTGCGCAACTTCGCCAAGGAGAACCCCCAGCTGATCATCAAGAGCGGTTACTTCGAGGGTAAGCCGCTCAGTGAAGCTGACGTCATCAAGCTTGCGGATCTTGAATCTCGCGAGGTGCTGCTGGCCAAGGTCGCCGGTGCCGCCAAGGGCACCATGGCCAAGGCCGCCGCACTGTTCCAGGCACCGCTGTCCAAGACCGTGCGCACCGCCGAGGCGCTGCGCGTCAAGGTCGAGGAACAGGGTGGAGAATCCGCTGCCTAAGGCATTCTCCGCGAATGCCGACAGCCGCTGATCCGCTCGCGGATCGCACGCTGTGCCTGGTGCCCACCCGGGGCCAGGGAACCAAGATCCGTTGCAGTTCCGACCTGCAACCAGACGAAGTGAGGAGCCAATCACATGGCTAAGCTGTCCATCGACGAACTGATCGAGGCCTTCAAGGAGCTCTCCCTGATCGAGCTCTCCGAGTTCGTGAAGACCTTCGAGGAGACCTTCGACGTCACCGCCGCCGCCCCGGCCGCCGTGGCCGCCGCCCCCGCCGCCGGTGGCGACGGTGGCGCGGACGCCGCCGAGGAGCAGACCGAGTTCGACGTCATCCTCGAGGGTGCCGGCGACAAGAAGATCGCGGTCATCAAGGAGGTGCGCGCCCTGACCTCCCTCGGCCTGAAGGAGGCCAAGGACCTGGTCGACGGCGCCCCCAAGGCCGTCCTCGAGGGTGCCTCCAAGGAGGACGCCGAGAAGGCCAAGGAGCAGCTCGAGGGCGCCGGCGCCACCGTCACCCTCAAGTAAGGACGCTTCTCCCCGCACCGGGGAGAGCCCCTGCTGGTACGCGAGAGCCCCCGTCATCCCGTTCGCGGGAGGGCGGGGGCTCTCGCGCGTCCGCCTCCGGGGCAGGGCGATGTGTCAAACGATGGTCACAGTGTCTAGGGTGGTCTCATGCCCCCTTCCTGCCTTCCCGAGCCCGCCCGCCCCGATGCCGAGGGGGCTGCCGCCGAGGACCCGGCCGTCGGGATCCCCGGCGTCGAGGATCCTGCCGTCGTCGATCCCGAGCTGCTGGATCGGGCCCGCCGGGCCGCGGCGCGCGAACGCGAACTGGCCGCCGCCGTGCGCGCGGACCCGGACCGCCCCCGCTACCACCTGGCCCCGCCGGTGGGCAGGCTCAACGACCCCAACGGCCTGGTGCACCTGGACGGGCGCTGGCACGCCTTCTACCAGTACAGCCCCCTGCACCCGGAGAAGGCCGTGTTCTGGCGTCACGCCATCTCCGAGGAGCTGCTGCACTGGCGTGACCTCGGCACCGCGCTGGAGCCGGTGCGCTGGTACGACCGCGACGGCTGCTACTCCGGCGGGGCCCTGCCGCTGCCGGGGGGAGGGGTGGAGTTCTACTACACCGGCAACGTGCGCACCCCGGACGGCGGCCGGGAGGCCTATCAGTGCCGGGCCGTGCCCGCCGGCGCCGGGTCGGGGCGGCTGCTTCCGGACCTAGACAACCCGCTGATCCCGGGTCCGCCGCCGGGATACACCGCCCACTTCCGGGATCCCCAGGTGCTGCCCGCCCCGGAGGGCGGGTGGATGATGCTGCTGGGGGCGCAGCGCGAGGATGGCACGGGCGCGATCCTGCGGTGGGACTCGGCGGATCGCCGCCGTTGGGGGTTCACGGGGGAGGTGCGCTTCGATCGTCCGGAGTTGCGCGCCCCGGGATTCATGGATGAGTGCCCCCAGCTGGTGGGTCTGCGCGATGAGGCGACGGGGGAGGAACGCCACGTGCTGATCTTCTGTCCGCAGGGCCTGGGGCCCGAGGGCGAGCGCTTCCGCAACCCCCACCCGTGCACGTACACCGTGGGGGTGCTGGAGGGGTGCGCCTTCCGGGAGGCCACCGCGCTGGAGGAGCTGGATGCCGGCTTCGAGTTCTACGCCCCGCAGGTCTTCGCCGGGACCGGAGAGCGCACCGTCCTGATGGGATGGATGGGCAACGCCGGGGAGGACGATCAGCCCTCCCTGGACCACGGCTGGGTCCACCAGATGACCCTGCCCCGGGAGCTGATCCTGCGCGGCGGCCGGCTGCTGCAGCGGCCGGTGCCCGAGGTGGACCGACTGCTGCCCCTGGGGGAGCTGGACCTGCCCGATGCCGACGCCGCGCAGCTCATCCCGCCGCAGCCTCGCCCCGCGCACCGGCTGCGGGTGGAGGTCTCTTTCGAGGGCCCCTCGGCCGGCGCGGTACCGGATCCTGCGTCTCGCCTGGAGTACCTGGATCCGCGGGGGATCGCGGTGACCGTCAGCATCTGCGCCACCGGCATCACCGTGGACCGCGGCGGCAGCCAGTACCAGGCCGGCGGTCCCGAGCGCACCCGCACCCTTCCCGCGGCGCCGCACCGCGCCGTCGAGCTCTTCGCGGACTCATCCAGCCTGGAGATCTTCGCCGAGGACGGCGCCTGCGTGTTCACCCAGCGCATCTTCCTCACCGGTCCCGTGGCCGTCACCGCCCGGTGCGACGCCGGAGCCCGCCTCCTCAGCGCCGAGGCCGCGCTCCTGCCCGGGCCCTAGGCCCGCCATGCACCCGCCACGCACAACGGGAGGGGGTCACGCCGGGGCGCGGCCGTGCTAGTGTGTCAATCGATTGACAGGCGCCGCATCCCGCGGGCGCCCACGGCCGAGCGAAGGAGACTTCCGTGGAACACGCCGCCGTAGCAGAGAGGGTCGTCGACGCCGTCGGCGGACCCAGCAACATCCAGGCCGCCGCCCACTGCGCCACGCGCCTGCGCTTCGTCCTGCAGGACAGCGACGAGGTGGACCAGGCCGCGCTGGATGCGGACCCGGACCTGAAGGGCACCTTCGAGGGCGGGGGCATGTTCCAGGTCATCGTCGGGCCCGGCGACGTCGACCGGGTCTTCGCCCACCTGGCCCCGCTCGGGGTCAAGGAGGTCTCCAAGGACGAACTCAAGCAGGTCGCCGACCAGCGCTCCTCCTGGTTCGTGCGCTTCCTCAAGGTCTTCGCCGACATCTTCGTGCCGCTGATCCCGGTGCTGGTCGGCGGCGGCATGCTCATGGCCCTGAACAACGTCCTCACCGCCGAGGGGCTGATGCCCTGGTACGGCGGGCAGTCGTTCATCGAGGCCAACCCCGCCTGGGAGGGCCTGGCCGGCATCATCAACATGCTCGCGGCCGCCCCCTTCGCCTTCCTGCCGATCCTGGTCGGCTTCTCCGCGGCCAAGCGCTTCGGCGGCAACCCGTACCTGGGTGCGGCGATGGGCATGGCCATGGTCATGCCGCAGCTGGTCAACGGCTACGACGTCGCCCAGGCCCTGGCCGAGAACCGGATGACCTACTGGGACGTCTTCGGCCTGCAGGTCCAGCAGTCCGGCTACCAGGGCACCGTGCTGCCCATCCTCGTCGTCGCCTTCATCCTGGCGAACCTGGAGAAGGGGCTGAACCGCGTGCTCAAGGGCACCATCGGCTTCATCTTCACCCCGACCCTGTCCCTGCTGATCACCGGCTTCATCACCTTCGTCGCGATCGGCCCGTTCCTGTTCACCGCCGGCGACGCCCTCGGGCGCGGCATCGAATGGCTCTACACCGTGGCCGGGCCCCTCGGCGGCATGGTCTTCGCGTTCTTCTACAGCCCGATCGTGATCACCGGGCTGCACCAGTCCTTCCCGCCGATCGAGCTGCAGCTGATCGCCGCCGGCGGCTCCTTCATCTTCCCCATCGCCTCGATGGCCAACGCCGCCCAGGGCGCGGCCTGCCTCGCCGTGTACCTGACCACCCGGGAGAAGAAGCTCAAGGGCGTGGCCGGGGCCTCCTCCTTCTCCGCGTTCCTCGGCATCACCGAGCCGGCGATCTTCGGGGTGAACCTGCGCCTGCGCTACCCGCTGTTCATCGGCATGGGCGCGGCCGCGGTCGGCGGGGCGCTCGTGGCGCTGATGAACATCCGCGCCGTCGCCCTCGGGGCCGCGGGCTACCTCGGCTTCGTGTCCATCCGGGCCACGGACATCGGCCGGTTCTTCATCGCCCTGCTGATCACCACCGCGATCTCCTTCGCCGTGACCTACGCGGTGGCCCGCCGGAAGGTCGGTGCGGCCCAGCGCAACGCCGCGGCCGCCGCCGAGGGGGCCGCCGTGGCCCTGGGCGCGGAGGGCGACGACGCCGAGCGGTACGAGGGAGAAGCCGGCCCGGTGCTGGCCGACGACGCCGAGGACTGGCGCCTGACCGCCCCGCTGGACGGGCGGGTGCTGGCCCTGTCCGAGGTCTCCGACCCCACCTTCGCCCAGCAGATGCTCGGTCCCGGCGCGGCCGTGGACCCCAGCGACGGGGTGCTCTACGCCCCGGCCGACGCCGTCGTCACCGTCGCCTTCCCCACCGGCCACGCCTACGGGCTGCGCACCGCGGGCGGGCTGGACGTGCTGATCCACCTGGGCTTCGACACCGTGGCCCTGGACGGGGAGCACTTCACCCCGCTGGTGCGCAAGGGAGACGTGGTGCGCCGCGGGGACGTCCTGGCCCGCTTCGACGCCGCGGCCATCCGCGCGGCCGGCTACGACCTGACCACCCCGATGGTCGTGACCTCGGCGAAGCGGATCGAGGGTACGCAGCTCACCGCGGACACCGGAAGCACCGTCGCCCACGGGGAGGCATTCCTGAGCATCACCCCGAAGGAGAAGCCGGCCGCCGCCGCGCAGTCCTGAGCCGACCCGAGCCCGCCCGGCCCGGGCCCCCGCCCCGATGCGGGCGCGGGGCTCAGGCCGGGCGGGTGGTCTCGCGCCAGTCGATGGTGGCCGGCAGCTCGCGGGTGCCGGCCGGCAGCGGCTCGCCGTCCACCGCGGCGAGGATCGCCGCGACGGCCTCCCGGGCCATCGCCCCGTAGGGCTGCACCACGGTGCTCAGCTCGGGGCAGAAGATCCGGGAGGCCGCGGAGCCGTCGAAGCCCGTGACCTGCAGATCCCGCGGCACCCGCAGGCCCCGGCGTCGGGCCCAGCTCAGCACCGCGGCGGCCAGCAGGTCGTTGCTGCACATCACGGCCTCCGGGGCCGCGGCGGCCTCCCACGCCCGATCCAGCACGGGATCGATCTGCTCGGGGTCGGGCCACCAGCCCCGAGAGGGCTCCGGGCGCAGCACCGCAGGCTCCAGCCCCGCCTCGGCCATCGCCTCGGCGTGGCCCAGCAGGCGCGGGGCCTGCGGATCCCGCGAGGAGGTCAGGTGCAGGATCCGCCGGGCGCCCCGGGCGATGACGCCGCGGGTCAGCTCGCGCATCACCGTCCGGTTGTCGCAGGAGATGTCCGGGAAGTCGTGGCCCTTCGGCCGGTCGATCGTGACCACCGGCGCCCGCAGCCCCGGGTAGTCGCCGACCACCTGGGAGTGCGCCCCGGTGATGATCCCGTCCACCTGGTTGGCCAGCAGCATGTCCAGGTGCCGCCGCTCCCGATCCGGCCGCCCGGCGGAGTCGCACAGCAGCACCTTGTAGCCGGCCCCGGCCAGGCGGGTCTCCAGGGCTTCGGCCATCTGCCCGTAGAACGGGTGGGCCACCGTGGGGAAGATGATGCCGACCAGGCGGCTGGAGCGCTGCTGCAGGGAGCGGGCGATGGCATTGGGGCGGTAGCCCAGCTCCGCCATCGCCGCGTGCACCGCGTCCTTGGTCTTCTGGGAGAGGTAGCCGCGATCGTTGAGCACCCGGGAGACGGTGGTCGGGGAGACCCCGGCCGCGGCGGCCACATCGGCGAGCTTCGGCTGGGGCACGGTCATCTCCTGCGCGGGGAACGGGGCAGACACAGTCTACGCGGCGGCCCCCGCGTCGGGACCGGCACCGGCCGCCCCTCGATGACGCGCCCGCGCGTGCGGTGTGGCACACTGGACCCAGCCGATCACGCGCGGCGGGAGAGCCCCGGGACCCACCGGGCGCCGAAGGAGCAAACCCTCCCCGGGAAACTCTCAGGCCAAGGTACCGCCGCAGCCCAGGCGACTCTGGAGAGGGCCCTCAGCAGGACCCGCCGACGGGGCAAGGCGCTGGCCGAAACCCTCAGGTCACCGGACAGAGCGGGGAGGCGAGACCCCACCCCCAGCGGAGCTGCCATGACCTTCCTCGACCGCCACCTCGGACCCCGCCCCGACGAGATCGAGACCATGCTCGCCGACCTCGGACGCGACTCCCTGGACGCCCTGATCGACGCAGCCGTGCCCGGATCGGTGCGCCGCGCCGACGAGCTGACCCTGCCCGGGCTGGAAGAGCCCCTGGACGAGACCGCCGCCTTAGCCCGCATCCGCGAGCTCGCGGCGAAGAACACGGTGCGCGCCCAGATGATCGGGCAGGGCTACTACGAGACCGTGACCCCGGCGGTGCTGCGCCGGAACATCCTGGAGAACCCGGCCTGGTACACCTCCTACACCCCCTACCAGGCGGAGATCTCCCAGGGCCGGCTGGAGGCCCTGCTGAACTTCCAGAACGCGATGATGGACCTGACCGGCCTGGACATCGCCAACGCCTCCATGCTGGATGAGGCCACCTCCGCCGCCGAGGCCGTGCTGCTGATGCACCGGGCCAACCGGAAGGTCAAGCGGGGGGTCGCGGTGCTGGACGCCCGGCTGCTGCCGCAGACCCTGCAGATCACCCGGGGCCGGTTGGACGCCCTGGGTCTGGAGCACCGCACCGTGGACTTCGCCGCGGGCCAGTCCCTGCCCGAGGAGCCGGTCTTCGGGGTGCTGCTGACGCAGATCGGCTCCGAGGGGCAGCTGATCGACGTCGCCCCGCTGATCGCCGCCGCCAAGGAGGCCGGGGCCATGGCCACCGTGGCCTCCGACCCGCTGGCCCTGACCCTGCTGGCCTCCCCGGGGTCGCTGGGCGCCGACGCCGCCGTCGGCTCCTCCCAGCGCTTCGGGGTCCCGCTGTTCTTCGGCGGCCCGCACGCGGCCTTCCTCGCGGTGCGCAAGGGCCTGGAGCGCTCCCTGCCCGGGCGCCTGGTCGGGGTCTCCACGGACTCCTCGGGCCGCCCGGCCTACCGCCTGGCCCTGCAGACCCGCGAGCAGCACATCCGCCGGGAGAAGGCCACCTCCAACATCTGCACCGCCCAGGCCCTGCTGGCCATCGTCGCCGGGGCCTACGCCGTCTACCACGGGCCCCAGGGCCTGCGGCGCATCGCCGAGGACGTGCACGTCAAGGCCGCCTACCTGGCCGCGGGGCTCGGCGCTGCGGGCCTGGAGCCGGTGCACGCGGACTTCTTCGACACCGTGACCGTGCGGGTCCCGGGCCGGGCCGACGCGGTGCTGGCCGCCGCCGAGCGCGCCGGGATCAACCTGCGCCGAATCGACGCGGACACCCTCGGGATCTCGGTGGGCGAGCCGCACACCTGGGCCCAGCTCGACGACGTCCTGGCCGCCTTCGACGCCGCCCCGGACGGGCAGCCCGGGGCCGGCTTCGGCCGGGAGATCCCTGCGCCGCTGGCCCGTCGGGACGAGTACCTGACCCACCCGGTCTTCCATCGGCACCGCTCCGAGACCGCGATGATGCGCTACCTGCGGGAGCTGTCGGACAAGGACCTGGCGCTGGATCGCACCATGATCCCGCTGGGCTCGTGCACCATGAAGCTCAACGCCGCCGCGGAGATGGAGCCGATCTCCTGGCCCGAGTTCGCCGGGATCCACCCGTTGGCCCCGGCCGAGCAGACCGCCGGGTGGCTGGAGCTGATCGAGGACCTGGAGCGGTGGCTGTCCGCGATCACCGGGTACGCCGGGGTCTCCCTGCAGCCCAACGCGGGCTCCCAGGGGGAGTACGCGGGGCTGCTGGCGATCCGCGGCTACCACCGGGACCGCGGCGAGGAGGGCCGCGACGTCGTGCTCATCCCGGCCTCCGCGCACGGCACCAACGCCGCCTCCGCCGCCCTGGCCGGGCTGCGGGTGGTCGCGGTGGCCACCGCCGAGGACGGCTCGATCCTGCTGGATGACCTGGACGCGAAGATCGGCAAGCACCGCGAGGAGCTGGCCGGGATCATGATCACCTACCCCTCCACCCACGGGGTCTTCGAGGAGGACGTCGCCGAGGTCTGCGCCCGGGTGCACGCCGCAGGCGGCCAGGTGTACCTGGACGGGGCCAACCTCAACGCCCTGGTGGGCCTCGGCGCGCCGGGCGCCTTCGGCGGGGACGTCTCCCACCTGAACCTGCACAAGACCTTCTGCATCCCGCACGGCGGGGGCGGGCCCGGCGTCGGGCCCCTGGCGGTGGCCGAGCAGCTGCTGCCCTACCTGCCGGGGGATGCGGCCGCCGCCGGTGCCGGGCACGACGCCGCGGCGTCGGGCTCCTCCCGCACCGCTGCCGGCCGGGCCCAGGCGGTCTCCCAGGCGCTGTTCGGCTCCGCCGGGGTGCTGCCGATCTCCTGGATGTACATCGCGATGATGGGGGCTCAAGGCCTGCGCGAGGCCACCCGCACCGCGATCCTCAACGCCAACTGGCTGGCCCGGAAGCTGGATCCGCTGTTCCCGGTGCTCTACACCGGGCCCGGCGGGCTCGTGGCCCATGAGTGCATCCTGGACCTGCGCCCGCTGACCGAGGCCTCCGGGATCACCGCGGAGGACGTGTGCAAGCGGCTCATGGACTACGGCTTCCACGCCCCGACCCTGGCCTTCCCGGTGCCCGGCACCCTGATGGTCGAGCCCACCGAGTCCGAGGACCTCGCGGAGCTGACCCGCTTCGTCGACGCGATGAGCGCGATCCACGCGGAGATGACCGCGGTGGCCGAGGGGCGGGTGCCGGCCGCGGAATCCGCGCTGCGCCGCGCCCCGCACACCGCCGAGGCCCTGCTGGGCGCGGACTGGGACCGGCCGTACACCCGCGAGCAGGCCGCCTACCCGCTGCCCGCCCTGCGCACCGGGAAGTACTGGCCGCCGGTGGGCCGCATCGACGGCACCGCCGGGGACCGCAACCTGGTGTGCGAGTGCCCGCCGATCTCCGCCTTCGACATCGACGCCCACGACGACGCCGCGCACTCCGCCGCGGCCCAGGAGGACTGAACCGCCATGACCGAGACCCCCGTTCCCCCCGCCGTCGAGGACGGCCCGCGCCGCACCGCCCTGCACGCCGTGCACGAGGCCCTGGGGGCGCAGTTCACGGACTTCGGCGGCTGGGACATGCCGCTGAAGTACGCCAACGACGTCGCCGAGCACCAGGCCGTGCGCGAGGCCGCCGGGCTGTTCGACCTCTCCCACATGGGCGAGATCCGGGTGCGCGGGCCCCAGGCCGCTGACCTGCTGGACCACGCCCTGGTCTCCGCCTTCGGCGCCCTGGCCGTGGGACGGGCCAAGTACTCCCTGATGGCCACCGAGGACGGCGGGGTGGTGGATGACCTGATCACCTACCGCCTGGCCGAGCGGGACTACCTGGTGGTGCCCAACGCCGCCAACGTCGACGCCGTGCTGCGCGAGCTCACCGTGCGCGGGGTCGGCTTCGACGCCGAGGTGGCCGATGAGTCCGCGGCCAGCGCCCTGGTGGCCCTGCAGGGCCCGGCCGCCGTCGAGATCCTCGGGGATGCGCTCGAGGAGCTGCACCTGGCCGACGGCGGCACCGAGCTGTCCGGGCTGCGCTACTACGCCTGCGCCCCCGCGGTGGTCGGCGGGATCGACGTGCTGCTGGCCCGCACCGGCTACACCGGGGAGGACGGCTTCGAGCTGTACGTCGCCCGGGAGCAGGCCGAGCAGCTGTGGAGCGTGCTCGCCCAGGCCGGGGAGTCCCGCGGGGTCATGCCGGCGGGGCTTGCGGCCCGGGACTCGCTGCGCCTGGAGGCCGGGATGCCGCTGTACGGCCACGAGCTGGGCGCGCGGATCTCCCCCTACGCGGCCGGCCTGGGCGGGCTGGTGCGCGCCGGGCTGAAGGCCAAGGAGGACTTCGTCGGCCGCGCCGGGCTGGAGGGGGCCGGTGAGCGGGCCGAGGCCGAGGACGCCCGCGTCCTGGTCGGGCTGCGTGGCCTGGCCAAGCGCCCGGCCCGGGCCGGTGCTGCGATCGTGGAGGACGGGCAGACGATCGGGGAGGTCACCTCCGGGATCCCCTCGCCCACCCTGGGCCATCCGATCGCGATGGCCTTCCTGCGCGCGGACCGGGCCGAGCCCGGCACCGAGGTCACGGTGGACATCCGCGGGAAGCACGCGCAGTTCGAGGTCGTCCCGCTGCCCTTCTACCGGCGGGAGCGCTAGGCCCGTGGCCACCGACATCAGCGTGTTCGACCTGTTCAGCATCGGCGTCGGACCCTCCAGCTCTCACACGGTGGGCCCGATGCGAGCGGCCAACCGCTTCATCACGGAGCTGATCCGCGCGCACCAGCTGGACGACGTCGCGGACCTGCGGGTGGACCTGTACGGTTCGCTGGCGGCCACCGGCGCCGGGCACGGCACCATGTCCGCCACGCTGAAGGGCCTGGCCGGGTGGGTCCCGGAGACCATCGACGTGCCCGCCTCGGAGCGGCTCGTGCAGGAGAATCAGGCCACCGGGCGGCTGCGCCTGGCCGGGTTCGCCCCCGGCATCGAGCCGCGCGAGGCCGCCCGGGAGGACCTGGTGTCCGGCCCGGAGGTCGCGCTGACCGAGGCCGGGATGGTGCTGCGCCCGCTGACCGTGCTCGAGCGGCACACCAACGGGATCCGCTTCACCGCCGTGGACGCGGATGAGGCGGTGCTGCAGCAGCGCACGTACTTCTCGATCGGCGGCGGCTTCGTCATCGAGGAAGGGGAGGAGGCCGCCGGCGGGGACAGCCTGACGGATGTGCCCCACGCCTTCACCTCCTCGGCCGAGCTGCTGCAGATCGCCGACGACGCCGGGCTGTCCATCGCCCAGATCAAGCTGGCCAATGAGACCACCGCCCGCACGGAGGAGGAGGTCACCGCGGGGATCCTGCACATCTACCAGGTGATGCGCCAGTGCATCGGCTCCTCCCTGTCCCGCATCGGCTACCTGCCGGGCCCGCTGAAGGTCCGCTGCCGGGCGGGGCAGTGGCACCGGGAGCTGCTCGAGGAGGATCCGCGCAAGGAGCCCAGCTGGGCCATCGACTGGGTCAACCTCATCGCCCTGGCCGTCAACGAGGAGAACGCCTTCGGCGGGCGGGTGGTCACCGCGCCGACCAACGGGGCCGCCGGCATCCTGCCGGCGGTGCTGCACTACGCGATGAACTACCTGCCGGGCATCCGCACGGCGGGGCGCCGGGCCCGGGACCGGGCCGTGGTGGACTTCTTCCTCGCCGCGGCCGCCGTCGGGACCCTGTACAAGAAGAAGGCCTCGATCTCCGGGGCGGAGGTCGGCTGCCAGGGGGAGGTGGGCTCCGCCTCCTCGATGGCCGCGGCCGGACTGGCCCAGGTGATGGGCGGGACCCCGCACCAGGTGGAGAACGCCGCGGAGATCGCGATGGAGCACAACCTGGGTCTGACCTGCGACCCGGTGGGCGGGCTGGTGCAGATCCCGTGCATCGAGCGCAACGCGATGGCCGCGGCGAAGGCCGTGAACGCCGCCCGGATGGCCCTGCGCGGGGACGGGGAGCACCGGGTCTCCCTGGACCAGGTCATCGAGACGATGCGCCAGACCGGCGCGGACATGTCCCACCGGTACAAGGAGACCTCGGAGGGCGGGCTGGCGGTCAACGTCGTCGAGTGCTGACGGGGGCGCACAGGGGCCGAATGGGCCCTCCCGCGGGACAGGACGTAGGATCGAGGGGATCCCCTCGCCGCGGGCGGGAGGACCACGGCCCCCACGCGCCGCGCCCCGAGCGGACGCCGCCCGCGGGGCCCGGCACAGCACAGGCGAGGAACGGAAACAGCTCAGGATGGAACACGGCGCGGTCGAGAACCGCTCGGACCTGCGCGCCGCACCCGGCGCCACCGACCCCCTCCCCGCGGCCCCGCAGACCCCCGCGCACCCGGCCGCCCACCCCACCCGGACCCCGGGGCCCGACACCGCCGCGGCCCCCGGGCACATCGGCACCGGGTGGGCCCACGCCAAGATCATCCTCTTCGGCGAGCACGCCGTGGTCCACGGGCAGCCCGCCATCGCCTTCCCGCTGCGCAAGATCGGCCTGCAGGCCACCGCCGCTCCCGTGCCCGGCCCGCTGCGTCTGACCGTGGACATCTACGACGGCCCGTTGGCCCACGCCCCGGCCCGCCTCGGCTCCCTGGTCACCACCATCGAATCCACCCTGGACCTGCTGCACCACCCCCTGGAGGGCGTGCACGTGACCTGCTTGGGCGACGTCCCCCTGGAGCGCGGCCTCGGATCCAGCGCGGCCGGGGCCTCCTCGATCGTCAACGCGCTCGCGGACCTGATGGGCACCGAGCTGGACGAGCGCACCCGCTACGAGCTGGTCCAGACCGGGGAGCGGGTCGCCCACGGCAGCCCCTCCGGGCTGGACGCCTACACCGTGGTCACCCAGCGGCCCATCTGGTTCCAGGCCGGGCGGGTCGAGGACCTCGAGGTCGCGCTGTCCGCCCCGCTGGTGGTCGCCGACTCCGGGCGCCCCGGGGACACCCACTCCGCGGTGGCCGCCGTCGGGGAGATCCGCCGCTCGGACCCGGAGCTGGCCGCCGACTACTTCGAGACCATCCGCCACCACACCGTCGCCGCCCGGGCGGACCTCGCCGCCGACCGCGCCGCCTCCCTCGGCGCCCACATGGACGCCGTGCACGAGACCCTGCAGATCCTGTCCGTCTCCTGCGAGGAGCTGGACCACCTGGTCGGCACCGCCCGCGCGGCCGGGGCCCACGGGGCCAAGCTCACCGGCGGCGGGCGCGGCGGCTGCATCATCGCCCTGGCCCGGGACCGGGGCCACGCCCCCCAGCTGGCCCGGGCCCTGGAGGAGGCCGGGGCCGCCCAGACCTGGATCATCGACCCCGAGGAGTTCACCGCGTGAGCCGGCAGCCCGCCACCGCCGTGGCCCACCCCAACCTCGCCCTGATCAAGTATTGGGGCAAACGCGACGAGCAGCTCGTCCTGCCGCACACCGGCAGCCTCTCCCTGACCCTGGACGTCTTCCCGACCACCACCACCGTCACCCCGGACCCGGAACTGAGCGCGGACGCCTTCACCCTCAACGGCGTCGAGCAGACCGGCACCTCCGCGGCACGGGTCACCGCCTTCCTGGACCTGGTGCGCCGGCTGGCCGGTTCCACCGCGCACGCGCGGGTGGTCTCCGAGAACTCCGTGCCCACCGGGGCGGGGCTGGCCTCCTCCGCCTCGGGCTTCGCCGCCCTGGCCCGCGCGGCGGCCGCCGCCTACGGCCTGCCGGAGGACGCCCGCACCGTCTCCCGCCTGGCCCGGCGCGGCTCCGGCTCCGCCGCCCGCTCGGTGCTGGGCAACCTCGTGATCTGGCACGACGGCAAGGGGGCCGAGGATCCCGACGCCGCCTCCTTCGCCGAGCAGGTGCCCGGCCCGCAGCTCGGCATGGTCATCGCGGTGGTCTCCGCGCGGACCAAGGCCGTCTCCTCCCGGACCGCGATGCGCGAGACCGTGGCCACCTCCCCGTACTTCCCCGGCTGGGTGCAGTCCACCGCTCAGGATCTGCGGGACATGCGCGCGGCTCTGGCCGCCGGGGACGTGGAGGCCGTCGGAGAGCTCACCGAGTCCAGCGCCCTGCGCATGCACGCCGCGATCATGGGCAATCGGCCCCCGGTGCGCTACCTCGCCCCTACCTCCGTGGCGCTGTTCGACGCCGTCGCCGCCCTGCGCGCCGAGGGCCTGGGCGCCTGGGCCACCGCCGACGCCGGCCCCAACGTCGCCGTGCTGACCCGCGCCGAGGATGTCCCGACCCTGCGGGACCGGCTGGCCGAGCGCTTCCCGGATCTCCGGCTGATCAGCGCCCAGGCGGGCCCCGGGGCGCACCTGCTGGACCGGGGGCGGGCATGATCCCGGAGGACCCCGCCCCGCGGGTCACGACCGACGCCCCCGGCAAGCTGTACCTGCTGGGGGAGTACGCCGTCGTGGAGCCGGGACGCCAGGCCGTGCTGGTGGCCGTGGACCGGCGGGTCACCGTGCAGCTGCGGGACCTGGAGGAGACCGGGCTGCTGGAATCCCCCCACGCCCCGGACCCCACCCCGGTCACCTGGCGCCACGGTGCGGGCGGGCCGAGCTTCTCCGAGGAGGGCCAGGGCTACTACCGGTACGTGCGCGCGGCGATCACCGTGGTGGAGACCTGGCGCGCCGAATCCGGGCTGGCCCCGCGCCACTACGGACTGCGCATCACCAGCGGCCTGGACGACGCCGTCTCCGGCGCGAAGTTCGGCCTGGGCTCCTCCGCGGCGGTCACCGTGGCCGTCGTCGGGACCGTGGCCGCGGCCTACGGGCTGGATCCCACCCCCGAGCAGGTCTACCGCCTGGCCCTGATGGCCACCGTCATGGTCACGACCCTGACCTCCGGCGGGGACCTGGCCGCCTCCGCCCTGGGCGGGTGGGTGCACTACGCCTCCCCGGACCGCCAGGCCGTGGCGGACATGCTGGCCCGCGACGGCGTGAGCCGCACCCTGCGGGCTCCCTGGCCCGGGCTGCGCCTGGAACCGGCCCTGCCCGCCGGCACGCCCCTGCCGGTGCGCCTGGCCATCGGGTGGACCGGAACCCCCGCGGACACCCCCGAGCTGGTCGGGGCCGTGCGCCGCACCGCGCGCATCCCCCAGCACCTGCTGCAGCGCAGCGACGCCGCCGTGACCGCCTTCCGCGCCGCCCTGCGCGCGGCGGACGTCGAGGCGGCCGGGAAGGCCGTGGAGGCGGCCCGCGCGGTGCTGGCCGAGCTGTCCGCGCTGCGCGGCACCGTCATCGAGACCCCGCACCTGCGGGTGCTGTGCGAGACCGCCGCCGCGCACGGCTGGGCCGCGAAGTCCTCGGGAGCCGGGGGAGGGGACTGCGGGATCGCCCTGGCCGCGCGCGAGACGGACCCGGGCCGGCTGGGCGCGGCCTGGAGTGCGGCCGGGATCCGCCCGCTGGATCTGGCCGTGGCCCCCGAGGGACTGCGCGTGCGCCGCACGCGGGAGGAGGAGCAGCCGATGAGCCGAGGAGCGGCAGCATGAGCGGACAGCGCAAGGACGACCACCTGCACCTGGCCGCCGGCCAGCAGCGGCAGCTGCACCGGGACCCGGTCCCCACGGACTGGGACGACGTGCGCCTGCTGCACGAGGCCCTGGCCGGGATCGAGGCCGAGGACGTGGACCTGTCCGTGACCCTGCCCTGGGCCGGGGAGCGCGGGCCGGTGCGCTGGCCCGTGCCTTTCTACCTCAACGGCATGACCGGCGGCTCCGAGCACACGGGTGCGGTCAACGCAGCCCTCGGGGAGGCCGCGGCGGCCACCGGCCTGCCGATCGCCACCGGGTCCATGAGCATGTACCTCAAGGACCCCTCCACCCTGCCCAGCTTCCGGGTGCTGCGCGAGGCCAACCCGGAGGGCTTCGTCATGGCCAACCTCTCCGCCGAGGCCACCCCGGATCAGGCCCGCCGCGTCGTGGAGGCCCTGGAGGCCGACGCCCTGCAGATCCACATCAACGCGGTGCAGGAGACCGTGATGCCCGAGGGCGCCCGCGGCTTCTCCGCGTGGTGCGACGGCATCGCGGCCCTGGCCGAGCAGCTGTCCGTGCCGGTGGTGGTCAAGGAGGTCGGCTGCGGGATGACCCGCACCACCCTGGCCAAGCTCGCCCGCGCCGGGGTCCAGCTGGTGGACGTGGCCGGGCGCGGCGGCACGGACTTCGCCCGCATCGAGAACGACCGGCGCGACGGGCGCGACTACGCCTTCCTGCAGGGCTTCGGGCAGTCCGCCCCGATGGTCCTGCTCGACGCTCTCGGCGCCCGTGCGGGAACCCGGCTGCCCGCCCTGCTGGCCTCGGGCGGGGTGCGCCACCCCTACGACGTCGTGCGCGGACTGGCCCTGGGGGCGCGGGCCGTCGGGGTGGCCGGGACCTTCCTGCACGCCGTGCTCGCCGAGGATCCGGCCGGGTCCGCCGGGCCCGTCGCCCCCGACGGCGCCGAGCGCCTGACCGGGCTGATCCGCGCCTGGACCGAGCGGCTGCGCGAGCTGTGCGCCCTGCTCGGGGTGCGCACCCCGGCCGAGCTGACCCGCACGGACGTGCTCGTGGAGGGCCGCCTGGCCCACGCCGCCGCCCTGCGCGGAGCGGACCTGGCCGCCCTGGCCGCGCGCTCCGAGACCACCGCCTTCGAGGAGGACCCCGCATGACCGATCAGCCCCTCTACGCCCCCATCCCCCTGCAATGGGTCGGCCCGCTGCGCTTCAGCGGCAACGTGATCGACGGCGAGGAGGTCAGCGTCCCGCTGGCCACCTACGAATCCCCACTGTGGCCCTCCGTCAAACGCGGGGCGAAGGTCTCCGCGTTCGTCGATGGCGGCATCCGCGCGACCCTGGTGGACGAGCGGATGAGCCGCTCCGTGTACTTCCGCGCCGAGCACGCCGGGGCCGCGCTGGCCGCCGCCGAGGACCTGCGCACCCGCCGGGAGCAGATGCAGGAGGTGGTCTCCGGGGCCTCGCGCTTCGCCCGGCTGGTGGACCTGCACGTGCAGCACGCCGGGAACCTGCTGTTCGTGCGCTTCGAGTTCACCACCGGGGACGCCTCCGGGCACAACATGGTCACCCTCGCCGCGGACCACCTGATGCCCTGGATCCTCCAGCTGCACCCCGAGCTGGAGTACGGCTCGATCTCCGGGAACTTCTGCTCGGACAAGAAGGCGACCGCCGTCAACGGGATCCTGGGCCGGGGCAAGAACGTGGTCACGGAGCTGACCATCCCGCGGCGGATCGTGCAGCGGCTGCTGAAATCCACCCCGGAGGCCATCGCCCGGCTGAACACGGAGAAGAACCTCATCGGCACCACCCTGGCCGGGGGGCTGCGCTCGGCCAACGCCCACTACGCCAACATGCTGCTGGCCTTCTACCTGGCCACCGGGCAGGACGCGGCCAACATCGTGGAGGGCTCCCAGGGCATCACCCAGGCCGAGGTGCGCGACGGGGACCTGTACTTCGCCTGCAACCTGCCCAGCCTCATCGTCGGCTCGGTGGGCAACGGCAAGGGCGCGGGGCTGGAGACCGTGGAGGAGAACCTGCGGCGGCTGGGCTGCCGCGAGGAGCGCGAGCCCGGGGCCAACGCCCGGCGCCTGGCCGTGCTGTGCGCGGGCGCGGTGCTGTGCGGGGAGCTGTCCCTGCTGGCCGCCCAGACCAATCCGGGTGAGCTGATGGCCGCCCACGTGAAGATCGAGAGGAACGCCCGATGACCACCCCCGCCCTGGGCATCCAGGACATCACCTTCGCCACCGCCCACCACCGCCTGGACCTGGACCTGCTGGCCCAGCACCTGGGCATCGACCCCGCCAAGTTCTCCGTGGGCATCGGTCAGGAGGCCATGAGCCTGCCCGCCGAGGACGAGGACGTCGTCACCATGGGCGCCGCCGCCGCGGCCCGGATCCTGGCCGACAACGACGTCGAGGGGCTGCGCACCCTGATCTTCGCCACCGAATCCGGGATCGACCAGTCCAAGGCCGCCGGGGTGCACGTGGCCGCCCTGCTGGGCCTGCCCGCCCAGATCCGGGTGCTGGAGACCAAGCAGGCCTGCTACTCCGGGGCGGGGGCCCTGCAGCTGGCCCTGGGCGTGGTGGCCCGGCACCCGGAGGAGAAGGTGCTGGTCATCGCCTCGGACGTGGCCCGCTACGACCTGGACTCCCCGGGGGAGCCCACCCAGGGCGCGGCCGCGGTGGCCTTCCTGGTGCAGGCCGATCCCGCCCTGCTGGAGGTGGAGCCGGCCTCCGGGGTGCACACCGCGGACGTCCCGGACTTCTGGCGGCCCAACCACCGGGTCACGGCGCTGGTGGAGGGGAAGTTCTCCATCTCCGCGTACATGGACGCCCTGGAGGGGGCGTGGGAGGACTACCGCGCCCACGGCGGGGCCGCCTTCGAGGAGATCGACGCCTTCTGCTACCATCAGCCCTTCACCATGATGGCGGTCAAGGCCCACCAGCGCCTGCGCCGGCACGTGGGGGAGCCCCTGCCCAAGGCGGAGGTGGTCGAGGAGCTCGCCCCGACCGTCGGATACAACCGCGTGGTGGGCAACAGCTACACCGCCTCCGTGTTCCTGGCCCTCCTGGCCCTGCTGGACGGGGACGCGGACCTGACCGGGCGGCGCATCGGGATCTTCTCCTACGGCTCCGGGGCGGTCTCCGAGTTCTTCTCCGTGCGGGTGCTCCCGGGCTACCGGGCCCACCTGCACCGGGCCGAGCACGCCGCCCAGCTGGCCGCCCGCGAGCCCGTGGACGTCACCCGCTACCGCGAGCTGCACCCGGGCACGGCGGTCTCCGCCGCCGAGCAGCAGGCCAACCCGCGGGTCACCGCCGGCCCCTACCGCTTCGTCGGCATCGAGGGCGGGGTCCGCCGGTACGAGGCCACCGGCGCCTGAGCTCCAGTCCCGAGCCCGGCGCCCGAGCGCCCCGGCGGCGTCGTCGAGACCGCGGGAAGCGCTGAGCCCGTCCCCTGGACAGGACGGCAGGGTGTGTGTAATGTGGAGATTTGCGCTTTCCCTAGTTCTTTGTGCCTTCATATAGCGGTGGGTACAACCGATGGATCCAGCTTCCTCCCGTCCACGCCAGCACGACCACCGTCCGCACCGCATGACGCCGCCGCCACCGCGCGGCGCGGGCGCCGGGTGAGCGTCGTGCAGCGCCGAGGACCCGCGGGAGCGGTCGGATCCTGAAGGGGAGCCTTCGAGTACAGACAGGTCTGTGGAAGGATCCAATCTTGGTCGCCTCGAGCACCTCAAACAACGACGCCGCTGGCGCGACCGGAGCCCAGCACGACGGCTCCGCGTCCCGCATCTCATTCGCGAAGATCCACGAGCCGCTGAGCGTTCCGAATCTGCTGGCCCTGCAGACGGACAGCTTCGACCGCCTGGTCGGCAACGAGCGCTGGGCCCAGCGCGTCGCCGAGGCGGAGAAGACCGGGGACACCTCCGTGTCCACCGTCTCCGGCCTGACCGAGATCTTCGAGGAGATCTCCCCGATCGAGGACTTCCAGGGCACCATGTCCCTGTCCTTCTCCGAGCCGGAGTTCGCCGACCCCAAGTACTCCATGGAGGAGTGCAAGGACCGCGACGCCACCTACTCGGCCCCGCTGTACGTCAAGGCCGAGTTCATGAACAACGAGACCGGCGAGATCAAGCAGCAGACCGTCTTCATGGGCGACTTCCCGCTGATGACCGAGTCCGGCACCTTCGTGATCAACGGCTCCGAGCGCGTCGTCGTCTCCCAGCTGGTCCGCTCCCCGGGCGCCTACTTCGAGAAGTCCGCGGACCGCACCTCGGACAAGGACATCTACTCCGCGCGCATCATCCCCTCCCGCGGGGCCTGGTTCGAGCTGGAGATCGACAAGCGCGACCAGGTCGGGGTGCGCCTGGACCGCAAGCGCAAGCAGTCCGTGACCGTGCTGCTGAAGGCCCTGGGCTGGACCGAGTCCAAGATCCTCGAGGAGTTCGGCGAGTTCGACTCGATCCGCGCGACCCTCGAGAAGGACACCGTCGAGACCCGCGACGAGGCGCTGATCGACATCTACAAGAAGCTGCGCCCGGGTGAGCCGCCGACGGTGGACGCCGCCCAGTCCCTGCTGGACAACATGTACTTCACCCCCAAGCGCTACGACCTGGCGAAGGTCGGCCGGTACAAGATCAACCGGAAGCTGGGCCTGGACAAGAACCTCGCGGACAACGATTCCTCGGTGCTGACCCAGGAGGACATCGTCGCGATGATCCGCTACCTGGTGACCCTGCACGACGGCGGCACGACCATGAAGGGCGTGCGCGACGGGCAGTCCGTGGACATCCGCGTGGACACCGACGACATCGACCACTTCGGCAACCGCCGCATCCGCGCGGTCGGCGAGCTGATCGAGAACCAGATCCGCACCGGGCTGTCCCGCATGGAGCGGGTCGTGCGCGAGCGCATGACCACCCAGGACGTCGAGGCGATCACCCCGCAGACCCTGATCAACATCCGCCCCGTGGTGGCCTCGATCAAGGAGTTCTTCGGGACCTCCCAGCTGTCGCAGTTCATGGACCAGAACAACCCGCTGGCGGGCCTGACCCACAAGCGGCGCCTGTCCGCGCTGGGCCCGGGCGGTCTGTCCCGCGACCGCGCGGGCATGGAGGTGCGCGACGTGCACCCCTCCCACTACGGCCGCATGTGCCCCATCGAGTCCCCTGAGGGCCCGAACATCGGCCTGATCGGCTCGCTGGCCACCTTCGGCCGGATCAACCCTTTCGGGTTCATTGAGACCCCGTACCGCGTCGTCGAGCACGGGAAGGTCACCGACAAGGTCGTGTACCTGACCGCCGATGACGAGAAGGGCTCGATCATCGCGCAGGCCAACGCCCCGCTGACCGAGGACCAGCGCTTCGCCGAGGACACCGTCCTGTGCCGTGCGGCCAACGGCTCCGGCGAGGCCGAGGCGATCGCCGCGGACGAGGTCCAGTTCATGGACGTCTCCCCGCGCCAGATGGTCTCCGTGGCCACCTCGCTGATCCCGTACCTGGAGCACGACGACGCCAACCGCGCGCTGATGGGCGCGAACATGCAGCGTCAGGCCGTGCCGCTGCTGCAGTCCGAGTCCCCGGTGGTCGGCACCGGCATGGAGGGCTACGCGGCCCTGGACTCCGGGGACTCCGTGCTGGCCCGCAAGGCCGGCGTGGTCCGGGAGGTCTCCGCGGACCTGGTCGTGGTGGGCAACGACGACGGGACCACCACCTCCTACCCGATCTCCAAGTTCCAGCGCTCCAACCCGGGCAACTGCTACAACCACCGCGTCGTGGTCTCCGAGGGGGACCGCGTGGAGGTGCGCGGGCTGATCGCCGACGGTCCCTCCACGGACCAGGGCGAGCTGGCCCTGGGCAAGAACCTCCTGGTGGCGTACATGTCCTGGGAGGGGCTGAACTACGAGGACGCGATCATCCTGTCCCAGCGGATGGTCTCCGACGACGTGCTGACCTCGATCCACATCGAGGAGCACGAGATCGACGCCCGCGACACCAAGCTCGGCGCCGAGGAGATCACCCGGGACATCCCGAACGTCTCCGAGGACGTGCTCTCCGCCCTGGACGAGCGCGGCATCATCCACATCGGCGCCGAGGTCGAGGCCGGGGACATCCTGGTCGGCAAGGTCACCCCGAAGGGCGAGACCGAGCTGACCCCGGAGGAGCGGCTGCTGCGCGCGATCTTCGGCGAGAAGTCCCGCGAGGTGCGCGACACCTCCCTGAAGGTCCCGCACGGCGAGTCCGGCACCGTCATCGGGGTGCGGGTGTTCGACCGCGAGGACGACGACGAGGATATGCCCCCCGGGGTCAACCAGCTGGTGCGCGTGTACGTGGCCCAGAAGCGCAAGATCACCGACGGGGACAAGCTCGCCGGGCGCCACGGCAACAAGGGCGTGATCTCCAAGATTCTGCCCGTGGAGGACATGCCCTTCATGGCCGACGGCACCCCGGTGGACGTCATCCTCAACCCGCTGGGCGTGCCCGGGCGCATGAACATCGGGCAGGTGCTGGAGGTGCACACCGGCTGGCTGGCCAAGCAGGGCTGGAAGATCGAGGGGAACCCGGCGTGGCTGGAGAAGCTGCCGAACTTCCCCAAGGAGTCCGGCCCCACCAAGGTCGCCACCCCGGTGTTCGACGGCGCGGACGAGGACGAGATCTTCGACCTGCTGGACCACACCAACCTCAACCGCGACGGCGAGCGGCTGATCGACTCCACCGGCAAGGCCCAGCTGTTCGACGGGCGCACCGGCGAGCCGTTCCCGGACTCGATCTCGGTGGGCTACCAGTACATCCTGAAGCTGCACCACCTGGTGGACGACAAGATCCACGCCCGCTCCACCGGCCCGTACTCGATGATCACCCAGCAGCCGCTGGGCGGTAAGGCGCAGTTCGGCGGTCAGCGCTTCGGCGAGATGGAGGTGTGGGCCCTGGAGGCGTACGGCGCGGCCTACACCCTGCAGGAGATCCTGACCATCAAGTCCGATGACGTGCACGGTCGCGTGAAGGTCTACGAGGCCATCGTCAAGGGCGACAACATCCCCGAGCCGGGGGTGCCGGAGTCCTTCAAGGTGCTCATCAAGGAGATGCAGTCCCTGTGCCTGAACGTGGAGGTCCTCTCCAGCGACGGGCACGCCATCGAGATGCGCGACTCCGAGGACGAGAGCTACCGGGCCGCCGACGAGCTGGGCATCGACCTCTCCCACGCCGAGCCCAGCTCGGTCGAAGAGGTCTGATCCTCCCACCCCATCCACGAGATCGTTCATTCGTTTTTCAAGAGAAAAGGACCCCATGTCCAACGAATCTTCACTGGGACTGATGCGGATCGGTCTGGCCACCGCCGAGGACATCCGCTCGTGGTCGTACGGCGAGGTCAAGAAGCCGGAGACCATCAACTACCGCACCCTCAAGCCGGAGAAGGAGGGTCTGTTCGACGAGCGGATCTTCGGGCCGACCCGCGACTGGGAGTGCTACTGCGGCAAGTACAAGCGCGTGCGCTTCAAGGGCATCATCTGCGAGCGCTGCGGCGTCGAGGTGACCCGGGCCAAGGTGCGCCGTGAGCGGATGGGCCACATCGAGCTGGCCGCGCCCGTCACGCACATCTGGTACTTCAAGGGCGTGCCCTCCCGCCTGGGCTACCTGCTGGATCTGGCGCCGAAGGATCTGGAGAAGATCATCTACTTCGCCGCCTACATGATCACCTCCGTGGACGAGGAGGCCCGGCACGAGGACCTGCCGAACCTGCAGGCCGCCCACGACCGGGACAAGAGGACCCTGGAATCCGAGCGGGACGCGGACATCGCCGCGATCGCGAAGGAGACCGAGGAGGAGCTGGCCCGCATCGAGGCCGAGGGCGGCAAGGCCGCGGAGAAGCGCAAGCTGCGCGACGCCGCGGAGCGTCAGATGGCCCAGGTGCGCAAGCGCGTGGACGCCGAAATCGCCCACATGGACAAGGTCTTCGACCGCTTCAAGAACCTCAAGGTCACCGACCTGGAGGGCGACGAGGCGCTGTACCGGTCCATGGTGGACAAGTTCGGCATGTACTTCGAGGGCGCGATGGGCGCCGAGGCGATCAAGAAGCGCCTGGAGACCTTCGACATGGCCGCCGAGGCGGAGGCCCTGAAGGAGACCATCCAGAACGGCAAGGGCCAGCGCAAGACCCGCGCCCTGAAGCGGCTGAAGGTCGTCAACGCGTTCCTGACCACCAGCAACTCCCCGCTGGGCATGGTCCTGGACGCGGTGCCGGTGATCCCGCCGGAGCTGCGTCCGATGGTGCAGCTGGACGGCGGCCGCTTCGCGACCTCGGACCTGAACGACCTGTACCGTCGGGTCATCAACCGCAACAACCGCCTGAAGCGCCTGCTGGATCTCGGCGCGCCCGAGATCATCGTGAGCAACGAGAAGCGGATGCTGCAGGAGGCCGTGGACTCCCTGTTCGACAACGGCCGGCGCGGTCGCCCGGTCACCGGGCCGGGCAACCGCCCGCTGAAGTCCCTGTCGGACATGCTCAAGGGCAAGCAGGGCCGGTTCCGCCAGAACCTGTTGGGCAAGCGCGTGGACTACTCGGGCCGCTCGGTCATCGTGGTGGGCCCGCAGCTGAAGATGCACCAGTGCGGTCTGCCCAAGCAGATGGCCCTGGAGCTGTTCAAGCCCTTCGTGATGAAGCGCCTGGTGGACCTGAACCACGCGCAGAACATCAAGTCCGCCAAGCGGATGGTGGAGCGCTTCCGCCCGCAGGTCTGGGACGTGCTGGAGGAGATCATCACCGAGCACCCGGTGCTGCTCAACCGCGCCCCCACCCTGCACCGCCTGGGGATCCAGGCCTTCGAGCCGCAGCTGGTGGAGGGCAAGGCCATCCAGCTGCACCCGCTGGTCTGCTCGGCGTTCAACGCGGACTTCGACGGCGACCAGATGGCCGTGCACCTGCCCCTGAGCCCGGAGGCCCAGGCGGAGGCGCGCGTGCTGATGCTGTCCTCGAACAACATCCTCAAGCCCTCGGACGGGCGCCCCGTGGCGGTGCCGTCCCAGGACATGATCATCGGGCTGTACCACCTGACCACGGTCCGGGAGGGGGCCGCCGGCGAGGGCCGGTCCTTCTCCTCGATCGCGGAG
Organism: Rothia kristinae NBRC 15354; assembly: GCF_001570865.1. Taxonomy (GTDB): domain Bacteria; phylum Actinomycetota; class Actinomycetes; order Actinomycetales; family Micrococcaceae; genus Rothia; species Rothia kristinae. The sequence continues at coordinate 86,000 of NZ_BCSM01000009.1, forward strand.
GCCCTGATGGCCCTGGACCGGCGCGAGCTGCACCTGAACTCGATGGTGAAGATCGAGCTGGAGGACTTCGTGCCCTACGAGGGCTGGGAAGCCCCCGAGGGCTGGGACCCGGGTCAGCCGGTGCTGCTGGAGTGCACCCTGGGGCAGGTGCTGTTCAACCAGACCCTGCCGGAGGACTACCCCTGGTACACCGGGATCGCGGATAAGAAGGGCCTGGGCTCGCTGGTCAACGACCTCGCCGAGAACTACCCGATGCACGTGGTCGCCCGCACCCTGGACAACCTCAAGGACACCGGGTTCTACTGGGCCTCCCGCTCGGGGGTCACGGTGGCCGTCTCCGACATCGCCACCCCGCCGTCCAAGCCGGAGATCATGGCCGGCTACGAGAAGCAGGCCAGCGAGATCCAGGGTCAGTACGACATGGGTCTGATCGACGACGACGAGCGCCGCTCCGAGCTGATCGACATCTGGACCAAGGCCACCGACGAGGTCGCCGCGGCGATGATGGAGAACCTGACCGGGCTGAACACCATCAACCGGATGGTCTCCTCCGGGGCGCGGGGCAACTGGATGCAGGTCCGCCAGATCGCGGGCATCCGCGGGCTGGTGTCCAACACCAAGGGCGAGATCATGCCGCGTCCGATCAAGTCCTCCTACCGCGAGGGTCTGTCGGTGCTGGAGTACTTCATCGCGACCCACGGCGCCCGCAAGGGCCTGGCCGACACCGCGCTGCGCACCGCGAACTCCGGGTACCTCACCCGGCGTCTGGTGGACGTCTCCCAGGACGTCATCGTGCGGGAGCTGGACTGCGGCACCAAGCGGGGCCTGAACCTGGACCTGGTCCAGGTGGACCCGGACACCGGGGCCGTGCACCTGCACGACGACGTCGAGAACTCCATCCACGGGCGCGTGCTCGCGGTGGACGTCAAGGACGAGGACGGCACGGTGCTGGCCGAGGGCGGCGCGGACGTCTCCGACGCCGTGATCCAGAAGCTGTACCAGGCCGGGATCCGGAAGGTGCGGGTCCGCTCCGTGCTGACCTGCGAGTCCGCGGTGGGCGTGTGCGCCAAGTGCTACGGCCGCTCGATGGCCTCCGGGAACCTGGTGGACATCGGCGAGGCCGTGGGCATCATCGCCGCGCAGTCCATCGGCGAGCCGGGCACCCAGCTGACCATGCGCACCTTCCACACCGGCGGTGTGGCCTCCGCGGATGACATCACCCAGGGTCTGCCCCGCATCCAGGAGCTGTTCGAGGCCCGCACCCCCAAGGGCGTGGCCCCGATCTCCGAGATCGCCGGGACCGTGTCCATCGAGGACACGGAGAAGTCCCTCAAGGTGGTCATCACCCCGGAGAGCAAGGACGACGAGCCGATGTCCTACCCGGTGCTGCGCCGGGCGCGGCTGCTGGTCTCGGATGGGGACCGCGTGGAGGTCGGCCAGCAGCTGGTCTCCGGTGCGGTGGATCCCAAGGAGGTGCTGCGCATCCGCGGGCCCCGCGAGGCGCAGAAGCACCTGGTGGACGAGGTCCAGGGCGTGTACCGCTCCCAGGGCGTGGGCATCCACGACAAGCACGTGGAGGTCATCGTGCGCCAGATGACCCGGCGGGTCACCGTCATCGAGTCCGGTGACACCGATCTGCTGCCGGGTGAGCTGGTGGAGACGGTCCAGTTCCAGCAGGCCAACAAGAAGGCCGTGCAGGAGCAGGTCCGCCCGGCCGCCGGGCGTCCGGAGCTGATGGGCATCACCAAGGCCTCCCTGGCCACGGATTCGTGGCTGTCGGCCGCCTCCTTCCAGGAGACCACCCGGGTGCTGACCCAGGCGGCGATGGAGGGCAAGTCCGACCCGCTGGTGGGCCTGAAGGAGAACGTGATCATCGGCAAGCTGATCCCGGCCGGCACCGGTCTGGATCGGTACAACGACATCGAGGTGGAGCCCACGGAGGAGGCGCGCGAGCAGATGTACGCCAACTCCACCGGATTCGCCGACTTCTCCTACGCGGGGGAGACGGACGGCTCCGTGGCCGCGGAGTTCCACGCGATCCCGCTGGAGGAGTACCCCGGGTACGGCTCCTGATGCCGGACCGTGCGGGCGCGGTGAGCACCGCGCCCGCACGGTGACGGCACCGTGAAGGGCCCCGCCCCGGTCCCGACGCTCGTGAGCGTCGGGGGCCGGTGCGGGGCCCTTCCCCGTTTCCCAGGTGCTTCGCCGGGGCTCTCAGAGCCCGTCGGTCAGGCGGGCCTGGGCGGCCAGGCGCACCGGGGCATTGGGCCCGCCGTAGCCGTCGTAGCCGTCCAGGCGCTGGACCACCTCGAAGAACACCTGCCCGACGGTGCGGGTGTAGAAGTGCAGGAACTCGCCGCGCTCGTCCCGGTCGTACATCAGGTCCAGCTCCCGAAGGGTGGCCAGGCGCGAGGCCGGCAGCTCGAAGCGGGCGTCGAGGTCCTCGTAGTAGTTCTCCGGCACCGGCAGGAATCCCAGCCCCGCCGCCCGGGCCCGCCGGGCCAGGGCCAGGATGTCCCAGCAGGCGAAGGCCACGTGCTCCCGGCCCGGGTGGGCGCTGAGGTCCGGGGCCACGTTCAGCGGCAGGCGCACCGAGCCGTCCTCGGTGCGCACCACCTGGGAGCTGATCAGCCCGTCCGGGCCCGGCACGTCCGTGGCCGCGCGCCGCTCCAGGCCCAGCGCCGCGCGGTAGAACAGCATGGATTCGGCCTGGTGGTGGCGGGGCTGGGCGAGGTTGACGTGGTCGATCCCGGTGATCAGCGGCTCGCCCGGCTCCCGGTCCAGGCGGGGGACGGCGTCGACGTCGGGCCGGTCGAACTCCGCGACCCACGCGGGCTGGCCCTCGCTCGCCTCGGTGAGGAAGACCTCGGTCTCGTCCGGGGTGAGGAAGGCCGGGAAGCGCTGCTCGTCGTCGCGGGTCAGGCGCGCGACCTCGCGGAAGCCCAGCTCGCGGCACCGGCGCGCGGTGCCCTCGGCCGAGGGCACCTGCACGGCCAGGGAGGCGAGGCTGGCGTCCTCCCGCGCCCAGTGGTCCTCGTTGAGCACGACGCGCGCCGCGCCCTGCTCCCACAGCCCCACCGGCTTGGTCCGGTGCCGACCGCGCGGGCGGAAGCCCAGCTGCGCCAGCAGGGCCTGCAGCCCGTCGGTGCGCTGCCCGCGCACCTCCGCCCATTGGATCCCGGTGGGTGCCTGGGCCTGCGGCAGCCGGGTCAGCGCGGCATCGGCGGGAAGCCGCTCGTCCTCCCCGCGCTGCGCCCGCAGCGCGGCCACGCGGTCCTGCAGCCACACCGGGCTGCGGTGGGCCTCCTGGGCGGTCCGGTACACGTTGGTCTGGCGGTAGGAGTCGTTGAAGATCTCCAGGGACAGCGGCCCCGCGTAGCCGGCGCGCAGCACCGTGTCCAGGAAGCCGGCCAGGGCGAAGCCGCCCTCCCCGGGGAAGACCCGGTGGTGGCGGGACCAGGAGAGCACGTCCAGGGACATCGGCGGGGCGTCGGCCAGCTGCAGGAAGAACAGCTTCTGCGCCGGGATGTCCAGGATGCCCTCGGTGGGCCAGTCCCGGGAGAGGATGTGGAAGCTGTCCAGGCAGATCCCGAGGTTCCCCCGGTCCGCGGCGCGCACGATCCGCCAGGAGTGGTCCACGTCGTTCACCGCCGCCCCCCCAGGCCAGGGCCTCGTAGGCCAGGCGGATGCCGTGGGCCGCGGCGGCGTCGGCCAGCCTCCCCAGCTGCCGGGCGGTCAGCTCGTCGCCGACGGCGTCATCGGCCGTGACCCCGCCGGCGACGGTGGAGCAGACCAGCATCAGGTCCATCCCGAGCCGGCCCATCAGTTTGAACTTCGCCTCGGCTCGGTGCAGGACCCGGGCGAAGTCCTCCTGACTGACCCCCACGGCATCGCGGAAGGGCTGGTACAGGTCCAGGCTCAGCCCGAGCCCGGCGGCCAGCTCCCGGATCCGCTCCGGGGACTCCGGGGCGACGACGAGGTCCTGCTCGAAGATCTCCACCCCGTCGAATCCGGCCGCGGCGGCCGCGCGCAGCTTCTGCACCAGGGTCCCGGACAGGCTCACGGTCGCGATCGAGGTCCTCATCGTCCGGCCTCCTCGTCCTCGGCGGCGGGCTGGCTCTCCGCGTGGGCGGGGGTCGACTCGGCGGGGGACGGCGGCGTCGGGGTGCCGGGCCCCTGCTGGGCGGTGACCAGTTCGGCGAAGTCCCGGGCCATCGCCTCCCGGTCCGGGGCCTGCCCGGTGATCAGGGTGAAGGCGTCCACGGCCTGCCCCACGGCCATGCCGCCGCCGGGAAGCACGGGGCAGCCCAGGGCGCGGGCGCGCCGGATCAGCGGGGTCTCCTGCGGCAGGTAGATCACATCGGCCACCCAGAGTCCCGGGTGCACCAGCTCCAGATCCAGGGGCGCACCGGGGTGGTGGTGCATCCCGATGGGGGTGGCGTTGAGCAGTCCGGTCGCCTCGCCCACGGCCTCGGGCAGCTGCTCGCGGGACAGGGCGCGGACCTCGGCCCCGGGGAACAGCCGGGCGTACTCGGCGGCCCGCTCCTCGGCCCGCTGCCGATCCACGTCGAACAGCTCCAGGCGCTGGGCGCCGGCGGCCAGCAGGGCGTAGGCGGTGGCCGAGCCGGCACCGCCGGTGCCCAGCTGCACCACCCGTGTCAGGTCTGCCGCGGGCAGGCCCGCGGCCAGCGCGGCGGCGAAGCCGGTGACGTCGGTGTTGTGCCCGATCATCCGTCCGTCCCGGAACAGCACGGTGTTCACCGCGCCCAGCCGGGCGGCCTCCTCGGAGAGCTCGTCCATCGGCGCCACGGCCAGCTGCTTGCACGGGTGGGTCACGTTGCAGGCGCTGAAGCCGAGCTCGCGGGCCGCGCCGAGCAGCTCCACCCCGTGCTGGGCGGAGACGGGACCGGGGTGTCCGGGCAGGGCCTCGAGGTCCACCGGCCGGTAGAGGTAGCGCAGCCCGAGGCGGTCCGCGGCGCGTTCGTGCAGGGGAGGGGTCAGGGAGGCGGTGATGCCGCCGCCGATCAGACCCACGAGGTGGGATCGGCCGGGAAGGCTCATGGGGATGCTCCTTGGTCCGGGGAGGGTCCCCGGGGTCGGTGCGTCGGGGCAGCGGCGCCGCAGTGGCGCAGATCTCGCCGACGGGGTATCGTCGTCGACACTACGCGGAGGTGCGCATCGCGTACAACAGTTCGCACAGCGAACACATGGGCCCTTCTGCGGCGGGCGTCGCACCGCGCGCCGCCCGTGCCCACGAGACGAAGGAGTCCCATGAGCGAGCAGACCACCCCGGCCCCCGCGCCGGACGCCTCCCACACCGGATCGCACGCCCCGGATCCGTCGGATCCGGTGCGCAAGACACCGGGCAAATCCGCCCTGGCCGCCTTCCTGGGGGCCACCCTGGAGTACTACGACTTCGTGCTCTACGGCACCGCCTCGGCCCTGGTCTTCGGGCACATCTTCTTCCCGGAGGGGGATCCCGTCGTCGCCACCGTGGCCTCCCTGGCGACCTTCGGCGTGGCCTACATCGTGCGGCCCATCGGCGGGCTGGTGATGTCCCACATCGGGGATCGGGTCGGGCGCAAGCTGTCCCTGCTGATCACCCTGATGATCATGGGCCTGTCCTCGGTGGCCATCGGCCTGCTGCCCACCTACCAGGCCGTGGGCGCCTGGGCCACGGTGCTGCTCGTGCTGTGCCGGGCCGCGCAGGGCTTCTCCGCCGGGGCCGAGGCCGCCGGGGCCTCCACCCTGACCATGGAGCACTCCCCGGACGGGCGGCGGGCCTTCTTCACCAGCTTCACCATGATCGGCTGCTCGGCCGGCAACGTCCTGGCAGCCCTGGTGTTCATCCCCGTGGCCAACCTGCCCGAGGAGGCCCTGTACGGATGGGGCTGGCGCATCCCGTTCCTGATCTCCGGGGTCGTGCTGGCCCTGGCCTACTTCGTCCGGGCCCACCTGGATGAGACCCCGGCCTTCGAGGAGTCCAAGGAGACCGGGCAGCTGCAGGCCGTGCCCGCCGTCGGGGTGCTGCGCACCCAGGGCACGGACGTGCTGCGGGTCTTCCTCATCACCTTCTTCTCCGTGGTGCAGTCCATCATGATGGTCTACGCCCTGAACTACGCCTCCAACGTCGTCGGGCTGGACCGCTCCCGGATGCTGCTGGTCAACGCCGTGGCGATGGCGGTGTCCATGGCCGCGATCCCGCTGCTGGCGGTGCTCTCGGACCGGGTCGGGCGCAAGCCCGTGCTGCTGGTCGGCGCCCTGGGCTGCATCGTGAGCGTCTGGTTCTACTTCGAGGCCATCCACGCCGGCAGCTGGGGGCTGATCTTCCTGCTGTGCATCGTCAACCAGGGCCTGTTCTACTCCTGCTGGAACGCCGTGTGGACGGTGTTCTTCCCGGAGATGTTCGCCGCCCCCGTGCGCTACACCGGCATGGCCATGGGCAACCAGCTGGGTCTGGTGCTCATCGGCTTCGCTCCCTCGATCGCCGCGATCATCGAACCGCGCTTCGGCTGGCAGGGCGTGGTCGTCTTCGTCGTCGTCTCCATCCTCATCAGCTGCGTCACGATCCTCTCGGCCCGGGAGACGGCCTTCGTGCCGCAGGAGCGGCTCGGCGGGAAGGCCGTGCAGCAGGCGGTGCGCGAGCAGCGGCGTGCCGCCGCCGAGCAGCGGCGCAGCGACGCCGAGCGGCGCCGAGTCCGCACCTGATACCCGCCCGGGCCGACGCCGCCCGCGGCGTCGGCTCGGGTACCCCGCATCCGCCGTCGAGCCCGCGAGAGGACGAGCCATGACCACCCACACCACCCACGACGAACGGCCCGCCGGAGCCGAGACGAACGCTCAGGTGCCCACCGACCCCGACGCCGCCGCGGCCAGCCAGCAGGCGATCAGCCGGGAGATCCGGGAGCAGCACGAGCAGTACGCGGCCTCGGGGACGCGGGAGACCCAGCCGCGCCTGGACTTCGCCCCCTACCGCAGCTCCGCGCTGCGCCACCCGACCAAGGACCTGCACCACACCGACCCCGAGCTGATCGAGCTGACCTCCCCGGCCTTCGGGCACCGCGACGTCGGCGAGCTGGAGAGCGACCTGACCATCCAGCACGGCGGGGAGCCGATCGGGGAGCGCATCCGGGTCAGCGGGCGCGTGCTGGATTCGGCCGGGCGCCCGATGCGCGGGCAGCTCGTGGAGATCTGGCAGGCCAACGCGGCCGGGCGCTACATCCACAAGCGGGACCAGCACCCGGCGCCGATCGACCGGAACTTCACCGGCATCGGCCGGACCATCACGGGGCAGGACGGCTCCTACTCCTTCGCGACCATCAAGCCCGGGCCGTACCCGTGGAAGAACCACCGCAACGCCTGGCGCCCAGCGCACATCCACTTCTCCCTGTTCGGCACGGACTTCACCCAGCGGATGATCACCCAGATGTACTTCCCGGGGGACCCGCTGTTCCCGCTGGACCCGATCTACCAGTCCATCGCCGACCAGAAGGCCCGGGACCGGCTGATCGCGGCCTACGACCACGAGGTCTCCGAGCACGAATGGCTGCTGGGCTACCGCTGGGACATCGTGCTCGGCGGCAGCGGCCGCACCTGGATGGACCCCGAGGAGGACGCATGAGCACCCAGAACCGCACCCCCGTGACCGTGCCGGTCAGCCGCGGCCGGCCCGTCACCGACCCGCCGGAGGACCTCACGCCGACGCCGGGCCAGACCATCGGCCCGTTCTTCGGCTACGCCACGGCCTACGAGAACAACGGCCTGCCCTTCGGCGGGGGCAGCGAGCTGGTCCACATCGGCGTGCCGGGCGCGATGCGCTTCTTCGGCACCGTGCGCGACGGCGCCGGGCAGCCGGTCCCGGACGCGATGATCGAGATCTGGCAGGCCGATCGGGACGGTTCGATCCCGCAGCGCACCGGCTCCCTGGTGCGCAGCGGCTGGGAGTTCACCGGCTGGGGCCGGGACTTCGTGGACCGGGAGGGGACGTTCTCCTTCACCACGGTGCAGCCGGGCCCGACCGATCCCGGCCACGCCCCGTTCTGGCTGGTCACGATCTTCGCCCGCGGGCTGCTCAACCGCCTGTTCACCCGGGCGTACCTGCCCGAGGACGAGCAGGCGCTCGCGGCCGACGACGCCGGACAGGAGGGTGCCGATGAGGAGGGCGTCGGGCAGGATCGCGCCGACCGGCGGGGGGTCGCGGCCGATGGCTGAGTTCCGCGACCTGCTGCTGCCCGGCGGGCAGCACGCGGGGGAGGCCCTGGACCCCGAGGCCTTCCTGGACTCGCTCCTCCAGGTCGAGCTGGCCTGGGTCATGGCGCAGGCCGAGACCGGCATCCTCGATTCCGGGTGGGCTGAGCAGGTGGCCGAGGCCCTCGGCGCGGCCGAGGACTACGACCTGCCGGGCCTGGCGGCCGAGGCCGAAGCCGGGGGCAACCCCGTGATCGGGCTGGTGCGCGCCGCGCGCGAGCGGGTCCGGTCCCGGCTGGGCGGCACCGGCTCCCCGGACGGGCCGGACTCCGATCCCGGGGCCTGGGTGCACCGCGGGCTGACCAGCCAGGATGTCATGGACACCGCGCTGATGCTGCGCATGCGCGCCGGCACCGAGCGGATCCTCGCGGAGGTGACGGCCGCCGGGGACGCCCTGGCCGAGATCGCGCAGCGTCAGGCCCGCACCCCGATGATCGCGCGCACCCTGGCCCAGCACGCCCTGCCCACGACCTTCGGGGCCCGGGCCGGCGGCTGGCTGGACGGGCTCGCCGAGGCCCGGGCCGAGCTGACCGCGAGCCTGCGGCGGCTACCGGTCGCGATCGGCGGGGCCGCGGGCACCGGTGCCCAGCTGCCCCGGGACCCCCGGGGAGGGCGGGACCCCCAGGCCCTGCTGGCGGCCTGGGCCCGGCGCCTGGGCCTGGCGCTGCCCGCCGCGCCCTGGCACACCCGGCGACAGCCGGTGCTCGCCGCGGCCCAGGCCCCGGCCCTGACCGCGCAGTGCTTCGCCCGGATCGGCGGCGACGTCGTCGTCTCGGCGCGCCGGGAGATCGGGGAGCTGTCCGAGCCCGCGGCACCGGGGCGCGGGGGCTCCTCGGCCATGGCCCACAAGCGCAACCCCGTGCTGTCCGTGCTGATGCGCCGCTCCGGGCTGGCCGCCGCCTCGGCGATGGGCCGGCTGCACGAGTGCGCCGCGCTGGCCCTGGAGGAGCGCTCGGACGTGGCCTGGCACCTGGAGTGGGAGCCGCTGCGCGAGGTCCTGGCCCACGGGATGATCGCCGCCGCTCTGGGGCGTCGTCTCCTGGAGGGCCTGGAGGTCCACCCCGAGCCGATGGCCCGCAACCTCGCCCTGACCTTCCCCGAGGCCCCCGACACCGACCCCGAGGACACCGGGACCTACGGCGACGCCGTGGCCCTGGCCCTGGCCGCCGCCCGCCGATGGCGCGGCGGCATCGCACCGGATGAGCCCGCGACCCGAGGAGCACGCCCATGAGCACCCCGACCCTGACCGCCGTCGCCCTGGGGGAGTACCTCCGGGACGAGCCCGACGCGCCGGCCCACCATCCGCGCCGCCCGCTGCTGCTGCTCGGACCCTCCCTGGGCACCGCCGTGACCCCGCTGTGGGCCCCGGCGGCCGCGCAGCTGGCGGGCGACGTCGAGCCGGTCGGCTGGGAGCTGCCCGGGCACGGCCGCGGGGCCGCCGACACCGCGCAGCACAGCCTGGCGGAGCTGGCCGAGGCCGTGGCCGACCTGGCCGCGCGCCTGCAGCGCGAGCGCGGCCTGCCCGAGGACACCCCGTTCCTGTACGCCGGGGTCTCGGTGGGCGGGGCCGTGGGTCTGGAGCTGGCCCTGGCCCACCCGGAGCGGGTGAGTGCCCTGGCGGCCCTGTGCACCGGGGCGAAGATCGGCACCGAGCAGGCCTGGCTGGAGCGGGCCGAGTTCGTGGCCGCCTCCGGAACCCCAAGCCAGGTCATCCGCAGCACCCAGACCTGGTTCGCGGACGGCTTCCTCGCGGCCCAGCCGGTCGTGGCCACCGAGCTGATGCACAGCCTGCAGGAGGCGGACCGGCACTGCTACGCGCAGATCTGCCGGGCCCTGAGCCGCCACGATCTGCGCGAGCGCCTCCGGGAGATCCGGGTGCCGGTCCTGGCCATCGCCGGGGCCGAGGACCCCGCCACGCCCCCGGCATCCCTGCGCGAGATCGCCGACGGGGTGCCCGACGGGCGCCTGGCGGTCATCGAGGGTGCCGCGCACCTGGCCTGCGCGGAGAAGCCCAGGGAGGTGGCCGGGGCGCTGCGGGAGTTCTTCGCCGAGCACCGGCCCGCCGCCGACGCCGCGGCCGCCGCCGTCGCCCCCGCCGGCGCCGCCCCCGCGGCTGGCGATGCCGCCCCCACCGACGCCGTGCAGGCCGACGGCTCCCGGCCGAACGGCGAGCTGCCCGAGCGGTCCGCGGACCGGGACCGGGTCCACGCCGAGGGCGCCGCGGTGCGCCGCCAGGTGCTCTCCGACGCGCACGTGGATCGGGCCGCGCGCACCGCCACCGCGTTCACCGCCCCCTTCCAGGACCTGATCTCCCGCTACGCCTGGGGGGAGATCTGGACCCGCCCCGGTCTGGACCGGCCGACTCGCAGCGCCGTGACCCTGACCGCGATGATCGCCGGGCAGCACTGGGAGGAGTTCGACATGCACGTGCGGGCCGCCAGGCGCAACGGCGTCACCGTGGCCCAGCTGCAGGAGATCCTGCTGCAGACCGCGATCTACTGCTCCGTGCCCTCGGCCAACACGGCCTTCGCCCGCGCCCAGCGGGTCCTGCGCGAGATCGGGGACCTGCCCCCGGCCGCTGCCCAGGATCCGGGCCCGGCCCAGGACCCCGGCCACGCCGATGACCCCACCGATGCCCAGGAGGATGAGCGCCGATGAGCGCCCTTGCACAGACCTACGTGTACGACGCCGTGCGCACCCCCTTCGGGCGCTTCCGCGGCGGCCTGTCCGGCACCCGCCCGGATGACCTGGCGGCCTTCGTGCTGGCCGAGATCCTGCGGCGCAGCCCCGCGCTGGACCCGGCGGCGGTGGATGAGGTGATGCTGGGCAACGCCAACGGCGCCGGGGAGGAGAACCGCAACGTCGCACGCATGGCCGCACTGCTGGCGGGGATGCCCGTGTCCGTGCCCGGCACCAGCATCAACCGGCTGTGCGGCTCCTCCCTGGACGCCGCGATGCAGGCCTCCCGCCAGATCGCCGTCGGGGATGCGCGGATCGTGCTGACCGGCGGGGTGGAGTCCATGTCCCGGGCCCCCTGGGTGCTGCCCAAGACCGAGCGGCCCTTCCCCGCCGGGAACCTGGAGCTGGCCTCCACGACCCTGGGCTGGCGCCTGGTCAACCCCCGGATGGATCCGGCCTGGACCGTGTCCCTCGGGGAGGCCAACGAGCAGCTGGCCGAGACCCGCGGGATCACCCGCGAGCGGATGGACGCCTTCGCCGCGCGCTCGCACCGACTCACGGCACAGGCCTGGGAGGAGGGCTTCTACGACGCGCTGGTGGCCCAGGTTCCGGACACCGAGCTGACCCGGGACGAGTCCCTGCGCCCGGGGACCATCGAGGAGAAGCTGGCCGGGCTGAACCCCGCCTTCCGCAAGGACGGCGGGCGGATCACCGCCGGAAACGCCTCGCCGCTGAACGACGGCGCCTCCGCGGTGCTGCTGGGCAGCGAGGAGGCCGCGGAGCTGATCGGGCGGGACCCGGTGGCCCGCATCGCCGGGCGCGGGGCCCACGCCCTGGTCCCGCAGGACTTCGGCATCGCTCCGGTGGCCGCGGCCGAACAGGCCCTGGCCCGGGCCGGCATCGGCTGGGGCGAGGTCGGGGCGATCGAGCTGAACGAGGCCTTCGCCGCCCAGTCCCTGGCCTGCCTGGACGCCTGGGAGGTGGATCCGCAGATCGTCAATGCCCGCGGCGGGGCCATCGCCATCGGACACCCCCTGGGCGCCTCCGGCGGGCGGATCCTGGGCACCCTGGCCGCGCGGCTGCGGGAGACCGGCAGCCGGTGGGGCGTGGCCGCGATCTGCATCGGGGTGGGCCAGGGCCTGGCCGTGGTCCTGGAGAACGTCGCCGGGGACGAGGAACCCCGGTCCGAGGAGAATGACGGGAAGGAGCGGGCATGACCGAGATCGCGCAGAGTGCGGCCGAGGCCGTCGCCGGGATCGAGGACGGCTCGACCGTGCTGATCGGGGGCTTCGGCAACGCCGGGCAGCCCATGGAGCTGATCGACGCCCTGCTGGAGGGCGGGGCCACGGGCCTGACCGTGGTCAACAACAACGCCGGGCAGGGCGACGTCGGGCTCGCGCGGCTGATCCGGGAGGGGCGGGTCGCCAAGATCATCTGCTCCTTCCCCCGCCAGTCCGACTCCTGGCACTTCGACGAGGCCTACCGGGCCGGGCGGATCGAGCTGGAGCTGGTCCCGCAGGGGAACCTGGCCGAGCGGCTGCGCGCGGCCGGGGCCGGCATCGGCGGGTTCTTCACCCCCACCGGCTACGGCACGGCCCTGGCCGAGGGCAAGGAGACCCGGATGATCGACGGGCGCGGGCACGTGCTGGAGACCCCGATCCACGCCGACGCCGCCTTGATCAAGGCCTTCGCCGCGGATGCCTGGGGCAACCTCGTCTACCGCAAGACCGCCCGGAACTTCGGCCCCGTCATGGCGACGGCCGCCCGGCGCACCATCGCGCAGGTGGATGAGATCTCCCGGGAGCCGCTGGACCCGGAGGTCATCGTGACCCCCGGGATCTACACCGACGTGCTGGTGCGCATCCCCAGCGAATCCGGGCGGCTGGCCGCGCGCGAGCGCGCCGGGCGGCCGTCCAGCACCCCCGCGGAAGGAGACCGCCGATGAGCACCCCCGAGCAGCAGACGCCCGAGCCGCAGTCCCCCGACGAGGGGCCCCTGGAGAAGGAGGCCCTGGCCCGGCTGGTCGCCGCGGACATCGCCCCGGGCTCCTACGTCAACCTCGGCATTGGCCAGCCCACGACCGTCGCGGATCACCTCGGCCCCGAGCAGGGGGTCACCCTGCACACCGAGAACGGGATGCTGGGCATGGGCCGGGCCGCGCACGGGGAGGAGGTGGACGAGGACCTCATCAACGCCGGGAAGATCCCGGTGACCGAGACCCCGGGCGCCTCCTACTTCCACCACGCGGACTCCTTCGCGATGATGCGCGGCGGGCACCTGGACGTGTGCGTGCTGGGGGCCTACCAGGTCTCCGCCGGCGGGGATCTGGCCAACTGGTCCACCGGCAAGCCCGGTGCGATCCCCGCGGTGGGCGGGGCGATGGACCTGGCGATCGGGGCGAAGTCCACCTGGGTGATGATGCGCCTGCTCACCCGGGACGGCACGGCCAAGATCGTCCCCGAGTGCACCTTCCCCCTCACCGGCGTCGGCTGCGTCTCCCGGGTCTACACGGACCTGGGGGTGTTCCTGCTGGAGGGCGACGGGAAGGTGCGGGTGCGCCAGATGCACGGGATCGACGAGTCCGGTCTGCGCGAGCTGATGCCCGAGGTGCCCCTGGTCTTCCCCGACGGCGAGGCCGCGTGAGCCGCGACGAGCAGGAGCCGGCCGCCGGCACGTATGTGCGGTCGCTGGAGCGGGGCCTGGCGGTGATCCGGGCCTTCGACGCCGAGCACCCGGAGCTCACCCTGGCGCAGGTGGCCGAGCGCACGGGGATGAGCCGGGCCAGCGCCCGGCGGTTCCTGCACACCCTGGCCCACCTGGGCTACGTGCAGGTGGAGGGCCGGGCCTTCCGCCTGGGCCCGCAGGTGCTGTCCCTGGGCTACGCCTACCTGTCCGGGCAGACCCTCAAGCAGGTGGCCGAGGTCCCGCTGCGGGAGCTGTCGGCCCGGCTGGGGGAGTCGGTGTCCCTGTCCGTGCTGGACGGGCCGGAGATCGTCTACCTGGCGCGGGTGGCCGCGCAGCGGATCATGGCCGTGGACATCTCGGTGGGCACCCGGCTGCCGGCCGCGACGACGTCGATGGGCCGGGTCCTGCTCGCCGGGCGATCCCCGCAGGAGGTGGACCGGCACCTGGGTGAGCACCCTCCGCGGGCGCTGAACCGGCACACGCTGACCGATCCGCAGGCCGTGGCCCAGCGGATCGAGCAGGTGCGCCGGGACGGGTGGGCGCTGGTGGACCAGGAGCTGGAGGTCGGGCTGCGCTCGCTGGCCGTCGGGGTGCGCGGGGCCGGGGGAGAGGTCGTGGCGGGGCTGAACGTCTCCACGCGCGTGGGCACGGAGCACGCGGAGCCGCGGCGGCTGCTCGGGCCAACCCTGGAGGCGCTGCGAGACTGCGCGGGCCGGATCGAGGAGCAGCTGCGCCTGGGGGAGCACCGGGTGTGAGTCCGGCCCGGGCGGCAGCGCCCGGGGCCGTCGGGTGTGCGGTGGCTCATGGGCTCTTCCGGGGCGGCGGGGCCTCGTGTATGCTGGACGACGAAGTACCAGCCCCAGCGCGGGTGCGTGCCCACAGGGCTCCGGCTTCGGAGTCTCGCGGACGCGACACCGGAGGCGATCACGGCGGTGGGCTTCGGAATCAATGGCAGGTATGGATACGGTCCTCTGGCGCGCACGCTCTGCGCCAAAATGCCATCGTCTCCGCGTGCCCAAAACCGCTCCGATCTCCCCGCCCGCCGGTCGGCGACGTATCAGTGCCTCAGAACCGGCTCCTCACCCGAGACCGCCTGGGACAGACACCGAGCAGCGGCTTCCCCCGTGTCCAGCACGGGGACGGCCGCGGCGAAGCACCAACTGGAGAACACGAACAGTGCCTACCATTCAGCAGCTGGTCCGCAAGGGCCGGACTCCCAAGGTCGAGAAGACCAAGGCGCCCGCACTGAAGGGCAGCCCCATGAAGCGCGGCGTGTGCACCCGCGTCTACACCACCACCCCGAAGAAGCCGAACTCCGCGCTGCGCAAGGTCGCTCGCGTGAAGCTCAACGGCGGCGTCGAGGTCACCGCGTACATCCCCGGTGAGGGCCACAACCTGCAGGAGCACTCCATCGTGCTCGTGCGCGGCGGTCGTGTGAAGGACCTCCCCGGCGTGCGGTACAAGATCGTGCGCGGCGCGCTGGACACCCAGGGCGTCAAGAACCGCGGCCAGGCCCGCTCCCGCTACGGCGCGAAGAAGGAGAAGAAGTAATGCCTCGTAAGGGTCCCGCTCCCAAGCGTCCTCTCGTCGTCGACCCGGTCTACGGCTCCCCGCTGGTCACCCAGCTGATCAACAAGGTCCTACAGGACGGCAAGAAGTCCACCGCCGAGCGCATCGTCTACGGCGCCCTCGAGGGCGTGGCGCAGAAGGCCGAGGGCGGCGACGCCGTGGCCACGCTGAAGAAGGCCATGGACAACATCAAGCCCTCCCTGGAGGTCCGCTCCCGCCGCGTCGGCGGCGCCACCTACCAGGTGCCGGTCGAGGTGCGCGCCGGGCGCGCCACCGCGCTGGCCCTGCGCTGGCTGGTCGGCTTCTCCAAGCTGCGCCGCGAGAAGACCATGACCGAGCGTCTGATGAACGAGATCCTGGATGCCTCCAACGGTCTCGGTGCCGCTGTGAAGCGCCGCGAGGACACCCACAAGATGGCCGAGTCCAACAAGGCCTTCGCCCACTACCGCTGGTAATCTCATGCCCCACCCGCCCGCCGGCACCGGCGGGCGGGTCCCGAGGGCACGGATCCACCTGAAGGAGACACCGTGGCACGTGACGTGCTTACCGACCTGAACAAGGTCCGCAACATCGGCATCATGGCCCACATCGATGCCGGCAAGACCACGACGACCGAACGCATCCTGTTCTACACGGGCATCAACCACAAGATCGGTGAGACCCACGACGGCGCCTCCACGATGGACTGGATGGCCCAGGAGCAGGAACGCGGCATCACCATCACCTCGGCCGCGACCACCACGTTCTGGAAGAACAACCAGATCAACATCATCGACACCCCCGGCCACGTGGACTTCACGGTCGAGGTCGAGCGCGCCCTGCGCGTGCTCGACGGCGCCGTGGCGGTCTTCGACGGCAAGGAGGGCGTGGAGCCCCAGTCCGAGACCGTGTGGCGCCAGGCCGACAAGTACGAGGTCCCCCGCATCTGCTTCGTCAACAAGATGGACAAGCTGGGCGCGGACTTCTACTTCACCGTGGACACCATCGTCAAGCGCCTGGGGGCCAAGCCCCTGGTCATGCAGCTGCCGATCGGCGCGGAGAACGACTTCGTCGGCGTCGTCGACCTGCTGGAGATGAAGGCCTACGTGTGGCCCGGCGACGCCAAGGGCGATGTCACCATGGGCGCGGAGTACGAGACCCGGGACATCCCCGAGGAGCTCAAGGACCGCGCGGAGCAGTACCGCAACGAGCTGATCGAGGCCGTCGCGGAGGCCTCCGAGGAGCTCATGGAGAAGTACCTCGAGGGCGAAGAGCTCACGATCGACGAGATCAAGGCCGGCGTGCGCCAGCTGACCGTGAACAACGAGGCCTACCCCGTGTTCTGCGGCTCGGCCTTCAAGAACCGCGGCGTGCAGCCCATGCTGGATGCGGTCATCGACTACCTGCCGTCCCCGCTGGACGTGCCCCCCATGATCGGGCACGACCCCAAGGACGAGGAGGTCGAGCTGACCCGCAAGCCCTCGAAGGACGAGCCGTTCTCGGCCCTGGCCTTCAAGGTCGCCGCGCACCCGTTCTACGGCCAGCTGACCTACATCCGCGTCTACTCCGGCGTGGCCTCCTCCGGCCAGCAGGTCACCAACTCCACCAAGGGCCGCAAGGAGCGCATCGGCAAGCTGTTCCAGATGCACTCCAACAAGGAGAACCCGGTGGAGGAGATCCAGGCCGGGCACATCTACGCGGCGATCGGGCTGAAGGACACCACCACGGGGGACACCCTGTGCGATCCGGCCCACCCGATCGTGCTGGAGTCCATGACCTTCCCGAAGCCCGTGATCTTCGTGGCCATCGAGCCCAAGACCAAGGGCGACCAGGAGAAGCTGTCCACCGCCATCCAGAAGCTCTCCGCCGAGGACCCCACGTTCACCGTGAACCTCAACGAGGAGACCGGCCAGACCGAGATCGGCGGCATGGGCGAGCTGCACCTGGACATCCTGGTGGATCGCATGAAGCGCGAGTTCCGCGTGGAGGCCAACGTGGGCAAGCCCCAGGTGGCCTACCGCGAGACCATCAAGAAGGCCGTGGAGAAGGTCGACTACACCCACAAGAAGCAGACCGGCGGCTCCGGTCAGTTCGCGAAGGTGCAGGTCTCCTTCGAGCCGATCGCCCTGGACTCCGAGGAGCTCTACGAGTTCGAGGACAAGATCACCGGCGGGCGCGTGCCGCGCGAGTACATCCCGTCCGTGGATCACGGCATCCAGGACGCGATGCAGCTGGGCATCCTCGCCGGGTACCCGGTCGTGGGCGTGAAGGCCACCCTGGTGGACGGCGCCTACCACGACGTCGACTCCTCCGAGATGGCCTTCAAGATCGCCGGCTCCATGGTCTTCAAGGAAGGCGCGCGGCGCGCTAACCCGGTCCTGCTCGAGCCCCTGATGGCCGTGGAGGTCCGCACCCCCGAGGAGTACATGGGCGACGTCATCGGCGACCTGAACTCCCGGCGCGGCCAGATCCAGTCCATGGAGGACGTCGCCGGCATCAAGCTGGTGGCCGCCCTCGTCCCGCTGTCCGAGATGTTCGGCTACATCGGCGACCTGCGCTCCAAGACGCAGGGCCGCGCGGTGTACTCGATGACCTTCGACAGCTACGCCGAGGTCCCCAAGGCCGTGGCGGACGAGATCATCCAGAAGTCCCGCGGGGAGTGATCCCCACTCCGCCGGTCCGCCCCGCACGGGGCGGGCCGACGGGGACCCCCGGCTTGCGCCGGCGCTTCACGCGTCTGCGGGAAATCCGCTAAGGTAGACAGGGAATCCGTCTTCCACAGCGGACTGCGCGCGGCCAGCGCAAGCTTCCACACAAACGTTCTAGGAGGAACACCCTTGGCTAAGGCTAAGTTCGAGCGCTCCAAGCCTCACGTCAACATCGGCAC
Source organism: Rothia kristinae NBRC 15354 (assembly GCF_001570865.1). Classification (GTDB taxonomy): domain Bacteria; phylum Actinomycetota; class Actinomycetes; order Actinomycetales; family Micrococcaceae; genus Rothia; species Rothia kristinae. Next base: position 104,046 of record NZ_BCSM01000009.1, read on the forward strand.
CATCGGTCACGTCGACCACGGCAAGACCACCCTGACCGCCGCGATCTCCAAGGTCCTCGCCGAGAAGTACCCGGACCTCAACGAGCTCCAGGACTTCGGCATGATCGACTCCGCTCCCGAGGAGCGGCAGCGCGGCATCACCATCAACATCGCGCACATCGAGTACCAGACCGAGAAGCGCCACTACGCCCACGTGGACGCCCCCGGCCACGCGGACTACGTGAAGAACATGATCACCGGTGCCGCCCAGATGGACGGCGCGATCCTCGTGGTCGCCGCCACCGACGGCCCGATGGCCCAGACCCGCGAGCACGTGCTGCTCGCCCGCCAGGTCGGCGTGCCGACCCTGCTGGTCGCCCTGAACAAGGCCGACATGGTCGAGGACGAGGAGCTGCTGGACCTCGTCGAGATGGAGGTCCGCGAGCTGCTGTCCTCCCAGGAGTTCGACGGCGACAACGCCCCCGTCATCCGCGTCTCCGCGCTGAAGGCGCTGGAGGGCGACGAGAAGTGGGTCAAGTCCATCGAGGAGCTCATGGAGGCCGTGGACGAGTACATCCCGGACCCCGTGCGCGACAAGGACAAGCCGTTCCTGATGCCCATCGAGGACGTCTTCACCATCACCGGGCGCGGCACCGTGGTGACCGGTCGCGCCGAGCGCGGGACCCTGGCCCTGAACTCCGAGGTCGAGATCGTCGGCATCCGCCCGATCCAGAAGACCACGGTCACCGGGATCGAGATGTTCCACAAGCAGCTCGACGAGGCCTGGGCCGGCGAGAACTGCGGTCTGCTGCTGCGCGGCCTGAAGCGCGACGACGTCGAGCGCGGCCAGGTCGTGGTGAAGCCGGGTTCCATCACCCCGCACACCAACTTCGAGGCGAACGTCTACATCCTGTCCAAGGACGAGGGTGGGCGTCACAACCCGTTCTACTCGAACTACCGTCCGCAGTTCTACTTCCGGACCACCGACGTCACCGGCGTCATCACCCTGCCCGAGGGCACCGAGATGGTCATGCCCGGTGACAACACCGAGATGTCGGTCGAGCTGATCCAGCCGATCGCCATGGAGGAGGGCCTCGGCTTCGCCATCCGCGAGGGTGGCCGCACCGTGGGCTCCGGTCGTGTGACCAAGATCGTCAAGTAAGGTCACCCGACCTGCTCGGTCGGCGCGGGCAGCCCCCGCGCCGACCGGATCTGCGAGAAGGCCCCGGCACACTTCAGGTGTGTCGGGGCCTTCCCGCGTCCCCGGGCGCGTGCCGCGCGATCGCCGGCCATGGGTCGCCGCCATCGCCCGCTGCCCTCGGTGGGTGTGTGTTCTACCACGAATCCCTCCAGCGCTTGCGGGCGGCTTGCCGGGCATGGCAGGATGGAGAACGTTGTTCAAGCGCTTGCAGGCGTCGATGCGCCGCGTGCACCGGAAGTCCCGCTTCCGGCTCACGGCGGTGCGCTCCGCGCAAGCCACAACGACCCGGTCCGAGATGTTCACGGCGTCTCCGCGCGCAGCGCGCGCGACACGCCCGAGTTCGGGGGTCGGTGCTTCGGCGAGGTGAGGAACCCGGAATCCGTCCGGATTCAGCTCGTGCGAAGCGGCGCCAGGATCCCGCAGCGATCGCCCCAGCGGCGAGCGGCTCGCGGGCGCTTGCCTGAAGACGCCACCACAAGGGACCGTCCGGTCCCATCACAGGGAAGTACTTGAAGAAAGAGAGTCCGACAGATGGCGGGACAGAAAATCCGCATCCGGCTGAAGTCGTATGACCACGAGGTCATCGATTCCTCGGCTCGCAAGATCGTTGAGACGGTGACCCGCGCGGGCGCCACGGTGGTCGGCCCCGTGCCGCTGCCCACCGAGAAGAACGTGTACTGCGTGATCCGCTCGCCGCACAAGTACAAGGACAGCCGCGAGCACTTCGAGATGCGCACGCACAAGCGGCTGATCGACATCGTCGATCCCACGCCGAAGGCCGTCGACTCGCTCATGCGCCTCGACCTCCCGGCAGACGTGAACATCGAAATCAAGCTGTAAAGAGGATCGCATCCCCATGACTAACCACTTCGAGCGCCAGGTGAAGGGCCTGCTGGGCACCAAGCTCGGCATGACCCAGGTCTGGGACGAGAACGGCAAGTTCGTGCCGGTGACCGTCGTCAAGGCCGACTCCAACGTCGTCACCCAGCTGCGCGACCAGGACACCGACGGCTACTCCGCGGTGCAGATCGGCTTCGGTGCGATCGATCCGCGCAAGGTCACCAAGCCCATGGCGGGGCACTTCGAGAAGGCCGGGACCACCCCGCGCCGCCACCTCGTGGAGATCCGCACCGCGGACGCCTCCGAGTACTCCCTCGGCCAGGAGCTGAAGGTCGAGATGTTCGAGGCCGGCCAGAAGGTCGACGTCATCGGCAAGACCAAGGGCAAGGGCTTCGCCGGCGTCATGAAGCGCCACGGGTTCAAGGGCGTCTCCGCCTCCCACGGTGCGCACAAGAACCACCGCAAGCCCGGGTCCATCGGCGGCGCCTCCTACCCCGCGCGCGTGTTCAAGGGCATGCGCATGGCCGGGCGGATGGGCAACACCCGCCACACCACCCAGAACCTCACGATCCAGGGTGTCGACACCGAGAACAACGTGCTGCTGATCAAGGGCGCCGTCCCCGGCCCCAAGAACGGCGTCGTTCTGGTGCGCACCGCTGTGAAGGGAGCCTGACACCATGGCAGTCGAAACCCTGAACGTCGACCTGCCCGACGACGTCTTCGCGCTGGAGCCCAACACGGCTCTGCTGCACCAGGTCGTCATCGCGCAGCTGGCCGCCGCCCGCCAGGGCACCCACAAGGCCAAGAACCGCGGAGAGGTCTCCGGGGCCGGGCGCAAGCCCTTCAAGCAGAAGGGCACCGGCCGGGCCCGCCAGGGCTCCATCCGCGCCCCGCACATGACCGGCGGCGGGATCGTCCACGGGCCCGTCCCGCGCGACTACTCCCAGCGCACCCCCAAGAAGATGAAGGCCGCGGCCCTGCGCCAGGCCCTCTCGGATCGGGCCGCCCACGGTCGCATCCACGTGGTCTCCTCCCTGGTGGACTCCGTGTCCACCAAGGCCGCGAAGGCCGCCCTGGCCGAGATCACCCCGCGCAAGAACGTCCTGGTGGTCATCGACCGCAAGGAGGACGCCGTCGCGCTGTCCGTGCGCAACCTGGTGAACGCCCACGTGCTCTACGCCGACCAGCTGAACACCTACGACGTGCTGCTGGCCGACGACGTGGTCTTCACCAAGGACGCCTACGACGTGTTCGTGGCCGTGGCCAGCAAGGCCGGAAAGAACCAGGAGGTCGCCCAGTGAGCGCCACCATCAAGGATCCCCGTGACGTCATCATCGCCCCCGTCGTCTCGGAGAAGAGCTACGGCCTGATCGACGAAGGCAAGTACACCTTCGAGGTCGACCCCCGCTCGAACAAGTCCGAGATCAAGGACGCCGTGGAGCGCATCTTCGGCGTCAAGGTCTCGGGTGTGAACACCATCAACCGTGCCGGGAAGCGCAAGCGCACCCGCTTCGGCTGGGGAGCGCGCAAGAGCACCAAGCGTGCCGTCGTGACCCTGCGCGAAGGCAGCATCGACATCTTCGGCGGTCCGCAGGCCTGAGCCTGCGGAGACCACTTGAACGAGGAAGACAACTATGGCAATCCGTAAGCACAAGCCGACGACCCCGGGCCGCCGCGGCTCGAGCGTCGCCGACTTCGCAGAAATCACGCGCACGACCCCGGAGAAGTCCCTGGTCCGTCCGCTGCCCAAGAACGGCGGGCGCAACAGCTCCGGGCGCATCACCACCCGGCACAAGGGCGGTGGCCACAAGCGCCAGTACCGCCTGATCGACTTCCGCCGCCACGACAAGGACGGCGTGAACGCCCGGGTCGCGCACATCGAGTACGATCCGAACCGCACCGCGCGCATCGCGCTGCTGCACTACGTGGACGGGGCGAAGCGCTACATCATCGCCCCGAACCGCCTGCAGCAGGGCGACGTCGTGGAGTCCGGCCCCAACGCCGACATCAAGCCCGGCAACAACCTGCCGCTGCGCAACATCCCCGTGGGCACCGTGATCCACGCGGTGGAGCTGCGTCCCGGCGGGGGCGCCAAGCTCGCCCGCTCCGCCGGCGCCTCCGTGCAGCTGGTGGCCAAGGAGGGCAAGTACGGCCAGCTGCGCCTGCCCTCCGGGGAGATCCGCAACGTCGACGTGCGCTGCCGCGCCACGATCGGCGAGGTCGGCAACGCCGAGCAGTCCAACATCAACTGGGGCAAGGCCGGGCGTAACCGCTGGAAGGGCATCCGCCCGACCGTGCGCGGCGTCGTCATGAACCCGGTGGACCACCCGCACGGCGGTGGCGAGGGCAAGACCTCCGGCGGTCGGCACCCCGTCAACCCGAACGGCAAGCCCGAGGGGCGCACCCGCCGTCCGAACAAGGACAGCGACAAGCTCATCGTCCGTCGCCGTCGCACCGGCAAGAAGCGCTAAGGAGCCTGACACATGCCTCGCAGTCTGAAGAAGGGCCCTTTCGTCGATCAGCACCTCTACCTGAAGGTCGCCGCTCAGAACGACAAGGGCACCAAGAACGTCATCAAGACGTGGTCCCGCCGCTCGATGATCATCCCCGACATGCTCGGGCACACGATCGCCGTGCACGACGGACGCAAGCACATCCCCGTGTTCATCACCGAGTCGATGGTCGGGCACAAGCTCGGCGAATTCGCTCCCACGCGGACCTTCCGCGGCCATGTGAAGGACGACCGCAAGGGCAAGCGCCGCTAGGTCGGGTTCCCCCGATCCAGCAGCTCACGCTCTTCGGCTAGAAGACGAAAGAGAGATAGGCAATGGAAGCCAAGGCATCTGCGCGCTACGTTCGCGTGACGCCTATGAAGGCCCGGCGCGTCGTCAACCTGATTCGTGGCAAGCAGGCGAATGAGGCTCTGGCGATTCTGAAGTTCGCCCCGCAGGGCGCTTCGGAGCCGGTGTTCAAGATCGTGGAGTCCGCGGTGGCCAACGCCCGCCAGCTGGCTCAGCGCGACAGCGTCGCCTTCACGGAGGAGGACCTGTACGTGTCCGAGGCCTTCGTGGACGAGGGCCCCACCATGAAGCGGTTCCAGCCGCGGGCCCAGGGGCGCGCGTACCGCATCAACAAGCGAACCAGCCACATCACCGTGGTGCTCGCTACCCCGGAGAACGAGGAGGACCGCTAAGTGGGACAGAAGATCAACCCGCACGGATTCCGACTGGGGATCACCACGGACCACAAGTCGCACTGGTTCGCTGACTCCACCAAGGAAGGCCAGCGCTACAAGGACTTCGTTCGTGAGGACATCAAGATCCGCGAGCTCATGTCCAAGGGCATGGACCGCGCCGGCATCGCCAACGTCGAGATCGAGCGGACCCGGGACCGCGTGCGCGTGGACATCCACACCGCCCGCCCCGGCATCGTGATCGGCCGCCGCGGCGCCGAGGCCGACCGCATCCGCGGCGAGCTGGAGAAGCTCACCGGCAAGCAGATCCAGCTGAACATCCTCGAGGTCAACAACCCCGAGGTCAACGCTCAGCTGGTCGCCCAGGGTGTGGCCGAGCAGCTGGCCTCCCGCGTGGCCTTCCGCCGCGCGATGAAGAAGGCCATCCAGTCCGCTCAGCGCGCCGGTGCCAAGGGCATCCGGATCCAGTGCGCCGGGCGTCTGGGTGGGGCCGAGATGTCCCGCTCGGAGTTCTACCGCGAGGGCCGCGTGCCCCTGCACACCCTGCGGGCGAACATCGACTACGGCTTCTTCGAGGCCAAGACCACCTTCGGCCGCATCGGCGTGAAGGTCTGGATCTACAAGGGCGACCTGACCGACAAGGAGCTGGCCGCCCAGCAGGTCGCGCAGGGCAACCGGCGCGGCGGCCGCGGCGGGGACCGTCGCGGCGGTGCCGGCGAGCGTCGCGGCGGCGAGCGCCGTCGTCGCGGGGCCTCCGCCGAGCATCGGCAGGAGCGGCGCACCGACAGCCAGCAGCCCCAGGGCGATGCGGCTCGCACCGGTGCCTCCGCGCAGGCCGAGACCACGACCGCAGAGAATGGTGAGGCATAAATGCTGATTCCCCGTCGCGTCAAGTACCGCAAGCAGCACCACCCCAAGCGCACCGGCGTCGCCAAGGGCGGCACCACGGTGTCCTTCGGGGAGTGGGGCGTGCAGGCGCTGGCCCCGGCGTACGTGACCAACCGCCAGATCGAGGCGGCGCGTATCGCCATGACCCGCTACATCAAGCGCGGTGGCAAGGTCTGGATCAACATCTTCCCGGACCGCCCGCTGACCAAGAAGCCCGCCGAGACCCGCATGGGCTCCGGTAAGGGCTCCCCGGAATGGTGGGTCGCCAACGTCAAGCCCGGCCGCGTGCTCTTCGAGCTGTCCGGCGTCACCGATGAGGTGGCGAAGGAAGCCCTGCGCCTGGCCATCCACAAGCTCCCCATGAAGGCACGCATCGTGCGCCGCGAAGGTGGTGAATAGAAATGGCAGTTGGATCGAAGGATCTGTCGATCGATCAGCTCGAGGACCTGGACTCCGCGGCTCTGGCCGAGAAGCTGCGTGAGTCTAAGGAGGAGCTGTTCAACCTCCGTTTCCAGAAGGCCACCGGCCAGCTCGAGAACCCGGGCCGCTTCAAGGCCGTCAAGCGCGACATCGCCCGCATCTACACGGTGCTGCGCGAGCGCGAGCTGGGCATCCGCCCCGAGGTCGAGGCCTCGGCCCCGGAAGCCTCGGACAAGAAGGCCGACAAGAAGGCCGCCAAGGCTGCGAAGAAGGCCGCGAAGGCCAGCGAAGGTGATGCCAAGTGAGTGAAGTCAAGACGGAAGAGCGCAACCTGCGCAAGACCCGCCGCGGCTACGTCGTCTCCGACAAGATGGACAAGACCGTCGTCGTCGAGGTCGAGGACCACGTCAAGCACGCGCTGTACGGTAAGGTCATGCGCCGCAGCTCCAAGGTGAAGGCTCACGACGAGCAGAACACCGCCGGCGTCGGCGACCTGGTGCGGATCATGGAGACCCGCCCGCTGTCCGCGACCAAGCGGTGGCGGATCGTGGAGATCCTGGAGCGGGCCAAGTAAGCCCTGCGTCTCCGGGAGTGCGGTGCCCAGCGCGCCGTCTCCATCCCGTGAAGGAGCCCCTTCCCCGTCTGCGGGGGAGGGGCTCCTTCGTGTCCTGCGTCGCATCTGCGTGACCCGGGGCTGCTATCGCTTGAAGCGAACGAATCCGCCGACTAAGGTGAGCCTGAGCTAATCGATCACTCCGGGGAGCCTTCATGCCCGTCATCGTCCCAGCCGGACCGCGCCGCACCGGGCGTCTGCGCACCCTCCTCGCCCTCCTGCTGGCACTCCTGTGCGCCAGCGTGCTGGCCGGGTGCGGGTCCGACGCCGGGGACGCCGAGTCCGACTCCGCCGGGCCCACCCGCACCGTCAAGGACATCGAGGGCACCGAGGTGCAGGTGCCGGAGAACCCGCAGCGGGTCGTGACCCTGTCCGAGCCGACCCTGGACGGGGCGCTGGCCCTGGGGGTCAAGCCCGTCGGGTCCGTGGCTGGGCGCGGGCAGTCCGGGGTGCCGCACTACCTGGCCGACAAGGCCGACGGGGTGAAGCTGCTGGGCAGCGTCTCGGAGCTGGACTACGAGGCCATCGGCGCGATGGACCCGGACCTGATCCTGGTGGACGGCACCAGCGTGAACAACCGCCCGGACGTCCTGGAGATCCTGCGCAAGATCGCCCCGGTGGTGTTCACCGGGTACGCCGGCGGACCCTGGGAGAAGAACTTCGATCGGGTGGCCGACGCGCTGAACCTGCAGGACAAGGCACGGCAGATCGAACAGGACTACCGCTCCACCGTGGAGCAGGACAAGCAGAAGCTGGCCGGTCGCTACGGGGACAAGACCTTCTCCATCGTGCGCTGGCAGGGCGGCGGAGCCTCCCTGATCCTCAAGGAGCTGCCTGCCGGCCGAGCCCTGACCGACCTCGGGCTCAAGCGCCCGCAGAACCAGGACCGCATGGGCCTGGGCCACTCCGACCCGGTCTCGCTGGAAAACCTGAACCAGATCGACGCCGACTACATGTTCTTCGGCACCCTGGGCGGATCCAGCCAGGACAACCCCAACGCCGGCGGCACCGCCGATCTCAGCGGCGCGCAGACCGCGCTGAAGGAAGCCGAGAAGGCCTCCGGCTTCACCGACCTGACCGCCTACAAGGACGGACACATCATCCCCGTGGACGGCTCCCGATGGACCTCCACCGGCGGCCCGCTGCTGATGCAGGGCATCGTCGCCGACGTGATGAAGGACCTGGACCAGTGATCCGTCCGCTGTCCGCCCACCGCACCCCGAAGGAAGCCCCCGCCGCCGTGAACCGCCTCATCTCCCACCCGCTGCGTCTGGCCGTGGCCGCGCTGCTGACGCTGGCCCTGCTCCCGCCCGCGGGACTGCCGAGCCTGACCCCGGCCCATGCGGCCGAGGACGAGACCCAGACCGTGAAGGCCTCCGACGGCACGGCGACGGTGACCTCGGTGAAGACGGTCCGTGAGGGCGCC
>NZ_BCSM01000010.1 GCF_001570865.1 Rothia kristinae NBRC 15354
CGAGGTGGGGGTGTCCCAGCTGTTCTCCGGCAAGGCGCGCCCGGGGTCGGTGGTGGGGCCGGTGGTGGTGCCGTCGCCGTAGCCGAAAGTGTAGGAGACCGGGGTGGCCCGCACCCGCACCGGCTGCCCCAACAGGGTGACCTCCAGTTCCTGGGGCCGGCTGTCGACGTAGATGTTGGTGTGGTAGTTCTTCAGCGTGTTGGGGCCGGGCTGGATGCTCACGGTCCCCGGCTGGATGGGCATCTTCTGCAGATCTTCGGCGGTGACGGTCGGGTTCGGCGGTGCGGTGACTCGTTGGGCGGCATCTTCGGGGGACTGGGAGCCGGGGGCGGCGCAGTATTGCGTTCCCGTGGACTCCCATTCGCCCCCTGCTCTGAGGCGACGGAAGATCAGGTGCACAATCCCCCGCTTCCCCTCCCCCACCGAACAGGAGGCGTTGAGTGTGCAGGCGTCTCCGGGAACGTCATCACCAGGTTTCGGGCACCCATAATATGCGAAATATTCGTAGGGGTCTTCTTCCGTCGGCTTAGACGGGCTTCCCGCCCCAGCTGAATCATTTCCCGAGGAAGGGGGTTGGTCCTCCGGTGGCCGCCCTCCCGGGCGTGTTGACTCCTTCCCGTGGATGCTGATCGTTCGCTCATCGCTCCACCCTCCCCCTGTGCCATCAGCCAACGCAGCGGGTGAATTGAGGAAGAGTGTCCATGACGCGAGGAGGAAGATCCAAGCCTTCCAGGGCGTCTTTGCATCAGAGACCGTAATCGACATCTTGGATACCCCCGAATCCCGACAGTTTCCACACACCTTGGTCCCGCGTCAGGTAGGCCTCAAGAGGCTGATTGTTGAAGTCCTGTCCCGCGATCCCCTCATCCATCCCACTGCGAGAGTAGATCTTTCCGGGAGTGCGGTTCAGGCTGACATTGATCATCCACTCACCGTCAGGGTTCTTGGTGAGCTCCTGAGCTTTGATGTCGATCTGCTGCTCCGTGCCCACGCTCCACTTGCCCTCGCGGTAGTACCGCTCGTAGTTCTCCATGACTTTGGTGAACTGGTCGTTGTCCGCCGACATCGCTTCGCGGACGTACTGCGGGTCCCCGGTCTGCAGGAGGTAGTTCAGGGAGTCCGCCCAGTACTGGAGGAACGCCCTCGCCCCGGCGTCGGTCTCCTCCCTGCCCACGTCCGGCAGGCTCGGCACCGGCACGTTGCGGGCCGGGTGCTCCGGCGTCGCCTTCTCGTACCCGGTCGAGGACGCCGACGGGGATCCAGCGCCGCCGGCCGAGGCGCTGGCCGATGCCTGCGGATCCGCGGTGCCGACCACCTCACCGCTGCTCTCACCCCCGCAGCCGGACAGCAGGAGGGCGCCGGCCAGGACCAGCGGCGCCAGGGATGATGCGGGACGGTGCGAACGGGCCACGGGAGCCTCCGGGTGCTCGAGGGTCAGACGAGGATCATGCGATGTGAATCACTCAAGTCCCCCGAGACTAGCCCATCCCACGCCCCGGCCGGAAGGTTGTCCACAGCTCCGGGGGGGCGACGCCTCCGCACCGGCGACTCAGTCCAGCCGCGTCGGGTCCTCCGGGTCGAAGCTGCCGTAGCGACCGAGCAGATCCCGCTCCCGCTCGCTCAGGGCCGTGGGCTCACCGGTCTCGGCATCGACCATGACCATCACCGTCAGGCCGTCGAAGGCCACCCGACCGTCCTGGATGCCGCGGCAGGTGATCGTGTACGAGCTGCGGCCCACGCGCCCGACGCCGAGCTCCACGCTCAGCTGCGGCCCGTAGACGACGGGGCGGCGGTAGTTCAGCTCCATTCCCGCCACGAGCGTCGGGCGATCCCGCACATCGGTCCGGTCCCAGGCCTCTCGGAGCCACCGGATGCGGGCCTCCTCGATCAGGGTGATCACCCGGGCGTTGTTCACGTGCCCCAGCAGATCCTGATCCGACCAGCGCACCTCGGGGGTGCACACGTACGCGGGATACTCGGCCATGACGTCCTCTTCCGACGAACCACCCGCGGGCATCCGAGGACGCCGGCGGCTTTCGATCACCGTACCGCCGCCCGGACGCCAGCCGCACCCGCGACCGCTCTCCGATCCCCCACCGACGGTCCCTCTCGGCACGGCACCTACGATGGGGACATGTCCGACCCCCGCCGTCTCATCGCCTTCTCCTCCCGTCCCCCGTCCGAGGAGAACCGGTCCTCCTCCGCCCCCGCCTCGGCCGCGCCGCCGCTGGGGCAGCTGCCCGTGCCAGCACCCGGGGAGAGGACGGAGGCCGTGCCCGGGCTGCTCGGATCCCGTACCCGGCCCACGGCGCTGGTGCAACGCGCAGCCGCCGCAGGAATCGGCCTTCCGGCGGGGGTCGAGGAGATCCACGTGCCGCCCCTTCCCCCGCGCGACGGCGGCACCTCCGCTCGCCGGGGACCCCGCCAGGCCCCCGGCCCCGGGTTCCGCGTGCTGCGCTGGCCCCCGACGCTCGCAGCCGATGCGGAGTCTTCCGCTCACGGAGCCGCCGCAGGGTCGGAAGCTGACGTGAACCTGGAGGTCCCGGACCCCGGCGTCGAACGGGTGCAGAGCGTCCTGGACGCCCTGGATCCGCAGGCGCGCTGGCAGGTCATGGCCGTGCCCGCGCTGCCGGAGGGCACCCCCCGACTGGTGGTCACGGACGTGGACTCCACACTGATCGGCCAGGAGGTCATCGACGAGCTGGGCGCCCGCGCCGGGGCCCGCGAGCGGATCGCGGCGATCACCGAGCGGGCCATGCGGGGGGAGCTGGATTTCGCGGCCTCCCTGCGCGAACGAGTCGCCGCCCTGGCGGGCCTGTCGGCCAGCGTGCTGGAGGAGGTGCGCGAGGACCTCGTCCTGAATTCGGGGGCGCGCGAGCTGGTGGCGCGGCTGCACGCCCGGGGGGATCGGATCGGCGCCGTCTCCGGCGGCTTCTGTGCGATCCTGGATTCCCTGGGTGCAAGCCTCGGGCTGGATCGGACCCTGGCCAACGGCCTGGAGATCGCCGACGACGGGTCCGGACCCCGCCTGACCGGTCGGGTGCTCGGGCCCGTGGTGGATGCCGCGGCCAAGCGCCGCGCCCTGACCGCCTGGGCCGGGGAGCTCGGCGTCGCCGAAGAGGCGACGACGGCGATGGGCGACGGCGCCAACGACCTGCTCATGGTCGAGGCCGCCGGACTGGGCGTCGCCTACTGCGCCAAGCCGACCCTGGACGCGGCAGCCGCGGCACGGATCCCCGTGCCGCGGCTGGATGCGCTGCTGGCGCTGCTGGGCTGAGCGCGACAGCACGGGTGCCGCCGATCCGGGACCGGCGGCACCGAGGCGGTGTCGATCAGTCTACGAAGCCCTTGGCCCCGCCGACCAGCTCCACGTGGCCGGTGGGAACACCGGCCGTGACCATCGCGGCGACCTCGGAGGCGAACTCCTCGACCGAGTACAGCTTCCCGGCCTCCGCCCGACGGGCCTCCAGCGCCCCGGGGCGAGCCCGGTTGAGCAGGGTCGCGGTGACGGTGCCCTCGATCATGTCCCCCGAGACGACGACGAAGTCGATGCCCCTCTCGGACAGCTGCGGGATCTCCTCGGTGAGGGCGTCCTCTCCGGCGCGCTTGGAGCGGGCGACGGCCTCGTACTCGGGCATCGTCTCGACCTCGCGGATGAAGTGCGCCTGGTGGCTGGTCACGTACACGACCCGACCCCCGGGGCGCATCACGGCGGCGGCGGTGCGCAGCACATCCAGCTGCGCGTCGCGGTTCAGCCGCAGCGCGTAGTCCTCCCCCAGATCGGTCTCCATGCCGCCGGAGGCGTTGAGCACCAGCACGTCCAGGCCCCCGTAGGTCTGCACCGCCGTGTCCACCAGGGTCTGCACGTCCTCGTGCTTCGTGACGTCCGCTCCCACGGCGACGGCGCGGCCCCCGGCCTCCTCGATCGCCTGGACCACCTTCTTGGCCCGCGGGGCCTTCTGCCGGTAGTTCACCACGACGCCGGCGCCCTCGGCGGCCAGCAGCTTGGCCGTGTCCGCCCCAACCCCCCGCGAGGAGCCGGTGATGATCGCGGACTTCCCGTCCAACTGTCCCATTGCTTCGTGTCCTTTCCTCGATGCCGCACCCGGGCCCGCCTCGTTCAGGCGGGCCCGGCTCGCGGCGGATGATCGGTGCGCGGGTCCCCCGGAGGGGATTCCCGCGATGTGTCTCAGTGGCCCATGCCGAGCCCGCCGTCGACGGGGATCACGGCTCCGGAGATGTACCCGGCGTCCTCCCCGGCCAGCCAGCGGACCACGCGCGCGACCTCCTCGGCCTGCCCGTAGCGCTTGGCGGGGATCGCCTCGAGGTACTTCTGCTGCGTCTCCTCCGGCAGGGCGTCGGTCATCTCGGTCTGGATGTACCCGGGGGCCACGACGTTGGCCGTGACGTTGCGCGACCCCAGCTCGCGGGTCAGGGAGCGGGCGATGCCCACCAGCCCGGCCTTGGAGGCCGCGTAGTTCAGCTGGCCCGGGGAGCCGTAGAGCCCGACGACGGAGGAGATCAGGATGACGCGACCGAACTTCTTCCGCAGGAACCCCTTGGCCGCCCGCTGCACCACCCGGAACGCGCCGGTGAGGTTGGTGTCGATGACCGCGGAGAAGTCCTCCTCCTTCATCCGCAGCAGGAGGGTGTCGCGGGTGATCCCGGCGTTGGCGACCAGGACCTCCACCGGGCCGAACTCGGCCTCGATCTCGGAGAAGGCCCGGTCCACGGAGGCTGCGTCGGTCACGTCGGCCTGCACCGCGAAGAAGCCCTCAGGCGCCTCGCCCGAGCGGTAGGTCACGCAGACCCGGTGCCCCTGCTCGCGGAAGGCCTCGGCGATGCTGCGTCCGATCCCCCGGTTGCCGCCGGTCACCAGCACGGTGCGGGGGGTCGTGGCGGGTTCGTCGGGGTGCTCGATGCTCATCGGGGTCCTTCCCGGGATGCGGTGGATGGAATCGCCCCCATCCTAGCCGAGGTCCCCTCCGGCCCGCCCGGTGGGATCCCGGACACCGGCCCCTGCCGATCGGAGCCGGAGGTGACACAATGGGCACGGTCATCAACCCAGCGGGTCCCCCTCTCCATGAGCACCGGGCGGGCGCCGCGATCATCCGGTGAGGAGGGCGGTGTCCCATGTCCGAGGCCACGACGTCGCGCTCCCGCGCATCCCGCCGGGAGGAGCCCGAGGCGTACTCCATCACCGGGGCGCAGGCCCCGCACAGTCAGGGCGTCGAGACGCGGATGCGCCGCTACGCGCTGAAGATGGCCCTGCGCCTGGTGTGCATCGTCCTGGCGCTAGTCACCGACGGCTGGATCCGCTGGACCTGCGTGGGCGCGGCCATGGTGCTGCCGTGGGTGGCGGTGGTCCTGGCCAACGGCAGCGATCGCGCGGAGGTGCGCGACGTCTCCGCCTACACCGATCCCGCGCCGCGCCCCCTGCCCTCGCCCGATCTCTCCGGGGATCACGCGAGCACGCCGCGGGAGGACGTCATCGAGGGCGAGTTCCGCGAGGGCCCGGGCGCCTCGCCGACGCGCGGAACCGGCGGGGACGGGCCGGATCCGCGCAAGGGGCGGTCATGGACCTGACCGACCTGCTCGGCGTCGGCCGGGAACCGCCCGCACCGGAGCGGCCCGTGTGCTCCCGCCGCGGGTGCACCGCCCCGGCCCGCTGGCGCCTGGAATGGAACAACCCGAAGATCCACGCCCCCGAGCGGCGCAAGACGTGGCTGGCCTGCGAGGAACACCGGGAGCACCTGGCGCGATTCCTGCGGGCCCGCGGATTCCTGCGGGACATCCGCCCGATGGACGCCCCCGACGACTGACGCCCGCCCTTTCCCCTCCCTTACCCTTTCCCGATCCGAGAGGAGCCCCTGACTTCCGTGTACCGATTTCTCGTCAGCGGCCGGTGGATCGCGGGCTTCCTGGTCTGCGTGCTGTTCTCCCTGCTGTGCGTGTACCTGGCCGGCTGGCAGATGGACCGCAAGGAGGCCCTGGATCACCGCAACAACCTGATCAGCGAGAACTACGACGCCCGCCCCCTGGAGGGCCAGGCCGCGCTGGAGCAGTTCGAGCGCTTCGATCCCGACCGGCAGTGGACCCCGGCCCGCGTGCAGGGGCGGTACCTGCCCGAGCACCAGGTGCTGGTGCGCAACCGCCCGCACGAGGGCGCCGTCGGCTTCGAGGTGCTGGTGCCGCTACGCACCTCGCAGGGTGAAATCGTGGTGATCGACCGCGGCTGGGTGCCCGCCGGGGACTCCAACGCGGCTCCGGCCCAGGCAGTGCCCGTCCCGCCGTCGGGGACGGTGCAGGTCACGGCCCGGCTGCACGCGGGTGAGCCCTCCACGGACCGCTCCGCCCCGGCCGGGCAGATCCAGTCCGTGGACCTGCCGGACTACGCCCGGCAGACGGGACTGGATCTGGCCGAGGCCGCCTACGGGATCATGGCCTCGGAGGATCCCGCCCCGGCCCAGCGGCCGCAGCAGCTGTCCGCCCCGGAGCAGAGCGCCGGACCCAACCTGTCCTACTCCCTGCAGTGGTACTCCTTCGCGGTGCTGGTGTACGTGGCCTACGGCTGGTGCGCCCGGCAGAAGGTGCGCAACGATCGCCTGGATGCCCAGCTGGCCGAGGAGCTGCAGCGCCGGTTCCGCAGCTACTACGCCGAGGACGGCACCTACATCGGCACCGAGGACGAGGCGGTGGTGCGCCGTCAGATGGAGATGATCGACGACATGCCCCCGCACATGAAGTCGATCGTGCGCCCCAAGCTCGCCAAGGCCCGCAGCCGTCCGACGGACGCCGAGGAGGAGGACGCCCTGCTGGACGCGATGGCCCGCTCCCGCGACGCGGACCCGGTGGATCGCGACTGAGCCGACAGAGCCGACGGCCCCGACGCCGACCCGGGACCGCCCCGGCCCGCCGGCTCAGGCGAGGCTGATGAGGTCCTGGTACTCCTGGGACCAGTGGTCCTCCACCGCGTCGGGCAGCATGAGCACCCGCTCCGGGTTCAGCGCCTCCACCGCGCCCTCGTCGTGGGAGACCATGACGATCGCGCCCTCGTAGGTCTTCAGCGCGTTGAGGATCTCCTCGCGGCTGGCCGGATCCAGGTTGTTGGTCGGCTCATCCAGCAGCAGCACGTTGGCCGAGGAGGCCACCAGGGTCGCCAGGGCCAGGCGGGTCTTCTCCCCGCCGGAGAGCACCCCGGCGGGTTTGGCGACGTCGTCCCCGGAGAACAGGAAGGATCCGAGGATGGTGCGCACCTGGGTGTCCTGCAGATCCGGTGCGGCGGTGCGCATGTTCTCCAGCACGGTGCGGCTGCCGTCCAGGGTGTCGTGCTCCTGGGCGAAGTAGCCCAGCTTCAGCCCGTGCCCGGGCTGCACCTGGCCGGAGTCCGGGGCGGACACCCCGGCGAGCATGCGCAGCAGGGTCGTCTTGCCGGCCCCGTTCAGGCCCAGCACCACCACGCGCGAGCCGCGGTCGATGGCCAGGTCCACGTTGGTGAAGATCTCCAGGGACCCGTAGGACTTCGACAGCCCCTGGGCCCGCAGCGGGGTCTTCCCGCAGGGGGCCGGCGCCGGGAAGCGGATCGCGGCCACCCGGTCCTGGGCCTGCTCCGGCTCGACCTCGCGCATCAGCCGCTCGGCCCGCTTGATCATCTGCTGGGCGGCCACGGCCTTGGTCGCCTTGGCGCGCATCTTCTCCGCCTGGGCCATCAGGGCCCCGGCCTTCTTCTGCGCGTTGGACCGCTCCCGCTTGCGCCGGGCCTCGTCCTGCTCGCGCTGGGCGAGGTAGTGCTTCCAGTCCATGTTGTATTCGTCGACCACGCAGCGTATGGCGTCCAGGTACAGCACCTTGTTGACCACCAGCTCCATCAGGGCGACGTCGTGGCTGATCACCAGCAGGCCGCCCGAGTAGGTGCGCAGGAACTCCCGCAGCCACTCGATCGAATCGGCGTCGAGGTGGTTGGTCGGCTCGTCCAGCAGCATGGTGTCAGCACCCTGGAAGAGGATGCGGGCCAGCTCCACACGACGCCGCTGCCCGCCGGAGAGGGTGGACAGGGGCTGGTCCAGGACGCGATCGGGCAGGTCCAGGTTGTGGGTGATGGTCGCGGCCTCGGATTCGGCCGCGTACCCGCCGCCGGCGATGAACTCGGCCTCCAGCCGGTCGTAGCGGCGCAGGGCCTTGGCCCGCACGGACTCGTCCTCGCTGGCCATCTCCTCCTGGGTGCGCCGCATCCGGGAGACGACCCCGGCGAGGTTGCGGGCGGAGAAGATCCGGTCCCGGGCGGACTGGGTCATGTCCTCGACCTTCGGGTCCTGCGGCAGGTAGCCGATGGACCCGGAGCGGGTGACCTCGCCGTCGGCGGGCAGGGTCTGCCCGGCCAGGACCTTGGTCATCGTGGTCTTGCCGGCGCCGTTGCGTCCGACCAGCCCGATCTTGTCCCCGCGGTTGATGCGGAAGCTCACATCCTCCATGAGCAGTCGGGCGCCGGCGCGCAGTTCGAGGTGGGAGACGGTCAGCAAGGGCTTACGGCCAGCCTTTCGGTTGCGGGAGTGGGATGGGGCGAGACGAGGGGCCGGCGGGCCCACAGGCGCCCGCCGACCCCTCATCCTAGCGGCGTGCGGTCACCGCGTCGGGTCGGTGCCGCGGGATCAGATGTTGAAGCCGAGGGCGCGCATCTGGTCCCGGCCCTCCTCGGTGATCCGCTCGGGACCCCACGGCGGCATCCACACCCAGTTCACGTGCCACTGGTCGATCAGCGGCTCGAGGTTCTGGGCGACCTGCTCCTCGATGACGTCCTGCAGGGGGCAGGCGGCGGTGGTCAGGGTCATGTCCATGACCAGGGCGCCGTCCTCCTCGTTCCAGCGGGTCCCGTACAGCAGGCCCAGGTCCACGATGTTGACCCCGAGCTCCGGGTCGATGACGTTGGCCAGGGCGTCCTCGATCTCCTGGTCGGAGGGCCGCCCGGCGGGTGCGGTCTCGGTCATGCCTGGGCGGCCTCCCGGTTCTGGAGGTAGTTGACGTAGCCCTCCTCCTCCAGGCGCTCGGCCAGCTCGGGCCCGCCCTGGTCGGCCATCTTGCCGTCCACGAAAACGTGGACGAAGTCGGGCTTGATGTAGCGCAGGATGCGCGTGTAGTGGGTGATCAGCATGACGCCCATGTCGTTGGCGTCGTGGGCGCGGTTCACGCCCTCGGAGACCACCTGCAGGGCGTCGATGTCCAGCCCGGAGTCGGTCTCGTCCAGGATCGCGAACTTGGGCTTGAGCAGCTCCAGCTGCAGGATCTCGTGGCGCTTCTTCTCCCCGCCCGAGAAGCCCTCGTTGACGTTGCGGGTCACGAAATCCGGGTCGATCTTCAGCTGGCCCATGGCCGCCTTGACGTCCTTGGTCCAGGTGCGCAGGGCCGGGGCCTCGCCGTCCACGGCGGTCTTGGCCGAGCGCAGGAAGTTGGACATGGTCACCCCGGGGATCTCCACCGGGTACTGCATGGCCAGGAACAGCCCGGCGCGGGCGCGCTCGTCCACGGACATCTCGGTGACGTCCTCGCCGTCGAGCAGGATCTCGCCGGAGTCCACGCGGTACTTGGGGTGCCCGGCGATGGTCGAGGCCAGCGTGGACTTGCCGGAGCCGTTGGGGCCCATGATCGCGTGGATCTCGCCGGAGTTGATGGTCAGGTTCACGCCCTTGAGGATGGGCTTGGTGTTCTCGTCATCGAGGATGACCGAGACGTGCAGGTCCTTGATTTCCAGAGTGGACAAGGGATTCCTCCTTGGGAAGGGAAGTCGGGGCGGGCCGCACGGGCCCGAGGGGTCAGTTGTCGCTGATGGCCAGCTCGTCCTCGAGGGCGTCCATGAGCCGCTCCTCGAGCTCATCCACCCGGATCTGCTGGATGATCTCGTTGAGGAAGCCGCGCACCACCAGGCGGCGGGCCTGCTTCTCGGGGATGCCGCGGGCCATGAGGTACCACAGGTGGTCCCCGTCCAGCTGACCGGTGGTCGAGGCGTGCCCGGCGCCCTCGATGACGCCGGTCTCGATCTCCAGGTTCGGCACGGAGTCGGCGCGGGCGCCGTCGGTGAGCACGAGGTTCTGGTTCTTCTCGTAGCTGTCGGTGCCCTCGGCCTCCTTCTGGATCAGCACGTCCCCGACCCACACGGTGTGCGCGTCCTGCCCCTGCAGCGCGCCCTTGTAGAGCACGTTGGAGGTGTTGTCCGGGGCGTTGTGGTCCACGAAGGAGCGGTGCTCCAGGTGCTGGCCGGCGTCGGCGAAGTACAGCCCGAACAGCTGGGCGTCGGCGCCCTCCCCGGCGTAGCGGACGTTCGCGTTCAGCCGCACGATGCCGCCGCCGAGGGTCACGTTGACGTGGCGGTAGTGGGCATCGCGCCCGACCTGCGCGTCGTGCTGGCCCACGTGGATCGCGGAGTCCTCCCACAGCTGCAGGGAGATCACGGACAGGCTCGCCCCGTCGCCGACGATCACCTCGACGTTGCCGTTGTGGTAGGCGGTGCCGGTGTGCTCCAGGACCACGGTCGCGTGGGAGTTCGGCCGCGCCTCGATGACCAGGTGGGAGTTGGCTCGGCGGCCCTCGGCCTGTCCGCGCAGGCGCACGGTCACGGGTTGGCTGCGCTCCTCATCCTGCGGGATGACCAGGTGGGTCGCGGACTCGGCGTTGGCGGAGCCGACGACGGCGGCCCGGTCGGCCGGGCGCAGCACGGTCCCGCGCGGGGCCTCGGTGCGGCCCAGGGCCGGAGCCTGCCAGGCCTGCGGGGCGTCGACCTCGATCTGCAGGGCGCCGTCCTCGGTGGGGGCGTCGGCGAAGACGGGGGCGAGCTTCTTCACCGGGGTGAAGCGCCATTCCTCCTCGCGCCCGGTGGGCTCGGCGAAGTCGGCGACGTCGTGGCTCCAGGGCCGCTCGGCCCGGGAGTGCATGACCTGGGACCCGGGCTGCCCGGCGTTGGCGGACTTGCGCACCCGGATCGTGTCGTCGGCGGTCAGCTCCGGGGAGAGCTTCTCGCCCTCCTCGCTCATCCCGGGGATGGCCACCCGGGACTCGCCGGTGTGCACGCCGTCGACCTTCTCCGGTTCGGCGGCGGGGTGCTCCTTGTTGATCTGCTCAGTCATCGGGTTAGCCTACGGATCCTTCCATCTGGAGTTCGATCAGACGATTCAGCTCGAGCGCGTACTCCATGGGCAGCTCGCGCGCGATCGGCTCGACGAACCCGCGCACGATCATCGCCATGGCCTCGTCCTCGGGCAGGCCGCGCTGCTGGAGGTAGAACAGCTGCTCCTCGGACACGCGAGACACGGTGGCCTCGTGGCCCAGGGTCACGTCGTCCTCGCGGATGTCGATGTACGGGTAGGTGTCCGAGCGGGAGATGGTGTCCACCAGCAGGGCGTCGCACACCACGTTGTTCTTGGAGTTGTGCGCCCCCTCCCGGATCTGCACGAGCCCACGGTACGCGGCGCGTCCGCCGGAGCGGGCCACGGACTTGGAGACGATCGAGCTGGAGGTGTTCGGGGCGATGTGCACCATCTTGGAGCCGGTGTCCTGGTGCTGGCCCTCGCCGGCGAAGGCGATGGACAGGGTCTCGCCCTTGGCGTGCTCGCCGACCATGTAGACGGCCGGGTACTTCTGGGTGACCTTGGAGCCGATGTTCCCGTCGATCCACTCCATGGTGGCGCCCTCGTGGGCGATGGCCCGCTTGGTCACCAGGTTGTAGACGTTGTTGGACCAGTTCTGGATGGTCGTGTAGCGCACGCGGGCGTTCTTCTTGCAGATGATCTCCACGACCGCGGAGTGCAGCGAGTCCGACTTGTAGATCGGGGCGGTGCAGCCCTCGATGTAGTGGACGTAGGAGTCCTCGTCGGCGATGATCAGGGTCCGCTCGAACTGGCCCATGTTCTCGGTGTTGATGCGGAAGTAGGCCTGCAGCGGGATCTCCACGTGCACGCCCTTGGGCACGTACACGAAGGAGCCGCCGGACCACACGGCCGTGTTCAGCGCCGCGAACTTGTTGTCCCCGACGGGGATCGCGGTGCCGAAGTACTCCTCGAAGAACTCGGGGTGCTCCTTCAGGGCGGTGTCCGTGTCCATGAAGATCACGCCCTGCTTCTCCAGGTCCTCGCGGATCTGGTGGTACACGACCTCGGACTCGTACTGCGCGGCCACGCCGGCCACCAGGCGGTTGCGTTCGGCCTCGGGGATGCCCAGCTTCTCGTAGGTCTCCCGGATGTCCTCGGGCAGCTCCTCCCAGGACTCGGCCTGCTTCTCCGTGGAGCGCACGAAGTACTTGATGTTGTCGAAGTCGATCCCGGACAGGTCCGCACCCCACGTGGGCAGGGGCTTGCGGTCGAAGAACTTCAGGCCCTTCAGCCGCAGCTGCAGCATCCACTCGGGCTCGTTCTTCTTCGCGGAGATGTCCCGGACGACCTCCTCGCTCAGCCCGCGCCGGGCGGCCTGCCCGGCGGCGTCGGAGTCGTACCAGCCGTACTGGTAGTTCCCGATGCCCTCGAGCTCCGGGTTCTTCTCCAGGATCTCGGAGATGACTCCTCCGTCGGCCTGGCGCTCAACCTGTTCAGTCATGTGAGCCTTCCTTGGTGGGTCGGACGTTTCTTCCTGAAACGCTGGCTTGTGCTCCCCGCGCGAGCGGGATGTGCGTGGTGCAGACGTGGGCCCCGCCGGCCATGGTGGACAGCCTGCGCACGTCCACCCCCAGCAGCGAGGCGATCATGCGGGTCTCCTCGTCGCAGAACTCCGGGAACTCCTCGGCCAGGTCCCGCACCGGGCAGTGGCCCTGGCACAGCTGGACGCTGGAGAGCAGGTGCTCCGGAAGCTCCACCGCCTTGGCGGCTTCGCTCATGGCCATCGTGGAGGTGCTGGCGACGAAGCCGTCGCGGGTCATCGCGTCCCCCAGGGCCCGGGCGCGGGCGCCGATGTCCGGGCCCGCCGCCTCAACGACGGGGCGGTAGCGCCGCTCCATCTCCTCGAAGCGCGACTGGGCGAAGCGCTCCAGGGCCCCCTCCCCGAGTGCCGCCCGCAGGGTGCGCAGGGAGTCCAGGGCGATGTCCAGGTAGTCGTTGCCCAGCTGGGCGTGACCCTGGGGGGCGACGACGTAGCGCCGGGCGGGCCTGCCGGCCCCCGCCCCGGGCTTGCGCACCAGGGTGACTTCCACGAGCTGGTCCTTCTCCAGGGCCTCGAGGTGGCGCCGGATGGCCCCCGGGGTGAGCCCGAGGGCGCTGGCGAGGTCGGCCGCGGAGACCGGACCGTGAGCCAGCACGCCCTGGAGGACGCGGTCGCGCGTCCTCTCCTCGGGCTCCCCGGCACCGGCGGCGCGGGGCGCGGACTGCTTCTGCTTCACGGAATACACAACCAAAGTATGTGCTTATTTGTTCCGGGCGATCCAGTGAGGCAGACCTTTCCTCGTGCCACCCGCCCGCAGGGACCACTCGGTGGAGGCGCGAGCCCCGAGATGCCCCTGCCCTCCCGCCGCGGACCGTACACTGGGACGGTGCCGAACCACGGATCCACCCCGACCGCCGTGGCCCCCGCGGAGACCGCGCCGGGGCCCCTCGCCGACGAGCAGCCCGCCGTGCTGGTGCAGCGGCTGCGCAAGGAGTTCCCCGCCGCCGGTTCCCGCCGGACCCGGGGCGGGCGCACGGTGTGCGCCGTCGACGGGGTGAGCCTGAGCGCGCGCGCCGGGTCCGTGACCGCCCTGCTGGGCACCAACGGCGCCGGCAAGACCACCACGCTGTCCTGCGCCCAGGGCCTGGTGCGCCCGAGCTCCGGTACCGTGCGCCTGCTGGGCGAGGATCCATGGCGGGCCGGGCCGCAGCTGCGCGCCCGCGTGGGCATCATGCTCCAGGACGGCGGACTGCCCCAGGCGATCCGGCCCGTGCCCCTGCTGCACCACGTGGCCTCGATGTATGAGGACCCGGTGGACATGGATGCCCTGATCCGGCGACTGGGCATCGATGAGTTCGACGGGACCACCATCCGGCGCCTGTCCGGCGGGCAGCGCCAGCGGGTCAGCCTGGCCGCCGCCCTGGCAGGCGGCCCGGAGGTGCTCTTCCTGGACGAGCCCTCGGCCGGGCTGGACCCGCACTCGCGCAAGGTGGTCTTCGACCTGATCCGCGAGGTGAGGGCTGCCGGGACCGCCGTCGTGCTGACCACCCACCTCATGGACGACGCCGAGCGGCTGGCGGACCAGGTCTACATCATGGACGCCGGGAAGGTGGTCCTGGAGGGCACGGTGGATCAGCTGCTGGCCGGCTCCCGCGACGCCCAGACCCTCGTGTTCACCCTGCCGCGCTGCGGGCTCGGGATCGAGGACCTCCTCCCCCAGCAGCTGCGCGCGGGGCTCACGCTGTCGGAGGACTCCCCCGGCGCGTACACCCTCACCGGCCCCCTGGGCCCGGCGCACCTGGCGGCGCTGACCGCCGGGTGGGAGCGGCAGGACGTGCTGCCGACGCACCTTGAGCTGACCCCGCGCTCCCTGGAGGACCTGTTCCTGGACATCTCGGAAGGAGAGCGGTCGTGAGCGCGACTCCCACGGACTTCACCCGCCGCACGGGCCGGCCGGCACCGGCCGCCCGGCGGATCCTGCGCCAGGGCGGATACGAGATCCTGGCGATGCTGAAGAACGGCGAACAGCTGCTGCTGCTCATCCTGTTCCCGCTGATGGCGCTGATCGGCCTGACCAGCACGGGTTTCCTCGACGGATGGGCCCGGGAGTTCGGCGCGTCCCGGGTGGACCTGGCGATGCCCGGGATCCTCGCCCTGTGCACGATCTCCACGGCCCTGTCCGGTCAGGGCATCGCCACCGGCTTCGACCGCCGCTACGGGGTCCTGCGCTTCCTGTCCACCACTCCCCTGGGTCGCGGCGGGCTGATCGCCGGCAAGGCCCTGGCGGTGCTGGGGGTCATGGTCGTGCAGTACGCCGTGATGGGCGCGGTCGGGCTGTTCCTGGGCTGGGAGCCGCGCCCGACGGCGGTGCTGGCCTCCGTGCCCACCCTGGTGCTCGGGGCCGCGGCCTTCACCGCCCTGGGGCTGCTGGTGGCCGGTACGATCCGGGCCGAGGCGACCCTGGCCGTGGTCAACACGCTGTGGGTCCTGCTGGCCACCGTCGGCGGCACGCTGCTGCCGGCCCGGCACTTCCCCGGCGCGGCCGCCGCCCTGATCGAGCTGCTGCCCTCCGGGGCCCTGGGCTCGGCGCTGCGCGCGGAGATGCTGGGCCAGGGGCCGCTGTGGGGTCCGCACCTGGTGCTGCTGGTCTGGGCCGCGGCCGCCGGGCTGCTGGCGCGCCGGCTGTTCCGGTGGTCCTGAGCATTCCCTGCGCCTGCCCGCCAGCGTCGGCGTCGCAGGCATCTGACGCGGGCATCACGGCGTCACGGTTGGCTCCGCGCACCACCGACGGCGGATAATCGACGGGGGCCCAGCGCCCCGCACGCACGCGGAAACCGGGAATGCGCCCCGGCCCCTTTTGACGATTCAGCCCACGACCAGGACGCGAGGTGTCCGCTTGAGCACGAGCAGCACACAGCCCCAGACCCGCACCCCTTCCGACTCCGCGCCGGCCCGCCTCTGGCGCGTGCTGACCCCGCTGACCGTCACCGGGTGGGTGCGCGGCACGGCCCTGGCGTCGGTGCTGGCGAACCTGCTGCTGGTGATCACCGGGGGGCTGGTGCGCCTGACCCAGTCCGGGCTGGGCTGCCCCACCTGGCCGCGCTGCACGGACGACTCCTGGAACAACGTCCCGGAGATGGGGATCCACGGCTTCATCGAATTCGGCAACCGCACCCTCACCGGGCTCCTCGGGATCGTCGCCGTGCTGACCGTCCTGGCCGTGATGCGCCTGCGCACCGAGTACCGCGACCTGTTCTGGCTGGCGATCCTGCTGTTCGCGGGGATCCCGGTGCAGGCCGTGGTCGGCGGCTTCTCCGTATGGCTGCGCCTGAATCCCTGGATGGTCGGGGTGCACTTCGTGCTCTCGGCCGTGATGATCGCGCTGGCCGCGGCCCTGTGGAGCCGCACCCGACGCTACTCATTGCCGCGGGTGCGCGAGGTCGAGCGGCTGGAGCGCCTCGAGGAGTCGGATCCGACGATGGGACGCCTGGGGGCGATCCTGCTGGCGCTGACGGGCATCGCCGTGTACCTGGGCACCCTGGTCACCGGCACCGGCCCGCATTCCGGGGACGCCACCAGCGCCCGCCACGCCTTCGACGCCGTGATGGTCGCCCGGATGCACTCGATCTCCGTGTGGTTGACCGTGCTGACCGTGGCCCTGGGCATCACCCTGTGCGTGCGCCGGGGCTGGGCCCCCGGGGTGCGGGCGGCGCTGCTGCGGATGGTGGGGGTGCTGGTGCTGCAGGGCGGCATCGGCTACCTGCAGTACTTCAACGGCCTGCCGATCTGGATGGTGGAGCTGCACCTGCTGGGCGCCGGGCTGACCGTGTGGGCCGCGGCCGCCGCCTACGACCGGATGGCGGTGCTGGCCCAGCCCACCCGTCGGGAGACGGCCCTGGTGCACACCGTCACGGCCCCGGAGTGGCGTGCGGCGCAGGAGATCGCGGGGACCGAGGCCTGACGCAACGCCGCCCCGGAACGCGGCGGGCGCCGTCCTCAGAGGACGGCGCCGCCGACGAAGGGGTCCACGGCCACCGCGACGAACAGCACCGTCAGGTAGGTGATGGAGGCGTGGAAGACGACCATCGCGGTGCGGCTGGTGGCCTGCTCGGCCATGGCCAGCGCGTGCAGCCGGTGGCAGGTCCAGATGAACCAGGCCCCGGCGCCCAGCGCCGTGAGGCCGTAGACCCAGCCGGCCCCGCCCACTGGGATCAGCAGCAGCGAGCAGATCACCGTGGCCCAGGCGTAGAGCACCACCTGCACGGACACGGCCTTGGCCGACGCGATCGCCCCGAGCATCGGGATCCCCGCGCGCTGGTAGTCCTCCGCGTACTTCATCGACAGCGGCCAGTAGTGCGGCGGGGTCCACAGGAAGATCACGAGGAACAGCACGACGGCGGCCCAGCTGAGGGTCCCCTGCACGGCGGCCCAGGCGATGAACACGGGCATGCACCCGGCGATCCCGCCCCAGACGATGTTCTGGGAGGTCCGGCGTTTGAGGAACAGGGAGTAGAAGACCACGTACAGCAGGATCGCGACGAGGCCCAGCGCCCCGGCCAGGAGATTCACGGCCAGGCTCAGGTACACCACGGAGACCGCGGACAGCGCCCAGGCGAAGATCAGCGCCTCGCGATCCGAGACCTCCCCGGTGACCAGGGGGCGGCGCTCCGTGCGCTTCATGAGCCGATCGGCCTCGCGGTCGATCCAGCAGTTGAAGGCGCCGGCGCCCCCCGCGGCCATCGCCCCGCCGAGCATCGTGTTCAGGATCAGCCACAGCGAGGGCATCCCGCCGGCCGCGAAGATCATGGTCGGCGCGGTGGTCACCAGCAGCAGCTCGATGACCTGCGGCTTGGTCAGCAGGAGGTAGGCGCGCAGCTTGCGGCGCAGGCCCACCCGGCCGGTCTTCCCGGCGGGGGCGGGGACGGCGGGCTTGGCCTCCAGGAGGGATCCATGGTCCGTGCTCTGGCGCTTCACAGGTGCTTCCTTACGCGATCGATGCCGCTGTCCTCCCGGTCTCGGGGCGGGCGCGCACGACGGGCGCGCGATGGTCACAGCTTCCTTCGAGCATATATCCCAGCCCGCGCGGCCTTCCAGGACGGTGCGGTGATGTTTCACTCCCTCGGCGGGCCGCCCCCCCGGGACTCGCGGCGTCCGCCCACAGCGTCACCGACAGACGCGCGGCGCGGCGGTGGCCTAGAGTTGGGTGGAGCACCGCGGCCCCTTCAGGTATACGGTGGCCGCGCGGCGGGCTCGGGAATCGGGCCGGCGCCGCGGCGACGCCGTCGGACCGGGGCCACGCGAGACGACTTCCGAGACGAAAGGGGCATGCCTCGTGTCCGACGACCGCGAGAACCTCGAGTGGACCGACCTGGACCGACGGGCGGTGGACACCGCCCGGGTCCTCGCCGCCGACGCCGTGGAGAAGGTCGGCAACGGCCATCCCGGCACCGCGATGAGCCTCGCCCCGGTGGCGTACCTGCTCTTCCAGAAGATCATGCGCCAGGATCCCTCCGATGACCGCTGGACCGGACGGGACCGCTTCATCCTCTCCCCCGGCCACACCTCCCTGACCCAGTACATCCAGCTGTACCTCGGCGGGTACGGCCTGGAGCTGGAGGACCTGCAGGCCCTGCGCACCTGGGGGTCGCTGACCCCGGGGCACCCCGAATACAAGCACACCCGCGGCGTGGAGATCACCACCGGCCCGCTGGGGCAGGGCCTGGCCTCCGCCGTCGGCTTCGCCTACGCCCAGCGCTACCTGCGCGGCCTGCTGGATCCTGACACCGCTCCGGGGCGCAGCCCCTTCGACCACACCGTGTTCACCATCGCTTCCGACGGGGACCTCGAGGAGGGGGTGACCAGCGAAGCCTCCTCCCTGGCCGGGCACCAGCAGCTGGGCAACCTCGTGGTCATCTACGACCAGAACCAGATCTCCATCGAGGACGACACCGACGTCGCCTTCACCGAGGACGTCGCCGAGCGCTACCGCGCCTACGGCTGGGACGTGCGCACCGTGGACTGGCGGGCCGGCGGGGAATACCGCGAGGACGTCCAGGCCCTCTACGACGCGATCCAGGAGGGTCGGAAGGTCACGGACAAGCCGACCTTTATCAGCCTGCGCACCATCATCGGCTGGCCCGCCCCGACCAAGCAGAACACCGGCGGGATCCACGGCTCCAAGCTCGGCGCCGACGAGGTGCGCGCGACCAAGGAGGTCCTCGGCTTCGATCCGGAGAAGACCTTCGACGTCGCCCCCGAGGTCATCGAGCACACCCGGGCCCTGCAGGCCCGCAGCGACGAACGGCGCGCCGCCTGGGATCGGTCCTACCAGCAGTGGCGGGAGGCGAATCCGCAGCGGGCCGAGCTGCTGGATCGGCTTCAGGAGGGCCGCCTGCCCGAGGGGTACAGGGACGCCTTCCCGGCCTTCGAGGCCGGCGGCTCCCTGGCCACCCGCGCGGCCAGCGGCCAGGTGATCAACGCGGTCGCCCCGCTGCTGCCCGAGCTGTGGGGCGGCTCGGCGGACCTGGCCGGATCCAATAACACCACCATCGAGGACGCCTCCTCCTTCAACCCCACCTCCCGCTCCACCGCCAAGTTCACCGCCAGCCCCTACGGGCGGGTGCTGCACTTCGGGATCCGGGAGCACGCGGCGGCCGCGATCGTCAACGGCATCGTGCTCTCCTCCCCCACGCGCGCCTTCAGCGGGACCTTCCTGATCTTCAGCGACTACCAGCGCCCGGCGATCCGCCTGTCCGCGCTGATGGGAGTCCCCTCCATCTACGTGTGGACCCATGATTCCATCGGCCTGGGCGAGGACGGGCCCACTCACCAGCCGGTCGAGCAGCTCTCGAGCCTGCGGGCCATCCCGGGCCTGGACGTCGTGCGCCCGGCGGATGCCAACGAGACCTCGGTGGCCTGGCGCACGATCCTGGAGCACCGGGACCGCCCCGCCGGCCTCGTGCTGACCCGGCAGAACCTCACCACCCTGGCCCGCCAGGACCTGCACCCGGAGGCGGACGGGGAGAAGTTCGCTTCCGCGGAGGGTGTCGCGCGCGGCGGCTACGTGCTGGCCGACGCCGAGGGCGAGCCCGACGTCATCCTCATCGCCACCGGCTCCGAGGTGGAGCTGGCCCTGCAGGCCCGCACCCAGCTGGCTGACGACGGCATCGCCGCCCGCGTGGTCTCCATGCCCTGCCGGGAGTGGTTCGACGCCCAGGACGCCGAGTACCGCGAGCAGGTGCTCCCCCGCGGGATCACCGCCCGGGTCAGCGTGGAGGCGGGCCTGGCCCAGTCCTGGCACGACCTGCTGGGCTCGCGCGGGCGCGCGGTCTCCCTGGAGCACTTCGGTGCCTCCGCGGACTATCAGACCCTCTTCCGCGAGTTCGGCATCACGGCCGACGCCGTGGTCGAGGCGGCCCGGGAATCCCTCGCCGCCCGCTGAACCCCCACCGACATCCATCCCTCGAGCGAAGGAGCACGAGAACCCATGACCGAAGCGACCCAGAAGCTCTCCGACGCGGGAGTCTCCCTCTGGCTGGACGACCTCTCCCGTGAGCGCCTGGAGACCGGCAACCTGCAGGAGCTGGTCGAGACCCGCAACGTCGTCGGCGTGACCACCAACCCCACGATCTTCGCCCAGGCGCTCTCGCGCGGGGACCGCTACGACGCCCAGATGCGCCGCCTGGCCGAGGAGGGCCGCGACGTCGAGGAATCCGTGTTCGCGGTGACCACTGACGACGTGCGCGAGGCCTGCGACGTGCTCGCCCCGATCTACCGCCAGACCCGCGGGCAGGACGGGCGGGTCTCCATCGAGGTGGATCCCCGCCTGGCCGTGAAGGGCGAGGAGACCGCCGAGATGGCCCGGCGCCTGCACCGGACCGTGGACCGTGAGAACGTGATGATCAAGATCCCGGCCACCGAGGAGGGCCTGGAGCCGATCGCCGCGACCCTCGCCGAGGGGATCAGCGTCAACGTGACCCTGATCTTCTCCCTCGAGCGCTACCGCGCGGTGATCAACGCCTACCTCACGGGGCTGGAGCGGGCCCTGGAGCAGGGCCGCGACCTGTCCAAGATCCACTCCGTGGCCTCCTTCTTCGTCTCCCGCGTGGACTCCGAGGTGGACGCCCGCCTGGAGCAGATCGGCACCGAGCAGGCACTGGCCCTGAAGGGTCGGGCCGGCCTCGCCAATGCCCGGCTGGCCTACCAGGTCTTCCAGGAGGCCTTCTCCTCCGAGCGCTGGAAGCTGCTGGCCGAGGCGGGGGCCGTGGTCCAGCGGCCGCTGTGGGCCTCGACCGGCACCAAGGACCCGGCCTACCCGGACACGATGTACGTGGACGGCCTGGTGGCCCCGGACACCGTGAACACCCTGCCGGAGAAGACCCTGGAGGCGGCCGCCGACCACGCGGAGGTCACCGGGGACACGATCACCGGCACCTACGACGACTCCGAGCGGGTCCTCAACGAGCTGGAGCAGCTGGGCATCTCCTACCAGGAGGTCGTCGAGAAGCTCGAGCGCGAGGGGGTCGACAAGTTCGTGGCCTCCTGGGAGGAGCTGCTCGAGACCGTCACCGCCAATCTGCACGACTGAACCCCGCCTCCGCCCCGCCCGCCGGCCTCCTCTCGACGTCGGCGGACGGGGCGGGAGCGCGCCGCACCCATCCCCGACACGAGGAGCCCCTGTGTCCCCTTCCCCGGCTCTGCCGCCGGATCCCAATCCCCTGCGCGACCCGAAGGATCGGCGCCTGACCCGGGTCGCCGGTCCGTCGGCGCTGGTGCTGTTCGGCGTCACCGGCGACCTGGCGCAGAAGAAGCTGCTGCCGGCGATCTACGACCTGATGAACCGCGGCCTGCTGCCCCCGAGCTTCGCGCTGGTGGGCTTCGGGCGCCGGGACTGGTCCGATGAGCGGTTCCAGCAGGTGGTTCGGGAGTCGGTGGAGGCCCACTCCCGGACCCCGTTTCGGGAGGACGTCTGGCATCAGCTGACCACCGGCATCCGCTTCGTGCAGGGCGCCTTCGACGACGGCGAGGCCTTTCGGCGCCTGGGTGAGACCCTCGCGGAGCTGGACGAGACGCGCGGGACCCAGGGCAACCACGCCTTCTACCTCTCGATCCCGCCGAACGCCTTCGAGACGGTGTGCCAGCAGCTGGCCGACCACGACCTGGCGGGCCGGCACACGGAGCACGGGTGGCGGCGAGTGGTCATCGAGAAGCCCTTCGGGCACGATCTGGACTCCGCCCGGGAGCTGAACGCGATCGTCGAGCGGGTGTTCCCGGCCGACTCCGTGTTCCGCATCGACCACTACCTCGGCAAGGAGACCGTCCAGAACATCCTGGCCCTGCGCTTCGCCAACCAGATGTTCGAGCCGCTGTGGAACGCGAACTTCGTGGACCACGTGCAGATCACCATGGCCGAGGACATCGGCATCGGGTCCCGCGCCGGGTACTACGACGGGGTGGGCGCCGCCCGCGACGTCATCCAGAACCACCTGCTGCAGCTGCTGGCCCTGACCGCGATGGAGGAGCCGATCACCTTCGACGCCCAGCAGCTGCGGGCCGAGAAGGCGAAGGTCCTGGCGGCGGTCACCCTGCCCGAGGACCTCTCCGCCGGCTCCGCCCTCGGGCAGTACGAGGCCGGGCTGCAGGGCGGTCGCGCGGTGAGCGGATTCCTGCAGGAGAAGGACATTCCCCCGGATTCGCGCACGGAGACCTTCGCCGCGCTGAAGCTGGGCATCGACACCCGCCGCTGGGCCGGAGTGCCGTTCTACCTGCGGGCCGGCAAGCGGCTGGGGCGGCGGGTCACGGAGATCGCCGTCGTGTTCAAGCGCGCCCCGAACCTGCTGTTCCAGAAGAACGACCACGAGGAGTTCGGACAGAACGCGATCGTGCTGCGCATCCAGCCGGATGAGGGCATGACGATCCGCTTCGCCTCCAAGGTCCCCGGGACCCAGATGGAGCTGCGCGATGTGTCCATGGACTTCGGCTACGGCCAGTCCTTCACCGAGTCCAGCCCGGAGGCCTACGAGCGGCTGATCCTGGATGTGCTGCTGGGTGAGCCGCCGCTGTTCCCCCGCCACGAGGAGGTCGAGCTGTCCTGGAAGATCCTCGATCCCTTCGAACGGCACTGGGCCGAGCACGACGTGCGGCCCGAGCCGTACGCGCCCGGATCCTGGGGTCCGGAATCCGCTCATGAGCTGCTCGCCCGGGACGGGCGGGCCTGGAGGAGGCCGTAATGAGGACCGAGCTGAAGGACACCACCACCTCCGAGGTGGACAAGGAGATCTCGCGCCTGCGCGGCGAGATCGGGTTGCGCACCCAGGGTCGAGTGCTCACGCTGGTCATCATGGCGGAGAAGGGGCACTCCAAGAACGCGGTTCAGGCCGCGATCTCCGCCAGCCGGGAGCACCCGTGCCGGATCATCGTGCACATCGCCCACAGCGTCGAGAAGCCGAACCGGCTGGACGCCGAGGTGAGCATCGGCGGGGACGCCGGAGCCAGCGAGGTCATCGTGCTGCGCGGCTGGGGGGAATCCTCCCACCCGACCGAGTCCCTGCTCTCCGCGCTGCTGCTGCCCGACGCGCCGATCGTGGCGTGGTGGCCGCACGCGCTGCCGGAGTCCCCGGTCGATCACTCGGTGGGCCGGATCGCGACCCGCCGGATCACCGACTCCGCCCGGGAGCCGGATGCGATGCGCGCCCTGCACCGGCTGCGCGAGGTCTTCGCGCCCGGGGACACGGACCTGGCCTGGACGCGGCTGACGCAGTGGCGCATCCAGCTCACCGCCGTGCTCGATGACCTGGAGCCCTCCCCGGTGCGCAAGGTCATCGTGGAGGGATCGGACCGGTCCCCCTCGGTGATCCTGCTCGGGGCGTGGCTGGGCCACCGGCTGGGCGCCCCCGTGGAGTTCTCCGGCGCAGACCAGCCGCGGGGCCTGTACCGGGTGCGGCTGGAGCGGGAGGACGGCGAGGTCGTCCTGTACCGTCCCGGCCGCAGCGTGGCCACGCTGAGCCCGCCCGGTGCCCCCGAGCAGCAGATCGCGCTGCCGGTGCGCACCCTGTCCCAGTGCCTGGCCGAGGAGCTGCGTCGACTCTATCCCGACGAGGCCTACGGCGAGGTCCTGATGGACGCCCTCACCTCGACGCCGCTGGACTGGTGCCGCACGCACCAGGAGCCCGCGGCGGATGAGGATCACTCTCGATACACGGAGGTCTTCGATGCCTGAGCAGTCCCCTCTCTCCCCCGCCGAGCCCCTGGTGCCCGCCCCGGCCCCGGTGGTCGTGGAGCACCCCGACAAGGAGGCCCTGGCTCAGGCGGCGGCGGCCCGCCTGGCGCTGACCCTCTCGGATGAGCTGGCCGAGACCGACGAGGACGTGCACGTGTGCCTGACCGGCGGCTCCCTCGGCATCGCCGTGTGGGAGCGGCTGGCCGACTCCGCGCTGCACCGGATCGTGGACTGGTCCCGGGTGCACTTCTGGTGGTCCGATGAGCGCTACGTGCCGGAGGGCCACGAGGACCGCAACGTGCAGCAGGTCCGCGAGGTCTTCTTCGACCGGGCCGAGGTACCGGCGGGCAACATCCACCCGATGGGTTCATCGGACGCCTACCCCACCCCCGGGGAGGCCGCCGAGGCCTACGCCCGGGAGCTGGCCGAGCACGCCCCGACCGGCGAGAAGGCCCCGGTGTTCGCGGTGTCACTGCTGGGCATGGGTCCGGACGGGCACATGGCCTCCCTCTTCCCGGGACGCCGGGAGATCCTCGACGACGCCGTGGACGTGCTGCCCATCGAGGACTCCCCGAAGCCGCCGCCGCGCCGGGTGACCATGACCCGACCGATGATCGACCTGGCCGCGCGCATCTGGTTCCTGGTCTCCGGGGCGGATAAGGCCGAGGCGTTCTCCCGGCTCGAGCAGGCCGCCCGCGTCGAGGCCCGGGACGGGCGCGCCCCGGATGAGCAGGCGCTGCTGGAGGCACCGGCGGTGGCCGCCCGCGGCTGGGCCCAGACCCTCTACCTGGTCAGCCGGGAGGCGCGACCGGCCTCCTGACGACGGGTTCCAGGTCCCGGCCCGCGGCCGTCACGGGCCGCGGGTGCGGAGAAGGCCCCGGTGAGCCGAAGCTCACCGGGGCCTTGTCATACCGGGGTCCGGGCGACACCGCCCGTGGTGCTCACACCGCGTCGAAGCGCAGCACCAGGCCGTAGCCGATGATCGCGAAGACCCAGATGAGGATCGTCGTGACGGTCAGGCGCACCAGGTTGCGCGAGGCGACGCCGGAGGAGTTCAGGGAGCTGGTCATCCCGCCGCCGAACATGTCCGACAGCCCCCCGCCCTTGCCCTTGTTGAGCAGGACGAAGAAGATCGTCATGATGCTGGTCAGCACGATCACGCCCAGCAGGATCCAGCGCAGCGTCTCCACGGGTGTTCCAGGCCTTTCCTCGGCGGGCGGTGCCGGCGCCTCGAGCGCTCCGGCTCACCGCCGCGCATGATGTTCGCGGGTGTCCTCGCCCCACTGTACGCCATCGGGCGCGCGGGACTCGGGTGGGCGCAAGCCCGAGGCCGCCCGCGGGGATCATCCGATCCGACCGGGGCGGCCTCGGGCTCATGAGAGCGGGTGGCTCATGCCACCACGTGCTTCTCGAAGCGGGCGATGTTGGCGAACTCCTCCGCCTTCAGGGAGGCCCCGCCGACCAGGACGCCGTCGACGTCCTTCTCCGCCAGCGTGCCGGCCGCGGTCGCGGCCTTGACGGAGCCGCCGTAGAGGATCCGGATCTTCCCGGCGGTCTCCTCATCGAACAGCTCGGCCAGCTGCCCGCGGATGGCCGCGGACATCTCCTGGGCGTCCTCGGGGCCGGCGGTCTCGCCCGTGCCGATGGCCCAGACGGGCTCGTACGCGACGACGAGGCTTGCGGCCTGCTCCTTGGTGAGCCCGTCGAGGGAGCCGCGCAGCTGCTCGAGGGTGTAGGAGACGTGGTTGCCGGCCTTGCGCTCCTCCAGGCCCTCGCCCACGCACAGCACGGGGGTGAGCCCATGGCGGTAGGCCGCCTGGACCTTCTGGGCGCACAGCGCATCGGACTCGTGGTGGATGCTGCGGCGCTCGGAGTGCCCGACCAGCACGTAGGAGCACTCCAGCTTGGCGAGGAACTGCCCGGAGATGTCACCGGTGTAGGCCCCGGAGTCCTGCTCGGAGAGGTCCTGCCCGCCGTAGGCGATGCTCAGCTTGTCCCCGGCCACCAGGCTCTGCACGGAGCGCAGGTCGGTGAACGGCGGGAAGACGGCCACCTCGACGCGGTCGTAGTCGAAGTTCGCGTCATCCAGGGTCCAGGCGAGCTTCTGCAGCAGCGCCACGCCCTCGGAGTGATCCATGTTCATCTTCCAGTTGCCGGCGATCAGCGGCTTCCGGTCGAAGCTCCCGTTGGTCTGGGTGGTCATGCGGATGGTCCTTTCGGGTCGTCTGCTCTCGGTGCGGTGGGGATCCGGGCTCAGGCGCCCAGGGCCTCGAGACCCGGCAGGGTCTTACCCTCGATGAACTCCAGGGAGGCCCCGCCCCCGGTGGAGATGTGCCCGAACTCGTCGTCCGAGAAGCCGAGGTTGCGCACCGCGGAGGCGGAGTCGCCGCCGCCGATCACGCTGAAGGCGTCGGAGTCGGCGATGGCCCGGGCGATGGCCTCGGTGCCCTTGGCGAAGGCGGGCATCTCGAACACGCCCATGGGGCCGTTCCAGAAGATGGTGCGGGCGTCCTTGATCCGCTCGGAGAACAGCTTGACCGTCTCGGTTCCGATGTCCAGGCCCTCGCCCTCGGGGCCGATCTTCCCGCCCTCGAGGTCCTCCACGGGGCGGATCTCGTGCTCGGCGTCGGCGGCGAAGTCCGCGGCCCAGGTGACGTCCACGGGCAGCACGATCTCGGTGCCCTTCTCCTTCGCCTCGGCCAGGTACCGCTTGACGGTGTCGATCTGGTCCTTCTCGAGGATGGACTTGCCGACCGCGTGACCCTGCGCGGCGGCGAAGGTGTAGCTCATGCCGCCGCCGATCAGGAGGGCATCGGCCTTGCCGATGAGGTTCTCGATCACGGCGAGCTTGTCGGAGACCTTGGCCCCGCCCATCACGACCACGAAGGGCCGCTGTGGGTCCTCGGTGATCCGCTTGAGGACCTCCAGCTCGGTCTTGACGAGGTCGCCCAGGTAGGCCGGCAGCTTCCGGGCGACGTCGTAGACGGAGGCGTGCTTCCGGTGCACGGCGCCGAAGGCATCGTCCACGTAGGCGCCGTCCTGACCCGTCAGGGCCACGAGCTCGTCGGCGAACGCCTCGCGCTCGGCGTCGTCCTTGGAGGTCTCCCGGGGGTCGAAGCGCACGTTCTCGACGACGAGGACCTCGCCGTCGGACAGCGCCTCGGCCTTGGCACGGGCGTCATCCCCCACGACGTCCTCCGCGAGCTGCACGGGGAAATCCGCGAGCTCACGGAGGCGGTCGGCCGCGGGCTTGAGGGAGTACTTGGGGTTGTGCTCCCCCTTGGGCCGACCGAGGTGGGCGGTCACGATGACCCGGGCACCGGCGCCGGTCAGCTTCTCGAGCACGGGCAGGGACGCCCTGATGCGTCCGTCGTCCGTGACCTGCTGTCCGTCCAGCGGGACGTTGAGGTCGGACCGGACCAGGATCCGGCGTCCCTTCACGCCCGCGTCGATCAGTTCATCCAGTGCCTGTGCCATCGCTTGCTCCCTTGCCTCGCGTCGAAAGGTGATGTTCCCGCTCAGTCCGCGCTTACAGCGCGGCGGCGATCTTGTTGGTGAACTTCACCGTGCGGGAGGTGAAGCCCCACTCGTTGTCGTACCACGCGAAGACCTTGACCTGGCCGTTCAGCACGGAGGTCAGCTGCGCGTCGAAGACCGTGGAGATCTCCTCGCCGACGATGTCGGTGGAGACGATCGGGTCCTCGGTGTACTTGATGATGCCCTGGTACTCGCCCTCGGCGGCCTCCTTGACGGCGGCGTTGATCTCCTCGACGGTGGCGTCCTTCTCCAGGGTCAGGGACAGGTCCACGATGGAGCCGGTGATGGTCGGCACGCGGAAGGCCATGCCGTCCAGCTTGCCGGCGACCGGCTCGTAGACCTTGCCCACGGTGCGGGCGGCGCCGGTGGAGGTCGGGATCATGTTCACGGCCGCGGCCCGGGCGCGACGCAGATCCTTGTGGGGGGCGTCCTGCAGGCGCTGGTCCGCTGTGTAGGAGTGGATGGTGGTCATCAGGCCGGACTTGATGCCGAACTTCTGGTCCATCACCTTGGCCAGCGGGGCCAGGCAGTTGGTGGTGCAGGAGGCGTTGGAGACGACGTTGTGCTTCTCGGCATCGTAGGTGTCGTCGTTCACGCCCATGACGAAGGTGCCGTCCAGGTTGGTGCCCGGGGCGGAGACGATGACCTTCTTGGCGCCGGCCTCGATGTGGGCCTTGGCCTTGTTGCCGTCGGTGAACAGACCGGTGGACTCCAGGACGATGTCCACGCCCAGGTCCTTCCACGGCAGGTTGGCCGGGTCCTTCTCGGACAGGACCTTGATCTCCTTGCCGTCGACGACGATGTTGCCGTCCTTGACGGACACCTCGGCCTTCAGCGGCCCGAGGATGGAGTCGTACTTGAGGAGGTGAGCCAGGGTCTCCGGGGAGGTGAGGTCGTTGACGGCGACGATCTCGATGTTCTCGCCCTGCTCCCGCACGGCGCGGAAGTAGTTGCGCCCGATGCGTCCGAAGCCGTTGATGCCGATGCGTACAGTCACTGTGATCAAACTCCTCAGTTTGAGTATTCGTGGTCGAGGGGACCCGCGGGGGCCTCCCCAGGTCCGGACCCGGCGGCGGGTGGAACCGCCCTCGCATCCGGTGCTGGTTCCAGCCTAGTGGATCGCGTGTGTGTTTGGGTGCGATTCCGGGGGTGAATTTTGTTTCCGGTGGGATTTCACACCCTCCGAGCCCTCCTTCTCGTGACGCCCGCCACCGAAATGGCCGTCTCCCGGGCCGCTGAGCCGCCGGATCTGGGATCGTGTGGGTTTCTCATCGCCGATGGCGAACAGCGCGGGCGGCGCGGCGTCATCGACGCGCGGGCTCACCGGCCCGCGGCGTCATCGACGCGCGGGCTCACCGGCCCGCGGCGTCCTGCTCCTCGCCCGCCCGCGCCTGCTCGGCCTCGGCCGTGCGCCGGGCCAGGGCCAGCAGCCGCCGGATCCGCCCGGCGATCGCGTCCTTGGTCAGCGGCGGATCCGCCAGGCGCCCCAGCTCATCCAAGCTCGCGTGTCGGTGCTCCAGTCGCAGCCTCCCGGCCTCGCGCAGATGCTCCGGGACGTCATCGCCCAGGATCTCCAGGGCGCGCTCGACCCGCGCCCCGGCGGTCACGGCCGCCTGCGCGGAGCGCCGGAGGTTGGCGTCGTCGAAGTTGGCCAGCCGGTTGGCCGTGCCGCGCACCTCCCGGTGGACGCGGCCCTTCTCCCATCGGCGCAGCGCCCGGGTGGCCCCCAGGGCGCGCAGCAGCGCGCAGATCCCGGCGCCGTCGCGCACGAGCACCCGGTCAGCCCCCCGGGACTCCCGGGCCTTGGCCAGCACGTCCAGGCGCCGGGCGCAGCCGACCAGCGCCAGGGCCGCCTCGGAGCCCGGGCAGGTGAACTCCAGGGCGGCGGAGCGGCCCGGCTCCGTCAGGGATCCGCGGGCCAGGAAGGCCCCGCGCAGGGCGGCGGCCGCATCATCGACGGAGCCGTTGACCACGGCCGAGGGCAGCCCGCGCGCCGGCCGACCCCGGGCATCCAGCAGGCCCGTCTGGCGCGCCAGGGCCTCCGCGCCCCGGTCGATGCGCAGGACGTAGTGCCCGCCCTTCTTCAGCGCGCCGCCGGCCACCGAGTACAGCCGTCCCGTCTGCCCGTACAGCTCCCCGATCTCCGCGAGCAGCCGCCGCCCGGTGGGCAGGTGATCCAGCTCGGCCTCGATGACGATGCGCCCGCCGACCAGGTGCAGACCCCCGGCGAAGCGCAGCAGCGCGGCGGTCTGCGCCTGGCGCGCGGAAGCCCGGGGCGTCTCCAGGCCTGCCAGCTCGTCCTTAGCCAGTGCGGTCAGGGCCATGGTGGGGGATTCCTCTCCGAAGGGGGTCTGGGCCGGGTGCCCGCGGTGAGACGGCGCTCAGCGGAGGCACCGGCCGGGATGGTCAGTGGGTGGGGTCAGTCGCGGGGCCTCAGTCGTGAGGCGCCGCGGGCGGGCTGAGCACGGGCTCCTCGGGCAGGCCCATGGCCTCCTGGTAGGCCGCGGCCAGGCGCAGGTGGCTGTGCACGTCCTCCCCGCGGCGCCGACGCAGCGACTGGCTGACCAGCCGCGCGCCGCGTTCGCGCACCGCCGCGTCGAACCCCTGCGGATCCGACAGGGCCGAGGGGTCCGCGACGACGGCGTCGATCTGCAGGCCGGGAGCGTACCGCTCCAGGACCTCCAGGTGCCCGACGGCACCCAGTCCGGCGGTCTCGCGCCGCTCCATCGCGAGGTTCATGCACACGCACACCCGCGCCGCGGAGGAGCAGATCGCCTCCCGCAGCTCCGGCAGCAGCAGGTGCGGGATGACCGAGGTGTACCAGGACCCGGGGCCCAGCACGAGCCAGTCCGCCGCGCGGATCGCCTCCAGCGCTTCGGGGCAGGCCCGGGCCTCGGCCGGCTCCAGGCTGATCCGCTCGACGCGCTCGGCGGTGGCCAGGCGCGCCTGGCCCGTGATCCGCTTCGGGGCGCCCTGATGGTCCCGCACCCACCCGGAGACCACGAGGGGATCCACCGCCATCGGCAGGACCCGCCCGCGGGCCTTCAGCAGCTGGGAGGCCCAGTCCAGTCCGGCCACCGGATCATCCAGCAGCTGCCACAGGCTCAGCAGCAGCAGGTTGCCCATCGCGTGCCCGTCCAGCTCCCCCGAGGAACCGGGCAGGGTCGAGAAGCGATGCTGCATCGCCTCCCGCCACAGGTGCCCCCACGCGGAGTCGTCGCACAAGGCGGACAGCGCCATGCGCAGGTCCCCCGGCGGCAGCACGTCGAACTGCTCCCGCAGCCGCCCGGAGGAGCCGCCGTCATCGGCGACCGTGACCACCGCGGTCAGCTGCGGGGTGAGCAGGCGCAGCGCCGAGAGCGAGGCGTAGAGCCCGTGGCCCCCGCCGAGGGCGACGACGCGCGGGGCGCCGGCCCCGGCCTCCGGGACGGCCTCGCCCCGGGATCCGATCGCGGCCACGGCGCTACTCCCGCCCCAGATCGCGGTGCTGGACGTTCACGGTGACGTTGGGCAGGCCCTTGAGCCGCCGGGCCAGCTCCTCGGTCACCGCGACCGAGCGGTGCTTGCCGCCGGTGCAGCCGATCGCGATGGTCGCGTAGTGCTTGTTCTCCGAGCGGTAGCCGGCGATCACGGGCTTCAGCGCCTCGGCGTACTGGTCCACGAAGGTCTGGGCGCCGCTGTCCTTGAGCACGAAGTCCCGCACCTCCGGGTCCTGGCCCGTCTTGGGCCGCAGGGCGGGAACCCAGTGCGGGTTGGGGACGAAGCGCATATCGGCCATGAAGTTCGCATCGGCCGGCACCCCGTACTTGAAGCCGAAGCTCATGACCGTCAGGTTCACCACCGAGGGGCCCGTGGCCGAGTAGGTGCGGGAGATGACCTTGGACAGCTCGTGCACGTTGTACTCCGAGGTGTCCAGCACGACGTCGGCCCGGCGCTTGAGATCGGCCAGCAGCTCCCGCTCGGCGTGGATCCCGTCCAGGATGCGCCCCTCCCTCTGCAGCGGGTGGGGGCGGCGCTGGGCCTCGTAGCGGGCGATGATCGCCTGATCCGAGGCGTC
This sequence comes from Rothia kristinae NBRC 15354, assembly GCF_001570865.1. Classification (GTDB taxonomy): domain Bacteria; phylum Actinomycetota; class Actinomycetes; order Actinomycetales; family Micrococcaceae; genus Rothia; species Rothia kristinae. The sequence goes on from NZ_BCSM01000010.1 coordinate 31,428, forward strand.
GAGGAAGAGCACCGTGTACTCGACCGGGGCGGCGTTGAGCACGTCCAGGGCCTCGCGGAAGTTCTCGAACAGGGCGGTGCCCCGGATGTCGATGATCACGGCCAGGCGCGGCATGGCCTTGGGGCTGCGCGCCACCAGATCCACCAGGGGGGTGAGCATCTGCGGCGGCAGGTTGTCCACGACGTACCAGCCGTTGTCCTCCAGCGTGTGCGCGGCGGTCGAGCGCCCGGCCCCGGAGATCCCGGTGATCACGAGCATCTCCGACTGGGCGGCGGGCTTCTGGGGCACGAGCGGATCATTCCCGGCGTCGGGGGCGGGGGTCTCGGACCGGTCGCGGGGCGGTTGTGGGGCGGATGCTGAGGGGGGCTGCTGCGAGGTCACCGGGTGCTCGTCTCCTGCTGGGTCGTGCCTGTGGTCAGGGGCGCGTCCCCGGACGGGGGAAGCGGGACGCGGCTGCCCCTCCAGGATACTCCGGCGCCCCAAGACCCCAGGGCCCCAAGGCCCCGATCAGGCGCCGTCGGCGGCCGGTGCCGGTCCCGATGCCGATTCCGGCTGCGGATCCGGCGCCGGTTCCGGCTCCTCGGCGCGCAGGTGCTCCTGCACGGCCTCGGCCAGCTTCGGCCCGATCCCGCGCACCCGGGTGAGCTGCTCGACGTCGGCCTCCCGGATGGCCTGCAGCGTGCCGAACTGCGCCAGCAGCGCATCCCGGCGGGCGGCCCCGAGCCCCGGGATCCCGTCCAGGGCCGAGGAGAGCATGGCCTTGCCGCGCTTGGAGCGGTGGAAGGTGATCGCGAACCGGTGGGCCTCATCGCGCAGGCGCTGCAGCAGGAACAACCCCTGCGAGGCGCGCGGCAGGATGACCGGGAAGTCGTCGTCCGGCACCCAGATCTCCTCCAGGCGCTTGGCCAGCCCGACCACCGCGACGTCGGAGATCCCCAGCTCGTCCAGGGCCTGGCGGGCCGCGGCGACCTGCGGGGGCCCGCCGTCCACGACGACGAGATTGGGCGGGTAGGCGAAGCGCTGCGGCTCCGGGGCCCCGGCCTGCTCGGCGTCGATCTGCCCGGTGCGCACCCCCGCCCGGGCCCGCTCCTCCTGATCTGCCAGGTGGCGCTTGAAGCGGCGGGTGATGACGTCGTGCATCGAGGCGGTGTCGTCGCGGGCCGCCTCCCCGCGGATGGAGAACTTGCGGTACTCGGATTTGCGGGGCAGCCCGTCCTCGAAGACCACCATGGAGGCCACCACGTTGGTGCCCTGCACGTGGGAGATGTCGTAGCACTCGATGCGCATCAGCGGGTCCGGCAGCCCCAGGGCCTCCTGCAGCTCCTGCAGGGAGGCGCTGCGGGTGGTCAGGTCCCCGGCCCGGCGGGACTTGTGCAGCATCAGGGACTGCTTGGCGTTGTCCGCGACGGTGCCCATCAGCTGCGCCCGCTCCCCGCGCTGCGGCACGGAGATCCGGACACGCGAGCCGCGCAGTCCCGTCAGCCACTGCTCCAGCTGCTCGCGGTTGCTGGGCAGCACGGGCACCAGCACGGTGCGGGGGATCTCGTGGGCGCTGGTCTCGTCCTCATGCGGGGTGGAGGCCAGGGTCACGGCCGATTCCCCGTAGACCTGCTGCAGCAGCTGCTCGACCATCTCCCCCGGGGTGAGGTCCTCGACCTTCTCCACGATCCACCCGCGCTGGCCGCGGATGCGCCCGCCGCGCACGTGGAAGACCTGGGCGGCGGCCTCCAGCTCGTCCTCGTGGAAGGCGAACAGGTCCGCGTCCACCGAATCCGAGAGCACGACGGCGTTGCGCTCGAAGGCGGTGCGCAGGGCCTGGATGTCATCGCGCAGCCGGGCGGCGACCTCGAAGTCCATCTCCTCCGCCGCCCGGTGCATCCGCCGGGTCAGCTCCCGGATGAACCGCTCGGAGTCCCCCGCCATGAACCGGCAGAGTCGATCGGCCAGCTCTCGGTGGTCCTCCGCGGAGATGCGCCCGACGCACGGGGCGGAGCACTTGTCGATGTACCCGAGCAGGCAGGGCCGATCCTGCTGCTCGGCGCGGCGGAACACCGCCCCGGAGCAGGTGCGCACGGGGAAGACCCGCAGCAGGGCGTCCAGGGTCTCGCGGATGGCCCACGCCTGGGAGAACGGCCCGAAGTAGCGGGTGCCCTTCTTCTTCTCCCCGCGCATCACCTGCGCGCGGGGGTACTTCTCGGCCATGGACACCGCGAGGTACGGGTAGGACTTGTCGTCCCGGTATTTGATGTTGAACCGCGGGGTGTACTGCTTGATCCAGGTGTATTCCAGCTGCAGGGATTCCAGCTCGGAGGCCACCACGGTCCATTCGACCCCGGCCGCGGTGTGGACCATCGCGTAGGTCTTCGGCGCCAGCTGCTCGGGTTTGGCGAAGTAGCTGGTCAGCCGGTTGCGCAGGTTCTTGGCCTTGCCCACGTAGATGACCCGCCCGACGTCGTCCCGGAAGCGGTACACGCCGGGGTCGGTGGGGATGTCCCCCGTGCGGGGCCGGTAGGTCGCCGGATCGGCCATGGGAAGGGTGTCCTCCTGAGTGCTCGGGCACCGGGTCCTCCCCGCGGGACGTCAGGCGCCGGCGTCCTTGGCCAGGGAGGGCGAGGTGTTGTATTCGTTCTTGCGCGGCTGCCCGCACAGGCGGGCGATCTCGTCCATGATCGCGTCCGTGGTGGCCCGCCGCTGGGCCCCGGACTGCTTCTCGCCGAGCTTCTCGAAGCTCATCGGCTCGCCGACGCGCACCGTGAAGCGCACCGGGCGCAGCAGCTTCGTGCCGGGCGGCTGGATCCGCTCGGTGCCGATCAGCCCGACGGGGACGACGGGGGCGCCGGTCATGTGCGCCAGCCACGCCACCCCGATCTTGCCGCGGTAGAGGTAGCCGTCCAGGGAGCGGGTGCCCTCCGGGTAGATCCCGAAGACCCCGCCGCGCTCCAGGCGCTCCAGGCCGATCTCCAGGGCCTTGAGCCGTTCGATCTGATCCGCGCGGTTCACGGGGATGATGTCGATCAGCTCGAAGATCCGCTTCATCAGCCGACCCTTGAACCCCGGGGAGTTCACGTACTCGGCCTTCGCCAGGAAGGCCACCCGCCGCGGCATGAGCGCGGAGATGATGACGGAGTCCAGGAAGGCCCGGTGGTTGGAGGCCACGATCACGGGACCGGAGGCGGGGAAGCGCTTCAGACCGGTGACCCTGGCCCGGAAGACGGTCTTGATCAGGCCGGTCACGGCCGTCTGCGTCAGCCGGTACAGCTTCTCCATGGGTCTGGTCAGGGTCCTTCCCTCATCCGAGCCGGCGACCTCGCCGGTGTGGTGCGCGTGTCATGAACACTGTACATTTCCCCGACACCGGCTCCCACCCCCGGGCGCGGCACGTCACGGCGGCGAGGTCATCCCGTCCCCTCCAGCCGCAGGTCGCAGCGCCGGGCCAGCTGGGCCCGCAGCGCGTCGACGTCCTCCGCGACGGCGGCGGCCCCGTGTGCGGTGAGCTCTCCGGGGGCGGCGAACCCCCAGGCCACTCCGATGCAGTCCAGGCCGTGGACCCGGGCGCCCTCGACGTCGTACTCCCGGTCCCCGACCATCACGGTGCGCCGCGGATCGGCCGCCAGCCCGCGCCGGGCCAGCAGGTCCAGGGCGCGGGCGATGACCCCGGCCTTGTCCACGGGCAGGTGGGCGGTCTCCGGGCGCAGCTCATCCCTCGCCCCGGAGATGACGTCCGCGAGGGCGTCCAGCCCGAAGTGCGCGGCGATCCGCTCGGCGCTGGGCTGCGGCTTCTGGGTGGCCAGGGCCACCGCGGCCCCCGCGGCGCGCAGGTCCCGCAGCAGCTGCGCCACCCCGGGGTAGAGCCGGGAGTCCCGGGCAGCCCGGGCGGGATACGCCTCGCGGTAGGCGGCCAGGGCGGCGCGGCGCTCGGCCGGGGAGAGGTCCGTGTGCCGCTCCAGGCCCACCGAGGCGGGCGGCCCTACGAACCGGCGCAGCGTGGCCTCCTCCGGGCGCGGATGGCCCTGGGCCTGGATGGCCTCGGCGATGGTCTCGGTGATGGCCCCGGCCGGATCCAGCAGGGTCCCGTCCAGGTCGAACAGCACCGCCGGGACGGATCCGGCGGGAGCGCCGCTCACGCGCCGTGCCCGTCGTCGTCGGTCCCGAGGATCTCCGCCAGGAAGCGCCCGGTGTGGCTGCCCGGCTCCTGGGCGACCTGCTCCGGGGTGCCCTGGGCGATGACCTGCCCGCCGCCGGAGCCGCCCTCCGGACCCATGTCCACGATCCAGTCCGCGGATTTGATGACGTCCAGGTTGTGTTCGATCGTCAGGACGGTGTTGCCCTTGTCCACGAGGGACTGCAGGACCTTGAGCAGCTTGGCGATGTCCTCGAAGTGCAGGCCCGTGGTCGGCTCATCCAGCACGTAGATGGTCCGCCCGTTGGAGCGCTTCTGCAGCTCGGAGGCGAGCTTGACCCGCTGGGCCTCACCCCCGGAGAGGGTGGGGGCGGGCTGACCCAGCCGGATGTAGCCCAGCCCGACGTCGACGAGGGTGTTCAGGTGCCGGGCGATCGGGGTGAAGGCGGAGAAGAACTCGGCGGCCTCCTCCACGGGCATGTCCAGCACCTCGGCGATGTTCTTGCCCTTGTAGCGGATCTCCAGGGTCTCCCGGTTGTACCGGGCCCCGTGGCAGACCTCGCACGGCACGTACACGTCGGGCAGGAAGTTCATCTCGATCTTCAGCGTCCCGTCCCCGGCGCAGGCCTCGCAGCGCCCGCCCTTGACGTTGAAGGAGAAGCGCCCCGGCTGGTAGCCGCGCACCTTGGCCTCGTTGGTCTCGGCGAACAGCCGCCGGATGTGGTCGAAGACCCCCGTGTAGGTGGCGGGGTTGGAGCGGGGCATCCGGCCGATGGGGCTCTGATCCACGTGCACGATCTTGTCCAGGTGCTCCAGGCCCTCCACCCGCCGGTGCCGACCCGGAACCTGCTTGGCGCCGTTGAGCCGGTTGGCCAGCGCGGTGTAGAGGATGTCGTTGACCAGGGTGGACTTGCCCGAGCCGGAGACCCCGGTGACGGCGGTGAGCACGCCCAGGGGGAAGGACACCGTGACGTCGCGCAGGTTGTTCTCCTTCGCCCCGACCACCTTCACCATCCGCTTGCGGTCCACCGGGCGCCGCCGCGCGGGCACCGCGATCTGACGGCGCCCGGACAGGTAGGCCCCGGTCAGGGACTCCCGGTTCTCCAGCAGCTGCCGGTACGGCCCGGAGTGCACGATGCGCCCGCCGTGCTCGCCCGCGCCGGGTCCGACGTCGACCACCCAGTCGGATTCCCGGATGGTGTCCTCATCGTGCTCCACGACGATCAGGGTGTTGCCCATGTCCCGCAGCTTGGTCAGGGTCTCGATCAGCCGCCGGTTGTCCCGCTGGTGCAGGCCGATCGAGGGCTCGTCCAGGACGTAGAGGACCCCGACCAGCCCGGAGCCGATCTGGGTGGCCAGGCGGATGCGCTGGGCCTCCCCGCCGGACAGGGTCGCGGCCGCCCGGTCCAGGGTCAGGTAGTCCAGGCCGACGTCGAGCAGGAACTGCAGCCGGGCATTGATCTCCTTGAGCACCTGCTCGGCGATGTGCCGCTCGCGCTCATCCAGGCGCAGCCCGGCCATGAACTCCTGGGCCCCGGTCATCGGCATCGCGGTGACCTCGGCGATGGACTTCCCGCCCACGTGCACCGCGAGCATCGTCGGGTTCAGCCGGGCGCCGCCGCAGGCCGGGCACGGGGTCTGGCGCATGTACTGCTCGTAGCGGTCCTTGGCCCAGTCGGACTCGGTCTCCTCGTGCTTGCGCTGGATGTACGCGTAGACGCCCTCGAAGCCGGAGGTGTAGCGCCGCTCGCGGCCGAAGCGGTTGCGGTAGGCGACCTCCACCTTGAAGTCCTTGCCGTGCAGGATCGCCCGGCGGGCCTTCTTCGGCAGCTCCTCCCACGGGGTGTTCAGGTCGAAGCCGACCTCCCGGCCGAGCCCGCCGAGCAGACGCAGCCAGTACTCGGTGGTGGACTTGCCCTGGGACCACGGGGCGATGGCCCCCTCCCCCAGGGTCTTCTCCGGGTCGGGGACCACCAGGGACTCGTCGACCTCCAGCCGGGAGCCGATGCCGTCGCACTCGGGGCAGGCGCCGAAGGGGCTGTTGAAGGAGAAGGAGCGCGGCTCGATCTCGGTCTGGCCCAGCTCGTGGCCGTTGGGGCAGGCGAGGTTCTCGCTGTAGGTGCGGCTGCGCGCCTCGGAGTCCTCGGGCTCGTCCACCCAGTCGATGGTCACTCGCCCCTCGGCCAGACCCAGGGCGGTCTCGATGGAGTCCGTGAGCCGCTGGTGGGCGGAGTCCTTGATGGCGATGCGGTCCACGACCACGGAGATGGTGTGCTTGTACTGCTTCTTCAGGCTCGGCGGCTCGGTGAGTCGGATCTGCTCCCCGTCCACCACGGCCCGGGAGTAGCCCTGCTGGGCCAGGGAGGAGAACAGGTCCTGGAACTCGCCCTTGCGGGCGCGGACCACCGGGGCGAGGACCTGCAGGCGGGTCCGCTCCGGGCGGGTCATCAGCTGGTCCACGATCTGCTGCGGGGTCTGCTTCTCGATCGGCTCCCCGCAGACCGGGCAGTGGGGGTGCCCGATGCGCGCCCAGAGCAGGCGCATGTAATCGTAGATCTCGGTGATGGTGCCGACCGTCGAGCGGGGGTTCTTGGAGGTGGACTTCTGATCGATGGACACCGCCGGGGACAGGCCCTCGATGAAGTCGACGTCGGGCTTGTCCACCTGGCCGAGGAACATCCGGGCGTAGGCGGACAGGGATTCGACGTAGCGGCGCTGGCCCTCGGCGAAGATGGTGTCGAAGGCCAGGGAGGACTTGCCGGAGCCGGACAGACCGGTGAACACCACCATGGCGTTGCGGGGGATCCGCAGGTCCACGGTGCGCAGGTTGTTCTCCCGCGCCCCCTTGACGATGATCTCGGTGGGGTCCTGGGCGCCCGCGGCGGGCGCGGCGGCGGTGGTGCTCATGGGTGCGGGAGGGCTCCCTTCCGGGTTGGGGGCGGCGCGGTCGCCGGGCATTCGAAGATCTATTCTACGGCTCGCGAAGCTGTCCGGAACGACCGCCGGGCGGATTTCCCTCACCGGCGAACGCACCGGCCCGCCCCTTCCGCGCCCCATGAGCCCGGCAGGGGTCGCGGCGTGTCCGAGGCTCACGGGCGCGGGTCCACGGGTGCGGAGGGGCGGTCGCGTTGCGCGTGCGTCACGCGCGTGTTGCGGGGGCGGGGCCGCGGGGCCCTAGAATCGTGCGCATGATGGCACTCGCGACCGAGAAGCTCGACCTGTCCGAGGTGACGATCCGGTGGATCAGCGTCTCCTCGATGGACAACAACGTGTACCTGATGACCTGCCGCTCCACCGGGGCCCAGCTGCTGATCGACGCGGCCGACGAGCCGGAGCGGATCTCCGGGTTGGTGGCCGCCGGGCGCGAGGACGTCTCCGGGTCCTGCACCTGCTGCGGCAACGTGCAGCTGATCGTGACCACGCATTCGCACTGGGATCACGTGCGGGCGCTGGCGGAGATCCGCTCCCGCTCGGAGGCACTGACCGCCTGCGGGGTGCGGGACGAGCAGGACATCGACGTGCCCATGGACATCACCTTCCAGGACGGGGACACCGCGGATCTGGAGGGATTCTCCCTCAAGGTCATCGAGCTGCGCGGGCACACCCCCGGCTCGATCGCCCTGGCCTACGAGGACCCGGCCGGGCGCACCGTGATCTTCACGGGCGACTCCCTGTTCCCGGGCGGGGTGGGCAAGACCGACTCCCTCGAGGCCTTCCGCGCCCTGCTGCACGATGTGCGCACCAAGATCTTCGACGTCTACGACGACGGCACCCTCATCCTGCCCGGTCACGGCGAGTCCACGACTCTGGGAGCCGAGCGCCCGCACCTGGACGAGTGGGAGCGGCGCGGCTGGTGAGCCGCGGATCGGCAGCCGGGAGCGTGGTCTCGGCCGATCGCTGATCCCTCCCCCGCCCTCCCGACGACGCCGCGACGCCCCGTCGACCGCCCTCGTGCGAGCGGTCGACGGGGCGTCGTCGCGCCTGAACCGGCTCAGAACAGCCCGTGCACGGCGCCGTCGGCGTCGAGCCCGATGCGCTCGGCCGCCGGGGAGGCGGACAGCCCCGGCATGGTGCGCATGGTCCCGCAGATCGCGTAGACGTAGCCGGCCCCGGCCGCCAGGCGCACCTCCCGCACCGGCAGGCGCCATCCCGTCGGGGCGCCCTTCCGACTGGGATCCGCGGTCAGGGACAGGTGCGTCTTGGCGATGACCACGGGCAGGTCCCCGCAGCCCTGCTCTTCGCAGCGGGCCAGCTGGCGGGCAGCCGCCGGGGCGATCTCCAGCCCGTCGGCCCCGTAGACCTTCCGGGCCACGGCGTCGAGCTTGTCCGTCAGGGAATCCTCGGGGGCGTAGGTGGGCACCAGCTCGTGCGGCTGCTCGCAGGCCTCGGCCACGGCGTCGGCCAGCTCGGTGGCGCCGTCTCCACCGCGGGCCACGCCCTCGTGCACGGCCACCCGCGCCCCGGCCCGCTCGGCGATCTCCCGGATGACGGCGTGCTCGCTGGGGTGGTCGGTCGGGAAGGCGTTGATCGCCACGACGGGGCTGATGCCGAAGCCGCGCAGGATCTCCAGGTGCTTGAGCAGGTTCGGGGCCCCGGCGCGCACGTCCTCGGGGTTCTCGGCCAGCAGCTCCTCGGGCAGGGGCTTGCCGGGCACGATCCGGTGGCGTCCGGAGTGGGCCTTCAGCGCCCGGACGGTGACCACGAGGACCGCGGCGTCCGGGGTCAGCCCGGAGACCCGGCACTTGACGTTGACGAAGCGCTCGGCACCCATGTCCGCTCCGAATCCGGCCTCGGTAATGACGTAGTCGGCGTGCTCCAGGGCGGCGTAGTCGGCGAGGATCGAGGAGTTGCCGGTGGCGATGTTGCCGAAGGGCCCGGTGTGGATCAGGGCGGGGACCCCTTCGAGGGTCTGCATCAGGTTCGGGTGGATCACGTCGGCCAGCAGAGCCGCCAGCGCGCCGTCGGCCTTCAGGTCCTCGGCGGTCACGGGCGCGCCGTCCCGGGTGGAGGCCACGACGATGCGGGCCAGCCGGGCCTTCAGATCCGCCAGATCCGTGGCCAGGGAGAGGATGACCATGATCTCGCTGGCCGAGGTGATGTCGAAGCCGCTCTGGCGGGTGACCCCGTCCTGGCGCTCCCCCAGGCCGATGACGACGTGGCGCAGGGAGCGGTCGTTGATGTCCAGGACGCGCCGCCACGTGATGCTGCGCTCGTCGATGTCCAGGGCGTTGCCGTGGTGCAGATGGTTGTCCAGCAGCGCCGCGAGCATGTTGTGCGCGGCGGTGACGGCGTGGAAGTCCCCGGTCAGGTGCAGGTTGAGCTTGTCCATGGGGATGACCTGCGAGTACCCGCCGCCGGCGGCCCCGCCCTTGATCCCGAAGGTCGGGCCCAGGGAGGGCTGGCGCAGGGTGAGCATCGCGGAGCGGCCGGTGCGCGCCATGCCCTGGGCCAGGGAGACGGAGGTGGCGGTCTTGCCCTCCCCCAGCGGCGTCGGAGTGATGGCGGTGACCAGGACGTAGCGGCCGCGACGCCATTCGGGGGCGGCGTCGGCGGCGGGCAGGAGCTTGGCGACGTGGCGGCCGTAGGGCTCCAGCCGGTCGCGCTCGATGCCGGCGGTCGCGGCGATCTCCTCGATGGGCCGGGGCTGGGCCTGCTGGGCGATCTCGAGGTCGGAGGGCATGCTCATGGGGACTCCCGTCGTCGTGGGGATGGGTGCGTTCCCTCTCCAGTATGGTGGCGGCGGGACCCAACCCGGCCGAGGCGGCGGGGTCGGGTCGGGCGGGCGCAAGCGGGGCCGACCCGGGCGGGTCGGTAGACTCGGGCCCGATGAGACTGCTCGAAGCCCTGGACCCCCGCCTCGCCGATGACGACCGCCGCTACTTCCGGGGAGATTTCGCCTCGAATCCGCTGACCGCGGAGGAGATCGCCGACGGCTTCTCCCGGTGGATCGACTCCCGGGGGATGCAGCTGTACCCGGCGCAGGAGGAGGCGGTGCTGGAGCTGGCCTCCGGGGCCAACGTCATCCTGGCCACCCCGACCGGCTCCGGGAAGTCCACGGTCGCGGTGGCCGCGCACTTCACGGGCCTGGCCCGCGGGCAGCGCTCCTACTACACGGCGCCGATCAAGGCGCTGGTCTCGGAGAAGTTCTTCGACCTGTGCGCGATCTTCGGCGCGCAGAACGTCGGGATGGTCACCGGGGACTCCTCGATCAACGCCGGTGCGCCGATCGTGTGCTGCACCGCGGAGATCCTGGCGAACGTGGTGCTGCGCGAGGGCGCGGGGGCCGATCTGTGCCAGGTGGTCATGGACGAGTTCCACTTCTACTCGGATCCCCAGCGGGGCTGGGCGTGGCAGGTGCCGCTGCTGGAGCTGCCGCAGGCGCAGTTCCTGCTGATGTCCGCGACCCTGGGGGATGTGACCCGGTTCCGGCGGGAGCTGAGCGAGCTGACGGGCCGGGAGACGGCCTACGTGACCTCCTCGGAGCGGCCGATCCCGCTGCACTACTACTACTCGGAGCAGCCCGTGCACGAGGCCATCGAGGAGCTGGTGCGCACGGACCGGGCCCCGGTGTACGTGGTCCACTTCTCCCAGGCCCAGGCCATGGAGCAGGCCCAGGCGCTGATGAGCATCGCGGTGCTGTCCAAGGAGGAGCAGCAGGCGGTCTCCGAGGCGATCGCGGGCTTCCGGTTCTCGGCGGGCTTCGGCAAGACCCTGAACAAGCTGGTGCGCCACGGCATCGGGGTGCACCACGCCGGGATGCTGCCCAAGTACCGGCGGCTGGTCGAGCAGCTGGCCCAGCGCGGGCTGCTGAAGGTCATCTGCGGCACGGACACCCTCGGCGTCGGCATCAACGTGCCGATCCGCACGGTGCTGATCACGGCCCTGTCCAAGTTCGACGGACGCCGCACCCGGCGGCTGAAGGCCCGGGAGTTCCACCAGATCGCCGGACGGGCCGGGCGGGCCGGATATGACACGGCCGGGACCGTCGTCGTGCAGGCCCCGGAGCACGAGATCGAGAACGCGAAGCTGCTGGAGAAGGCCAGGAACCGCTTCGGGGAGGACGAGAAGCGGATCGAGCAGTCCCTGCGGGGCAAGCGGAAGAAGCCCCCGCAGGGCTTCGTGACGTGGTCGCGCCAGACCTTCGAGCAGCTGGTGGCCGCCGAGCCTGAGCCGCTGACCAGCTCCTTCGGGGTGACCCACTCGATGCTGCTGAACCTGCTGCACCGGCCCGGGGACCCCTTCGCCGCGGCCGGCCGGCTGCTGCGGGAGAACCACGAGACCCCGGCCCGGCAGCGGGAGATGATCCGCCGGGCCCTGGGCATCTACCGGGAGCTGCTGGCTGCCGGCGTCCTGCGCCGCCTGGATCGCCCGGATGAGGAGGGCCGCCCGGTGGCGCTGACCGTGCAGCTGCAGGAGGACTTCGCGCTGAACCAGCCGCTGTCCCCCTTCGCCCTGGCGGCCCTGGAGCTGCTGGATCGGGAGTCGCCGGACTACGCGCTGGACGCCGTCTCCGTGATCGAGGCGACCCTGGATGACCCGCGGCAGGTGCTCATCGGCCAGGAGCGCAAGGCCCGCGGGGAGGCCATCGCCGCGATGAAGGCCGAGGGCATGGAGTACACGGAGCGGATGAACGCCGCGGACCGGATCACCTACCCGCAGCCCCTGGCCGAGCTGCTGGAGCAGGCCTTCGAGACCTACCGCTCCGGGGCGCCGTGGATCGCGGAGTTCGAGCTGTCCCCGAAGTCGGTGGTGCGGGACATGTACGAGCGGGCCATGTCCTTCGGCCAGTACGTGCAGTTCTACGAGCTGTCCCGCTCGGAGGGCATCCTGCTGCGCTACCTCTCGGACGCCTACCGGGCCCTGCGCCAGACGGTGCCCCCGGCGGCGCTGACCGAGCAGCTGGAGGATCTCATCGCGTGGCTAAGCGAGCTGATCCGGCAGACGGACAACTCCCTGATCGACGAGTGGGAGCGAATGAGCGCCGGGCAGGACGCGGCACCCGCGCAGGAATCCCTGGAAGAGCTGGTGGCCGAATCCGCCCCGAAGGTCACGGACAACCCGCGGGCCTTCCGCGTCATGGTGCGCAACGCCCTGTTCCGGCGAGTGGAGCTGTTCGCCGACGAGCGCGAGCGCACCCTGGGCTCCCTGGACGGGGACTCCGGGTGGGATGCCGACCGGTGGGCGGATGCGATGGACGAGTACTTCGAGACCTACGACGACCTGTTCACCGATGCCCAGGCGCGCTCCCCGCAGCACCTGATGATCGATGACTCGCAGTCCGGGATCTGGCGGGTGCGGCAGGCCTTCGCGGATCCGGAGGAGGCCTACGACCACGGGATCACGGCGGTGGTGGATCTGGCGGCCTCGGATGAGGCGGGCGCCCCGGTGCTGCGCATCGGGCACGTCGGTCCCTTCGCCGAGGCCGGACCGCTGGAGGCCGCGGAGGACCTGCTGGAGGGTGAGGCGCCGATGGGCGGGCCCGAGGGGGTGCGGCGATGAGCCGGGTTCTGCCCGCGCCCGGCGCGACCCCGGTGCCGCACCGGGCCGGTCCCGTGCACGAGGTCGGGAGCCTGCGGCTGAGCGAGCATCGGTTCCGGGTGCCGCTGGCGCACGCCCGGGCCTGGACCCACCCGGAGGATCCGGCGGTGCCGAAGGCGGTGGCGGACCGGGAGATCGAGGTCTTCGCCCGGGTGGCCACGAGTGCTGATCCGGAGGCGCCGGTGCCGGTGCGGCGTCGTCCGTATCTGGTGTATCTGCAGGGTGGGCCGGGGATGGCCTCCCCGCGTCCGGCGTCGGATTCCGGGTGGCTGGGGCTGCTCGCCCCGCACTACCGGGTGGTGCTGCTGGATCAGCGCGGCACGGGCCTGTCCACCCCGCTCAGCGCAGGTTCCCTGGCGCGGGAGGGCGACGCCGCGGCGCAGGCGGCGTACCTGGAGCATTTCCGCGCTCCGGACATCGTGGCCGATGCGGAGGCGGTGCGCGCGACGCTGCTGGCCGGGGAGCCGGAGACCCGGTGGGCGAGCCTGGGGCAGAGCTTCGGAGGCTTTCTGACCCTGACCTATCTGTCCTTCGCCCCGGAGTCCCTGCTGCACTGCTGGATGACCGCGGGCCTGGCCCCGATCCATCGGAGCTCCGAGGAGGTCTACCGGGCGACGTACCGGAGGATGGCCGAGCGCAGCCGGGAGTTCCACTCCTGGTACCCGGAGGATGCCGAGCGGGCCGGGCGCATCGCGGATCTGCTGGCGGGGCGGGAGGCGCTGCTGCCGGATGGGTCTCCGCTGAGCCCGGAGCGGTTCCAGAGCGTCGGGATGCTGCTGGGCGGCACCGGGCGGGTGCACCGGCTGCACTACCTGCTGGAGTCGGCCTTCGCCGAGGGCCCGGATGGCCTTGCGGAGGGCTTCCTGGCGGAGGCGGCCGGCGTCGTCGGCTTCGCGGGGCACCCGCTGTACGCCCTGATGCACGAGGCCATCTACGCGGATGGCCCGGGCACGGCGACGGCGTGGGCGGCGCAGCGGGTGCGGGAGGAGCTGCCGGAGTTCTCCCCGGGGGCCCGGCCGCTGCTGTTCACCGGGGAGATGATCCAGCCGTGGCACTTCCGCCTGGATCCGGCGCTGCGCCCGCTGCGGGAGGTCGCGGAGCTGCTGGCGGCCAAGCAGGACTGGGGGCGGCTCTACGACCTGCGGGTTCTGCGGGGCAACGAGGTGCCGGTGGCGGCCAGCGCGTATGAGCACGACGTGTACGTGGACTTCGACGCGGCCCGACAGACCGCGGCGTCGGTGGGGTCGCTGGACCTGTGGACCTCCCCGACGCTGCACCACGACGCCCTGGGCAACGACTCCCGGGAGGTGCTGCACGGGCTGGGCGAGCTGCTGGCCCGCGCCGGGGCCCTGCCGGGCAATCCGGTGTCGCCCGCGTGAGGTCCGGGGCGGCCCTGAACGCGGCCCTGAGCGGACGCAGACGGTCATCTGCCCGGTCCCCATGTGGCGCCGGGTACACTGACGTGCAGGTTCCCGGGCGCCCACCCCGGTCCCGCCCGATCCTCGGCGCGGGACCCGAGGCACCCTCTCCCGGAAGGAGCAACCCATGAGCGGAAAGATCACGCTGATCGGGGACACGTGGACGTCCACCCGCCCGGTCACGGTCAGCACCCGTCCGGTGGCCCGCCAGGACGCCGACGGCCTGGCCCGGCTGTTCTTCACGGCCTACGATGACGGTTCGGTGACTTCCCAGGCCCACGCTCTGGAGATCCTGCACCACATGTTCGACGGCGAGTACGGCGCGGTGCTGCCGAAGGCCTCCCCCGTGGTGGTGGATGATGCGGGCCGGATCATCGCCGCCGCCCTGGTGCTGGAGTCCCGGGTGGGCGATGACCTACCGGATTCGCCGTATATCTTCGAGCTGTTCACGGAGTCCTCCCGGCGCCGGGAGGGCTTCGCCGAGCAGCTGCTGCGCGTGGCCATCACAGAGCTGAAGGAGGAGGGGTTCGAGCACGTGGCCCTGCGGATCAGCGAGGACAACGCCGCGGCGCTGGCCCTGTACCTGACCCTGGACTTCCACCGGTGGTTCCCCGAGGAGGATGAGCTCTAGGCTCCCACGGGACGCCGCCGCGCGGGCCCGATCGCACCGAGGTGCGCTCGGGCCCGCGCGCGTCTGACGGGTCTGCTGTGTCTGCCGTGACTGCTCAGAGCAGCCGCCGCTGCCCCGCCGGTTCCAGCAGCTCGGGCCCGTTGTTCCGGGGGCTGCCCACGGCCGGTCCCACCTCGCGCAGGCGCCATGCGGCGGCGACATCGTAGGCTCGTTCCCGCACCGCGTCGATGGCCCGCTGGGCGGCCTCGGCGCCCTCGGCGGCGGTGCGCAGCCAGGTGCTCAGCCCGTCCTGCGGGTCCCCGGTGGTCTCCAGGGGGATCGGCAGGCGGTCGTGCAGCCGGGAGAGCTGGCGCAGGGTCTCGGAGTTCCGGGTATCGGCCTCCTCGGCGGACGGCGAGTCCATGGTGAGGATGGTCGCCGAGAGCAGCCACTGTCCTTCATCGGGGCCGCTGGGGATGCGCCACCAGTCGTAGAGGCCGGCGAAGTAGATGCTCTGCTCCTCGGCGGGAGGGTGCACGTAGTACGGGGTCTTCTCGGGGGTCTTGCGGCCGGGGACCTCGGTGCGCAGCCACTCGTAGTAGCCGTTGGCGGGGATCGCGCAGTGCTGGGCACGGGCGGCGTGGCGGAAGGCGGGCTTGGTCGCGGCGGTCTCGCTGCGGGCGTTTAAGGTCCGGGAGGAGAAGGTCTCGTCCTTCGCCCACCGGGGCAGCAGGCCCCAGCGGGCCGGGTGGATGGCGCGGGACCAGGTGCCGTCCTCCTGGGCGTGGTCCACGATCACGGGCACCGTGTGCGTGGGTGCGACGTTGTAGTCCGCGCAGCTCTCCTCCAGCTCCACCCCGGCCAGCAGGTCCCCCGCCGCCCGGGCGATCACGTAGCGTCCGCACATCGCCGGTCCCCCTCTCCCAGTCCTCGGCGTCTCCCCTCGTCCGACGGCCATCATGCCACGCCGACGTCGCCTCCCCCACACCCTGGGAAAAACCTGTAAGGTTCTTCGGGTTCCCATCCATCTCGCACCAACAGGAGATCCCCCGTGTCCGAGAACCCCCACGGCTCCCACCCGAGCCAGGAGCCCACCCCCGAGGGCTACCCCACACCCACCCACCAGAGTGGCCAGCAGCAGGCCGGCTACCCGCAGGCCCCCTACGGCGCTCCCCAGGTTGCGCCCCAGAGCAAGGCGCGCAACGTCGTCGGCATCATCGCCATGATCTGCGCGATCCTCGGGACCATCCTGGCCTGCATCCCCGGGATCTTGGCCCTGGGATGGATTCTGCTTCCGGTGGGCTTCATCATGGGCATCGTCGCCGTGTGCCTGAAGGGCAAGGTCAAGTGGCAAGGGATCACCGCGATCATCGTGTCGGTGGTCGGGACGCTGATCGGCTTGCTCGTGTTCTTCCTCGTCATCGCCGACGCCGTCAACGACGCCGTGCAGGATAGTGATACCTCGCCGTCCACTTCAGCGTCCTCCTCCGCCGCGGCGGGTTCCGCCGCCGAGGAGACGGGCAAGTTCGGCCAGACCGTCCAGTGGGATGATGGTCTCAAGGCCACCGTGGGCGAACCGCAGGAGTTCACCCCCTCGGAAAGCGCTTCCGTCCAGGGCGATGGACAGGCTCGGAAGTTCACCATCACCGTGCACAACGGCACCGACAAGGCCATCGATGCCATGGGCATCAGCTCCACGGTCCAGTCGGGTGGAAAGCAGGCTGACTCCGTCTTCGATTCCGCGCAGAACATCGAGATTCCTTCTGGGAAGATCCAGCCCGGCAAGGATCTGACCTTCGACGTCGTCTACCAGGTGGCCGATCCGTCGGACATCAGCTTCGACCTGTCGATCATCGATCCGGACAGCTTGGACACCCATGAGGTGACCTTCGTTTCCTGATCGCCCTCGCGATCCGCCTCGGGCCCCGACATCCCAGCGATGCCGGGGCTCTTTGCGTCCATCCGGATTTTCCCTGCCGCGCAACATGGTCCTTCTTCCGCTCCCACGCGACGAAGACCCCTCCACGCCGTGTTCCGCGGGCTCGCGATGCCACGCCGACGTCGCCTCTCCCATACCGTGGGAGAACCCGGTAATGTCCTGTGCACCCTCATCCCGTCTCGCCCCGCGGGAGATGCCCCGTCTCCGAGACACCCCACGGTCCCCACCCGAGCTGGCAATCCGGTCCCGCGGGCCTACCCCTCCCGGGCGGCCACCCGCAGGTCCCCGACGGGACTCCCCCGTTCCCGCCGGGAAGGACCGGATCCAACGTCGTCGGCATCATCGCGCTGGTCTGCTCGATCCTCGGCACCGAGCTGATCTTCCTCCGTGTCCCCCTGCTGGGGCTGTTCGGCGTGATCCTGCTGCCGATCGCCTACTCCTGGGCATCATCGGCGTGTGTCAGAGACGGAAGGCCAAGTGGCAGGGCGCCACCGCGATCGTCGTGTCGGCGGCCGGCACGGTGGCCGGCTTCATCACGCTCACCCTGCTCATCGCGATCCCGATCTTCGGCCTCCACCTTAGACCTCCGACCCGATGCCATCCGCCGTGTGCACTTCGAGCTCACACGCCATCCGGGCGATGAGGCCGACCGCGCCCGCTCACCCGAGCCCGCCCCGGGCAGCCCGCTCCCACGCGGCGTAGCGTTCCAGCACGGCATCCTCGACGTCTTCGATCCTCGCCTCGGGGATCAGCTGCCGGACCGCTCCCACGGTGCCGGGATCCAGCTCGAGACCCAGGGCCGCATAGACCTCGGTGAGCACGGCGGCCAGCGGCTCCCGCCGGTCCACGACGACGGCGGCGGAGAACCACCAGGCGCCGGCCACCACCCGCTGCGCGGTGCCCACCAGCTTCGTCAGTCCGATGCCACCGGCCGCGCCGTGGACGCTGAACTCCCCGGGACAGTATTCGCCCGGCAGCTCCCCCACCCCGGCGTCGACCCCCAGGTCGGCCAGGGCCCGCGCCCACAGCGCCCCGAACTCGCGGTAGCGGCGCTGGTTGCCGCCGGTGGCATCGGCGTCAGGGCACAGGTGGTCCACGATCAGGCAGTCCCGGTGATAGGCCGCAGCCCGCCCGCCGACCTTGCGCACCCACGGTTCGAAGCCGTGAGCCGCGGCGGACGATGCCGCCCGGGCGAAGCCGGGGTTCAGCTCATCCCGACGCCCGAAGGCCACCACCGGCGCCGGACGGGACAGGCGCAGCACCTCCGGGTGCTCCCCGCGCCCGACGGCGCGCAGCAGCTCCAGGGTCCGCGCGTAGTCCGCGGCACCCGGGGCCGCGGCCTCGACCCGCTCGATGCGCACCGGCGCCTCCTTCTCCCGATTCCCGGCCAGCCTAGTCCAGCGCGGACGCTCGCTGTGGCCCCTATTCCGGTTCGGGGCACCGGGCAGGTGCCCGTCCCGGGCGCGGGGGTATCCTCGAACAGCGCCGCCCCCCTCATTCCCGTCTCGAACCGAGGTCTCCGCCCGTGCCCACCGCCACCCCGTCTTCCGGGCGCGATCAGACCGACCCGTCCGAAGGCGGCGCCGTCCTCAACGCGCTGCGTCACCCCCGGGTGCTGGGACGGGAGGTGACCGCCGGGTTCATGACCTCCCTGGCGCTGATCCCGGAGTCCACGGCCTTCGCGGTGGTGGCCGGGCTGGATCCGCGGATGGGGCTGTACGGCGCCGTCATCGTCGCGGTGGTGACCTCGGTGCTCGGCGGGCGCCCCGGCATGGTCTCGGCCGCGGCCGGCTCGGTCGCGCTGGTCGCCGCTCCCCTGGTCCGCTCCCACGGGGTGCAGGCCTACCTGCTGGCCGTCATCCTCTCCGGGGCGCTGCAGGTGGTGCTCGCGGTGTGCGGGGCGGCGAAGCTGATGCGGCTGATCCCGCCGGCGGTGATGCGCGGGTTCGTGGATGCCCTGGCCATCCTGATCTTCACCTCGCAGCTGCCGGAGCTGATCGGCGTCCCCTGGGCGGTGTACCCGCTGGTGGCCCTCGGGCTGCTCGTGGTCTTCCTGCTCCCCCGCCTGAGCACGGCCGTGCCGGGGCCGCTGGCCGCCGTCGTCGTGGTGACGGCCGCGGCGTGGCTGCTGGGGTGGACGGTGCCGACCGTCGGGGACCGCGGCGCGCTGCCCCACGGCCTGCCCAGCCTCGGGCTGCCGAGCCTGCCCACGGATGCGGGCGCGTGGACGGCGATCGTGCCGATCGCGGCCGCGATGGCCGTGGTCGGGCTGGTGGAGTCCCTGCTGACCGCCCGTCTGGTCGATGACATCACCGGCACGGGCTCGGATAAGACCCGGGAGGCCTGGGCGCTGGGCGCGGCGAACATCGCGGCGGGATGCTTCGGTGCGATGGGCGGGTGCGCGATGATCGGGCAGACCATGATCAACGTCCGGCACGGCCGGGCCCGGACCCGCCTGTCCACGCTGGCCGCGGCCGGCTCGGTGCTGCTGCTCGCCCTGGTGCTCGCGGACCTGCTGGCGGCGATGCCGATGGCGGCGCTGACCGCGGTGATGGTGTTCATCGCCGTGACCACCTTCGACTGGCGCTCGGTGGCCCCGCGGACCCTCAAGCGCTCCCCCTGGCCGGTCACCGTGGTGCTGGTGGCCACCGTCGGACTGACGGTGGCCACCCATGACCTAGCGATCGGCGTCATCGTCGGCACGGTGCTGGCCCGGCTGCTGCCGCGCGGGACCCGCCCGCAGGTCATCTGACCTCAGCGGGCGGGCCTCGACGGAGGGATGAGCGGGCGGCTCAGCCGAGCAGCCGCGCCGCGGCCTCGGAACGCTGCCGCGCGTCATCCTCCTCGGCGCCGGCGGCCACGTGCTCCTGACGCCAGGCCTCCACGAGCCGGCCGCGCAGGGCATCCTTGCCCTGTTCGGCGTGGATCTGCTCGAGGACTTCGCGGGTGTGCCCGATGTTGCCGGACAGGTGCACGTCCAGGGCGGCCAGGGCCTCGTCCCACGCGACGCCGAGCTCGGCGGGACCGTACTGGCCCCACCGCTGGTCATCGACCACGGTGTGCCGCACGGTCACTGAGGTCCCGGTGACCCCGGTGGTCACGGCGACGGCGACCTTGCCGGTGCGCTCGGCCTCGGTCCACTCCAGCTGCAGGGCGCGGTGGCGGTCGCAGTACTGGATGGTGCCGGTGACGCCGCGGTCCTCGACGGCGAAGCTCCCGCCGGTGCGCAGCTCCCCGGTGACGGTTCCGAACCAGTCGGCCAGGCGCTGCGGCTCGGTGAGGGAGTCCCAGACCTCGGCGATGGGGTTGGTGTAGTGGGTGGCCAGCATGACCACGTGGGTCTTCTCGTTGTCCTTGACGTGGCGGTCCACGCGCTCGAACTGCTCGGTGGGATCGGGAATGCTCATGATCTCCGTCATACAGGACCGCGGGCCCCGGCGCCACTCGTAAAGACCGGAGACGCCGAGGAGCCCGGTCTGCGCCCCCGGGTGGGGGCGGGCCGGGCTCCTCGACGCCGGAGGATCCGCTCAGCGGATCAGAAGTCCCAGTCCTCGTCCTCGGTGTTCACGGCCTTGCCGATCACGTAGGAGGAGCCCGACCCGGAGAAGAAGTCGTGGTTCTCGTCGGCGTTCGGGGACAGGGCGGAGAGGATCGCCGGGGAGACGTCGGTGACCGAGGCCGGGAACATCGCCTCGTAGCCCAGGTTCATCAGGGCCTTGTTGGCGTTGTAGTGCAGGAACTTCTTCACGTCCTCGGACAGCCCGACGCCGTCGTAGAGGCTGTGGGTGTAGGCCACCTCGTTCTCGTACAGCTCGAACAGCAGCTCGAAGGTGTAGTCCTTGATCTCCTGCTGGCGCTCCGGGGACTCCTTCTCCAGGCCCCGCTGGAACTTGTACCCGATGTAGTAGCCGTGCACGGCCTCGTCGCGGATGATCAGGCGGATCAGGTCCGCGGTGTTGGTCAGCTTCGCGTGGGAGGACCAGTACATCGGCAGGTAGAACCCGGAGTAGAACAGGAAGGACTCCAGCAGGGTGGAGGCCACCTTCTTCTTCAGCGGGTCCTCGCCCTGGTAGTAGTCCATGACGATGTTGGCCTTCTTCTGCAGGTGCGGGTTCTCCCGGGACCAGCGGAACACCTCGTCGATCTCCTTCGTGGAGGCCAGGGTGGAGAAGATCGAGGAGTAGGACTTCGCGTGCACGGACTCCATGAACGCGATGTTCGTGTACACGGCCTCCTCGTGCGGGGTGAGCGCATCCGGCAGGAGGGAGACGGCCCCGACGGTGCCCTGGATGGTGTCCAGCAGCGTCAGGCCCGTGAAGACCCGCATGGTCAGCTGCTTCTCCTCCTCGTTCAGGGTGTTCCAGGACTGGACGTCGTTGGACAGCGGGACCTTCTCCGGCAGCCAGAAGTTCCCGACCAGCCGGTCCCAGACCTCCTGGTCCTTCTCATCCTGGAGGCGGTTCCAGTTGATCGCCTCGACCTGGTGGACCAGTTCGACCTTCTCGCTCATCATGGCGTTCTCGGTGCTCCTTGTGCGTGGTGGCGGATTCGACGACGGCGGCGGGCGGGGCCGCTCACAGCATGCAGGACACGCAGCCCTCGACCTCGGTGCCCTCCAGGGCCAGCTGGCGCAGCCGCGAGTAGTAGATCGTCTTGATCCCCTTGCGCCACGCGTAGATCTGGGCCTTGTTGATGTCCCGGGTGTTCGCGGTGTCCCGGAAGAACAGGGTCAGGGACAGGCCCTGGTCCACGTGCTGGGTGGCCGCGGCGTAGGTGTCGATGACCTTCTCGTACCCGATCTCGTAGGCGTCCTGGTAGTACTCCAGGTTGTCGTTGGTCAGGTACGGGGCGGGGTAGTAGACCCGGCCCAGCTTGCCCTCCTTGCGGATCTCGATCTTCGAGGCGATCGGGTGGATCGAGGAGGTGGAGCCGTTGATGTAGGAGATGGACCCGGTCGGCGGCACGGCCTGCAGGTTCTGGTTGTACATCCCATGGGCCTGCACCTGCTCGCGCAGCCGCTCCCAATCCTGCTGGGTGGGGATGTGCACGCCGTCGAACATCTCGCGCACCTTCTGCGTGGCCGGGGCCCACTCCCGCTGGATGTACTTGTCGAAGAACTCCCCGGAGGCGTACGCCGAGTCCTCGAAGCCCACGAAGGACTCCCCCCGCTCCTTGGCGATCAGGTTGGAGGCGCGGATCGCGTGGTAGAGCACCGTGTAGAAGTAGATGTTCGTGAAGTCGATGCCCTCCTCGGACCCGTAGTACACCTCCTCGCGGGCCAGGTAGCCGTGCAGGTTCATCTGCCCCAGCCCGATGGCGTGGCTCATCCGGTTGCCCCGCTCGATCGAGGGCACGGAGTCGATGTCGGACATGTCCGACACGGCGGTCAGCCCGCGGATCGCGGTCTCGATGGTCTTGCCGAAGTCCGGGGAGTCCATGGTGTGGGCGATGTTCAGGGAGCCCAGGTTGCAGGAGATGTCCTTGCCCACCTCGGCGTAGCCGAGGTCCGCGTCGTAGGCGGAGGGCTCGGAGACCTGCAGGATCTCGGAGCACAGGTTGGACATGATGACCTTGCCCTGGATGGGGTTGGCCCGGTTCACCGTGTCCTCGAACATCACGTACGGGTAGCCGGACTCGAACTGGATCTCCGCCAGGGTCTGGAAGAACTCGCGGGCGTTGATCTTCTTCTTCTGGATCCGGGAGTCATCGACCATCTCGTAGTACTTCTCCGTGACGGAGATGTCCGAGAACGGCATCCCGTAGACGCGCTCGACGTCGTACGGGGAGAACAGGTACATGTCCTCGTTGCGCTTGGCCAGCTGGAAGGTGATGTCCGGGATGACCACGCCCAGGGAGAGGGTCTTGATGCGGATCTTCTCGTCCGCGTTCTCCCGCTTGGTGTCCAGGAACTTGTAGATGTCCGGGTGGTGGGCGTGCAGGTACACCGCCCCGGCGCCCTGGCGGGCCCCGAGCTGGTTGGCGTAGGAGAAGGAGTCCTCCAGCAGCTTCATCACGGGGATGACCCCGGAGGACTGGTTCTGGATCTTCTTGATCGGGGCGCCGGACTCGCGCAGGTTGGTCAGGGCGAAGGCCACCCCGCCGCCGCGCTTGGACAGCTGCAGGGCGGAGTTGATGGAGCGCCCGATGGACTCCATGTTGTCCTCCACGCGCAGCAGGAAGCAGGAGACCAGCTCACCGCGCTGCTTCTTCCCGGCGTTGAGGAACGTGGGGGTGGCCGGCTGGAAGCGCCCGGAGATGATCTCCTCCACCAGCTCGGTGGCCAGCTGCTCGTCGCCGCGGGCCAGGGTCAGGGCGACCATGACCACCCGGTCCTCGAAGCGCTCCAGGTACCGCTGCCCGTCGAAGGTCTTCAGCGTGTAGGAGGTGTAGAACTTGAACGCGCCGAGGAAGGTCGGGAAGCGGAACTTCTTGGAGTAGGCCAGCTTGGACAGGCCCTTGATGAACTCGAAGCTGTACTGCTCCAGGACCTCCGGCTCGTAGTACTGGTTCTCCACCAGGTACTCCAGCTTCTCCTCCAGGTCGTGGAAGAACACGGTGTTGGTGTTCACGTGCTGGAGGAAGTACTGGCGGGCGGCCTGCCGGTCGGCGTCGAACTGGATCATGCCGTTCGCGTCGTAGAGGTTCAGCATAGCGTTGAGCTCGTGGTAGCCCAGGCCCTTGTACTTCTCGGGGATGGTCTTGTCGGCGGCGGGGGCCTCGTCGGTCATGCCGGCAGCGGCGGGCAGTTTCGTGTCCAAAACGCGGTGAGTCCTTCGTGTACGCGGGTCACGTCCTCGGACGTGCCCATGAGTTCGAATTTGTAGAGTACGGGGACCTGGCACTTGGCGGCGATCTTGTCCGCGGCGATGCCGAAGTCCTCCCCGAAGTTGGTGTTGCCCGCGCCCATCACGCCGAGCATCAGCTCGCGGTTGCGGGGCTCGCGCAGGAACTTCATGACCTGCGGCGGGATGGTCTCCCCGGAGCGGGGACGCCCGTAGGTGGGCACGCACAGGACGAACGGCCGGTCCATGATCGGGGTGTCCTCCCCCGTGCGCAGCGGGATGCGCACAGTGGGGAAGCCCAGCTTCGCCACGAACTTGGCGGTGTTGCCGGAGATCGAGGAGAAGTAGACGACGAGGGGGTCCTGCGGTGCCGCGGCCCGAGGGTGCGGCGGGGTGTTCGGATCGATGGTGTGCGATGAGTCCGCGGCGCTGGACACTTCGACCTCATTCCTCACAGGGGTGGTGCGGTGGACGACGTCGGGCGGGCGCGTCCTGGGGTGCGTGCGCGGTCCGCGGGCGGCTCGTGGAGGAAGGCGACCGGCCCGGTGCCCGCGCGTGCAGGCGGGGGCTTCAGGAGACGAACGTGGCCTCCAGGGCGGCGATCTTGTCCGGGCGGAAGCCGGACCAGTGGTCGTCCTCGGTGATCACGACGGGGGCCTGCAGGTAGCCCAGTTCCTTGATCCGCTCGAGGGCGGCGGCGTCCTCGGTGACGTCGACGACGTCGTAGGAGATGCCCCGCTTGTCCAGGGCGCGGTAGGTCGCGTTGCACTGGACGCAGGCGGGCTTGGTGTACACGGTCACAGACATGGTGCTCCTCCGAAGACTGCTGGGATGGATCCGCTCGGAACGGGTGCGCGCGGGCCTGATGCGGCGGGTCGCGCTCGTGGGCGGCGGAACGGCTCCAATACTACATCTAGTGGCGACCCCCGCAAGGACCCCCAGATAGTGTGCTCAACACCCCTGTCCGGGGTTATCCCCAGGCGCGGCCGCGGGTTTCCGCGGGGCGGTCTCGGTTGTCCACAGCGGCGCCCCCGATGCCGCGCCGTCGGGAGGCCCGGCATGGAACATCTCACAGCCGGATCTGCCCGTCTGGACCCCCTCGCGGGGGTAGTGGGAGCGTTCGGCGCGGGCCGGGTCAGAGCAGCCCGGCCGAGCCCAGCTTGTCCGACAGGCTCGCCCCGTCGTTGGCCTCCATCCACAGGGAGCCGGCGGCGATCTGCTTGGCCCGGTCATCGCTCCACACCCGCCCGGAGGCCAGCACGGACTCCCCCACCGTGAGGTTGCGGATCAGGATGGCGGCCACCCGGTCCGGGTAGCGCAGCGCGAAGCCGTTGTACACGTCCGGGTCCCGCTGCCCGTCGTCGCCGATGAGGATCCAGCGCACGTCCGGGAACTCCTCGGCCAGCCGGCGCAGGGAGCCGACCTTGTGCTCGGCCCCGGAGCGGAACCAGCGGGTGCGAGTAGGACCCCACTCGGTGAGCAGCAGGGTGCCCTCGGGGTAGGCGTTGCGGGACAGGAAGCGGCGCAGCGCCGGGGCCACGTTCCACGCCCCGGTGGACAGGTACATGATCGGCGCCTCGGGGTGGGCCCGGTGGATCCGCTCCAGCAGCACGGGCATGCCCGGGGTGGGCATGCGCGCGTGCTCGCTGAGCACGAAGGAGTTCCACGCCGCCAGCAGCGGGCGCGGCAGAGCGGTGACCATCACGGTGTCATCCACATCGCAGACCACCCCGATGCGCTGCCCGTCCGGGACCACGTACACCGTGGTCTCGGTGGGCTCGGCACCGGGCATGGTCAGGGTGACCCGGTGCTGGCCGGGGGCCAGCACGAGGGGCAGGCGCACGTCCAGCACCCCGCCCTCGTCGGCCCACACTGGGAACTCCCGGCCCTCGATGCGCACCGTGATCGGCGCTTCGGAGATGGGCACGGAGGTGAAGGAGCGCCAGCCGCGGGCCGCGCTGGTGCGGCGGGGATTGCCGGTGAGCATCTCCGTGAGCTCGGTGAACAGCTGGGTCTTGTACAGCGCCCGGCACAGCACCCGCACCCAGGAGGTGGTGCCGTAGCCGACGAAGGGCACGATGACGGGTTCGTTGCCGGCCTCGCGGGCGGCCCTCTCCCGGTGCTCGTGCACCCGGTCCATGATGCGGTAGCCGAGGTTCAGGGCCTCGGCGCCGACGACGGAGGTCGAGGAGCCGCGGACGCGGCGGCGGGGCAGGCGCATGGGTTCCAGTCTGGCACAGGCGACCCGGTCGCGAATCCTTCGCCGCCCCCTCCACAGACGCACACGAACCCACGGAAACACAACAGAAAGCGGGTGCCGGCGGAGTAGCATCGGGGACGGGCTCGGTCCGCCGTCGGCCGAAGGCGCCGGGCCCGCGCACCGACGCCGAGATCGCCACGGGAGGGCCGCAACAGATGAGCGCCGAGAAGACCAGCACCACCGCCGCTTCGGAAGCCAGGCGACCGCCCACGGGAATGATCATCAAGATCGCGGCGATCCTCCTGGTCACCGTCGTCGTGTACTTCCTGCCCGTACCCGACGGCGTGGATCCGCGGGGCATGCACATGGCCGGGATCTTCGCCGGGACCATCCTCGGGCTCATCCTGCAGCCGCTGCCCACCGCCTCCGTGGCGCTGATCGGTCTGGCCGCGGCCATGATCACCGGCACCATGGACGCCTCCAAGGAGGCCCTGCAGGGCTTCGGCAACGCCTCGATCTGGCTGATCGTCGCGGCGTTCTTCATCGCCGACGGCTTCCTGATCACCGGGCTGGGCCGTCGCATCGCGCTGATGTTCGTCTCCGTGCTGGGCAGGTCCTCCCTGGGCCTGTCCTACGGGATGGCCCTGACCGACCTGATCCTCGCGCCCGCCACCCCGTCGAACACGGCGCGCGCCGGCGGCGTCGTCTACCCGATCATCAAGTCCCTGGCGGAGGTCAACGGCTCCCGCCCGGACGACGCCGAGTCGCGCCGTCGGCTGGGCTCCTACCTCTCCCTGACCTCCGTCCAGGTCAACACCATCACCTCGGCGATGTTCGTCACCGCCATGGCCGGCAACCCGCTGGCCGTGGGCTTCGCCGCGAAGCAGGGCGTGGAGATCTCCTGGG
This sequence comes from Rothia kristinae NBRC 15354, assembly GCF_001570865.1. GTDB lineage: Bacteria > Actinomycetota > Actinomycetes > Actinomycetales > Micrococcaceae > Rothia > Rothia kristinae. The sequence goes on from NZ_BCSM01000010.1 coordinate 57,941, forward strand.
GCACCTGGGCCCTGGCCGCGATCGTACCGGGGCTGGTGGCGCTGGCGGTCATGCCCTGGCTGATGTCCAAGATCTACGCCCCGACCCTGAAGCAGACCCCCGAGGCCCCGTCCCGGGCGAAGCAGGAGCTGGCCGAGCTCGGGCCGATGTCCCGCGGCGAATGGGTCATGCTGGCCACCTTCGTGCTCCTGCTGGTGCTGTGGGTCCTGGGGTCGACCCTGCACGTGAACGCGACGGCGGCGGCCTTCCTGGGCATCGCGATCCTGCTGGTCACCAAGGTGCTGACCTGGAAGGACATGGCGAAGAACTCCGGGGCCTGGTCCACGCTGATCTTCTTCTCCGTGCTGGTGGGCATGGCGACCCAGCTCAACGACCTGGGCGTGATCGACTGGATCGGGCACGGCGTGGCCTCCCTGGTCGGCGGGCTGCCGTGGATCGCGGCCTTCGCGGTGCTGAGCCTGGTGTACTTCTACGTGCACTACCTGTTCGCCTCCAACACCGCCCAGATCGTCGCGATGTACTCGGTGTTCCTCGGGGCGGCCATCGCCACCGGGACCCCGCCGATGCTCGCGGCCCTGGCGCTGGGCTTCATCGGCAACCTCTTCGGCGGCATCAGCCACTACGCCTCCGGGCCGGCCGGGGTGATCTTCGGCTCCGGATACGTCCCGACCAGCGAGTGGTTCCGGGTCTCGTTCATCGCCTCGGTGGCCAACATCCTCATCTGGTCCCTGGTCGGCGGCGGCTGGATGTTCGTGCTGGGCATGTGGCACTGACCCTCCGTCCCCGCTCGATCTGAGACCAGGGCCCCCGGCGCACCGCCGGGGGCCCTGGCCGTTTCCGTCCGGCCTGGCGTCAGTCGATCGATGGCGTCAGCCGATCCCGGCGTAGGCGGCGAACTCCCGGTGCCCGGTGACCCGCAGGTCCCAGGAAGGGCGCACGAACTCCTCGGCCTCCACCCGGTAGCGCACCTCCTCCTCGGCCTGCCGCCCGTGGGCGTCGGGCACCAGGTGGGTGCCGTTGGGTCGGTACCCGAGCTTCTCGGAGACCGCCCGGGAGGCGTCGTTCCAGGCGTAGGCGCCGCTGGATGCGGCCCGGGCGCCGAGGTGGTCGAAGGCCCACAGCAGCACGGCCTCGCGCATCTCCCGTCCCAGGCCCTTGCCCTGGTGGGCCCGGACCAGCCAGCTCGCCGTGCTCACCTGGTGCAGGAGGGTGAAGTCCCGGGCTCCCACGTCCTGCATCCCGATCAGCACCTCACCGGCGTCGGTCTTCAGGAACACGCCGAACAGCAGCATCAGGTCGGCCTGGTCCATCCGGGATCGGCATTCCCAGAGCCACGCGAAGCTGGCGTGCGCCTTCTGCTCCGGGGTCCCTTCGTTCCACGGGCTGCTGAAGGGATTGCTGCGGGTGTGGGCGATGGGCTCGGTGGTCGCGGCGAGGTAGGCCGGCAGGTCCGCGTCGCGCAGCAGCCGCAGCACCAGCCGCGGGGATTCCAGGCGCAGCCCGAACGGGGGCCACACCCGCTCCAGCGGCAGCGACGGGTCCCCGGCGGGGACGCGGAAGCCCGCGGGCTCCCCCTGCTCCTTCCCAGGCTGCGGTGACCGGTCACGGGGATCGGGTGTGGTGGTGCTCATCACCCTATTCCATCACAGGAGCCGAAGCTCGGATGCGGTGGGATGGCATTCTCGGCAGGTCACCCATGGTGTGATGTCCTTCACCTCTGCTAACTTCAGGGGTGAAGAACCCCTCCTCCAGGAAGGTGCCGCAGATGCGCCCCTCGAGACTCTCGCCCCTGGCCCTGGCCGGACTGCTGCTGCTCAGCGGCTGCGGCACCTCCCCCGGGAGCGACGCCGATCCATCGACGAGCAGCCCCGTGACGTCGTCGACGGCGTCGTCGTCGGTCGCCGCCCCCTCTCCCCCGGTGGCATCCCCTTCCGAGCCTGCGCCGGCGCCGAGCACCCTGGCCACCCTGGCCCCGGGACCGGGCCACACCGGGGACACCCTGCCCACGGATGATCCGACCGCGGCCGAGGCCTCCTGCGCCTCGGTGACCGCGCAGCAGGCGCAGGAGTCGGCCCTGCCCCAGGTCCCGCAGTTCGACGATGGCGAGCGGTGGGCGTGGGATGCGTCCACGGCGGACACCGGCGGCTTCAGCGACTGCGCGCAGCTGTCCTGGATCACGGTGGGCATCCAGGGTGCCACGGGGTCCTCCCCGTATCAGATCCTGCTGTTCCACCGGGGCGAGTTCATCGGGCCGGCCACCGAGCGGGCCTACGGCTTCGCCCCGCGGGTCCAGCGCATCGACGACGCCGCGATCCAGGTGACCTACCGCTGGGCCGGGCGCGGGGAGACCACCGCGGGGGCTTCCCGGACCGCGGTGTCGGTCTTCCGGTGGAATGAGCTGCGCGGCGCGGCGGACCGAGCCGGGGAGCTGCCGCCGACCTGATCCTGACGCCCCGCGAGACCGTACATCGCCGCCCAGACCGTACGAACGTGCCGAGACCGCACCCGTCGGGTCCGGTCTCGGCACGTCTGTACGGTCTCGGCCGATCTGTACGGTCTCAGCAGGGGTGCGCGCGGAGGAGAGGCTGCCCACGCGCCGTCGATCCCCTGGCGATCGGGGCCCCTCAGGTACCCGACTCCACCGCGGGTACCCGCACCGCGTCCTGGGCGGTGAGCAGCCGGGAGACCGGGCATCGCTGGTGGGCCCGCGCGGTCAGCTCCCGCACCTCCTGATTGGGCAGCCCGGGAATGGCCACGACGGCGGTGGGTTCGAAGCGGTAGGAGCCGTCGGGATTCCGGTGCAGCTCGACCTCGACGCAGACCTCGGGCCGATGCTGCGCGGGATCGAGTCCCTGATCAGAGAGGACGGCTTCAAGGGTCGCGGCGAGACAGGTGGACCAGGCCATGCCCAGCAGCTGCTCGGGATTGGCGCCGGACGAGGTCCGCTCAGGCGGCCCGGTGCGCAGGCTGAGGCCGTCGTCCGCGGTGACGGTGCCCTGGATGCCGCCCCGGTTGGTCACGCGGGTGCGGTACAGGACGGGATCGGAGGATTGCGGCTGGCTCATGCCCCCACGGTAGACCCCGTACAACGCAGAAGATCCCGGGCCATCCGTGCGGATGATCCGGGATCTTCGATCGTGGAGCTGAGGGGACTCGAACCCCTGACCCTCTGCATGCCATGCAGATGCGCTACCAGCTGCGCCACAGCCCCAACGGATGAAGACTGTACCAGCTGCGGGCCGCCTGTCCAACTCGGCGGATCCAGGGTGGTGCGCGCCGGCCGAGCCTCCGGGAGATCCGCGCCGCGTCTACCCTCCGCGTCCGCCCTCCGGGACCGGGCGACGTCGACGGGCCGCCTCCGCGTCCTGCGGCGCGACCCGCCTCTGACATGCTGGAAGACATGAACCACGAGAGCCCCGCACAGCAGCCCGCGAAGGCCACGTCCGTCATCGTGCTGGCGCTGATGATCATCATCCCGCTGGCCGTCGGCATGGTCGGCTCCCTGGCCAGCGCCTCCGCCGTGGACGGCTGGTACGCCGACGCCGACAAAGCCCCCTGGACTCCCCCGAACTCCGTGTTCGGCCCGGTGTGGACCGTGCTGTACGTGATCATCGGGGTGGCCGCATGGCTGGTGTGGCGCGAGCACGGGCGCCCCGGACGACGCCGTGCCCTGACCCTGTACGTCGTCCAGCTGGTGCTCAACAGCCTCTGGACCCCGCTGTTCTTCAACGGCTACACCCACTGGGGCACCACCGGGCTGATCCTGGCCGCCCTGGACATCCTCCTGCTGCTGGCCTGCGCCCTGGGCACCTTCGCCGCGTTCCGGCCAGTCCAGAGGCTTGCGGCCTGGCTGCTGGTGCCGTACCTGCTGTGGATCGCGTACGCGACCACCCTGAACCTGTACATGGTCTTCACCAACTGACCCACGAGAGGAGGGCCCCGGATGAAGCGCGCGCTGCTGCTGGTCGCCGCGATCCTCGCGGAGGTCTCGGCCTCGCTGAGCCTGAAGGCCGCGATGAGCGCTCCGTGGCTGTACGCCTGGACGGTCGCGGGATACACGCTGGCCTTCGTGCTGCTGGGGCTGCTGCTGTGGGCCGGCATGGCGCTGGGCGTGGCCTACGGATTGTGGGGCGCCGGCGGCGTCGCGCTCACGGCCCTGGCGTCCGCGGCGATCTTCGGCGAGGCCCTCTCCCCGCGGATGGGTCTGGGACTCGTGCTGGTGATCGCCGGTGTGCTGTGCGTGGAGCTGGGCTCCCAGCGGGTGCGCCGCCGGGCCCTGCGCTCGGTCGACGTCGGGCGGGCCGACGTCGGCCCGGCCGGGGACGCTCGGGACGGGAGGGTGAGGTAGGTGGCGTGGACCGTGCTCATCCTGGCGGTGGTGTGCGAGGTCGCGGGCACCTCGAGCCTGCGCCTGGCCGTGGATCGGGGCCGGGCCTGGTACGCGCTCACCGCCCTGCTCTACATCGCGGCGTTCACCGCACTGAGCGCGACCCTGCACCTGGGTATGCCCCTGGGCATGGCCTACGGGATCTGGGCGGCCCTCGGCGTGGCCCTGACCGCGGTGGTCAGCCGCGTGGCGTTCAAGGAGCCGCTGGACGCAGTGATGGCCGCGGGCATCGCCCTGATCGTGGGTGGGGTGCTGCTGCTGGAGACCGGCTCCTGAGCCTGGGCCGCGGGGAGTAGAGTATTCGGGCGCGCCCCGCCCCGGCTTCTTCGGGAGGGCGCCATCGCCGGGGGCGACGTCGTGCCGAACGCCGACCGTCTCCTGCCCCCGTACCCACACACTTCTCCAGGAGGAACCATGCTGCGCACCGTGCTGGGCGCGAAGATCCACCGCGCCACCGTCACGCAGGCGGATCTGCACTACGTCGGATCCATCACCATCGACGCCGACCTGCTGCAGGCCTCCGGGATCGTGGAGGGTGAGCAGGTGCAGGTGGTGGACGTGACCAACGGCTCCCGCCTGCAGACCTACGCGATCGCGGGACCCGCCGGCTCCGGGGTGATCGGCATCAACGGGGCGGCCGCCCACCTGGTGCATCCCGGGGATCTGGTCATCATCATGTCCTACGTGATGGTCGATGCCCGGGAGCTGACCGAGCACGAGCCGCAGGTGGTGCACGTGGACGGGGAGAACCGGGTGGTCGCCCTCGGTGCGGACCCGGCGCAGCCGGTGCCCGGGGCCGAGGACCAGATCGACCCGCGACGCGCCGCCGTCGACGCCTGACGCGGGTCGGGGCGCAGCCATCGTCCGGCGCCGAGACCGCACGCGGTCGCCGAAACCGCACAAAACTGCCGAGACCGTACCCGTCGGGTGCGGTCTCGGCGCGTCTGTGCGGTCTCGGCACATCGGTGCGGTCTCGGCACATCGGTGCGGTTTCGGCGGTGAACGCCGAGGACGCCCGGACACACGACGAGGGCCCCACCGGATTCCTCCGGCAGGGCCCTCGTCCTCACTGGTGGAGCTGAGGGGACTCGAACCCCTGACCCTCTGCATGCCATGCAGATGCGCTACCAGCTGCGCCACAGCCCCAAGATCACTCTCGCGATCCCGTGTCACCTCGCGGCGACTCATCTACTGTACTCAGACCGTCTCCCCCGCGCCAAATCCGCGAAGGGTGATCTGTCACACCCGCGCCGCCCCATGCCGCGGACCCCGCACCGCGGGCCCGGCGTCGCGGCTCAGGAAGCCGGATCCTGGGCCAGTTCGGGGCTGTCGGGCATCTGCTCGGGATCGGCCAGCTCCTCCTCCACGCCCAGGGGGATCCGCGGGGCGTCGCTCCACAGCCGGTCGAGGGCGTAGAAGATCCGTTCCTGCTCGTGCTGCACGTGCACCACGATGTCCCCGAAGTCCAGGAGCACCCAGCGGCCCTCGGCCTTGCCCTCCCGGCGCACCGGCTTGATCCCGGCCTGCTCGCGCAGCTGATCCTCCACCTCGTCCACGATCGCGTCCACCAGCCGCTCGTTGGCGGCCGAGGCGAGCAGGAAGCCGTCGATCAGGCCCATCGCCTCGGAGACGTCGTAGGCGTTGAGCTGAGTGGCGTGCTTGTCGGCGGCGGCCCGCGCGGCGATGCGCAGGGCCTGCACGGACTCGGGTGCTGCGGTCATGGGAGGTCCTTTCGGTGGGGACGGCGGCGGGTGGCCGTCCGCTGACGGTTCAGTGGGTGCGGGCCGGGTCGGTCGCGGTGAGCACGGTGAGCGGGGGGGGTTACGGAATCAGGAAGATCACGCCGAGCACGACGGCGGCCACCAGCACCAGCAGGATCAGGGTGATCAGCCAGGCCCGGCCGGTGCCGCCCGGGGCCTTCGCATCCAGCCCGGACAGGTCCAGTCCGTGGGCGTCCACCGCCCGCACGGGACGGGCGTCCTCGGGCTGCGCGGCGCCCTCCGCGGTCTCATCCTGGGCGGCGGACTCCGCCGGGGAGGTCTCCTCGGGCCCGGTCTCCTCCGGGGCGGCCACGGCGTCGTCGGCATCCGCCGACGCCCCCACACCGGCCCCCGCATCGGCATCCTGCACTCTCGGGGTGCTCCCGGTGATCACCGGGATCCCCATGGTCTGCGGGCCCAGCAGGCGCTCGTCGTAGACGGTGCCGGCGAAATCGGTGTTGCCCAGCCCCGACAGGTGCGCCGGGTTCACCGAGACGATCCCGCCGGAGACCGTCCCCGGGCCGGCCCCGAGGATCTGGCGCTGCACGTCCTCCAGCAGGGCCCGGTCCCGGTAGGTGGTGGCGGTGCGGTCCCCGACGATCGCCGCGAACTCCTCATCCGCGCTGAGTCGGACGAACTCGCCCTGCTCGCTGATCGCCTGGAACCGCCGCTGGAACTCCAGCAGCCGATCATCCGGCTCCATGACCGGCACCACCGGAACACCCTGGGTCTCGGGGTCCGGGGCGTTGCCGCGCAGGCGGTCCAGGTACTGCTCGCGGTAGCGTCGCAGCCTCCGGGGTCCCAGATCCTCCGGGGCGGGCGGGACCTGCAGGCCGTCCTCGGCCACGAACGTCTTCTGCGGGTCCGCGGTGATGTCCGTGGTGGTGCGCTGCGCGTTCAGTGCTGACTCCTTGACGAGATGCTGCCCTCCGGGGCCTCGGGGGCTCCGGTTCTCCCCGCCGGTGTGGGGACGGCGTCGTTCGGCTGCGATTCTACCGGCCGGGCCGCCGGATCCGCCCGGCATCCCGGCAGCTCATCGGGGCCCTGCCCGGCCCGCTCGGGCACCGTGACGTCCTCGCGGTGGTAGAGCTCGTACTTGTTGATGTACTGCACCACGCCGTCCGGGACCAGGTACCATACGGGCTTGCCGTCCGCGGAGCGGCGCCGGACGTCGGTCGAGGAGATCGCCATCGCCGGCACCTCCAGCAGACCCACCCCGGCCGCACGCTCCGGGGCGGCCAGCTCGTGGCCGGGTCGGGTGACCCCGACGAAGTACGCCAGGTCCCACATCTGGGCGGCGTCCTTCCAGGACAGGATCTGCGCCATCGCATCCGCCCCGGTGATGAAGAACAGGTCCGCGTTCGGGCGCAGCTGGTGCAGGTCCCGCAGCGTGTCCACGGTGTAGGTGGGGCCGGGCCGGTCGATGTCCACCCGGGAGACCGTGAACCGGGGGTTCGACGCCGTGGCGATCACGGTCATCAGGTACCGGTGCTCCGCCTCGGTCACCCGCTGGTCGGCTTTCTGCCACGGCGTGCCGGTGGGCACGAAGACCACCTCGTCGAGGTCGAAGACCGCCGCGACCTCGCTGGCCGCGACCAGGTGCCCGTGGTGGATCGGGTCGAAGGTCCCGCCCATCACGCCCAGCCGGGTCCGCCCGGGGCGGCGCGGCGGGACGGTCAGGGTGGTGTGCCCGGAGGTCTCCAGCTGGGGGTTCATGCGCTCCTGCCCGCGACGGCGCCCCGCGCGGGCGGGACGCCATCGATCATGACTCAGTGCCGGTGGTACTCGGCGTCGTACTTCTCGACGGACTCCCGCTCAACCTCGCTGAGCTCGGACGGCGCGGAATCCGGGCGCACGACGCCGCGGCCGCTGTAGGAGTGGCAGATCAGGGCCAGCGCGATGAAGCCGACCATGAACAGGATGGCGAACCAGTGCGGCGCCAAGGGCAGCTCGTTGACCACGTGCTCCTCGGCCACGGTGGAGGCCAGGACTGCGATGCTCATGGGCGCTTGCTCCTCTCCGGCGGCCGGCGCGGCCGCGGCGTTCGGTGTGCGATGGATGCTGAAGGCCAGTCTAGCCCCTGGTCTGCCCCTGACCCCGCACGACCCACTTGCTCGTGGTCAGCTCCGTCATGCCCATGGGCCCGCGGGCGTGCAGCTTCTGCGTGGAGATCCCCACCTCGGCGCCCAGCCCCAGCTGGCCGCCGTCGGTGAAGCGGGTGGAGGAGTTGACCATGACCGTGGCGGCATCCACCCGGGAGACGAACTCGTCGGCCTCGGCGAGGTCATTGGTGATGATCAGCTCGGTGTGCCCGGTGGAGTGCCGCTGGATGTGGCGCAGCGCCTCCTCCATGTCCGGGACCACCCGCACGGACATCTCCAGGGCCAGGGACTCATCCGCCCAGTCCCCGTCCTGCGCTGCCAGCACCTGCTCCGAGAGCCCGCCGGCCAGCCGGGCCGCGGCCTCGTCGGCGTGCAGGCGCACCCCGGCCTCCAGCAGCCCGCGCAGCACGGCCTCGGCGGCCGGGGCGCCCTCCTGGATGAGCAGGGTCTCCGCGGAGTTGCAGGCCGAGGGCTTGTCGGTCTTGGAGTCCACCACCAGGTCCACGGCCATCTGCTCCGGGGCCGAGGCGCCCAGGTAGATGTGCACGTTGCCCTCCCCGGTCTCGATCACCGGCACCCGGGCGTTCGCCACGACGGACTGGATCAGCCCGCGCCCGCCGCGCGGGACCAGCACGTCCACGCGGCCGCGGGCCAGCATCAAGGCGGTGGCCCCGTCTCGGCCGTACTCGTCCACGGACTGCACGGCATCCATCGGGAACCCGGCGGCATCCAGGGCGTCGCGCAGGATCCCGACCAGGGCGGTGTTGGTCTCCTGGGCGGCCGAGCCGCCGCGCAGCATCGCGGCGTTGCCGGATTTCACGGCCAGCCCCGCGATGTCCACGGTGACGTTGGGGCGGGCCTCGTAGATCGCGCCGACCACGCCCATCGGCACCCGGATCCGGGAGACCCGCAGCCCGTTGGGCAGGGTCTGCCCGTCGATGATCTGCCCGACCGGGTCGGTCTGCCCGGCCAGCTCGTGCAGAGCCGTGATCAGCGCGTCGATGCGCGCATCATCCAGGGCGAGCCGGTCCAGCAGGTTCTCCGCCATGCCCTTCTCGCGTCCGCGGGCCAGGTCCCGGGCGTTGGCCTCCAGGATCACGGATCGCCCGGCGTCGATCCCCTCGGCCATCCGGCGCAGGGCGGTGTCCTTGTGGGAGCGGTGCGCGGTGGCCAGCACCCGGGAGGCGGCGCGGGCGTCATCGGCCATGGCCTCGACGGCCTCCTGCACCTCACGGGGCACGGTCGGAACGGACGGAGTGCTGCGATCGGTGTCGGTCATGGACCCGATGATAACGAAGGTGCGCGGCGGATTCAGCGGCGGCGCAGCACGGCCAGGTTGTCCACGTGCACGACGACGCCGTCGAACCCGTCGCCCAGCTCCTCCTCCGCGGCCGCGCTGGCCAGCCCCGCGATCCGCTCGATGTCCTGGCTGGAGTAGGCGGCCAGCCCGTGGGCGAAGGTGCGCCCCTGCGGGTCCTTGATCGCGATGGGCTCGCCCGGGCGGAAGATGCCCTCCACCCCGGTGATCCCGGCGGCCAGCAGGGAGGTGCGCCGGCGCACGGCCCGCTCCGCCCCGGCGTCGACGGTCACCGCGCCCTTGGTCTTGGCCAGCTGGGACAGCCACACCAGCCGGATCGAGCGGCGCCCACCCGTGGGCTGGAACCACGTGCCCACATCCGCCCCGTCCAGGGCCGCGGCGGCGTTGGCGGCGGAGGTGACCAGCGCGGGGATGCCGGAGGAGGAGGCGATCTTCGCGGCCTCCACCTTGGTGACCATGCCCCCGGAGCCGACCCCCGCGCGTCCGATCGTGCCGATCTCCACGCCCTCCAGGTCCCGCTCCGGGTCCGTCACGGTGCTGATCCGCTCCCCGCCCTCGGCCGGGTGCTTGGTGTACAGCGCATCCACGTCGGACAGCAGCAGCAGCGCGTCCGCCTTGATCGTGTGTGCGACGAGTGCGGCGATCCGGTCGTTGTCCCCGAACTTGATCTCGTGGGTGGCCACGGCGTCGTTCTCGTTGACGATGGGCAGCACGTTCAGGTCCAGCAGCCTCTCCAGCTGACGGTGGACGTTGTGGTAGCGGCTGCGGTGCATCAGGTCCTCCGCGGTGACCAGCACCTGGGAGATCGTGACGTCGTAGCGGGAGAAGATCTCGGTGTAGCGGGTCATGATCAGGGACTGCCCGACGGCGGCCGCCGCCTGCTGGGTGGCCAGGTCCTTGGGCCGCTTGGTCAGCCCCAGCGGGGCCAGCCCGGCCGCGATCGCCCCGGAGGAGACGAACACGACCTCCACCCCGCGCCCGTGGGTCTTCGCCAGCACGTCCGCGATCGTCGCGACGGCCAGCTCGTCCAGGGAGTGGGCGATCGAGGTCAGGGAGGAGGAGCCGACCTTCACGACGATGCGCTTGGCCTTGGGCAGATCCTCCCGCCGCTCGATGGGGCTGATCCTGTTCTTCCCCCGGGACTCGGCCGAACGCTGGATCTCGGCGCGGGACAGGGACGCGGACGGGGTGAGCATGGGTTCTCCTCTTCTGCGTGGACGGCGATCGCGGGTCGGTATCAGACGGACGGTGTCGAAGCGGCCCCGGTGGGGTCGTCGCCGGGGGTCAGTCGGCGTCCTCGGCGCGACGGCGGGCGCGCCGGTCGCGGGCGGCGTCCACGGACTCCGTCCACTTGCCGGCCAGGCGCTCGGCCTCCAGCTCCTCGCGCGCGGCGGCCTTCGCGTCCTTGCGCTGCTGGTAGTCCTCCCGCTTCTCGGCGCGGGTGGGGCGGATGATCTCCTCGAGCCTGGAGTCGGTGCCGCGCGGGCTGGACAGCAGCTCCGCGCCGCCGACCATCGTCGGCTCCCAGTCGAAGACCACGGCGTCGGCCTCCTCCCCGATCACCACGGCGTCCCCGGGGGTCGCGCCCTGGGCGAATAGCTCGTCCTCGACGCCGAGCTTGGCCAGCCGGTCCGCGAGGAAGCCCACGGCCTCGTCGTTGGCGAAGTCGGTCTGCTTGATCCACCGCTCGGGCTTCTCCCCGAGCACCCGGAACAGCGGCTCCAGGTTGCGCTCCTCCCGGCGGATGCTGAACTCCCCGCGCCCGCCGCGGCGGCGGGACACGGCCCGCGGGCGCAGCACGGCCGGGGCCTCCTGCGTCTCCTGCTCCTGATCCTCCTGCGCGGCCCGGGCCTCGGCCACCAGCTCGGCCATCGCGAAGCCCAGGGCGCGCAACCCCTCGTGGGAGGCGGTGGAAACCTCGAAGACCCGCAGCCCGCGGGCCTCCAGCTCGGGGCGCACGAGCTCCGCCAGCTCCCTGGCCTCCGGGACGTCCACCTTGTTCAGGACCACCAGGTGCGGGCGCTGCACCAGGGGCGTGGCGGTGCCGGCCGTGGGATCCACGGAATAGCCGGCCAGCTCCTTCTCGATGACCTCGAAGTCCGAGATCGGGTCCCGGCGCGGCTCCAGGGTCGCGCAGTCGATGACGTGCACGATCGCCGCACAGCGCTCCACGTGGCGCAGGAACTGGTGGCCCAGCCCCCGACCCTCGGAGGCGCCCTCGATCAGCCCGGGCACATCGGCCACGGTGAAGCGGGTGTCCCCGGCCTGCACGACCCCGAGGTTGGGCACCAGGGTCGTGAACGGGTAGTCCGCGATCTTCGGGCGCGCCGCGGACATCGCCGCGATCAGCGAGGACTTGCCGGCCGAGGGGTACCCGACCAGGGCGACATCGGCGATGGACTTCAGCTCCAGGACGAGGTCCCGCTCCTCGCCGTCGATGCCCAGCAGGGCGAAGCCGGGGGCCTTGCGCTTCGGGGAGGCCAGGGCCGCGTTGCCGGCCCCGCCCTGCCCGCCGTGGGCGGCGACGAACTCATCGCCCATCCGCACCAGGTCCGCCAGCACCTTCCCGTCCCGGGTCTTCACGACCGTTCCCTGCGGCACGGACAGGACCAGGTCCGCCCCGTGGGTGCCGTGGGAGAGCCCGCCGCGGCCGATGTCGCCCTTGGGCGCGGTCTGGTGCGGCGAGTGGTGGTATTCCAGCAGCGTGGTGGACTGCCCGTCCACCCGCAGGATCACGTCTCCCCCGTTGCCGCCGTTGCCGCCGTCGGGGCCGCCCAGGGGCTTGAACTTCTCGCGGCGCACGGACACGCAGCCGTTGCCGCCGGCGCCTCCGCGGGCGTGCAGGACCACCCGGTCCACGAAATCGGCCACGTGCAAAACCCCTTCGGTCAGCGGATGGGAGGGGCGCCGCGGGGTGCGGCGCCGGACTCCGGCGGGCCCTTCGATCCTATCGGCCCCGGAGGTCATGGACGAGAAGAGGGCCCGCTCTCCCGTCAGGGGAAGGCAGGCCCTCTTCTGCATGGTCACCGGCTGGTTGCGGCCCCCGGTGCGAGCCGTGCTCCTCGCGGGGAGAACTACTCCGCGGCGGCGAGGATGTTGACGACCTTGCGGCCGCGGCGACGACCGAACTCGACCTGGCCGGCGGCCAGGGCGAACAGGGTGTCGTCCCCGCCGCGCCCGACGTTCTCACCGGGGTGGAAGTGGGTGCCGCGCTGGCGGACGATGATCTCGCCGGCGTTGACGGACTGGCCGCCGAAGCGCTTCACGCCCAGGTACTGGGGGTTGGAGTCGCGGCCGTTGCGGGTGGAGCTTGCACCTTTTTTGTGTGCCATTACTGCCTGCCTTCGTAGGGGTGACGGGTGGGTGAGCGGAGCCGATCAGGCGTCGATCGCGGTGACCTTGACCTGGGTCAGCTCGGCGCGGAAGCCCTGGCGCTTCTTGTAGCCCGTCTTGTTCTTGTACTTCTGGATGACGATCTTCGGGCCGCGCAGGTCCTCGACCTTCTCGGCGGTGACCTTCGCGGAGGCGAGGGCCTTCGGGTCCGCCTGGACCTTCTCGCCGTCCACCAGCATCAGGACGGGCAGCTCGATGGTGCTGCCGGCCTCACCGGCGACGCGGTCGAGGGTAACGAGGTCTCCCACGGAGACCTTTTCCTGGCGGCCGCCAGCGCGGACAATCGCGTACACCACTTGGGAACTCACTTCTCTCGACATTCAACGTACTGGGGTTCTGCTCAGAGCACCGCAACCACCGGGGACGTGGCCGCCGGACGTGGGACGCACCCGGAGGACGGGTCCGTCGAGGAAGGTCGCAATGAGCACCGACAGTCAAGGATACGGCACAGCCCCGCGCCCGGGCAAGTGTTCGCCCGGGCGCGGCGGCCGCGACGCCGCTCGGCCGCGGGTCACTCGGGCCGGCGGATGTCCTCGGCCTTCACGCCGACGCCGAGCATCATGACCTCCTCGGCCTGTGCGGCCGCGGCGGTGGTGCCGTCGGTGCTGGGGGCGGCCGCGGCCGTGGCGACCCGGACCCCCGAGGCCTCGCCCTGCTGACCGGCGACGATGCTCCCGCCCTGCCCGCCGTCGGAGCTGGCCCGACGGGAACGGCGCTTGGGGCGGGAGGCGGAGGCCGGCCGGGCCCGCTCCTCCTGCGCCGGGGCAGCTAGTGCGGCCTGGGCGGACTCCTGGGCCTGATCCGGCTGCTCGGAGCGGCGCGAGGCGCCCGGGGTGGCGACTCCGGTGACCGTGGGCCGCTGCTCGGCCGGGTCCTGCGCGGTCCGCGCCGGGGACTGGGCCCGCCGGGGGGTGCGGGAGGTCCCGGACCGGCGGCCCTGCTCCTGCCGGTCCTCGCCCCGGGTGCGCCCGCCCCGCTCCTGAGCGGAACCGGACTGCCCGGCGTCGGACTTCCCGGTGCCGGACGTCGCGGAGCCGGAGTTCTCTGCGCCGGACTGTCCGCCGCGCTCGGTCTGCTCCGAGCGGCGCGAGCGCCGGCCGGGCTTCATGTCCTCGAGGGCCTCGAGTGCGGCCTGGCGCGCGGCGTCGGCGGCCTCGCGTCCGGCCCGGCGGCTGTCCTCCCGGCGCGTGCGCCCGGCGCGTGCGGAGCGGGTGGTCCCGGCCCGGCGCGGCGCCGGCAGCCCGGTCTCCTCCTCGACCGACGACGCCGAGTCCTCCCGGGTCCGGCCCCGGCGGGACTCGCCGCGGGGCGCATCCTCGCGCGGGGAATCCTCGACGGCGGAGGACTCGGTCCCGGCCCCCTCACGGGGCGCCTTGCGGTCGAAGGCCTCGCTCAGCGAATCCAGGTCCAGAGACGGCTCGGAGCCCTCCTGCTCCTGGGCGGGCTGCTTCTGCTCGCCGTGGGGTAGGGTGACGACCTCGCCGTGGATGGTCACGACCATATCCGGGTCCTCCGGCAGACCGTGGCCGGAGCCAGCCTCGTCGCGTCCATCCGCGGCGTGGGCCGTCTCGCCCTGGGCCTGGGACCCGTTCTGCGAGGACTCGCCCTGCTGCGTCTCGGCCTGCTCGCCCCGGGAGCGTCCGCCGCGCTTGCGGCGCTTGCGCTTCTTGGCGGCCTTGGACTCCTGTCCCGCGCCGTCGTGCTGCTCGACCGAGTCCCCGGAAGACGCCGCCTGCTGGGTGCGCTCCTGGTCCTCTGCGTCGTCCTCGTGTTTGGAGGAGGCCGCGGCGATCGTCGCGAAGGCCGTGCGGGCGGCCTCGGCGCGCGCGTCATCCTGCGGGTTGCGGGGGCTCTCCTCCCGCTGCTGGCGGTTGCGGGACCGCTTGCGGTCGTGCCGGTCATGGCGGTGGTGGGTCTCGGAGCCGTGACCGCCCGAGCGGCCCTTCAGCGGCTCGTCGTGCACGACGACGCCGCGGCCGTCGCAGGCCTCGCAGGGCTCGGAGAAGACCTCCAGCAGACCCGTGCCCATGCGCTTGCGGGTCATCTGCACCAGACCCAGCGAGGTCACCTCGGCCACCTGGTGCTTGGTGCGGTCCCGCCCGAGGCACTCCACCAGACGCCGCAGCACCAGGTCCCGGTTGGACTCCAGGACCATGTCGATGAAGTCGACGACGATGATCCCGCCGATGTCGCGCAGGCGCAGCTGGCGCACGATCTCCTCGGCGGCCTCCAGGTTGTTCTTGGTGACGGTCTCCTCCAGGTTGCCCCCGGAGCCGGTGAACTTGCCGGTGTTCACGTCGATCACGGTCATCGCCTCGGTGCGGTCGATGACCAGGGAGCCGCCGGAGGGCAGGAACACCTTGCGATCCAGGGCCTTGGCCAGGCCCTCCTCGATCCGGTAGTGGTCGAAGACGTCCTCCTCCTCGGTCCACTGCCGCAGCCGTCCCACCAGATCCGGGGCCATGTAGGTCACGTACGCCTCGATGGAGTCCCAGGCCTCCTGACCCTGTACGACCATCGCGGAGAAGTCCTCGTTGAACACGTCGCGCACGGTCTTGATGGACAGGTCCGGCTCCTGGGACAGCAGCTCCGGGGCGGTGGTCTTGCGGGAGTTCGCCTTCTTCTGGATCTCCTCCCACTGCACCCGCAGTCGGTTGATGTCGTGGGCGAGGTCCTCCTCGCTGGCGCCCTCCGCGGCGGTGCGCACGATGACGCCGGCGCCGTCGGGCAGGTGGTCCTTGAGGATCTTCTTCAGCCGGGCCCGCTCCGTGTCCGGCAGCTTCCGGGAGATCCCGGTCATGGACCCGCCGGGGACGTAGACGAGGAAGCGCCCGGGCAGGGAGATCTGCGAGGTCAGCCGGGGGCCCTTGTGCCCGATCGGATCCTTGGTGACCTGCACCAGCACGGAGTCCCCGGACTTCAGGGCCCGCTCGATGCGCCGGGGCGCGCCGTCCAGGCCCGCGGCGTCCCAGTTGACCTCACCGGCGTAGAGCACCGCGTTGCGCCCGCGGCCGATGTCGATGAACGCCGCCTCCATGGAGGGCAGCACGTTCTGCACCTTCCCGAGGTAGACGTTGCCGATCAGGGAGTCCTGCTGGGTCTGGGACACGAAGTGCTCGGCCAGCACCCCGTCCTCCAGGACGCCGATCTGGATGCGCTCATCCTTCTGGCGCACGATCATCTGCCGGTCCACGGACTCCCGACGAGCCAGGAACTCGGCCTCGGTGATTCCGTGCCGACGGCGCCCGGAGGCGCGGGATTCCCGACGGCGCTGGCGCTTGGCCTCCAGGCGCGTGGAGCCCTTCACGGAGGTCACGGCGTCGGCCGAGGTGGACTCGACGATGCGCGGGGTGCGGACCTTGGTGACGGTGTTGGGGTCCTCCTCCTCGTCCACCAGCTCCAGGTCCGTGTCTCCGCGGCGCCGCCGACGGCGCTTGCGGGCCACGACCTCGCCGTCGTCCTGCGGCTCGTCCTCGGCGGCCTCGAGCTCGGCCTTCTCCTGCTGCTTCTTCGCCAGGGCCGCGGCCTTCAGCTCCTCGATGTCCGGGGCCTTGAACAGCACGGAGGTCGCGCCGAACGGGTCGGCGGCGACCTCCGGGACGGAGGAGGCGGCGGGTGCGGTCTCGGCGTCCTCGCCCCGGGGGGCGGCGCCGTCGTTCTGGGTGCTCATCGTCTGCGGATGCTCCTGTGGTGCGGCCGCGGAGCCGTGCCGCACCCGGTCCGCCGCCGCGGATGGTGGCCGGTCGGCGCCCCGCCCTAAGGCGGGCGGGACGAGCCGGAAGTCGTCTGGCTGCCCAGCACCGTCTCTCCAGCCGTGGCATCGCCCGGCGATCAGGCCCCGCCGGGGATCATCTCCCCGCGGGCCGCGGTGGGTGGGCCGATGGTCGCGCCGAGCTCCGCAGTCTCACGGGAGTCTTGCCCGGGTGGTCTTCGCCCGGGCGCTCGCTGGAGCGCTGCCAGGCGGTGCACGGCACCCGTCGGCGGCACATCGGACCGGAGGAGACCGCGTGCGGCGCGGCCCTCGGCCTCCCCCAGTATCGCACACCCCCGCCGCGGGAG
This sequence comes from Rothia kristinae NBRC 15354, assembly GCF_001570865.1. GTDB lineage: Bacteria > Actinomycetota > Actinomycetes > Actinomycetales > Micrococcaceae > Rothia > Rothia kristinae. The sequence goes on from NZ_BCSM01000010.1 coordinate 74,960, forward strand.
GGAGGGGCGGGGCCCCGGTGCGTGCAGGACACATCCAGGAGACGCACGGTCGACGCCGCTAAGATGACCGACGCACGCCCACCGGCGGCGCCCCGGCGCCACCGGATCATCCCCGACCCATGAAGAAGGTGCCCGCGTGAGCGCAGCAGTGACCGAACTCCCCGAGGATTCCGCGGCGGAGGGGACCGAGACGCTCCCCCAGCGTCGGCGCCTGGCCTGGCTGATGGTCGTGACCGGCGCCGTCGGCTTCTTCGCCGCGGCGATGCTGGTGTGGGAGCGGCTGCAGATCTACGTGGATGCCGGCCACGTCTCCAGCTGCGACCTGAACTCCCTGGTCAACTGCGGCACCGTCATGCGCACCAGCCAGGCCGCGGCCTTCGGCTTCCCGAATCCGCTGATCGGCATCGTCGCCTACGCGATCATCCTGACCATCGCGACGGCGATGCTCGCCGGGGCGCGCCTGGCCCGCTGGTACTGGTGGTGCGTGCAGATCGGGGTGACCCTGGGCTTCGTGTTCATCTGCTGGCTGTGGTACCAGACCACCTTCCGCATCGACGCGCTGTGCCTGTACTGCATGATCGTGTGGATCATGCAGACCACGCTGTTCGTGCATGTCACGGTGCACAACATGCGCACCGGGGTGATCCCCGTGCCGCGGCGGGTCGCCTCGGCGATGACCGGCTGGGCCTGGTTCCTCACCGTGATGATCCTGCTGGTGCTGTTCGGGATCATCTTCATCCGGTTCTTCTCGGTGATCATGGGCATGTTCTAGGCGCCGGGTGCGACCCGCGCGGGTCGCCCGCAGGCACGGACGGGGCCCGTCCCGACGCACCGCTTCACGCGGTGGTCGGGGCGGGCCCCGTCGTAGTTCACGACACCGAGCCAGCCGCGGGGTGCTGCCCCGGGCGGGGCGCAGCGGCGGCGCACAGGCGGCGGTTCAGCCGAACCAGATGCCGATCTCGCGCTGGGCGGATTCCGGGGAGTCCGAGCCGTGCACGAGGTTCTTCTGCACGTCCTCGCCCCAGTCGCGGCCGAGGTCCCCGCGGATCGTGCCGGCCGGGGCGGTGGTCGGCTCGGAGGGGCCCATGATGGTGCGCAGGCCCTCGATGCAGCGGTCCCCCTCGATCACCGCGGCCACGACGGGCCCGGAGCCCATGAAGCGCACCAGCGGCTCGAAGAACGGCTTGCCGGCGTGCTCGGCGTAGTGCTGCTCCAGGATCTCCCGGGAGGGGGTGAGCATCCGCAGCTCGGCGATGCGGTAGCCCTTGGTCTCGATGCGCGAGAGCACCGCGCCGATGAGGTTGCGTTCCACGCCGTCGGGCTTGACGAGGACGAGGGAGCGTTCGGTCATGGGATCCTCCTGATCCGGAAGACGTGCGGACGGTCTGAGTCCATCCTAGCCAGCCGCACCCGCGCCACGGCGGAGGCGGAGGGTCAGCCGCGCGGGGTCTCGAGGCTCCACAGCCGCCGCACCTGCACCCCCAGCTGCCGCAGCACGGCCGTGCCGAAGGAGATCGTGCCCAGCGCGAGCTCGACCCGCGTCGGATCGGAGGCGGCGTCCCGGCCCGGCCGAATCCGCTCCAGCAGCTGCGCCAGCCCGATCACCGGGACCCTCTCCGTCAGCTCACCGGGCAGCCGGTAGTCCAGGTGCCCGTCCCGCCCCAGGTCCACGAAGGCGTGCTCGACGCCGCGGTCATCCAGCAGATCGGCGATGGCCCGCCAGTCCTTGGTCATCGGCACGGACCACCACACCCGCTGCACCCGCCCCGCATCGGAGACGGCCCGCGCGGCCTCCAGCGCGTGGGCCGCCCCTGCCGCGTCGATTCCCGCGTCCACGACCAGCAGGCAGCCGTCCGGAAGGCGGTGGGCGCTGCCGCGCCCGGGCCGACGCACCGGGCTGGACCCGAAGCCTTCCGGCGGTTCGTCCACGCCCAGGGCGCGGGCCGCCGCGCGCGCCGCGGCCAGCGCGACCCGTTCGTTCTCCACGAGGAAGTCACCCGCGGGCACCACCACCAGGGGTGCTGCGTGGCGGGCGCAGGTCCGGCGCAGGAGCCGGTCCGGGCCGGGCGCCTGCGGGACGCTGGCCACGGGGGCTGGCCCGTGCACCAGGCCGATCTTCTCCTGGGCCACGTGCATCAGGCTCGGTCCGAACACGTCCAGGTGCTCCGGGAGAATCCGGGTCAGGGCCACGGCCACCGGGTCGAACAGGCTCACGGCGTCGTGGGCCCCGCCCATCCCGGCCTCGTGGACCACGACCTGCGCCCCGGCCGCGCGCAGCATCGCATGCCCCAGCACCGTGAACAGATCCGTGGGCGCCAGATACGCGCCGGGGGCCGGGGCCGCCTCGGGCAGGACGGCGGCCAGGCGGTGCAGGCCCGCGCGGTAGGCCGCGGCCGGCAGCACCTGCCCGTCCAGGACGAAGCGGTCCCGGTTGGAGATGATCCCCGGGGAGCTGACCAGCCCGACCCGCAGCCCGCAGGCCTGCAGCCGCCAGGCGATCTCCGCGGCCGTCTGCCCCTTGCCCTTGGAGCCGGTCACCACCACGCTCGGCGCGGGGTCCCCGCCGCGCAGCAGGCCTTCCAGGACCCGGCCGGCCCCGGCGACGTCGCGCACGGCGTCGGCGGGCCGAGCCGCCCAGCCGGCGAAGACCGTCCGGGATTCCAGGGCCCGCAGGCCCTCATCCGTCGCGCTCACGCGCGCCCGTGGGTGCGCTCCCACTCCTGCTCGGCCTCGAAGCGCTCGGCCTTCTCCCGGTCCAGGCGCGCGCCCACGACCATCGAATACCACCAGCAGGCCAGGAAGCACGCGCCGATGAAGAACATCGCCGGCACCAGGAACCCCGTGGCCACCAGCAGCACCTGCAGCACCCAGCCGGCGGTGTACCCCCAGGGCCTGCGCAGCAGGGCGCACAGGGCGACGAAGGCCGCCGCGAAGATCAGGCCCCCGATCATCACCGCCGTCTTCAGGCCCGCCCCCGCGTGGAAGACCGAGAGGCCGAAGAACGCCAGGGTCGCGAAGAACACCACGAGGGCCTCGAGGACCAGCACGGTGGAGGCGAACATCATCCGCACGGAGCTGGGCTTCTTGACCTGCCCGGGCCGCCATTCCCGCTGCGCGCGCGTCAGCCGAGCCACGGGCCCTCCTCCCCTCCGGTCGGCTCCCCGTCGGCTCCCGTCAGACCGGATTCCGGCAGCGGGCCCAGCAGCATCCGGGCCTCCCCGGCCACGGTCACCGACCCGGTGATCAGCACGGCGGCGTCCAGCTCCTCGCGCACGGCGGCATCGGAGACGGCCGCGGTGATCGCCTCGTCCAGGCCGGCGAAGGCCTGCACGACGTCCTCGTCGAAGCCCTCCGCCACGGCCAGGCGCGCCAGCTCCTCCGGGTCGATGGCCCGCGGGGAGTGGGAGGCGCTGACGTACAGGCGGGCGTCGAAGCGCTCGGACTCGGCGTAGGACTCGCGCAGGATGCGCAGCATCTGCGCCGCATCCTTATCCGCCAGGATCCCCAGGACGATCTCCAGCTCCCGGGCGGGCACGGTCTCCTCGACGGCGCGCACCTGCGCACGCAGCCCGTGCGGGTTGTGCGCGGCGTCGATGATGACGGTCGGGGCGGTGCGCACCGTCTCCATGCGGCCCGGGGAGCGCACGGCCGCCAGGCCCGCCCGCACCAGCTCGACGTTCAGCTCGCGTTCTCCCCCGCCCAGGAAGGCCTCGACGGCGGCGATGGCCAGTGCGGCGTTGTCCGCCTGGTGCTCCCCCGCCAGGGGCAGCGCCAGGTCCTCGTAGACCCCGGCCAGCCCCTGCACCGCGAGCACCTGACCGCCGGTTCCCGGGACCCGGGAGCGCACCCCGAACTCCACGCCGCCGAAGCGGAACGGAACCCCGGCCTCCCGGGCCGCCTCCAGCAGGATCTCGGCCGCGGCCGGACGCTGGGCGGAGGAGACGAGGAAGCCGCCGGGCTTGATGATCCCGGCCTTCTCCCGGGCGATCTCCTCCACGGTGTCCCCGAGCATGCGGGTGTGGTCCAGGTCGATCCGGGTGAGCACGGAGACCGCGGCATCGGCGACGTTGGTGGCGTCCCAGCGACCGCCCAGACCCACCTCCAGGACCATGACGTCCACGGGGGCCTCGGCGAACACGGCGAAGGCCAGCACGGTCATCGCCTCGAACTCGGTCAGCGCCACCTCCCCGCGCTCGGTGAGCCGCTGGTCGGCCAGGAGCAGGAAGGGCCGGATCTCGTCCCAGGTGCGCACGAAGGTCGCGTCGTCGATCGGGGCGCCGTCCACGGCGATCCGTTCGGTGACGCGTTCCAGGTGCGGGGAGGTGTAGCGCCCGACCCGCAGATCGTGGGCCATCAGCAGGGCCTCGACCATCCGGGCCGTCGAGGTCTTGCCGTTGGTGCCGGTCAGGTGGATCACCGGGGCCGCATGAGCGGGATCCCCCAGCAGGTCCATGGCCAGGCGCATCGCGTCCAGGCGCGGGGCCATCTGGGTCTCCGGGGCACGCCCGCGCAGCTCCGCGGCCACCGACTCCGCGGAGAACGCGTCCTCGCGCGGGTCCGGGGCCAGGTGCGGCAGATCCGCCTCGAGGTCCTCCCCGATGCCGTGGGGCACCGGGGAGGAGGAGCCGGTGCGCTCCATCTCGGTCAGCTCGCGGGCGATCGCCTCGTCCTCGTCCTCCAGCTCCTCCTCCCCGCCGAAGTGCGGATCCAGCGGATCCAGCTCCGGGGGGAAAGGCGCGGGCTGCGGCTCGGCGCCGTCGTGGTCCTCGCGGGGATCCTGCTCCTCGCGGAAGGGCTGCTCGCTCATGCTCTGGCTCAGTCCTCGGTCGTCACGGTCACGTGCAGGCCCTCGCCCGGCTCCAGGACGAGGTCCTCGGTCAGGGTCTCGGCCGTCACCAGCTCGGCGTGGGCTTCCACGGCCGCGCGGGTCGCGGCGTCGGCGATCACCACGGTGCGGATCCGGTCCGAGACCATGAGGTCCTCGTCCTTGCGGGCCTGCTGGATCGCGCGGATGACGTCCCGGGCGGTGCCCTCAGCCTGAAGCTCCGGGGTCAGGTGCGTGTCCAGGACGAGGAAGCCGCCGTCGATCACCGCGACGGCCCGCTCGGCCCCGGCGGACTCGTCCACCACGGTCTCCAGCTCGAACTCACCGGGCTGCAGGCCCAGGGGCTCCTCGAGGGTCTCGGAGCCCACCACGACCCCGTCGCCATCGGTCCGCCAGTCCCCCGCCTTCGCAGCGCGGATGACCTGCTGCACGAGCCGACCCAGCCGGGGTCCGGCGGCCCGGGCGTTGACCTTCAGGCTGCGGGAGATGCCGTAGTCCTCGGCTGAGGTCTGCTCGGCGTCCAGCACGGTCACCGTCTTGATGTTCAGCTCTGAGGCGATGATGTCCGCGTAGGTCCCGGCCAGATCGGCCCCCCGCGGGGCGGCGACGGTGAGGGAGGCCAGGGGCTGGCGCACGCGCAGCCGGTGGGCCTTGCGCAGCGCCGAACCGGCCGAGCACACGGCCCGGGTGGTGTCCATGAGCTCGGACAGATCCGCCTCCTCGGCGAAGGCCCCGGCGTCCGGCCAGTCGGCCAGGTGCACCGAGCGGCGCCCGGTCAGCCCGCGCCACATCTCCTCCGCGGTCAGCGGCAGCAGGGGTGCCGCCACCCGGCACACCGTCTCCAGGCAGGTCCACAGCACGTCGAAGGCGACGATGTCCTCGTCGAAGAAGCGCTGGCGGGAACGGCGCACGTACCAGTTGGTCAGGGCGTCGGCGTAGTGACGCAGGTGCTCGCAGGCGCTCCACACGTCGTAGGCGTCCATCGCCGCGGTGACGTCCGTGATCAGCTGGCGGGTGCGGGCCAGGATGAACCGGTCCATCACGTGGTCCGAGGTGTAGCGGGGCCGGGCCTCGTAGCCCTCCCCGTCGAAGGCCGCGTTCGTGTACAAGGTGAAGAAGTGGTACACGTTCCACAGCGGCAGCATCACCTGGCGCACGCCCTCGCGGATGCCGCACTCGGTGACGATGAGGTTGCCCCCGCGCAGGATGGGGCTGGACATCAGGAACCAGCGCATCGCATCGGAGCCGTCCCGGTCCAGGACCTCGGAGACGTCCGGGTAGTTGCGCAGGGACTTGGACATCTTCTGCCCGTCCGAGCCCAGCACGATGCCGTGGGAGACCACGTTCTTGTACGCGGGCCGGTCGAACAGGGCCGTGGCCAGGATGTGCAGGGTGTAGAACCAGCCGCGGGTCTGCCCGATGTACTCCACGATGAAGTCCGCCGGGTAGTGGTGCTCGAACCACTCCTTGTTCTCGAAGGGGTAGTGCACCTGGGCGTAGGGCATGGACCCGGAGTCGAACCACACGTCCAGCACGTCCGGGACGCGGCGCATCGTGGACTTCCCCGTCGGGTCATCCGGGTTGGGCCGGGTCAGCTCGTCGATGAACGGCCGGTGCAGATCCGGCTCTCCGTCGTGGTTGAGCGGCAGGCGCCCGAAGGCTTCCTGAAGCTCCGCCAGCGAGCCGTAGACCTCGGTTCGCGGGTAGTTCGGGTCATCCGAGACCCACACGGGGATCGGCGAGCCCCAGTAGCGGTTGCGGGAGATGGACCAGTCCCGGGCGTTCTCCAGCCACTTGCCGAACTGGCCGTGCTTGACGTTGCCGGGGATCCAGTTGATCTGCTCGTTGAGCTCGACCATGCGGTCCTTGAACTCGGTCACCGACACGTACCAGGAGGTGATGGCCCGGTAGATCAGGGGGTTGCGGCAGCGCCAGCAGTGCGGATACGAGTGCACATAGGACTTCTCCCGGATCAGCGCGCCCTTGGCCTTCAGCGCGTTGATGACGGTGCGGTTGGCCTCGAAGACCTGCACCCCGGCGATCCCGGTCAGGGTGTCGTCCCCGGAGGCGGTGGGCTCGGCGAACAGCGGCAGGAACTTCGCGCCCTCGTCCACGGAGAGCACCACGGGGATGTCATGGGCCTCGCAGACCTTCTGGTCGTCCTCACCGTAGGCGGGGGCCTGGTGGACCAGCCCGGTGCCGTCGGTGGTGGTCACGTAGTCCGCGACCAGCACCTGCCAGGCGTTGCCGGTGCCGTAGGTCTCGGCGTCGACGAAGTGATCCCACAGCGGCGCGTAGCGCACCCCGGCCAGCTGGGCGCCGTCGTAGGTCCGCACGACGCCGGCCCGGGCCGCGGCGGCCGGATCCTCGGCGTCGGCGTACCCGAGGTCCTTCGCGTACTCGGCCAGCAGGTCCTCGGCGACCACGTAGCGGGCCCCGGCCCGCTCACCGGCACCCTCCACCAGCACGTAGCGGATGTCCGGGCCGACGGCGATCGCCTCGTTGGTCGGCAGGGTCCAGGGCGTGGTGGTCCAGGCCAGCAGGTGGGCACCGGCCAGCTGGCGGGCGACGTCGGGCTCGGCGGCCAGGGAGGTGTCCTCGGTGACCTCGAAGGCCACGGTCACCGTGGGGTCCTGCCGGTCCTGGTAGACGTCGTCATCCATGCGCAGCTCGTGGTTGGACAGCGGGGTCTCGTCCTTCCAGCAGTACGGCAGCACGCGGAAGCCCTGGTAGGTCAGGCCCTTCTCGTGCAGCCGCTTGAAGGCCCAGATGACCGATTCCATGTACTCGACGTTGAGCGTCTTGTAGTCGTTCTCGAAGTCCACCCAGCGGGCCTGGCGGGTGACGTACTTCTGCCACTCGTCGGTGTACTTGAGCACGGAGGAGCGGCAGGCGTCGTTGAAGCGGTCGATGCCCATCTGCTCGATCTGCTTCTTATCCGTCATGCCCAGCTGCTTCATGGCCTCCAGCTCGGCCGGCAGCCCGTGGGTGTCCCACCCGAAGCGGCGATCCACCTTGTGCCCACGCATGGTCTGGTAGCGGGCCACGAGGTCCTTGACGTAGCCGGTGAGCAGGTGCCCGTAGTGGGGCAGACCGTTGGCGAAGGGCGGCCCGTCGTAGAACACGAACTCGTCGGTGGGTCCCTCCGGGTTCTCGCGCTGGTCGATGCTGGCCTGGAAGGTGCCGTCCTGCTCCCACTGGGAGAGCACGGCCTCCTCGATCGCGGGGAAGGAGGGGGAGGCGGGGACGGCGTCGCCTGCGGCGGAGGACTTGGGGTACTGGCTGCTCACGAGGACATCCTGGGGCTGGTCGGGTCGCTTGCTCGTCAGGACGCCCGCCGCCGCGGGACCGCCGGGGTCCCGGACCGCGCACGCGGTACCACCTCACTTGCCGGGGGCCGAGGAGCCCGCGGCGGCGCACAGGGGCCGCCGCGGGAGGTTCTCGACGGTCCTCGACCGCTTCATTCGTCGGCTGTGACGGGCCTGCCCGTCCGGGTCTAATGAGGCTGTATCTGTTCCGCCTTCCCCCGCGCCGCAGCGCATCGGTGGGGGTTGGCAGGTACCGCCCGTTCTTCCGGATTGCTCGCCGGTGATGGCCGGGTCATCGCACCGACCCCAGTGTAGGCCCGCCCGCTCCGGGGTGTCTAACGCCGGGGTCTCCCGCCGCGGCGTACCGTGGGGCCCATGGCCGATTCCCCCCAGCCCCTGACCCCGTCCGCCCGGCGGCGCACCGCACGCTCCGCCCGCCTCCAGGCCGGGGCGCTGACCGGGATGGGCCTGCTGCACGTCATCCGCCCGGGTGCCTTCGACCCCCTGATTCCCCCGGCCCTTCCCGGCTCGGCCCGCGCCTGGACCTACGGCTCGGGGGCTGCGGAGCTCACCGTGGCCGCCCTGCTGGCCCGGCACCGCACGCGCCGGATCGGCGGGCGGGCGGCCGTCGGGCTCTACCTGGCAGTGTGGCCCGGCAACGTCCAGATGGCCTGGGATGCCCGGCACGACTCCCCCGCGCGCCGGATCATCACCCTGGCCCGCCTGCCGCTGCAGATCCCGATGATCCGCGCCGGCCTGCGGGTCGCGCGCGAGGCCTGAGGCACCCGCCCCGCAGCCGCCCGGCTCGTCCCGACCCGCCCGGCCCCTTCCGGTGTGGGCCGCGTTCAGTCGGTCGAGGCGCCCATCGCGGCCACGTCCCCGACGACGATCACCGCGGGAGCGCGCACCCCGCGCCGCCGAGCCAGCTGCGCGATGGTCTCCAGGGTGCCCACCGTGGTGCGCTGCTCGGGGGTCCAGCCGCGTTCGACGATCGCGACCGGGGTGAGCGGGTCGTGGCCCAGCTCGATCAGGTGCCGGGAGGTGTCGGCCAGTCGGCGCACCCCCATGAGCAGGATGAGAGTATGCGCCCTGTCGTGCGGGACCACCGGGAGCTCGGTGTGCGCGGTGACCACGCTGAAGCCGTGGGAGAGGTTCCGATGGGTCACCGGGATTCCGGCGGCTGCCGGCACGGACACGGCCGAGGTGATCCCGGGCACGACCTCCACGGGCACCCCGTGGGCCGCGCAGTATTCCTCCTCCTCGCCGCCGCGGCCGAAGACGAACGGGTCCCCGCCCTTCAGGCGGACGACCCGCAGGCCCTTCCGGGCCTCCTCCACGAGGGTCGCATTGATCCGGTCCTGGGTGACCTTGTGGTACCCGGCGCGCTTGCCGACGTCGATGATCCGGGCGTGCTCGGCCAGGCGCGGCAGCAGATCCACCGGACCGAGCCGATCCGCCACCACGACGTCGGCATCGGCCAGCAGGTGCCGCCCGCGCACGGTGAGCAGGCCGGGATCTCCGGGGCCGCCGCCGACCAGCGCCACGCCGCCGGGAGGCAGCCGCGACTCGTCCGGGGATTCCAGCACCTGCTCCCGACGGGCCCGGACCGGGGCTTCCCCCGTCTCCAGGCGCGCCTGGATCCAGGCGGCCACGGCCTTGGCTCGGGCGGGATCCGCGGCGGCGTTGACGCCCACGCTCACCCCGTGCGCCCGGGCGGCGGCCGCGGACCACGCGGTCGAGGCCTGGGGATCGCCGCCGATCACGGCGAAGATCCGACGGCTCTCGGCGGCCTCGGCCAGCTCCCGCTGGGCCCTCGGGCTGCTCGTGTGAGCGAACAGGAGCCACACCCCGTCCAGATCCGCGGCCGCGGCCCGGCGCCGGTGCCACACCAGGTGGGGGTCCTGATCGGCCAGACGCGCCAGCTCCTCGGTGACCTCCGGGGCCACCAGCAGCACCCGGGCCCGCTCGATCAGCAGGGCCCGGACCCGCCGCTCGGCCACCGGGCCGCCGCCGGCGACGAGCACCGTCCGACCCGCCAGCCGCAGGCCGACGGGCAGGCTCACGCCACCAGCTCCTCATTGGCGGTGCGCGCCCAGTCCGCGAAGCCCTGCTCGGGGTCCTGCCGGTGGCGCAGGTAGGAGCGCACCAGGCGCTCCACGTAGTCGGCGATGCCCGTGGCCGGGACCTTCAGCCCGCGCACGGTGCGCCCGGTGACCCCGCCGTCGTTGGCGTACCCGGACAACTCCCCACCCAGGTGCACCTGGAAGCCGGGCACCTGCTCCCCGACCTCATCCGTGATGATCTGGCCCTTCAGCCCGATGTCCGCGGTCTGGATGCGCGCGCAGGAGTTGGGGCAGCCGTTGATGTGCAGGGTCAGCTGCTCGGGCAGCCGATCGGCCACGTCGGCCAGGCGCTCATCCAGGTCCCGGATGACCCCCTCGGCGGTGTCCTTGGTGTCCACGATCGCCAGCTTGCAGAACTGGATGCCCGTGCAGGCCATCGTGGTGCGGCGGAACAGGGACGGCTCGGCCTCCAGGCCGATCTCCCGGGCTCCCGCGACGAAGGCCTCGACGTCGTCCTCCGGAACGTCCAGGACCACGATCTTCTGGTAGGGGGTCAGCCGCAGCCGGCCCGCGCCGTGGTCCTGCATGAGGTCGGCCAATCGGTTCAGCAGCCGCCCGCCGACGCGCCCGACCACCGGGGACAGCCCGACGTAGTATCGGCCGTCCTTCTGCCGGTGCACCCCCACGTGATCGCCCGTGCGGGTCGGGCGCTGCGGGGCGGGCCCGTCCGGCAGGCGCCAGCCGAGATACTCCTCCTCCAGGACCTCGCGGAACCTCTCGGGACCCCAGTCGGCCATGAGGAACTTCAGCCGGGCCCGGTTGCGCAGGCGGCGGTAGCCGTAGTCCCGGAAGATGCTGGTGACCCCGAGCCAGACCTCGGCCGCGTGCTCCGGGGCGACGAAGGCGCCCAGGCGCTGGGCGAGATGGGCGTTGGTGGACAGCCCGCCGCCGACCCACAGGTCATAGCCGGCCCCCAGCTCGGGGTGGACCACCCCGACCAGCGAGATGTCGTTGATCTCGTGCACCACGTCCTGGCTGGGGTGACCGGTCACGGCGGTCTTGAACTTGCGCGGCAGGTTGGACAGCTCGGGGTCCCCGATGAAGCGCTCCTTGATCTCCCGGATGGTCGGGGTGGGATCCAGGATCTCCTCGGCGGCCACTCCGGCCACGGGCGAGCCGAGGATCACGCGGGAGACGTCCCCGCAGGCCTCGGTCGTGGACAGGCCCACGGACTCCAGACGCCGCCAGATCTCCGGGACGTCCTCGATCTGCACCCAGTGCAGCTGGATGTTCTGCCGATCCGTGACGTCCGCGGTGCCGCGGCCGAACTCCTCGGAGATCCCCGCGATCACGCGCAGCTGCTCCAGGGTCAGCGCACCGCCGTCGATGCGCACCCGCATCATGAAGTACCGGTCCTCCAGCTCGGAGGTCTCCAGCTTGGCGGTGCGCCCGCCGTCGATGCCGGGGCGGCGCTGGGTGTACAGCCCCCACCACCGGAACCGGCCGTGCAGGTCGTCATCGGCGATCGCGTCGAATCCCTCGCGGGCGTAGACGGACTCGATGCGCTCCCGCACGTTGAGTCCGTCGTCCTCGAGCTTGAACTCCTCGTTGTGGTTCAGCGGGGCGCGTCCGTCGATCTTCCACTGGCCGTTCGGTTTGGCGGCGCGCTTGCGCTTCGGGGTGGGCTGCGCAGCCGGTGCGGTACCTGACATGGTTCGACCCTAGGGAACCCCCGCGGTGAGCGGAAAAATCGGCTCAACACGGAACAACGCGGGGACGCGCGGCGTCATCTGAGGTGATCCGAGCGAAACATGATGCCGCGCGAGCACCCCGGGGCGCGCGTCCGGCGAGGCGGGGGCCGCCCGGGGCGCCGTCGGTGCCGGGATCAGGTGGATTGGGTCTCGACCTCGACCTCGCCGCCCCCGGCGGCGGCCGCGGCCCGGCGCAGGGCCAGCAGGGCGACGGCGCGCAGCCCCGCCTCGTCCTCGGCCTCCACCAGGGGTCCGGCCAGGCGCTGCGGACCGGCGGCGGCCAGCCGGTCCTGGAAGGTCCCCGGGGTGAGCAGATAGGAGGAGCAGGCCACCGCATCCGCCTCGCTGCCGGCGGCGCGCACGACCTCGGCGATGCTGGGCCGGCCGGCGCCGTAGCCCAGGTGCACCGGCAGGCCCAGGGCATCGGCGAGCAGGTCCCGCTGCCGGGCGGCGGCCCGCCGGCCGGCGGTCACCGAGGAGCCGGCCGCCCCCATGACGACGGCGCCCGGCTCCACCTCGGGGCTCCACCCGGCCTCTCGCAGCCGCCGCACCTGCAGGGCCGCCAAAACCGGGTCCGGGCCCAGGGCCCGGGCCACGACCATGCCGTGTCCGCGGCGCAGTCCGGGATGCCGCCGGGCAGCGTTCTGCAGATCCACCCGCGTGTGGTAGCCGGTGGACAGCAGCAGCGGCTGGATGACCCCCGGGCGATCAGGGGGCAGGGCGCCGACCACCGCGTCGGCGGAGGGCTCCTGCACGTCCACCGAGGCGGCGTGCACCGGTCCGGGGGCGAGGGAGCGGATCGCATCCACCAGGGCGGCCATGGTCCGCTGGCCCAGCGCGCTGCGGGTGCCATGCCCGCACACCACCAGGTGCACCCCGGACAGGGCCCGCCGCTCGTCCGGGTCCAGCGGGTCCTGGGTGTCCGGCCGGGCCGGCCGGTGCCCGCTCACGAGGGGTCCCGGCGGATGACCTTGTGCTGGGCGGCCTGGGCCACCGGGCGCAGGGTCACGGTGTCCAGGGCGATGTGGTGCGGCAGGGTCACGGCCAGGACGTTGACGCGGGCGACGTCCTCGGCGGTCAGCGGCTGCTCGACCCCGCGGTACACGGCATCGGCGGCTTCCCGGGAGCCCAGCCGGTTCAGGGAGAACTCCTCGGTGCGCACCATCCCCGGGCGGATCTCGATCACGCGCACGTTGTGCTCGGCCTCCTCCAGGCGCAGCGCCTCGGTCAGGCCGCGCTCGGCGAACTTCGCGGCGTTGTAGCCGCCGCCGCCCTCGTAGCCGGCCTCCGCGGCGGTGGAGGTCAGATTCAGCACGGTGCCGCGCCCGTTGGCGCGCAGGTCCGGCAGGAAGGCGCGGACGGTGTTCAGGGTGCCCAGGACGTTGACCTCGTACATGGCCCGCCAGTCCTCGGGATCGCCGTCGGCCACGGCGTCCATGCCGATCGCGCCGCCGGAGATGTTCAGCAGCGCGTCCAGCGGTCCGTGCTCCCGCCGCACCCGCTCGGCCAGGGCCGCCACCGCCTCGGGATCGGTGACGTCCAGGGGGTGCGGGATCACCCCGGTCTGCTCGGCCAGCTCCTCCAGGCGCTCGGCGCGGCGGGCCGCGGCGTACACGGTCCAGCCCTCGGCGCGCAGCTGACGGGCTGTCTCCCGCCCGATCCCGGAAGACGCTCCGGTGACGACGGCGGTGCGGGTGGTGCTCGATGCGGTGGTCTCGCTCATGTCCCCCACCCTAGCGACGCCCGGATGACGATCGTGTGACCCGGACGATGGGAGGTCTTCTGCGGCGGTACCCTCGATGGGGTGAGCCTCCCTGCATCCGCGCCCGTGCGCCACCCGGTCGACCGCGTCCCTCCGTTCCCCCGCCTGGCGGCGCTGGGCGTCCAGCACGTCCTGGCATTCTACGCCGGCGCGGTGATCGTGCCGCTGCTGATCGCCCAGTCCCTGCACCTGGATGCGGCCACGACGATCCACCTGATCAACGCGGATCTGCTGACCTGCGGTCTGGCCACCCTGATCCAGTCGGTGGGTCTGGGTCGCCGGGTCGGGGTGCGCCTGCCCATCATCCAGGGCGTCACCACCACCGCCGTCGCCCCGATCATCGCGATCGGGCTGGGGGCCACGGACGGGCGCGGCGGCGTCGAGGGCCTGCCGATGATCTACGGGGCCGTGATCGTCTCCGGGCTGTTCACGTTCTTCGCCGCCCCGGTCTTCTCCCGGCTGCTGCGCTTCTTCCCGCCGGTGGTCACCGGCTCGGTGCTGCTGTGCATGGGCACCTCGCTGCTGGCGGTCTCCGCGAACGACGTCGTGGACCACGCCCAGGACGCCCCGGACGCCAGGGCCATCGCCTACGCCGCGGGCACCCTGTTGGTGATCGTGCTGGTCCAGCGCTTCTTCCACGGGTTCCTGGGCACCCTCGCGGTGCTGATCGGGCTGGTGGCCGGCACCGCGGTCGCCCTGCTGCTGGGCGATGCCCACCTGGACGAGGTGGGTCGGGCCGATGCCCTGGGCATCACGACCCCCTTCTACTTCGGCATCCCGCAGTTCAGCGTCTCGGCGATCCTCATGATGGTCATCGTCATGATGATCACCATGGTGGAGACCACCGGGGACGTGTTCGCCACCGGGGAGATCGTGAAGAAGCGGATCCGGGCGAAGGACGTGACCGCGGCGATCCGGGCCGACGGCGTCTCCACGACCCTGGGCGGGGTGCTGAACTCCTTCCCGTACACCTGCTTCGCCCAGAACGTGGGCCTGGTGCGCATCACCGGGGTGAAATCCCGGTGGGTGGCCGCGGCCGCGGCGGTCCTGATGATCGTGCTCGGGCTGCTGCCCAAGGCCGGGGCCGTCGTCGCCTCGATCCCCTCGCCGGTGCTGGGTGCTGCCTCCCTGGCGCTGTTCGCCAACGTCGCGTGGGTGGGGATGCAGACCATCGGGCGGGCGGACATGTCCGACAACCGCAACGCGGTGATCGTCACGACCGCCCTGTCGCTGGCGATGCTGGTGACCTTCAAGCCGGAGATCGCCCAGGTGCTGCCCTCCTGGGCGCAGATACTGCTCTCCTCCGGGATGATCGCCGGGTCCATCACGGCCATCGTGCTGAACCTGCTGTTCTTCCACGTGGGTCGCCAGAGCGGCGGGCTCATCGCTCGCTCCCCGGAGGGCGAGGGTCTGACCCTGGAGCAGATCAACGCCCTGGACCGGGAGGGCTTCGTGCGCGCCCTGGGTGAGCTGTTCAACCGCGAGACCTGGCCGCTGGAGCAGGCCTGGGAGTCCCGACCCTTCGCCGACGTCGCCGCGCTGCGCGAGGCGATCCAGGTGGCCGTGCTCACCGCGCCCCGCCAGCGGCGCGAGGCCCTGATTCACGACTACCCGGACATGGCCCAGCTGATCACCGCCCCCGAGGAGGAGCACGCCCGGATCTCCCGGGACCGCGGCTCCCTGGGGCTGGAGGACCTGGACGATGCGCAGCTGGCGGCCCTGCAGGAGCTGGCCGCCCAGTACCGCGAGCGCTTCGGGATGCCGTGGGTGGCGTACCTGTCCACCACGGATTCGGTGGATCGGGTGCTGCGCTCGGGGGTGCGGCGCCTGGCCAACTCGGCCGCGCAGGAGCACCGGGTGGCGCTGACACAGATCGTGGAGATCGCCAACGACCGCTTCGACGCGCTGCTGGCCGGGGCGAATCCGGTGCGGGCCTCCTGGGATCGGAAGTTCACCGAGCTGGACTGACCGGGCCGGAGCCGATCCGGACCGGGTGGAGCCGGGCCCGGTGGGCCGACGGCTCACGGCGGCGTGCGTGAGACAATGGGCGGCATGGCTGAGATCAACCAGGGCACAGACGCGCCCGCACGCACCACCGTCCCCGACAAGCCCGGACTGGAGGGCCTGGAGGAGAAGTACTCGCAGGCCTGGCGGAAGGCCGGGACCTATGCCTTCGACGCGCAGACCAGCCGCGAGCAGGTCTACTCCATCGACACTCCCCCGCCCACGGCGTCGGGCTCCCTGCACGTGGGACACATGTTCTCCTACACGCAGACGGATGTGATCGCCCGCTACCAGCGGATGCGCGGGAAGAACGTGTTCTACCCGCTGGGCTGGGACGATAACGGCCTGCCGACCGAGCGGCGGGTGCAGAACTACTACGGGGTGCGCTGCGACCCGTCGAAGCCGTACGTGGAGGGGTATCGCCCGCCGGAGAAGCCGGCGCGCAACCAGCGGGACTGGGATGTGATCTCCCGGCAGAACTTCATCGAGCTGTGCGAGGAGCTGGCGGTCGAAGACGAGAAGGTCTTCGAGCACCTGTTCATGACCCTGGGCCTGTCCGTGGACTGGGATCGCACGTATCGGACCATCGACGCCCATTCCCGCCGGGTTTCCCAGCGGGCGTTCCTGCGGGATCTGGCGGCCGGCAACGCCTACATGGCCGAGGCCCCGACCATGTGGGACGTCACCTTCCGCACCGCGGTGGCCCAGGCGGAGCTGGAGGACAAGGAGCGCGAGGGCGCCTACCACCGGATCTCCTTCCACCGGCCCGACGGGCAGAAGGTGTGGATCGAGACCACCCGCCCGGAGCTGCTGCCCTCCTGTGTGGCCCTGGTGGCGCACCCGGAGGATGAGCGGTACCGAGAGCTGTTCGACACCACCGTGACCTCGCCGCTGTTCGGCGTCGAGGTTCCGGTGAAGGCCCACGAGCTGGCGCAGCCGGACAAGGGCGCGGGGATCGCGATGATCTGCACCTTCGGCGACACCACGGACGTGACCTGGTGGCGGGAGCTGGATCTGCCGACCCGCGCGCTGATCGGCCGGGACGGGCGCTTCGCCCGGGAGGTCCCGGAATGGATCACCGACGAGGACGCCCGGGCCCGCTACGAGCGGATCGCCGGGGCCACCGTGTTCACCGCGCAGAAGACCGTGGTGGAGATGCTCGGGGAGAACGGGGAGATGGAGGGTGAGCCGCGGCGGATCACCCACCCGGTGAAGTTCTACGAGAAGGGGGACAAGCCCCTGGAGATCGTGACCTCCCGGCAGTGGTACCTGCGCAACGGCGGTCGCGACGAGGACCGGCGGAGGACGATGATCGAGCGGGGTCGGGAGATCTCCTGGCACCCGGCGTTCATGCGCAGCCGGTACGAGAACTGGGTGGAGGGCCTGAACGGGGACTGGCTGGTCTCCCGCCAGCGGTTCTTCGGCGTGCCCTTCCCCGTGTGGTACCCGGTGGATGAGCACGGGGAGCCGGACTACTCCTCCCCCATCCTGCCCGCCGAGGAGCAGCTGCCGGTGGATCCGGCCGCACAGGCCCCGGCCGGCTACGCCGAGGGTCAGCGGGATCAGCCCGGCGGGTTCACCGCGGACCCGGATGTGCTGGACACCTGGGCCACCTCCTCCCTGACCCCGCAGATCGCGACCGGGTGGGGCGAGGACGACGGGCTGCACGCCAGCACGTTCCCGATGGATCTGCGTCCGCAGGGCCACGACATCATCCGCACCTGGCTGTTCTCCACCGCGGTGCGCGCGGATTCCCTGGAGGATTCCGTGCCGTGGCGGCACACGGCCCTGTCCGGGTGGATCCTGGATCCGGACCGGAAGAAGATGTCCAAGTCCAAGGGCAACGTGGTGGTGCCCCACGAGGTGCTGGACAAGTACGGGGCCGACGCCGTGCGCTACTGGGCCGCCTCGGCCCGCCTCGGGGCGGACACCGCCTACGACGAGGGGCAGATGAAGATCGGCCGGCGTCTGGCGATCAAGCTGCTCAACGCCTCCAAGTTCGTGCTCATGCAGGGGGTCACCGCGGATTCGGTGATCGGCCGCGGCGCGGACGCGACGGTGGTGGTCAACGGGCTGGATCGGGCCCTGCTGGCCCGGCTGGAGCAGGTGGTGCGGGAGGCCACGCAGGCCTTCGAGGACTACGAGTACGCCAAGGCCCTGCAGCTGACCGAGACCTTCTTCTGGACCTTCACGGATGACTACGTGGAGCTGGTCAAGGACCGGGCCTACGGCGGGCGCGGTGAGGCCGAGCAGGCCTCGGTGCACGCGGCGCTGGCCACGACCCTGGACGCGCTGCTGCGGCTGTTCGCCCCGTTCCTGCCCTTCGCCACGGAGGAGGTGTGGTCCTGGTGGCGCGGCGGCGTCGAGCAGGGCGCCTCGGTGCACCGGGCCGAGTGGCCGAGCACGCAGGCTTACGCGGGCGTGACCGGGCAGGCGGAGGTCCTCGACGTCGTCGGCCGCGCCCTGTCCGGGGTGCGCAAGGCCAAGTCCGAGGCGAAGGTCAAGCAGCGCACCGAGGTCCTCGAGGCCACCGTGCGCGCCGAGCAGGCCGTGCTGGACCTGCTGGCCGAGGGCGCGGAGGACCTGAAGGCCGCGGGCAACGTCCGCGAGCTGCGGCTGCTCGCGCAGACCGGAGCGGAGCTGGCCGTGGCCTCGGTGCACCTGGCCGCCGAGGACGCCGCCGATGCCCGCTGAGCGCTCCGAGACCGAGCAGCCGCGCCCGGCGGTCGAGGCGGAAGCCTCGCCCGCCGGGCGCGGCCCGTCCCGCTACGCCACCTCCGAGGGCCGCGGGCGGGACCCGCACTACCCCGAGTACCAGGGGGATACGGATCAGACTCAGCAGACCCGCTTGCAGCAGCAGCTGCAGGACGAGCGGCGCCTGATCGACGACTGGCCGGACAAGGTCTACTTCATCCTGGCCGGGCTCGCCTCGATCTGGCTGGCCGTGGTGGCCCTGACCCAGGCCGTGCACATGAGCTGGTGATCGGTGCTGTTCATCCTGATCTTCTGGGGGCTGGCGGCGTACCTGGCCCTGCCGCGTTTCCACCGGATCATGACGACCATCTACGTCCCGGACTACTTCTTCGGCCGCACCCAGACCGGTGACGGCCTGCTCGGGGATCCGGTGAACCTGGCGTTCCTGGCGGAGGAGGACGACATCCACGAGGCGATGCGCCGGGCCGGGTGGACGATGGCGGAGCCGGTGACGCTGAAGAGCTCGTGGCAGATCATCATCTCCTCGCTGACCAAGCGCTCCTACCCGTCCGCGCCGGTCTCCCCGCTGCTGCTGTTCGGGCGCCGCCAGGATTTCGCGTACCAGCAGGAGGTGGACGGCAACCCGTCCAAGCGCCATCACGTGCGCTTCTGGAAGACCCCGGAGGACTGGATGCTGCCGGGCGGGCAGCGGGCGGACTGGGTCGCGGCCGCGACCTACGACAACGCCGTCGGGCTGTCCCTGTTCACCCTGCAGGTCACCCACAAGGTGGATGCGGCCACGGACCTGGAGCGGGATTACGTGGTCCAGACGCTTGGCTACACCAGCCCCGAGGCTTCGGTCCGGGTGCTGGAGGGGTTCATGAGCGGGTACAACTCCCGCAACGGCGGCGGGGACCAGATCCGCACGGACGGGAACCTGCCCATCG
The DNA here is from genome assembly GCF_001570865.1 of Rothia kristinae NBRC 15354. Lineage (GTDB taxonomy): Bacteria > Actinomycetota > Actinomycetes > Actinomycetales > Micrococcaceae > Rothia > Rothia kristinae. The sequence continues at coordinate 94,314 of NZ_BCSM01000010.1, forward strand.
TGGACCTGGACGAGGTGGTGCCCGGGGACCACGAGGAGGATTCCGGGGAGCAGGCCCGCGGGCCGCGCGGACACCGGAACCTCTCCCAGCTGGCCGAGAAGGCGCCGCCGCAGGTCTGGCTGGCCGGGGCGCTGGTCTCGCTGGTGGCCCTGCTGCAGATGGGACGCAGCCTGTACCGGCTGTTCACCCCGGAGTTCACCCGGTCGGTGCGCGAGCAGCGGCTGATCGACGCGGCGGAGGCCTTCGCCGCGGACACGGGCAGCGACCTGTGGGATGTGACCCTTGCGCTGGTGACGGCGGCGATCGCCGTGATCGCGCTGGTGCAGGTGCTGCTGGCGATCAACGTGGTGCGCGGGCGGTACCGGGCCCGGCAGATCAGCCTGGCCCTGCTGCTGGTCAGCTTCGTGGCCACCGCGGTGGAGGTGTTCAACGGGACGGCGGACTCCTCGATCACCTACGCGGTGTTCGTGGTGATGGCCAGCCAGGTGTTCGCGATGATCGAGTACACCTCGGATGACGCGATCAACTACACGTGGGCGGCCCGCCAGACGCTGCGCCGGCGCAAGGCGCAGAAGCGGAAGGATCGGCGCGAGACCCGGAGCGCGGCGCGCGGCGGATCCTCCGACCGGGGGTGAGCCCCGGCGGGCACGAGGGCGCGGGAGCCGCCCCGATGCGCGCAGGCCCCGGCCGCCCTTCCCGGGATCGGGAATCGGCGGCCGGGGCCTTCGCTCGCGGCGGGGTCGGGCGGCTCAGTCGAACTGCGGTCCGCGGGTGCGGGAGCGCTTCAGCTCGAAGAACCCCTCGTAGGAGGCCAGGGCGAGCGCCCCGTCCCAGACCTTTCCGGCCTCCTCGCCCGTCGGCGCCGGGGACATGACGGGGCCGAAGAACGCCGCACCTTCCAACGCGATGATGGGCACGCCGACGTCGTCTCCGACCAGCTTCAGCGCGCGGGCGTTGGAGGCGCGCAGGGCGTCGTCGTAGGTGTCCTTCTCGGCCTCCTCGGCCAGCTCCGCCGGCAGCCCGGTCTGCTCCAGGGCCCGCTCGATGGCCTCGCGGAGGCGCTTGGTCTCGTCCTGCTCCCCGGTGTTCTCCGGGTGGATCGCGGTGCCGACGGCGTCGTAGAAGGCCTTGACCTTCTCCTGCCCCTGGGTCTCGCGCACGGCCATGGCCACGCGGGCCGGTCCCCGGGAGCGGTCCAGGTGGGCGCGGTAGTCGGCGGGGATGTCCTTGTCCTCGTTGAGGAGGCTCAGGCTGAAGGGATTCCAGGTGACCTCGACGTCGCGGATGCCCCCCACCTCGGTCATCCAGCGGGAGGTCATCCAGGCCCACGGGCAGATGGGATCGAACCAGTACTCGACCTTCTCGGTCATGGCGTGTGCTCCTTCTCGGGTCGCGTCGGGCCCCTTCCGGGGCCGCTGCCGTCCAGCACAGCCGCGCAGGAACCCCGATTATTCCCCGGCGGCGCTCCGACTGCGCAGCTGGCGCAGCTCCCAGCGGAAGCAGAGCGCCGCCGCGATCACCCCGACGGCCAGCTCCGCCCCGAGGATGATCCCGTCCACCGCGGTCACCGCCCCGCCGAGAAGCACGATGAGGCCGAACAGCGCCAGGCAGGCCAGCCAGGCGCCCAGCCCGCAGCCGATCCGCCAGCCGATCGCTTGCGGGCTGGTGCGGCGGTAGCGGGTTTAGGTGACCTCGGGGATCCATCGATTCATGGCTCACTCGATGAGGACGCCCACGACCACGGCCACGGCGAGGCCCAGCAGGGAGGACGGCGCGATCCACGGGTCATCCCCGCGGAACGCGGTCCACACCAGCACGGCCGCGACCACGCCGAGCGGCTGGGCGAGCCCGCGCAGCCCCAGCTTCCAGGGGGCCGGCGCCTCAGGTGCGGAGGGCGGGCTCATCATCAGGCCGTCTCCTCTCGGCGTGCTGTGATCTCCAGAACAACAGAGGTGGAACCGGAGAGTCAAGGCCGGTCCCGCCCCGGGCACGCGGCTAGAGGGAGGGCGACGCGTCGTCCCGCTCCCTCGCGATCTCCTCCATCCGGCGCACCCCGGCGAGGTAGGACACAGCGGAGAACACCGCCATGGCCGCGAGGACGATGATCATCAGGGTCGCGTTGCCGAAGATGCTGAAGCGGTAGGTCGCCGCGGTGCGGCTGACGATGAAGGCCGCTGCGATCCACGCGGTGACGAACAGGAACGGGACGAGGGCCCGCCAGAGGATCATCCGGCGGGAGGAGTACTTGGCCCGCTCCAGCTCGGGGTCCTTCGCATCGGCCAGCGTCCGCGGCAGCAGCGCCAGACCCGCCACGAAGCCGATCACGATCGGCACCAGCGCCCAGTTCTGGGAGCGCTCCTGCGGGATGCCCAGGACGACGCCGAGAAAGATCGCCGACGTCGTGAGAAACGGGGACCCGTATTCGCGGATCAGGACCTTGGGGATGCTGTGCACGATGCTGCGGACTCCTTGCGTTCATGGATGAGGTCTGACGACGGGATCGGCCGGAACAGTGTCCCGGTACCCTCGGACCGGGAAACTCAGGAGGCGCTCTTGCGCTGCGCCTCGAGCTCCTCCCGAGTGATGATCTCCGGCTCGCTCTGCCCGCGCACGGCCTCGGCGGTGACCACCACCTCGGCGACGTCCTCCCGGGAGGGGATCTCGAACATCACCGGCTGCAGCAGCTCCTCCATGATGGCGCGCAGACCGCGGGCCCCGGTGCCGCGGGAGATGGCCAGGCGGGCGATCTCCCGCACGGCGTCGTCCGTGAAGTGCAGGCGGACGTCGTCGAAGGAGAACATCCGCTGGTACTGCTTGGCCAGGGCGTTGCGCGGCTCGGTGAGCACCCGAGCCAGGTCCTCCTCCCCCAGCTCGGACAGGCTGGCCAGCACCGGCAGGCGCCCGATGAACTCCGGGATCAGCCCGAACTTCAGCAGATCCTCCGGCAGCAGCTTCTGCAGGATGTCCGTCTCCTGGGCTGCCTGCTCGATGGGAGCGCCGAAGCCGATGCCCTTCTTCCCGACGCGCGCCCCCACGATCTCCTCCAGGCCCGCGAAGGCACCGGCGACGATGAACAGGACGTTGGTGGTGTCGATCTGCACGAAGTCCTGCTGCGGGTGCTTGCGCCCGCCCTGGGGCGGCACGGCGGCGACGGTGCCCTCGAGGATCTTCAGCAGCGCCTGCTGCACCCCCTCCCCGGAGACGTCGCGGGTGATCGAGGGGTTCTCGGACTTGCGGGAGATCTTGTCGATCTCATCGATGTAGATGATCCCGGTCTCGGCCTTCTTCACGTCCCCGTCCGCGGCCTGGATCAGCTTGAGCAGGATGTTCTCCACGTCCTCGCCGACGTAGCCGGCCTCCGTCAGGCTCGTGGCATCGGCGACGGCGAAGGGCACGTTCAGCTTCTGCGCCAGCGTCTGGGCGAGGTAGGTCTTCCCGGAGCCGGTGGGCCCGACCAGCAGGATGTTGGACTTGGCGATGTCCACGTCCTCACCGCCGGAGGCCAGCAGCTGCTGACCGCTCACGGGGGTCGCGGAGTCCTTGGCCCGGATCCGCTTGTAGTGGTTGTACATCGCCACCGCGAGGGCCCGCTTGGCCGAGTCCTGGCCGATCACGTACTCCTGGAGGAACTCGTAGATCTCCCGCGGCTTGGGCAGCTCCGCGGAGGCCAGCTCCGTGACCTCGCTGAGCTCCTCCTCGATGATCTCGTTGCACAGCTCGATGCACTCATCGCAGATGTACACCCCGGGGCCGGCGATGAGCTTGCGGACCTGCTTCTGGGATTTGCCGCAGAAGTTGCACTTGAGCAGGTCGGCGGTCTCACCGAGACGGGACATGGTTCCTCACTTCACGCGGCGACGAGGGCGGGATGCGCGGGCGGTGGGCCCGCTCGCGCGCAGGGTCCGGGCCGCCGTCGGGCGGGCGCATCGGATACCAGGCTACCGGCTGCGACGCCCCCGCGTCTGCCCTGTTGCGCAGGGTGTGGATATGACGCGGGGGCGCTGCGAGATGACGGATCCGAACGGATCAGTCCTGGGTGTTGATCTGCGGCTTGTTGATCTTGCGCGACTCCAGGACCTGGTCGATCAGGCCGTACTCCTGGGCGTCCTTGGCGGTGAGGATCTTGTCCCGCTCGATGTCCTTGTTGACCTGCTGGCTGGTCTTGTTCGAGTGCAGGGCCAGGGTGTCCTCCAGCCAGGTGCGCATGCGCATGACCTCGTTGGCGTGGATCTCGATGTCCGAGGCCTGCCCGCCCTGCTGCCCGGCCAGGGCCGGCTGGTGGATGAGCACGCGGGCGTTGGGCAGGGCCAGGCGCTTGCCGGGGGTGCCGGCGGCCAGCAGGACCGACGCCGCGGAGGCCGCCTGCCCCAGGCACACGGTCTGGATCTCCGGGCGGATGTACTGCATCGTGTCGTAGATCGCGGTCATCGCGGTGAAGGAGCCGCCCGGGGAGTTGATGTACATGACGATGTCCCGGTCCGGGTCCTGGGCCTCCAGGACCAGCAGCTGGGCCATGATGTCATCGGCCGAGGCGTCGTCGACCTGCACGCCGAGGAAGATGATGCGGTCCTCGAACAGCTTGGCGTAGGGGTCCTGGCGCTTGTAGCCGTACGGGGTGCGCTCCTCGAAGGAGGGCAGCACGTACCGGTCGGTGGGCATGGTCAGGCCGGAAGCCTGGGCCTGCGGGGAGGTGAAGTTCATGGAAGTCTCGTGTCTCCTGGGAAGAGGTGGGGTGTGCGTGGCGGACCGGGGAGGTTCAGGAGTGCTTCAGGGTCCCGCCGCCGCCGGAGACGGAGCCGGCGGACTGGGCGATGTGGTCGAAGAAGCCGTACTCCAGGGCCTCCTGGGCGGTGAACCAGTTGTCCCGGTCGTTGTCCTCGAGGATCTGCTCCACGGACTTGCCGGTCTGCTGCGCGGTCAGCTCGGCCATGCGCTTCTTCATGTCCAGGATCAGCTCGGCCTGGGTGCGGATGTCCGAGGCGGTGCCGCCGATGCCGCCGGAGGGCTGGTGCATCAGGATCCGGGCGTTGGGGGTCGCGTAGCGCTTGCCCGGGGTCCCGGAGGAGAGCAGGAACTGCCCCATCGAGGCGGCCATGCCGGTGGCGATGGTCACGACGTCGTTGGGGATCAGCTGCATCGTGTCGTAGATGGCCATCCCGGCGGTGATGGATCCGCCCGGGGAGTTGATGTACAGGTAGATGTCCGCCTGCGGGTCCTCCGCGGAGAGCAGGAGCATCTGGGAGCAGATCAGGTTGGCGTTGTCATCGCGCACATCCGAGCCGAGCCAGATGATGCGCTCCTTGAGCAGACGGTTGTAGACGTGGTCGTCCTGACCGCGGGGCTCGCGGCTCATCTGCGGGGCCGAACCGTGGGCGGAAAGCTGCTGTGCCATCGGTGGTGTGTCCTCTTCTCGTCGCTGAGCGGCAGGCCCCCGTCCACCCGGGACGGGGCGTCGGCGGGGGCCTTCTCCGCTGGTGTCTGTCTACGACAGTAGTAGGCCGACGCCCGCGCGCCCACGGGTGCCCGAGCCAGTTCGCTGTTGGCTTGCCGGGGGCTGGACGGCAGAACGACGCCGCCCCGACTCCCCTCCTCAAGGCGGGAGGGGGTCGGGGCGGCGTCGTCGCTCAGCGAGCGCGAAGGGGCGGAGGGGATCAGTCCTGCTGGGCGGTCTCCTCGGCGGTCTCCTGCTCGCCCTGCGGGTTGAGGTAGGAGCTCAGGTCCACGGCGTTGCCGGAGGCGTCCACGACCTCGGCCTGCTCCAGCACCTTGGCCAGGGCCTTGGAGCGGCGGACCTCGCCGACCATCATCCCGGCCTGCCCGGAGGAGTCCAGCATCTGGGCGAACTGGTTGGGGTCCATGCCGTACTGGGAGGACATCGTGATGATGTAGTCGATCAGCTCGGCCTGCTCGACGCCGATCTCCTCCTTCTCGGCGATCGCGTCGAGGATGACCTCGTTGCGGAAGGCCCGCTCGGTGTTCTCCCGGACCTCGGCGCGGTGCTCCTCGGAGTCGTGGTCGGCCTCGGCGTTGGGGTTGGAGAAGTGCTGCTCGACCTGCTCGTCGATGACCTTCTCCGGCACCGGGACCTCGACCAGCTCGACCAGGCGGTCCAGGGCCTTGTCCCGGGCCTCGGCGCCCTGCTCGGCGACCTTGGCCTGGGCGGCCTGCTTCTTCAGGTCCTCCTTCAGCTCGTCGATCGTGTCGAACTCGGAGGCCATCTGGGCGAAGTCGTCGTCGGCCTCGGGCAGCTCGCGCTCCTTGACGGCGCTCAGCTTGACCTTCACGGTGGCGTCCTCGCCGGAGTGCTCACCGCCGGCCAGCTGGGTCTCGAAGGTCGCATCCTCCCCGGCGGACAGGCCGGTGAGGGCCTCATCCAGGCCCTCGAGCATGGTCCCGGCACCCACCTGGTAGGACAGGTCGTTGGCGGCGTCGACCTCCTCGCCGTCGATCGTTGCCTGCAGGTCCAGGGTCACGAAGTCGTCCTCGGCGGCCGGGCGGTCCACGGCCTTCAGGGTGCCGAAGCGGGAGCGCAGCTCGTCCAGGGCCTTCTGCTCGTCCTCGGCGGTGACCTCGGCGTCGGCGACCTCGATCTTCAGCCCGGTGTACTCGGGAAGTTCGATCTCGGGGCGCACGGTGACCTCCAGGGAGACCTGGATGTCCTTCTCGCGCGTGTCAGACTCGGGCTTGGCTACGACGTCGACCTCGGGCTGGGACAGCGGGGTCAGCTCGTTCTCGGCCAGGGCCTGCTGGTAGAAGCCGTTGAGGGCGTCGTTCAGGGCGTTCTCCACGACGAAGTCGTAGCCGACGCGCTGGTCGATCAGCGCCGCGGGGACCTTGCCCTTGCGGAAGCCGGGCAGCTGGATCTGGTTGGCCAGGTCCTTGTAGGTCTTGGTGAGAAACGGTTTGAACTCCTCGAAGGGCACATCGACCTGGATCTTGGCCAGGGTGGGGTTCTGCTTCTCGACGGTGGTCTTCACGTCCGTTGGTCTCCTACGGGTCGTCTTGGATGGAGCCCGCGCGGATGCCCGAGCGGGCGGGTTGCGGCGTGCTCGCCTACACGGCGGGATGCGCCGCGCACGTGTGATCGGAGAAGGGCCGCGCGAACGCCGCGTCGACGTCGCAGATCCGGCCCCTCCACCGTCGGGGTGACAGGACTCGAACCTGCGATCTCCTGCTCCCAAAGCAGGCGCGCTAGCCACTGCGCTACACCCCGTCAGCCTCAGGTCAGTTTAGCGTCTCGCCCTCGCATTGCGAATCATGCTCGCGCAGTCTGCTCGCCGCATCCACCCGGAACGGCCACCGCGGGGCCCGTCCCGCGTCTCCTGTGGGTGGTGCTGGTGCCGCCCGGAGCGCGCCAGCGGATTTGACGCCCGGCGAGCCGGTGGTGTTCGATGAGGTGGTCCGCCGAGGCCCCCCGTTCCGGGGTCGGTTCCTCGCGCAGCGCGGGGATGTAGCTTAATGGTAAAGCCTCAGTCTTCCAAACTGATGACGCGGGTTCGATTCCCGTCATCCCCTCTCACGGCCCCGTCACCCTCCGGTGGCGGGGCTTCGTCGTCTCCTGACGCCGGTCGCGACGCCGCCGAGACCGTACCCGACGGGTCCGGTCTCGGCACCTTCGTACGGTCTCGGCGTGTGTGCGGTCTCGGGGTCCTCGCCTCCGGGGCCGCTCAGCGCGGGGCCTGGCAGACGGTGCACCAGTAGAGCTTGCGCCCGCCCAGGTCCTCCACGACGATCGCGTCCTGTCCGCAGACCCGGCAGGGGCGTCCGTGGCGCAGGTAGACGTAGTTGGCGTGCTCGCGCCAGGCCCGCTCGGCGGGCACCCCGGGCCGGTGCTCCGGGGCGGTGGTCACGATCCGACCCAGCCGCACGGCGGCCTCCATGAGGGTGACGTTGTCCCGCCACAGCAGCTCCAGCCGCTCCCGCGGAACCCGAGCTGCCGGGGTGTGCGGGTGCTGACCGGCCCGGAACAGGCTCTCCGCGCGGAAGATGTTCCCGATGCCGGCCACCGCCTTCTGATCCATCAGCACCGCGCCGATGGGTCGGGAGGTCGCAGCCGCCGCGGCGTAGAACGGCTCGGGGTCGGCCTGCGGGTCCAGGGGGTCCGGGCCCAGCTGGGCGTCCAGGGCCGCCACCCCGGCGGGTTCCAGGACCCGGCAGATCGTGGCCCCCACCAGGTCCGCGTAGCCGTGCTCCCCCACCAGGCGCACCCGGGTGGTGGGTCGCGGGGCCGGCGGCCCGGCGTAGGCGGCCGGGGCGTCGTCTGCCTCGGTGCCGGCGGTCTCCCGCTCGGCCATCCGTCGGGGCGCCCCGATCGAGGAGGCGGCGGCGAAGGTCTCATCCCCGCCGAAGGTCCACGCCCCGTACATCCCCAGGTGCACGTTGAGGGTGAGGTCGTTGTCGAAGCCGAGGAAGAAGTGCTTGCCGTGGGCCCGGGAGGTGATCGCCCGCGCCCCGTCCAGCAGGGCGGCTCCCTGGGCGAAGCGCCCCTGGGGGCTGGAGACCCGCAGGGTCTGGCCGAGGAAGCCCTCCGCGAAGCGGCGGGCGACCCGGTGGATCGAGTGGCCCTCAGGCATCCGCGTCCAGAACGCTGCCGGCGATCCCCCCGGTGCGCTCGTACTCGCCGATCTGGCCGATGCGGCGCACGTGCCGCTCGTCGCCGCTGAACGGGGTGGACAGGAAGACGCGGATGATCTGCAGGGCCTCCTCCTTCTGGTGCTGGCGTCCACCCACCGCGGCGATCTGCGCGTCGTTGTGCTCCCGGGCCAGTGCCGCGGTCGTCTCGCTCCAGATCAGGGCCGCGCGGATGCCGGGCACCTTGTTCGCGGCCATCTGCTCGCCGTTGCCGGAGCCCCCGAGCACGATCCCGAGGGCCTCGCGCCCGGCGTCGAGGTCCCGGCGCACGGCGATGGCGGCGTCGATGCAGAACGCCGGGTAGTCATCCTGCGGGTCATAGGTCTGCGGCCCGTGGTCGACCAGCTCGTGGCCGTCGGAGGTGAGGCTGTCCACCAGGTAGCGGCTGAGCTCCAGCCCGGCGTGGTCGGTGGCGATGTGGATGCGCAACGTCGCTGCTCGCTTCCTCGGTCGCGGCCTCCGCGAAGCGGCGGGGCCTGTGCGGTGCTAGGGGTGTGGGCCGCATGGGGCCCGGCCCCGCCCACACTACCCGGTGGGGTGTAATACCCTGAGAGTCAGGTTGAAACCGCTGTCCCCGATGAAAGGCCACGCGCCCATGCCCGGAATGAATCTGACGCGCCAGGAGGCGGCCGAGCGCGCCGACGTCGTCACCCGCGTGCACTCCTATGACATCCGCCTGGACCTGACCGGGTCCGCCCGGACCTTCGCCTCGACCACCACCGTCGTGTTCGACGCCGTGCCGGGTTCCTCCACGTTCATCGACGCGGTCACCGACTCGGTGCAGCGGGTGCGCCTGAACGGGCGGGACCTGGATCCCGCGGAGGTCTCCGACGGGGTGCGCATCCAGCTGCCGGAGCTGGCCGAGAGCAACGAGCTGACCGTCGAGGCCCAAGCCCTGTACACCAACACCGGCGAGGGCCTGCACCGCTTCGTGGACCCGGTGGACGACGAGGTCTACCTCTACACCCAGTTCGAGGTGCCCGATTCCCGGCGCATGTACGCCGTCTTCGAGCAGCCGGACCTGAAGGCCGAGTTCACCTTCACCGTCACCGCTCCGGCCGCCTGGACGGTGATCTCCAACCAGCCGGTGGACTCCCGCGAGGAGCAGGGCGAGCAGGCGGTGTGGCGCTTCCGCCCCACCCCCCGGATCTCCTCCTACATCACCGCCCTGGTGGCCGGGCCCTACGCCAAGGTCTCGGATTCCCTGACCAACGCCGAGGGCCGGGAGATCCCCCTGGACCTCTACGCCCGGCGCTCCCTGATCGAGCACCTGGACGCGGAGGACATCTTCACCCTGACCAAGCAGGGCTTCGCGTTCTACGAGGAGCAGTTCGGGGTCCCCTACCCCTTCGAGAAGTACGACCAGCTGTTCGTCCCCGAGTTCAACGCCGGGGCGATGGAGAACGCCGGGTGCGTGACCATGCTGGAGGACTACATCTTCCGCTCCAAGCCCACCGAGGCCATGGTGGAGCGCCGGGCCATCACCGTCCTGCACGAGCTGGCGCACATGTGGTTCGGGGACCTGGTGACCATGAAGTGGTGGAACGACCTGTGGCTCAACGAGTCCTTCGCCGAGTTCATGTCCCACCTGGCGGCCGTGTCCAACACCCGGTTCACCCACGCCTGGACCACCTTCGGCGCCTCGGAGAAGACCTGGGCCTACCGCCAGGACCAGCTGCCCTCGACCCACCCGATCGTCGCCCCGATCAACGACCTGCAGGATGTGCAGGTCAACTTCGACGGCATCACCTACGCCAAGGGCGCCTCCGTGCTGCGCCAGCTGGTGGCCTGGGTGGGCCAGGAGGAGTTCATGCGGGCGCTGCGCTCCTACTTCGAGAAGCACTCCTGGTCCAACGCGACCCTGGCGGATCTGCTCGCGGAGCTGGAGTCCACCAGCGGGCGCAAGCTGGATTCCTGGTCCAAGGTCTGGCTGGAGACGGCCGGGGTCAACACCCTGACCCCCTCCATCACCGCCGCCGAGGACGGCACCCTGGAGTCCGTGGAGGTCATCCAGACCGCCCCGAACGACTACCCGACCCTGCGTCCGCACCGGATGACCGCCGGGTTCTACGACCTGCGGGACGGGAAGCTGGTGCGCACCCACCGGGTGGAGTTCGACGTCGAGGGCGAGCGCACCGCGATCCCCGGCGTCGCCGGGCGGGCCCGCCCGGATCTGATCCTGCTCAACGACGAGGACCTCGCCTACGCCAAGGTCCGGCTGGATGAGCGCTCCTTCGATACGGCCGTGGCGCACCTGCGCGACTTCGAGGAGTCCCTGCCGCGCGCCGTCGTGTGGGGGGCGGCCTGGGACGGCACCCGGGACGGGCAGATCCCGGCCCGGCAGTTCGTGGACCTGGTGCTGAACAACATCGACGCGGAGACGGACTCCACCTCGATCATGACGCAGCTGCGCAACCTGGCTACGACCCTGAAGATGTACGTGCGCTCGGATGCCCAGGAGGCCACCCGGGAGAAGGCCGCACAGCGGCTGTGGGAGATCGCCCAGTCCGCCCCGGCCGGGTCGGACCGCCAGCTGCAGTTCGTGCAGGCCTTCGCCGCCCACGCCACCACGGAGGAGCAGAAGGACACCGTGCGCGCGCTGCTGGAGGGTCAGCAGCGGCTGGAGGGCCTGGAGATCGACCGGGACCTGGCCTGGCGTCTGCTGATCGCGCTGGCCGCGGCCGGGCGGGCCGACGAGGCGGAGATCGACGCCGCCGCGGCCGAGGACAACACCTCCACCGGCGCCCAGAAGGCCGCCCAGGCGAAGGCCGCGATCCCCACCGCGGAGGCCAAGAACCGGGTGTGGGAGCAGGTGGTGGAGCACCACGACCTGCCCAACGTCATCCAGCGCTCCGCGATCATGGGGTTCAACGCGACCACCAAGAGCTCCCTGCTGCGCCCGTTCATCCCCCGCTACTTCGCCGCGATCGAGCGGGTCTGGCAGGAGCTGTCCCACGAGATCTCCCAGCAGATCATCACCGGGCTGTTCCCCCAGGTGGTGGACCGGGACGTGCTGGAGGCCTCGGAGCAGTTCCTCAGCCAGCTCGGCGAGGGCCGGGACTCCCTGCGCCGCCAGGTGATCGAGGGGCGCGACGGCATCGAGCGGGCCCTGCGGGTGCAGGCCGCGGACGTCATCGGCTGACGAGTCGTGAGCGCCCCGAGCCTATATGAGCAGATCGGCGGG
>NZ_BCSM01000011.1 GCF_001570865.1 Rothia kristinae NBRC 15354
CACCGCGACCCTCCCGTCGCAACCGCAGACGGTGAGCGTGTGGCGCACCAAATCCGGGTGGGTGAAGGACGGCTGCTCCGCGAACCCCCGCGCCTGGGGCTGCTGAGACCAACACCCCCAAGCCCTGACGCGAACTCCGCTCCGCTTCCCTTGACCACCAGACCCCTGATATCTCGCCTCAGCGGGCAGGTATGGCTTGTATCACTCCGGATGCGGTAGCCTCGAGTCCACCGTGCCGCTCCCCGCGGCGTCGGCACCTGGTCCCAGGAGAAGAAGGAGCGACGATGCTCAAGGGCATGCAGGCCACCACCGGCGAGGACTACCCGCTGAACATCACCACCCTGATCCGGCATGCGGCCCGGAACTTCCCGGACCGGGAGGTGGTGCACCGCGGCAACGACGGCGCCTGGCACCGCTCCACCTACCGCGAGGAATGGCGGCGCCTGGCCCGCATGGCGCACGCGCTGAGCGGTCTGGGGATCGGGCCCGGCGACGTCGTCGGCGTCATGGACTGGAACTCCCGCCGCCACTTCGAGCTGTACTTCGCCGTGCCCGGTCTGGCCGCGGTGATGCTGCAGCTGAACCTGCGCTTGGCCGCCCAGGACCTGCGCTACGTCATCGACCACTCCGGGGCCTCCTGGATCTGCGTGGATGAATCCCTGCTGCCCCTCGCGGAGCAGCACGCCGACGCCGAGAACGTGCGCGGGTGGATCGTCCTCAGCGACCGCCCCGGCTCCCAGGTGAGCACCACCCTCCCCCGCGCCGTCTTCCTCGAGGACCTCATGGCAGACCTGGACGATTCCGCCGACCAGTACCCGTGGGAGCTGATCGACGAGCACTCCGCGGCCTACGCCGGATACACCACCGGCACCACGGGTCGCCCCAAGGGCATCTTCTACTCCCACCGCGCCATGTACCTGCACAGCCTCGCCCTGATCTCGGCCCTGCAGATCGGCCCGGAGGACTGCGTCATGCCGGTGACGCCCATGTTCCATGTGATGTCCTGGGGCTTCCCGCAGGCCTCGTCCGCGGCGGGAGCGAAGGTCGTGCTCCCGGGGCGCTACGGCCTGGACGAGCTGGATTTCCTCGCGGACGCGATGGTCGAGGAGCAGGTGACGGTGGCCAACGGCGCGGCGGCGATCTTCGGGCCCGTGCTGGAGCACATCCGCGGCCTGGAGCAGGCGCCGGACCTGTCCCGGGTGCGACTGGTCTGCGGAGCCACGGAGCCGCCGCTGGCGATGATGAAGGGGTACAAGGAGCTGACCGGCGCGGACGTCGTGCACGCCTACGGCGCCTCGGAGACCTCCCCGGTCGTCACCTACAACTACCGGCTCAAGCCGGGCCTGGAGGATCTGGACGAGGAGCAGCGCTGGGACATCAAGCGCTGCCAGGGCCTGCCCGCGCTCGGCCTGGAGATCAAGATCGCGGATCTGGACGGCAACGAGCTGCCGGCCGACGGCGCCACCAGCGGCGAGCTGCTGGTCCGCGGCCCCTGGGTCACGGTGGACTACCACGACCGGCCCGATGCCGGGGAGAGCTTCCGCGACGGGTGGTGGCGCTCCGGCGACGTCGGGGTGATGCGTCCGGACGGGTACCTGAAGCTCACGGATCGTCTCAAGGACGTCATCAAATCCGGCGGGGAGTGGATCTCCTCGATCGACCTGGAGAACGCGATCCTGGACAACGCCCGAGTCGCGGAGGCCGCGGTGATCGGGGTGCCGCACCCGCGCTGGCAGGAGCGCCCGGTGGCCTACGTCGTCGCCAAGCCGGGGGCCGAGCTCACCGAGGACGCCGTGCTGCAGACCCTGCGCGGGCGCTTCGCGGACTGGCAGCTGCCGGATCGGGTGATCCTGGTGGAGGAGCTGCCCAAGACGTCGGTGGGCAAGCTCAACAAGAAGCTCATGCGGGAGCAGTACGCCGCGTCCTGACGCCCCGCGCCGTCGTCGGCCGCCCCCCGGAGCGGACCGGGACCGGATCGTGCACCGCGAGCCGGATCATCCGGTCCACGCTGCACACAACGGCCCACGACGACGCCGGAACCCGGCAGCACCACCCGCACAGGTCACTCTGGGTGCAGGATGACGCGAACCGTGCGCGACTTCCTGCACCCAGCGTGACCACGGGGTCGGGGGCCAGCGATCAGACCCCCGGACTCAGCCGGACAGGCCGCCGAAGCCGCCGCGGCCCTTGCGGGAGCGGGAGCGGCTGGTGCCGAAGATGCCGCGCACCAGCTCCCGGCCGATCTGGGAGGCCACGTTGGTGCCCACGCGCATCATCGCGTCGTTGCGTTTCTGCCGCTCGCGCTCCTCCTCCTTGCGACGCCGCTCCTCCTCCTTGGCCTGCTCCCGCGCCGCGCGCTCGGCCTCCTTGCGCTCCTGGGCCGACGACGCCGCCCCGGAACCGTCCGCGCCCGTCGCGCCGGAGGCACCAGCCCCGGAAGCACCGGCACCCCCGGCCCCAGCACCCGCGGACCAGGCCCCAGCAGCACCGCCGGGCCCCGCCTGCCCGCTGAGCTTCTCGAAGGCGGAGTAGGAGTCCACGACGGTCGCGTACTTCGGCATCAGCGGGGACGCGGCCACGACGGCGTCGACGGCCTCCGGGGCCGGGCCCATCAGCGAGCGCGGCGCGAACATCCGGGTCCACGCCACCGGGGAGGGCGCCCCGGTCTCGGTCATCACGGTCACCACGGCCTCTCCGATCCCGGCGGAGGTGAGCACCTGCTCCAGGTCGTACCCGGACTTCGGGAAGGTCTTCACGGTCGCGGTCAGGGCCTTCTGATCCTCCGGGGTGAAGGCGCGCAGCGCGTGCTGCACCCGGTTGGCCAGCTGCCCCAGTACCTCGGACGGCAGGTCCTTGGGGGTCTGGGTGATGAAGAAGATGCCCACGCCCTTGGAGCGGATCAGCCGCACGGTCTGGGTGATGGACTCCTTGAAGGCCTTGGAGGCACCGGTGAACAGCAGGTGCGCCTCGTCGAGGAAGAACACCAGCTTGGGCTTGTCCGCGTCCCCGACCTCGGGCAGGTCCTGGAAGAGGTCCGCGAGCAGCCACATGAGGAAGGTGGAGAACAGCTGCGGCTTGGACTGCAGCGTGGACAGCTCCAGCACGGAGATGACCCCGCGCCCGTCCTCGGCGGTGCGCAGGAACTCGGCGGCGTCGAACTCCGGCTCCCCGAAGAACTGGTCCATGCCCTCGGCTTCCAGCCCCACGATCTCGCGCAGGATCACCCCGGCGGTGGCCTTGGACAGCCCGCCCAGCTGCGCCAGGGCCTCCTTGCCCTCGGCGCTGGTCAGGTGCTGGATGACGGCGCGCAGGTCCTCGAGGTTGTACAGCTCCAGGCCCTGCTGGTCCGCCCAGTGGAAGATCAGCTGCAGGCTGGACTCCTGGGTGGCGTTCAGGTCCATGACCCGGGAGAGCAGGAGGGGCCCGAAGGACTGGATGGTCGCGCGGATGGGCACGCCCTTCCCGTCCCCGCCGAGGGAGCAGAACTCGGTGGGGAAGGACGACGCCGTCCACTCCTGACCCAGGGCGGCCGTGCGCGCGGAGAGCTTCTCGTTGGGCTGGCCGGGGGCGGCCAGACCGGAGAGGTCCCCCTTGACGTCCGCGAGGAACACCGGGACTCCGGCGTCGGAGAGCTGCTCGGCCATCAGCTGCAGGGTCTTGGTCTTGCCGGTGCCGGTGGCCCAGGCGATCAGACCGTGCCGGTTCATCATGGACAGAGGCAGGCCGACGACGGCCTCCGGGTGCGGCTGGCCCTCGCTCATCGCCGCGCCGAGGCGCAGGGTGGGGCCGTCGAATCGGTAGCCGCTGCTGATCTGGGCCAGCTGTTCCTCGTGTGTCATGGGGCCCACAGTACCCGGCGTCGGCCCCGGAACGTCCGGTGGATGCGCAGCATCGCCACAGGTGCATCCCAGGATGCGTCCCTACAGTGGAGAGCACCTCAAAGGTGCGAGTGATTGATGGGGAACGGCCCCGGTCCGATGCGGACCGGGGCCGTTCTTTGCCCAGACGACCTTCCCTGACCGACGTTCCACCGCCCGGGAAGGGGTGACGCCGCGAGTCCCCGCCCTCTGCGCCCGCGCGCGGGCTTGGTATCTTGAGGGCATCGACCCATCCACCGCCGGAGGCATCCCTTGTCCCTGAACGCCGAAGAGCGCAGGACCACCAGCGAGGAGCTGCGCGCCAACCTGCTCCTGTCCGACCTGTCCGAGACCGAGGTCCTGGACACCCTCGACCTCACCCCCAGCCAGCTGGAGCGGATCCTGGACGTCTCCCCCGAGGCCGACCCGGCCGACGTCTGGCTGGTGCGCGACTTCATCCTGCAGACCCTCGAAGGCCAGTCCCGCGAGCCGCGGCCCTTCACCGTGCTCACCGAGCAGGCCCGCACCGACGCGCAGCGCTGGTTCGGCCTGCACGAGGTCCCGCCGACGCCGCAGGCCAGCCCCGAGTAGGCCGCGCCGCAGGCCCACACCCCCTGCGAAACACCTGGTCAACACGCAGAGGGAACTCAGGGAAACCTCAGCATCGATCCGTACGGTAGGAACTACCTCAAAGGTGCGAGTGATTGATGGGGAACGGCCCCGGTCCGATACGGACCGGGGCCGTTCTTCTTAACCACCCGCGCCCACTCCCGCAAGAACGGAGCCCCCATGACTCGCATCGCCGTCGCCGGCGCGTCCGGCGCCATCGGAACCCTCGTCCTGCACGACGCCGCCCAGGCCGGGCTGGACACGGTCTCCCTGGACCGCGCCCACGGCATCGACCTGCTCACCGGAGAGGGGCTGGCCGCGGCCCTGGAGGGAGTCACGGCCGTCATCGACGTCTCCCAGGTCGCCCCGCCCGACCATGAGAACCCCACCGGCCCGATCCTGCGCGCCGCAGGCCACCTGCTCGAGGCCGCCCAGGCCGCCGGCGTCCGGCGTCTGGTCATGCTCTCCATCAACGGCGTGCAGGACGAGGGGCTGCAGCAGTTCCCCTTCTACGCCGCCCGCGCCGCCCAGGAGGAGCTGGTGGGCCGATCCTCGGTGGAGCACCTGATCGTGCGCAGCGCCCAGTGGTTCGAGTTCGGCATGAATCCCGCGGCGGTCACCGAGGAGCAGGACCGGGTGCGAGCGCAGGACTGGGCGATCCAGCCGCTGGCCGCCGCCTCCGTCGCCAGCTTCCTGGTGGAGGCGGCCCAGGGCCAGCATGGCGCCGGCATGGTCACTCTGGCCGGCCCGGATCGGATGCGCCTGCCCGAGCTCACGGAGCGCACGCTGCGGGCCCGCGGAGACCGGCGGCCCGTGCACGCCGAGGATCCGGTCCTTCCGGGGCTGGGCGACGGCACCCTGCACGCGCCGTCCGACGCCCGCATCCTGGGGCCGGGGCTCGCGCAGTGGCTGGAAGGATGATCGCCGGAGACGCTTAGAGTCATATTGACAATAACCTCGCTTTCCGGCCGTCTCGCGGGTAGTGTCCTGGGCCATGACCACCACGCACACCCGCACCGAGCGGCTCGACGAGCTGCCCCTGACCCGCAAGCACGCCCGCCTGCTCACCGGCTCCGGCATCGGCTGGGCCCTGGACGCGATGGACGTCGGCCTGATCTCCTTCATCATGGCCGCGCTGACCGCCCAGTGGGGCCTGACCCCCACCGAGGCTTCCTGGCTGGGTTCCATCGGCTTCATCGGGATGGCCCTGGGCGCCACCCTGGGCGGGCTGCTCGCCGACCGCTTCGGGCGCCGCCAGATCTTCGCGACCACCCTGCTCGTCTACGGGCTGGCCACCGGCGCCTCCGCGCTGTCCACCGGTCTGGCGATGCTCATGGCGCTGCGCTTCCTGGTCGGGCTGGGTCTGGGTGCGGAGCTGCCGGTGGCCTCCACCCTGGTCTCCGAGTTCGCCCCGCGGCGGATCCGCGGCCGGATGGTCGTGCTGTTGGAGGCCTTCTGGGCGGTGGGCTGGCTGGCCGCGGCCTGCATCGGCGCGTTCGTGGTGGGCGCCTCCCCGGAGGGCTGGCGCTGGGCCCTGGCCCTGGGGTGCCTGCCCGCGGTCTACGCGCTGATCGTGCGCCTGGGGCTGCCGGAATCCGTGCGCTTCCTGGAATCCCGGGGGCGGCACGAGGAGGCCGAGCGGGTGGTCCGCTCCTTCGAGGAGGCCGCGGAGCACTCCGGGAAGACCGGTGCCGCGGGTGCGGCCGACGGCGCGGGTGCGGCCGAGACCACGGGTCGGGCCGCCGCGGGTGCGGCGAGTGCGGCCGACGCCGGGACCCGAGCCGGGACCGCCGGTGCCGCGGATGCGGCGGGGGCCAGCGCGGGTGCGGCCGACGGCGCGGCGTCGCCCTCGGGGTCGGCGGCCGCCCGCACGACGTCGGACTCCGCCCCCGAGCCGAGCGGCGGCCTCGGAATCTGGTCCGCGCAGCTGCGGGGACGCACCGCGGCCCTGTGGACCGTGTGGTTCTGCATCAATCTGTCGTACTACGGGGCGTTCATCTGGATCCCGTCCCTGCTGCACGCGCAGGGCTTCACCCTGGTCAAGTCCTTCACCTTCACCCTGATCATCACGCTGGCCCAGCTGCCCGGCTACGCCACGGCGGCGTGGCTGATCGAGCGGTGGGGACGCCGGATCACGCTGGCCGTGTTCCTGGCGGGCTCCGCGGCGGCGGCGATCGGCTACGGGCTGTCCACCTCGGAGACGGCGATCATCGTGTGCGGCTGCCTGCTGTCCTTCTTCAACCTGGGAGCCTGGGGCGCGCTGTACGCGATCGGCCCGGAGCTGTACCCGACGACGGTGCGCGGGGCCGGAACGGGGGCCGCGGCCGGATTCGGTCGGATCGCCTCGATCATCGCGCCGCTGATCGTGCCGCCGCTGGTGGCCCTCGGCGGGCACGTGCTGCTGTTCGGGGTCTTCGCCGCGGCCTTCGCGGTGGCCGCCGCCGCGGCCTTCACCCTCCCGGAGCAGCGCGGGCGCGCCCTGACGGAGGGGTGAGTCGCGGCGGACCCAGACCCGGAGCGACGCCGCCCCGAACGCGAAAAGACCGGCCCCCGGTTCAGTGTTGCTACTGGCTCGGGGGCCGGTCTGCTCGGCGGAGGATGGGGGATTTGAACCCCCGAGGGCGTGAACCCAACACGCGTTCCAGGCGTGCGCCATAGGCCGCTAGGCGAATCCTCCAGGCGTCGCTTGCATCCATCCGGTCGGGACCGCACGGCATGCTCACGAAAGCGAACGGATACGAGCCTACACAACCGCTCCGGAGGCTGACAACCCGCCGCGGCCCCGGGTGGCGCAGAACACCGACCCAGGGCGGGTCCGCGGTGTGACACCCGCGCGGGGCCTCCGCTAAGCTGGCACCAGCCCCTCGCGTGGCGTCATCGTGGAAAACTCCCCCAGGGCCGGAAGGCAGCAAGGGTATCTGCGCTCTGACGGGTGCGCGAGGGGTCTTCTCGTCTCCGCCGTCCCCCTCCACAGACCCGCGGACGCCGTTCGATCTGTCAGTCCCAGCCGTTAGTGTTGTTCGCGTGAGCACCGCACTGTACCGCCGTTACCGCCCGGAGACGTTCGCCGACGTCATCGGGCAAGAGCACGTCACCGAGCCCCTGATGACGGCGCTGCGGAACAACCGCGTCAACCACGCCTACCTCTTCTCCGGGCCGCGCGGCTGCGGCAAGACCACCTCCGCGCGCATCCTGGCCCGCTGCCTCAACTGCGCCGAGGGCCCCACCCCCACCCCGTGCGGGCACTGCGAGTCCTGCCGGGACCTCGCCCGGGACGGCGCGGGATCGCTGGACGTCATCGAGATGGACGCCGCCTCCCACGGCGGCGTGGACCACGCCCGTGACCTGCGCGAACGCGCGACCTTCGCCCCCGTGCGGGACCGCTACAAGATCTTCATCATCGACGAGGCGCACATGGTCACCCGCGAGGGGTTCAACGCGCTGCTGAAGATCGTGGAGGAGCCGCCGGAGCACATCAAATTCGTCTTCGCGACCACCGAGCCGGCCAAGGTCCTCGGCACCATCCGCTCCCGCACCCACCACTACCCCTTCCGCCTGGTCCCCCCGGAGACCCTGCGCACCTATCTGGCGCACCTGTGCGAGCAGGAGGGCATCGCCGTCGAGCAGGGGGTGCTGCCGCTGGTGGTGCGCGCCGGAGGAGGGTCCGTGCGGGATTCGCTGTCCGTGCTGGATCAGCTGATGGGCGGCTCCGGGTCGGAGGGCATCACCTACGACCTCGCCGTCGCCCTGCTGGGCTTCACCCACGCCGAGCTGCTGGACGGGGTGGTGGACGCCTTCGCCGCGGGGGACGCTCCGGCCGTCTTCCAGGCCGTGGACCGGGTGATCAGCACCGGGCAGGATCCGCGCCGGTTCGTGGAGGATCTGCTGGAGCGGTTCCGGGACCTCATCATCGTCCGGGCCGCTCCCGACGCCGCGGCCTCGATCCTGCACGGGCTCTCCGAGGACCAGGTGGATCGGATGCGCGGGCAGGCCCAGCAGCTGGGGGCCGCGGAGCTGTCCCGGGCCGCGGACATCACCAACGCCGCCCTGACCGAGATGACCGGGGCCACCACCCCTCAGCTGCACCTGGAGCTGCTGTGCGCCCGGATCCTGCTGCCGACCGCGGATGATTCCACCCGCGGGGTCGGGGCCCGGGTGGATCGGCTGGAGCGGCGGATCAACCTGGGCACGGTCGGCGCGGTGGCGGCCCCGCTGCGCCAGGATCCGGCCGCCCTGACCACCCCGGAGACCCCCGCCGAGCACGCGGCCGCCCAGGCGGCGGGCACCGAGGAGGGGCCCGAGCGCTCCGACGGCTCAGCGGCTGAGGGTATGGCGGCGGCCCCGGACGGTCGCGAGGCCGCGCTGGCGATGGTCCGGCGGAACCGTCCCGTCCCGCCGGGGCAGCAGACCGGGGACGAGGACGCCGGAGCCGATGCCGTCGATTCCCGCCGGGTCGAGGCCGGCAGGACGGGGAACGACGCCGCCGGGAACGACGCCGCCGAACCCTCCGGCGCCCCATCGCCTGCGGCCGACCAGCACCCGGAGGCCCCCGAACGGGAGACCTCGGCGTCGCACATGGCGGAGGACGCCGGACAATACCAGCCGCAGCCCACGGCCCCGGCCGACGCCGGCCAGGTCACCATGATCCAGCGCTCCTGGGCCGATGTGGTGGCCGCCGTCGGCAGCCGCTCCAAGGTGGGCCAGGCGACCTTCCGGGAATGCCAGCCCTCCCGCTTCGAGGACGGCGTCCTGTACGTCTCCTCCCGCGGGCCGGGGATCCAGTCCCGGGTGCAGCGCTACGCCGGTGCCCTGTCCGAGGCGCTGCAGGAGGTCCTGGGGATCTCCTGCCAGGTGGCCGTGGACGGCGGCCCCGGGCCCTCCGACGGCGGCGGGCGCGGCCCGCAGGGGCCGTCCGGGCCTGGCGGGCCCGGTGGATCTGGCGGGTCCGGAGGGCCCGGCAGGGGACCGGGCGGCCCCGCGTCGTCGCCCGCTCGCGGACAGAGCGAACAGGACGGACAGCGCGGACACGGCGGGGCCTCCTTCGCGGGTGCCCCCGGCCGCGGACCGGAGCGCTCCGGCCACGCCCCCTCCGCCTCCGCGCGCGCGGAGGAGCCCGAGTGGCCGGATGAGGGCCAGTGGGAGCGGGCTGCCCAGCAGGCCCTCCGGGAGCGCCCCGCCGCGCCCTCCGCGGGTCGGGCACCCGATGAGTCGGGGCGCCCGCGCGTCACCCCGGATCTGCCCCAGGGCCCGCGGGCCGAGGAGGAGGCCTGGCGTCGTCACGGGGAACCGGCCGAGGGCGGGGCCCCTGCCTGGTCCGAGGATGCCGAGGGCGAGGACTTCGGCAGCTGGGAGGTCGCCGCGATCCCCGGTGACGGTCCCGAGCAGGCCGAGGCTACTCAGGACACCGCTTCGCAGCGTTCGGCTCCGGAGGTCGCGGAGGGGCAGCGTCCCGCGCGTCCCGCCCCGGTGCCCTCCCAGGGCTCGCCCGATCCGCGCACCCCGCCCACCGGCAGCCTGAGCGTGGTCCCCTCCCCGCAGGAGCCCGGTGAGGCCCCCGCGGATTCCGGCGACCCCGGACAGCACCCCGCGCCGGATGCGACGGCCGGCCCCGCCCAGGAAGCCGCGCCCGACCACGCCCCGACGAACCACGCTGCTCCGACTTCCGACGCCCACCCGGCCGACCCCGGCGCGTCGTCCCCCGGGGCTTCGTCGAGCGGATCTGAGACGGAAGAGGCCGGGCCGGCACACGACTGGTCTGTGGCCGCCCGACGCGCCGGCGCCCCGGGCGAACCGGTGGACGGGCGCCGCAGCGGCTGGGGATACGCCGGGCCCGACGACGGTTCCGCACGGCACCCGTCCCAGTGGGGCGAGCGCACCCCGCGCCTGGTCGAGATCCCCGGCGGCGCGGGAGCACCCGGCGGCGGGTCCGCCTCCCGCCACCTGCGCGCCGTCCCCGACGACGCCGCCTCCAGCGCCCCCTCCAGCAGCCCGGCCGACGGGCAGGCGCCCCCGGACACTGGTCCCGCCGGCCCGGAGGGGCACGCGCCGTCGACTCCGCCCACCGAACCCGCCGGGCCCGCCCGGGATCAGCCGCACCGGTCCTTCCGGGAGCGCCACGCCGCGGCCATCGCCGCCGGGGCTCGCTCCCACGGGGGCCCCGGCGTCGACTCGCAGGCCCCGGAGCCGCCCGAGGACTGGGAGGACTTCGCCCCGACCCCGGAGGATGAGGACTTGGAGGACTCGACGATGTACGGTCAGGCGGCGGTCGAGACCCTGCTCGGCGGCCGGGTGATCGAGGAGCGGCCCCACCAGGCGCGCTGATCCCGACCGCCACCCACCAACCACCGCACCGGAGCGCTGCATCCGGTGCCCCCGCGAGAATGAGGAGCCGTGTACCAAGGCGCAGTCCAGGATCTGATCGATGAGCTCGGCCGTCTGCCGGGGGTGGGCCCGAAGTCCGCCCAGCGCATCGCCTTCCACATCCTCAACTCCCCGGCCGAGGAGATGGAGAAGCTCTCCGCGGCCATCACCACCGTGAAGCGGAAGGTCTCCTTCTGCGAGATCTGCGGCAACATCTCCGAGACCCCCAAGTGCTCGATCTGCCGCGACGCCCGCCGGGACACCTCCCTGATCTGCGTGGTCGAGGAGCCGAAGGACGTCTCCGCGATCGAGCGCACCGGCAGCTTCGACGGCCGGTACCACGTGCTCGGCGGCTCCATCAATCCGATGCAGGGCATCGGCCCGGAGCAGCTGCGCATCCGCCAGCTCGTCACCCGCCTGGCCGACGAGAACGTCCAGGAGATCATCCTGGCGATGGACCCCAACCTGGAGGGCGAGGCCACCGCGACCTACCTCTCCCGTCTGCTCAACCCCATCGGCGTCACGGTCTCCCGCTTGGCCTCCGGGCTGCCCGTGGGCGGGGACCTGGAGTACGCGGATGAGATCACATTGGGCCGGGCCCTGGAGGGCCGTCGCATCCTCACCGCCGGGATGCGCCGGGCCGCGGAGGAGGCGCGGCTGGCCGACGAGGAGGACGCCGAGGACTTCGCCGCGAACCCCGAAGCCTCGGACCACAACACCGACGACGACGGCTCAGAAAGCTCTGGGAGCTCCGAGGAGCCCGGTGAGGGCGAACCCGAACGGGGCGGTGCGGGCTCGGAGGCCTCCCCCGAGGTGCCCGCGCGCCGCTACCCGACGCCCCGGCGCGGCGAGCGCTTCGCCAATCCCTGGGCGGACTGAGAAGCCTCGAGCGGGCAGCGGGGCGCACGGGATGCCCGGCGCCCCGGCCCGCGGCGTCGGGCGCTCACCGCTTCCTGGTCCAGTAGCCCTTCGCGTGCATCGAGCGCTTGTCCAGCCCCCACTGCTCCAGCAGGAGCCGACGCACCGGGCGCAGGGCGGCGCTCTCCCCGGCAAGCCACGCGAACGCGGGGCCCTCGGGAACGGGCATCCGCTCCACGACCTCCAGGGCCGTGCGACCGGCCAGCACCTCCGCCCGGCCCGGCTCCCCTGTGTTCGCCCGCGCGTCGGCCTCCGGGCTCGCTCCTCGGCTCGCCGCCCCGTCCCCGTCCCCAGGTCGGCCGTCCGCAGACTGGCCGTCCGGACCGTCCTCGCCCGGCACCAGCCACGTCAGGCGCACCCCGGCGGGGGCTGAGAGGTCCTGGACGGAGTCCGGGCCGGGCACCTCGAGGATCACCCGCCCGACGGCGTCGGCGGGCAGCTGCTCCAGCCAGCGAGCGATGCCGGGCAGGCCCGTCTCATCCCCCACCATGAGCAGGAAGCACCCCGGCTCCGGGGCCTCGCGGCCGCTCTTGGGCCCCAGCAGGTGCACCGGATCCCCCGGGGCGAGCGCCTGCGCCCACCGGCTGCCGGGGCCGCGCCCGTGGGCCACCACGGCGATCTCCACCGTCCCGAGTTCGGGATCCACCCGGCGCACCGTGTACTTGCGGGTCAGCGGGGCGGGCTTGGCCCAGCGCGGCTTGCCGCCGGTGAGGTCGGGCTCGGGCACCCGGCCGGTCTGCGGATCAGGCAGCACCACGCGCACGGTCTCCCCCACCGCGTGCCGGGTGGGGAATCCGGGCAGGCCCTCCACCACCACCCGCGTCATCGTGGGGCTGAGCCGCTCGACGACGCGCGCCCGGCCCACGCGATAGCGCGGGGCCTGCTCCTGCCGCCCCGTCTCCTGCGTGCCCTGCTTCGGGTGATCCCGTCCGCCCATGCGCGATGCCGTCCTCTTTCCGCTTCCTGCGCCGCAGTCATGCCATCCGCCGCGTTCCGCATCGTGGGACACCGGACGCGAAGCGGCGTCCTCCTGTGCGGGAGGATACCCTGGGACGGGCGGCCACGCGCCCCACCACCCGCCCTGCCCCGCCCTGGGGGCGCCGGGCCAGCAGGACGAGAGCGAGGACGGGAGCACCCATGAGTCTGATCGTGCAGAAGTTCGGCGGGTCCTCCGTGGCCGATGCCGAGGGCGTCAAGCGCGTCGCCCGGCGCATCGGGGACACGAGGGCCGCCGGGAACGACGTCGTCGTGGTGGTCTCCGCGATGGGCGACACCACGGACGATCTGCTGGATCTGGCCCACGAGGTCTCCTCCTTCCGGGGGCCCAGCCGCGAGCTGGACATGCTGCTGACCGCCGGGGAGCGGATCTCCATGGCGGTGCTGGCGATGGCCGTGCGGGAGCTGGGCATCCCCGCGCAGTCCTTCACCGGCTCCCAGGCCGGGATGATCACCGACGGCATCCACGGCGCGGCCCGCCTGGTGGAGGTCAACCCGGATCGGATCCGGGAATCCGTGCAGGCCGGCAACGTCGCGATCGTCGCCGGCTTCCAGGGCATGAACCGGCAGACCCGGGACATCACGACCCTGGGCCGGGGCGGTTCGGACACGACGGCGGTGGCCCTGGCCGCGGCCCTGGACGCGGACGTGTGCGAGATCTACTCGGACGTGGACGGGGTGTTCACCGCGGATCCGCGGATCGTGCCCACCGCGCACAAGCTGGACGAGGTCTCCAGCGAGGAGATGCTGGAGCTGGCCGCCAACGGGGCGAAGATCCTTCACCTGCGCAGCGTGGAGTACGCCCGGCGCTTCGGGCTGAAGCTCCACGTCCGCTCGTCCTTCAGTACCCTGGAGGGGACCTGGGTGATCCCGAGCCCCACCGACGCCGACTCCCGTGATCTGACGAAGGAGATCCCCTTGGAACAGCCCCTCATCTCCGGTGTGGCCCACGACCGCTCGCAGGCGAAGGTCACGATCGTCGGCGTCCCTGACGTGCCCGGCTACGCCGCGAAGATCTTCGGCAGCCTCAACGACGCCGAGGTCAACCTGGACATGATCGTGCAGAACGTGTCCACCAAGTCCGCCAAGCGCACGGACATCTCCGTGACCCTGCCGCAGGATCAGGGGGACACGGCCCTGCAGGTGCTGCGTCGCGTCCAGGAGGAGGTGGGCTTCGAGGACGTGCAGTACGACGACCGGATCGGCAAGCTCTCCCTGGTGGGTGCGGGCATGAAGTCCAACCCGGGGGTCTCCTTCCAATTCTTCAAGGCCCTGTCCAACGCCGGGGTGAACATCGACATGATCTCCACCTCGGAGATCCGCATCTCCGTGATCACCCGCCTGGATCTGCTCGACGACGCCGTGCGCGCGGTGCACAGCGCCTTCGACCTGGACCGGGAGGGCGAGGCCACCGTCTACGGCGGCACCGGCCGCTGAGGATGCGCCTGCTCGACGCCGCCCGGTGGCGCGCGCTGGCCGCGGAGCACGGACAGCGTGCGGATCGGCACGGGCAGCCCTTCGTGGATCGTCGCAGCCGGGGCGAGAAGCACCCGGTGGAGGACTTCCTGTTCACCTACTACACCCTGTCCCCCGGGCAGCTGCGCCGCTGGCATCCCGGGGCCGGGGTGATCCTGCTGGACGCCGCCGAGCGTCGAGACTGGAAGCACTACCGGCCCGCCGTCGAGGACGAGCTGCGCGCCGCCGGGCTGGAGACCGATGCCGCCCGGGACATCGCCGCGGCCGGCACCGCGGTGACCGTGGACGTCGAGGGATTCCTGTCCCAGCGGCAGCGCACGGTGGAGTTCGTCCGGGATCTGCTCTCCCGCACGCTGGCGAAGCCGGGATCCTTCGGGTGCTTCGGGCTGCACGAGTGGGCGATGGCCTACCGCTCCGAGGTCAACGGGCATCGGCACGAGTACCTGGACCTGCGGCTGGGCGCGGCGGGCACGGATGAGGTGGTGGAGGGGCATCGGATCACGTGCACTCACTTCGACGCCTTCCGCTTCTTCCAGCCGCAGGCCGTCCCGCTGAACACGATCCAGCCCTCCCGTCGGACGCAGCGGGAGATGGAGCAGCTCGGGTGCCTGCACGCGAACATGGACGTGTACAAGTGGGCGTACAAGCTGCTGCCCCTGGTGGATTCGGATCTGCTGCTGGAGGCCTTCGAGCTGTCGCGGGAGATCCGGGAGATGGACATGCGCGCGGCCCCCTACGACCTGGCGGATTGGGGATACGCGCCGATCCGCATCGAGACCGCGGAGGGCAAGCGGGAGTACGCGCGGCTGCAGCGGGCCTTCGCGGAGCGCTCCCAGCACCTGCGGGAGCGCCTCACCTCTCTCCTCCGCACAACGGGAGATCCTTCCCATATCGGGACCGCACACGTCCCGAAATGAGAGGGATCTCCCGTTTTGCGGGGGTGGGTTCAGCGACGGTGTCGGGAGAGCAGCAGCCAGCCGATCAGCCCGGCGGGGGCGGCGAACAGCACGGTGGAGATCGCCACCGTCACGGAGGTGTCGGCTTCGCCGGCCTCCAGGACGTGGCGAGACCACTCGGGATCGAACATCGCGCCCACGGCAGCGCCGCAGTTGAACAGGAAGTGCAGCAGGATCACCGCGCCGGTGCTGCGTGCGGGTTCGCAGCCATACCGCGCCGAGCAGCAGGCCCAGCAGAGCCGCGCAGACCACCTGCCCGAGCACGGGCACCAGGGCGCCGGGGTTGTGGATGAGGTTGAGCAGGTGGGCCAACCCGAAGATCACCGCGGGCAGGGCGACGACGCCGCGCGGACCCATCCTGCCGGTGGCCAGCAGCGCCCCGGCCAGCACCGCGAGGACCCCGGCGCGGAAGAACAGCTCCTCGACGGCGGCGGTGCCCGGCTGCCCGAGAACTGTGCCGAGGGCCGCCAGCGGCGGGGCGGAGAATCCCCCACCCTGGGCGGTCCAGGACAGGGCGCTCAGGACCAGGACGAGCGCGCCGGCGGCCGGCATGTACCAGCCGAGCAGCAGCCCGCGCCCCATCCGCCCTGGGCGCAGGGCCTGCGGGAGGAGCCCGAGGGCCCGGAGCAGGACCACGGCGGTGGTCAGGGGGATCAGGGTGCCGATGGGGCCCGCCCAGGTGCCCAGCGGCAGGGCCGCGGCGGCCAGGCCCGCCAGCCATAGGCTCACTCCGAAGCCGGCGACCAGCAGCAGCACGGCGGGCAGGGGGCGGCATCGCGCGGTCGCGAAGGGGAGATCGGTCACGGGTCTTCCTCTCAGGGATCGGACAAAAGCGCGAATGATTATCATGTGCAATCCTGGGGAGAACCTGGGACTCCCGCCCCCTTCCGCAAAACTGGAGATCCTTCCCATCTCGGGACCGCACACGCCCCGGAAGGAGAGGGATCTCCCGTTGTGCGGTGAGGAGGAGGGGTGGGGTGAGGCATGGCTATCCTGAACGGGTGACCTCCTCACCGCCCATCGTCGACGACGCCGCCCCCGCGAGCGCCCCGGGGCGGCTGCGCAGCCTGCACCTGTGGTTCCCGCTGGCGCTGCTCGCGGTCATCCTCATCTGCGCGGTGGCCAGCCTCATGGTCGGCGGCCGAGCCAATACGATCGCCCAGGCTTGGGAGCGCATCCCGGACGCCCTGACCTACGCGGGGGACCCGAAGCGCCTGCCCGCCTCTCGCAGCGGCGACGAGCTCGTCGTCGTCATGGGGCTGCTGCGGCTGCCGCGCACCGTGCTGGCCCTGCTAGTCGGCGCGGCCCTGGGTGCGGCCGGCACGGTCATCCAGGGGCACACGCGCAACCCGCTGACGGACCCCGGGATCCTCGGGATCAACGCCGGGGCTGCCGCGGCCGTCGTGCTCTCCCTCGTGTTCGGCTGGACCGACTCGCCCACCGGGTACGTGTGGCCCGCGCTGATCGGCTGCGCGCTGGTCACCGCCGCGGTGTTCGCCCTGTCCTCCACGGGGTCCACGGCCGCCAACCCGCTGAGCATCGTGCTGGCCGGGGCCGCCCTGTCCGCGATCCTCATGGCCGTGGTCAACGCCCTGGTGCTCTCCGACGACGACGCCCTGGAGGGTCTGCGCCAGTGGGCCACCGGCTCGGTGGCCGGGCGGGATCTGGACGTGGCGTGGGTGGTGCTGCCGATCATCCTGGTGGGTCTCGTCCTGGCCTGCGCGCAGGGCTCGGCCCTGAATCTGCTGGCCCTCGGGGAGACCGTGGCCCGCTCGCTGGGGCTGGCCACCACCCGCTGGCGGGTCCTCGGCCTGCTCAGCGTGGCGCTGCTGGGCGGGGCGGCCACCGCGGCCGCCGGGCCCGTGGCCTTCGTGGGGCTGGCCGCCCCGCACATCGTGCGCGCCGTCGTCGGGCCGGACTACCGCCTGGTGGTGCCCTACGCGGCGCTGCTCGGCGCGGCCCTGGCCCTGGCGGTGGACGTGCTGGGGCGGATCATCGCCCGCCCCGGGGAGCTGCAGATGGGCATCGTCATGGCCCTGGTCGGCGTGCCGTTCTTCGTCATCCTGATCCGCCGGGGGAAGGTGCAGGCCCTGTGAGCGCGTCCCGCATCCCCCAGACTCGCACCACCCAGCCCCGAACCGCCGGCTCCCGCGAGACCAGCACCGCCGACGCCGGGACCGCCCGCGCCGACCTGGGCCTCCGGGCCGTACGCCTCGGGCCGCTCTCCGCGGTGCTGCGCCCGCGGCGCATCGTCGTCGCCGTGGTCCTGATCCTGGTGACCGTGCTCGTGTTCGCCGCGAACCTGGGGCGCGGGGACTTCCCCATGAGCGTGCCGGACGTGCTGCGCACCCTCGCCGGGGGCGGGACCCGGCTGGAGGAGACCATCGTGTTCCGGTGGCGCCTGGGCCGGGCCGTGGTGGGCCTGGCGGTGGGCGCGGCCCTGGCCTTCTCCGGGGCGCTGACCCAGTCCGTGGCCCGCAACCCCCTGGCCAGCCCGGACGTCCTGGGCATCACCAACGGCGCCTCGGTGGCCGCGGTCTTCGTCATCACCGTCTCCGGCACGCACGGGCTGTTCGGCGACGCCGCGGTCTTCGGCCGGGATGTGCTCGGGGTGCCCGTGGTCGCGATCATCGGCTCCGTGCTGACCGCCGCCCTGGTGTGGTGGGTGGCCGGGAAGGACCGCGGCTCGATGCTGCGGCTGGTGCTGATCGGGGTGGGCGCGTCCATGTTCCTCAACGCGATCTCCACCTGGCTGATGGCCGGGACCACCCTGGATCAGACCGCCGAGGCCCGGCTGTGGCTGACCGGTTCGCTGAACGGACGCGGCTGGGACCAGGCGTGGGCCCCGCTGATCTGCTCCCTGGCCGCCCTGGCCCTGGCCGGGCGGCTGGCCTTCCAGCTGGCGGGGCTCTCCCTCGGCCCGGAGATCGCCCACGGGCTGGGCCACCGCCTCCGGGTCGCGCAGGCGAGCCAGCTGCTGGTCGCCGTCGTGCTGGCCGCGGTGGCGGTCTCCGCGGCCGGGCCGATCCCCTTCGTCGCCTTCGTGGCCCCGCAGATCGCCCAGCGGATCACCGGGGCGGCCACCCCGCCGCTGTGGTGCTCGGCCCTGACCGGGATGCTGCTGGTCAGCGCGGCGGACCTCGTGGCCCGCACGGTGCTGCCGTGGGAGCTGCCCCTGGGCATCGTGACCGCCGTGTGCGGCGCCCCCGTGCTGATCTGGCTGGTGCTGAAGATGAACCGAAAGGCCTCCGCATGACCCCGTTCCGCGACCGCACCTCCCGCCGCGCGATCCCGCCGCAGACGCCGAGCATCGCCCCGGACCCGACGGCGGAGACCCCGGCGGGAGCCCCCGCCTCCCCGTCCGAGGCGCCCGCCGCCCGGATCACCGCGCGCGGGCTGACCGTGGGCTACGGGCAGGACCCGGTGCTGCGGGACCTGGACCTGCAGATCCCGGCGGACCGGGTGACCACCCTGATCGGCCCCAACGGCTGCGGGAAGTCCACCCTGCTGAAGTCCCTGTGCGACCTGCTGCCCTTCAGCGGCGAGGTCCTGCTGGAGGGGCGCAGCGTCCGGGAGCTGAAGGGGGTGCGCCGGGCCCGGCGCCTGACCCTGCTGCCCCAGTCCCCCACCGCCCCGGAGGGGCTCACCGTGGCGGGGCTGGTCGCCCGCGGTCGGCACCCGTACCAGTCCTGGCTGGCGCAGTGGTCCGCCCGGGACGACGACGTCGTGCGCGACGCGCTGGAGGCCACCGGCCTGCTGGGCCTGGCGCACCGGCCCATCGCGGCGCTGTCCGGCGGGCAGCGCCAGCGGGTGTGGATCGCGATGGCCCTGGCCCAGGACACCCCCACCCTGCTGCTGGATGAGCCGACCACCTACCTGGATCTGGCCTACAGCATCGAGGTGCTCTCCCTGGTGCGCCGGCTGAGGCAGGAGCGCGGCAAGACGGTGGTCATGGTACTGCACGACCTCAACCTGGCGATCCGCCACTCGGATCACCTGGTGGCCCTGGCCGGCGGTGCGGTGGCCGCCCAAGGCTCCCCGGAGGAGATCATCACCCCGGAGCTGCTGGAGGAGGTCTTCGGGCTGAAGGCGCTGGTGGTGGCGGACCCGGTGACCGGCGGCCCGCTGGTGGTCCCGGCCTGAGCCGGTGCGAAGCTCCGGCACCGGGCCCCGACATCGGGCCCCGGCCCGGCGTCGGCGGGACGCGCTTCACATCCGGGTGAGGCTCTCCTAAGCTGATGGGGAGCCGGACGACGCCGACGGCCCCGCCGTCGCCCCTCCGGCCTGGAGCACACCCACCCGTCCCCGACCCGAGGAGACCGCACCGTGACCCCGACCAAGACCCCGTTGCGCCGCCTGCTGGCGGCCCTGATCTTCGCCCTGTGCGGCGTCTTCGCGCTCAGCGCCTGCGGCTCCGGCGACGGCAGCTCCGAGGACTCCTCGGATTCCGCCAGCGCCTCGGCCTCCTCCGGGGACTGGCCGCGCACCATCAAGGACGACAACGGCGATGAGGTGACCATCGACTCCCAGCCGAAGAGCATCGTCTCCACCTCCGTGACCCTGACCGGCTCCCTGCTGGCCGCGGACGCCCCGGTCAAGGCCACCGGCATCACCCAGGCCAACACCCCCGTCTCGGATGACAAGGGCTTCTTCACCCAGTGGGGCGACGTCGCCGAGCAGCACGGCGTCAAGGCGCTGAGCGGCATCACCACCAAGCCGGAGGAGGTCGCGGCGGAGAACCCGGACCTGATCATCGTGTCCAAGACCGGCCAGGACTCCGCGATGGAGCAGCTGGACCAGCTCAAGGAGATCGGCGCCCCGGTGTTCGTGGTGGACTACGCGGACAAGGACTGGCAGGACGTGACCGAGAAGCTCGGTGAGGTGACCGGCCACGAGCAGCAGGCCGAGGACGTCGTGAAGAAGTACGAGGACAAGCTCGCCGAGGTCAAGGACGCCATCGAGCTGCCCGAGCAGCCCACCACGGCCCTGAACTACAACCCCAGCCGCGACGACTCCGGCTCAAAGGCCAACATCTGGACCGACAAGTCCGCCCAGGGCCGGATGCTCAAGGAACTCGGCTTCGAGCTGACCACCGTGCCCGATGACGCCAAGTCCGGCAGCTCCCAGATGGGCGGCCAGCGCGAGGACATCGTGCCGGTGGACAGCGAGAACCTCTCCAAGGCCATCACCGGCAAGACCGCGGTGATCTTCAACGCCGACGAGAAGAAGGTCCAGGCCTTCGAGAAGGACCAGCTCGTCGCCGACACGGACGCCGTGAAGGACAGCCGCGTCTACGCGATGGGTCTGGACTCCTTCCGCCTGGACTACTACTCCGCGGGCAACGTCCTGGACGTCATCGAGAAGGAGTTCGGCAAGTAGCCGACGCCGCGGGATCCGCGAGCCCCCGCCGGGTGCGGACCTGCGCACCGCCTCGGGCCCCTCTCCCGGTGGGAGAGGGGCCCGAGCCCATATCCCCGAAGGCCGGCGCGGGCCAGGTGCCCGCGTTCGGCCGCCATCGCCTCGAACCACGGAGGAGAACCACCCCATGAGCCTCTCGCGCCGCTCACTCATCGCCTCCGGAGCCGCCGGCCTCGCGGGCCTGGCCTTGTCCGCCTGCGGGCGCACGGGCGGGCAGGCCGGGCCCAGCGCCGGATCCTCGGAGGGCCCCGAGTCCCCGTCCGCCTCCGCCTCCTCGGCCAGCCAGGCCCCCGGCGTCGCCCTGCAGGACATCAGCACGGTCCCGCACCTGTTCTTCCACTCCCTGGTGGCCGATCCCCAGCGGGCCCTCGACGGCGATGACCAGCAGGCCGGGTACCTGGACTACATGGTCACCATCCCGGAGTTCCGGAAGATCATCGCCGAGCTGCACCGACGCGACTTCCAGCTGGTGACCCCGCACCAGCTGCTGCGCGCCGAGGCCGACGGCCGGGTCACGACGCTGCACCCGGAGATCACCCGCGGGAAGAAGCCGCTGATCCTGTCCTTCGACGACCTCTCCTACTACGAGTACATGGACGGGGACGGGTTCGCGCAGAACGTCACGCTGCACGACGGGGAGCTGACCTGCACGTACACCGACGCCGCGGGGAAGACCACCACCGGGGAGTACGACTACGTGCCGATCCTGGAGCGCTTCGTGGCCGAGCACCCGGAGTTCTCCCACGCCGGGGCGAAGGGCACCGTGGCCCTGACCGGGTACAACGGGATCCTGGGCTACCGCACCTCCGAGATCTCCTACGGCCAGGAGAACCGGAACATCCGCCGGGACCAGGAGACGGCCCGGACGGTCGCCCAGGCCATGAAGGACCGCGGCTGGGAGTTCGCCAGCCACTCCTGGGGGCACCTGAACTTCACCCAGGAGGGCGTGGCCAACCTGGAGGCGGACACGCGGAAGTGGAAGGCGGAGGTGGAGCCGCTGGTGGGCCCCACGGACCTGCTGATCTACCCGTTCGGCGCGGACATCGCCGGGGTCGAGCCGTACACGGACGCCAACCCCAAGGTCCGGATGCTCACCCAGCAGGGCTTCCACGCCTTCTTCAACGTGGACGCCTCCCAGGTGGCCTGGTGGCAGATCCAGCCGACCACGATCCGCGCCAACCGCATCAACGTGGACGGGATCTCCCTGAAGGCCGCCATCGACGGGGACAACGACGTGCTGCAGCACTTCTTCGATCCGCGGGCGGTGCTGGACCCGGCCCGCCCGGCGTCCATCGCCGGCTCCTGAGCGCCGGCGCCGTCGCGGTGGTGTACCGCACGCGACCCCCGGGTAGACTGATCCCGCAAGCTCGCGGAGCGTGCGGCGGCCGCGCCCGGCCGACGCGCGTGAGACGGCACCTTCCGCTCCCCTTCCGCGCGCCCACACCGTCCGCCTCGCGTACAGGAGCCCCGATGCCCCGCATCATCGTCGACGTCATGCCCAAGCCCGAGATCCTGGACCCCCAGGGCAAGGCGATCGCCCGGGAGCTGCCCCAGATCGGCCTGGACGGCTTCACTGCCGTGCGCCAGGGCAAGCGCTTCGAGCTGAGCGTGGAGGGCGAGGTCACCGAGGCCCGCCTGGCCGAGGCCCGCAAGGCCGGTGAGGAGCTGCTGTCCAACCCGGTGATCGAGGACGTTGTGGCCGTGACCGTGGTGGAGGACTGAGCGCGATGACCGTGGAGACCCCCCTCGTCGCGGACCTGCACCAGGACGCCCCGGACGCCGCGCTGGCCGCGGTGCGCGTCGGCGTCGTCACCTTCCCCGGGACCCTGGACGAGCGCGACGCCGCCCGCGCCGTGCGCCTGGCCGGCGGCACCCCCGTGCCCCTGTGGTTCAAGGACTCGGACCTGCAGGGGGTGGACGCCGTGATCATCCCCGGCGGCTTCTCCTACGGGGACTACCTGCGCGCCGGGGCCATCGCCGCGAAGGCCCCCATGATGGCCTCCGTGGCCGACGCCGCCCGCTCCGAGCACGCCCTTCCGGTGCTGGGCATCTGCAACGGCTTCCAGGTGCTCACCGAGACGCACCTGCTGCCCGGCTCCATGATCAAGAACGACCACCTGAAGTTCATCTGCCGGGACCAGCGCCTGCGCGTGGAGACCACCGCGACCCCGTGGCTGGCGGAGCTTCAGCGCGGCGAGGAGATCGTGGTGCCGCTGAAGAACCAGGACGGGCAGTACGTGTGCGATACGAAGACCCTGGAGAAGCTGGAGGCCGAGGACCTGGTGGCCTTCCGCTACCTGGGCGGCAACCCCAACGGCTCCCGCAACGACATCGCGGGGGTGCGCAACGAGCGCGGCAACGTCGTCGGGCTCATGCCGCACCCGGAGCACGCCGTGGAGGGCGGCTTCGGCCCCTGCTCCTCCGGGCGCGAGGCCGTGGCCATGCGCTGGGGCACGGACGGGCTGCGGATCTTCTCCTCCCTCCTGCGCCAGCTCGTGAACGCCTGAGCCCCACCCACCACGACGACGTCGCCCACCCCCCTCTCCGAAGGAAGCTCCGCACCCCATGACCGAGCAGCAGTTCAACCTGGACACCGTCGAGCACGCCGCACAGACCCCCGATGAGGAGCTGCCCTGGGCGGAGCTGGGCCTGAAGGAGGACGAGTTCCGCCAGATCGTGCGGCTGCTGGGCCGGCGCCCCACCGCCGCGGAGCTGGCCATGTACTCCGTGATGTGGTCCGAGCACTGCTCCTACAAGTCCTCCAAGGTGCACCTGAAGCAGTTCGGGCAGAAGGTCACCGAGGAGATGAAGAGGGACCTAATGGTGGGCATCGGGGAGAACGCCGGGGTCACCGACATCGGCGGCGGCTGGGCCGTGACCTTCAAGATCGAATCCCACAACCACCCCTCCTACGTGGAGCCGTACCAGGGGGCCGCCACCGGGGTCGGCGGGATCGTGCGCGACATCATCTCGATGGGCGCCCGGCCCGTGGCGGTCATGGACCCGCTGCGCTTCGGGGACATCGACCACCCGGACACCGCGCGCGTGGTGCACGGGGTGGTGGCCGGCGTCGGCGGGTACGGCAACTCCCTGGGCCTGCCGAACATCGGCGGGGAGGTGGAGTTCGACCCCTGCTACCAGGACAACCCCCTGGTCAACGCCCTGGCCGTGGGCGTGATGCGCCACGAGGACATCCGCCTGGCCAACGCCTCCGGGGTGGGCAACCGGGTGATCCTGTTCGGCGCGCGCACCGGCGGGGACGGCATCGGCGGGGCCTCCGTGCTGGCCTCGGAGTCCTTCGACGACGCCAAGCCCTCCAAGCGCCCCGCCGTGCAGGTGGGAGACCCCTTCGCGGAGAAGGTGCTCATCGAGTGCTGCCTGGAGCTGTTCAAGGAGTCCGTGGTGGAGGGCATCCAGGATCTCGGTGCCGCCGGGATCTCCTGCGCCACGTCCGAGCTGGCCTCCAACGGCGAGGGCGGGATGCACGTGGATCTGACCAAGGTGCTGCTGCGCGACCCGACCCTGACCCCCGGGGAGATCCTCATGTCCGAGTCCCAGGAGCGGATGATGGCCGTGGTGACCCCGCAGAACCTGGGCCGCTTCGAGCAGATCATGGACAAGTGGGACGTGGAGTACTCCGTGCTCGGAGAGGTCAACGACTCCGGGCACCTGACCATCGAGTGGGGCGGGGAGATCATCGTGGACGTGGATCCGCGCACCGTCGCCCACGACGGCCCCACCTACGAGCGTCCCCTGGCCCGCCCGGACTGGCAGGACGCGGTGGTCGCAGATCGCTTCGCCGGCTCCGCCGCGGACGCGGACCGGCCCTCCGGGGCGGACCTGGGCCCGGCGATCGTCGAGCTGATGTCCTCCCCGAATCTGTGCTCCAAGGCCTGGG
Organism: Rothia kristinae NBRC 15354; assembly: GCF_001570865.1. Taxonomy (GTDB): domain Bacteria; phylum Actinomycetota; class Actinomycetes; order Actinomycetales; family Micrococcaceae; genus Rothia; species Rothia kristinae. The sequence continues at coordinate 24,489 of NZ_BCSM01000011.1, forward strand.
TGACCGACCAGTACGACCGCTACGTGCAGGGCAACACGGCCATGTCCCAGCCGGACGACGCCGGGGTGATCCGGGTGGATGAGCAGACCGGGCTGGGCGTGGCCCTGTCCACGGACGCGACCCCCCGCTACGCATACCTGGACCCCTACGAGGGGGCGAAGGCGGCCCTGGCCGAGGCCTACCGCAACGTGTCCACCGGCGGCGCCCGGCCCGTGGCGGTCTCCGACTGCCTGAACTTCGGCTCCCCGGAGGACCCGGCGATCATGTGGCAGTTCGCCGAGGCCGTGCGGGGTCTGGCCGACGGCTGCCTGGAGCTGGGCGTGCCGGTGACCGGCGGCAACGTCTCCCTGTACAACCAGACCGGCGGGCGGGCGATCAACCCGACCCCGGTGGTCGCGATGATGGGCGTCATGGACGACGTCGCCCGCCGCACCCCCTCCGGGTGGGAGGCGGACCAGGATGGGCAGGCGATCTACCTGCTGGGCACCACCGCCGAGGAGCTGGACGGCTCCGAGTGGGCCCGGCTGCGCGGGCACCTGGGCGGGGTGCCGCCGCGGGTGGACCTGGCCCGGGAGAAGCTGCTCGGGGACATCCTGGTGAACATGAGCCGGGACGGGATGATCGACTCCGCCCACGACGTCGCCGCCGGCGGGCTGGCCGCGACCCTGGCGGAGGCGTGCCTGCGCTTCGGCGTCGGGGCCCGGATCGGCCTGGGCGAGGTGGCCGAGCGGGACGGGGTGGATGAGTTCACCCTGCTGTTCTCCGAATCTCAGGGGCGGGTGGTGTGCGCGGTGCCGCGCACCGAGGAGGTGCGCTTCAAGGACATGTGCACCGCCCGGGACTACCCCTTCGCGCGCATCGGCGTGGTGGACGCACAAGCCGGGGCCCTGGATCTGCAGGGCATCGCCTCGGTGGACCTGGACGAGCTGCGCGCGGGATGGGCCGGCACCCTGCCCGCCCGCTTCGCCTGAGCCGCACCGGGAGGGATGCGATGGCCGCACGGGCATCGTCCTGGACCGCGCTGGGGACGGTGCTGCTGCTGGGCGCCGGTCTGCTCACCGGGTGCGCTCAGCGCGCCCCGGAGGTGACCGGGGCGATCCTCGACCACTACCGGGCGCAGGGCGTGCGGGAGCTGCTCGGGGAGCCGGTGGAGGATCAGCGCTGCGGGCTGCCCGGGGACGGCTGCGAGCAGGCCTTCCAGCGCGGGCGGATCTTCTGTTCCCCGTCCAGCGGCGCCGCGCACCTGGTCGCCGGGCCGCTGCTGGACTGGGACACCGGCCACGGCGGCCCCGAGGGCGACTACGGGTGGCCCGCGGAATCCCTCGAGGCCGGGGCCCGCCAGCTGCGCACCGGTCACGCCGCCGACGGCGCCTCCTGGCTGCTGGTGCGCCGGGAGGGCTCGGGCGAAACGCCGGGGCGGAGCGCCGCGAGCGCCGCCACGCAGGAGCAGGACGCGGAGGAGTCCGACGACGGCGTCGTACCGGTCCGGACCAGCGGGGCGATCGGCGCGTACTGGCTGGCTCACCGGGAGCAGCTGGGCGCCCCGAGCTCGCGCACCCCGGAGGGCGAGCGCTGCGACGAGGCGCCGACGCCGGTGTGCCGGCAGAGCTTCGACCGGGCGGACCTGCTGTGGGACGCCGCCCACGGGGCCCAGCCGCTGCGCGGGGCGTTCCGCGGGCGCTACGAGGAGGCGATGGGCGCGGCCGAGGCCCCGGAGCGCACGCTGCCGGGCGGCGTCGTGCTGCAGAGCTTCCTGGCCACGGACGGCACCCGGACCGTGCTGCGCTGAGGTGCCCGCGACGGCGTCGCCGTCGGCGCGCTGCACGGACGGGTGCAGGCCGATGAGCAGGGGTACCTCAGCGTGCTGCCGGAGCGGGGCCGGGAGGATCCCGCGCGGGCCCTGGACGCGGTGGCCGCCGTGCACGGGCTGGGCGAGGCCCGCGGGCCGGTGCAGCACGGGCCCGCCGGGGTGGTCTCCCGGGAGCACGCGGGTGGGGTCGCCGTGCTGAGCCCCGAGGGCACGGCCGTGGTGATGTCCGCGCCGGTGCTGCGGCAGTGGCTGCGCGGGCCCGCGCTGGTCGGGGCCCCGGTGGCCTCGGCCCGCGGGGAGGACGGCCGGATCCGCACCCGCTTCACCGCGATGACGCTGGCCCACCACCCGGAGCGGACGGGGCTGGTGATGGCCGAGGATCAGGCCCTGGGAGCCGGGGACGCCCTGGTGCTCGGGGATTCCCAGCTGCTGGACGGGGACCACGACGGCTCATGGGTGTCCCGCTCGATCCGCGCCCTGGGGTGGACCCCGCACTACCGGGCCCGCGGCGGGATCGGCGTGGTGGCGGACGGCTCGAAAGACCACTACGGCTCGTACCTGGACGGGGTGGCCGGCGGCCGGTGGGTGCTGCCCGCGGGGGACCCGGGGTTGGTGTACGTGCAGGGCTCCGGCAACGACGTCGGGGTGGCCCCGGAGCGGCTGCGGGAGGGGACCGCTCGGCTGCTGCGCACGCTGAAGGAGGCGTATCCGCAGTCGCGGATCGTGCTCAGCGGGGTGATCTCCAAGAAGGGCGCGACGGCGCGGGACCGGGTGGCCGATGCCCTGGAGCAGGTGGCCCGGGCGGAGGGCGTGGAGTTCGTGCCCCTGCGCGGGAAGATCACCGAGTGGCACGCGGAGGGGGACCTGGTGGACGGGAAGCACTTCTCCGCCCCCACCGGCCACGAGAAGATGGCCGCCGCCTACACCCCGCACCTGCGCGAGCGCCTGGCCCGCTGATCCTGGCCCGGCCTGCCGGATCGCGTTCGGGACCGGTTTGTCGATTCGGGACGGGATATTCCGGTCCCGAAGCGACGAACCCGTCCCGAAACGTCGTCGGGGGCGCGCCCGGCCCCGGCCCGGGTCAGGCGGCGGGGGCGGTGGAGGCGGTCACGGCGATGAACAGGGCCAGGGAGAGCAGCATCCCCACGGGCCCGGCCACCCCGGCGGCCCACACCCAGGCGCGCCGGTAGCCGCGGGCCAGGCCGATAGCCAGCAGCAGGAAGCCGATGAGCACCAGCGCCGCCCAGAGCACCTGGGAGGCCAGGGCGATCAGGGGCAGGGCGTACTCGCTGTACTGCCCGGCCTCGAAGGCCTCCTTCATGGCCGTGTAGGAGGATTCCAGCTGCACCCGCACCAGCACCACCGCCCCCAGCAGGGAGGCGAACACGGAGAAGATCACCCCGATCAGGCTCAGCGTCGCCCCGACGACGGCGGTGCGCCGCCCGCGCACGGGACGCTCCAGCGGCGCGCCCTCCGGGACGTATTCGGTGCCGGGGATCTCCGGCGCGGCGGGGCGGCGGGCAGAGCGTCGGCTGGTGCGGCGGGCCATGCGATCTCCTCCTCGGGAAGCGAGTGGGCTCCTGGTGCGTGCGGGGGCGCCTCCCAGGATCTCACGAGCCCCCGCCCGACGCCGCGCACCGCGCACCACCGGCGGCCCGGGGACCACCCCGGGGACGGCGTCGGCTCCGGTCCGGGCGGGGTGCTCGCGGATAGACTGGGCGGCGCAGCACCCCCACCCCAGCCGAGGAGAGCGATGAGCGTCCGGACCCACCAGGCACCCGCCCTCCCCCGGGCCGACGACGCCGAGCTGGTCCGCACCGGACTCACCGCCGAGCAGGTGGCCGCCCGCCGCGAGCGCGGCCTGACCAACACCCAGCCCACCACCACCTCCCGCAGCGTGTGGGCGATCATCCGCACCCACCTGCTCACCCTGTTCAACCTGATCCTCGGGCTGTGCGCGGCCGTCATCATCGCGCTGGGCCGGTGGCTGGACCTGCTGTTCTCCCTAGCGGCGCTGAGCAACATCGTCATCGGCTTCATCCAGGAGTTCTCCGCCAAGCGCAAGCTGGACCGGATCGCCCTGCTGCGTCGGGACCCGGCGCGGGTGGTGCGCGGCGGCGAGGTCGTCGAGGTGGCGCTGGAGGAGCTGGTGCTGGACGACGTCCTGGTGCTCACCCGGGGGGATCAGGTCCCGGCCGACGGCGAGGTTCTCACCGCGGACGGGCTGGACCTGGACGAGTCCCTGCTGACCGGGGAGAACGACCCGGTGACCAAGAGCCCCGGGGACACAGTGCTGTCCGGCTCCTCGGTGACCGGCGGGTCCGGGCGGGTGCGCCTGAGCGCCGTCGGCTCCCGCTCCCACGCCGCCTCCCTGGCGGCCGAGGCGCGCACCTTCCGACCGATCTTCTCCGAGCTGCGCGCCGGGATGCAGCAGGTGGTGCGGTGGCTGAGCTGGGCGCTGGTGCCGATCGTGGCGGTGGTGCTCAACGGGCAGATGCAGGCCGTGGGCGGGTGGCACGCGGCGTTCGCCACCGGGGCGTGGCGCGATGCCCTGGTGGTCGCGGTGTCCTCGGTGGCGTCGATGGTCCCGCAGGGGCTGGCGCTGATGACCACGATCGCCTTCGCGGTGGCCGCGGTGAAGCTGGCCCAGGACGAGGTGCTGATCCAGGAGCAGCCGGCCGTGGAGGTGCTGGCGCGGGTGGACACGGTGTGCTTCGACAAGACGGGCACCCTCACGGAGGGCGGGGTCTCCTTCGACGCCGTGCACCCCCTGGACCCCGCCGATGCGGGGAAGACCGAGACTCCCGCAGGCGCCGCGGCGGCCCTGGCGTGGTTCGGCGCGGACCCGCACGCCAACCCCACGGCGGCGGCCCTGGCCGAGGGCTTCCCGGAGGCGCCCGCGGAGGATCCGGAAGGTGTGCTGCCGTTCTCCTCCGCGCACCGCTTCTCCGGGGTGCAGCTGCCCGGGGCGGGGGCGTGGCTGCTGGGCGCCCCGGAGGCCCTGCTGGCCCCGTCGGCCCTGGCCGATCCGGACCGCTATGACGCCGCCCGAGCCCGGGCGCGGGAGCTTGCGGCGTCGGGGCTGCGCACCCTGGTGCTCTCCCGGGCGCAGGCCCTGGCCCGGGGGCGGGACGGGAAGCCCGGCCAGGAGCTGCCCGGTGACCAGGAGCCGGTGCTGCTGGTGACCTTCCGGGAGCAGGTGCGCACCGACGCCCGGGAGACCCTGGAGTTCTTCACCCAGCAGGGCATCGCCGCGAAGGTGATCTCCGGGGACAACCCGGCGACGGTCGCGGCGGCGGCCCGCCAGGCCGGGGTGGACCTGCAGGGGGAGGCCGTGGATGCCTCCGCCCTGCCGGAGGAGGGCCCGCAGCTGGCGGAGGCGGTGCGCGAGCACGCCGTGTTCGGGCGGGTCTCTCCCGCACAGAAGCGGAACATGGTGCGAGCCCTGCAGGAGGACGGGCACGTCGTCGCCATGACCGGGGACGGGATCAACGACGCCCTGGCCCTGAAGTACGCGGACCTGGGGATCGCGATGGGCAACGCCGCGCCGGCCACCAAGGCGGTGTCCCGGCTGGTGCTGCTGGACGGGCAGTTCTCCCGGCTGCCGGCGGTGCTGGCGGAGGGGCGGAAGATCATCGCGAACATCGAGCGGGTCACGCACCTGTTCCTGTCCAAGACGGCGTTCGCGGTGCTGATGGGGGTCACGCTGGGGCTGCTGGCGTGGACCTTCCCGTTCCTGCCGCGCCAGTACTCCACGGCGGATCTGCTGATGCTGGGCGGGCCCACCTTCGTGCTGACCATGCTGCCCAACAACCAGCGGTACGTGCAGGGGTTCCTGCGCCGGGCCCTGCACTTCGCGCTGCCGAACGCGGTGATCGTGACGGCGGCGGTGGTGGCGGTCAACGGGTACACCCTGTTCGCCGATCCCACCCCGGTGGGCACGCGCGCGGTGCAGACGGCGAGCTTCCTGGTGCTGGTGCTGGTGGGCCTGTGGATCCTGTGCGTGGGCTCCCGACCCCTGACCCTGGCGCGGGCGGGGCTGCTGGCGGCGATGTACGCGGGTCTGGTCCTGGTGCTCACGGTCCCGATCTCCCGGTGGTACCACGAGTTCCAGATCCCGGATGCGGACCTGCTGGCGGTGGCCCTGGGCGTGGGTGCGCTCGGGTGCGCGCTGGTGGAGGCGAACTTCCGGTGGCACCGGCGGTGGCTGCGCCGCACCCAGCCGCAGGCCGTCGACGCCGCCGCGGCCGCAGGCCAGCTGTAGCCCCTCCCCGCGGGCCCCGGCGGCAGATGGTTTCGCGAGCAGCCATGGGCCGGGCGGTGAACGGGGTGCGGAAACAGTCCGGCACGGGGCCTGCCGAGCGTCTATACTGGGGGCCGAGCGGCGGCCCCCTGAGGCCGTCGGATCCTCAGGATTGTTACTGACGATCAGGCAAGACCTGGGTCTCCCAACCGCATGAGCAGCGCCTGCGTGCGCCACAAGGACCGTGGCTCGCGCGCGCCGTCGTGCCCCCGGGAGGCTCAGGTCTTTCGTGTATCTGCCCCGGGAAGCGCCCGGGCACTCGCACCAAGGAGCGACACATGGATCACCAGAAGACGGCGCAGTCCGTCCTTGACGGGCTGGGTGGGCCCGAGAACATCAACTACTTCACCCACTGCGCCACGCGCCTGCGCGTGACGCTCAACGACAAGTCCAAGGTGGACAAGCCCGCCATCGAGAAGACCGACGGCGTGCTCTCCGTGATCGAGCAGTCCGGGCAGACCCAGGTGGTCATCGGCAACGAGGTCGCGGATGTCTACGACGCCATGGCCAAGATGCCCGGGATGGAGAAGGAAGGCGGCTCCGCGCAGAAGCCGGCCGCCGGCGAGGGCGCCGGGGACGAGAAGAAGGCCGGGATCATCACCCGGATGTTCGACGTCCTCTCGGACTCCTTCCGCCCCGTCCTGTGGGCCCTGCTGGGCTCCTCCATGATCCTCACGCTGATCGTGCTGCTGCAGACCCTCGGCGTGTTCGGGCACTACACCAACTTCCAGGGCGAGTCCGTGACCGTGGACCTGGTCAACGGGCCCAAGCTCGGCGACGACGCCCTCAACGCGGACATGCTCAACCAGTGGCGTGCCCAGTTCCCGTTCTGGTTCATCATCCTGGGTGCGGCCCTGTCCGTGCTGAACTTCATGCCCATCATGGTGGGTGCGACGGCGGCCAAGCGGCTCGGCGCCAACATGTGGGTGGGTGCCGCGATCCCCGCGGCCCTGATGACCGACGCCTTCAAGGGCCTGTCCGACATGGCCGGGGGCGCTGACCACATCACCCTGTTCCACATCGGCGGCTTGGACGTGCCGCTGTACCTGTTCAACTACACCGGGCAGATCTTCCCGCCCCTGTTCGCGGTGGCGCTGCTGGCCCCGCTGGAGCGGCTGCTGAAGAAGGTCATCCCGAACATGCTGCACATGGTCTTCGTGCCCATGATCTCCCTGCTGATCATGGTCCCGCTGACCGCGCTGATCATCGGGCCCATCGGCGTGAAGCTGGGTCTGGGCATCTCCGACGTGTTCCAGTGGCTCAACGACATCAACCCCGCCATCGTGGGTGTGGTGGTCGCCGGGTCCTACCTGTTCATGGTGCCCCTGGGCCTGCACTGGCCGCTGAACGCCGTGATGATCTCCAACCTGTCCACCCTGGGCTACGACTTCATCCAGTCCCCGATGGCCGCATACAACTTCGCGGTGTTCGGCGTGGTCACCGGTGTGGCCATCCGCGCCAAGCGGGACAAGGAGCTGCGTCAGACGGCCACGGGTGCGGCGGTCTCCGGTCTGCTGGGCGGCATCTCCGAGCCGTCCCTGTACGGCGTGGTGCTGCGGTACAAGCGCGTGTTCCCGCTGATCCTGGTGCCCGCGATGATCGCCGGCGGTCTGATCTCCTGGATGGGCGTGCGCTCCTACGCCTTCGCGTTCACCTCCCTGCTGTCCATCCCCGCGATGCAGCCGATCCCGCTGTTCTGCATCGGCCTGGCCATCGCCTTCTTCGGCGGTATGGCCGGGGTGCTGATCTTCGGCTTCCGCTCCAAGGATCAGCGCGAGGCGGATCTGGCCAAGCAGAACCTGGCCGCGGATGAGGTACCCACCGAATCCAACGCCCCGGATCTGGTGGCCGCCCCGGCCGGCGCCGTGGCCGCGGCCGCCGGCGGCACCGCGGTGGGTGCCGCGGGCACGGCCGGCGCCGGGACGGGCGAGGGCGTGTCCTCCACCCGCGACGACGCCGGCTCCGCCAGCGCCGAGCCCGCGAAGCCCGCCGCCCCGGCGAAGCCGAAGCCGACCTACGAGCCCGGCACCGAGCTGAGCGTCGGCTCCCCGCTGGAGGGCAAAGCCGTGGCCCTGTCCGAGGTCCCGGACCCGATCTTCTCCGCGGGGAAGCTGGGTCAGGGCGTGGCCATCGAGCCGACCGGCAACACCGTCTACGCCCCGGCCGACGCCAAGGTCATCGCGACCCCGGGGTCCGGGCACGCGATGGGTCTGCGGCTGGACAACGGCGTGGAGCTGCTGGTCCACGTCGGCATCGACACCGTGAACCTGGGCGGGGAGGGCTTCGAGGTCCTCGTGTCCAAGGGCGATGAGGTCACCGCCGGGCAGGAGCTGTACCGCTTCGACCGGCAGGTCATCAAGGACGCCGGGTACCCGCTGATCACCCCGGTGCTGGTGACCAACACCCCCAAGTACGCCAGCGTGGAGGGTCGCCCGGCCGACGCCGTGACCCCCGGGGACGCGGTCATCACGGTGACCACCAAGTAGTCCCACCCGGCGCACAGCACGACGGCGCCCGCCTCCTCTCGGATCCCCAGCGGGTCCGGGAGGGGGCGGGCGCCGTCTCGCGTCTGGGGGCTGCCGGGGCCGTTCAGGCCCGCAGGTGCCGCTGCAGGGTGCGACGCTGCTCCGGGCTCAGACGCACCAGCCCGCCGTCGGGCCGGACGAAGGCCAGCACGGTGCTCGCCGCACAGCACGCGGTCCCGGTCGCGGCATCGCACACCCGGTAGCCCACGGTGAGGCTGGCCGGGGTGACCCGCTGGACCCACACCTCCACCCGGGCCGGATCGCCTCGGTAGGGCAGGGGCGAGCGGTACTTCACGGTGTGCTCGGCCACCAGCGCCTGGGTGCCCGCGGGCAGGTCCGCGAACACGGGGATGGGCACCTCCTGGCGACGCTGCTCCGGGACCTCGCCCGCGCTGGGCGGGGCGCCGAAGGCCAGCGCGCGGGCCTCCTCCAGGATCCGCACGATCTGCACGTTGTTCACATGCCCGTACGCGTCCATGTCCCCCCAGCGCAGGGGGACCTCCAGGATCACGGGCTCGGGATCGACTGCTGCACTCATGCCACCCACTCTAGGAGCGCGCTCCGCCCGCGCGCTCCCGCGAACCGGCCCCTGAGTCAGCAGGCCGGGGGCCCGGCCCGCCCGCGCCGGACCGCGCCGCGCCTCAGCGGCGACGCTGCGGAGGGGCGACCGTCGGCACGGCGCCGGTGGCGTCGTGAGCCTCCTGGAAGGCGGACTCATCCAGCTGGGCGTGGTGGCGCACGGCGGCGAAGAACACCACCACGAGCACCGCGAAGAACGCCACGGCCACCAGGCCGGGCACGACCATCGTCGCGCTGGAGAACACGGCGACGAACACCGCGACCAGCCCGAGGATGCCCACACCGGCCATCGCGGACCCTCCGAGCAGGCGGAACTGGTCCGCGGCCCCGTCCCGGCGCCGGTAGGAGATGTAGGAGACCAGGATCAGGCCCCACACCACGAGCACCAGGGTGGTGATCATGGACATCATGATCTGGAAGACGGACTCGGTGAACAGCGCCAGCACCACCACCAGCAGGATGCCCAGGCTGGACACGGCCAGGGCCCCGGCGGGGATGCCGCGCGACGTCGTCGCCCGCAGCCGGCGCGGGGCCATGCCCTCGTAGGACAGGGAGTGCATCAGGCGGGTGCCGGCGTACACGTTCGCGTTCGCCGCGGACAGCGCCGCGACCAGCACGATGAAGTTGATGACGGCCGCGGCCGCCGGGATCCCGACGTCGGAGAACACCCGCACGAACGGGCTGGAGCTGAGCCCCTCCTCCTGGGTGAGGGTCTCCGAGGACATCAGGCACATCACCACGAACAGGGACAGCACGTAGAAGGTGGACAGCCGCCACACGGTGGCCTTGGCGGCCGAGCGCACCGAGCGCACCGGGTCCTTGGCCTCGGCCGCGGAGATGGACACCAGCTCGATCCCGCCGAAGGAGAACATGACCACGGCCATCGCCAGCCAGATCGACGCCGGCCCGTTGGGCAGGAATCCCCCGCCCTCGGTGAGCCGGTGCAGGCCCTCCGCGGGGTGGCTGGGCAGCCCGAAGAACACGATGATCAGGCCGATGATGATGAACGCGATGACCGCGAGCACCTTGATCCCGGAGAGGATGAACTCCACGGAGCCGAAGGACTTCACGCTGAAGGCGTTCAGCCCCAGCACGATCGCCCCGAACACGACGATGCCGACCCACAGCGGCAGCTCCGGCCACCAGAACTTCAGGTACGTGGCCACCGCGACCAGCTCCGCCCCGGCCACCAGCACGGTGGTGGCCCAGTAGGACCAGCGGGAGATGAACCCGCCGAAGGGCCCGAGGTAGCGGGCGGCCATGGAGCCGAAGCCGCCGCGCACGGGGAAGCGCACGGCCATCTCCCCGGCGGCGCTGGCGATGATCGCGGCGATCAGGGAGCCGATGGCGTAGGAGACGATCACGGCCGGGCCGGCGATGGCGATGGCCGCCCCGGAGCCGAGGAACAGGCCGGTGCCCAGGGCGGAGCCGAGGGCGATCATGGTCATCTGCTCGTGGGAGAGGGAGCGGGTCAGCCCGCCCTGACCGGGGGCAGGCTCCGCGGGGGTGGGCGCGGCGGCGCCGGGATTCTCGGGTGCGTGGGACACGGCGGAAGTGCCTTTCGGGTGCGAACCGGATGATCCGACCAGCATATCCGCCCGGCGCGGGCGAGGTCGGGCGGCGGCGGGCGGCATCGCGCGCCCCGGACCGGGCGCGGATGTGGTGGACTGGACCCCATGGACGTCACGCCCTCCTCCCCCGACCCCGGGCACGACGCCGTCGGGCCTGGCGGCCCCCAGCCCGGCGGCACGGCCGCGCCCGGCTGGGTCCGCACCAGCGGGCACACGGCCTGCCTGCGCGCGCCCAATCCGGGGCCGATGACCCTGGAGGGCACCAACACGTACGTGGTCGGGGATCTTCCGCGGGACTGGCCGGGAGACGGCTCCCGGCCGGGCGTCATCGTGGTGGACCCGGGCGCGGAGGACCCGGAGCACCTGCGCCGCCTGACCGAGCGGACGCGGGTGGAGCTGATCCTGCTGACCCACCGGCACGCGGATCACGCCGCGGGCGCCCCCGCCCTGCACGCGATGACCGGTGCCCCGGTGCGCGCGGCGGAGCCCTCCCTGTGCCGCAAGGGCCCGCCCCTGGAGGACGGGGAGGTGGTCGGCGCGGCGGAGCAGGAGCTGCTGGTGCTGGGCACGCCGGGGCACACGGCGGATTCGGTGTGCCTGCGCCTGGATGCCGATTCGGTGATGTTCACCGGGGATACGGTGCTGGGCCGCGGCTCGACCATGCTGGACTACCCGGACGGCGCCCTGGAGCCGTACATCGACTCCCTGCGGGATCTGCTGGAGCAGCGCGAGCACACGGTGCTGCCCGGACACGGGGCGCCGGGCGGGGACCTGCACGCCCGGTGCGAGGCGCTGCTGGAGCACCGGCTGGACCGGTTCGAGGCGCTGCAGGAGCTGCTGCGGGAGACCGACGACGACATCGGGCCCTCCGCCTCCGCGCTGGCTCGGCGGATCTACCCGGGGGTTCCCGACGCTGCCCGGGCGGCGGCCGTCAAGACCCTCAAGGCCCAGCTGGCCCACCTGGTGGAGCTGGGCGCGATCGCCGGGTTCAGCGAGTAGCGGGCCCCGCCGCGGCGTCGTCCTCCACGCGCGGGTAGGTGGGCTCGTGGCGCTTGAACCAGGCGATGGTCGGGTAGGTGATGGGCAGGATGATGACCTCCACCGCGCACTTGTACACGTAGCCCACGAGCACGTAGTTGAGGAAGTCCGCGGGCTCGGTGATCCCCAGGATGGGGGCGGCCACGGTGCAGAAGATCAGGGTGTCCGCCAGCTCCCCCACCAGGGTGGAGCCGATCAGGCGCACCCACATCCACCGCTCGCCGGTGGCCCGCTTGATCAGGGCCATCACCCAGGCGTTGAGCAGCTGTCCCACCAGGAACCCGGCCAGGGAGCCGGCGAGGATCCTCGGGACCGGGCCCAGCACGGATTCGAAGGCCGCCTGGTTCTCGTAGAAGTCCGCGGCGGGCAGGATGATGACGATCCAGAAGCACAGGCTCGCGAACGCCCCGGCGAGGAAGCTGGTGATGATCGCCCGTCGAGCGGAGCGGAAGCCGTACACCTCGGTGACCACATCGCCCAGCACGTAGGCCAGGGGGAAGAGGAAGAAGCCGCCGTCGGTGATGATGGGGCCGAAGGCCACACCCTTGGTGGCCCCGATGTTGGACAGGATCAGCAGCACGCAGTACAGCGCGAGCAGCAGGTCGAAGTAGGTGCGCGGCCGTCGGGCGTAGCGCGGGGCGGGGGCGGAGTGCGGCACGGGAGGCTCCTGAGTGCGAGGAGGGGACGACGATGACGCGGCCCGCCTGCCACCCGGGCCGCACAGCATCCTACCCACCCCTGCCCCATCCTCACCCCTCCCCTGCCTCCGCAAAACGGGAGATGCGGTGGGGGTGCGGCGGGTGGGGTGACCCGTGCCATCATGGGGTGCATGACTACCTCGCAGACCCCCATCGCCATGACCATCGCGGGTTCGGAAGCCACCGGCGGCGCCGGTGCGCAGGCGGACCTGAAGACCTTCCAGGCCCTCGGGGTCTACGGGTGCCTGGCCCTGACCTGCATCGTCTCCTTCGACCCGAAGAACGGCTGGGCCCACCGGCTGACCCCCGTGGACCAGCAGACTCTTCAGGATCAGCTGGAGGTCAACACCACCGTCTACGACCTCGACGCCGTGAAGATCGGGATGCTCGGCTCCCCGGACACCATCGCCACCGTCGCCGAGGTGCTCACCGAGCAGAAGCCGCGCCGGATCGTGCTGGATCCGGTGCTGATCTGCAAGGGACAGGAGCCCGGCGCCGCCCTGGACACCGACGAGGCGCTGAAGGCGAAGATCCTGCCGCTGGCGGACTTCGTGACCCCCAACCACTTCGAGTCCCTGTCCCTGTCCGGGCTCGAGGCGATCGACACCGTCGAGGACCTGGAGAAGGCCGCGCGGATCATCCACGAGCGCTCCGGGGCGGCCGTGCTCGCCAAGGGCGGGGTGCGCCTGGACGGGGACGACGCCGTGGACGTGTTCTACGACGGGCAGACCACCGAGGTGCTCTCCGCTCCGAAGATCGGCGAGGTCCAGGTGGCCGGTGCCGGCTGCTCCCTGGCGGCCGCGGTGACCGCGGAGCTCGCGCAGGGCCGCACCCCGCTGGAGGCGGCGCGGGCCGCGAAGGACTTCGTGACCCGCGGCATCGAGGCCCGGATCTCCTCCCACGCCCCGTTCGACTCGCTGCGCCAGATCAACCGGCTCGCCTGAGCGGGCACGCGCAGGTCAGGAGGCCACGGAGCGCAGGCGGGGCGCCTCGTCCTCCGCGGTCTCCTGCGCTTGCGGGACCCGGTGGGTGGGGACGGGGCGGCCCTCGGCGTCGAAGGAGGCGCCCAGGCCCAGCTGGATGAAGCGGATGGTGTTCCCGATGCGGGTCTCCCGGGCGGCCTCGTCCTCGGCGCGCCCGCGATCCGCGGCGGAGGACAACGAGCCGTGCACCAGCTGCGCCATCTCGCGGATGTCCGACTCCGGCAGGTACCCCTGGTCGATGCCGGCGCGCAGGATCTGGGCGAGCACCGCCTGCAGCTCCCCGACGTGGTGGCCCAGCTTCTCGAAGGACTCCGGGGAGAGCACCGAGCGCATCGCCGGACCCGGAGGCAGGTGGCGGCGGGACATGTCCTCGATCTGCATCCGCACGTACACGGCCAGCTGATCCACCGGGTTGGTCACGGTGGCCAGCTCGGTGCGCAGATCCCCGATGAACCGCTCGGTCTCATCCAGGGCGTAGGCCACCAGCAGCTCACCCATGTCCGCGAAGTAGTTGTACACGGCCGTGCGCCCGATCCCGGCGTTCTTGGCCACGTGGGTCATGGTCAGGCCGGTCAGCCCGTTGGTGTAGAGGAGCTCGCCGAAGGAGGCCAGGATGGCGTTCTTGGTGTTCTCCCGCTGGGCGGCGTTGGTCGCGGCGCTGATTCGAGGCATGCTGACATCATACGGGCAGGTGTCACCAAAAGACAGTCATGACGACGCCGCGTCGCCATCCGCGGTCGCATCCAGGTCCAGGACGCGGGCGTACATGACCTGCCGATGCTGCAGCGCGGTGCGCAGGGCCCGGTGCACCCCGTCCTCCAGGTACAGCCGACCCCGCCACCGGACCACGTGCGGGAACAGGTCCCCGTAGAAGGTGGAGTCCTCATCCAGCAGGGTGCCCAGGTCCAGGGTGCGCTGCGTGGTGATCAGCCGGTCCAGGCGCACCTGCTGCGGCGGGATGGTCCCCCACTGCCGGGGCCCGTCGTACCCGTGGTCCGGGTACGGGCGGGAATCACCGACGGCGTGGAAGATCATGCCCCCATGATCCCACGGGCACCCCCGAGGACCCGGGATCTCACGAGCGGATCGGGATCATGCCGGTCTCCGGCAGCGGGATCTCCCCGGTGCACGGGTGGCGCCGCTCGGCCTCCTCCTCGGAAGCCGCCTCCCGTCGCTCCTCCTGCGCTCCGGCAGCCGCGGTGGTCCCGGAGGCCGCGACCGTGGTGGCCAGGTCCTTCTCCACGACGAACAGCAGCACCAGCGCCGCGGCGATCCCCAGCGGCATGATCCACAGGAAGATCGGGATCAGGGCGTCGCTGTACGCCCCGATGATCACCTCGCGCACCGGATCCGGCAGGGACTGCACCACCGAGGGGGTCAGCGAGTTGGTGGAACCGAGGCTCGTGGCCTGCCCCTGCTGCCGGGCCGCGGCCAGCACCGGGGCCAGGCGATCCGCCAGCAGATCCTTCAGCCGGGCCGTGAACAGCCCGCCCACCAGGGCCGAGCCCACCGTGGCGCCCACCTGGCGGAAGAAGTTGGCCCCCGCCGTCGCCGTGCCGACCATGCTCACCGGGAAGCTGTTCTGCACCACCAGGGTCAGCAGCTGCATGGACATCCCCAGGCCCAGACCCACCACGGCCAGGGCCAGGCAGATCAGGTATGTGGCGGTGTCCGTGGCCAGGCGCGAGAGGCAGAACAGCCCGGCCGCGATCAGCAGGGAGCCGGCCACCATGAAGGCCTTGTATCGGCCCAGCTTGGACACCAGCGCCCCCACGGTCACCGAGGTCACCAGCATCGTGCCCATCATCGGGATCATCAGCAGGCCGGCCTGGGTCGCGTCCACCCCCAGCACCATCTGCAGGTAGGTGGGCATGTACCCGATCGCCCCGAACATCGCGATGCCCATGCACAGCCCCGCCACGGTGGTCAGCACGAAGTTGCGGTCCCGGAACAGCGCCATCGGCATCACCGGCTCGGCCGCGCGCAGCTCGACCGGCACGAACAGCGCCGCCGCCACGACGACGGCGCCCAGCAGCCCCAGGATGGTCGGAGAGTTCCAGGCGTACTGGTTCCCGCCCCACGTCATCGCCAGCACCAGGCAGGCGGTGGCCGCGGCCAGCAGGGCCATGCCCAGGACGTCGATGCGCGCCCGGCGCGTGCGCGCCCCCGCGTTGGTGTGCGGGATGAGGAACACGGCCGCGGCCAGGGCCAGCGCGCCCAGGGGCACGTTCATCCAGAAGCCCCAGCGCCAGCCCGGGCCCTCGGTCAGCCACCCGCCCAGCAGGGGCCCGGCCACGGAGGAGAACGCGAACACGCCCATCAGGGCTCCCATGTACTTGCCGCGCTCGCGCGCCGGGATGACATCGGCGATCACCGCCTGGGACAGGATCATCAGGCCGCCGCCGCCCAGACCCTGCAGCCCACGGGAGACGATCAGCCCCGTCATCGACTCCGCGAGCGCACCGGTCACGGACCCGGCCGTGAAGGCGAGGATCGCGAAGATCAGCAGGGGCTTGCGGCCCCAGAGGTCCCCGAGCTTGCCGTAGATCGGCATCATGATCGTGGAGACCAGGATGAACGCGGTGATCACCCAGGACATGTGCTCCACCCCGTCCAGCTCCCCGACGATGGTGGGCAGGGCCGGGGAGAGCACGGTCTGGTTCAGCGAGGACATCAGCATGATCAGCATCAGCCCGATGAACAGCAGCAGGATGCTGGGGGCCGGGGCGGGATCGATGGCCCCGCCGGGCTCGGACGACGTGGCCGACTCGGCCGCCGACGACGGCGCGGGGGCGGTCTGCGGGGCGGAGGCCCGGCCGGGGCGCGCGTGACGCGGGGTGTAGGTGGTGGTCAACGTTCCTCCTGGAGGATCTGAGAGAAGAGGGCGGCGGAGCGGGCGATCTGGGCGTCGGCCTCGTCGATCTCCCGTCCCGCACCGAAGTCGATGTGGCGCAGGATCGCCGCGGAGAGCAGGACCAGGGCCCGAACGCGGCGCACCTGCTCCGGGTCGGGCTCGGCGTCGGGCTCGGTGCGGGGCACGAGCTCTCCCCGCTCGGCGTAGGCGGCCCAGTCCATGCCCAGCAGGAACTGCTGCAGGGCCTGCTCGCAGCGCAGCATGTGGATCTTCATCCGCTGGCGCAGCTCCGGCAGCTCGCGGATGACCTCGCGCGACGCCGCGGCGGCTTCCGGGGACATGGACCCGCGCAGCACCCGCAGGAAGATCTGCGCGGCGTAGGCCGGCAGAGCGCTCTTCGCGGGGTGGGGCACGGTGCGCAGCAGCTGCTCGCTCATCTGCGGTTCGCGCAGCCCGAGGACGGCGTCCTCCTTGCTGGGGAAGTAGTTGAAGAAGGTCCGGGTGGAGACCCCCGCCTGCTCGGCGATGGACTCCGCGGTGGTGCCCTTCAGGCCCTTGGCGCGCGCCTGCTCGGCGGCGGCGGCGTGGATGGCCTCCCAGGTGCGGGTCCGGCGGCGCTCGCGCAGCGACGGCGATTCGTTTTCTTGCACTACTGCATCTTATGCACTGATGCAGTATCTGCACGAGTGCATCTTCTATGGGATCGGTCACCGGCTCCGCCGGCGGGTCCGTCAGAGGGCAACGCCGACGGGCGGCGGTGGGCGACGCGGGGCGGCGGGCGGGTCCGTCGGCGGACGGCGGGCGGGTCGGGCCGAGGGCGGCGGTGGCAGAATGGTGCGCCGTCGTCCTCCCCGGCCTCACTTCCCCACCGTCCCAGGAGTCCCGTGTCCCCGCGCCGTTCCCGCCGATCCCGCAGCCGTCCCCGCCCGCGCGTGCGGATGAGCACCCGCACCCGGTTCATCGTCACCGTGGTCGCGGTGGTGGTGCTCGCCGTCGTCGGGCTGGGCACCCGCGGGCTGGATCTGTTCCGCGGCGAGGACGGATCCGCAGATCGGTCGGGCGCGACCGCATCCCGGGCGGCCGGCCCCCTGCCCACGGGCCTCACCGCGCAGCAGGCCCTGGATTCCCTGGAGACCAAGGGCAAGGCCGCCCGGACCGGGTACTCCCGGGACGCCTTCGGCGCGCGGTGGGCGGATGTGGACCACAACGGCTGCGACACCCGCAACGACATCCTCGCCCGGGACCTGACCCAGACCACCCTGCGCCCCGGGACCTGCAAGGTGGCCACCGGGGTGCTACAGGATCCGTACACGGGTCGGCGCATCGACTTCACCGCGGGGGCCCAGACCAGCGCGGCGGTGCAGATCGACCACGTCGTCGCCCTGTCCGACGCGTGGCAGACCGGCGCCCAGCAGCTGTCCACCGCGGACCGCATGGCCCTGGCCAACGACCCTCTGAACCTGCTGGCCGTGGACGGGCCCGCCAACAACGGCAAGTCCGACGGCGACGCCGCGACCTGGCTGCCCGAGCAGAAGTCCTTCCGCTGCGAGTACGTGGCCCGGCAGGCCGGGGTCAAGCGCAAGTACGACCTGTGGGTGACCCGTGCCGAGCGGGCCGCGATGCAGCGGGTCCTGGACACCTGCCCCGGCCAGCGCATCCCCACCCGGTAACCCGCCCGGCCCGCTCCACTGGGTTTCGGGCCGGGTTCGTCGCTTCGGGACGGGTTATTCCGGTCCCGAAACGACGAACCCGTCCCGAACCGATCTGATCAGGGCCGGGCCGGGCCGGTCAGTAGCCCAGGCGGGCGTTCTCCAGCACGGGCAGAGCCTGCCGGGCCCGGGGCACCACGTCCAGATCCAGATCCACGATCTCCAGGTGCTCCCCGCCGTCCAGCTGCGCCAGGGCTTCTCCGAACGGGTCCGCGACGACGGAGTGCCCCACACCCGTGGGCGCGCCCTCCGGCACCGCGGCGCCGGTGACGGCCGGGTCCGCCTGGCCCACCGCGAGCACGATCGTGTTGCTGTCCAGGGCACGGGCCCGAGTCAGGATCTCCCACTGCCGGACCTTGCCCCCGCCGGCACCCCAGGAGGCCGCACACACGATGACCTCGGCCCCGGCGCGAGAGAGCTCAGCGAACAGCTTGGGGAAGCGCACGTCGTAGCACAGGGCCAGCCCCACCCGGTGCCCGGCGACGCTGAGCACCACGGGCTCCCGACCCGCAGCCACGGTGTCCGACTCGCGGAACCCGAAGGCGTCGTAGAGGTGGATCTTCGCGTAGTCGAAGCGCTCGCCCTCGGGGGTGTACGCCGCCAGCACGTTGCGCACCCGGGGGCTACCGGACCCGGCCGGAGCCTCCTCGAACTCCCCCGCCACGATGGTGATCTCCCGCTCGGCGGCCAGCCACATCAGCTCGGTCTTCCAGTGCTCGGCATGCTCCCGGGCCGCACCCAGCAGGTCGTGGCCGAACCCGATCATCGTGGCTTCCGGGAAGACGACGAGCTGCGCACCGGCGGCCGCGGCGCGCTCGGTGTGCTCGCGGACCAGGGCGAGATTCCCCGCGACGTCGGCGGTGGTGCTGATCTGGGCGATGGCGGCTCTCATGCCTCCACCCTGCCACGTCCGTCCGGGACCCGCGCACAGGGGCCGGGACCGGCCCCCGAGGCATGACGCCCGGGACTGGATCCCCGGGCCGGGCAGCGGGCACGGCACAGAATCCGCACAGCGACCCTCCGATAGACTCGCCCGAGGCGCACCGATGCCCGCACCCCGGTTACGCCCGGGCCGCAGACCCCCACGGGCGGCCCCGGAGCGCCTCCGGGGCGGACGCGGAAGCACCCGGACCATCGCACCCCATTCGCACCAGGACACACACTGTGGACATCCAGAACCACTTCTACGGCCACTCCGCCGCCTACGCCGCCCACGCGGGCCTGTCGGCACCACGCCACATCGCCGGTCTGGTGCAGCACGGGTGGACGCCCACCTCCCCGGTGCGCAGCCACTTCACGGAGCTGACCTCCGCCGCACCAGCCGGAGGGCTGTTCGTGTGGTCCCACGGTTCCCGGGCCTGGGATCCCGCACGGGATGAGGAGGAGACCGGATACCGGAGCACAGCCATCGGGGCGCCGTTCCTGTACCTGGCGGACCAGGTGCGCGCCCGCGGGGCGATGCCGGAGCGCACGATCCCCACCGTCGTCGTCCCCTTCCACGGCTCCAAGATCTTCCAGCTGGAAGGCGACCAGTCCGTGTACGCCCGCCAGGTCTACGAGAAGGAGGGCCCGGCCGTGGTCTGCCTCCACGTGGATGACATGGAGCACGAGGAGATCGTGCGCGCCTGGACCGACGCCGGGCACCGGGTGACCACCTGCGGTCAGCGCCGGGACCCGGAGTTCCTCTCCCGCAACCTGTGGCTGCTGGCCTCCGCACGCAAGGTGGTCACCAACCGGGTGGCCACGGCCTCGTTCTACGCCGCAGCCCTGGGCACCCCCGTGCACACCTACGGGCCCTTCTACTCCGTGCGCAACGCCGCCGCGACGGATCCTGACGAGGCCGCGATGCGCGCCATGTTCCCGGAGTTCTTCGCCGAGCAGCCGGACCAGGAGGCGCTGCGGCGGATCGCCGAGGTGGAGCTCGGCCGCCCCTGGATGCGCCGCCCCGAGGAGCTGACGCGCCTGCTCGGCTGGGACGGGTCCACCCTGCGCCCGGCGCTGCAGTACTGGCTGACCGGGCCGGTGGACAAGGCCCTGAAGGTCCTGGGACTGCGGACCAGCGCGGTCACGACCCCGCAGAGCCCCACCCACGACGGGCAGGCATCGGACCCGACCCCCGCTCCGGCGGTCCCGAACCGGACGGAGCCGAACGCGGGCGGGGAGCCGGCGGAGCCGAGCGCCGGCCCGAAGCCGCACCCCCTGGCGTTCCTGCGCCACCCGCTGCAGCATCTGCCCGAGCGCCTGCCCCGGAGCACCTACCCGCAGGCCGTGGCGCCTGGCATTGAGGACGCCCCGGCGGGGAGCCGCCGGGCATGAGCCGCACCCCGCCCTGGGCCGAGCCCGCCCCGGAGCCCGCCGAACCCCTCGGCGTCCCGGGCCCGGTGGGTCCCGTCCAGCCGTCGAGCCCGCAGCCCCGGACCGCGCAGACCACCCCCGTCGGGTCCCCGCGCCGGGGCCTCCCCCCGCGGGTGGTGCCGTACCTGTACCTCATCGCCTCGGCGGTGCAGGGCATGGCCGCGGTGCTCGTGCAGCCGTTCTCCATCCACCTGTTCGGCGGGGTCCGCTCCCCCGGGTGGAACTCCGCCTCCTTCGCGATCTCGGTGATGCAGGTGGGCCTCGTCGCCTTCTCCGCGGGCTTCCCGCTGGCCATCACCCGCGCCTGGCTGGAACCCGGCGACGGTCCCCGCAACGCCCGAGCGATCAACGGCTTCAACGTGCTGCTCGCGGTGCTCGGCGGCGCCCTCGGACTCGGCATCGCCGCCCTGGCCGGCGCCCCTGCCTACCTGCTGGCCTCGATCTGGTCCATGGCGGCCCTGGCCGTCGTGGTCGCCGCCCAGGCCCAGCTGCGCGCCCAGGCCCGCCCCCTGACCTTCGCGGCCCTGGCCGCCGGCTCCTCGCTGATCGCCCACCTGTTCGGTCTCACCGCCATCGCCCTGTTCGGCGCCCATGCCGCGGTGTTCATGGGCGGCTTCGCCGTCTCCACGACCCTCACGGCCCTCGCCGGGATCCTCCTGACCCGCCCCACCGCACCGCAGAGGGCATGGGGTGCGGTGAAGACAGCGGTGGTGGCCGGGGCGCCCCTGCTGCCGCACTCCTTCGCGATCATCCTGCTGATGCAGGGCGACTCCATCCTGCTCAAGCGCCTGGCCTCCCCCGGGGAGACCGGGGTCTACCTGGCCGCGCTCGTCTTCGCCCAGGGGCCCATCGCGGTGCTAGCCGGACTGAACAACGCCTGGTCCGCGACCGTCCTGAAGGCCTCCCACGGGGACCCGGCCGAGTTCGAGCGGATCTCCCGGTCCACCCTGCGCACCGCGACCCGGCTCGGAGCGCTGATGGCGGTGCTCGGGTCCATCGGCGCGCCCCTGGGGATCCTCGTGCTGGCCCAGGGCAACCCGGACACCACCCGCGTGGCCGTCGTCCTGCCGGTGCTGGGCATCGGCTACGCCCTGTACCTGGTCTCCACCAACATCCTGTTCGGGCGGCTGCGCACCACCGCGTTCTACTGGGTGACCCCGGCCGTCGTCGTGCTCGCCGCCGCGGCCGCCGCCTGGCCGGCCTCCCGCGACGCCCTGGTGGGGGTCGCGTGGGCGAAGGTCGCGGCCTTCACTCTGCTGGGTCTGGCCTATGCGTGGAACGCCCGCAAGGACGTCGCTCTGCCGATGCTGCGCACCGTGGGGCTGGTGGCCGCAGCGGGGCTCGTCGCCGCCGCAGTCCTCGCCGTCTACACGCTGCTGCTGGCCTGAACCGGGCACCGGGACCAGCCCCGGCCCACCCACTCAGTCCAGCAGGGATTCCAGGACGACGGCCGCGCCGTCCTCGTACACGCTGGGCGCCACCTCGTCGGCCACCGCCCGCACGCCCTGCGCGGCCTGGCCCATCGCGACCCCGCGCCCGGCCCACGTGAGCATCTCGACGTCGTTGAAGCCGTCCCCCACCGCGACGGTGCGCTCGCGCGGGATGCCCAGCCGCGAGCGGATCTGCTCCAGCGCGGAGGCCTTGGACACCCCGTGCGCGGCCACATCCAGCCACGGCGTCCACCCCACCGCGTAGGCGACCCCGTGCAGCCCGGCCCGCTCGATCGCCTCGGTGAAGTCCTCCAGGTCCAGCTCCTCGGAGAAGACCACCACGCGCACCGCGGACATGCTCGCCAGCTCCTCGAAGCCCACCACCCGGGCGGGCGCGCCGAAGCTGGCGTCGTGCACCGGGACCGTGGACCAGAACGCCCCCTCGGCGGTCTCCAGGGCGAAGCGAGCCCCCGGCACGGCCTCGCGCAGGGTGCGCAGGGCCGGTTCGGGGCGGAACTCGGCGGCGTCGATCACCGCGTACCCGCCGGGGGCCTCGGCGTCGATGCGCAGGGTGATCCCGCCGTTGGAGGCCACCGCGTAGCCGCGGGTGATCCCGGCCAGCTCCACCACGGGCAGGGCCGCGGCCCGGGAGCGCCCGGTGGCGATGACCACGTGGTGTCCGGCCGCGACCACCGCCTGCACGGCCCGGCGCACCCGGGCGGACATCGCGCCGTCGTGATCCACCAGGGTGCCGTCCACGTCCAGGGCCACCAGGTGGGGTCCCGACGCCGGGCTTCGGGGCGCGGAGGTCACCGGCTCCCGGCCTCGCGCACCGCCGGGATGACCTCCAGGCCGCCCAGGTAGGGGCGCAGCGCCTCCGGGATGCGCACGGAGCCGTCCGCCTGCTGATGGGTCTCCAGGATCGCCACCAGCCAGCGGGTCGTGGCGAGGGTCCCGTTGAGGGTCGCGACCATGCGGGTCCCGCCTTTCTTCCCCTCCGCGCCCTCGGGGGTGCGCTCGCGGATGTTCAGGCGCCGGGCCTGGTAGGTGGTGCAGTTGGAGGTGGAGGTCAGCTCGCGGTACGTGCCCTGGGTGGGCACCCACGCCTCGCAGTCGAACTTGCGGGCCGCGGAGGAGCCGAGGTCCCCGGCGGCGGTGTCGATGACGCGGTAGGACAGCTCGCACAGGCCGAGCATCTCCTCCTCCCAGGCGAGCATCTGGGCGTGCATCGCCTCGGCGTCCTCCACCCGGGCGTAGACGAACATCTCCGCTTTGTTGAACTGGTGCACGCGGATGATGCCGCGGGTGTCCTTGCCCGCGGACCCGGCTTCGCGCCGGTAGCAGGTGGACCAGCCCAGGTACTTCAGGGGCCCGTCGGACAGGTCGATGATCTCGTCCGCGTGGTACCCGGCGATCGCGACCTCGGAGGTGCCCACCAGGTAGAGGTCATCGCGCTCGAGGCGGTAGATCTCGTCGTCGTGCTTGACGTTGAAGCCGGTGCCGGCCATGGTCTCCGGGCGCACCAGGGTGGGGGTGGTGAGCATGGTGAAGCCGCGTCGGCTCGCGTAGTCCAGGGCCATGGTGAGCAGGGCCTGCTCCAGGCGGGCCACGTGGCCTTTGAGGAAGTAGAAGCGGGCCCCGGAGACCTTGGCGCCGCGGGCCATGTCGATGCCGTCCACGATCTCGCCGATCTCCAGGTGGTCCCGGGGGGCGAACCCCTCGGCCTCGAAGTCTCGCGGCTGTCCGACGGTCTTGACGACCTCGAAGTCCTCCTCGCCGCCGGTGGGCACCCCGTCGATGATGAGGTTCTCCATGCGGGAGGTCAGCTCGTCCTGGTCCCGCTGGGCCTGCTCGGCGCGGGCCTCGGCCTCCTTGACCTGACCGGCCAGCTGGGCCGCCTGGGCCTTGGCCTGCTCGAAGGCGCCCTGCTGGGAGGGGTCCTTCTTCGCGGCCCCGGCGAGCCGGCCGATGTCCTTGCTGGCGGCCTTCTGCTCGGCGCGCAGGGACTCGAACTCGCTGATGGCCTGCCGACGGGAGGCGTCGGCCTCCAGGATGCGGTCCACCAGCTCGACGTCGGCCTGGCGGGCGCGCTGGGAGGCTCGGAAGAGGTCGGGGTTCTCACGCAGAAGACTGAGGTCGATCACGCCCCCAACCTACCGCACGGCCGTCCGCGTCGAGCGGCCTCCCCCGGGGCCGGCTCTGCCGCTCTCGGCGACAGGTCCCGCCGGCGAGGGGCAGGCCGCCCCTTCCGCTCGCCCCTCACGTAGCCTGGGAGACATGACTCGACCTTCCAGGCTCCTGGCCGCCGCGGGCCTCGCCGTGTTCGGCGGCGCCGCGGCCGCCAGCATCACCGCGGCCTGGCTGCGCAGCTCCCCCCTGCCCCCGGCGATCGCCGCCCCGGACCGGCCCCCGCTCACGCCGGGGCCCCCGCGGCGGGTCGGCGTCGTCGTCAATCCGGCCAAGCACGGGGCGCGGGAGGCCCTCGACGTCGTGCGATCGTCGCTGCGCCGGGCCGGCTGGGAAGAGCCCCGGGTCTACGAGACCACCGTGGAGGACCCCGGTGCCGGTCAGGTGAGCGCAGCCCTGGCCGACGGGTGCGAGCTCGTGCTGGCCATGGGCGGGGACGGCACCGTGCGCCAGGTCGCCGCGGAGCTGGCGGGAACCGAGAAGACCCTCGGCATCGTCCCCCTGGGCACCGGGAACCTGCTGGCCCGCAACCTGGAGCTGCCCTTCACCGACCCGGCCGGCTGCGTGCAGATCGCCCTGCACGGGCACCCGCACCGCATCGACCTCATCGGCATCCGCGCCGAGCTGGCCGAGGGGGAGGCAGTGCGGCAGCGCTTCACCGTGATGGGCGGGGCCGGATTCGACGCCCAGATCATGACCGACACCCGGGATCGCCTGAAAGCCCGCATCGGCTGGATCGCGTACGTGGAGGCCGGGATGCGCAACCTCGTGGCCCGCCGCCACTCCGTGAGCATCACCGTGGACGACGCCGCCCCCGTGCACCGCAAGACCCGATCGGTGATCGTCGCCAACACCGGGGATCTCACCGCCGGGATCCGCCTGGCCGAGGCCTCCCGGCTGGACGACGCCCGCCTGGAGGCCATCGTGCTCACCCCCCGCAGCCTGCTGGACTGGGCCGCCCTGACCTGGCAGGTGATCTCCCGACGCCGCGGGCTGCTGCCGGTGATCGAGCACCTGCACGGGCGGCGGGTGCACGTGGACTTCCTGCACCACCCGCAGCCCATGGAGGTGGACGGGGACTACGTGGGCGAGGTCCGCGCCTTCACCGCCGAGGTCCAGCCCGGGGTGCTGCGGGTGCAGACCACCTGAACCGGCCCCGCGCACGGCGTCAGGACGTCATCGGGCGCCACCCGGCCGGGCGGAGGACTACGCTGGACGCGCATTCGCCGCCACCGTCGAAAGGAATCCCCGTGGGCACCCCGTCCGCCGCCGCCGCGCTCGAGCAGTTCCGCAGCATCATGGGCACCCAGCACGTGCTCACCTCCGAACGCCGCACCGCCCCCTATGCCCGCGGCAACCGCTACGGGTCCGGGAAGGTGCTGGCCGTGCTCAGGCCCGGCACCCTCGTCCAGATGTGGCAGGCCCTGCAGGTCTGCCTGGACCACGACATCGCCATCATCAACCAGGCCGCCAACACCGGGGTCACGGGCGGGTCTTCCCCTGCCGCGCAGGACTACGACCGCGACCTCGTGATCATCTCCACCCTGCGGATCAACCAGATCCACCTGATCAACGACAACCGCGAGGCCGTATGCCTGGCCGGGTCCACCCTCTACGAGCTGACCGCCAAGCTCACCCCGCTGGGCCGGGAGCCGCACTCGGTGATCGGCTCCAGCTCCATCGGCGCCTCCGTGGTCGGCGGCATCGCCAACAACTCCGGCGGCTCCCAGGTCCGCAAGGGGCCCGCCTACACCGAGCACGCCCTGTTCGCCCGGGTGGACGAGCACGGGAAGGCGCACCTGGTCAACCACCTCGGCATCGAACTGGGCGAGGACCCCGAGCACGTCCTGGAGCGCGCCCAGCGCGGGGACTGGGACCCGGCGTCGGTCACCGCCCCGCCGGAGGACACCACCGGCACCGACTACGCCGAGCACGTCCGGCAGATCACGGACACCCCGGCCCGGTACAACGCCAACCCCAAGTTCCTCTTCGAGGCCTCCGGCAGCGCCGGCAAGCTGATGATCTTCGCCGTGCGGGTGCGCACCTTCCCCCTGGAGAAGGACACCGCGACCTTCTACATCGGCACGGACAGCCCCAAGACCCTGGAGGACCTGCGCCGGGAGATCCTCACCTCGGACCGGCGCCTGCCGATCTCCGGGGAGTACCTGGGCCGGGAGTCCTTCGACATGGCCCGGAAGTACGGCAAGGACACCTACGTGGCCCTGAAGTACGCCGGCAGCCGCACCCAAGTGCGGATGTTCGCCCTGAAGAACTGGGCCAACGGGGTGTTCGCCAAGCTGCCCGGCTTCGGCCCGACGACGGCGGACACCATCGCCCAGAAGCTGTTCGCCCTGCTGCCCGAGCAGGTCCCCGAGCGCCTGCGCGCCTTCCGCGACCGGTGGGAGCACCACCTGATCCTGGTGGTCAGCCACGACCAGCGGGAGGAGACCCAGCAGATGCTCACCGGGTTCTTCGCCCAGGACGGGCACGACGGCGGGTTCTTCCTGTGCGACCCCGCCGAGGCCGAGGCGGCCATGCTGCTGCGCTTCGGCGTGGCCAGCGCGACCAACCGGATGTTCAACCTGCGCCGGGAGGAGTTCTCCGACTTCGCGAGCCTGGACGTGGCCCTGCGCCGGGACGACGAGGACTGGCTGGCGCAGATGCCGGAGGAGATCACCAAGGACATCGCGGAGAGCTGCTACCTCAGCCACTTCCTGTGCCACGTGGTGCACGCGGACCACATCATCCGCAAGGGGGTGGACGCCCCCACGGTGAAGCAGAAGATGGTGGACTTCCTCGAGGCCCGCGGGGCGGTGCTGCCGGCCGAGCACAACTACGGCCGTGTCTACCACGCCCCGGACAGCCTCGTGGAGCACTACAGGTCCCTGGACCCGTGCAACGTGTTCAACCCCGGGGTGGCGATGACCTCCCCGAAGCGCAACTGGGCGTAGCCGTCGGCCGGGTCGCGGCTCAGGCTCGCTCCGGGGCCGCGCCCATCAGCCCGGCCACCCAGCGGTCCGCGGCGTCGAAGGCGGCATCCGCGTGGTGGGCATCCACCGCGGGTGCCGCCCCGTCGGCCCGCGGGTAGGAGCCCAGGAACACCACCCCCGGGGAGATCCGGTGCAGCCCGCGCAGCGCGTTGCGCATCCGCGCGTCGGCCAGGTGCCCCTCCGCGTCCACGGAGAAGAAGTACCGGCCCAGGGCCTCCCCCGTGGGCCGGGACTCGATGCGGGAGAGGTTGACCCCGCGGGCCGTGAACTGCTCCAGCAGCTCCATCAGCGCCCCGGGGCGATCCGCGGGCAGCGGGATCATCAGGGTGGTCTTGTCCGCGCCGGTGCGCTCCGGCAGCGGGAAGGCCGCCGGGGCCACCAGGACGAAGCGGGTGACGGCGGTGGAGATGTCCCCGATGTCCTCGGCCAGCACCGCCAGCTCCGGGTGCTGCTCCAGCACCACCGGGGAGCAGACCGCGGCCTGGTACCCGGGGGACTCCGCGCCCAGCAGGGCCAGGGCGGCGGCCGCGGTGGACCCGGCCGGGAGGTAGTCGGCCTCCGGCAGGTGGGCGTGCATCCACCCGCGCACCTGCGCCCAGGCGTGGGAGTGGGTGGACACGGTGCGCACCTGCTCCAGACGGGTGCCGGGGGCGCCGACCAGCACGAAGCGGATGGGCACCAGCACCTCGCGGATGATCCGCAGGTCCGCCCCGGCCGCGATCGCGTCCAGGGTGGCGGTGACCCCGCCCTCCACGGAGTTCTCGATCGGCACCATCGCCGCGTCGACCTCCCCGGCGCGCACCGCGGCCAGGGCCGCCGGCACCGACGGCGACGGCGCGCGCTCGGCGTCGGGCGCGTCCTCCACGGACAGCAGGGCGGCCTCGGTGAAAGTTCCCTCCGGACCCAGGAACGCGTACCTCACGGTCAGCGGACCTGCGGGTCCTGGCCGTTCTCGGAGACCATGGGATACTCGGCGTCCTGCCACGCCCCCATGCCGCCGCGCACGTTGATCGCGTCGAAGCCGTTCTGGTTCAGGTACTCGGTCGCCTTCAGCGAGCGCCCGCCGGAGCGGCAGATGACGTAGACGTCCTCGTCCAGGGGGATCTCGCCGTAGCGGGCGGGGATGTCCGCCAGGGGCAGGTGCTGGGCCCGCTCGATGTGCCCCTCCTCCCACTCGTAGTCCTCGCGGACGTCGAGGATCTTGGCGTCCTCGGGGATCTCCTCCACGCTCACGCTGGGAATGTCCACGGTGCGCTCCTTCGCTGCTCGGCTGGCTCGGATTCCGCCGCCCAATCTACCCGGCGCCCGTCCCGCGCGGGAGGGCACTTGCGCCGGACCGCCCCCGGGTGTTGTCTGTAACGCGAGATATGGTTCACACCTCAGCGGGTGCGGGCCGCGGCAGAGAGGAACCCCAGCATGAGCACCACCCCGTGGCAGGGCCGCGACGACGGCCCCGGCGCCATCCACACCCGCTGGCACCACATGGTCTACGCCGGGCAGAAGGAGACCGGGGAGGAGGCGCAGAGCCTCGCGGTGCTCGGCTTCGACTCCCACGAGGGCACGATCCGCTCCCAGGGTCGGCCCGGGGCCGCGGAGGGCCCGCACCGGCTGCGCCACGCCCTGGCCCAGCTGGCCTTCCACGGGGCCAACGTGGTGCACGACCGCGGGGACATCGAGGTGGACGGGCACCACCTGGAGGAGGCGCAGGCCGAGGCCGGGCGGCGCATCGCCGAGGCGGTGCGGGATCACCGGATGACTCTGGTGCTGGGCGGGGGACACGAGACCAGCTACGCGGGGTACCTGGGTCTGGCGGCCTCCGGGCGGCTGGACGGGGTGCGCACCTGGGGCGTGGTCTCCTTCGACACCCACCTGGGCACCGCCCAGGAGCCGCAGGCCACGGCCACCACGGTGTTCGACCAGATCGCCCGGGCGGAGCGGAAGGCCGGGCGGGAGTTCCGGTACGTGGCCCTGGGCATCTCCGAGACGGACAACACCCGCGCCCGCTTCGAGAACGCGGGGCGGATCGGGGCCCGGTACCTGAAGGATGCTCAGCTGCGCGAGGCGGAGCTGCCCGAGGCCGAGGCCTGGCTGGAGGAGCGGCTGGCGGACCTGGAGGTGATCTACCTCAGCGTGGATCTGGACGTGCTGCCGGGGGAGACCGCCCCGGGGGTCAGCGCGCCGGCCACCCTGGGGGTGCCCCTGTTCGTGGTGGAGCGCCTGGCCCGCCGGGTGGCGCGCACCGGGAAGGTCGCGGTGCTCGATGTCGTCGGGCTGGTGCCGCGCCTGGACCTGGATGAGCGCACCGCCCGCGCCGGGGCCCGGCTGATCCACTGGATCACTGCCGACGGCTTCGAGCGTCCGGCCGCGGACGCCTCCTCGGAGACCGCCCGGCCCCTGCTGGCCGAGCGCCAGCGGCACCTGGACTCCGGGACCGCGGACCCCGGCGGCACCACCGCCACCACCCAGCCCGTCACCGGCCAGCCCGTCACACAGGCCGCACAGGGCACCGGCACAGCGGCGGCGCGTTAGGTTGGTCATATGAGCGATCGAGCCGGAACCCCCGCACAGCCGCAGGACCTCGTGGACATCGAGGAGCTGCTCACCGCCTACCGCGAGCGCGTGCCCGACGCCGAGGACCCCGCCCAGCGGGTGGCCTTCGGCACCTCCGGGCACCGGGGTTCGGCCCTGAGCGGCTCCTTCAACGAGGCGCACATCGCCGCGATCACCCAGGCGATCGTCGAGTACCGCACCGAGCAGGGCATCGACGGGCCGCTGTTCATGGGCCGGGACACCCACGCCCTGTCCGGTCCGGCGCAGGAGACGGCCCTGGAGGTGCTGGCCGCGCACGGCGTCGTCGTGCTGCTGGACGCCCGCGACGGGTACGTGCCCACCCCGGCGCTGTCCCGAGCGATCCTGGTGCACAACGCCCGACCCGGGGCCTCCCAGGCCGACGGCATCGTGATCACCCCGAGCCACAATCCGCCCACGGACGGCGGGTTCAAGTACAACCCGCCGCACGGCGGGCCCGCCGGGGCCGAGGCCACCGGGTGGATCCAGGACCGGGCCAACGAGCTGCTGGCCGACGGGAACCGCGGGGTGCGCCGGGTGCCGTACGCCCAGGCGAAGCTGGCCGAGACCACGCAGACCTACGACTACCTGGACGCGTACGTCTCCGAGCTGCCCGAGGTGGTGGACCTGGAGGCGATCCGCAAGGCCGGGGTGCGCATCGGGGCGGACCCGATGGGCTCGGCATCGGTGGAGTACTGGAAGGAGATCGGGCGCCGGTACGGGCTCGAACTGACCGTGGTCAACCCGGACGTGGACCCGCAGTGGGGGTTCATGACCCTGGACTGGGACGGGAAGATCCGCATGGACTGCTCCTCCCCGCACGCGATGGCCTCGCTGATCGCCAACCGGGACTCCTACGACATCGCGACCGGCAATGACGCCGACTCGGACCGGCACGGCATCGTCACCCCGGACGCCGGGCTGATGAACCCCAACCACTTCCTGACCGTGGCTATCGACTACCTGTACCGGCACCGTCCGGACTGGCCGGGCGACGCCGGGGTGGGCAAGACCCTGGTCTCCTCCTCGATGATCGACCGGGCCGCCGAGGACCTGGGGCGCACGCTCGTGGAGGTGCCGGTGGGGTTCAAGCACTTCGTGGACGGGCTGCTGGCCGGCACCCTGGGCTTCGGCGGGGAGGAGTCCGCGGGGGCCAGCTTCCTGCGCCGGGACGGGGCCGTGTGGACCACGGACAAGGACGGGATCATCCTGGCCCTGCTGGCCTCGGAGATCCTCGCGGTCACCGGCAAGACGCCGTCGCAGCGCTACGCGGAGCTGACCGAGCGCTTCGGGGACCCCGCCTACGAGCGGATCGACGCCCCCGCGACCCGGGATCAGAAGGCCCGGCTGAAGCAGCTGAGCGCCGAGGACGTCACGGTCGAGGAGCTGGCCGGAGAGCCGATCACCGCCACACTCACCGTGGCCCCGGGCAACGGGGAGCCGCTGGGCGGGCTGAAGGTGGTCACCGAGTCCGCCTGGTTCGCCGCCCGCCCCTCCGGCACGGAGGACGTGTACAAGATCTACGCGGAGTCCTTCCGCGGCCCGGAGCACCTGCGGCAGGTGCAGGCCGAGGCCAAGCGGCTGGTGGACGGCGTCATCGGCTGAGGCTCAGCCGAACAGCACCCGCAGCGGGGCGGTGAGGCCGGCGGCGGACGGGGTGCCGGTGGGACTGTTGTGCAACGCGGTCCCCAGGATGCTGAACACGAAGATCACCGAGCCGACGATCAGCAGGACGGACAGCGCGCCGATGATGGTGGCGATCCACCCGAGCACCCGCCCGGCGGTCGCGTCCGCCCCACCCTCGCGGGCCTTCTTCGCCTGCACCAGGGCGATCGGCCCGAGGATCACGCCCAGCATGCTGACCAGCCCGACGATGCCGAGCACCAGAGCCGTCGTCGCCTGGGACTGCGCCCGCGGATCGACCGGCGGGTACGGGTAGCCGTACCCACGCGGATAGCCCCCGTGCTGCGGCTGCTGAATATGCCCCTGCCCGCAGTCGCCAGCGGGCTGGCCGTACTCACCCGGGGTCTGACTCTGGCCCGGCTGTTCCCCGTGCCGGCCGCCCTGCAAGGGGTGGTCGGGCTCGTCGCCGGTGCGGGCGGAGGCACCCTGGATCTCCGCCTGGCTGTGGTGGTCCTCGGGATGCTGGGGATCGCGGTGGTGCTCGCTCATACCCGTCACAGTATCCGCCGGACATCCCACCGGACCAGGCCTGACGCTGCCTGCGACGGAGCACGCAGGCCCCGAGGCCGATGACGATGAGCACCGGATGCTCGGCGCCGGCATCTCGTGCCGTCCCCGGGGCGAGGACCCCGCCCTGCTGCAACAGTCTCCACCCGCCACTGGAGTATGACGCGGATCATCCTCATCGGAATGAATGGGATGGAGCCGGATGAAGCACGCTGACGAAGAATCTGTCGACATCTCCAAGATGTCCATCTGGCGTTTTCGGGAGTATCGCCGATGGCTCACCCTGGGCACCTCCCATGATTTCGCCTCCGCCATCAAGCGGTTCACCTTCCCGATGCTGACCCTCATGGCGACAGGGGATCCCCTCCTCGCAGGGCTCGTGGGAACGCTGGGAGTCGCCTCCGAAGCGATCGCAGGTTTGGTCGGGGGGGGTATTTCGCGGACCACCATCCCAAACTCGGTCTGATGATGCTGGCATCATCTGTCGGTGCGGTATGGACTCGTCGGATCAGCCTCCACCGGCCAGCTGGTGGAGATCCTGGATGAGCGCGTGATAGGCCGAGCCCTGGCGGCGAACCAGGGGCGTGATGCGACGATCTCCCTGACCGGCGCTCCGCTCGGCGGGTTCGCCCTCGGGCTCTCCACCGCCCTGGTCGCACCGCTGCTCCAGATCCTCGACCTGCTGGGCCTCGTCGGCCTCAGTGCGGCGGTCCTGGTGGTCCTGCTCAACAGATCGCTCCGAGGCATCCCCAGACCCGAGGACCTGAAGGAGTACGCAGTGAGTCGGGTCAGCCGGGAGGCGCACCCCCGCCGAGAGCCCGCGGGGACGACGACGTCGTAGAGTGGGGACGATCGTCCCTGACCTCGACCGAACGGTGCATGACCCCATGTCCCACACCACCGCAGAACCCCGCGGCGTCGACGCCCACAATCCCAGCGGCAAGACGTTCTTCGGCCACCCCCGCATGCTCGCCAACCTCTTCTCCGTGGAGATGTGGGAGCGCTTCTCCTTCTACGGCATGCAGGCCATCCTGGTGTACTACCTGTACTACTCCGCCGCGGAAGGCGGGCTGGCCCTGGACAAGGGCGCGGCCACCGGCATCATCGGCGCCTACGGCGGCATGGTCTACCTCATGGCCATCGTCGGCGGATACCTCGGGGACAAGATCCTCGGGCCGGAGCGCACCCTGTTCTACTCGGCGATCGCCATCATGTTCGGGCACATCGCCCTGGCCCTGCTACCCGGGCTGGTCGGGGTCATCGTGGGCCTGGTGCTCATCGCCGTGGGCTCCGGGTGCCTGAAGACCAACGCCTCCGTGCTGGTCGGCTCCCTGTACGACCTCAAGGACACCCGCCGCGACGCCGGCTTCACCATCTTCTACCTCGGCGTGAACATCGGCGCCCTGGTCGGTCCGCTGCTGACCAACTGGCTGTGGGGTCTGGCAGGCTTCCACTTCGGCTTCGGCCTGGCCGCGATCGGCATGTTCGCCGGCCTCGTGCAGTACGTGGCCACCCGCAAGCGCCTGCCCGCCGAAGCCCGGGTCGTGCCCACCCCCGCCTCCGCGAAGGAGAAGGGCCTGGCCGGCGGCGCCGTCGTCGTCTTCCTGCTCCTGGTGGCCCTGATCAGCGCGACCGGCCTGCTGACCCCGGACAACATCGACAACTGGGTGATCGGACTGACCCTGGTGGGCGCCATCGCCCTGTTCGCGGTGCTGCTGACCAGCAAGCGCACCACCGCCGATGAGCACTCCCGGGTGCTCTCCTTCGTGCCGCTGTGGCTGGCCAACGTGGTGTTCTGGGCGCTGTTCCAGCAGCAGTTCACCGTAATGGCCGTGTACTCGGACACCCGCCTGGACTGGCACCTGTTCGGCATGGAGCTCAAGCCCGGCCTGGTCAACTCCATCAACCCGATCTTCATCATCGCCTTCGGCACCCTGTTCTCCGTGATGTGGACCAAGCTCGGCGAGCGCCAGCCGACTACCGTCACCAAGTGGTCCTTCGGCCTGGTCGGCGCCGGCATCGCGTTCCTGATCTTCCTCACCCAGGCCGGCAAGCCCGTGGTGAGCCTGTGGTGGATCGTGCTGATCCTGTTCGTGCTCACCCTCTCCGAGCTGTCCATCTCGCCCACCGGCTCCTCCCTGGCCACCAAGCTCGCCCCGGAGGCGCACAAATCCCAGATGATGGCGCTGTTCTGGACCTCCGTGGCCATGGGCACCACCCTGTCCGGCTGGCTGGCCGGCTTCTACTCGATGGACACCGAGATCCCGTACTTCACGACCATGGGCCTGATGTCCATCGCCGCGGGCCTGCTGGTGTTCTTCGGGCGCAAGCCGATCCTCAAGCTCATGCGCGGCGTGCGCTGAGAGGCGGGAGGCGCAGATCGGGTCATCCGGACTCGGAAGCAGGTGACCCCGGATGACCCGATGTGTCCTCGGGTTCCGAGGCCCTTGGGCCGCCTCCCCGGCCGGTTCTAGGTTGAACGGGACATCATCCCCGTCGAAAGGCCACGGACCATGGCTCTGCACCTGCTGGAACTGACCCCTCACACGCCCTCCCAGGAGAACGCCGAAAGCCTGCTCAAGGCCGTCTCCGAAGCCCTGGACGCGGCCCCGGCCGCCGAGCTCATCGAATCCCAGGTCACCGCGGATCACGCCCGGCTCTTCGTGATCGTGGAGACGACCGACGGCAGCGCGACCGACGCCGCCGACCGGGTCCGCGCCGCTGTCTCCGCCCAGGCCGAGGTCGCCGGCCCCGATGCGGTGCGGCTGGTCGGAGCAGAGCTGTCTGAGATCAAGAAGCTCAAGAAGGACGCCGACTACCTCGTGGAGTGGGACATCCCCACCGAGATCACGATGGAGCAGTACCTCACCCGCAAGAAGGCGAACGCCCCCAAGTACGCCGAGGTCCCGGAAGTCTCGTTCCTGCGCACCTACGTGCGCGAGGACACCGTCAAGTGCCTGTGCTTCTACGACGCCCCCGACGAAGAGGCAGTCACCCGCGCCCGTCAGGCCGTGGACACCCCCATCGACCGTCTCTTCCGCCTGCGCGCCTGAGGGGCGACGATGAACACGAGCGCACACGTCGACACCCGATCCGAAGCCTCCGCCATGACCGATCTGGACCTGGCCAGCAGGCCCCTGACCGCGTACCCGCACCGAGAGAAGGTCCTCGACCTTGCGGAACAGGCCGCCGACGCCGTGGACCGGGATCAGGCCTCCCCTTTCACCACCCTGCAGGAGCTGGGTGATCTGGGGTTGCTGACCCTTGGCCGCACCGGGTCTCTTCTGCCGCAGGCAGCCGTGGTCCATGACATCGCCACCCACTGCGTCTCCACGGCCTTCAGCCTCTGGGCGCACCGCAGCGTCATCGCCTTCTTCGACGCCGTGGACCGTCCCCTGCCGGAAGGGCTGAGCACCGCCCGAGTCTCCGGGACCACCGCCATGGCCGCCGCCTTCAAGGACGCCGCCGGGATCGGCGAGCTGGGGGTGAGGGCCCGTCCCGGGGCTGAGGGCGGGCTCATCCTGGACGGAGTGATTCCGTGGGCCTCCAACCTCCACCCCGGTGGCATCGCCGTCGTCCCGGTGGCATTGACGGATGACGAGGGACACCAGACGGGGAAGGCCATCGTCGCCCTGTCGACCGACCGATCGGGCTTCGACACCGCCCCGATGCGGAACCTGCTGGCGCTGAACGCGACCCGTTCCGGGTTCACCCGGGTTCGTGAGGTTCATGTCCCGGCCCGCGACATCCTCACCGAGGACGTCCCCGCATTCCTCGCGAGGATCTCCGCGCCCTTCCTGCTGCTGCAGTCCTCCCTCTGCCTGGGCTTGGCCGCGGCCGCCGTGGACTCCGCCAGGCTGGGAGCCGACCATGTCTGCGGTGTCTTCCGCGAGCAGTACGACGCCGTGGCTGCGACGCAGCATCAGCTGCGCGGGCGGCTGACGGTCCTCGCCGAAGACCCCGGGTCGGCGACCCGTCGGGACCTGCTGCAGCTGCGCCTGGATGCCGCCCATCAGGCCAAAGCGGCCACGGACCTGGAGCTGATGGTGGTCGGCGGGCGCGGCTACGTGGCCCGCTCGGCCACCGCCCGCCGCGTGCGGGAAGCCGCCTTCCTGCCGGTGCAGTCCCCCACTGAGGGGCACCTGCGTCTCGAGCTGCAGCGCGCATGAGTCAGGCCCCGGTCCTGCTGGAGGTCAGCGGGGCGCGCAAGACCTACCCTGGCGCCCGCGCCCCGGTGCTGGACGGCGTGGACCTGCGGATCCGGCGAGGGGAATCCGTCGTGTTCCTGGGCCCCTCCGGTTCGGGCAAGTCCACCCTCCTGCGTGCCATCGGCGGGCTGGAGCCCCTGGACGCCGGAACCGTACGCACCGCGAGTCGTCCCGCCGTCGTCTTCCAAGATCCGGCCCTGTATCCGTGGCTGACGGTGGCTCAGAACATCGCGCTGGCGGGGCGCTTCCGGGCCCATCGGGGACAGGTGAGCCGAGGCCGGGTGCGAGAGCTGCTGGATGTCCTGGGACTGACGTCCCTGGCGGATACCGCACCGGGGCAGCTGTCCGGCGGACAGGCCCAGCGGGTGGCCGTGGGGCGGGCTCTGGCCGCCAAACCCCAGTTGCTGCTGCTGGACGAACCGTTCTCCGCGCTGGATCCGGCGACCCGGGAGGACCTCCAGCACTGGCTGCGCCGGCTCATCGAGGATCTGGAGCTCACTGCCGTGACAGTCACCCACGACGTCGCCGAGGCCACGGCCCTCGGTGATCGAGTGGGATTCTTCCGCACCGGGGCCGGCTTCGAACGGTGGTGGACCGTTCCT
The DNA here is from genome assembly GCF_001570865.1 of Rothia kristinae NBRC 15354. Lineage (GTDB taxonomy): Bacteria > Actinomycetota > Actinomycetes > Actinomycetales > Micrococcaceae > Rothia > Rothia kristinae. The sequence continues at coordinate 61,089 of NZ_BCSM01000011.1, forward strand.
CGCACCGATCGGGACCCTGACACCGATGCGCTGACCGCAGACCTGCGGGAGCATTACCGCGGGGCACGCGAGGAGTGGATCATATGAGTCCGCGACGCTCTTCTGCGCAGCACGGCCCACAGCCGGACCCCGTCTCACGCACGCAGCACCGGCCCGGCGAAGGCCCGGGGCGGCGCACCGTCCTGCGGCGGGCCGCAGTGACAGGACTGGGGCTGGCTGGAGCGGGTCTGACAGGGGTCGGCGCCTGGGCGGCAGGGGATGCCCTGGGCGCATCTGGGGGATCCCCCGAGCCGGCCGCGCTGCGCATCGGGTATCTCCCGATCACCGATGCCGCGCCGCTGCTGGTGGGCCACGCCCGGGGACTGTTCGCGCAGGAAGGCGCGCCCACGGCCGATCCGATCCTCTTCCGGTCCTGGGCCTCTCTGTGCGAAGCCTTCATCAGCTCCGAAGTGGACGCGATCCACCTGCTCATGCCCCTGGCTTTCCACCTGCGGTACGGACTGGGCGCTGATGCCCGCGTCATGGCCTGGAACCACGTCAACGGCTCCGCGCTGACCGTGGCGCCGGAGATCCGAGACGTCGCCCAGCTGGCTGGAAGGACCGTGGCCGTGCCGGCCTGGTGGTCCGTGCACAATGTCCTGCTGCAGCGGCTGCTGCGTGATGCCGGACTGCGTCCGGTAATCCGACGCTCCCCGGAGGCGCAGGAGACCGCCCTGGTGGTGATGTCTCCTGCGGATATGCTTCCGGCCCTGCACCAGCGGACCATCTCCGGGTTCGTCGTCGCGGATCCCTTCAACGCGGCCGCGACCGCACGCGGAGTGGGGAAGACCCTGCGTTTCCTCGGCGATGTGTGGCGTCACCACGCCTGCTGCGTGACGGTGCTGCGCGGTGACCTGGTGGACGACGCCCCGGAACGCACCGAGGCCTTTCTGCGAGGACTGGTGCGAGCCCAGGCATGGACCAGGGAACACCGTGAGGAGGCCAGCCGACTCCTGGCGGATGGGCTGCTGCCCCAGCCGCAGCCGATCATCCTGCGGGCTCTGACCGATCATCCCGACGCCGCGAGCGCGGTGCACCACCGAGACTGGGCCGGTGAGCTGATCGACTTCGTTCCGTACCCCTTCCCAGGATTCACCACACGGCTGCTGGAGGAGATGCGGGCGACCGTGGTGGACGCCCCGAGGGACTTCCTGGACGGTCTCGACGCCGCCCGCGTGCACGAGGATCTCGTGGTCACCGGGCCCGTGCGCGCTGCCATAGAAGAGTTGGGCGGACCGAGCGTCTTCGGACTGGATGGTTATGAGCGGACGGAGCAGCTGGATGGGTGACCACGGGATCAGACGGCTCCGAGCCTGGGGGCTGGGGGCTGCAGGCGTCGTCGGCGCGGTGGCACTGTGGTGGCTGTTCACCCGAGCCGCCGGGGCGGAGGACCCGCTGCTGTCCGCTTTCCGCCCGGAGAGGGTCCCCGCAGCCCTGGGAGAGCTGATCTCCCGGGGCGTTCTGCTCCCCGACATCGGTGTCTCTGTGCTGCGCCTGGGCCTCGGTCTGGGCCTGGCGGTGATCATCGGTCTTCCTCTGGGGCTGTGGTTCGGATCCTCGCGTACCGCGGAGCAGGCCGCACACCCGGTGGTGCAATTCCTGCGGATGGTGTCTCCGCTGTCCTGGGCGCCGGTGGCGGTGGCCCTGTTCGGCGTCGGCCATGCGCCGGTGGTGTTCCTGGTGGCCATTGCGGCCGTGTGGCCGGTGGTGCTGGGGACCTCAGCGGGGGTCCGTGCGGTGGATCCGGGGCATCTGCGGGTGGCCGAGAGCCTCGGTGCCACCCGCGGGGAGCGGCTGCGGCACGTGGTGCTGCCCAGCATCCGGCCGCAGGTGCTCACCGGTGTGCGCACAGCCCTGGGCATCGGATGGGTGATCCTGGTCCCCGCGGAGATGCTGGGCGTCTCCTCCGGCCTGGGATACGAGATCCTCAACGCCAGGGACCGGTTGGCTTACGACGAGATGCTCGCCGTCATCCTGGTGATCGGCTTGCTGGGGACCATCCTGGACGCCGTCGCCCGGTTCGCCTTGCACCCCCGCGTTCCCGGATCCCGGAGGCGGAGCCGATCGGCATCGGTGCTCGAGGAAGCGTCTGAGGTCACGGAAGCCGCGTAGAATCGTCCCGATCTTCCTTCCTTCCTCATCCCCCGGAGAAGAACCGTGCTCCCCGCCGATCACCATCGCAGCCCCTCGGACACCGACCGCCCCGCAGCGGCCCACCGCCTCGGCTTCGGGTGGACCCTGCACGGCGACGGGCGCACCGTCGCCCCGGGGCAGGTGGTGGGCCCGCGGGAGCGGCTGCGGTGGGGCCGCACCGTGAGCATCGGCGCCCAGCACGTGGTCGCCATGTTCGGGGCGACCTTCCTCGTCCCGCTGATCACCGGCTTCCCGCCGGCCACCACCCTGTTCTTCTCCGGGCTGGGCACCATCCTGTTCCTGCTGCTCACCGCCGGGCGGGTGCCCTCCTACCTGGGCTCCTCCTTCGCGTTCATCGCCCCCATCGGGGCGGCGAGCAACCAGTACGGTCCGGGCGGGGCCCTCGGCGGGGTGGTGATGGCCGGAGCGGCGCTGTTCGTCGTCGGGCTGATCGTGCAATGGGCGGGCACAGACTGGCTGCAGAAGCTCATGCCGCCGCTGGTCACCGGGGCGATCGTCGCGCTGATCGGCTTCAACCTGGCGCCCTCGGCCAAGGACAACTTCATGAAGGCGCCCGTGACCGCGCTGGTCACCCTCGGCTCGATCATCCTGATCTCGGTGCTGTTCCGCGGGATGATCGGGCGGCTGTCCATCCTGCTGGGGGTGGCCATCGGGTACATCACCGCCGTGGTGCGCGGGGAGGTGGACTTCTCCGCGATCCGCGCGACCTGGGAGGCCGAGGGGCTGATCGGGCTGCCGCACTTCCAGACCCCCGAATTCCACCTGTCCCTGGCCGGGCTGTTCATTCCGGTGATCCTGGTGCTGGTGGCGGAGAACATCGGGCACGTGAAATCCGTGGCCCTGATGACCGGGGAGAACCTGGACCGCTACGCCGGGCGCGCCATCATGGCCGACGGCCTGGCCACCACCATCGCCGGATCCGGCGGCGGCTCCGGAACCACCACCTACGCGGAGAACATCGGCGTGATGGCCGCGACCAAGGTGTACTCGACCGCCGCGTACTGGGTGGCCGCCGTCGTCGCCCTGCTGCTGTCCGTGTTCCCGGTCTTCGGCGCGGCCGTCGCGACGGTGCCGGCCGGGGTGCTCGGAGGCGCGGCGACCGTCCTGTACGGCATGATCGGGATGCTCGGCGTGCGGATCTGGGTGCAGAACCGCGTGGACTTCTCCGACCAGGTCAACCTCACCACGGCCGCCGTCGCCCTGATCGTGGGGATCGCGGACTACACGTGGGAGATCGGCGGGCTGCAGTTCGCCGGCATCGCCCTGGGCACCGGCGTCACCCTGGTGGTCTACCACCTGATGTCCGCCATCGCCCGGGCCCGCGGCACGGCGCAGCCCCAGCCCCGGGAGGAGCGCCCGGAGTAGGCCCTGGTATGGGTGCGGGTATGGGTCCGCTGGGTCGGTGAGGCCGAGCCGCCGCCGCATCGCCCCCATCCGGTCACCGAGACCGTACGTGGTGGCCGAAACCGTACAAAGGTGTCGAAACCGGACCCGACGGGTACGGTCTCGGCCACGGTGTACGGTTTCGCGGCGTCGGCTCAGCCCCACCCGCGCACACCGAGCTCGGCCGCGCGTCGGGCCGCCAGATCCATGAGCCGGGCCTTCAGCTCGGGACGGCGACCGCACACATCGGCCCACCCGGCGCGCAGCAGCACCACCCCCGTCTCCTGGATGTCCAGCTCCCGCTGCCGCTCCTCGTACAGCTTGGTCCGGGTGTCCCCGCAGTCGAAGTACTTGGCCTTGCCATCAAGCTCCAGCCCCATGCGCAGCGGTTCCCAACCCAGGTCCACGCGCCGGAGACCGCGCCGGGTCTGCACCGGCATCTGGGGCCGCGGGGCGGGCAGCCGCAGCTCGTGCACGGCCACCCGCGCCAGACTCTCCAACGCCGACTCCGACCGAGCATCCGCGAAGTCGAGCACCCGCCGCACCCTCCTCGCACCGCGAAACCCGGGAGCCGCCCGCAGCAACCCGAGGACATCCTCCGAAGCGACCCCCACCCGCAGCACGTGGTCGGCCATGACGACGCCGTCCTCGAATCCCATCGACGCCGAGCAGTCCAGGAGAGTGCGGGGCAGATCCGTCACGGGGATCTGCCCGCCGAGCAGGCTCCGATGCGCCCCGATGCCCGGCCGGTGGTGCACCACGACCTGGGGATCACGGGTGGAGGGCTTGCGCACGGAGCTGACATGCACGCGGTCGGGCAGGCGCAGCAGGGGCAGTCCGTGGAGGAGCGCCGCCGAGGCATCGGAGAAGACCCACGGGGCAGTGGTGCGAGACAGGAACGCGAGATGCATGGCCAGGCACTGCTGCCGCGGGGACAGCTCCTGCCAGCGGCGGGCCCGGACATAGCAGCTGCGGGCGATCCGCACCCAGTCGGTCCCGAGGCCGCCCCGACTCGGACGCGGATCACCATAGCCGAGCTCGCGCAGCTGCTCGGGCTGCAGGATCTCCTCGAGGCTCAGATCAGCGATCGTCGTTCCCATGCCGGCCAGCATTCCGCACCCTGAGTCAGCCGATGGCGGGCCGGATGCAGGATTGTGCGGTGGGGACGCCGGTGGAGGCCGCCGTCCACAGATCCGGGGAAACACCGCCCCCGCCCGAATGCGGTGGGGCCCGGTCACGGCGCCCCAGCGGGTCGGCGAGACCGTACGTGGTGGCCGAGACCGTACAGAGGTGTCGAGACCGGACCCGGCGGGTACAGTTTCGGCACGTTCGTACGGTCTCGGCCACGGTGTACGGTTTCGGCGTCGGGCAAGTGGCCGGGGGAGCGTGAGGGAGACGCGGACCGCGAGCGCGGGTCAGGGGCGGGGGAAGAGCTTCCGGGCCAGGTCCGCGCGGTTGGTGACCAGCCCGTCCACGCCCAGCGCGGCCAGGCGGCGCATGTCCTCCGGATCGTCCACGGTCCACACGTCCACCCGCAGACCGCAGGCGTGCGCGGCGTCGAGGAAGCGGCGGGTCACCACCGGCACCCGCACCGGACCGACCCGGTGGGACTCCGGCACCTGCAGGGCGTCGAAGGGAGGCACCCACCGGCCGAGCAGCCGCAGCGCCATCCGCCAGCCCGGCCGCACCCAGCGCATCGGCAGCCGGCTGACCAGCAGGAACAGGGCCGTCCCCGCGATCCCCGCGCTGGAGGACGGCGGCGGAGCCTGCCGCTGCTCGGGACTCGAGGCGCCCCAGGCCGCCCCGGAGACCTTCGCGCCGTTTCCGGAGTCGATGCCGTTGCGAGCGGCCGCCCCGGGAGTCTCCGCGGCGATTCCGGGGGTGATCCCGCGGCGAACGGACGATCCGGGAGACCCCGCCGAGGTCCCCGCCGCGGGGCGCCGCGGCCCACCGGTGCCGGCCCCCAACGCGCGCAGGCGAGCCAGCGCGCGGCGTCGTCGGGCATCCGAGAAGGAGGCGATCCGCACCCGGTCCACCGCCCCCGCCTCCCGCAGCACCCGCGGCACGGCCTCCACCGCGCCCTCGTCCTTCAGGTCGATGTTGAACCGGGCCGTGGGGAAGGCCTCGAGGGCTTCGGCCAGGGTCGGGATCCTCTGCCCGTCCGGCAGCCGCACCTCGGCCACCTGCGCGGCACTCAGCTGCGAGACCCGCCCCGGCACCCCGGCCACCCGATCCAGGGACGGATCGTGCAACACCAGCACGACGCCGTCGGCGGTGGTGTTCACGTCCGTCTCGATCCACTCCGCGCCCGCCTCCACCGCGGCGCGGAAGGCCTCCAGGGAGTTCTCCGCGGCCTCGAGGGCCAGGCCGCGGTGGGCGTAGACGGTGGGGACGGTGCGGTCACGGGAGCGCTCTGACATGCCCCCGAGCCTAACGGCCATACCCCCGGGAAGGCGCACCGCCACCGGCACAGCCGCACGGTCTCAGCCGTCGGAGCCCGCCCCGCTGCCGGAGGCGTCGGCGTCGCCTTCCGCGGCCCTCGGGGGTCCGGCGGGCACGTCCAGGATGGTGAACAGCTGCCCGATCACCCGCATCGCGTCCTGCTCCTGCGCGGTGATCGAGGTGGGCGGGTCCGAGACGATCACGACGTCGGCGCGCTCCAGATCCACCCCGTCGTCATCGATGGCCGGACGCACCGTGATCTCCAGGGGGTAGTCGGGGACCTCGAGGGCCGCCCGTCGGGTGACGTTCATCCCCTGCTCGTCCAGGCGCTCCAGCCGGTACAGCTCATCACGGTCCAGCACGGAGGCCAACCGCGCCAGGCACATCCCCGGGGACAGATCCGCCCGATGCCGCCCGGTCACCTTCCCGTACACGGCCTCGATCTGCCCGGGTCCCGCCGACCGCGCCCCGAAGATCCCCGGGGAGAATCCTCCGGTGCCGAACAGCTGCGCGCCGGACAGTCCCCGGCGAAACGGCGCCAGGGCCTCGCCGAGCGTGGGGCGCGGGGCTGGGCCGGCGTCCTCACCCGCGAGATCCCCGGCGGCCTCCTGCTCCCCGGCATCCCGGCCCCGCTCCCCCGCGCCGCCGCGGCGGAACCTGCCGAGGCCCTGCATCAGCATGGGGACGAGGAAGAGCAGCATCAGGACGACGCCGGGTGGCAGTCCCACCGCCCGCAGCAGCATCGGCCCCAGCAGCACGGCCGCGATCATCAGCCCCACCCGCAGCCCCTCGCCACCGGCCCAGCGGCTCTCCCGCGAGCTCATCGGTCCTCCCGGGTCCCGGCGTCGGCCGCGCCCTCGGCCAGCAGCCGCTCGATGGTCTGGGCGACGCCGTCCTCCTCGAAGCCCGGGCAGGTGCGGCCCACCTCCTCGATGACCTGGGGCCACCCGGAGGCCATCGCGTATCCGTGTCCGGCCCAGCGCAGCATCGCGGTGTCGTTGGGCATGTCCCCGAAGGCCGCGACCTGCTCCGCCCGGATGCCGCGTTCGGCGCACCAGCGCGCCAGGGTGCGGCCCTTGGACAGCCCGGCCTGGCCGATCTCCGCCAGCGGGAGGGTCGCCACGGCGTGGGTCACGGACACCTGCTCACCGGCCAGCTCCCGCACCCGCTCGTACAGCGCCCCCGGATCGGTCCCGTCCTGGCGCACCAGCAGCTTCACGACCCCGGCGTCGGCGGGCAGCACCTGCTCCAGGGGCCCGCGCACGACGTCGGGGGAGGTCTCCAGGACGTTGGTCTGCCCCCAGCCGGGATCCGTGTAGATGCCGTCCAGGGCCTCCGCGGACAGCGCGGCCTCCGGCAGCTCGGCCCGCAGGCGCGCCAGCAGCTGCGGGATGACGCCCGGGTCCACGGTCTCCGATGCCAGGATCCGGTCCGCCCCGAGGTCGTAGATCACGGCGCCGTTGGAGCAGATCGCCACGGACTCGTAGGCCAGCTGCTCGCGCAGGGGCTGCAGCCAGCGGTACGGGCGCCCCGTCACGAACACCACGTCCACCCCCGCGTCCTCGGCGGCCGCGAAGACCTCGAGAGTGCGGGGACGGAAGCGGAAGTCCGGGCCCAGGACGGTGCCGTCCAGGTCCGTGGCGATCAGCCGGATCACTCAGGAGTCCTCGGCCGGCACCTCGAAGGTGGGGGTCAGGAAGGCGCGGGCGATGCCGTGGAAGAACAGCTGGAAGTTCACGACGGCGGGGCTCGCGCTCTCGTCGATCTCCAGCTGCTCGGTGTCCACCGCGGTCACGCAGAAGATGTACCGGTGGGCGCCGTGCCCGGCGGGCGGGGCGGCGCCGGTGAAGTCACGGTTCCCGCCGTCGTTCAGATGCTTGATCACCCCGTCGGCGATCTCCCCGGAGGCCCAGTCCCGCGGCAGGGAGGTGACCTCGCCCGGGATGTTGGACACGCAGGCGTGCCAGAAGCCGGAGGGGGTGGGGGCGTCCGGGTCGAAGCAGGTCAGCACGTAGGACTTGGTGCCCTCCGGTGCCCCGGACCAGGACAGCTGCGGGGCGACGTCCTGCCCGCCGTCCACGCCCATGGCCCCGGAGGCGAACTCGACGGGCATGGGCTGACCCTCGGCGACGTCCTCGGAGGTCAGGGTGAAGGTCGGCAGCTCGGGCAGGCCCTCGTAGGGGCGGCGGTCCAGCATGGGATTCTCCTTCGTCGGGTGTCGGTGGTTCGGTCCGGCCCTGACGGGGGCCGGGGGTCGGTGTCGGTTCGGCCGGTCGGCTCAGCTGTCCAGGGCGGCGTCCAGCTCCTCGCGGGTGGGCGGGTTGGCCCCGGCCCGGGAGACGGTGATGGCGGCCGCGGCCGCGGCCCGCTCGAGGATGGCCAGCAGATCCTCGCGGTCCAGTTCGCCCAGGCGCTGGGCGGCCTCCCGGCCGGTGACGCCGCGGTCCGCGAGCGCGCTGAGCAGACCCGCCATCAGCGCATCGCCCGCGCCGACGGTGTCCGCGACCTCGGTGGTGCGGGCGGGCACGCTCACGCCGTCCGGGCCGGTGACCGGCGTCAGGGCCCAGGAGCCCAGGGCCCCGCGGGTCACGACCACCAGCCCCGGGCCGGCCTCGAGCCAGGCCGCTGCGGTCTGCTCGACGGTGCGGTGCGGGTACAGCCACAGCAGGTCCTCGTCGGAGGCCTTGACGACGTCGGCGTGCTCCACCACGGCCTCCGCGCGGGCGCGGGCCGCGGAAGCGTCCGGGACGATGCTGGGGCGGCAGTTGGGGTCGTAGGAGATCAGCGCGTGGGGGGCGGCGGTGCGCACGGCGTCGAGCACCGTCTGGGCACCGGGGTCCAGCATCGCGCCGATGGAGCCGACGTGCAGCACCTCGGCCGCGGTGAGCAGCTGCGGCAGCTGGTCGGCGACGGCGTCGAGGTTCCAGTCCAGGGTGAAGTCGTACTCCGCGGCGCCGTCCTCGGCGAGGGTGGCTTCGGCGACCGGAGTGGGGCGCTCGTCGGCGGGCACGGGGATCTCCACGCCGGCGCCCTCCAGGTGCTCGCGCACCAGCTGCCCGTGCTCGTCCTGGCCGTGGCGGCCGATGAAGCGCACGGGGTGGCCCAGCCGGGCCAGGCCGACGGCGACGTTCAGGGGGCTGCCGCCGGGCAGCGTGCGCGGGGCGTCGTCATGGGGGCGGACCACGTCCACGAGGGCTTCTCCGATGACCGTCAGCATGCTCCCACTCTACCGAGGGGCCCGGCGTGGGTGAACCAGGCCACCATGGGGTCGTCGCCGAGGCGGACAGCCCGAGGGATCACCGGTCATCAGGTCCCGCCCAGGGGTTTTTGAGGGTACGCTGAGCCTGGTCTGGATGACCCAGCCGCCTTCCCCGGCCGGCCGTCACCGACCCCATCGCATTCGCTGAACCCAAGGATCATCATGACCGCTCCCCGCCCGCTGCGCGCCCTCGTCGGCGTCGGTGCCTCTCTGACCCTGGCCGGCGGCCTCCTGCTGGGCGGCCTGCCCGCCCAGGCCGACGAGACCCCCGCCCCGACCGCACCGACGGCCACCGCCCCGGTGGTTCCGGCGGACACCACCGTCACCCGCACGTACCCGGATGGCGCTGCGGCCACCATGGATGTGGCCTGGGCTCAGGGTCGGACCCTGCACGTGTCCGGCACCGGCTTCTTCGCCGAGGACGGCAAGACCCCCTCGACCATCGCCATCAAGCTGACCTCCGGCACGGACAAGCTGAACAACGGCGCCGTGACCGCCCAGTTCCAGGCGCAGGCCGACGGCAGCTTCTCCGTCGAGCTGCCGTACCCCACCATCGCCAACGGCGGGGCGATCCGCCAGGGCAAGGCCGATTCCTCCGAGGAGCTGAAGATCGGCGAGCCGGTGGGTGTGAACCTGCTGACCGGCTCGCTGCAGACCGGCGACCGGATGCGCGGCGGCCCCATCGGCTACGCCGCGATCACCGCCGCCCCCGCACCCACCGAGGACCCGACGCCGGAGCCAACCACGGACCCGACGACCGATCCGACCGGCGAGCCGACCCCGGTGCCGAGCACCGAGCCCACCTCCCCGGCGCCCACCACCGATCCTTCCGAGGAGCCCAGCGAGACCCCGACCGCTGATCCCTCCGCCTCGACCGAGCCGGGCGCACAGCCCTCCGCATCGGCCAGCACCCAGCCCGAGGCCTCCGCCAGCCCCACCGGCTACCAGAACTGCCGCGCCGTCTGGGATGACCTGGGTCGGTCCATCCACTCCGATGAGCCCGGCTACTCCCTGGATCTGGATGCCGACCGCGACGGCATCGGCTGCGAGCAGGAGCCCGACTACACGAGTGACAACGGGACCGGCGGGTACGGCTCCGGGGCCTCCGGTTCCGGCACCACCGGCGCCGGCTCCGCCAGCGACCTGGCCAGCACGGGTCTGGGCCGTCAGGCCGGGCTGATCCTCTCCGGCGGGCTGTTCGTGCTCGCCGCAGGCACCGCCCTGGTCGTGTTCGGACGCCGCCGCTCCGCCGAGTAGCACCGCCCCGAGCGCATCCCGCCGCGGATCCCCGCGACGGCACACGCGACGCACGCCCCCGGACCCCGCGGTCCAGGGGCGTGCGTCGTCTCATCGGCCGGTCCCGGCGTCGGATAAGGTGGTGGGGTACCCCACAATGACGTGAGCTCCGCCCCGTACCGCCGACCCCGCAGCCCCGTCCGCCCCGCCGCGGATGCGGGCCGCCCCGGGGACGCGGCACCCCGGGGCGGGAAGGAGAATGGATCCCGCCGTGAGCACCCCCACCACCCCCGCCGCCTGGTCCCGCCGCGAAGAGCTGGCTGAGCAGATGATCCCCCTGATCGGCCGCCTGCACCGGGAGAACCAGGTGGTGGTCAACATCCACGGGCGCAGCCTCATCAACCGGTCCGTCACGGACATCATCAAGGCCCACCGGTGGGCCCGGCAGATCGACACCGTGGAGCTGGACCTGGAGGAGACCCTCCCCCTGGTGCAGGCCCTGACCGAGCTGGAGCTGGGCGCGGCCTCCGTGGACCTGGCCCGACTGAACTCCCTGTACCGCAGCGAGGGCGAGGGCCGGGAGCTGGACGCCTGGCTGCGCGAGCAGCTGGCCGAGGTGGTCGGGGGGAAGGGCCGGAACGAACCCGCCGGGCAGGATGTGGTGCTCTACGGCTTCGGGCGCATCGGCCGGCTGCTGGCCCGCATCCTCATCGAGCGCGGGGCCGGCTCGGGGCTGAACCTGCGCGCCGTCGTCGTGCGGAAGAACGCGGAGAACGACCTATTCAAGCGCGCCTCCCTGCTGCGCCGGGACTCCGTGCACGGCGCGTTCAACGGCACCATCCAGGCGGACCCGGAGACGGACGTGATCACCGCCAACGGGGTGCCGATCCAGTTCATCTACTCCTCGGACCCGGCCGCCGTGGACTACGAGCGGTACGGGATCCGCGATGCGGTGGTCATCGACAACACCGGCCGCTGGCGCGATGAGGAGGGCCTGTCCCAGCACCTGAAGGCCAAGGGCGTGGCGAAGGTCCTGCTGACCGCGCCGGGCAAGGGGGACCTGAAGAACATCGTGTGCGGGGTCAACGACCACGTCATCGAGGACTCGGACCGGATCCTGTCCGCCGCCTCCTGCACCACCAACGCGATCACCCCGGTGCTGAAGGTGCTCGACGACGAGTACGGCGTCTCCCACGGGCACGTGGAGACCGTCCACTCCTTCACCAACGACCAGAACCTCATCGACAACTTCCACAAGGGGGACCGCCGCGGCCGCTCGGCGGCCCTGAACATGGTGCTGACCGAGACCGGCGCGGCCAAGGCCGTGGCCAAGGCCCTGCCGCAGATGGCGGGCAAGCTCACCGGCAACGCGATCCGTGTGCCCACCCCGGACGTGTCCATGGCGATCCTGAACCTGCAGCTGGGCAAGGCCCCGGAGTCCAAGGAGTCCCTGAACGCCTACCTGCGGGACATGTCCCTGAACTCCCCGCTGCGCAAGCAGATCGACTACACGGACTCCCACGAGGTGGTCTCCACGGACTTCGTGGGCTCCCGGCGCGCCGGGATCGTGGACGGTCTGGCCACCATCGTGTCCGGGAGCTCCGTGGTGGTCTACGTCTGGTACGACAACGAGTTCGGCTACTCCTGCCAGGTGATCCGGGTGGTGGAGGAGATGGTCGGGGCCCACCCGGCCAGCTTCCCGCGGGACTGACCCGCGTCCGGCGCCGAGCCGTCAATCCGGGAGGGATGTCCCCGAAAATCGGGGATCGTCCCTCCCGGATTGACGGCTCGGCGCTGAGAATTCTTGGCGCTGGAACGTCTTGGCGCCGGGGAGGAGCGCTCAGGCGCGGTAGAAAGCCTCGATGACGGCGCCCAGCGCGGCGGCGTCGTCGATGTGGCACATCTCCCGGGCCGAGTGCATGGACAGCAGGCCCAGCCCGACGTCGATGGTCCGCACCCCCAGGCGAGTCGCGGTGATGGGTCCGATGGTGGAGCCGCACGGGACGTCGTTGTTCGAGACGAACTCCTGGTACTCGACCCCCGCGTCTTCGCAGGCCCGCGCCCAGACCCCCGCGCCCACCGCGTCCGTGGCGTAGCGCTGATTCGCGTTGATCTTCAGCAGCGGCCCGCGGCCGGGCTGCGGACGGTTGACCGGGTCGTGATGCCCCGAATAGTTCGGGTGGACCAGGTGCCCGGCGTCGGAGGACAGGCACACCGAATCCGCCAGCGCCCGACGGTACTCCTCCGGGGAGTCCCCGCGGGCCGCGCTGATCCGCACCAGCAGGTCCTCCAGGATGGGCCCGGCGGCACCGGAGCGGGTCGACGAGCCGATCTCCTCGTGATCGAAGGCCGCCAGCACCAGGGTCTGCTCCGACGCCGAGCCGCCGGCGGCCGCCGCACCGATCAGGGCCTGCACTCCGGCGTGCACCGAGGAGAGGTTGTCCAGCCGCCCCGCGGCCAGGAACTCCTCCTTCGCGCCGAAAAGCCGCGGCTCCTGGGCATCGGCCAGCACCACGTCCCAGCCCAGGACCCGCTCCGGGGCCACCGGCGCCGGGTGGGCCCCCGCGGCGTCCAGGGCCTGTTCGCCCAGGTGGGCCAGCACATCCTGCGGCTCCTCCCCCGCCGCCCAGATCGGCTGGGTGTGCCGCTGACGGTCCAGGGTCAGCCCCTCATTCTGCGTGCGGTCCAGGTGGATGGCCAGCTGCGGGATCCTGGCCACCGGACCCGTGGCCACCAGACGCTGCCCGAGGCTCCCATCCTCCTCGCGCACGGCCAGGCGCCCGGCCAGACGCAGCTCCCGGTCCAGCCACGAGTTCAGCAGGGCCCCGCCGTACACCTCGACGCCCAGCTGGCTCCACCCCAGGGACCCGGTGCTCGGGTGCGGCTTCAGCTTGAAGGAGGGCGAGTCCGTGTGCGCGCCGAGGACGCGGAAACCCCCAGCCCGCTGCCCGGTCTCCGGCTGCACCCAGGCCAGCAGGGCGCCGTCGCGCCGCAGGAAGTACCCGCCCGGAGCCGTGGGGAAGGGTTCGGACTCCCGCACCGGGGTGAACCCCTCGGCCTCCAGGCGGCGGGCCCCCTCGGCGGCGGCGTGGAAGGAAGACGGGGAGGCGGCGAGGAAGCGGCCCAGATCCAGGGCGTGCTCGCGGGCGTCGGGAATGGGGGCGGTGGTCATGGATTCCTCCTGGATTCGGGGATGGGGTCGAATCGGGTCGGCGGGGGCGCCATCGGCGGGGCCATGAGGGGCATGCGCAGGCGCGGCAGGTTCCGGCGTCGGGCCAGGCGCACCACCAGCAGGGCGTACAGCCCGTCCACCACGACGGCGACCACCAGGTCCCCCGGGGCCCCGCCGGACGAGGCCGTGGGATCCGCCCAGCCGATCAGCCCGAGGCCCAGGCCGATGACGTTGTTGGCCGAGTGCAGGCCGATCGCCGCCTCCAGTCCGCCGGTGCGCCAGGTGAGGTAACCCGCCACGACGGCGAGCACCCCCACGCTGGCCTGCCCCCACGGATCGTAGCCGTGGCCCAGGACGAACACCGGCACCGGCAGCAGGATGGCCCACGCGGGGTGACGCAGCCAGCGGCCCAGGGTCTGCATGGGCAGGCCCCGGAAGACCACCTCCTCGGTGGCGCACTGCACCGGCACCAGCAGCAGGATCATCACGAGGATCGCCAGGCTGGTCCCGCCGTTCCAGACGGTCTGCGGCAGGCCCGCCTGCGCCGCGCCGATCTCCGCCTGCTCCACGGGCAGCAGCATCATCACCGCCTGCACCGCGACGAACACGGCGACGGCGAGCCCCGTGCACCGGGTCAGCCAGCCCCAGCGCAGGCGCCCGGCCGCGGAGAGGATCAGACCGATCGGGCGGGGCCCCATCACCAGGCGACCCACCAGCACGGCCGGCAGCATCACGATGATGCCGAGGAAGGTCATCAGGAAGATCCCGGGGCGGGTGAACAGCTCCACCGGGTACCCGGAGGGCCCCAGCTCGATCCGCGCGGAGGCGGGGTCCCCGGCGTGGACGGCGAACCAGACCAGCCCGAGGGCGAAGGACAGCGCGAGGTACACGGCTCCGGCCAGCGGAATCTCGACCAGCGGGGACCACCAGCGGTGCCGCGGATCGGCGAGCGCGAGCCGGTGGTAGGCCAGCCCGGCGGCGGGTGCGGGTGCCTGGCCCGGCTGGGCGTGCCGGGTGTCCGGGCGGGGGCCGACGTCGTGAGGGGGCTCGGCGGGCGGCGTCGCGCCGGGGCGCTCGGGCGGGGGCTGGACCATGGTCTCCACTGTATCCATCCGCCTCCCGGCCCTTCCGGACGAGTCGTGACCCGAGCTATAGACTGGTGGGAATCGCCGTCCGCCGCCCCGCCGGAAGGAGTGCCGTGCCGCAGCCACCCGCCGACGCCGCCCCTGCCCTGCACGCGCTGGGCCCGCGCGCGGTGCTCGCAGATCTGCCGGACCTGGCCGCCGTCCTGGACCTGCGGGAACGGGTGCTCGCCGATCCGCCGGAGCACCTGCTGGCCGGGCGCGCCGGGACCGTGCCCGCCGCGCGGACCCTCCTGCTGCGCTTCGACCGACCCCTGGACGAGGCCGCCCGCACCCGCCTCGCCCGGCACCTGGGCCGACTCACGGCCCAGGATCCGGGAGTGCAGGCGCCGGCAGACCGGGAGCGCGTGGTGGAGATCCCCGTGCGCTACGACGGCGCGGATCTGACCGCCTGCGCGGAGCACCTGGGCTGCACCCCCGAGGAGGTGGTGCGCCGCCACACCGAGACCCGCTGGCGGGCCGGATTCGCTGGCTTCGCCCCGGGCTTCGCCTACCTCACCCCGGACGGCGGAGCGGACGGCACTCCGGACGCCACAGGCCCCGGCGGGCTCGAGGTGCCGCGTCGGGACTCCCCGCGCACCCGGGTGCCGGCCGGCTCGGTGGCCCTGGCCGGGACCTTCTCCGCGGTCTACCCGCAGGACTCCCCCGGAGGCTGGCAGCTCATCGGACGCACCGACGCCCCGCTGTGGGACGTGGACCGCGACCCTCCAGCGCTGATCGCCCCCGGCGACGTCGTGCGGTTCCGGGAGATCACCGACGACGCCGACGACGCCGAGCCCCGCGGGGCGGCGGAGGATTCCCCCGACGGCTCACCTCGTGCGACCGATCGGGACTTCGGCGCGGCCGCCGAGACTCCGGAGCCCCGCACCGTCCAGGACGACACCGGGGCGGAGCAGACCGCCGCCCGGCTGCGGATCCTCGCCCCGGGGCTGTCCACCACGCTGCAGGACGCCGGGCGGCCGGGGCTGGATGACCTCGGCGTCGGGCCCTCCGGGTGGGCCGATCCCCTCGCGGCGCACGCGGCCAACCGGCTGGTCGGCAACCCGCCGGGCTCGGCCGTGCTGGAGAACGCGCTGGGCCGGCTGCGGGTGATGGTCCCGGAGGACGCCCCGGATGCGGTGCTGGCGCTGACCGGAGCGCGAGTGCAGGCGAGCCTCTCCGGTTCCGATACTCAGGGACCGCGGCCCGCGCCCCTGGATCGGCCCTTCCTGCTGCGCGCCGGGCAGACCCTGGAGATCGGTCCGGTCCGGTGTGGCCTGCGCCTGGTGCTGGCCGTGCGCGGCGGCTTCACGGGTCGGGCCGTGCTGGGGTCCCTGGCCACGGACACCCTCTCCGGGGCGGGCCCGGCGCCCCTGACCCGCGGGGACGAGGTGCCCGTGGGGCCGACCCCGCGCGCCGCCGTCGAGCCGTGGTGCCCGCCGGTGCCCCTGCCCGAGGACGACGCCGTGCTGCGCCTGCCGCTGACCCCGGGGCCGCGTGCGGACTGGTTCGCCGACGACTCCATGGCCGCCCTGCACCGGAGCGTGTGGCGGGTGGCCGAGCAGTCGGATCGGGTGGCGGCCCGCCTGGAGCCCGAACCCGCCGACGCCGTCGGGGCTGTCGGGGTCGAGGACCGCGGGCCGGCGTCCGGGCGGGGGTCCTCATCCGACGCCGATGCCACCCGCGCTGGCGCCACCCATACTGAAAGCTCCGACGCGCCCGCGGCCCGACTGCGTCGCGCGCCGGAGCGCGAGGGGGCGGAGCTGGCCTCCGAGCCGCTGGTGCGCGGGTCCGTGCAGATCCCGCCGAACGGGCACCCAGTGGTGTTCCTGGCCGACCGTCCCGTGACCGGCGGCTATCCGGTCCTCGGCCTCGTGGCGCCCGAGCACCTGCGGCTGCTGGCCCAGGCCCCGCCGGGCACGCGCGTGGTGCTGGAGCCGCCCGTCGGCGTCCCGGCCTCACCCGCCGACCAGCCCGCCGGCGCCGCCGCAGACCCCGATTCGCCTGACCCCGCCGGGATCATCCGTCCCGATTCGCCCGAGAACGCCGCACCCACCGAGGAGAGCCGATGCGCACCGTCCTGATCGCCAACCGCTCCGAGATCGCCGTGCGGATCATCCGCGCCTGCGCCGAGCGCGGCATCCGCACCGTCGCCGTGTACGCCGATGCCGACGCCGAGGCGCCGCACGTTCTCCTGGCCGACGAGGCCTACGCCCTGGAGGGGGATTCCCCCGCCGAGACGTACCTGGATCAGCGGAAGCTGCTGGAGATCGCCCGCCGCGCCGAGGCCACGGATGTGCATCCCGGCTACGGGTTCCTCGCCGAGTCCGCGGACTTCGCCCGGGCCGTGATCGCGGCGGGTCTGCGGTGGATCGGCCCCTCCCCGGAGACCATCGAGGCGCTGGGGGACAAGATCCGTGCCCGGGAGATCGCCCGGGCGGCCGGCGCCCCGCTGGCCCCGGGCACGGACGGCCCGCTGGAGGATGCCGCCCAGGCGCGGGCCTTCGCCGAGGAGCACGGGCTGCCCATCATCATCAAGGCCGCCCACGGCGGCGGGGGCCGGGGGATGCGGGTGGTGCGCGAGGTCGACGAGGTGGAGGAGGCCTTCGAGGCCGCGGCTCGGGAGGCGCGCGGGGCCTTCGGGCGCGGGGAGTGCTTCGTGGAGCGCTTCCTGGAGCGGCCCCGGCACGTGGAGGCGCAGGTGGTGGCCGATGCCGCGGGCGGCGTCGTCGTGCTGGGCACCCGGGACTGCTCCCTGCAGCGGCGCAACCAGAAGCTCGTGGAGGAGGCACCCGCGCCCTTCCTCACCGAGGAGCAGCGGCGCACCCTCGAGGGCGCGGCCGCGGCGATCTTCCGGGAGGCCGGGTACGTCAACGCCGGAACGTGCGAGTTCCTGGTGGGCGCGGACGGGCTGATCAGCTTCCTGGAGGTCAACACCCGCATCCAGGTGGAGCACCCGATCACCGAGGAGGCCTACGGGGTGGACCTGGTGGGGCTGCAGCTGGACGTCGCCGCCGGGGAGCCCCTGCCCTTCGACGAGGCGCCCGCACCGCGCGGGCACGCCATCGAGTTCCGGATCAACGCGGAGGATCCGGGCCGCGGCTTCCTGCCTGCCGGGGGCGCGGTGCGCGCGCTGGCCCTGGGCGGCGGTCCCGGGGTGCGGGTGGATGCCGGGGTGGGTCCGGGCACGACGGTGGCCGGGGAGTTCGACTCCCTGCTGGCCAAGCTGGTGGTCACCGCCCCGACCCGCCGGCAGGCGCTGGCCCGGGCGCGCACGGTGCTGCGGGAGGCCGCGGTGGACGGGGTGGCCACGACCCTGCCCTTCCACCGGGCGGTGCTGGCACGCCCGGAGTTCGCGGCCGAGGAGGCGGAGGGCTTCGGGGTGCACACCACGTGGATCGAGGAGACGCTGACCCCGGATCTCGAGCCCGACGGCGGCTACGCCGCGCCCCGGTTCGCGGACCCGTGGGGCGAGGACGGCGGCTCCTCCGGCCCCGCTGGCGTGGCGGCCGCGGTGGAGGTGGAGGGCCGCAGGCTGCGGGTGCGCCTGCCCGAGACCGCTCTGGCGGCCCTGGGCGAGGGGCTGGGCCGGCACCTGGCCGCGGCGCCGGGCGGGCGCGGTGCCTCGGGCGGTTCGGCGGGGTCCGGCGCTTCCGCGGGTGCGGGCGGTTCCGGGGGCGCTGACTCTGGTGAGGGGGCGGCCGACGGCGCGGGCGGCGTCGTCGTGGAGGCCCCGCTGGCCGGCTCCCTGGTGCGCTGGGTCGCCGAGGACGGCGCCCAGGTAGCCGAGGGCGAGCGGCTCGCGGTGCTGGAGGCCATGAAGACCGAGATGCCGGTGGAGGCCCCGGGAGCGGGGGTGTTCCACCGGGCGGAGCTGGAGCCGGGGGCCAAGGTCGCCGCGGGCACGCAGCTGGGGCGCATCACCGGCTGACCCGCCGCCCGAGGCGCCGCGCTGATCGGGCCGCGCAATCATCCCCGCGCGACGGCGGTTCGGGGCCCTGGTCCGGCCGAGCGGCCGCTGGTTGGAATCGCTCGCCGCGCCGTCGCACCGCTGCGGACCCCGTCAACCCCACAGCTTCCCGAGGCTCTGCACGGCGTTGGCACCCAGCCACAGGGTCAGGGCCCACACCGCCACGCCCACCGCGATCAGCCACGCCGGGTAGCGGTACCCGTGCAGGAGATCCCGGCGTCGGAAGATCGCCACCACCAGGATCACCGTGAAGCCGACGGGCAGGATCAGCCCGTTGACCGTCCCCGCGATGATCAGCAGGTTGGCCGGGGCCGTGCCCAGGGAGGCGAACACGATGGTGGAGACCACGATCATCGCCACCGTCAGCCCGTTGCGCACCAGGGGACGAGCCGTGCGCGGGACCATGAAGGACACCGAGGTGTACGCCGCCCCGATCACCGAGGAGATGGCTGCGGCCCACAGGATCAGCCCGAACAGCCGCAGCCCCACCTCCCCGGCTGCGTGCTGGAAGGCGCTGGCGGCGAGATTTCCACCGGCCAGCTGCGCCCCGCCGGCCACCACCCCCAGGATCGCCAGGAACAGCAAGAAGCGCATGATCCCGGTGACCACGATGGAGACCACGGAGGCGTTGGAGATCGAGCGGACCTCCTCCACCCCGTGCACCCCGGCGTCGACCATCCGGTGCGCCCCGGCGTAGGTGATGTACCCGCCCACGGTCCCGCCGATCAGCGTGATGATCACAGCCATGTCGATGACGTCCGGGGCCACGGACTGGCGCAGCGCCTCCCCCACCGGCGGATTCGAGACCACCGCGACGTACCCGGTGATCAGGATCATCACCACCCCGAGGACGACGACGATCCGGTCCAGCGCCGCCCCGGCCTTCCGGGACAGGAACACCGTCACCGCCAGGGCCGCCGTGAGGATCCCGCCCCAGGTGGGGTCCAGCCCGAGCAGGGCGTTCAGCCCCAGGCCGCCGCCGGCGACGTTGCCGACGTTGAACACGAAGCCGCCGAAGACCACGAAGGCCGCCAGCACCGCGCCCAGCCCCGGCACCAGGGCACCGGCCAGCTGGTTGGCGCGCAGCCCGGACACGCCGATGACCCGCCACACGTTCAGCTGCACCGCGATGTCCACGAGGATCGAGAGCAGGATCGCGAAGGCGAAGGCCGCCCCGAGCTGCACCGTGAAGTTGGCGGTCTGGGTGATGAATCCGGGGCCGATCGCGGAGGTCGCCATGAGGAACAGCGACCCCAGCAGGATGGAGCGCTTGGACTCGGTGTGCGGCAGGCGCTGCTTGGCGACGACGTCGCCCGCGGCCGTGCGCGGCGTCGGCTCCGTGACGGGGTGCCCGGCGGCGTCGGGGGCCTGACGGTGATGACGGCGGGGGCGACGGTCGCGGCGTTCGCGGAGGGGGCGGCGGTCGGAGCGGCGGGAGGGCTCAGGGGTCATGGCGGGGCCTCTCGGAGCATCGGCGTGACACGGCACATGCGAGCCTACCAGCGCGAGCGCCCCCGAGACGGCGCTCCCGTACCCGGTTTCGGCGAAAGTGGGAACCGATGCGCCGGGTCGCGGCAGGGACGAGCCAGAAAGGGAACGATTGCGCCGGGTCACGGAAGAAGCTCAGGGCCCGCCTCGCCGAGACGGCGCTCCCGCACCCACCCGTCACCGAGACGGTGCTTTCGTACCCGGTTTCGGCGGAAGTGGTAACGATTGCGCCGGGTCACGGGAGGGACCAGGCAGTATGGGAACGGATGCGCCGGGTCGCGAGAAGGTCGGGCGGGGCCGGGGTCAGACGAAGCGGCCCAGGGTCAGGCGCAGGGCGTCCTCCAGGTCCTCGAAGCGGAAGCGGTACCCGGCCTCCCGCAGCGCCGCCGGGTCCATCGCGACGTCGGCCAGGGCCAGTTCCCGGGCGCCCTGCCGGCCCAGCACGGCCGCCGGGGCCGCGGCGGGGGTCGGGACGACGGCGGGGCGGCGCAGCACCCGGCCCAGGGTGCGGGCGAACTCCCGCTGGGTCACCGGGTTCGGGGCGGCGGCATTGAGCGGACCGGAGATCTCCGGGTTCGCGAGCGCGACGGCGTAGATCTGGACGAGGTCGTGCAGGGAGATCCACGGCTGGCGCATCCGACCCCCGCCCATCGGGCCGCCGGCCCCGGCCAGGTACAGCGGCAGCTGGACACCCAGCAGACCGCCGGCCGCGCTGAGCACCAGGCCGGTGCGCACCAGGGCCACCCGGATCCCGAAGTCCTCGGCGCGGCGGGCCTCGGCCTCCCAGCGGCGGCACACCTCGGCGAGGAAATCCGTTCCGGACGGGGATGCCTCGGTGACGGGTCCGGCGTCGTGGCCGTAGTACCCGGAGGCCGAGGCGCTGACCAGGGTCATCGGCCCGTCCTCGCCCGCCGCCTGCGTCATCGCGGTGACCAGGGTCCGGGTGGCGTCCAGCCGGGAATGCAGCACGGCCCGGCGGTGGGCGTCGGTGAAGCGCCCGGCGATGCCCGCCCCGGAGAGGTTCACGACGGCGTCGGCCCCGGCCAGCAGCTGCGGGTCCAGGACCCCGTGGGCCGGATCCCAGGTGATGACGTCCGCGTCCAGGCGCACCGAGGGGCCCTCCCGGCGCTGCAGGGTGATGACCCGGTGCCCGCCGGCGCGCAGCAGGGCGCTCAGCTGCGTGCCGACCAGCCCCGAGGCCCCGGCGATCACCACGGTCATCGGCTCGGGGCGGATCCCGCGCAGGGCGGCGTGGAAGTCCAGGTCAGCGCGAGTCTGGCGGGTCCGGTACTCGAAGACGCGCTCCAGCTGCCGCCGCATCTCCCGGACGCTGAACCCGATCCTCGCATCCAGTCGGGCCGGCAGCTCGTAGTCCACCTCGTCGTGCACGCGGGTGGCCGCCGCCTCCGTGCCGCCCTCCACCTCACCGTCGCCGTCCCGGGCGCCCCCGGGAGCGTCGGAGAAGACGTGGTGGTGGGTCCAGGAGCGCAGGGGCCCGCGGTCCATGACGTCCGTGAAGGTCTCCCCCGGGGTGTGCTCGGTGTGCACCGCGGTCCAGCGGACCCCGGCGTGCAGGGAACCGGGCAGGAAGGTCTCCGCCCACGGCAGGCCCATCAGCAGCTTGGTCACCGACCCGCGGTCCAGCCCGTCGGTGGGCTCCTGCAGCACGGTGCCGCTGAACTCCGGGGTGAGCCGTCGGATGGCCCCGGGGGAGCCGTACCAGCCGGTCACGGTCGAGCGCGGGTGGTCTATGACGGCGTCGTGGGTGTAGGTGCTCATGGGGCTCACCTGGCTTTCTCCCAGTCCGCGATGGGACCGGGGACGATGGTGAACAGGGGGTGCGGGCTGATGCGCCCGGCCTCCCTGTCGGTGCGCAGCGCGGGAACCCGCTCCGGGTCCCGCACGGCGAGCTTCTCGGCGAGGAATCCCGCCTCGTAGTCGATCTGCCCGGCGCTCACCGGGATCGGGTCCAGGGCCTGCGCGCGCGCGAGGGCCTCGGCGTCGATCTTCGCGGCGTCGAAGCGGTACCCGCGGCGAGCGGAGTCGGCGTGCAGCTCCCGCAGGAACATCGCGATCCCCGCCAGCGGGTCCGGGCAGGCGCGGAAGCGGGCCAGCTGCGGGTGGTTCCGATACCCGGTGGTCCGCCCCTGCAGCACCTTCTGGGCCAGCAGGGCCTCACGCCACCCGGCCACCAGGCCCTTTGGGTCGAGGTAGCGCGGGTGCAGGCTCCACAGTCGCACGGTGGCCTCCTCTTCGGATGGGGGGGCGCTCGCCGACGGACCGCCCTCTCTCGGCCCACGCTACCGCGCGGAAGGCGCCCCGGCCGCCCGCAGGCCGCCGCGCCTCCCAAAGGGATCCGCTGGTCAGGGCGCGGTCCGGGCGTCATCGAGCACCGAAGCTCGCACCATCGAGTAGGGTGTTCGGGCATCCCCGATCACCCGCCGCCGGCCCCGCGCGCGACGACGACGCCGCGTCAGCCTCCGCCGTCGGCCCGCACCCGGAAGGTGACTCCCCTGGATTACACCCCGTACACCCTGCTCTCGGACATCGGCTGGATCTCCGGTCTGCTGCTGCTCGGCAAGCTGATCCGCCGGTTCATCCCCGTCGCCCAGCATCTGCTGCTGCCCGCGCCGATCACCGGCGGTCTGCTGGGCATCCTGTTCGGCCCGGCCGGGCTCGGCTGGATCCCGTTCTCGGACCAGCTCAACGCGTACTCCTCGATCCTCATCGCCGTGGTGTTCGCGGCCATGCCCTTCTCCATGGAGTTCTCCGGGAAGGTCGCCAAGGGCGCCCGGACCATGTGGTCCTACTCCACCGGCATGTACGTGGGCCAATGGGGCATCGCGGTGCTGTTCGGCCTGATCGTGCTGGTCCCGCTGTTCGGCACCCCGGACTGGTTCGGGATGATCATGCCGGTCGGCTGGGTCGGCGGCTTCGGCACCGCCGCCGCGGTGGGCGCGGCCCTGGACGGGGACGACGGCGCCGCCGTCGCCACGACCCTGGGGTTCACCTCCGCGACCGTCGGCACGCTGGTGGCGATCATCGGCGGCGTCATCATCGCCAAGTGGGGCTCCTCCACGGGGCGGACCTCCCAGATGGGCTCGTACAAGGAGCTGCCGGATGACGTGCGCACGGGCCTGATCTCGATCATCGGGGAGCGACCCTCCATCGGGAAGGGCACCTCCTCCCCGTCCTCCCTGGAGCCGCTGGCCCTGCACCTGTCCGTGATCGCCGGGACGACGTTCGTGGCGTACCTGGTGACCAACGGGATCAAGACCGCCACGGGGATCTCCATCCCGATGTTCGCGATGGCCTTCGTGATCGGCTTCATCTTCCGCCTGATCCTGGACGCCACCAAGGCCTCCGCGTACGTGGACGGCACCACCGTGAACTCGATCTCCGGCGGGGCCACGGACTACCTGGTGGCCTTCGGCATCGCCTCGATCGTGCCGTCCATCGTCGTGGACTACGCGGTGCCGCTGGTTCTGCTGTTCGTGCTGGGCCTGGTGTACTGCCTGCTGGTGTTCCGCTTCCTCTCCCCGGCGATGTTCCAGCAGGCCTGGCTGGAGCGCGGCCTGTTCGGGTGGGGCTGGGCGACGGCGTCGGTGGCCACCGGCATCGCCCTGCTGAAGATCGTGGACCCGCGGATGAAGTCCGGGACCATGGAGGAGTTCGGCGTGGCCTACGTGGGGTACGCGCCCTTCGAGATCGGCACCACGATCCTCGCCCCGATCATGGTGACCCTGGGCCTGACCTGGGCCTTCGGCGGGATCGCGACCGTGGTGGCCGTGGTCGTGATCGTCCTGGCCTTCGCCCTGGGCTGGGTGCGCGCCAACCGCGACGGCGAACACGAGGCGGTGCGGGTCCGCACCTGACGCCCCCGGGCGGGGCGCCTGCGGGCGGGGCGCCTGCCCGTTTGGGAGCCGTTTCGCCGTTTGGGAGCCACGAGGACGCTCCCAAACACCGAGACGGCTCCCAATTCGCGGTGGTGAGGCATCCCCGCGGGCGGGAGCCGCGGGTGGGCACACCGCGGAGCGGGCGTTAGGGTGAGGTGAGCCTTACTCGTCCCGATCGGATCGGAGGTCCCCATGACCGCCCCGCAGCGCAAGCCCAAGCCGCAGACCCTCCTGCAGGTCGTCGAACGACGGCAGCTCACCCCGCACATGGTGCGCCTGATCCTCGGCGGGGAGGGATTCTCCGCATTCCAGGACAACGGCTTCACGGATCAGTACGTCAAGCTGGTCTTCGCCAAGCCGGAGCTGGGCCTGAGCGCCCCCTTCGACATGATGCACGTGCGGGAGACCCTCCCGCCGGAGGACGTTCCCGTGACCCGCACCTACACGGTGCGCGCCGTCGACCATGAGGCGCAGACCCTGACCATCGACTTCGTGACCCACGGGGACGAGGGACTGGCCGCCCCGTGGGCCGCGCAGGCATCCCCCGGGGACCAGCTGGTGCTCATGGGGCCCGGCGGGAAGTACTCCCCGGATCCCGACGCCGACTGGCACCTGTTCGCCGGCGACGCCTCGGCGCTGCCCGCCATCGGCTCCGCGATCGAGGCCCTGCCCGACGACGCCCGCGGGTACGCCTTCATCACCCTGGACCACGACGAGGACCGCCAGGAGTTCGCCTCGGTGCCGGAGGGCTTCGAGGTCGTGTGGAAGGTGCAGGAGGGCACCGGCGCGGATCCGAACCGGCTGACCGCGCTGATGCAGTCCCGCGAGTGGCTGCCCGGCACCGTGGACGTCTTCGCCCACGGGGAGCGGGAGTCCATCAAGCAGGTGCGTCGCCTCCTCAAGGAGCGGGAGGTCCCCCGGGAGCGGATCTCCATCTCCGGGTACTGGGCCTACGGGCGCACCGAGGACCGCTTCCAGGCGGAGAAGCGCGAGCCGATCGGCAAGATCGAGGACTGAGCGAGCGGCCGTCATCGATCGCTATCCTCGGGGCATGCAGTCGATCAAACCGGCATCAGTGAGTCCCGAACGGCGCCACCGCTGGGAGCGGAGGCTCCTGCTGTCCGGGTTGATCGCGGCCTTCACCGTGATCGTGGTGAATGGGCTCGGCTCCCGCTTCCTGGGCTGGTGGCCCGGGGCTCTGCTCTGACTCAGATCTGGGTGCAGTTCACCCTCATCCTGTCCTTCCTCCTCCTGATGAGCGCCTCCACGCCGACCCCCGCCCAGCAGCCGCTGGCTCGCTCGCGTCGGCTCGGCTGGACGGCGTGGTTCTACGGCGCAGCGGGCCTTCTCCTCACCGGCCTGGCCCTGTTCTCCGCTGGTGACGGCTCGGCGGATTCTCGCGATCGGGCGTGGAGGTTCGCGGGTCTGGCGCTGCTGTTCCTCTCCCTGTGCTCCACCCACGCCATCGTCAGCATCCGGGCCCGCCGACGGCTCGCCGCGCGCGACGCCGAACCGTCACTCACGTGAGGTCTGCGCACCCCAGAGCCCACGTGAGTGACGGCTCGGCAAGGTGACCGTCCGACGACACACACCACCGCACCCCGCCCTCAGGGCAGGGCGATGCTCTCGGCCAGGCGCCCGGCGGTCTCGCGCATGGAGGGCAGGATCCCTCGGATGCGCTCCGGGCTCAGACGCGAGTGCACGGCGGAGATGCTCACTGCGGCCAGCGCAGCCCCGGCGGCGTCGTGCACGGGCACCGGCAGGGACAGCCCGGACAGCTCCGGGACCATGTGGTTGGGGCCAGCGGCGTACCCGAGCTCGGCGACGTCGGCCAGCGCGCGGCGCATCATCGCCTCGTGCTTCGCGGAGGAGGTGGCCACCCACTCGGGGGAGCGACGACGGCGCCACTGGCCGAGCTCCCGCTCCTGTTCGGCGGCCGGCAGGGTTCCGAGGATCGCCAGCCCGCAGTACGTGTTGCTCAGCGGCAGGATGTCCCCGGGGTCGATGGCGTACGCCCGCAGCGGGTAGGTGCCGCTGGTGCGGGTCACGTACCTGACGCCGTCCGCGTGGCGCACCCCCACGTACACGGTGTCTCCGCAGATCCCGGACAGCCGCTGCGCCTCGTGCCGGATGCGGTCGGCATTGAGCACCGGCCCGGGGGCCGCCAGACCCAGCGCGTACAGCTTCGACCCGCACGCGTACCGGCGCTGAGCGGTGCTGCGCACCAGCCCGACGGCGGTCAGCTCAGCGAGGATGCGATGCACCGTGGGACGGGCGATCCCGGTGTCCTCGGCGAGATTCTTCAGTCGCGCCCCATTCTGTCCCGCAACGGCCAAGGCTTCCAGGATCGCGGCGATCTTGGGGATGGTGCCGGGACCAGGTGTGGGTGGTGATGCCATGGTGCCGCCTTCCGTCCGGAGCGGAGAGTCCGCAGAGCTGACTTCCGATGATCCGCCATCTCTTGTGATGCAGACTACGCCGTCGTAGAAATATCACCACGACGGCCGCGACGGACCCCGCTCCGAACCCCCGGCGCCGCGGCAGCGAAGCCGCGGCCCCGAGTCGGAGGGGCCAACACCCCCAAGGGCCGTCACTCCGACCACCTTCGACGCCGCAGGAGGCCCACCCGATGTACGACGATCTCCCATCCCTCGCCCACACCGTGCAGACTCAGGACAGCGCAGGCTCCGCCGTCGACGTCACCTGGTACGACTCCCGCGATGCCCACGACCGCGACGACGTCATCCTCCTGGTCCACGGCACCGGAGGCTCCACGGCCGCGAACTTCGGCTTCCTCTTCCCGGTCCTGGCGACGCGTCAGCGGACTCTGGCCGTGGACTGGACCGCCCCTGAGGGCACCACCGCCCCGGCAGGTGAGTCCGCTCAGCGGACCCTGGAGCTGGAGGACCTGGCGCTGCAGGTCATCGCCGTGCTCGAGGAGGCCGCCGTCGAGGCCGGGCACGTGACCCTGCTGGGCTACAGTCTCGGCGCGTGCGTGGCCGCCCTCATCGCCGCCCGCCGCCCCGAGCTGATCGGACGGCTCGTGCTGATTAACGGGTGGGTTCGCACAGATCTGCAGCAGCTGATCCGCAACGACGTCTGGACCCGTCTGTACGCCGCGGACCACGAGGCCCTCGCCGAGTACACGGCCTTCTGCGCCTTCGGCGGCCCCTTCCTCGCAGGCAAAACGATGGCGGAGATCGCTCCCGCACTGAAGGCCCAGGCCTTCACCCCGTTCACTGCGGCGCAGATGGAGCTGAACCGGCGCGTGCAGATCACCGAGGAGGCGGAGGCGATCCCGCACCCCACGCTGATCATCGGCTCGGAAGACGACCAGATGGTGCCGCTGCGCCACCAGCGGCAGCTGTTCGGCGCCATCCGGGACGCACGTCTGGCCGTCATCGGAACCGGCCATGCCTCCGTTCTGGAACGGCCATCCGAGATCAGCTTCCATGTGCAGGGATTCCTCGACGACCCTCAGCGCTATGACGCGGGGACCCTTATCCCCGCGCCGAGGCCGTGACCCCGGCAGACGACCCCATCGACCCCGACCCCGCTCGAGTCCGGCGGCCGCCGGAGCCCAGCCTCGGCCGCGGACTTCCCAACCTCCAGGAGCACACCATGACCACCACCGACACCCACACCACCACCCAGATCCCCTCGGACACCGCCCCGGGCAATGGTCCCACCCGAGTGAAGACCGCGATCGTCGGCTCCGGCTTCGCCGGTCTGGCCATGGGCATCCGCCTCAAGCGCCGCGGGGACGAGGATTTCCTCATCATCGAACGCGCCTCCGACCTCGGCGGCACCTGGCGGGACAACACCTACCCCGGGGTCGCCTGCGACGTCCCCTCGCACCTGTACTCCTTCTCCTTCCGCCCCAACCCCGACTGGACCAGCCTCTTCTCCCCCGGGGCCGAGATCCAGGAATACCTGCGCGAGTGCGCCCGCGAGGAGGGACTCACGCCGCACTTCCGATTCGACGCCGCCCTGCGGGACGCCACCTGGAACGAACGGACCCAGCGATGGGAGCTGAGCACCGACGGGGGTGAGGTGGAGGCCCGCTACCTGATCATGGCCACCGGACACCTGGCCGATGAGCACCTGCCGGAGGTGCCCGGCCTCGAGGGATTCACCGGACGCGCCTGCCATTCGGCCCGCTGGGATCCGAGCATTCGACTGGAGGGCCTGCGGGTCGGCATCGTCGGCACGGGCGCCAGCGCGATCCAGCTGGTGCCGGAGGCGCAGCAGGCGGCGAGGGAGCTGGTGGTCTTCCAGCGCACCCCGGCGTGGGTGATCCCCCGCCCGGTGAAGGAGTACACGGACGGGGAGAGGCGGATGTTCCGACGGGATCCCTCGACCATCCGTCGGGTGCGTGAGGAGCTGTTCTGGAATCAGGAGAACACGTACCCGGCGCGCCGCGGCATCGATCCGTATCTGAGCGGGATCAAGGCGATGGCCGCCGCGCACCTGGCCGCACAGGTGCAGGACGAGGCGCTGCGGGAGAAGCTGACGCCGCACTACGAACCCGGATGCAAGCGTCTGCTGCTGTCCAACACGTACTATCCCGCCATGGCCGCGGAGAACACCACGGTGGAGGCTTCCGCGCTGGCCTCGGTGCAGGGCTCGACGGCGGTGGCCGCCTCGGGTGCCCGCTACGACCTGGATGTGCTGATCTTCGCGACCGGGTTCGAGGCCGCCCAGCCTCCGTTCGCGCGACTGGTGCACGGCGTGGGCGGGGTGAACCTGGCCGAGCACTGGTCACGCGGGATGCGGGCCCTGGATTCCACGGCGGTGGCCGGGTACCCCAACCTGTTCTCGATCAACGGACCCAACACCTCGCTGGGGCATAATTCGATCGTCTACATCATCGAGTCCCAGGTGGAGTACATCCTGGGGGCGATGGACTACGCCGGGCAGCACGACGATGCCGTGCTCACCCCGATCCCGGAGCAGGAGGAGGAGTACGTGGCGCAGATCGACCGGAAGGCGCGCGGCTCCGTGTGGACCGACGGCGGATGCGATTCCTGGTACCTGGATCCGCGCACCGGTCGGCTGACGCTGATCTGGCCGGATTTCGGGTACGCCTTCCGGGAGGCCAACGGCACCTTCCACCCGGAGCGCTTCGAGCTGCTGCCGGATCGAACGACCGCGGCCGCCTGAGCCCTAGACGCGCTGCCCCGGGCCGCGACATTCCCCGCTGCCCACCTGTCTGGACAGGTGGGCAGCGGGGAGCACAGTGGTGTCTAGACAGGTAGGCACGACCAGGGGGAACCACATGACCGGCAAGGCGGCTGCCATCGATCGGGATCTGCGCGCCCGCATCGAGGACGGCACCTACCCCGTCGGCGGGTTCCTCCCCAGCGAGCACCAGCTGGCCACCTCCTACGGGGCCTCCCGCGAGACCGTGCGCCGGGCCCTGCAGGAGCTCACCGAGGATGGCTGGATCCAGAAGATCACCGGGCGCGGCTCCAAGGTCCTCGAGCGCTCCCACTACGTCTTCCCGGTGACACGACTGCTCGGATACAAGGAGTTCTCCCTCGCCGAGGGCCTGGATCTGGATAACCGCGTGCTCGCCGTCGAGCAGACGATGCTGCCGGTGGCCGCGTTCGCCGGTCTGCGCGACGGAGGAGCGCGCCTGGAACCGGTGCCCGTGACCCACGTGGCTCGACTGCGCGTGATCGACGGGGAGCCGGTGATCATCGACCACGACTATCTGGTGACCGCGCTGGCCCCCGGCATCACCGAGCAGGTCGCCCAGGACTCCCTGTACGACCACCTGGAGGGCACCCTCGGGCTGTCCCTGGGGTACTCCGTCAAGGAGATCCGGGTGGTCCCCGCCGACGACGAGGACTGCCGCCTGCTCGGGTTGGATGCCTCCGACGTCGTGGTGACCACCACCAGCATCACCAGCTTGGAGGACACCGCGGACATCCAGTTCACGGTCTCCCGCCACCGCGCGGACCGCTTCCGGTTCCGCGACTTCGCCCGCCGTCGCCCCGAGGAGAGGAGAACCCGGTGAGCTTCCGTGAGAAGGTCATCTACCAGATCTATCCCAAGTCCTTCCGGGACTCGGACGGGGACGGGGTCGGGGATCTGCGCGGGGTCATCGAGAAGATCCCGTATATCGCCTCCCTCGGGGTCGACATGGTGTGGTTCAATCCGTTCTTTCCCTCCCCGCAGCGGGACAACGGCTACGACGTCGCCGACTACCGCGCCGTGGACCCCGCGATGGGCACCATGGACGACGTCGAGGAGCTGATCGCCCGGCTGGGCGAGCACGGCATCGGCGTCATGTTCGACATGGTCTTCAACCACACCTCCACCGCCCACGAATGGTTCCAGTGCGCCCTCGCCGGTGAGCGGAGGTACCGCGATTACTACATCATCCGCCCGCCCCAGGCGGATGGCTCCCTGCCCACCGACTGGGAGTCCAAGTTCGGCGGGCCGGCGTGGGCGCCTTTCGGGGACACGGGGGAGTATTACCTGCACCTGTTCGATGAGACCCAGGCGGATCTGAACTGGCGCAACCCGCAGGTCCGGGCGGAGATGGCGGAGATCGTGAACTTCTGGCGCGCCAAGGGCGTGCGCGGGTTCCGCTTCGACGTCGTGAATCTCATCGGCAAGGACGCGCAGCTGCGCTCGGCGGGTGACGGCTCGGACGGGCGGCGCATGTACACCGACGGCGCCGACGTCGACGCTTACCTACGCGAGCTGAATCGCGCGAGCTTCGGTCGGGATCGGGATTCGGTCACCGTCGGGGAGATGTCCTCGACCACGGTGGAGCGCTGCGTGGGCTACTCGGACCCGGACAACGAGGAGCTGGACATGGTCTTCAGCTTCCACCACCTCAAGGTGGACTACCGGGATGGACGCAAGTGGACGCTGATGCCCTTCGACTTCTCCCGGCTGAAGGCCACCCTGCACGAGTGGGCCGCGGGGATGCAGGCCGGGAACGGGTGGAACGCCTTGTTCTGGACCAATCACGACCAGCCGCGGGCCCTGGACCGCTTCGGCAACGCGACCGTGTGGCGCGAGCGCTCCGCGACCATGCTCGCCACCGTGATCCATCTGCTGCGCGGAACCCCGTTCGTGTACATGGGCGAGGAGATCGGGATGACGGACCCGGTCTACACCTCGGTCGAGGAGTACACGGACGTGGAGGCGCGCAACGCCTACGCGACCCTGCGCGCCCAGGGGCTCAGCGAAGCCGACGCCTTCGACGTCGTGCATTCCAAGGCTCGGGACAACGCCCGCACCCCCATGCAGTGGGATGCGAGCGAGCACGCCGGGTTCTCCTCGACCGTGCCCTGGCTGCGTCCGACCAATCAGGAGGCGATCTCCGTGGCCGCGGAAGAGGAGTCCGGGAGGATTCTGCCGTACTACCGGGAGCTGATCCGGCTGCGCCACGAGAGCCCGCTGATCGCGCACGGGACCTACGAAGCGTGGGCCCTGGAGCACCCGAGCGTGTTCGCCTACATCCGGCGGTTGGAGAGCGGTTCGCCGGAAGGGCCCGCGTCGGAATCCGGGGAAGCCCTGCTCGTGCTCACGAACTTCTACGGCGAGAGCACCGCCGTCGCCGTGCCGGAGGAGTTCCGCACCGGTCGGGTGCTGATCGGCAACGTCCACGACGACGACGCGCGGCTGGCCGCCCTCGCTGAGGGGGCCTCCGAGCTGGAGCTGGCCCCGTACGAGGCGATCGCGATCCTCGCGGGGTAAGCGCCCTGAGGGGTCCCCCGGCAGCCTCACCCGCTCCAGGGCCGGGTGAGGCCACCGGGACCGACGGACGGCCGTGCCGCCGCTCTCAGTCCTCCTCGCGCCCCGGGACGACGAAGATCGCTCCCGTGGCGACGTCCTCCTCCACCTGCTCGAGGGTGCGCCCGCGGGTCTCCGGGAGGAAGCGCCACATCACCAGGACCGCGAGGGCGTTGAGCACGGCGAAGCCGAAGAAGCACGCCGTCATGCCCAGGTGGGCGATGAGCACCGGGAAGAACAGGCTGAGCAGGCCGTTGGCCACCCACATGCACAGCACGGACACGCCCATGCCGACGGCGCGCATGTGCAGCGGGAACATCTCGGAGAGGATCACCCATGTGGCCACGTTGAGGAAGGTCTGCATGGACCCGACGAACCCGACGATCAGCACCAGCATGATGTAGGGGCGGGCCGGGCTGTCCTGGGGCACGGCGAGGGTCGCGGCGCCGATGAGCACGTGGAACACCGTGACCAGGGTGTAGCCGGTGATGAAGGTGGTGCGCCGGTCGACCCGCTCCATCATCCACAGGGCGATGATCGCGCCGATCACCCCGATCACGCTGGGGGCGATGTTGGCGACCAGCGCGGCGTTCT
Source organism: Rothia kristinae NBRC 15354 (assembly GCF_001570865.1). Lineage (GTDB taxonomy): Bacteria > Actinomycetota > Actinomycetes > Actinomycetales > Micrococcaceae > Rothia > Rothia kristinae. Next base: position 93,598 of record NZ_BCSM01000011.1, read on the forward strand.
GCCCGAAGCCGGATTCGGTGAGCACCACCTGGCCGTAGTACATGATCACGTTGATGCCGGTCAGCTGCTGGAACACGGCCACGGCGATGCCGGTCAGCAGCAGGCGCAGCAGCCACCGGTTGGTCAGGACCCCGCGCAGGCCCTCCCCGCGCTCCTGCCGGTCCTCGTGCACGAGGCGCTGGATGTCGTCGACCTCGGCCTGGGCGCGCTCCTCGGAGCGGACGGTCTTGAGCACCTCGAGGGCTTCATCGGTGCGGCCGCGGGCCATCAGCCAGCGGGGGGATTCCGGCATCCGCAGCATCCCGAAGAACAGGGCGAGGGCGGGCAGGGCGGCCACGGCCAGCATGATCCGCCAGACCCCCTCGAGGTGCCCCAGCGTGTTCCCGAGGATCGCGTTGATGACGATCGCGGCCAGCTGCCCGAGGACCACCATCATCTCGTTGCGCCCGGACAGGGAGCCGCGGATCTCGTAGGGGGCGAGCTCGGCGAGGAACACCGGCACCACGGTGGAGGCTCCGCCGACGGCCAGGCCCAGGATTACCCGCCCGGCGATCAGCAGCCCCAGTCCGGGGGTGAACACGCACAGCATGGCGCCGAGGAAGAACATCACGGCGAGCAGGAGGATGGTCCGGCGTCGACCCCACGCATCGGAGACGTATCCGATGGTCAGGGCGCCGATGGCCGCGGCGAACAGCAGGGAGGAGGTGACCACGCCCTCGGTGACCTCGGTGAGCCCGAGCTCGGCGGACATGGGCAGCAGGGCGCCGTTGATGACGCCGGTGTCGTAGCCGAACAGCAGGCCGCCCAGTGTGGCGACCAGGGCGATCATGGTCAGCCGGTGCTGATGGGCTCCGTTGCCCAGCGGCGGGAGGTCCGGGGCGGCGGAGGCGCCTGGGCCGGAGGGAGTGCTGTCGGTGCTCATCGGGTGCTCGGCCTCCTGGGGTGCTCGGCGGCGGGTCCGCCCAGGTCAGCATAGCCGCCCGAAGGACGACGGCGTGCGGTACCGAACCGTCACTCACGTGGGCTCTGATGCTCCCATACGCCACACCAGTGACGGTTCGCGGGAGGGCTGGGGCGCTGAGCGCGGCGGGAGGCTCCGGCAGCGGGGGATCCACACCTGAGATGCCGCGGGGAATCCACAGGGGCGCCGTCGTCGTGCGGATCCGGAGGCGTTCACCGGATGCCCCGCCCGGTAGAACCGGGGCATGAGAGTTCCCCAGCCCCTCCCGACGCCGCTGCTGAACACACCGATCACCGCGAGCGCACTGGAACGGCACGGGCTCTCCCGGTTCCGGGCGTACGCGGGGGACCTGCGGCAGCTGCGCCGCGGCATCCGGTGCGTCCCCGGGGCGGAGCCGACGCCGGCGCAGGTCGCCGCCGTCGTCGCCGCGCAGGCCGGGCACGCCGTGATCTGCGGGGTGACCGCCGCCCAGCTCCACGGGATGCGCCTGCCTGGAACGTTGTCGCGCAGCACCCTCCTGCATCTGGCGCGCACGGATGGCAGGCCGCGGTTGCGTCGCCCAGGCGTCGTCGGCACCGAGGCGGCGTACCGTCCGGGGGACGTGATGATGGTCGGGGAGGTCATGGTGACGACGCCGGCGCGCACCTTCCTGGACCTCGCGCGGATGCTCAACCCGGTGGCGCTGGTCGCGGTGGGTGACGGTCTGGTGTGCACACACCGTCACGGCATCCGCGCCGGTGTGCCGCCGCTGTGCACCGTGGAGCAGCTGCGGAGGATGCTCGACGAGCACCCGGGGGTCCGCGGGGTGCGGCGGGCCCGGCTGGCGCTGGGCCGGGTGCGCGTGGGCGTGGATTCACCCCAGGAGACGCGGATGCGCCTGCTCCTGGAGGATCACCGGGTGGGCGAGTGGATCACGGATCACCGTCTCATCGGGGCAGACGGGCGCGAGGTGCTGCCAGATCTGTGGGATGAGTACAGTCGCACGAGCGTCCAGTACGAGGGGATGCACCATTCGGATCCGCGGCAGGTCCACCGCGACGTCGCCCGGGAGCGGGCGACCCGCAGCGTGGACGCCGTGGAGGTGCGCGTGGTCGCCGCAGACCTGGACGCACTCGCGCCCTACCGCGGTCAGCTGGTGCCGCGGGTGGTCGCGCTGGTGGCAGCTGCGGTGCACCGAGCCCGCTGACCTCACCGACCCTCCCTCCCCAGCACCGAGCCGTCACTCACGTGGACTATAAGCCGTTGAGAAGCCACACCAGTGACGGTTCGCGGCCATACGACAGACACAAGACTCCGAGCCGTCACCCACGTGGGCTATGAGCCATACATAACCCACGCCAGTGACGGTTCGCGCGAATCAGCCCGCGGCCTCCTCCAGCTGCCGCACCCACGGGTCCGGCTGGCCGGTGATCCGGCTGCGCAGGTCTCGGCGCACGATCTCGATGGACCACGCCCACACCACGTGGCCCAGGGCCTCGGAGAAGTGCTCGCCGAAGGGCTGCTCCCACGGGGCGGGCACGATGCCCATCAGCGGCATGACCACGAGGTGGAAGGCCACCCACACCGCCAGACCGAAGACCGCACCCTGCCACAGGGTGATCCCGGGCCGGTACTCGGCGACCACGCAGTACAGGACGGCGAAGGAGATCGCGAAGGCGAAGTGCACGATGAAGCTGACCCATGGCAGGTCGTTGCCCAGGTAGGTGTAGGTCTGGTGCGTGGCCTCGGGGGACATCCCCAGCAGCTCCAGCAGGGCCTGCGGGGGGTTGGTCGCGTCCCGCTCGGGTGAGCGCGGCGGGAACGGCACCTCCCACCCGAACTTCACGATGCCGGAGAAGATCCCGGCGATCACCCCGACCAGCACGGCGACGGCGGGGCGGCGTCGCACGGGGTCGGTCACGGTCCTCAGCAGGGTTGCAGCGCTCATCGGGCGTCCTTTCCACGCGGCCGGCGGGGATCCCCGCCGTCACCCCACCCTAGTGTGGGTTCGTGTGGCTTTATGTGGGATGACGTGATGTTTCCCGGGTCGGCTGGAAAAGCGGGGTAGACTCGAGCTCGCGCGGTGATCCGCACCACCGGATCCCGCGCCCATGCACCCCCGACGGCGGGGCCGCCCTCCCCGGCGCACCTGCCCGGACCCGGCGGCGCGACCGATCCCGGCGCTCATGGTGACCCCGCACCCACGAGAGTATCTACGGATTTTCACGCCATGACTGAAAACACCGCGGCTCCGCGCCGCACCCCCGCCGCCGACACCCCGACGCCGCAGCCTCGCGGCGGCCTGGATCGGTTCTTCCACATCACCGCCCGCGGCTCCACGGTGGGCACCGAGATCCGCGGCGGCCTGGCCACGTTCTTCACGATGAGCTACATCGTGGTCCTGAATCCCCTGGTCATCGGGCTGATCGCGGACGCGAACGGCTCCCAGCTCGGCCTGGCCCGGGTCGCCGCCGCCACGTCGCTGGTCTCCGGGATCATGACCATCCTGATGGCCGTGATCGCCAAGCAGCCCTTCGCGATGTCCGCGGGCCTGGGCATCAACGCCTTCCTCGCCGCGACCATGACGACGACGCCGAACCTCACCTGGCCGGAGCTGATGGGCATGGTCGTGTGGGCCGGCGTCATCATGTTCGTCCTGGTGCTCACCGGCTTCCGCACCGCGGTGTTCAACGCGGTGCCGGAGTCGCTGAAGGTCGCGATCGTCGTCGGCATCGGCCTGTTCATCTCCTTCATCGGCTTCGTCAACGCCGGCTTCATCCGCCGCACCCCGGACGCCGCGGGCACCACCGTGCCGGTGACCTTCGGGGTGGACGGGCAGCTGATCGGCTGGCCGATCCTGGTGTTCCTGGTCGGGCTGTTCCTGACCATCGCCCTGATGATCCGCAAGGTGCGCGGGGCGATCCTCATCGGCGTCATCGCCTCCACGATCCTCGCGGTGATCCTCGAGGCCGTGGCCCCGTCCGGGACCTCCGCGGACTCCGCCACCGGCTGGTCCCTGGTCGCCCCGGCCCTGCCCAGCCAGTGGCTGAGCCTGCCGGATCTGTCCCTGGTCGGGGCGGTGGATCTGTTCGGCGGCTTCACCTCCCTCGGGGCGATGGCCGCGAGCCTGCTGGTCTTCGCGATCCTGCTCTCGGTGTTCTTCGACGCGATGGGCACCTCGGTGGGCCTGGCCACGGAGGCCGGGACCGTGGACCGGCAGGGCAACATCTACGGGATGAACCGCGTGCTGGCCGTGGACGCCCTGGGTTCGGTGGCCGGCGGCGGCGCCTCCGCATCGTCGTCGCAGATCTTCGTGGAGTCCGCGACCGGCATCGGCGAGGGCGCGCGCACCGGCCTGGCCACGGTGGTCACCGGCCTGCTGTTCCTGGCGGCCATGTTCTTCTCCCCGCTGGTGAACATCGTGCCCTTCGAGGCGGTGGCCCCGGCGCTGGTCGTGGTCGGCTTCCTCATGGTCAGCCAGGCCGTGCACGTGCAGTGGGACGACTGGGGCCTGGGCATCCCGGCCTTCCTGACCATCGCGATGATGCCGTTCACCTACTCGATCGCCGACGGCATCGGCGCGGGCTTCGTCTCCTTCACCTTCATCCGCCTGGTGCAGGGCCGCGGCCGGGAGGTCCACCCGCTGATGTACCTGGTGTCCCTGGCCTTCCTGGCCTACTTCGGGATGGGCCTGATCCAGGGCTGGACGCACTGACCCTCACCGCATCCGCGCCGATGGCGGACGCGCCGCCATCGCCGAGCCGCTGGTGGCCGCACGAGCCGAACGCACCGAAGCCCCGGTCCTGGAACACCAGGCCGGGGCTTCGGCTCATCAATCACTCGCACCTTTGAGGTGATTCCCACCATACGCACCGACCCTGGGGTTCTCCTGTGCCGCACCTCGGACTTCCCCCGACGCCGCCTATCCTGGTTCCCATGCCCACGCTGGATGACGACGCCCGCTGCCCCTGCGGCACCGGCGAGACCTACGGCGCCTGCTGCGCCCGGCACCACCGGGGCGCACCCGCCCCCACGGCGGAGGCGCTGATGCGCTCCCGCTTCACGGCCTTCGCCCTGGGGCTGGCCGACTACCTGCTGGCCACCTGGTACCCGAGCACCCGGCCGGCCTCATTGGAGCTGGACCCGCAGATCCGGTGGCAGCGCCTGGAGATCCTGCAGACCTCCGGAGGTCCCTTCGACGACGCCGCCCGCGTGCGCTTCGCCGCGCACTGGCGCTCCGTCCCCGGCATCCCGGGCGAGCATCGGCGTCGCGGGGTGCAGGAGGAGGACAGCCGGTTTCTGCGTGAGGATGGACGCTGGTACTACCTGGACGAGGCGCCCGCCCGACGCTGACCGGTCTGGGCCGGGCCGGACAGAGCTGGGCCGGATCAGTCCCGGCCGGATCGCGCCCGATCATCGGGGCGGGTCAGCCCGCGCGCCATCCGCCCGGTGGTGGCCGGCTCCCACGCCCCGCCCCCGGGGTAGGCCTCCCCGAGGGAGCGGAAGCCGCGGCGGGCGTAGAAGCGCTCGGCGCCGTCGTTGCCGTTGATGATCCACAGGTATGCCGGCTCCTCGGCGCCCAGGACGGCGTCCAGCAGGTGCCCGCCGAGCCCGCGGCCCTGCGCCTCGGGCAGCACGTACAGGGTCACCAGGGTGCGCGGCGGCTTCCCAGCGACGCCGGGCAGGGGCGCAGCGCCCGCCTTCGCCTCCCACGACTGAGGCCCGTCCGTGCTCAGCGCCAACCCGACGGGGCGGAACCACAGGTCCGGGTCCGCCCCGATCGAGCAGCAGCCGAACTCGTTGCTCTGCCCGAAGCCGGGATTGGCCCAGGCGATCACCGCGCGGGTTGCGGGCGCGGCGAGATTCTCCCGATCCTCGGCGGCGACGCTCTCCGCCTCGGCGCGGATGCGCCGCCCGAAGTCCTCGTCGATGATCCGCGCGTAGGCGGTCTCCAGGCACTGTAGATGCAGGCGGGTGAAGGTCTGCGGATCCGCGGAGCCGGGGCCGGCATCCACCGGGGCGATGCGGAATTCGCCGTCGCCGACGAACCACCCGCTCACGCGGCGCCCGTCCCGGCGTCCTTCCCGCCCTGCCCGCTCTCCAGGGCGCGGCGCTGCACGGCCCGCTCGAGCCGCTCGATCTTGCCGGTGAGCTCCCCGGTGTACCCGGGGCGGATGTCCGCCTTGAGCACGAGGGAGACCCGCGTGCCGTACTCGCCGACGGCCTCGGCGGCGCGCTTGACGACGTCCATGCACTCATCCCATTCGCCTTCGATGGTGGTGAACATGGCGTCGGTGCGGTGCGGCAGACCGGAGTCGCGGACCACGGTGACGGCGGCCGCGACAGCGTCGTGCACGGAGGCGTCCGGGGACTCGCCGCCGGAGGGGACCAGGGAGAAGGCAACCAGCATGATCCCAGCCTGCCACTTTTCCCACCCCGTGGGGAGGGGGGCTCACGGTCGGCGACCCGCCCGACGGGCGAAGTCATCCAGGGCCTGCGCCACGAGGGGAACGGTCCGACGCGCGGCTGAGCTTATTGAGACGCCGGTGCGTCGATCTTCTCATCAAGCGTCTTCCTGAGACTACCGGGCGCCCGACGGGGGACTCAGTCCCGGCGCGGTGACGCGCCGGCGGCGAAGCGGCGGGTCCACGCCTCGTCCCGGTACTGGGCGGGCACCGCCCCGCCGAGCAGCTCCCTGGCCAGGCGGGCGGCGTCATCGGAGCCCTCGACCGGCAGCGGAGCGTCCGAGGCGAGCAGGATGACGTTGCCGTAGCGGCGCCCCTTGAGCATCGGCGGATCCGCGATCACCGCGACGTGCCCGAACACCTCGGCCAGGCCGGCGATCTCCTCCCGCACCCCGAGCATCCGCCGGTCATCCCCGCAGTTGGCGACGTACAGCCCGCCCGGGGCGAGGGAACGGTGAGCGTGGGCGAAGAACTCCGCGGTGGTCAGCGGCCGCGGGGTCACGGCCCCGGCGAACACGTCTCGGATGATCACGTCCCGGCTGGCCTGTGCGAAGCCCTCGGTGACCTGCCGGGCCTCCCCCACCCGGATCCGCACGGTGGGGGCGCGGGGCACGTCGAACCACTCGCGCACCAGCGCGGCGAGCCGGGCATCCAGCTCGACGACGGTGCTGCGGCTGCGCGGCCAGGTCGCGGCCGTCCAGCGGGCCAGGGAGCAGCCCGCGCCGCCCAGGTGGGTCGCCCGCAGCCGCTCGGGGTCCAGGTGGGCGGGGACGAACAGCTCGAGGAAGGCCGCGATCCACCGCATGTACTCGAAGGCCAGCTCCCGGGGCTGCCCGAGGATCACGTGGCTGGACTGCACGCCGTTGACCAGCAGCAGCCAGGCGTCCGGGTGGAAGCGATCCGGCACGAGCTCGGCGGTGCCGGTGTCGATGGGGTGCTCCCCGGGCACGGGCCCGGCCGACGTCGTCTCCGGGGTGTGCTCCTGCCGTGCGCCGCGCTTCCTGCCCATGGCACCCCACCCTACGACGCCGCCAGGCCTACGCCTCCGGCGTGGGGGGCTACTTCAGAGCCTCTTGTGTCTGACGCGCGAACTCCTTGACTTCCTCCGGAGAGGAATCGGGCACCGTCACGCTCACCGTGCCTTCAGTAGCGGCCAGACGGCAGCCTTCCAGAGGCTGCCCCTCCTCGGGGCGCGGGTTGTTGGATCCGCAGTAGCCGCCGGGGATAGGGGTTCCGCTGTGCTTGAATGCCGCGGCGTTACCCGGCGTCTTCGTGTCTTCGAGGGTCATGATGGGGCTGTAGCTGATATAGGCATATTTGCTGCCCTTGGTGTACGTGATGCTGTTTCCGAGCTGCCCCGCACTCTGGATCTTCCACTCACCGATCGTCGCGGGTGCCTTCGTCTCACTCGTGATGTTCAGGATGGGGGCGTCGCCATCCGCTTCCGCATCCAGGCTGGGTGCCGAGGAACTGCTCCCGGACGACATGGAAGAGCCACCGCCGGACGCTGAGGGCTCCTCACTGGCGACGGACTCGGAAGCGGTATCAGACGCCTCAGCGGAAGCCGCCGGCGAGGAGGACGACGCTGCAGGAGCCGCGGACGAAGGGCTAGAGTCCTGATCCGATGAGCCGCAGGCCGTGATTCCCAAGGTGATCAGGAGGATGGAGGCGGAAGCTCCCATCGAGCGAGTGATGTTCATCATGTTCTCAGAGTACATACCGGGATGGTCAGCGTCAGCGCTCTTCGGTCTCAGTGGAGTCGGTGAGGGTCCGCACCCCGATGACGCCCATGACCAGCACGATCCCGGCGAGGAGGGTGAAGGAGATCTGCTGGGAGTGCACGAACCCGTCAACCAGCCCGGCGTCCCAGGCTCCCTGCGGCAGGCTCCGACCCACGACGGCGGCCATCACGGTGCCGACGATGGCCACGCCCACGGCGTTGCCCAGCTCCTGGGCCGTGTCGTTCAGGGCCGAGCCGATGGAGGTGTGGGATTCCGGCAGGGCCCCCACCAGGGCCACCGCCCCGGTGGTCATGATGATGCGCATCCCGGCGGTCATGATCAGCATGCCGACGGCGCACCACAGATAGCCGTGGGACAGCGCCCAGATCCAGATGGCCAGGGCCAGCAGCACGCACACCAGGCCGATGATGGAGGTGCGCCGCTGCCCGATCCGGGCCACCAGGCCGTCCACCAGCGGACCCACGGCCAGCATGCCCACCACGAAGGGCAGGTTGGCCAGCCCCGCGCGGAACGCGGACCAGCCCCAGGCGAACTGGTAGAGCTGGGTGGAGACGAACATGACGCCGCGGCGCAGGTCCTCGGAGCGGTCCGGGCTGACCCCGAAGCGCACGCCGAGCCAGGCCAGCAGGGCGGCGGGGGCGTTGAGGACCAGCAGGGCCTGCCAGGGCATGTGCGCCACGGCCAGCCCGGCCAGGGTGGGCCCGAGGGCGAAGCCGACCATGGAGACCACCATGATCAGGCCGATGGCCCGGCCGCGCAGCACGTCGTCGTCGAACAGCCGGAAGATCAGGGACATGGTGATGGGCGCCATCAGGGCCGCGAAGGCCCCGGACAGGGCGCGCACGGCGATCAGCTGCTCGGGGGTCCGCACCAGCAGCACGCCCAGCCCGGCCAGGCCGAACAGGGCCAGGCCGGTGAGCAGGGTGCGGCGGCGCCCGATCTTATCCCCGATGGTGCCGCCGACCATGAGCAGGCCGCCGAAGGTCAGGGAGTAGGCCCCGACGATCCACTGCAGGTCCGTGGGGCTGGCGTGCAGCTCGCGCCCGACGGTGGGCAGGGCGATGTTGAGGATGGAGTTGTCCACCATCTCCACGAGCATGGCCAGGCACAGCCCCAGCAGGGCGGGCCAGGCCGCGCGCAGGGACTGGGGGGAGGTGGTGCGGCGGGCGCGGTGGCGTGCGCCGGGGTGGGGTGCGACGGCGGCGCGCGGGGCGCCGTCGGAGACCGCGGGGGTCTCGAGGGTATCGGTGGTCATGGGAAGAGCCTTTCGGGAGGATCGAACGCGGCTCGATTCTGGAACGACGTTCGATTTATCGAACCGTGTTCGAGAATAGAACGATGTTTGATTCCCTGCAAGCCCGTGCGTAGCCTCGGTGGCATGAGCCCCGACCCCCGCGCCTCCCGCCGCCCCGCCCGACGCCGCGCCACCCTCTCCGTGGAGGCCATCGTGGACGCCGCGATCGGCTTCCTGGACCGCGAGGGCGCGGAGAAGCTGACCCTGCGGGCCCTGGCCGCGAGCCTGGACAGCGGGGTGGCCAGCCTCTACTGGTACGCCTCCGGCAAGGACGAGCTGATGGCGATGGTGGCCGACGAGGTGCTGGGTCGGGCCCTGGCCGAGGACGAGCGGCTGGCCGCAGCAGGCCGCAGCGCCCCGGCCTCCTTCGAGGGCTTCCCCGCTCCCGCCCCGGACCCCCGCACCAGCCCGGGCACGGCCGAGGCCCTGGGGGACCTGCGCCGACTCTCCCTGTGCCTGTTCACCCAGATGCTGGAGCACCGCTGGCTGGCCGAGCAGCTGATCCACGCCGGCCCCGACGAGGAGCACGCGCTGCGCACCTGGGAGCGCACGGGCCGGATCCTGCAGCGCATGGAGCTGAGCACCGCCCAGCAGTTCCACGCCTCCCTGGCGGTGACCAACTACGCCTCCGGCATGGGCGCGGAGATCTCCCAGCGCCAGAGCGAGGAGGAGGACGCCGACGTCGAGCAGATGTTCCGCGAGCAGCTGGAGCGCTGGGGGCACACCAGCACCGAGCAGTTCCCCTTCGTGCACTCCGTGCTCGGGGAGTTCCACCGCCATGATGACCGCACCGAGTACATCGCCGGCCTGGAGCTGCTGCTGGGCGGCATCGAGCGCCAGACCTGGGGCTGACCGGGGCGCCCGCGCC
>NZ_BCSM01000012.1 GCF_001570865.1 Rothia kristinae NBRC 15354
GATCCACTGGTAGACGGGGCGGGCGGCGGCCCGGGCCGCGGAGGTCAAGCGCCGCCAGGGGCCGCGGGGGGTGGTGCGCGGGGTGCGCTCGGGGGCCGCGGTGCTCACGGGCGCGGCCCCTCTTCGTCCCGGTCCTGCTCGGTGGGGCCCAGGCGCCGGACGAGATCGGCGACCAGGTCGATGAACACCTCGCCGCGATCTGCGTAGGAGGCGAACTGGTCCATGGACGCGGCGGCCGGGGCCAGCAGCACGGTGTCCCCCTGCTCGGACAGCTCGTGGGCGATCCGCACCGCCTCGGCCAGCACGGCCCGTCCGTCCGTCGGCGCGGCGTCGATGCCCTCGGCGGCCCGGTGCACGGGGACCTGCGGGGCCTGCTCGGCCAGGGCCTGCTCGAGCCCTGCGGTGTCCGTGCCGATGAGCACCACGGCCTTGAGCCGGTGCGCGTGCGCGGCCACCAGGTCCCCGTAGTGCACGCCCTTGGACAGGCCGCCGGCGATCCAGATGACGGGGTCGAAGGAGGACAGCGAGGCGTCGGTCGCGTGGGGGTTGGTGGCCTTGGTGTCGTTGACCCACAGCACCCCGTGGGTCGTGGCCACCGGCTGGATGCGGTGGGCCCCGGGCTCGAAGGCGCGCAGGCCGTCGCGCACGGCCTCCGGGGAGACGCCGGCCGCGCGGGTCAGGGCCGCGGCGGCCAGGGCGTTCTCCACGGTGTGGCGGGTCGGCAGCGGCCCGGTGTCGCGCACGGCACCCAGCTCGAGGGCCTCGGTGCGACGCTGCTCGACGAAGGCCCGATCCACCAGCAGACCGTCCACCACGCCCAGCTGGGACAGGTACGGGGTGTCGGTGGTGAAGGAGACCGCCCGGCAGCCCTCCTGAACCTCGGCCTGCTCGACCATCCGCTCCGTGTCCGGCACGGCGGCGTTGTACACGCAGGCCACCCGCGTGTTCTCGTACACCCGGGCCTTGTCCGCGGCGTAGTTGGCGTAGGAGCCGTGCCAGTCCAGGTGGTCCTCGGCGATGTTCAGCACGACGGAGGCCAGCGGGGCCAGGGAGTGGGACCAGTGCAGCTGGTAGCTGGACAGCTCCACCGCCAGCACGTCGTAGTCCACCGGGTCCCGCAGGGCGTCCAGGATGGGGGTGCCGACGTTGCCCACCGCGATGGCCTTGAGTCCCGCGGCCTGCAGGATCGAGGCGGTCATCCCCACCGTCGTGGTCTTGCCGTTGGTTCCGGTGATGCACAGCCACTCGGCCGTCTTCCGGCCTGCCCGCTCGCGCAGGCGCCAGGCCAGCTCCACATCCCCCCAGATCTGGATGCCGCGGTCCACGGCCTCGGCCAGGATGCCCAGGGTGGGCCGCAGCCCCGGGGAGGTGACGACCAGCTCGGGAGCCTGCCCGTCCACCTCGGGCAGGGCGTCCATGGCCTGCTGCCCGAGGATCGTCTGCGCGGCGCCGACGATCCCGAGGGTCTGGGCCTTGTAGCGGTTCTCCTCGGTGTCCTTCCCGTCCACGACGACCACGCGCGCTCCGAGCTCGATCAGGGTGTCCGCCGCGGCGAAGCCGGAGGTGCCGATCCCGGCCACGACCACGCGCAGCCCGGCCCAGTCGGCGTCCCAGGAGGTCAGCCCGGCCAGGCGGGGGTCCTGAAGCACGGGGTTGGCGTTGGTGGCCTTCATCGGGTGATCACTCCTCCGTGGCTGAGCAGCCAGTCGCCGTAGAACACGCCCAGGGCCGCGGCCACGAACAGTCCGGCGATGATCCAGAAGCGGACCACGACCGTGACCTCCTTCCAGCCCTTGAGCTCGAAGTGGTGCTGCAGCGGGGCCATCTTGAAGATGCGCTTGCCTCCGGAGAGCTTGAAGTAGCCGACCTGGATGATCACGGAGGCGGAGATCATCACGAACAGCCCCGCCATGAGGACCAGGAGCAGCTCGGTGCGGCTGAGGATCGCGAAGCCGGCCAGGGCCCCGCCGAGGCCGAGGGAGCCGGTGTCGCCCATGAAGATCGACGCCGGGGAGGTGTTCCACCACAGGAAGCCGATCAGCGAGCCGATCAGGGCCGCGGCGAGCACCGCCAGCTGCCCGGGATCGCGCACCTCGTAGCAGACCGGATCCGAGGATCCCGGGGAGCACAGGTGGTTGTTCTGCCACATGGAGACCATGAGGTAGCCGGAGAACACGAGGATCGAGGCGCCGGTGGCCAGCCCGTCCAGCCCGTCGGTGAGGTTCACGGCGTTGGTGGTGGCGGTGGCGATGAGGTTCGCCCAGATCACGAAGAGGATCACCCCGACGGCGGTCACCCCGAAGGACAGGTCCAGGGCGTGGATGTCCCGGGTGAAGGAGATCCGGGTGGAGGCGGGGGTCCAGCCACGCTCATCCGGCAGCAGCAGCGCCAGCACCGCGAAGACCACGCCGACCCCGCCCTGCAGCACGATCTTGCCTTTGGGCGTCAGACCCAGGGACTGCTTCTTGGCGATCTTCTTGTAGTCGTCGATGAACCCGACCCCGGCCATGCCCACCATGAGCAGGATCAGCAGCAGCGCCGAGGCCGAGGGCACCGCGCTCTGCCCGCCGAGCAGTCCGCCGGTGATCAGCAGGGAGATCAGGAAGGCCAGCACGGCCGCGCCGATGATCACGACGCCGCCCATGGTCGGGGTGCCGCGCTTGGTCTGGTGGCTGGTCGGGCCGTCCTCGCGGATGAACTGGCCGTAGTGGCGCCGCACGAGCAGCTTGGTGAACAGCGGGGTTCCGGCGAGGGAGAGGACCAGACCGAAGGCCGCCGCCAGGAGGATGGAGATCATGCGGTGATCAGCGCCTTTCTTGCGGTTCAGCGGTCTCGGAGCTCTGCCGGGGCGCGTTCGACGCGCCGTCCGGGAGGCCTCGTGCCACTCTATCGCCCAGGAACCGCAGTCCCGCCCCGTTGGAGGACTTGACCAGCACGATGTCCCCGGGGGCCAGCTGCTCGCCGAGCAGCTGCTCGGCCTGCTCCACGGTCTCCACCCAGCAGGCCTCCTCGCCCCAGGAGCCCTCCAGCAGGGCGTCGCTGTAGATGGGTTTGGCCTCCGGGCCCACGGCCACGAGCTTGGCGATGTTCAGCCGGACGGCGTCGCGCCCGATCTTGCCGTGCTCGGCCGCCGAGGCAGCCCCCAGCTCCAGCATCGGACCCAGCACGGCCCAGGTCCGCCGCGGTGGCCGGGCGTCTCGGCCCATCTGGGCCAGGGTGCGCAGGGCCGCGGCCATCGACTCCGGGTTGGCGTTGTAGGCGTCGTTGATGACGGTCACCCCGTCGGGTCGATCGGTGCGCTCCATGCGGTAGCGGCTGCGCGGGCCCAGGGTGTTCAGCCCGCGCACCACGGCTTCGACGGGGGCGCCCACGGCCAGGGCGAGGCTGGCCGCGGCCAGCAGGTTGTAGACGTGGTGCTCGCCGATCAGCCGCGCGGTGATCGCGTGCTGGGAGCCGTCGGGCAGCACCAGGGTGAACACGGGCCGGCCCTGCGCGTCGGCGCGCAGGTCCCGGGCCTCGAGCATCCCGGCGCCCTCGGCAGGCCGGTCCTGGTGGCGTCCGGCCACCCCGAACCAGGTCACCGGGGCGCCGGCCACCTCGGCCATGCGGGCGACCCGGGGATCGTCCAGGTTCAGGGCGACCGCGCCGTCGGCGGCGACCCCGGAGGCCAGCTCCGCCTTGGTGCGGGCGATGTTCTCCACCGAGCCGAACTCCCCGAGGTGGGCGGTGCCGACCTTCAGCACGGCTCCGGCGTCGGGCAGGACCATGTCGCACAGGTAGCGGATGTTGCCCACGGCGTTGGCGCCCATCTCGATGACCAGGTACCGGGTGTCGTGCTCGGCGCGGAACACCGTCAGGGGCACCCCGACCTCCCCGTTGTAGGAGCCCTGGGGGGCCACGGTGGGCCCGAGGGTCGAGAGGATCCCGGCCAGCAGGTCCTTGGTGGTGGTCTTCCCGGCGGAGCCGGTGATGCCGATGACTCTCAGCGGACCGGTCGCGCGCAGGCGCACGACGATCGCGTGGGCCAGGGCCCCCATGGCCAGGACGACGTCGGGCACCAGGATCGCCGGGTGGGTCCGGCCCTCCTCGTCGCGGGTCTCCCGCTCGGCCAGGGCGAGCACGGCGCCCGCGGCGAGGGCCTGGGGGATGAAGCGGTGCCCGTCGGTGCTCTCCCCGGGCTTGGCGATGAACAGCGCACCGGGGCCGACCTCCCGGGAGTCGGTGGTCGCGGCGGTGCACGTGATCGACCCCAGGTCTGCGGCCTCCAGCCCCACGGGCTGCCCGCCCACGGCCTCGGCGATCTCGGCGGCGGTCAGGGCGATCATGCGCGTTCTCCTGCGGGGTCCTCGGGGGTATCGGTCGGTGCGGGGCGGTGTGCGGCCAGGGCGGCGCGCAGCTCCTCGCGGTCGTCCAGCTCCAGGTCCGCCCCGTCCACGTCCTGGCTGGTCTCGTGTCCGCGCCCTGCTACGAGGATCGCATCTCCAGGCCCAGCCAGCTCCACGGCGCGGCGGATCGCGTCCGCACGCGGGGCGATGTCCTCCACGGCCTCGGCGCGGGCCCCGTCGGCCGCGGCGGCCCGGGCGCCCTCGGCCACGGCACCGCGGATCGGCGCAGGCGGCTCGCGGTGGGGGTCATCGTCGGTGACGATCACGACGTCGGCGTGCTCCGCGGCGATGCGACCCATGATGGGGCGCTTGAGCTGGTCCCGCTCCCCGGTGGCGCCGAAGACCACGATGACCCGGCCGTCCGAACCGAGGCCCACGGCTTCCAGGGCCCGCTGCAGCGCGTCCGGGTTGTGGGCGAAATCCACGATCGCGAGGGGACGCTGCCCGATCACCTGCATGCGCCCGGGCACCAGCGGGGTCAGGGATTCCGGGTCGGCCAGCTGCTCGGCGACCCGCTGGGGCTCGGCCTGCCCGGTACGGACCATGACGGCGGCCAGCGCCGCGTTGGAGACGTTGAAGTCGGCGGGCAGCCCGGTGCCGGTCGGGATGCGGGTGCCGTCCCGGTGCTGCAGGACGAAGCCGTGGCCGATGCCCTCGGCGCGCACCTCCCGGACCGTCCAGTCCGCTTCGGCCTCCCCGTGGGCGCCGCGGCCGTAGCCGGTGGCGAGAGTGACCACCCGATCCGCGCCGAGCTCGCGGCGGGCGTGCTCGGCCATGCGCCGGCCCCACTCGTCATCCACGATGATCACGGCGCGCCGGGTGCGGGCCGGGGTGAACAGCTGCGCCTTGGCGTCGAAGTAGGCCTGCATGGACCCGTGCAGGTCCAGGTGGTCCTGGGTGAGGTTGGTGAACCCGGCGACGTCGTAGACGACCCCGTCCACCCGGCGGTAGTCCAGGGCGTGGGAGGAGACCTCCATCGCCGCGGCGGTGATCCCGCGCTCGCGCATCACGCTCAGCAGGGCGTGCACGTGCGTGGACTCCGGGGTCGTGAGAGTCGAGGGGATGACCTCCGCGCCGGCCCGGATCTCGATGGTCCCGATCAGCCCGGTGGTCTCCCCGAGCCGATCCAGCAGGCCGTCGATCATGTAGGTCGTGGTGGTCTTCCCGTTGGTCCCGGTCACGGCGTACAGGCGCTGGCGGCCCCGCTCGGGCTGGCTGCCGTAGATCCAGGCCGCCAGGGGCCCCACGGCCTCGCGCACGGAGGGAACGATCAGCAGGGGCAGTGGGCTGCCCTGCCGGTCCAGGATCTCGGCACCAGCGGCGTCGGTGAGCACCGCGGCCGCCCCGGCGCGTCGGGCGGCGCAGGAGAACTGGGCCCCGTGCGCGTTGGCCCCGGGCAGGGCTACATAGAGGTCCCCGGCCTGCACCTCGCGGGAGTCCATGCTGATGCCGGTCACCACCGCCTGCCCCTCGGCACCGGGACGGGTGCGAACCTCGACGCCGGCGGCTTCCAGGTGTGCTGCGATCTGCCCGAGCTCCCGGGCCGGGACGCGCCGCGGACGCAGGTCCTGCGCGCTGGCACCCTGGAGGTCGGGATGCCCCTGCTCCGGGTCCTTCGGTGTCATGGGGAAGCCACTTCCTGTCGTATCGGGGGCGTTGGTTCCGGGCCTCGGGTCGGCTCACCGGGTGGGCCGACCCGAACTCACATCCTAGTCCGAAGCTCGCAGCCGGACCGGGCCGGGGCGAGCTCAATCGTCGTTCTGGGGGTCCCCCGGGGCGAACTTGTCCAGCTTCTGCGGCGGAGTCGTGGAGTGCGGGACCCGGTAGTACTCCAGGACCTTCTGCATGATCTTCGAGAACGTCCCGGTGGTGCCGATCTCGGTGACGGCGCCCTCGGGCCGCTGCAGCAGCACGCCGACCACATACTGCGGATCCTCGATGGGGGCCATGCCCACGAAGGAGGTCGTGAACCCGTCGAAGCCCTTGCCGTCCTCGGCCGGGGCCTCCGCGGTGCCGGTCTTGCCGCCCACGCGCCAGCCCTCCACGGCGGCATCGGGGGCGTGTCCGCCGGTGATCACGGTCTCCATGATCTGGCGCAGCTTCTTCGCGGTGTCCGCGGAGACGATGCGCCGCCCCTCGGGGGTCGGACGAGGCTGGGCGACCCCCTCGGCGTCGGTCACGGAGTCGGCCAGGCGCGGGGTCAGCTGGATCCCGTCGTTGGCCAGCGCCTGGTAGGCGGTGACCGTCTGCAGCAGGGATTGGGAGACGCCCTGGCCGAACAGCACCGTGTACTGCTGCCGGACATCCCAATCATCCGCGGCGGCCAGCAGGCCCTGGGCTTCGTTCGGGAACTCGATGCCGGTGCGTCGGCCGATCCCGAACTTCGCCAGCCAGTCATGGCGCTGGTCCTTGGTCAGCTGCTTCCCCGCCAGAACGGTTCCGGTGTTCATGGAGTCGGCGATGATCCCGGCCAGGGTCCGCTTCTGGGCGGGGTGCTCGAAGGAGTCGGTGATCAGCTGACCGTCGATGCGCAGCTCGGCGGGAACGTCGAAGACGGTCTCCGGCTGGGACAGCCCCTCATCGATGACGGCCGAGGCGGTGAGCACCTTCTCCGTGGAGCCGGGTTCGGTGATGCTGGTGACGGCCCGGGGACTGAAGTCGTCGGTGTCGGCTTTGGAGTAGTCGTTGGGGTCGATCATGGAGGAGTCGGCCAGGGCCAGCACCGCGGCGTCCTTCACGCGCATGACCACGCAGGTCCCCCATTCGGCGCCGAGCTGCCGGGCCCGGGCGGTGACCTGTTGCTGCGCGAAGTACTGGATGTCGCGGTTCAGACACAGCTTCACGGTGCTGCCGTTCTTCGCCGGGGTGTCCAGCTCCTCGCCCACGGGGATGCGCACCCCGTCCGCGGAGATCTCGTAGACTCGCTCGCCGTCCTGCCCGGACAGCTGCTGGTCGAACTGCAGCTCCATCCCGCCCTGGGCGCCCTGGGCGTTGAGGTAGCCGATGACAGAGCCGCCGACCGACCCGTCCGGGTAGGTGCGCTTGGACACCGACTCCCCGGACAGGAAGGTCGCTCCCAGGTCCGTGATCGCGTTGTAGACGTCGGGGGTGACCTCGTCGGCGACCACGGCGTAGCGCTTGTCCCCGTCCAGGGCCTTCTTGACCTCCTCGTCCGGCTTCTTCAGCAGGTCGGCCAGCTCGTAGACCAGCTGCTGGGGGGTGACCTGCTCGGTGCTGCTGCCGTCCTTCTTGAGCCGCTTGAACGCGGCGACGGCGGTCTGGTCCACCACGATCCGGTAGCGCTGGATGGAGCGGGCCATCACGGTCCCGGTGGCGTCCAGGATCTCCCCGCGCAGGGCCGGGACCACAACCTGCCGACGCCGCTCGGCCAGCGCCTTGTCCGCCCGACCGGAGGGGTCGATGGCCTGGACGTAGAACAGCCGCGCGCCCAGCAGGCCGAGCATCCCCAGGAATCCGGAGATCCCCAGGAAGCTGCGGCGCAGGATCCCCTGGGCCGGCTGTCCCGAGGACTCCGGGGCCACCGGTTCCGCGGCCCTGCCGGCCTCCCGGTCGGCGCGGGGCCGCTGCGGGTGCTCCGGGTCGGCGCTGCCGTCCTGGGTGGGGTCCACGGGCGCTGCCTTTCCGCCGGAGCTGCTCCGGCCGTCGTCGGGGTGGGGAACTGCGGTGAGTACGGGACGGCTCAGCGGCCGCGGTCGTCCCCGGCCTGCCCGGACTGGGACGCCGCAGGGCTGGCCGAGGCCCGTTCCTGGGCCTTCTTCTGCTCATCGGCCTTCTTCTGGGCCGCCTCGTCCTTCTTCTGCTGCTCCGCGGCGCGCTGCTGGGCCTGCTGGGCGGCCTCGGTGTCGCTGCCCTTCGGCGGATCGATCAGGTTGGTCCGGCCCTGCTCGGCCGCCTCCTTGGGATCCTCCCCCACCGCCTCGGCGGCCTGCGGGGTGCCGTTGAGCTTGCCGGTGCGCAGATCCAGCTGCGCCTGCTGGGCCTGGGAGACCATCCCCAGCTGGGAGGCGCGCGCGGCCAGATTCTGGGGGGCCTGCTGGAACTCGATCTCCTGGCTCAGGGCCTGGTTCCGCTCCGTGAGGTCCTGCTCCTGCGCGCGCAGCTGGACGAGGTCGTACTGGTTCTGGGAGATGGTGATGTTCATCAGCAGGGCGAAGCCCAGGGTCAGCAGGACCCCGAGGAAGGTCGCGATGATCAGCGGGATCCTGCGGCGTCGGGCCCGTGCCGGCGCCGAGGCCAGCGGGCGACGGCGGGCGCGGGCGGAGCCGGTCGACCGATCGGCATCCTGAGCGGTCTCCAGGACACCCTCGGAGGTCTCGACCTCCTGCGCCCCGCCGCCGACCAGTCGCAGCCGCCGCTGGCGCACCGCCTGCAGATGCAGCGCCGGGGAGACGGAGTCATCGTGCGCGCTGTCGGGCTGCTGGGGTTCTGCGCTCATGGGGTGGTCCTCGGGTCGCGGATGCGTTCGGCGGCACGCAGACGAGCTGAGGCCGCGCGGGGGTTGGCGTCGATCTCCTCGGGGCTCGGGGGCTCGGCCCCCCGGGTGAGGATCCGGAGCTCGGGACGATGCTCCTCCAGCTCCACCGGGAACCCCTTGGGGGCCCGGGAGACGGCCAGGCTCGCCATCGCCTTCTTGACGATTCTGTCCTCCAGGGAGTGGTAGCTCAGCGCCGCGACACGGCCGCCCACCCGGATCGCCCGCAGAGCGGCGGGCACGGCGCGCTGCAGAACCTCAAGCTCAGCATTGACTTCAATGCGCAGGGCTTGGAAGGTCCGCTTGGCCGGATGCCCCCCGGAGCGCTGCGCCGCCGCGGGAACGGCCCGGGTGACCACCTCCACCAGCTCACCGGTCCTGGAAAACGGGGTCTCCTGACGAACCTCTACCAGAGCTTGAGCGATGCGTCCGGCGTAGCGTTCCTCACCCCAGTCCCGCAGGATCCGTCGAAGGTGAGATTCGTCATAGGTGTTCACGATGTGAGCCGCGGTGAGCTCGTCCTCCGCGTTCATGCGCATATCCAGCGGGGCGTCGTAGGAGTAGGCGAAGCCGCGCTCGCGCTCATCCAGCTGCAGGGAGGAGACCCCCAGGTCGAACAGCACGCCGTCCACCCGGTCGATGCCGCGCTCGGCGAGCACCTCGGGAATCTCGTCGTAGACCGCCCAGACCGGGCGGAACCGGTCGCCGAACGGGGCCAGCCGTTCACCGGCCAGTGCGTGGGCCTGCGGGTCGCGGTCGATCCCCAGGACGGTGAGCCGGGGGAAGCGGGTCAGCAGGGCCTCGGTGTGCCCGCCCATTCCGAGGGTCGCGTCCACGACCACGGGACTCGGCCCCTCGAGAGCCGGGGCCAGCAGATCCAGGCACCGGTCCAGCAGCACCGGGACGTGCCGTCGCCGCGCATCGGATCGCTCCGGGCACTCGCGCTCCTGCGTCATCGGGGTCCTCCTCCCTGCGTCTGCCCCACCGGATGGGAGCCGCCGCCTCTGCCCAGCCCCCGCCATCCGATCCTCCTCCCGCACGCCACCCCCGTGCGGGCCTGCCTCAGGGGAAGGTGAGTCAGGACCGACCACGAGGTCGATGCGTCGGGCGGAAGATCGCAGGGCGGGGATCACAGCAGGCCGGGCAGCACCTCGTCATCCGTCTCCGAGAACTCCGTCTCTTTCTGCGTCAGGTACGCGTTCCACGCCTCGGCATCCCAGATCTCCGCGCGGGTGCCCGCCCCGATCACGGCCAGCTCCCGCCCCAGCCCCGCATACTCGCGCAGCGGTGTCGGGATGGTCACCCGGCCCTGCCGGTCCGGCACCTCATCCGAGGCCCCCGAGAGGAACACGCGGATGTAGTCCCGGGCCTGGCGCGAGGACAGCGGCGCCTGGCGCAGCTGCTCGTGGACCCGCTCGAACTCGGCCTGGCTGAACACGTAGAGGCAGCGCTCCTGCCCCCGGGTGAGCACGAGCCCCTCGGCCAGCTCCTCCCGGTACTTGGCGGGCAGGATCAGCCGACCCTTCTCATCCAGCCGGGGAGAGTAGGTGCCCAGAAACACCGGCCCACCGCCTCCCGCGTCCGAGGTTGATCTGATCTGCCGCGATGCGCACCGGGATCCACTGGAACCCCGGGAGCACCCGACGCGCCCCACTTTACTCCACTTCCCTCCCCACAACCGCCCCGAAGGGCCATTCCCAGCCGATTCCCATGCGCGACGCGGAGGGAGCACGGTCTCGCCAGGCACGGAAAAAGGGGCCGGATCCCGCCGATCTGCGGGATCCGGCCCCTGTCGAGGGCTGATCATGGAGGAAAGTGGAGCGGCTCAGCGCTCCCGGTGGCGATCCTCCCACTGCTGCTCGAGGCGCTGCATGAAGGAGACGCCGCGCTCGCCGGCGCGGGGGCGGTTAGTGCGCCCGGAGGCCTCCGAGCGGCCGCCGCCCTCGCGACGGCGCAGCGTGGCCAGATAGACCCCGCCGGCCATGACCAGGAAGCCCAGGACCCCGACGAGGATCAGCTGCGTGGACACACCCAGCAGCACCAGGCCCAGGCCGAGCACGGCCACGACGATCCCCAGCACCAGATTGCGCCCGGACAGGCCAGCACCCGGGCGGGGGCGCGGGCGCTCTTCCTGCATCGTGTCCGCGAAGGTGGGGTCCTCGACGTTCAGCTGCTGTTCGAGCTGCTCCAGCAGCTGGCGTTCGCGCTCAGAAAGGGCCATGGTGCGTCCTTCTCCCGGAAAGATGGTGGATCCCCCGCCTCGCCTGGGCCGAGGGTCTCCGTCCAGCTCAGACTAGCCTTTTTCCCGCGGGTTTTCACCGGGTCCGCGCGGATCCGGACGGGCCCCGGCGCCCTCCTG
The DNA here is from genome assembly GCF_001570865.1 of Rothia kristinae NBRC 15354. GTDB lineage: Bacteria > Actinomycetota > Actinomycetes > Actinomycetales > Micrococcaceae > Rothia > Rothia kristinae. The sequence goes on from NZ_BCSM01000012.1 coordinate 11,237, forward strand.
CGCACCGGTGCCGGCCTCGGGGCGGTAGCGGCGGGCGAATCCGCCGCTGACCAGCCGGGCCGGGCGCAGACCGGCCGGACCGAAGCGATCGCGGATCCGATCCATGGCGCTCTCCGCCCCGCCCCATTCGGCCTCGGCGCGCAGCCGATCGCCGTCGGCCTCCTCCCACAGGCTCAGCTGGCGCCCGGCGGCGCCCTCCTCCAGCCGCTCGGCCCGCACCCCCACCAGTCGCACCCGGCCGGCCAGCGGGCCGAGGTCCTCGAACAGCCGCACCGCGGCGGCGTTGATCTCCCGTCCGGTCCCCGCGGCCCGCTCCAGGGTCCGGGTGCGGGTCAGCGTGCGGAAGTCCTGGTCCCGCAGCTTCAGGGAGACCGCCGCGGCCGTGCGACCGGAGGCGCGCAGCCGCCGTGCGACGTCGTGGCTCAGCTGCAGCAGCGCGGCCTTGATCTCGACGACGTCGTCCGTGTCAGCGGCGAAGGTGTGCTCGGCGCCCATGGACTTCTCGACCCGGTGGGACTGCACCGGCCGCTCGTCGATGCCGCGGGCCAGCTCCCACAGGTGCGCCCCCGAGGCGCGCCCGAGACGCCGCTGGAGGTATTCCAGAGACATTTGGCGCAGCTGGCCCACCGTGTGCAGGCCCGCCTCCTGCAGATGCGCCGCGGTCTTCTCCCCCACACCCCACAGTCGCCCCACCGGCAGCGGATCCAGGAACTGCCCGATCCGCGCCTCGGGCACCACCCACAGCCCATCCGGCTTGGACCCCGTGGAGGCCATCTTGGCGATGAACTTGTTGGAGGCGACCCCGATCGAGGCCACCAGCCCGGTGCGCTGGAGGATCCGGGTCCGGATGCCGCGGGCGATGCGCACGGGCGAGCCCAGGCGCCGTTGCGCCCCGGTGACGTCCAGGAAGGCCTCATCCACGCTGACCTGCTCCACCAGGTCGGTGACCTCGTGCAGCACGGCCATGATCTGCCGGGAGTAGGCGGAGTAGCTGGAGTGGGAGGGCTCGATGTACACGGCGCGCGGCGCCAGTCGTCGGGCGCGCGCCACCGGCATCGCCGAATGGACGCCGAGGGCACGGGCCTCGTAGGAGGCGGACAGCACCACGGAGCGGCTGCCGGAACCGGCCACGACCACCTGCCGCCCGACCAGTTCGGGCCGGGTCAGCAGCTCGACCCCGACGAAGAACGCGTCCATGTCCACGTGCAGGATCACCCGATGCGGGAAGTCGGTGGAGTCGACGGCGGGCACGGCGAAGACCTCCTCACGGACGGGATGCGGTGGGATGGAGCCCGACGGGGACGCCGGCGCCGACGGGATGCCGGGGAGCGCCGCCGACGCCGGGACCGCGGCGGAAGCAGGGCAGGCTGTACACTGGGCGGGGTGGCGGCCGCCGTCCCATCCGGGCTCCCGCGAAGCGCCGCCACGGCCATTGTCCGCCACCGCACCCGCCGCGGTCGAGCCGACCGCGGTCGCGTTCGCGCAGGGCGGGTCCACCCCACCACCCGAGGAGCCTTCCATGACCCATGACCGCGCCGCCGAGCCGGGGGCCGCCGGATCCCCCGACGCCGTGGAGGCCGCCTTCCTCGACGCCGTGCAGCATCGCCTCCTGGGGTTCCTCGCCGAGCAGGAGCGCGTGCTCGCGGCCGTCTCCCCCGAGACCGAGCCTCTGATCGCGGCGATCCGTGACCTGTCCGCGGGCGGCAAGCGGCTGCGGGCCCTGCTGCTGCTGTGGGGCTGGCGCGCCGCCGGCGGCGGCGCCCAGGACCCGCGGCCGGTGCAGGCGGGGGCGGCGATCGAGCTGTTCCAATCCGCGGCGCTGATCCACGACGACATCATCGATCATTCCGACACCCGCCGCGGACGCCCCTCCGTGCACCACCGCTTCGCCGCGACCCACCGCGAGCGCGGGTGGTCCCTGGAGGCCCGGGACTACGGGCTGATGGGCGGGATCCTCGCCGGTGACCTGTGCCTGTCCTTCTCCGAGGCCCTGTTCGCTCCGCTGTGCGCGGATGCCGATCCGGCGGCGGAGCCGGGCCGGGCCCGGAAGATCTTCGATCTGATGCGCACCGAGGTCATGGGCGGGCAGTACCTGGACGGGCTGAGCGAGCACCTCGGGCTGGAGGAGCCCGAGGCCGCGCTGGAGCGGGCTCTGCGGGTCATCCGCTACAAGGCGGCGAAGTACACCTGCGAGCATCCGCTGCTGATCGGGGCGAGCCTGGCCGGGGCCGATGAGGCCCTGCTGACGGGCTTATCCGAGGTCGGGCTGCCGCTGGGCGAGGCGTTCCAGCTGCGCGACGACGTGCTCGGAGTGTTCGGGGAGCCGGCCGTGACGGGCAAGCCCGCCGGGGACGATCTGCGCGAGGGGAAGCGGACCGTGCTGGTGGCCCTGGCCCACGAGCGGGCCGACGCCCAGCGGTCCCGGGAGCTGGAGGCCGGGCTGGGAGACCCGCGGCTCACCGAGGACGGGGTGCGCCGGCTGCGGGAGATCCTGCGCGACACCGGGGCGCTGGCCCGCACCGAGGAGCTGATCCGCGAGCGCGAGCAGCTGGCCCGGCGGGCGCTGGATCGGCTCGAGGTCGACTCCGAGGTGCGGGCCGGGCTGGAGCGGCTGAGCGAGCGGGCTCTGCACCGCAGCTCCTGACCCCTGGCCAGGGACCGGGACCGGGGCGGGCGGCTACCAGGCGAGGGCCTGGGCCCGGCGCCGGATCTCGGTCTTGCGCCCTTCGCGCAGGGCGTCGATCGGACGCCCGGGCAGGGAGTCGTCCTCGGTCCACAGCCAGCGGATGGCCTCGGCGTCGTCGAAGCCGGCGTCGCGCAGGACCGTGAGGGTGCCCTTGAGCGGCTCCAGGACGCGGTCCTCGCGCAGGAACAGGGCCGGGATCCGGCGCACACCCTCGGCATCGCGCACGGCGATCAGCGCGCCCTCGCCGATCAGGGCGTGCACCCGGGTGACCTTCAGGTCCAGGGTCTCGGCGACGTCGGGCAGACTCAGCCACTGCCCGACGAGGTCGAAGAGGTTCTCGGTGTTCTCGGTGGAAGTCACGATCTCCAGGGTAGTCCAGCCCGGGCGCGGGGCTCCCGGCCGCTGTCCGGGACCATCCCCTACACTCGGGGGCATGAGACCCACCGGACCCGGACCCCTGAGCGGACGCACCGTGGAGGGACGCTATCTGCTGGGGGATCTGATCGCCCGCGGAGGGATGGGCACGGTCTACCGCGGGCGGGACCTGCGCCTGGGCCGCCCGGTGGCGGTCAAGGTGCTCAAGGAGTCGGTGGCCGCGGACCCCCGGCGCACGGACCGCTTCGCCGCGGAGGCCCGGGCGGCGGCGGCCGTCGCGGACCCGCACGTGGTGGCCGTGTGGGATCAGGGGGTGGATGAGACGGGTCCGGAGCCGCTGGCCTTCCTGGTGATGGAGCTGGTGGACGGGGCCACGCTGCGGGATCTGATCAAGCGCCGCTCGCCCATGACCGTGCGGGAGATGCTGCGGGTCGCGGTGCCGATGACGGCCGGGGTGGCCGCCGCGCACCGGTGCGGGCTGGTGCACCGGGACATCAAGCCGGAGAACGTGCTGACCTCCCCCACCGGGTCGGTGAAGGTCGCCGACTTCGGGCTGACCCGCCCGGTGCAGGAGGATTCCGCGACGCTGACCCTGATCGGCTCCGCCAACTACATCGCCCCGGAGGTGGTGCGCCGGGAGAGCTCAGGACCGCCCGCGGATCTGTATTCGCTGGGGGTGATCCTCTACGAGATGCTCACCGGGGTCCCGCCCTTCCGCGGTCCCTCCCCCTACGCGGTGTCCATGGCCCACGTGGACGAGCCCTTCCCGGTGCTGCAGCGGCGCTTCCCCGGGGTGGATCCGGAGGTCGCCGACATCGTGGTCTGGTGCTGCGAGAAGGACCCGGAGCACCGACCGCAGCGGGCGGCGGATCTGCTCGGGGAGCTGGAGCACCTGCGCGAGAGCCTGACACCGGCCGCGCTGGATCTGGCGCCCCCGGGGCACCGGCCGGAGACCGAGGACCTGTTCTCGGTGTTGCGCACGGACAGCCACACCGATCCGACCGGTCTGCGCGCGGTCTCCGCCGAGCAGGACGACCCCGATGCCGCACCGCCTCCGCGCACCCAGCCGACCCGGCTGCTGCCCCCGGACACCGACCTCGACGAGCTCCCCCGCACCGATCGGTCCCCGACCGCCCTGACGCGGCACCTCCAGGCCGCGCCCGCGCAGGCGGCGGTCCCCGCGGAAGGCCCACCCGCCGCAGGACAGGACCGGGTCATCCGAGACGCGGAGGCGCCCCGGGACCCCCGGAGCCCGCGGGTCGTGCTCGGGCGCGGCGGTCCCTACCGCGGCTGGATCCTGCTGCTCATCTTCCTGCTGGTCGCCTGCGCGGTGGGCTACCTCGGCTGGCTGCTGGGCCTGCAGCTGATCGGCTCGGGATACGGCACAGGGGCCGCCGCCGCCCTCCTCGGGGGCCGGGCGGGGCCACCCGCCGGGTAGCCCGCCCGACCCATCCGCGGCCCGGCTCGCCCCAGCGGACTCACCCCAGCGGACTCACCTGCGGCCTGAGAGGGCCTCGGCCACCAGGAAGGCGATCTCCAGGGACTGCCGGTGGTTCAGGCGGGGATCGCAGAGGGTCTCGTAGTGCTCGGCGAAGGCGGTCTCATCCACCGGGTCCGAGCCGCCCAGGCACTCGGCGACGTCGTCGCCGGTCATCTCCACGTGGATCCCGCCGGGGAAGGTGCCCAGCTCGCGGTGCACCTCGAAGAACCCGCGGACCTCGTCCATGACGTCCTCGAAGCGGCGGGTCTTGAACCCGGAGGGCACGGAGATGGTGTTGCCGTGCATGGGGTCGGTGACCCACACGGGGCTCGCCCCGGCATCGCGCACCCCCTCCACCAGACGCGGGAGGTTCTCCCGGATCTTCCCGGCACCCATCCGGGTGATGAAGGTCAGGCGTCCCGGCTCCCGCTGCGGGTCCAGCACGTCGATCAGCCGCAGCACCTCCTCGACCGTGGTGGTGGGCCCGAGCTTGACGCCGATGGGGTTGCGCACCTGGGAGAGGAAGTCCACGTGGGCGTCCGTGAGCCCGCGGGTGCGCTCCCCGATCCACAGGAAGTGCGCGGAGGTGTCGTAGGGCCGGTGGGTCCGGGAGTCGATGCGGGTCAGGGCCCGCTCGTAGTCCAGCAGCAGGGCTTCGTGCCCAGCGTAGAACTCGGTGGAGCGCAGGGCCTCGAAGTCCGCCCCGCAGGCGGCCATGAACTTCATGGCCCGGTCGATCTCCGAGGCCATGGACTCGTAGCGGGCGTGGGCCGGGTTGGCCACGAACCCCTGGTTCCAGGCGTGCACCAGGCGCAGGTCCGCGAAGCCGCCGGTGGTGAAGGCGCGGATGAGATTCAGCGTCGAGGCGGAGGTGTGGTATCCGGCGAGCATGCGGTTCGGGTCGTGCGCGCGGGACTCCGGGGTGAAGTCGAAGCCGTTGACCATCTCCCCGCGGAAGCTGGGCAGGGTGGTCTCCCCGCGGGTCTCGGTGTCCGAGGAGCGCGGCTTGGAGAACTGCCCGGCCATCCGCCCCATCTTGACCACCGGCATCGAGGCCCCGTAGGTCAAGACCACCGCCATCTGCAGCAGGGTGCGCACCCGGGCGCTGATCCTATCCGCGGTGGCCGCGGCGAAGGTCTCCGCGCAGTCCCCGCCGGTCAGGAAGAACGCCCGTCCCGCGGCCACCTCGGCCAGGCGGGCGCGCATCTGGTCCACCTCCCCGGCGAACACCAGCGGGGGCACGGCCTCCAGGTCGGCGACGACGCGGTCGAAATCGGGGTGACCCCGCCAGTCCGGCTGCTGTCCGGCGGCCCGTGTCCGCCACTCGTCCAGACCTGGGTAGTCCTGGGCTGAGGGTGCGGGGGCGGCGGGGGTGCTCGACAGTTCGGTCCGGATCTCGTTCGACATGCGAACAGTCTACGAGACGGGTGGCCGCCGAGTCCTGCCGTGGCCGCCACGGCGCGGGGCGTACTCGTCGACGTAGTCCTGCCCCGACAGCTCGCGGATGGCCGCGATGATCTGCTGGGCCGCGCCCCGCGCGGCGTGCGCGCCGGCGTCGGGCCCGGTCCAGGCGGACAGGTCCAGCGGCGCCCCGATCACGGTGCGGGGACGCTGCTCGGGCGCAGGGCGCAGCAGGGGCCGCGGCAGCCGGGGCAGCCGGGCCCCGGGAGGCTGCAGCCGCTGCGTGCCGATCATCGCCACCGGCAGGACGGGCACCCCCGCCTCCAATGCGAGCCTGGCCACCCCGAGCTTGGGCCGGTGCAGCCGCCCGTCCGGGGATCGCGTGCCCTCCGGGTAGATGCCCAGCAGCTGCCCCTCGGCTAAGACCGCCCGGGCCGCCTCCAGGGCCCCGGCCGAGCGCTGGCCCCCGGAACGGTCCAGGGGGATCTGGTGGATGGCGCGGAAGAACGCGGCCATGGCCCTGCCGAGGGGCCCCGGGGCGGTGAAGTACTCGGCCTTCGCGAGGAAGCTGACCGGGCGGGGCACCGCGACGGGCAGCAGCACCGGGTCCAGGAAGGACAGGTGGTTGGAGGCCAGGATCGCGGGACCGGTGGAGGGCACGTGCTCCAGGCCGTGCACCTGGGGACGCAGCAGGAGGTTCACCAGCGGCCCGACGACGCCGCGTCGGAGGGCCATGTAGAGCGTCGGCACAGGGGTCCTTCGGTCCGGGAACGGGCGGTGGGGCCACTGTACCGCGCGGGGTTTCCCCGGGCCGGTGGGACCGTGGTTGAATCGTGGGTATGGGCTTGATCACGCACCTGCGCCACCGCAGCGCCGCCCCCGGACCCGGGGTCGGCGAGCTGCCGGAGGGCGTCGACGTGCGGGCGCAGTCCTGGGACGGGGGACCTGACGGCGTGCTGGTCCTGCACGGGTTCACCGGGTCGCCGCACAGCATGCGCCCCTGGGCCCGGGAGTGGGCCCGACGCGGCTACGCCGTCGAGCTGCCGCTGCTGCCCGGGCACGGCACCTCCGTGGCGGACATGGCCACCCGGAACTGGCGGGAGTGGGCCGCGGCGGTGGATGACGCCTACTGGCGCCTGGCCGCCCGCTGCGAGCGCGTGGGGGTCGTGGGGCTGTCCATGGGCGGGGCGCTGGCGCTGCATCTGGCGGCCCGCCGGCCGGTCGCCGCGCTGAGCCTGGTCAACCCCGGCCTGGTCTCCCCGCAGCCGCTGAGCGCCCTGGGCGGGCCGCTGTCCCGTGTGGTGCCGACGGTGCCCGGGGTGCGCGATGACATCCGCCGGGAGGGCGTGAGCGAAGGGGCCTATCCGCGGGTGCCCGTGGCCGCCGCGGGGCAGATGCACCGGCTGTTCGCCGCGGCCCGCCGGAGCCTGGGCGCGGTGCGCGCCCCGGTGCAGGTGCTGCGCTCGGAGGTGGACCACGTGGTCACCGAGGCCAGTCTCCGCGCGCTGCGCGCCGGGCTGCCCCAGGCCCCGGAGGTGGTGTCGCTGCCGCGCAGCTGGCACGTGGCCACCCTGGATCACGACGCGCCGCTGATCTTCGCCGCCTCCACACGGTTCTTCGCCGACCACCGGCTGCGCGCCACCCCAGACCACACCGCGCGGGAGTCCCGGCCGGGGCAGCCCGCCGACGTCCGCAGGGACGCCCGCTGACCCCTCCCCCGTTCGCGGAAGGAGCGGTCCACGACCGAAAGGATCTCATGGACGAGACCTCGACCGAGCTGACCATCGAGACGGACCCGCAGTCCAATCTCACGGACCTGCTGGAGGCCAAGCTGCCCCAACACGCCGAGCAGGTGCTCTTCCGCGTGCAGGATGAGCCCGGCAGCGGCACCTGGCGGGAGGTGAGCGCGCGCGAGTTCCGCGAGGAGGTGATCGCCCTGGCCCGGGGGCTGATCGCCGAGGGCATCGAACCCGGCGACCGCGTCGGACTGATGTCGCGCACCCGCTACGAATGGGCCGTCGCGGACTTCGCGATCTTCTACGCCGGGGCGGTGACGGTGCCGATCTTCGAGACCTCCTCCCCCTCCCAGATCGCCTGGAACATGAGCGACTCGGGTGCCAAGGCCATCATCGTGGAGACGAGCCAGCACCTGGCCGCCGTCAAGAGGGCCGCCCGCCACGAGGAGCTGGCCCTGCGCACCGTCTGGCAGATCGACGCCGACGACCAGCGCCCGGAGTCCCTGGCCAGCCTGCGGGCCGCCGGGGAAGGAGTTTCCGAGGAGCAGGTGCAGGCCGCCCGCGGTGCTGCGGGACTGGAGGACACCGCCACGATCATCTACACCTCCGGCACGACGGGGCGCCCGAAGGGCTGCGCGCTGACCCACGGGAACTTCGTGCGCCTGTCCGCGGCGGTGCGCCAGAATGTGCCCGAGGTCGCGAATGAGCGCAACACCACGCTGCTGTTCCTCCCGCTGGCCCACGTCTTCGCCCGCTTCATCCACGTGGTGGCCCTGGACGCCGGCATCACGATGGGCCACTCCCCCGATCTGAAGTACCTGACCCAGGACATCGCGAGCCTCTCCCCGGACTTCCTGCTGGTGGTCCCGCGGGTCTTCGAGAAGATCTACAACGGGGCGCGCTCCCGCGCCCACGATGCCTCCGCGGTCAAGGGGCGGATCTTCGACTGGGCCGAGCGGGTGGGGGTGGCCTGGTCCGAGACGGTCATGGACGGGCGGCGGCCCTCCCTGGCCCTGCGCGCCCAGTACGCGACAGCGGACCGACTGGTCTTCGCCCAGCTGCGCCGGGCCCTGGGTGGGAAGGTCAAATGGGCCGTCTCCGGCGGGGGGCCGCTGGCGGTGCGTCTGGCCCACTTCTTCCACGCCGCGCACCTGAAGATCCTGGAGGGCTACGGGCTGACCGAGACCACCGCCCCGGCCACGGTCGGCACCGTGCAGGACTTCCAGATCGGCACCGTCGGCCCGCCCCTGCCGGGGACCTCGGTGCGCATCGCCGCCGACGGCGAGGTGGAGCTGCGCGGCGTCGGGATCATGGCCCACTACTGGCGCAATGAGAAGGCCGACGCGGAGTCCTTCACCGAGGACGGCTGGTTCCGCACCGGGGATCTGGGGGAGCTGACCGAGCGCGGGATGCTGAAGATCACCGGGCGCAAGAAGGAAGTCATCGTCACCGCGGGCGGGAAGAACGTCATCCCCGCCACCTACGAGGATCTGATCCGGGCCTCCCCGCTGGTCTCCCAGTGCGTGGTCTTGGGCGATGGGAAGCCGTTCATCGCGGCCCTGATCACCCTGGACGAGGAGACCCTGCCGAAGGAGCTGGGCAGGCTGGGACTGGACCCGGATCTCACCGCCGAGCAGGCCGCCCAGACCGAGGAGGTCGGCGAGGCCGTGCAGCGGCTGGTGGACCGGGCCAACGAATCCGTCTCCCGGGCCGAATCCGTGCGGGCCTTCCGGATCATCCCGCGGGACTTCACCGAGGAGTCCGGACACCTGACCCCCTCGATGAAGATCCGCCGCCCCCAGGTGATGCGGGACTACCAGGACGTCATCGAGGAGATCTACAGTAGCCCCAAGCCCACCGGGAACGACGCCTGAGCCACCCGCCGCGGGACCGGATGCTCCCCGGTCCCGCGGCGCACGTCGGCCGCCGCGCGGTCGGCGGGGCCGCGGTCGGCCGGACCGACGTCGGTCCGGCCGCGGGGTGCGGGTCAGTCCGGCAGCCCCGGGGTGCCGGGCACGTCCAGGCCCAGCAGGGCGTTCTCCACGACCTCGCTGAGCGCCGGGTGGATCCAGTACTGCCCCCGGGCCATCGTGTGCGCGTCCAGCCCGAAGCTCATCGCCTGTACCAGCGGCTGGATGAGGATCGAGGCCTCCGTGCCGATCAGGTGGGCCCCGAGCAGCTGACCGGTGTCCTTCCGGGCGATGAGCTTGACCAGCCCGGCCGAATCCTCCATGGCCCAGCCGTAGGCGACGTCGCCGTAGTCCTGGACCTTCACGGTGATCGCGAAGCCCTCCCGCTCCGCGAGCCTGCGGGCCTGCTCCTCGGTCAGCCCCACGGCGGCGATCTGCGGGTCGGAGAACACCGCGTGGGGCACGTAGCGCTGGTCGGTGGCCCGCAGGTCCTGCGGGTGGGTGAGGTTGTGGGCCACGGTGCGGGCCTGGGCGTTGGCCAGGTGCTTCAGCTGCACCGGGGAGCAGATGTCCCCCAGCGCCCACACCCCGGTCACGGGCCGCCCGTCGGCCAGCACCCGCTGCTGGGCGTCCACGGCCACGACCCCGTCGCGCACGTCCAGCCCGGCCTCCGCCGCCCCGATCCGGTCCGCGTTGGACCGTCGCCCGGTCGCCACCAGGACGACGTCCGCGCACACCGCCTCCCGCGAGCCCTCGCCGTCGAGAAGGTGCACCTGCAGGCCACCCTCCGGGCCCTGCTCGATCCGCTCGATCTCGGTCCCGGTGCGCAGGTCCCAGCGCCGGGCGGCCTCGCGGCGGAAGCGCTCGGCGATCTGCGCGTCGTGCTCGCGCAGCAGCCGCTCGGAGCGGTTGACCTGGATCACCCGCGAGCCCAGCCCCGTGAAGACGGTCGCGAACTCCGCGGCGATGAACCCGCCGCCGACGATCACCACGGTCTCCGGCAGCTCCTCCAGGCGCATGATCGTGTCCGAGGTGTGCACCCCGGGCAGGTCGATGCCGGGGATCTGCGGGAGCACGGCCCGGGCGCCGGCGGCCAGGACCAGCTGCCGCCCGCGGATCCGGGTCCCGTCGTCCAGCACCAGGGTGTGCGGATCCTGCAGGCGGGCCTCCTGGGTGAACACCTCCACGAAGTCCTGGCCCTGCCGGTAGGACAGCCCACCCTCGGAGATCGGGTCGATCCGGCCGAAGATGCGGTCCCGCAGGCCCGGCCAGTCCGCCCCGGTGCGGCGCATGCGCACGCCGAGCCGCTCCAGGTCCAGCCCGTGCAGGGCAGTGGCCGCCGGGTAGGCGAACATCTTGGTGGGGATGCACCCGACGTTCAGGCAGGTGCCGCCGAAGATCCCGGAATCCACGATTGCGACCCGCCGGTCCCGCCAGGACTCGTCGATGATGGTGTTGCCGGATCCGGATCCCAGGATCACCAGATCGTACTCGCGGGTCTCGGACATGGTCCTCCTCGTGGTCGCGCCGGCCCCGCGCGGTCCGTCGGGGCCCTGGCCCGGGGCGCGCGGCCCCGTCCCTCGGCTCAACGTCCGGACCGTAGCCGCGCATTCCCGCCGGGAGGCGGGCGCGCAAGGATCAGGCGGGATCGATGACGATGACGAGGTCTCCCCCGTGCATCTGGGTGACCTCCCGGGCCAGGACCCGCTGCACGGTCCCGGCCACCGGCGCGGTGATGGAGGCCTCCATCTTCATGGCCTCGATCGTGGCGACCTGCTCGCCGGAGGCCACCTCCTGGCCCTCCTCCACGATCACGCTCACCGCCCCGGCGAAGGGGGCGGGCACGTGCCCGGGGCGGGAGGTGTCGGCCTTCTCCGCGGCCTGGAAGCTGGTCTCCACGGATTCGTCGCGCACGTCGATCGAGCGCTGCTGGCCGTTCAGCGTGCACATCACGGTCCGGTAGCCCTTCTCATCGGGCTCGGAGATCGCTTGCAGCGTGGCCAGCAGCCGCACCCCGCGGCCCAGGGAGATCACGTGCTCGCGGTGCTCGACCATGCCGTAGAGGAAGTCCCGGGTGTGCAGCACGGACAGGTCCCCGTACTCCTCCCTGGCCTTCGCGTACTCCGCGGCAGGGCCCGGGAACAGCAGCCGGTTCAAGGTGGCGCGGCGGGTCGGGGAGTCCCCGGTCAGACCCTCCCGGTCCTCCTCGGACAGTTGGGTGATCTTCGGCTTGGCGTGGCGCCCCTCCAGGGCCTTGGTGCGGAACGGCTCGGGCCAGCCGGCCGGCGGGGTGCCCAGCTCCCCGTTGAGGAAGCCGATCACGGAGTCGGGGATGTCGAACTTCTGCGGGTTCTGCTCGAACTCGGCCGGGTCCGCCTTCATGCCCACCAGCTGCAGGGCGAGGTCCCCCACGACCTTCGAGGAGGGGGTGACCTTCACGATGTGCCCCAGCATCCGGTCCGCGGCGGAGTACATGTCCTCGATCTCCTCGAAGTGCTCCGCCAGGCCCAGCGCGGTGGCCTGGGCGCGCAGGTTGGACAGCTGACCCCCCGGGATCTCGTGGCGGTAGACCCGCCCGGTCGGGGAGCTCAGTCCCATCTCGAAAGGCCGGTAGATCGCCCGCACGGCCTCCCAGTACGGCTCCAGGGAGCTGACCTGCTCCAGACCTAGCCCGGTGTCCCGCGGGGTGTCGGCCAGCGCGGCGACCAGCGAGGAGGCGGCCGGCTGGCTGGTGGTCCCGGCCAGGGAGGCGGCGGCGACGTCGACGGCGTCCACCCCGGCCTCGGCGGCGGCCAGCAGGGTGGCCAGCTGCCCGCCGGCGGTGTCGTGGGTGTGCAGGTGCACGGGCACATCGAAGCGCTCGCGCAGCGCCGCGACGAGGCGTCGGGCCGCCTCCGGGCGCAGCAGGCCGGCCATGTCCTTGATCGCCAGGATGTGCGCGCCGGCGTCGACGATCTGCTGGGCCAGATCCAGGTAGTACTCCAGGGTGTAGACCCGCTCCTGCGGGTCCAGCAGGTTGCCGGTGTAGCACATGGCCACCTCGGCCACCGCCGTGCCGGTCTCGCGCACCGCCCGGATCGCCGGGGCCATCTGGGAGACGTCGTTCAGGGCGTCGAAGATCCGGAAGATGTCCACCCCGGTCTCGGCGGCCTCCTTGACGAAGGCCTCCGTGACCTCCTCGGGGTACGGGGTGTAGCCCACCGTGTTGCGCCCGCGCAGCAGCATCTGGATCGGCAGGTTGGGCATGGCCGCCCGCAGGTGGGCCAGGCGCTCCCAGGGGTCCTCGGAGAGGAAGCGCAGGGCGACGTCGTAGGTGGCCCCGCCCCAGGCCTCCACCGAGAACAGCCCGGGCAGCACGTGGGCGTAGGCCGGGGCCGCGGCCAGCAGATCCCGGGTGCGGATCCGGGTGGCCAGCAGGGACTGGTGGGCGTCGCGGAACGTGGTGTCGGTGACCGCGAGAGCCTCGGACTCGCGCAGCGCCTTCGCGAAGCCCTCGGGGCCCTTCTCCAGCAGCACCTGGCGCCACCCGTCCGGGGGCGTGTGGTGCCCGCCGTCGAAGGGGTTGCGGTACGGCTCGGCGATCTTGTCCCCGGGGTAGCGGGGCAGCTTGTCCCGCGGGTCGATGCCCTCGATGCGGGGGCCGTGGGGGCGGTTGACCGTGACCTGGGCGAGGTAGCTCAGGGCCCGGGTGCCCCGGTCCGATGAGTGCTTCTTGGTCAGCAGCTCCGGGTGCTCGTCGATGAAGGGGGTGGAGACGTCCCCGGCCTGGAACACCGGATCCTCCAGCACCGCCTGGATGAAGGGGATGTTGGTGGCCACCCCGCGGATGCGGAACTCGGCCAGGGCCCGCTGGGCCCGCTGCACGGCGGTGCGGAAGTCCCGGCCGCGGCAGGTGACCTTGCACAGCATGGAGTCGAAGTGCGGGGAGATCTCCGCCCCGGCGTACACGGTGCCCCCGTCCAGGCGCACCCCGGCACCGCCGGCGGAGCGATAGGCGCTGATCTTCCCGACGTCGGGCCGGAAGCCGTTGGTGGGGTCCTCGGTGGTGATCCGGCACTGCAGGGCCGCACCCTTGACGCTCAGGGTCTTCTGGGAGATGCCCAGGTCCTCCAGGGTCTCCCCCGAGGCGATGCGCATCTGGGCCTGCACGAGGTCCACGTCCGTGACCTCCTCGGTCACGGTGTGCTCCACCTGGATGCGCGGGTTCATCTCGATGAACACGTGCTGCCCGGCCCGCTCCCCCGCGGTGTCCACGAGGAACTCCACGGTGCCGGCGTTGACGTAGCCCAGCTCCCGGGCGAACTTCACCGCATCCCGGTGCAGGGCCTGGCGGATCCGCTCGTCCAGGTGCGGGGCCGGGGCGATCTCCACGACCTTCTGGTGCCGACGCTGCAGGGAGCAGTCGCGTTCGAACAGGTGCACGATGTGCCCCTGCGCGTCGGCGAGGATCTGCACCTCGATGTGCCGGGGCCGCAGCACCGCCTGCTCCAGGAAGACCGTCGGGTCCCCGAAGGCGGTCTCCGCCTCGCGCATCGCCGCCGCCAGCGCATCCGGCAGCTCCTCGGCGGTGTTGACCCGGCGCATGCCGCGACCGCCGCCGCCGGCCACGGCCTTGACGAAGATCGGGAAGCCGATCCGCCCGGCCTCGGCCAGCAGCTGCTCCGGGTCCGCGGAGGGCTCGGTGGAATCCAGCACGGGGATCCCGGCGCGCCGGGCGGCCTTCAGCGCCGCGACCTTGTTCCCGGCCAGGTCCAGGACCTCCGGGGGCGGGCCGATGAAGGTGATCCCGGCCTCGGCCGCGGCCTGGGCGAGCTTGGGGTTCTCGGACAGGAACCCGTAGCCGGGGTAGATCGCGTCCGCACCGGACTCACGGGCCACCCGGATGATCTCGTCCACATCCAGGTAGGCCCGGACGGGGTGGCCCTCCTCCCCGATCGGGTAGGCCTCATCGGCCTGCTGGCGGTGGATCGAGTTGCGGTCCTCGTATGGGAAGACGCCGACGGTCTTGGCGCCGAGCTCGTAGGCGGCGCGATAGGCGCGGATCGCGATCTCGCCGCGGTTGGCGATCAGGATCTTGGAGAACATCGGGGATTCCACCGTTTCCGTCCCGCATCGCGCCGCTTCCGACCGGAAGCGGGACGCGCGGGAGCTTGGTTGGCCGGACAGGAGGTGTCCCGAACAATATATGTCAGATCACACCCCGGGGAGGAATCCGCCGCACCCTCGGGACACGGCATCGGGCGCCCGGGCCGCTATGATGGGGCCGATTCCGAAAAAACCCGGCCCATCCCGCGCGAGGTGTGTGTGTCCCAGATCGTCAGCGTCAGCTCCCTGAAGGGCGGGGTCGGCAAGACCTCCGTGGCCCTGGGCCTGGCCTCCGCGGCCCTGCACCGCGGGGTGGACACGCTCGTGGTGGATCTGGATCCGCACGGGGACGCCAGCACGGGGCTCGGACTGTCCGCGACCCACGCGCACGGGACCGACGTCGCGCAGGTCCTGGCAGCCCCGGGCCGACGCCGGGCCGTGGCCCGCGCCGCGACCCCGGCCGGGTGGCTGCGCCGCAGCGACGCCGCGTCCGGGACCCGGCTGGATGTGCTGGCCGGATCCGCCCGCTCGGCCGCCTACGAGCACCTGCGCCCGAACCGGCGGCAGCTGGGCCGCCTGCGCGAGGCCCTGGCCGGGGCCTCCGGCTACGAGCTGGTGCTCATCGACTGCCCGCCCGCGCTGAACACCCTGACGATGATCGCCTGGGCCGCCAGCGACAAGGTGCTCTCCGTGGCCGAGCCCTCCCTGTTCTCGGTGGCCGGCACCGAGCGCACCATGCGCGCGATCGCCCGCTTCGAGTCGGAGAGCTCCCTGAAGGTGCGCGCGGCCAGCGTCGTGGTCAACAAGGTGCAGGAGGACTGGCCCGAGCATCGCTACCGCATCGAGGAGATGGAGGGGATGTTCGGGCGCCTGCTGGTCTCCCCCGCGATCCCGCAGTCTCCGGTGTGGCAGCAGATCCAGGGCTCGGCGCACCCCGTGCACGCCTGGGGCGGGGCGGAGGCCAGGGCCCTGGCCGAGGCCTACGACGCGATCCTCGCCGGACTGCTGCGGGGCTGATCCCGCAGCCACCCCACCGACGGCGGCGGGCTGACAACCGGCCGGCCGAGAGCTCGGCGTCGCCGCGGACGAGTCCGGCTCAGCCCGCCAGGTTTCGCCGCGCGCGCCGGGCGGAGAGCTCGTCGGGCGCGGACGGGGCCGGCTGCTGCTGCGCGGAGTGCTCCGCTGCGCGCAGATCCTCCCCGGGCATGCTGGAGAGGTTGGTCTCCAGCTCCCGCCAGACCCGGCCCACGGCGATGCCGAACACGCCCTGCCCCGCCTGGACCAGATCGATCACCTCATCCGGGGAGGTGCACTCGTAGACGCTGGCCCCGTCGGACATCAGGGTGATCTGGGCGAGGTCCTCGACCCCGCGCGAGCGCAGGTGCTGCACGGAGGAGCGGATCTGCTGCAGCGAGACGCCGGTGTCCAGCAGGCGCTTGACGATCTTCAGCACCAGGACGTCCCGGAAGGCGTACAGCCGCTGGGTTCCGGAGCCCTTGGCCCCGCGCACGGTGGGCTCCACGAGGTGGGTGCGCGCCCAGTAGTCCAGCTGTCGGTAGGTGATGCCCGCGGCCTTGCACGCCACGGGGCCGCGGTAGCCGATGCTCTCGTCCAGGGCCACGAGGTCCTCGTCGAACAGCAGCCCCTGGCGGCCGGTGGGCGGGGCGACCGTCTCCATCCCGGGCAGCTGCTGCTCCTGGTAGGAGGGCGCGGGGGCCGCGTGCAGGGACGCCGGAGGGTTCCGGTGGGGGTCCTGCTGGGATCCGTCTCGACTCACCCTGGTCGTCTCCTCGGTCGGCGCTGGCGCGCGGTGGTGCAAGAGCACGTCCGGGGCGGGCGCTCCCGCCCCGGCCGGTGAGCCCGGCGCGCCGTCGGGGACGGGATCCGGATCCACTCCCTCGACGTTAGAGGCAACCCGGGGTCCGGTCAAAGACATCGGCCCACCGGGCCCCGCGTGTCCGCCGGGGCGGGCTCACCAGGTGCGCTGGACCCGGTCGGCCACCAGCTCGGCGTGCAGCTGCGTGCACAGCCCGGACAGCTCCCGGGCGGTGGCCGCGGCCCGCTCCCGGGACTGCTCGTCGCGGCGCCCGGCCAGCGGGGCCACGGCCTGCTCCACCAGCCCCACCTCCCGGTCGGCCGCCGCCCGGAAGAAGCGCAGATGTCGGGGCTGCAGACCGTGGGAGGTCAGGCGCACGCACAGGGTCGCCGTCTGGGCGGCGTGCTCGTCAAAGGTGCCCTCCGGCCCCTCGCTGATCAGCCCGTAGGAGATCAGCTCCCGCAGCAGCGGCAGCGGGGCCGAGGTGTGCTTGGACAGCTCGCGCATGGACCAGGTGCGCGCCCCGGCCGCCCGCGCCGTCGGCGTGGCCACCTCCGGGGCCGGGCCGGGGCCCTCGGCCTCGGGCAGGGCGAAGTCCCCGCCGTCGCGCTCCACCGCGTCCACCTGTTCCTTGATGACCTTGAGGGGAAGATAGCGGTCACGCTGGAGGGTGAGGATGTAGCGCAGACGCACGATGTCCTGCGCGGAGTATTTGCGGTAGCCGGTGGCGGTGCGCCGGGGGAAGATCAGGCCGCGGTCCTCCAGGAAGCGCACCTTGGAGGCGCTCAGTCCCGGGAACTCGGCGTCCAGGTGGCTGAGCACCTGGCCGATGGTCTTATCCTTCACCTGCTCCGGTGCGGTGGCGTCCTCGGCGGCGTCCATGGGTGGGCTCGCCCGCCTCAGCGGCTGCGCCCGGCGCAGAACACGAAGACGAACTTGCCGATGCGCACCTCGTCCCCGTCCTGCAGGCTCACGTGATCCACGCGGTCCCCGTTGACGTAGGTGCCGTTCAGGGAGCCGGCGTCGGTGATCTCGAAGGCCCCGGCGTTGAAGGAGAAGCTGGCGTGGCGCCGGGAGACCGTGACGTCGTCCAGGAAGATGTCCGCGTCCGGGTGGCGCCCGGCGACGATGCCGTGATCCGGCTTCGCGGCGTCCGCATCCAGCAGGAAGCGGGCGCTGCCGTGCGGGCCGGACTGGGCGATCAGCAGCGCCGAATCGGCGGGCAGGGCCGCGACGGCGGCGGCCTCCTCGTCGGCCAGGCGGCGGCGCACGGGGCGCTCCTGCGACGGGTTGACCCGGATGACGGTGGTCTCCGGTGATGCTTGCTCGTGCTCTGACATGTCTTCCCCTCGGGTCATGAGCGGCGGTCGGTTCCGGCCGGCACGGTCCCGGTCTCCCGGATCCGTGGTGCGGCCGCGGCGGGTCCCACCCCGGCGCCGACCGATCGGGGGCGCGGGGGAAGATCCCGGATCCCCAGTCTAGCGGGCCGATGCGGCGCGGGCGCGGGCTTCAGCCCTCGGCCCCGGTCTGTGCCGGCCCGGTCCGCGCCGCGTCGGTCAGGACAGCTGGTCGCGATAGGCCTGCGCATCCAGCAGACCGGCCAGGTCCGCGGGATCATCCGGGCGCAGCCGGATCAGCCAGCCCGCGTCGTAGGGGTCCTCGTTGACGGCCCCGGGGTTGTCCCCCAGCGCCTCGTTGACGGCCACGATCTCCCCGGCCACCGGCAGGTACAGGTCCGAGACGGACTTGGTGGACTCGACCTCGCCGAAGGAGTCCCCGGCGGCGAAGGAGTCCCCGACCTCCGGCAGGTCCACGTAGACGACGTCGCCCAGCGCGTCCTGGGCGTGGTCGGTGATCCCCACGGTGACGACGCCGTCGGCATCGGCCGCGGAGATCCATTCGTGCTCGGCGGTGTAGGAGAACTCGGTGGGGACGGCGCTCATCGTCGGTGGCCTCTTCTCATGCGTGGGTGTGGGGGATCGCTGCGCGCCCGCCCGCAGGATCCCGAGGGAACTCGCTGCGGGCGGACGCGCTCGGATTGCACAGGACACATTACCCTGCCGCGCCGGTCACAGCCCGGAGGGCGCGTACCCGACCGGGCCTAGATGACGCCCTCGGAGAACCGGTCCGGGTTGCCGAAGCGGTGGGCGGTGATGGACACGGCCTGCTCCCGCAGGAACGGCAGCATCTCGACCCGCCCGGCTTCGGTGACCGGGCCGTGGTAGATCCCCAGATCCGGGCGCCCCTCCAGGGCCTCGTACACGGAGGCGTGATCCGCGCCGATCAGCCGGATGCGCATGCCCTCGAAGCGGGTTCCGGCCAGCTCCCGGGGGCCTCGCCGGCGGATGCCGCGCAGGGCGTCGCGCCAGGCGTCGTCGGACTCCTCGACGATGCGCACCCCGGCCTGCTCCAGGGCCCCGGCCACCGAGACGGGGACGGGCCGGGCCGTGGAGAAGGTGATCGGCGCGCCCGCGGCCAGGCCCGCGGCCAGGACCCGCAGGGTGTGCGCGAGGTCCGCGTCCGCATCCGCGCGCACGTGCACCGGCTGGGGGACGTAGCGCAGGATGTTGCGCTCCACGCCCAGCTGGGACGGGTCGTGGCCCAGGCCGAACTCCGCCGCCCAGGCGGCCGCATCCGAGCTGGTCGCGCGGGTCAGGAACTCCCGCTGGACGGCACTCAGGGCGTGGGGTTCGCGCACGCGGCGCAGCAGCTCCTTGACCGGCTCCGCGCTGGGGGTGGCGATCGCGGTGGACGGACGCGAGGTCCACTCCCCCAGGGCCATCAGGTAGCTGGGCCCGCCGGCCTTGGTGCCGGTGCCCACGGAGGACTTCTTCCAGCCGCCGAAGGACTGGCGCCGCACGATCGCCCCGGTGATGCCGCGGTTGACGTAGACGTTGCCGGCCTGGACCCGGTCCAGCCACAGGGCCAGCTCCTCCGAGTTCAGTGAGTGCAGCCCCGCGGTCAGCCCGTATTCGGGGGCGTTCTGCAGCTCGATGGCCTCCTCCAGGGTCTCGGCCGTCATGACCCCGAGGATCGGCCCGAAGTACTCGGTGAGGTGGTACTCGCTGCCCGGGCGCACCCCGGCGCGCACCCCGGGGGACCACAGCTTCCCGGTCTCATCCAGCTGCCGCGGCTCGATGACCCAGTGCTCCCCCTCCCCCAGCTGCGTCAGTCCGCGCAGCAGCTTGCCTTCGGGGGCGGCGATGACGGGACCCATCTGCGCGGTGATGTCCTCGGGGTGGGCCACGTGCAGGGAGCGCACGGCGTCCACGAGCTGGTTGCGGAAGCGCCGGGAGGTCGCTGCCGTGCCGACGAGGATCACGGTGGAAGCCGCGGAGCACTTCTGCCCGGCGTGGCCGAAGGCCGACTGCACGACGTCCTTGACCGCCAGGTCCAGGTCCGCGTGCGGGGTGACGATGATGGAGTTCTTCCCGGAGGTCTCCCCGAACAGCTGCAGGTCCGGGCGGAAGGAGCGGAACAGCTCCGCGGTCTCGTAGGCGCCGGTGAGGATCACCCGGTCGATCTCCGGGGCGCTGACCAGCTGGCGCCCGTGGGCCTTCTCGTCCACCTGGACCAGCTGCAGCGCCTCCCGCGGGACCCCGGCCTCCCACAGGGCCTCGGCGATCACGGCGCCGCAGCGCTGGGCCTCGGCGGCCGGCTTGAAGATCACCGCGGAGCCGGCGGCCAGGGCGGCCAGCGCGGATCCGGTGGGGATCGCGACGGGGAAGTTCCACGGCGGGGTCACCAGCGTGACGTCCACGGGGTGGAACTGCGCGCCGTCGACCCGCTCCAGCTCCTCGGCCAGCTGGGCGTAGTAGTTGGCGAAGTCGATGGCCTCGGAGACCTCCGGGTCGCCCTGATCCAGCAGCTTCCCGGCCTCGCTGGCCATGACCTCCAGCAGCTCGGCCCGCTTCAGCCCCAGCACGACGCCGACCCGGCGCAGGATCGCGGCCCGCTCGGCCGCCGGGCGCTCGCCCCAGGCCCGACCCGCCCTCTGGGCGGTGGCCAGGGCCTCCCGGACCTGCTCCTCGTCCGTCAGGAAGGATTCCTCGATCAGCTCCTGCCCGAGGCTCGATCCCGGCACCCGCTCCAGGATCCGCCGGCCCCACTCCCGGTTGGCGGCCAGAGAGGTGTCGGTGTCCGGGCAGTTGGCGAAGCCGTCCTCGGGGCGGAACACGCTCTGCTCGGTCTCCGCGGCGCGATCCTGGGTGCGGTTGGGGGCGGGGACCTCGTCGGTGACCGCGGCCAGGGCCCGCTGGAAGCGGGCCTTCTCCCGGTCGAACAGGAACCGGCTGTCGGCCAGGTCGAAGACCGCGGACATGAAGTTCTCGCTCGAGGCGTTCTCCTCCAGCCGACGCACCAGATAGGAGATGGCGACGTCGAACTCCTCGGGCCGCACCACGGGGGTGTACAGCAGCAGCGCGCCGACGTCGCGGCGGACCACCTCGGCCTGCTGGGCGGCCATGCCGATGAGCATCTCGAACTCGACGTCCTCCTGCACCCCGCGCTGCTGACTGAGCAGGTGGGCGAAGGCGATGTCGAACAGGTTGTGCCCGGCGATGCCCAGGCGGATGCTGCGGGTGCGCTCGGGGCGCAGCGCCCAGTCCAGGGCCCGCTTGTAGTTGGCATCCGTGGCCTCCTTGGAGTCCCAGGTGGTCAGGGGCCACTGGTGCACGGCGGCCTCGACCAGCTCCATGGACAGGTTGGCGCCCTTGACCAGGCGCACCTTGATCCGGGAGCCGCCGGTCTCCACGCGCCGGGTGGCCCACTCCTGCAGCCGCTGCATCGCCGCCAGGGTGTCCGGCAGGTAGGCCTGCAGCACGATGCCGGCCTCCAGGCCCCGCAGCTGCGGCTGATCCAGGATGCGGGTGAACACCGCGATGGTCAGGTCCAGGTCCTTGTACTCCTCCATGTCCAGGTTGATGAACTTGGGGGTCGGGGCGGAGGCGGCGTACTCGTACAGCGGGGTCAGGCGGCGCACCGCGGTGTCCACGACCTCGTCGAAGGACCACGGGGCGTGCGGGCCGGAGACGGCGGAGACCTTGACGGAGACGTAGTCGACGTCGTCACGGCGCAGCAGCCGCTCGGTCTCGCGCAGGCGCCGCTCGGCCTCGGCATCGCCCAGCACGGCCTCTCCGAGCAGGTTGATATTGAGCTTGTTGCCTCCGGCGGTCAGGTGCTCGATGGCGGGGCCGAGCTTCTCGTCCCGGGCGTCCACGATCAGGTGCCCGACCATCTCGCGCAGGGCCCGCCGGGCCAGCGGGATGGTCGGCCAGGAGGCCTTGGGCGCCACCAGCCCGCCGGCGCGCACGGCGGCGCGCAGGTGCCAGGGCAGGAACTTCGGGACGATCGGGGCCAGGCGCCCGAGGTTGTGCCCGGCCGCGGCGTCGTCCTCCGGGCGGATCACGCCGTCGACGAAGCCGACGGTGAACTCCAGGCCGTGCGGGTCCTTCAGGACCCCGGCCAGCTGCTCGGCGGCCTTGTCCTCGGGGATCTCGGCGGAGGCCTCGACCCAGCGGGAGACCAGCTCACCGGCCTGCTCGGCCAGGCGCTGGAGCTCGGGGGCGTCGAAGGGGTGGGTGGTCATGGGGACTCCTCCTCGAGATCTCGCCGGGGCGATCCGGCGGGGCACGGTGCCCAGCGCGCGGTCCGCCGGGTGCTGGGATCCAGTATGGTCGAGAACACGATGAAGCAGAAATGACACTTTCTGACAGTTCATCTGAAGATCTTCTGAAAGGTTCCGATGCTGGACGTCAAGAGGCTGCGGGTGCTGCAGGAGCTGTCCCGACGCGAGACGGTGACCGAGACCGCCCGGGCCCTGGGCTACACCCCTTCGGCGGTCTCCCAGCAGCTGTCCGCCCTGGCCCGGGAGTGCGGGGTCCCCCTCGTGCAGCGGCAGGGCCGCGCCCTCGTGCTGACCCCGCAGGCCAGGACCCTGATCGAGCACACGGAGCGGATCCTGCACGAGATGGACCTGGCCGTCACCGCGCTGCAGAGCACCCAGGACGAGCCCGCCGGGCGGGTGCGCCTGGCCATCTTCCAGACCGCCGCCTCCGCCCTGCTGCCCCGCGCCCTGGACCTGCTGGCCCGGCGGCATCTGCTGGTGCGGGTCCAGGTGGTCCAGCGCGAGCCCGAGGCGGCCCTGGCCCAGACCCAGCTGCGAGAGGTGGACCTGGTGGTGGCCGAGCAGTACCCGCACCACGCGGTGGCCCAGTTCCCGGAGGTCGACTCCCGGCGGCTGCTGCGCGACCCCGTGCGTCTGGCGGTGCCGGGCGACGCCGACATCGCCTCCCCGGCCCAGGCGGCCCACCTGCCGTGGGCCATGGAGCCGGCGGGCAACGCCAGCCGCGACTGGGCCCTGCACGTGTGCCGCTCGGCGGGCTTCGAGCCGGAGGTGCGCTTCGAGTTCGACGACGTGCGGGCCCACGCGGATCTGGTGGCCGCCGGGCACGCGGTGTCCCTGCTGCCGTGGCTGGCCTGCGTGAACGCCCCGGCGGGCATCCGGTGGGTGCCGCTGCCCGGGGACCCCCACCGGGAGGTGTTCACCTCCGCGCGCCGGGACATGGCCCCGCGCCCGGCCATCGAGGCGGTGCGCTCCTGCCTGCACGACGCCGCGCAGGCCCTGCCCCTGCCCGGGTGAGGCCCTGCGGGGCCGACCATGCGCTCGCACGGTCATCTCCCGGAGGCCTCCGAGGCGCTGCTGACCTTCGTCATCACCATGCTGGGCACCCTGCTGGCGGTGTTCACGGCGGGCGTCATCTCGAGCACCGCCGTGACCGGGCGGCTGCCGGATGCTGCCGCGCTCAGGCGCCAGGCCGCGGTCTCCTTCGGGGCCGCCGATGCGGTCTCGCTGCCCGTCATCTTCCTGGGACTGGGCTGGCTGGGCGTGTGAGACGTCGCCGCGGCCCTGACCGGCAGCATGATCGCCCTCATCGCGGGCCTGGCCGTGGTCGCGCGCCTGGCGGTGCGCACCACGAGGCTGCCGCGCTGGCAGCGGCTGCTGCTGCTCGGGGCAGAGTCGGTGCTGGGCCTGGCCGTGATCGGCATGGAGATGCTCGCCCACGGCTGAGGCCGAGTGCGCCCGCGCCGCGCGGCGCCGGCCTCGGGCTCCGACCGTCGATGACCGGGCATCGGGGATAATCGCAGCCATGCTCGTGCACTTCCGCGTCACCGCCCCCGCCGACCTCGCCCGAGACATCCTCCGAAGGTGGCTGGAGGATCCCCGCCTGGTCGATGTCGTGCACCTGCCCGGGGTGGTGCGCCCCTCGGGAGATCTGCTGGAGGCCGACGTCGCGCGCGAGGCGGCCAGCGACATCCTGGAGCAGCTGGACCGGGCGGGCGTGCGCGAGCGCGGCGGCGTCGTGATCAGCCAGCCGCTGGGCACCCCATCCGCCGCCGCCGAGCAGGCCGAGCGGGCCGCCCGCGGGGATCCCGATGACGCCGTGATCTGGTCCCTGGTCGAAGCCGAGGCGCAGGCCGCGAGTCGGGCCACCCCCAGCTACCTGGTGTTCCTGCTCATCGCGGTCGCCCTGGCGGGGATCGCCGTGCTCACCGACTCCGCGGTGCTCGTGGTGGGGGCGATGGTCGTGGGCCCGGACTTCTCGGTCGTGGCCGCGACGTGCACCGGGGTGGCGCTGGGCCGGTGGCGGCTGGCCGGGCGGGCCTTGTGGCTGCTGATCTGGAGCTTCGCCCTGGTCACGGCGGTGGTGGCGGCGGCGGCCTTCGCCGCCCTGCACGCGGGGGCCTTCACCCCCGAGGAGGTCACGCGGGCCCGACCCCAGACGGGCTTCATCTGGCGCCCGGACATCTGGTCCTTCGTCGTGGCCCTGCTGGCCGGGGCCGCCGGGGTGTGGGCCCAGACCACGGACAAGACCAGCGCGATGGTGGGGGTCTTCATCTCGGTGACCACGGTGCCCGCCGCGGGCAACCTCGCCCTGGGGGTGGCCATCGGCTCGGCGGCGGAGATCGCCGGTACGGCCTCCCAGCTGGGGCTGAATGTGCTGGGCCTGCTGGTGGCCGGCGTCGCGACGCTGCTGCTGCAGCGGATCGCCTGGCGCCACCTGGACGCCGACCGGCGGGCGCGCCTGGGCCGGCTGCTGCGTCCGGCCCCCGCGCACGCGCACCCCTGGCAGCAGCGCTGAGCCCGGCCCCGGGGCATCGGCCGCTCAGCCGCGGGCCGGGACGGCCCGCTCCAGCAGGAGGCGGGCCGTGGCCTCGTCGATGACCAGGTCCGTGATGGCTCCGGCCCGCAGCGCCCCCAGCAGGGCGGGGACCCGGTGCGCCCCCGAGGCCACGCACAGCCGCCGCGGGATCCGGGCCAGCTGCTCCGGGGTCGGGCCGGTGGCCCGGCGGTTCAGCTCGACGTCGGCCCAGGTGCCGTTCTCGCGCAGCAGCACCGTGCAGACGTCGCCGACCACCCGGTCCCGGGCGATCGCGGCGTAATCGCGCTCCTCCAGGTACCCGGAGCTGTACACGTGCGAGGGCACCGCCCCGTGGAGCGCACCCACGCCGAAGACCGCCACCTGCGCGCTGCGCTGAACCTCCAGGACGCCGCGGATGCTGCGTTCTCGCCACATGGCCTGTTTGGTCTCGGGATAGTCGAAGAACGCCGGCACGGGGAAGTGGACCACCCGGGAGCCGTAGGCCTCCGCCACCGCGTCCAGGATGGCCCCGGTGTAGGGGATGCCAGTGCGACTGGCGTTGCCCGCTCCGTTGAGCTGGACCACGACGGAGTCGGGCACGTGCCGGCGGGACAGGTGCCGGACGAACTCCGTGATGGTCGAGCCCCAGGCCAGGCCCAGCACGGTGCCGGGCTCCAGCAGCCCGTCCAGGCGCTCGGCGGCGACCCGGCAGACCTGCTCCAGGCGCACCAGCTCGGAGACCCCCGCCGCGACCGGCACGACGTCGGCGGTGACCCCGAAGCCGCGCTGGATCTGATCGGCCAGGGCCGTGCGGCCCGTCGAGCGCGGGGCGATCTCGATGCGCACCAGGCCCGTGGCCCGGGCGTGCTTGAGCAGGCGGGAGACCGTGGCCCGGGAGATGCCCAGGTCGTGGGCGATGGAATCCATGGTGCGCTCCTGGCGGTAGTAGCTCGAGGCCACCTCCCACGCGAGATCATCACGTTCTTTCACCGAGCACCCCCCGCACCTGCACATTCTTCCACCGGTGCTGACCATCCTTTCATGACGGAGTAGAACTGGTGACCAGTGACACGAACCACGTCCACGACGAAGGAGCACCCGTGAAGACCCCCGCAACCCACCTGACCGCCGAGACCCGCGCCCAGGCGCTGGCGGCGATGTCCGACGAGGAGGGCGTGGACGTCCTCGTGATCGGCGGCGGCGTGACCGGCGCCGGCATCGCCCTGGACGCCGCGACCCGCGGCCTGCGCACCGCCGTCGTGGACGCCGGAGACTGGGCCTCCGGCACCTCCGCCTGGTCCTCCAAGCTCGTGCACGGCGGGCTGCGCTACCTGCTGAACCTGGACTTCAAGCTCGTCGCCGAGGCGCTGAAGGAGCGCGGACTGCTGCTGACGTCGCTGGCCCCGCACCTGGTCAAGGCCCAGCCCTTCCTGTGGCCCCTGAAGATGCCGGTCATCGAGCGCTCCTACTCGGCGATCGGCATCGGCATGTACGATGCGATGGCCATCGCCGGAGCCCGCGGGAAGAAGACCGTGCCCACCCAGAAGCACTACTCCAAGAAGGGCGCGCTGCGGCTGTTCCCGGACATCAAGTCCTCCGAGCTGACCGGGGCCATCCGCTTCTACGATGCCCGGGTGGACGACGCCCGCCTGGTCATCGACCTGATCCGCACCGCCGCCGGATACGGCGCCCTGGCCGCCTCCCGCGCACAGGTCACCCGCATCGCCAAGTCCCCCACCGGGCGGGTCGAAGGTGCCGTGGTCACGGACCTGGAGACCGGCCGGGAGCTGTCCGTGCGCGCCAAGCACGTCATCAGCGCCACCGGCGTGTGGACCGAGGAGACGGAGAAGCTGGCCGCGCCGGATTCCGGCCTGCAGGTGCTGGCCTCCAAGGGCGTGCACATCGTGGTGCCTCGCGAGCGCATCAACGCCGAGGTCGGGATCTTCCTGCGCACCGAGAAGTCCGTGCTGTTCATCATCCCCTGGCAGCGGTACTGGGTCATCGGCACCACCGACACCCCCTACGACCAGGACGTCGCCCACCCCGTGGCCACCTCCCAGGACATCGACTACATCCTGGAGCACGCCAACGCGATCCTGGACAAGCCGCTGACCCGCGAGGACATCGTCTCCACCTACGCCGGGCTGCGCCCGCTGCTGCAGCCGGGAACCAAGGGCGATGACACCCAATCCACCAAGGTCTCCCGGGAGCACACCGTCACCGAGGTGGCACCGGGCATGTCCGCGATCGCCGGCGGCAAGCTGACCACCTACCGCGTCATGGCCCGCGACGCCGTGGACTTCGCCCTCGGTTCGGCGGCGAAGGTCCGACCCTCCATCACGGAGCACACCCCGCTGGTCGGGGCCCACGGCTACGAGGCGGCTCGGGCCCGCGCCGGGCGGATCTCCGAGGAGCAGGGCTGGACCGCCGCCCGGGTGGACTCCCTGCTGGACCGCTACGGCGCCGAGATCGACGACGTGCTGGACCTGATCCACGAGGACTCCTCCTGGGGCCGCCCGCTGGAGCACGCCCCGATGTTCCTGCGCGCCGAGGCGCTGCTGGCCGTGCGCCACGAGGGCGCCCTGCACCTGGAGGACGTCCTGATGCGCCGGGTGCGCCTGGACATCGAGCAACGCGACCGCGGTCTGGCCGCCGCCGACGAGATCCTGGAGATCATGGCGGCCGAGCTGGGCTGGGATGAGCAGCGGATCGCGAAGGAGAAGGACTCCTACGCGACCCGCGTGCGCGACATCGACCGCGCCGAGGAGCTGGATGATGACGCCGGGGCCTCCGAGATCATCACCGCGGACCCGGAGATCGTCCCCCGCAGGACCTTCGGCTCCGGGAAGTAGTCTCCCCTCCCCCGACTTCACCTGAAGACGCCGAGCCGAAACCCCGCCCGCTGCGCCCGGGCCCCGAGCGCAGCGGGCGGGGGCGCGGCCGGATCCTTTCGAGACAAGGCACGATGACGTGCCGGAAAGCAGCGCCATGTTCGCTTCCGTCCTGTCCGCGGTCTCCGCGGGCCCTCTCCTGACCGCCGGCGGGCTGGTCACCGACGCCGGGGTGCCGACCGGCTGGGGCATGTTCGCCTCCGAATTCCTCGGCACGCTGATCCTGATCGTCCTGGGCTGCGGCGTCGTCGCCGGGCAGGTGCTGCCGCGCACCAAGAACCACGGCGGCGGCTGGCTCATGGTGGCCTTCGGCTGGGGCCTGGCCGTGTACGCCGGCGTCTACGCCGCGTACCTGACCGGCGGGCACCTGAACCCGGCGGTGACCATCGGCCTGGCCCTGCGCGACGGGCAGCTGACCGACGGGGTGCCGGCCACCGCGGCCAACATGCTCTACTACATCGCCGGGCAGATGGTCGGGGCGATCATCGGCGCGATCATCGTGTACCTGACCCACAAGAAGCACTTCGATGAGGAGGCTCCGGCCGCGGACAAGCTCGGGGTGTTCTCCACCGGACCCGAGATCCGCTCCTACGGCTGGAACCTGCTCACCGAGATCGTGGCGACCTTCGTGCTGGTGGCCTTCGTCATCGTCGCCGGGAAGACCCCCACCGAGGTCGGTCCGCTGGCCGTGGCCCTGGTGGTCGTGGCGATCGGGGTGTCCCTGGGTGGGCCCACCGGCTACGCGATCAACCCGGCCCGGGATCTGGGCCCGCGCATCGCCCACGCGATCCTGCCCATCAAGGGCAAGGGCACCTCGGACTGGGCCTACTCCTGGATCCCCGTGGTGGGCCCGATCGTCGGCGGCGTGCTGGCAGCGCTGATCGTGCCCCTGTTCGTCAGTCTGTGACCGACTCCCTCCCCTGAAGCAACCGCCGCGACCGTCCCCACGGCGGCCGCGACCCCCCCACCCCGCGGTGACCGGAGGGCCCCCTCCGCCGCCGCCGATCTGGAAAGGCACCGACGCCATGACCGAGAAGAAGAACGAGCACCTGTACTCCGAGACCAACGACGAGGAGAAGCGCTACGTCCTGGCCATCGACCAGGGCACCACCAGCTCCCGGGCGATCCTGTTCGACCGGAAGGGAGAGATCGTCTCCGTCGGACAGCTGGAGCACGAGCAGATCTTCCCGAAGGCCGGGTGGGTCGAGCACGACCCGCAGGAGATCTGGCGCAACATCCGCCGCGCCGTCGGCGACTGCCTGTCCGAGGCCGAGGTCAACCACCACGACATCGCCGCCGTGGGCATCACCAACCAGCGCGAGACGACCGTGGTGTGGGATAAGAACACCGGGGAGCCGGTGTACAACGCGATCGTCTGGCAGGACACCCGCACCCAGCGGATCTGCGAGGAGCTGGCCGGTCAGGACGGGCCGGGCAAGTACCGGGACCGCGTCGGGCTGGACTTCGCGACCTACTTCGCCGGACCCAAGATCAAGTGGATCCTGGACAACGTCGACGGCGCGCGCGAGAAGGCCGAGAACGGGGACCTGCTGTTCGGCACCACCGACACCTGGGTGCTGTGGAACCTCACCGGCGGCACCGACGGCGGCGTGCACGTCACGGATGTGACCAACGCCTCCAGGACCATGCTCATGAACTTCCGCACCCTGGAGTGGGAGGAGGACATCGCCGAGGACTTCGGGATCCCGATGTCGATGCTGCCGGAGATCCGCTCCTCCGCCGAGGTCTACGGGCGCGGACGCAAGGCCCGCGGCCTGCTGCGCGGGGTGCCGATCGCCGGGATCCTCGGGGATCAGCAGGCCGCGACCTTCGGGCAGGCCTGCTTCGAGAAGGGCATGTCCAAGAACACCTACGGCACCGGCAACTTCATGCTGATGAACACCGGCGAGGAGCCGGTGATCTCCGAGAACGGCCTGCTGACCACTCTGGCGTACAAGATCGGGGATCAGAAGCCGGTCTACGCTCTGGAGGGCTCGATCGCCGTGTCCGGTTCCCTGATCCAGTGGCTGCGGGACAACCTGGAGCTGATCGGCAGCGCCGCGGAGACCGAGGAGCTGGCCACCTCCGTGGAGGATTCCGGTGGGACCTACTTCGTCCCGGCCTTCTCCGGGCTGTTCGCCCCGCACTGGCGCTCCGACGCCCGCGGCGTGCTGGTGGGGATGACCCGCTACGTCAAGAAGGCCCACATCGCCCGCGCCGCCCTGGAGGCCACGGCCTTCCAGACCCGCGAGGTGCTGGACGCGATGAACGCGGACTCCGGCGTGGAGCTGACCGAGCTGCGCGTGGACGGCGGGATGACCGCCAACGAGTTCCTCATGCAGTTCCAGGCGGACCTGCTGCGCGTTCCGGTGATCCGCCCGAAGGTCACCGAGACCACGGCCCTGGGTGCCGCGTACGCGGCCGGGATCGCCGTCGGCTTCTGGGAGGGCGAGCAGGACGTCACGGACAACTGGCAGGAGGATAAGCGCTGGGAGCCGGAGATGTCCGAGGAGGAGGTCGAGCGCCAGTACCGGCTGTGGAAGAAGGCCGTGCAGCGCACCCTGGACTGGGTGGACGAGGACGTCGAGCAGCACTGACCTCACCCCGCGCGCCCCGCGCCCGCGGGGCGAGGAGGTGAGGTGAGGGGCCGGGCGCACCGCGAGGTGCCCCGGCCCCTCGCGCATGCCCGGGCCGGGGCCGGATCCTGTGGATCGGCCCGCCCGCGATCCCGCGGGATCCACCGACGGCCGGGGCGGGTGCGGTCTCCCGGGGGTGTGCGGCGCCTGCGGAACTCGCGCCGGTGATAGCGTCCCGGGGCAGGAGGCCGCCACCCCGGCGGCAGCACAGGAGGCGACGATGCGGCCCACCACCGATAGGCAGAACGGGAGCGCGCGGGAGGAGACCGTGCGGGAGGATGCTCCACGGCAGGCAGACGTGCCGGAGGCGACGCCGCCGCGCACCCCGTGGGCCTCGGCGAGCTCCATGATGCGCTCGTACTACGACCGCGAATGGGGCCTGCCCGTCACGGATGAGCGCGGGCTCTACGAGCGGCTGTGTCTGGAGGGCTTCCAGGCCGGGCTGTCCTGGGCCACGGTGCTCTCCCGGCGCGAGGCCTTCCGCCAGGCCTTCGACGGCTTCGACCCGGAGGCGGTGGCCGCCTTCGACGAGGACCGGATCCAGGCCCTGATGCAGGACGCCGCGATCATCCGCTCCCGGCCCAAGATCACCGCCGCCGTGACCAACGCCCGCGCCGTGCTGCAGCTGCGGGAGCGGGTCCGGCAGGCCGAGGAGCGTCCGGGGCCCGGGACCGGGCTGGACGCCACCGGGACGGTGCCGCTGACCGGCTTCGCGCTGCCCCGGTGGGCGGGCGAGCCCCTGAAGATCCCGTCCGGCCTGCCCGCGCTGATCTGGTCCTTCTGCCCGCAGACCACCCCGCACCCGGAGTCACCGGAGCAGGTGCCCACCAGCTCTCCGGTCTCGGCGGCCCTGGCGAAGACGCTCAAGCGCAACGGCTTCCGGTTCATCGGGCCCACCAGCGCCTACGCGCTGATGGAGGCGATCGGGATGGTGGACACCCACTGGGTCGGCAGCCACCGGCGAGGGGTCTCCGGGATCTTCTCCCCGGAGGGAACCAGGCCGTCGAGCTGAGCGGAGCGGCGCAGCTGCCCGCCTCGGCGGATCGGGTCAGGGACCCGGGTCAGTCGGCGTCACTGTCCAGCTCGCGGGTGACCCGCCGCAGGATCTTGGTGGCCTCCCACAGGGTCTCGCGCTCCTCGGGACTCAGCTGCGCCATGGCCGGGCTCACCCGGTCGGAGGCCAATCGGCGGAACTCCTGCAGCTCCGCGCGGCCCCGCGGGGTGATCAGCACGAGCCGGGCCCGGCCGTCGTCGGGATCATCCATCCGGTCCACCAGCCCCTGGGACTGCAGGCGCTGGATGACTCCGGTCATGGTCGGCTGGGTGATGTGCTCGGCGTGGGCCAGATCCCCGATGCGCATGGGGCCCTTGGCCTGCAGGTTGGACAGGGTCCGCAACACGACGGCGGAGCGCTCGCGTCCGCGGTGTCGGGAGGCGGCCCGCACGAACCTGCTGGCCCGCACGATCAGCTCCCCGGCCCGGTACTGATCCCGGTCCATGCCCGCCGGCGTGTCATCCCAGCTCTTCTCGCCGTCCTGCACGTCGCTCCAGCTCCCCGTCCTCGTCGTTGCGGCCTCGATCCACCCTATCCCGGGCGGCGGCCCGGGCCAGCCTCCGTGACGCGGGCGCACCCGTGTCAGATGCGCACGACCATCTTCCCGGTGTTGGCCCCGCGCATCATGGACAGGAAGGCCTCCACGGCGTGGTCCAGGCCGTCCACCACCGTCTCATCCCAGACGATCTTCCCTTCGGCCAGCCAGCCGCTCATGCGCCGGTTGAACTCCTCGGCACAGTCCAGGTAGTCGCCCACGGTGAACCCGTGCAGGGTCAGGGAGTTCTTGATGAGGTTCACCATGTTGTCCGGGCCGGGCTGACGCTCGGTCTCGTTGTACTGGCTGATCGCCCCGCAGGCGGCGACCCGGCCGCCGCGGTTGAGCACGTCCAGGGCGGCCTCCAGGTGGTCTCCGCCGACGTTGTCGAAGTAGACGCCGATGCCGTCGGGGGCGTGTTCGGGCAGCTGCTCGCGCACGGGGGCCTGCTTGTAGTCGAAGGCGGCGTCGAAGCCGTACTTCTCGGTGAGCAGCCGGACCTTCTCGGGCGAGCCCGCGGAGCCGATGACCCGCTCGGCGCCGAGCTGGCGGGCGATCTGTCCGACCATCGAACCCACTGCACCGGCGGCCCCGGAGACGAACACGGTGTCCCCCTCCCGGAAGGAGGCGGCGCGGGTGAGACCGGTGTAGGCGGTCAGCCCGGTCATGCCCAGCACGGACAGGTACGCGGAGCTCGGAAGGCCCCCCGGCTCGGGCACGGCGCGGAAGTCCGCGGCATCGCCCTGGGCCAGGTCGCGCCAGCCCTGCTGGTGGCTGACCAGGGTGCCCTCCGACAGGTCGGGGCTGCGCGAGGCGATCACGCGCCCGACGGCCCCGCCGTCCATCGTCTCCCCCAGGGCGAAGGGCTCCACGTAGCTCTTCTCATCCACCATGCGCCCGCGCATGTACGGGTCCACGGAGATGAACTCATTGCGCACGCGCACCTGGCCCTCGGCCAGGTCCGGCAGCTCGACGCTGACGGTGCGGAAGTCGGTCTCCTCGGGCCATCCGGTGGGCCGGTGCACGAGCTGGATCTGGGTGCTGATGCTCTGGTTCTGACTCATCCCCCCATCGTCCTCCCGCCCGCGGAAGCTCGCCCCGGCGTTTCGCGCAGAGACGAGACCTGGAAGCGGCGTCGTCCCAGGTCAACGGCGAACAGGGCGGCCCTCAGGCCAGCAGCGCCCCCGCACCGAGGCACAGCAGGGCCAGCAGCGGCAGGGTCCCCTGCTTCATGGCCGCGCCGCGCTGGCCGGGTGAGGAGCAGAACAGCACCAGGGCCGCCCCGAGCATGCTGCCCAGTCCCGCGATGCCCAGGGTCAGGCCCACGGTGTCCGCCCCGGCGAACCAGCAGATCGCCCCGAGCGCTGCCAGCACGGCCAGGAAGAGGTTGTAGAAGCCCTGGTTGAAGGCGAGCTCGCGGGTGGCCGCGGCCTCCTCGGGGCTCGTGCCGAAGACCCCGCGCGCCCGGGGGCTCTCCCAGCGCAGGGATTCCAGGACGAAGATCACCACATGCAGGGCGGCGGCGAGCAGGGCGAGGATCTGGGCGAGGACGGTCACGGGGCTCCTGAGGTTCGAGGGCGGACGCGGGCGGACCTCTCCGGGCGGCGGATGCGCGCCCGAGCGGCCCGGGAGGATAAAATCGACGGCATGTCGACTACGCACCATGGTTCCACGATCATCGGCCTCGGGCACTACCAGCCCGAGCGCGTGATGACCAACTTCGATATCGCCGAGCTGGTGGAGACCGACGACGAGTGGATCCAGACCCGCACGGGCATCCGCGAGCGGCACATCGCCGCCGAGGATGAGACCGTCCTGGACATGGCCGAGCGCGCCGGGCGCATGGCCCTGGAGGAGTCCGGCCTCACGGACGTGGACCTGGTGGTGGTGGCCAGCACGACCACCACCGAGCACAGCCCCAACACCGCCGGGCGGATCAGCCAGCGCCTGGGCTTCACGGCCCCGGCGATCATGGACGTGAACACCGCCTGCTCGGGCTTCGAGTACGCCGTGGGCGTGGCCGATCAGGCGATCCGGGCCGGCTCGGCCTCCACCGCCCTGGTGATCGGGGCGGATAAGCTCTCCGCGGTCACGGACTGGACGGACCGGCGCACCTGCATCCTGGTGGCCGACGGCGCGGGCGCCGTCGTGCTCACCGCCGCCGAGACCCCGGGCATCACCCCGACCATCTGGGGCTCCGTCCCGCAGATGGCCGACGCCGTGACCATCGACGGGGACCCGACCACCTTCAGCCAGGACGGGCGCCAGGTGATGCGCTGGGCCTTCACCGAGGCCGCCAAGCAGGCCCAGCGGGTGCTGGAGGCCGCCGAACTGAGCATGGACGACATCGACGTGCTGGCCTTCCACCAGGCCAACCTGCGACTGATCGAGCCGCTGGCCAAGGCCCTGGGCGCCCGCGAGGACCAGGTGGTGCTGCAGGACATCGTCGAGTCCGGGAACACCTCGGCCGGCTCCGTGCCGCTGGCGCTGTCCAAGTACTGGCACCGCGGTGAGCTGCCGCGCAGCGGCAGGGCCCTGCTGCTGGGCTTCGGCGGCGGCTTCACCTACGCCGGGCAGGTCGTGACCCTGCCGGCCTGACCCCGCCTTCGGGCCCAGCGCCGCCGGCCCCGTTTCGGGAGCCTTCCGGTGTTTCGGGAGCACGCGCAGTGCTCCCGAAACACCGGAAGGCTCCCGTTCATCCGTCTCGGCTCACGTGCGGCCGGCCAGCTCGGCGTCGAGATCCGCGACGACCTCCGCGAGGTGCTCGCGCATCTGCCGCGGGTCCAGCGCCCCGGGATAGATGATCTCCTGGGCGGCCAGCCCGTCCAGGCACCAGTGCAGCCGCCGCGCCAGGCGCTGCGTCCGCTCGGCCCGGCCTCGCTCCCCCGCCGGGCCGCCATCCGTCCCGGTCGGCACCTCCGGCTGCCGTCCGTCCCGCTCCCGCGCCGCGGCCAGCAGTCCGACGCAGCGGGCGGCGAAGGCGCGCAGGCGGCGGTTCTGCTCCTGGCGGTACCCGCGCCAGTAGGCGTCCTCCCGATCCAGTGAGGCCAGCTCGGCGTAGGCGATCAGCTCCCGACGGCGCCGCTCATCCAGGGGCAGCAGCTCCTCGCACAGGCGGCAGACCCGGGCGGGGGCGTCCTCCTCGGCGCCCTCGAAGCCGATGGCCCCGATCCGCTGGGCCAGCTGCTCGGTCAGGTGCTCCCCCGCGAAGCGCAGCAGGCCCTGGTGATCCGGGAAGTAGTGGCGCATCGCCCCGGCCGAGCACGCGGCCCGCTGGGCGACGGCGCGCACGGAGGCCGCGGCGAGGCCCTGCTCGGCCATCAGGTCGATGGCCGCCTGGGCCAGTTCCTCGCGGCGGACGCGGTGATCCACGATCTTGGGCATATCCGCATCCTAAGAGGCGCGGACCTCTGCTATCTTTTCAACACAGTCGTATTTTTTACCGCCGCGAGCTCCGGCCCCGGGGAAAGGAGGGCGAAGATGCTCACGCTGCTGCTGCCCCTGGCCGGCCTGGCCCTGCTGGACTCCACGAGCGTCGGCACCCTGGTGATCCCGGGGCTGCTGCTGGCCCGGTCCACCCCGCCCTACCGGGCGCTGCCCTGGTACGCCGGGACGCTGTTCCTCTTCTACCTCCTCATCGGCCTTCTCGGGCTGGGCGGGCTGGACCTGATCGGCGCGGCCTCCGAGCTGCGCACCACGGACCTGGGGCTGTGGGTCCAGCTGATCGTCGGGGCCGCACTGGTGCTGTGGGGCGTGCTCACCAAGGACCCGGACCCGGAGAAGAGCCTGACCCGCTGGCGGTCCCGGTTGGACCGGCCGCTGACCCGCCGGGGTGCCGCCAGGCTGGGGCTGACCGCGGGCGTCATCGAGCTGGCCGGGATGCTGCCGTACCTGGCTGCCCTGGGGATGCTGACCGCCGCGCAGCTGCCCGCCGCAGCGAAGATGAGCCTGCTGGCGGGTTACTGCCTGGTGATGTTCCTGCCGGCCCTGCTGCTGACGGGGCTGCGCCTGAGCCTGGGCCGGGGCTTCACCGCCCGGCTGCAGCGCTTCACCGAGTGGATGATGCGCCAGGCGGAGCACACCCTGCTGTGGGTGGCCGCGATCGTCGGGGTGCTGCTGATCCGCGAGCCCATCGCCGAGCTGTTCCTGAGGTGACGCCCCGCCCCGTCCCGCCAGGCCCGTGTGTCTACCATCGAGGCATGACACGCACACGCCAGGACCTCATCGACGCGCTGCACCGCCTGGACGGCTCCGGCTACGGCGGCTACAAGCGCATCACCGGCCGCTATGACCTGGGCGAGGCGGAGCTGATCATCGACCACGTCCAGTCCGATCCCTACGCCCCGCCGTCCTCCCTGCGCCTGGCCGTGCGCCTCGCCGACTCCGCGGTGCCCGGCGAGCTGACCCGCACCCGCGCCCAGCGCACCGCCGTCGCGGATTTCCTGGCCCGGGACCTGCACACCCGCCTGCACCGAGCCAGCCGGGACCTGCGCCTGTCCGCACCGGGGCAGGAGGTCCTGGAGCGCAGCAGCGTCGTGCTGCTGGGAGACTCCGACGGGCCTGCTGAGACCATCGAGGTGCGCTTCAACGCCGCCCTGCCCGCCGCGGGCCGCCGGATCAAGGGCCGCGCGGCGGCCCGACTGCTCACCGGGGATCTGCCGGAGGCCGTGCGCGCCTCGGCGCTGTTCGGCGGCCTGGACGAGGCCGCCCTGCGCGAGCACGTCACGCTGCACCTGGACCAGCTGGCCCTGCGCGAGGGCCTGCGGGACCGGGGCCTGGTGGCCTTCCTCGGGGACGGGGCCGTGCTGCCGCGCTCCTCCGGGGTCTCGGATGAGCCCCTGCCCGACGCCGTCGCCTTCCGCAGCCCCGACTCCCTGCGGGTGGGCTTCGAGCTGCCCAGCGGGCGCACCGTCACCGGGATGGGGGTGCCCCGCGGGATCACGGTGATCGTCGGGGGCGGCTACCACGGCAAGTCCACCCTGCTGCGCGCGATCGAACGCGGCGTGTGCCCGCACGTCGGCGGGGACGGGCGGGAGTGGGTGCTCACCGATCCCGACGCCGTGAGCGTGCGCGCCGAGGACGGGCGGGCCGTGACCGGCACGGACATCTCCGCGTTCATCACGAACCTGCCCTCCGGGACGGACACCACCGCCTTCTCCACGGCGAACGCCTCCGGGTCCACCTCCCAGGCCGCCAACCTCGCCGAAGCCCTCGAGGCCGGGGCGAACGCTCTGCTGATCGACGAGGACACCTCGGCCACCAACTTCATGATCCGGGATGCGGCGATGCGCGAGCTCATCCCGGCCGGATCCGAGCCGATCACCCCGTTCGTGCAGCGCATCCGCGCCCTGTATGAGCAGCGCGGGATCTCCACGGTGCTGGTGGCCGGAGGCTCCGGGGCGTTCTTCCCCGTGGCCGATCACGTGATCGCGATGGAGGCCTACGAGCCGCGGGAGGTCACCGACCGGGCCCGGGAGATCGCCGCGCGCTTCCCCGACGAGGGTCCCGCCCCTGACGAGGGGCGGGGCGAGGTCTTCGCCCGGCCGGTGCCGGCCCGCGTGCCGGACCCGGCGAGCCTGAACCCGCAGGATAAGCGCAAGCCGGCCCGGGCCCGCGGGGAGCACACGATCCAGTTCGGGCGCCAGGACATCGACCTGGCCTTCCTCGCGCAGCTGGCCGGCACCCCGCAGACCGCGGCGATCGCCCTGTCCCTGGAGATGATGGCCCGGTGGGCCGACGGGCGGACCTCCCTGCCGCAGCTGGCCGACCGGGTGGTGGAGCTGCTGGAGCAGGAGGGCCTGGACGGGCTGAGCGGGGCCCGGCGGGACCCGCGCGGGGACCTGGCGATGCCGCGGCGCCAGGAGATCCTCGCCGCCGCTTCCCGCTACCGGGGGCTGCGCCTGCGCTGACCAGCTCCCCCCGGACGGGTGGGCGCGGGGCCGACGCGCACCAGCATCCCGCGCAGCCGGTACCCGGCGATCAGCGGGTCCTCCGCGCGCCGCGGCTCCCTGACGATCCGGACGCCGCGGGCCAGCAGCTCGTCGATCAGCAGCCGCGTCTCCAGCAGGGCCAGGGGCTCGCCCGGGCAGCGGTGCGTACCGTGCCCGAAGCTCAGCCCGGCCGCCCGGGACCCCGGCAGGCCCCGGTCCGGGCGGATCCGATCCGGACGCTCCCCCACGGCCTCCGGGTCCCGGTTGGCCGCCCGCACGTCCAGGTCCAGGAACGCCCCGACCGGCAGCTGCGCCTGCCCGCCCGCGCCGGAGATGGGCTCGCGCACCCGCCGGTACAGGTGGCCCACCACCGGCTCCACCCGCAGGATCTCGCGCAGCAGCAGATCCCGACCGTCCGCGTCCGCGGCGCGGTAGGCCTCGGCCAGGGCGGGATCCTCGAGCAGCCGCCACGTCGCCATCGTGATGAACTCACGGGTGGTGACCATCCCGGCCGTGGCCCAGGTCATCGCCTCGGCGAGGATCTCCACCCGGCCCGCCCCGTGGGCCAGCAGGGTCCCGATCGGGTCCCGGCGCACCACGCGCCGATGGGCGCGGATCGCGGGGGCGACGTCGCCGTGCCAGAAACCGAGGACGGCCCGCAGCCCGCGCACGGCCGCCTGGATCCACTGGCGGCGGGTGCGGCCGTAGTCACGTCGGGCGTAATCCACCGGCGGCTGGGTGAAGAACCTCTCCAGGCGGCGCGCGGTGGCCGGGATGCGGTCCTCCGGCAGCCCGACGACCCGAGCGGCCACCGCCACCGAGTAGCGCAGGGCCGCCTCGTCCAGACACCGCGGGGCGCCGTCCGCACTCAGCTGGCGGGCGGTGCGCCGGGCCATCGCCCGGATGAACCGCTCGTGGGCTCCCCGCAGGGCCGGCGGGGCGAAGAACCGGCCGAGCTCCCGGCGCCGCTCGTCCCGGCCGGGATCGTCCGCGATCAGCAGGGGACGACGGCGGAACAGCCCCTCGGGGATCTTCTCCGCGGTGAACCCGGCCTGGGTGCTCGCCCCGCGCAGCCCGAGCACCTGGCGGGCCCGGACCATCGACCGGATCCGGGTGATCGGGCAGGCGCCCAGCTCCGCGCTCACCTCCGAACCCGGCTCTGACTTCACGTCCGCACTCGCCCCCGTGCTCTCGGCCCGCCCGCTCACCCGGGCTCTC
The DNA here is from genome assembly GCF_001570865.1 of Rothia kristinae NBRC 15354. Classification (GTDB taxonomy): domain Bacteria; phylum Actinomycetota; class Actinomycetes; order Actinomycetales; family Micrococcaceae; genus Rothia; species Rothia kristinae. Next base: position 50,131 of record NZ_BCSM01000012.1, read on the forward strand.
CCGGGGTCGGGGCCGTCTCCCCGTCCGGGGCGGTCTCGCCGTCCGGGGCCGGCTCCGGCAGGGGCCCCGGGCCGCCGCGCCCGCGCACGGCCTTGAGCACCAGCTCGGCACTGATCAGGCACATCGGCACCCCCACGCCGGGCACGGTGGTCGAGCCCGCGTAGTACAGGCCGGCCACCCGGCGGGAGACGGTGCGTCCGCGGAAGAACGCGGACTGCCCGAGCGTGTGGGCGGGTCCCAGGGCGCTGCCGCGGAAGGCGTGGTAGTCGGCCTCGAAATCTCCGGGACCGATGGTGCGGCGCAGCACGATCCGCTCGGCCAGATCGGGGATCCCCGCCCACTCGGAGATCTGCTCGATGACCCGGTCCGCGGCTTGCTCCACGAGGGCATCGCCCGACCCCTCCTCACCTCCGCGCCCGATTCCGGGATCGGGCGGGACGGGCACGAGCACGAAGAGGTTCTCGTGCCCGGGCGGGGCGACGTCGTCGGTGGCCGAGGACCGGCACACGTAGATCGACGCCGGGTCCGGAACGTGCGCCCGCGGCCCGAAGATCGCGGCGAAGTTCTCCCGCCAGTCCTCGGTGAAGAACAGGGTGTGGTGGGCCAGCTGCGGCAGCTGCCCGCGCACCCCCAGCAGCACGAGCACCGCCCCGGGCCCGGAGACCTGTCGGGACCACCGTCGGCTGCCGTAGGTGCGGTCTTCAGGGGCCAGCAGCTCGGTCTCGGTGTGGTGCTCATCCGCGGCGGAGACGATGATCGGGGCCCGCAGGGTGTGCTCCCGACCGGCCTGGAGGTACGTCACGGACTCGGCGCGCCCGGCGCGGGAGGTGATCGCGGTGACCTCGCAGCCGGTGCGGATCTCCGCCCCCTCGCGCTCGGCCAGCCAGGTCAGCGCCCGCACGACGCCGGTGAATCCGCCGCGCGGCCAGCGCACGCCGTCGCGCAGGTCCAGGTGGCTCATCAGGTGGTACAGGGCTGGGGCGCGGAAGGGCGAGGCGCCCAGGAACACGGCCGGATAGCCGAGGATCTGGCGCAGCACAGGATGGCGGAAGCGGGCGGCGGCGTAGGACCACAGCGAGCGCCCCAGCAGCGGCAGCACCGCCGGCAGGGCCGCCAGCACCCGCGGGTGGGTCAGGTCCCGCACGGTGGAGAACCGGTTGTACAGGAAGGCGGCCAGGGCGGCCCGGTAGGCGCGGGTGGCCGAGCGCAGGTAGCGGCGCAGCCGCGGCCCCGATCCGGGTTCCAGCCGCTCGAACAGCCGCTCGGCCGGCCCGTCCCCGGTGATCACGTCCACCGGGTCCGCGGGCCCGTCGTCCCGCGGAGCCGGGTAGACGCGGTAGGCCGGGTCCAGCCGGGTCAGCTCCAGCTCCCGGCGCGTGCTGGTGCCCAGCATCGCGAAAAAGTGGTCGAAGGTCTCCGGCATGAGGTACCAGGAGGGGCCGGTGTCGAAGACCCAGCCTTCCGGCGCCCAGGTGCCGGCCCGGCCGCCGACCCGCTCGTTGCGCTCGAGCACGGTGACCGGGTGCCCGTCCCGGGCCAGCAGGCAGGCGGTGGCCAGCCCGGCGATGCCCCCGCCGATCACGATCACCGGCTCCTCGGCGGGGCGGCGCGTCTGCGGGCGAGGTCGGTTCCGGCGTCGGCCGGGGCGGGGGATCATGCGCGGCTCCTTCGGGTCGCGGCGCGCAGCAGCAGGGCGGCCTTGCGGGGTGCGGGCACGCGGATGCGGTCCCGGCGCAGCCGCTGCGGGTCGGTCCGGGCCAGCCGGTCGGTCAGCTCCCCGAACAGGTCCCGGGCCGCCTGCACCGCGGGGCGGGCGCCGGGATCCAGCAGCGGGATCGCGGCGTCGGCCTCGGCGAGGTCGCACCGGATCGAGGCGACGACGGCGTCCCGGGCGGGCCCGTCCAGGCCCGCGGCCGCCTCGGGCAGGTAGACTCGGTGCAGCTGGCCGGTGTCCGCGGCCCAGTCCCGCAGGAAGTTCACCCGCTGGAAGGCCCTCCCCAAGGACCGGGCCCCCGCGGTGAGGATGCGCTCCTGCTGCGCGGTGCGGGTCCGGCCCGCCTCGAAGATCCGCAGGCACATCAGTCCGATGACCTCCGCGGAGCCGTAGACGTAGTCCCGGGCCTGCTCCGGGCTGAACTCGCGTCGGTGCAGGTCGGTGCGCATCGAGGCGAAGAAGGGCCGGGTCAGCTCGACGCCGATCCCGTGCTCCCGGGCGGTGCGGGCGAAGGCGTGCACGATGAGGTCCCCGCTGAAGCCGATCTGCAGGGCGCGTTCGGTGCGGGCCTCCAGGGCATCCAGCTCGCTGCGGCGCTGGGCCGCATCGAACCCGGCCTGCTCGGCGGGGCCATCGACGATCTCATCGGCGACCCGCACCAGGGCGTAGACGTCGGCGATGCGCGGGCGGATCCGCCGGGAGAGCAGGCGGCTGGCCAACCCGAAGGAGGTGGAGTAGCGGCGGATCACGGTGCCGGCTCCGGCCGAGGCCGCGGCGTCGTACAGGTCCAGTCCGGTCGGTCTCATCCGCGCCTCTCCTCGGATTTCCGGCCGCGTCTCGCCCCGGGCAGGGCACCCAGGGCCCGGCGGGCCCACCCCGGCCAGGAGGCGCGGGCGGTGCGCGGCGGGGACAGCAGGTCGTGTCCGCGCACGCCCCACCCTTCCAGCAGGGCGTTGGCCGCCTGCCAGCCGGTGGTCGCGGCCCGCTCCATCAGCGCCACCGGCAGGTCCGTGCGCAGGCAGTCACCGGCCAGCATCAGCCGGGGATCCGGGGTGGCCACGGTGGGTCGGCGCTCCCACGGCTCGGTGCCGATCAGCGGGCAGTCCCGTTCGATCAGCAGCTCCTCGTGACGGATCCCGGCCGCGGCGGTCTCCGGCCAGACCCGGGCCAGCTCCGCGCGCAGCCGCGTGCGCAGCCGCTCGGGGTCGCTCGCTTCCGACAGGGCGTAGGCGTGCAGCTCGATGACGCTGCCGCCGTGCTCGGCGCGCCACCGGGCCGCCCCGGCCTCGAAGCGCTCCAGGACGCTGACGTTGTCCAGCGGGCCGTACCCGGCGGTGCCCAGGAACGCCGGGCGGTCGCGGTGCACCGGGCGGTCCAGCCACAGGCGCCACACCGCGAACGGCGGGGCGGTGCGCAGCTGCCCGACCCGCGAGCGCCAGTCCGCATCCTCCACCCCCTCGGCCGTCTCGACGAGCCGGCGGATGCCCTCCGGGCCGGCGGCGAGCACCGCGGCGTCGTACTCCTCAGGCGCCGCGTCGTCGAAGCGGGCCCGGATCGCGGGCCCGCGCAGGTCCAGGGCCTGCACCCGATCCGTCGCGAAGCGCACGCCCAGGCCCTCCAGGTGTCCGCGCAGGGGCCGCCACAGGGCGGTGTCGAAGTCCTCGGCGGCGGTGTCGAACAGCAGGCCCTCGGCCGAGCCGAGGAAGTAGGTGTGGAACATCGCCACCAGCTCACCGGCGGAGAAGTCCCGGGGGTCGGCGAAGAAGCTGCGGGCGAAGACCTCCAGGGCCAGGTGCCGGGCCCGCGGCGGGAAGCCCAGCTCATCCAGGAACCGCTGGGCGCTGACCCCGTCCCAGCGGCGGAAGGTGTCCGGGAAGTCCACGTCCAGCAGGGACAGGGCCGCGTCCAGGTCCACCCGCGGCAGGTCTGTGAGCCGGAAGCTGGGGCTGGTCAGGACGAATCCGATGAAGCTGAACGGCGGGGTGCGGGGGATGCGCCGGAAGGAGTCGGCGAGCCCGGTGGAGGAGACCAGCGGGTAGTCCGGGATCGGCACCAGCCCGGGGGCCTCCGGGGGCAGGCGCCGCAGCAGCGCCCGGAGGTTGTAGTACTGCCGGAAGAAGGCGTGGAAGCCCCGGCCCATCGTGGCCGGCCCCTGCGGGGTCGTGATGGGCCAGGAGCGCACCCGTCCGCCCAGCTGCGGGTGCTTCTCCACCAGGTGCACCTCGACGCCGCGCTCGGCCAGTCCGGTGGCCGCGGCCAGTCCGGCGATGCCGCCGCCGATGACGAGCACCCGGCGGTGCGCATCCGGCCGCTCGGCTCCCTCCGGCCCGGGGATCAGCTCGGCGCGGCGGTCCCGGATGCCCGGGGCTGGGCGATGGGGTGTCATCGGATCTCCCGATCGTCGGGGGTGCGGCGGGCCGGGGCGTCGTCGGCTCCGCCCCACCGGTTCCACAGGATGATGGCGAGGGTGACCATGGCCCAGCCGAAGCCGAAGTCCTCGAGGGGGATGTCCCAGGGGAAGCGGATCCCGGAGAACTCCCGCGGGTGGTAGATCACCAGAGGGGCGGAGAGCTTGGTCAGCCAGCCGTCCACCAGCACCTGGAAGCCCAGGATGATGGCCAGGGAGATCCAGTAGCGCGGCTGCCGGAAGATCCCGGTGCGCAGCCACAGGATCTCCGCGAGCAGGACCGCGGCCATGCCCAGCAGGGTCCACAGCGTGTACTCAGGCATGCGGCCCCTCCCCCGCCCCGAGGGCCCGCGGATCCCGGGGACCCCGCACGAGTGCTCCCGTCCCGCGGCGCAGGCGGCGCAGCCAGCCCAGGCAGGTGCCCACGGCGCCGTAGGTCAGCAGGGCGCACAGAGGGATCGCCACGAAGAACAGGATCTCCTCCAGGGGCACCCCGCCCGGGATCGAGATCCCCAGGAAGTACTGGGCGTCGTAGGTCCAGTGGCCGCGATGGTAGGCGATGACGTCCCACGCGCCGAAGAGGACCAGCACGACGCCGATCACCCGCAGCGTCAGCAGCGGGCGGCGGTAGACCCGGGCGCGGAAGACGAACTCCAGCGGCAGGGTCAGCAGCAGGCAGGCGCCGAGCAGGAGCAGGTACTGGCCGTGCTGCATCGGGACCTCCTCGCCGCGAGTGGAAGGGCGGTGCCGCCCCGTCGGACGGGGCATCGCGCCTGGTGATGATCCTATCAGCCCCCTCCGCCCCGGCGTCGCCCCCCCTGGCCCGGGCCGGTACCCGGCAGGCTCCGGTACAGTGATCCGCATCGCATCCGATCCCGAAGGGACACCCGTGAATCTGTACCTGCGTCTGCTGCTGATGAGCCTGCGGGCCCGCGCTGGCCGCGGTGGTCGCCCGCTGAGCATCTGGGACACCGCCGTGACCGCCTTCCGGGTGGCCCCCACCGATCTGGACGTGCTCGGGCACATGAACAACGGCCGCTACCTGACCATCATGGACCTGGCCCGGCTGGACCTGATGACCCGCTCGGGGTTCTGGGCCCGGCTGCGGCGTCGGGGCTGGTATCCGGTCGTGGCCGGGCAGACCATCAGCTACCGCCGCTCCCTGACCCTGGGCCAGCGGTTCACGGTGCACACGCGGGTGCTGGGCCTGGATGAGCGGTGGATCTACCTGGAGCAGACCTTCGCCGTCGGCGCCGATCTGTACGCGCAGGCCGCGGTGCGCGCCCGCTTCCTGCGCCGCGGCGGGGGCTCCGTCAGCCACGACGAGGTCCTCGAGCTCACCGGCCCCCTGCCGGCCGGACGCGAGGTGCCGGGCTGGCTGCTCGAGTGGTCCGCCGGCTCCAAGCCGGCCCGCACCTGGGAGCAGCCCGGGCGGGTCGACGAGGACCCGGCGGGCAGGGCCTAGAGTGAGGGCATGGCACTGAAGCGCTCCCGCACCCACAAGATCATCGCCGGCGTGTGCGGCGGCATCGCCGAGTCCCTGGACTGGTCCCCCGCCCGCGTGCGCCTGCTGTTCATCCTCTCCCTGCTGATCCCCGGTCCGCAGGCGATCTTCTACCTCGTGGCCTGGCTGATCATCCCCAAGGCGGACTGACACCCCCGTTCACGACGACGCCGCCCGGTCCTCGCATCGTCGAGGGCCGGGCGGCGTCGTGGCGGGCGGAGCGGATTATTCGTAGCTGACCTGCTCGATGTAGGCGTCCGGATCGAAGGGCACGTACTCGTGGGTGGGCGCGACCCGCTGCTTCTCGTCCAGCCGGCGCCCGATCAGCCGATCCACGACCATCGCGATCGCCCCGTCCCCCGTCACGTTCGTCGCGGTGCCGAAGGAGTCCAGCGCGATGTAGGTCGCGATCATCAGGGCGATCTGCTTTTCGTCGAAGCCGAGCATGGACTGCAGGATGCCGACGGCGGCCATGATCGCCCCGCCCGGCACCCCGGGGGCGGCGACCATCACGATGCCGAGCATGAACACGAAGCCGATCCACTGCCCTGTGGAGACCCCGACCCCCTGGGTGAAGGCGATCGCGATCGCGAAGGCGGTGATCTTGGAGGCGGAGCCGGCCAGGTGGATCGTCGCGCACAGGGGCACCACGAAGTTCGCGACCGGGTGGCGCACCCCGTTCTTCAGGGTCTGGCGCAGGGTCACCGGGATCGTGGCCGCCGAGGAGGAGGTGCCCAGGGCCGTCAGGTAGGCGTCCTTCATGGTCCACACGGCCTTCACCGGGTTGCGCCGGCTCACCGCCCCGGCGATCCCGTACTGGGTCCCGAGGATCACGACCTCCAGCACCAGCACCACCACGACGACGACCAGCAGCGTGGAGATGACCTTCCCGACCTCCCCGGACTGGGTGAGGTTCAGGAAGATCCCGAAGATGTGCAGCGGCAGCAGCGGGATGATGATCCGGCTGATCAGGGCGGTGATGATCTCCCGGAACTCCAGGAAGCCCCGGCGCAGCACCCCGCGCGGGACGATGGACAGCCCGATGCCCAGCACGAAGGCGAGGATCAGCGCCGTCATAACCTCCAAGGGCGCGGGGATCTCGATCGTGAAGTACCCGGAGGTCGAGGCGAGATCGTCCTCGGTGGCGTGCACGTCGGAGAAGGTGCCCCGGTGCAGGATGCCCGGGAAGATCCACAGGGCGACGGCGAGGGTCAGCATGCCCGCGAAGATCGTGGAGGCGTAGGCCAGGCCCGCGGTCAGCCCCAGCCAGCGCCCAGCCCCGCGCCCCAGGTCCCCGATGGCCGGGACCACCAGGCCGACGATGATCAGCGGGATCGCGAAGTTCAGCAGCTGGGAGAAGATGTCGTTGAAGGTGAAGAACACCCGCGAGAGCCCCTCGGGGAAGAAGGTCCCGCAGACCAGGCCCAGCACGATCGCCAGCAGCACCCACGGCAGGATCCCCCACCGGGTCAGGACCGATCCGGGGCGGACCGGGCCCTGCCCGGAGCTCGTGCGATCCGCGTGGGCCAGGTCCCCCGCGTGTTCGGGCAGATCGGCGGGGCTGTGGCGCTCCGGCTGATGCGGCGGGTTCCGGTGCGGCGGGGTCTGCGCCCGGCCGTTCTGAGGTGGCTGGTTCTGCGGCGATGGCGGGTTCTGGCTCACGGGGGATCCTGAGTCTCTCGACGGTGCGGTGTCCCCCAGGATCTTGCCACACCGGCGCCCGCCGGAGGCGAGGCCGTCCGCCAGGTGACGCGCCGAGTCCCGGCGAGCCGCTGCGTCGGGCGGGTATGGGCCCGTCGTCTCGCTTCCCGGACCGGATCGTGCCACGTGCGCCGGATGATCCGGTCCGCGATGCACGCTCCGGCCCACGGCCGGCGGGGCGTCGTCGGCGTCCGGCGGGGCGGCGTCGGGCACAATGGGAGCATGACTGCGCAGATCTCCTACCTGACCGACATGGACGGCGTCCTCATCAAGGAGGGGGAGATGATCCCCGGGGCGGACCGCTTCCTGCGGACCCTGCAGGACAACGACGTCAACTACATGGTCCTGACGAACAACTCGATCCACACCCCGCGGGACCTCTCCGCGCGGCTGCGTGCCACCGGCCTGGACATCCCGGAGGAGCGGATCTGGACCTCCGCCCTGGCCACCGCGCACTTCCTGCGCACCCAGCGGGAGGTGGGCACCGCCTACGTCGTCGGGGAGTCGGGACTGACCACGAGCCTGCACGAGTCCGGGTGGATCCTCGGGGAGAACGAGCCCGACTTCGTGGTCCTGGGCGAGACCCGCACGTACTCCTTCGAGGCGATCACCCGGGCGATCAACCTGATCCGGGGCGGGGCGCGGTTCATCGGGACCAACCCGGACATCACGGGCCCGGCGCCGGAGGGGGTGCTGCCGGCGACGGGGGCGGTCGCGGCGCTGATCACCGCGGCCACGGGGAAGAAGCCGTACTACGTGGGCAAGCCGAACCCGGTGATGATGCGCTCGGCCCTGAACACCATCGGGGCGCACTCGGAGTCCACGGTGATGATCGGGGACCGGATGGACACGGATGTGAAGTCCGGGCTGGAGGCGGGCATGCGCACCCTGCTGGTGCGCTCCGGGATCTCCGACGACGAGGAGATCGACCGCTACCCCTACCGCCCCACCCGCATCATCGAATCGGTCGCGGACCTGGTGGAGTGCTGGGAGGACCCCTTCTCCGACTGACCCGCCCCCACCTCCCACCCGCCGTGGGCAGGATCGTGCAGTCTGGACCGGACCATCCGACTCACGTCGCACGATCCGGTCCGGGACCTGTCGGAGCCGCCGCAGACCGCCGATAGCAGGGCCGGGCGTCATCCACAGGATCCTTCCGGACCCCGCCCGGACGTCACGGATCCACAGGTCGGCCGCCCCGGGGTCTCTGCTCGCCGGACCGACGTCGGCGACGCGTCACAGTGGGGCCATGGACCACCGCACGCCGCCCCCGATCACCGCGAACCACCAGCCCTCCGAAGCCCCGGAGCTGCCCTCTGCGGTCACGCCATCCGACATCCTCCTGGCCCGCGACGTCCTGGGCCTGGGCATGAGCAGACGCGCCCTCTACGAGGTGCTGCGCACCGGACGGCTCATCCGGCTCAGGCCGGGTGCGGGCATCGATGCCGATCTGTGGCGGCGGCTGTCCCCGAGGGAGCGCTGCATCGCCGACCACCTGGCCTTCGCGCTGACCCGCCCGGCCGCACTCTCCCGTCCGCCGGTCTTCTCCCATGATTCGGCCCTCCTGCTGCACGGGCTCTCCCTCGTGGCTCTGCCCTCGCGCCTGCACGTGGCGGGAAGCCCGCGCCCGCACCACCACGCCCCCGATGTGACGACCCACGAGGATCCGTACGCACAGGCCGGCGCCCACGTGGATCGATACGGTGTGGACACCGTCGCCCCGCCGGTGGCCCTCGTGCAGTCGCTGCTGAGCCTGCCGTTCGCCGACGGTCTGGTGCTGGCCGATCAGGCGCTGGACCGGGGACTGTCCCGTGAGCTCGGATACGAGCTGCTGGCCCGGGGCGGATCCCGTCACCGCGCCCGGGCGCAGGCGGTGCTCGACGCCGCCGATGCGGCCTCCGAGTCCGTGCTGGAATCCCAGACGAGGGCCGAGCTGGTGAGGTACGGGGTGCCCCGTCCGGTGCTCCAGCTGCCGGTGCGCACCGGGCGAGGATGGCGGAGGCTGGATATGGCGTGGGAGGAGGAGCGGGTGGCCCTCGAGGTGGATGGTCGCGCCAAGTACTTCGACTTCGGGCCCACCGACGCGGCGATCTACCAGGAGCGCAAACGCGAAGTGGAGCTCATGGAACGGGGGTGGCTCATCCTGCGCACGGACGCCGCCCGGGTGCTGCACCAGCCGGGCACGACAGCCAGGATGGTGGCCCGGACCCTCGCGCAGCGACGGGGCCGACGGCGTCGGGACTGAATCGTGCAGTCCGGACCGGATCATCCGGCTCGCGATGCACGATCCGGTCCACCGGGAGGTACCGGGGGTCCGGCGGCTAGGCCAGCACCCGCAGGACCGCCTCGCCGTAGCGCTCCAGCTTCTTCGCTCCCACCCCACTGACCTCGGCCAGCGCGGCGCTCGAGCTGGGCCGGGCGCGGGCCAGCTCGATCAGGGTCGCGTCCGGGAAGACGACGTAGGCGGGCACCCCCTGCTCCCGGGCCTGCTCGGTGCGCCAGGCCCGCAGCCGCTCGAAGACCTCCCGGTCCTCCTCCCCCAGCTCCGCGGCCACCGTCGAGCGGGACCCCGTGGCACCAGTGCGGGACCGGGCGACCTTCGCGGTGCGCTCCGGGGTGACCCGCAGGGTCACGGTCTGCTCCCCGCGCAGGATAGGCCCGGCAGGCCCGGCCAGCTCCAGCGTCCCGTACTCCCCGGTCGCGGCGAGGATCCCGCGGGCCAGCAGCTGCCGGATGACCGCCCGCCAGGCGGTCTCGGACAGGTCAGCCCCGATCCCCCAGACGCTGAGCTGATCGTGGCGGGAGCGGGTGGAGCGTTCGTTGGGGGTGCCCCGCAGCACCGCGATGATCTGCTGGGCGCCGAAGCGCTGGCCCCGCTCCCGGTCCAGGCGCACGACGGCGGAGAGCAGCTTCTGCACGGGAACGGTCGCATCCCAGCTGGCCGGCGGATTGAGGCAGGTATCGCAGTTGCCGCACGGACCCGTCTCCTGCCCGAAGTAGCGCAGGATCTGCACCCGTCGGCAGTCGGTGGTCTCACACAGGGCGAGCATCGCGTCCAGGTGGGCCCGCTGCACCCGCCGGTGCTCCTCGCTGCCCTCGGATTCGTCGATCATCCGCCGCAGCTGCACCACGTCCTGCAGCCCGTAGGCCAGCCAGGCGGTGGCGGGCAGCCCGTCGCGCCCAGCGCGCCCGGTCTCCTGGTAGTAGCCCTCCACGGATTTGGGCAGGTCCAGGTGAGCGACGAAGCGCACATCGGGTTTGTCGATGCCCATCCCGAAGGCGATGGTCGCGACCATGACCACCCCGTCCTCGCGCAGGAACCGACGCTGGCCCTCGGCCCGCTGCGCCTCGGACATCCCGGCATGGTAGGCCATCGCGTCCACCCCCTGGTCCCGCAGCCAGGCAGCGGTCTGCTCGACGCGGCGTCGGGACAGGCAGTAGACGATGCCGGCCTCGCCGTCGTGCTCGGTGCGGATCAGGCGCAGCAGCTGCTGGCGGGCGGAGTTCTTCTCGGTGATGCGGTACTGGATGTTGGGCCGGTCGAAGCTGGCGACGAAGTGCTCGGCCCCCTGTAGGGCGAGCCGCTCGGTCAGCTCCCGGTGGGTCGCGGCGGTGGCGGTGGCGGTCAGGGCGATGCGCGGGACCCCGGGGAAGCGATCGGCCAGCACGGACAGACCGAGGTAGTCCTTCCGGAAGTCGTGGCCCCACTGGGAGACGCAGTGCGCCTCGTCGATCGCGAACAGGGCCAGGCGCGTCCGGCCCAGCAGGTCCAGGGTGCGCTCCTGCACGAGCCGCTCCGGGGCGAGGTAGACCAGGTCGTAGTCCCCGGCCAGCAGTCCGCGCTCCACGGTCCGGGCCTGCTCGAGGTCCAGGGATGAGTTCAGGTACGCGGCGCGGATGCCCACCGCTTCCAGGGCCTCCACCTGGTCCTGCATCAGCGCGATCAGCGGGGAGACGACGACGCCGGTGCCCTCCCGCAGGATCGCCGGGATCTGGTAGCACAGGGACTTCCCGCCGCCGGTGGGCATCAGCACGACGGCGTCGCCCCCGGCGGTGACCCGGTGGATGATCGCGGCCTGGTCCCCGCGGAAGGAGTCGTAGCCGAAGACGGTGCGCAGGACCTCCAGGGCCGGATCCTCGAGGGTGTCCGGGTGCTCGGCGGTGGTGTCCGCGCCGGTCCTCGCGGCAGGCGCGCCGGTGTCGGTGGTGGTTTCCTCGCTCACCCTTCCACCGTACCGGGGGGCGAGGCCTGGGGACCGTTCGGTCACAGCCCGAGCACAGGAGCACGGGGCTCCGGGCACAGGGTGGCTTCCTAGCGTGGAGACATCGGCAGGGGCCCCGACCGGGGCCCGCCGGGGAAGGGATGATCGGCCATGACCACGGACTCCACCACCACGACCGCCGCGACCGGCGGCGACGCCGTCGCACGGTACCGCTACCTGCTGTCCACGAGCAGCCCGGATCAGATCGAGAAGGCCCACGAAGAGGCCTTCGCCGCGATGAGCGCGCAGGAGCGCCAGCAGGTCCTCACCGCCCTGTCCGGCTCGGGCGAGACCCCCGCGGACACCTCCTCCTCGTCGCTGGCTCGGGCGGCGACCCGACTGGAGATGAGGAAGCCCGGCACGCTCAGCAGTGTGCTCGGCTCCAGCGGGCTGGGGACCGGCGGCACGGTGCTGGCCTCGCTGGCCGCGGGCTTCGTGGGCTCCGCGGTGTGGGGTTCGCTGACCGGCGGGGACGGTGTCGGCGGTCGCCCCGGCCTGCTCTCCCGCCTGTTCGGCCGACACCGGGGCTTCGGGGCCGGAGGCGGCACGGGGCCGTTCGACGGCGGAGTGTTCAACAGCGGCCTGTTCGGCGGCGGGATGGGCGCCGGAAGGGGACGTGCGATGGGCGCCGGCTGGGGCGACGGGCCCGGAGGCGGCTCCCGCGGCGGCATGGGGCGGGGCGGCCCGGAGGGAGGACCCGGCGGGGGCATGGGCGGACCTGGCGGCATGGGCGGGCCCGGCGGTGGTCCCGGCGGGAGGTTCTGAAGCCTCTCGCGAGCGGGCAGACGCCCCCGGGGGGACGACGGCCCGCCCGGCGCGTGCCGGGCGGGCCGTCGTCGTCGGGCTCGGTGGCTCAGTCAGCGACGTAGTACATGCGCTTGTTGACGAACTCGTCCATGCCCAGGGGGCCGAGTTCGCGGCCGAAGCCGGAGCGCTTGACCCCGCCGAACGGGATCTCGGGGCCCTCCCCGGCGGGGGTGTTGACGTTGGCCATGCCCACCTCCAGCCGCTCGGCCAGCCGCTGCGCTCGCGCCGTGTCCTGCGAGAACACGGCACCGCCCAGGCCGTACTGGGTGTCGTTGGCCAGGTGCAGCGCCTCCTCGTCGGAGGAGACGCGGTACACGGCGGCGACGGGGCCGAACAGCTCCTCCCGGTAGGCGTCCATCTCCGAGGTGATGCCGGTGAGCACCGCGGGAGCGTAGTAGGCGGAGGCCTCATCGCGCAGTCCCCCGCCGGCGACCAGCTCGGCGCCCTGCTCCACGGCCCGGCGCACCTGGGCGTCGAGGTTCTCCGCGGCGGCGCGGGAGGACATCGGGGTGAAGGTCTTGGCGTCGACGTCGATGGTCTCCCCCGGGGTCATGCCCTCGGCCAGGCTCTTCAGCTGCGCCACGAACTCGTCGTAGATGTCATCCATGACGATCAGCCGCTTGTTGGCGTTGCAGACCTGCCCGGTGTTGTAGATGCGGGTCTCCCAGGCGGTGCGGGCCGCGGCGGCGACGTCGTCGGTGTCCAGGATGACGTACGGGTCCGATCCGCCCAGCTCCAGCACGGCCTTCTTCAGGTGCTGACCGGCCAGCGCGCCGATGATCGACCCGGCCCGCTCGGAACCGGTCAGGGACACGCCCTGCACCCGGGGATCGGCGATGATCTCGGCGATCTGGTCGTGGGTGGCGAAGACGTTGGCGTAGACCCCTGCGGGGATGCCGGCGTCGTCCATGATCTGCTGGACGGCCTGGGCGGAGCGGGGGCAGATCTCCGCGTGCTTGAGGATGATTACGTTGCCGAGCATGAGGTTGGGCGCGGCGAAGCGGGCGATCTGGTAGTACGGGAAGTTCCACGGCATGATCCCGAGCAGCGCGCCGATGGGCCGCTTCTGCACGTAGGCCTTCCCGCCGGAGAAGGACTCGATCTCCTGATCCGCCCCGAGCTTGGGGCCGTTCTTGACGAAGTAGCCGAAGATGTCCGCGCAGAACTCGGCCTCCTCGACGCCCTCGGCGTGGGGCTTGCCCATCTCCTCGGTGATGATCCGCGCCAGCTCCTCCTTGCGCTCGGCGAACAGGTCTGCGACCTTCTGGACGATCTCGCCGCGCTGCTCGATGGTCTTCTCCGACCACGCGCGGTAGCCCTCCGCGGCCCGGGTCAGGATCTGCTGCACCTCCTCGTCGGTGGCGTGCTCGACGGTCTCCAGGACCTCACCGGTGGCGGGGTTCTGCACGCGGTATCCGTCAGTGGACATCTGCTTCTCAGCCATGGTCTCTCCTTGATGGTGTTCTGGGCCTCATCGGCCAGTGTAAACGAATGCGGTTCGTTTTTACGAGCCTGTGACTCCCGGGAGCCGCAGCTCAGAAGGCGCCGTGCGGATGAGCCATCTTCGCGTCGGCCGGCAGGGGGCTGATGGCATCCCACAGCTCGACGATCCGGCCCTCCTGGACACGCCACAGTTCGCAGAAGGAATGGCGCTGACCGTCGATGGAACCCTCGGACTGGGTCAGCACGAAGTCGTTCTGTGCCACGGTGCGGTGGATTCGCTCGTAGACCAGCGGGGAGCCGTCGTCCTTGAGCTTCTGCAGGAACGCCTGCATCTTCTGGGCGCCGTCGGCGATGTCCGCGGCGTGCTGGGTGAAGTCCTCGCCGTTGGTGTAGCGCGGTATCGCCTCATAGTCCTGCCCGATCAGCACTACCTCGAAGAACTCGACGGCGAGGCGGCGGCTGGACTCCGTGTCCACCGCGGGATCCGGCTGCGTCCTGCCGTCCAACTGGGTGCGTCCGGAGGGGTTGGGTGCGGTCTCCTCGACCAGTCCGTCCCAGTGCTCGGCGATCTTCCCCCCGGCCACGCGGTAGATGTCGAAGCCGATCAGCACATCGTCGGCCAATCCGGGATAGGCACCGTGCAGCGCCACGAGATCGCCGTCGACGAGAACACGGGCGACGTCATGGCGCAGGCTCGGTCCGGCCTCCTCGACGAGCGTGCCCAACCCGGCCAGCCCGTCGGCGACGAGGGGTGAGTGCTCGACGAAATCCGCGGCGAAGCTTCGCCGCAGCACTCGGGTGTCGTGCTCGCTGAACAGCTCGCGATCCGCTTCGACCACCAGCTGGCGCACCGACGTTGACTCTGGCATTTCGGTCTCCTCCGGTCCTTGCGCCCCCGCTCCGTTGCGGGCTGACACCCATCATCCTAACGTGACGTGTCGCACATGCAGAATATCGGGGGCGGCATCTCACCGGATCCCCTCCCCGCACGAGCCAGTGCACCCGAGGCCGAGACCCCACGCCACGGTCCGTTCCCGCACAGAGCGCGCGGTCCCCGCAGGTGTGCGCAGGAGCCCCTCCGCCCCCGCTTCCGACCGCGCATGGAGGTGGCTGCCCCGGGGCGACGGCCGAGGCGGTCCGGTGAGGGCCCGGGAGCACCGTGGACGCGAAGAAAAGCCGGGGCCGACTCAGCATCTCCGCTGAGCCGACCCCGGCTGTTCGTCGGGTTGACAGGATTTGAACCTGCGACCCCTTGACCCCCAGTCAAGTGCGCTACCAAGCTGCGCCACAACCCGAATTCCCGAGGCTCGGGGAAGCCCCGAGCACCTGGTCCATAGTACACGCCGCGCCCGTCCAGCGCACATCGACGCCGGTGCACAGCACCCGGGCCCGAGACCACGACGCGGCACGGATCCGGCCCCGATCACCTCGCCGAGACGGCGCATCCGTTCCCACTCCCCATCGACCCGGCGCATCCGTTCCCGGAAATCCCGCTTTCGGGAACGGATGCGCCGCCTCGCGGGAGGAGTGGGAACGGATGCGCCGCCTCGCGGGAGGGGAAGGAACGAAAGCGCCGCCTCGCGTCCGCGCTACCGCTTCCCGCGTCCGGATCCGCCCGTCCCGCGGCCGCGGCGTTCGCGCACGCGCATCGAGATCTCGATCGGGGTGCCCTCGAAGTCGAAGGTCTCGCGCAGCCGCCGGGTGATGAACCGACGGTACCCGGGATCCAGGAACCCGGTGGTGAACAGCACGAACTTCGGGGGGCGGGAGGAGACCTGCGTGCCGAACAGGATCCGCGGCTGCTTGCCCCCGCGCACCGGGTGCGGGTGGGCTGCGGCCAGCTCCCCGAGGAAGGCGTTCAGCCGCCCGGTCGGGATCCGGGAGTCCCAGGCCTCCAGGGACTTCAGCATCGCCGGGACCAGCTTGTCCTTGTGCCACCCGGTCTTCGCGGAGATGTTGACCCGCGGCGCCCAGGCCACGTGGGCCAGGTCCCGGTCGATCTCCCGTTCCAGGTCGTAGCGGCGCTCCTCGTCCAGGGTGTCCCACTTGTTGAAGGCCAGCACCATGGCCCGGCCGGAGTCGATGGTCAGCTGCAGGATGCGCACGTCCTGCTCGGACAGCGGCTCGGAGACGTCCAGCAGCACCACGGCCAGCTCGGAGCGCTCCAGGGCGGTCTGGGTGCGCAGCGAGGCGTAGAACTCCGCTCCCTTGGCCATGTGCTGCCGACGCCGTATGCCCGCGGTGTCCACGAAGCGGAAGGCGTGCCCGCCCAGCTCCACGAGCTCATCCACCGGATCCCGGGTGGTTCCGGCCAGCTCGTTGACCACGGCCCGCTCCTCCCCGGCCAGCTTGTTCAGCAGGGAGGACTTACCGACGTTGGGCCGTCCCACCAGGGCGACGCGGCGCGGGCCGGCGTAGGCCTCGGGTTCGGCGTACTGGGAGTGCTCCGGCATGACCTTCAGCAGCTCGTCCAGCAGGTCCGCGATCCCGCGTCCGTGCACCCCGGAGACGGGGTGCGGCTCGCCCATGCCCAGACCCCACAGCGCGGCGGCCTCGGGCTCCTGGTGGGAGTCGTCGATCTTGTTGGCGGCGAGCAGCAGCGGCTTGTCCACCCGGCGCAGCATCTGCACGATCGCCTCGTCCATCGCGGTGATGCCCACCAGGGCGTCCACCACGAGGATCACGACGTCGGCGTGGGCCACGGCCAGCTCCGCCTGGGCCGCGACCTGCGCGTTGATGCCCTTGGCATCGGATTCCCACCCGCCGGTGTCCACCAGGGTGAAGGCCTTGTCGTTCCATTCGGCCTGGTAGAACACCCGGTCGCGGGTCACGCCTGGCTGGTCCATGACCACGGCCTCGCGCCGACCCAGGATGCGGTTGATGATCGTGGACTTGCCGACGTTGGGGCGCCCGACGACGGCGACCACCGGGTCCGGCTCCTCGGACTCCTCCGGCCCGGTCTCGAAGCCCCACTCCACCAGGAGCCGGCGGTCCTCGTCCTCCAGGTCGTAGTCGTCCAGCCCGGCGCGCAGGGCCTCGGCCCGCTGCTCCGCCTCGGCCTCGTCGAGGTTCTCCAGGTACTCGGCGAGGTCCTCGCCCTCGGTGGAGCCGAGGTACTTCTGCTCGTATTCGTCGCCGACGGGGCTCATGCTCCGCTCTCCTGCTCGTCGTCCTCGGTCCCGGAGTCCCCGGAGCCTTCCTGCTGCTTCTGCTCGTGGTTGCGGGCCGCGGTCTCGTCGATCACGCGGATCACCTCGGCCACGGTCTGCTCGAAGTCCAGGTCCGTGGAGTCCACGAGATCCACGCCCTCGGCGGCCTCGGTGAAGTTGTTGACCCGCGAATCCGCGGCGTCGCGCCGGGAGACGTCGGCCTCCAGCTGCTCCGAGGTGCGGTCCCCTCCCAGCTGCTCCCCGCGCCGGGCCTTGCGGACCTCCTCGGAGGCGGTCAGCAGGATCCGCACGGTGGCGTCCGGGGCGACGACGGTGGTGATGTCCCGCCCCTCGGCCACGATGCGCTTGCCGTTGGAGACGATCTCCAGGCGCTGCTGGGCGATCAGGGCCTTACGGGCCTCGGGGTTGCTGGCCACGGCGGAGACCGCGGCGGTGACCCGCTCGGAGCGGATGGCCTCGCGGATGTCCACGCCGTTGCACATGACGGTCTCCACGATCGGGTCGGTGCCCAGCTCAAGGGGCAGGGACTTCGCGGCCTCGGCCACGGCCTCGGCGTCCTGCGGGTCCGTGCCGGTCTCCAGGACCCACCAGGTCAGGGCGCGGTACATGGCCCCGGTGTCCAGGTAGGCCAGCTTCAGCCGGGTGGCCACCTCACGGGCCACCGAGGACTTCCCGGAGCCGGAGGGTCCGTCGATGGCGATGACGAGCTCCGACTTCCAGGCTTCGGCGTTGTCCGCGTCCCGGAACTGGGATGCGGCCGGCTCCGCCGGAGCGGAGGCCTTCACAAGCGCCTCCTCGCGGGCGCCGTCCGTGGTGTCTGCGGGCATGGTTCCTCCATCGTCGTCGATTGGTTCATCCGGGGGCGGTGCGCGGTGTCGGCGCGAGCGCTCAGCGGGCGATCCGCCACCCGCGGGTGGTCAGGTCCTGCACCAGCCGCTCGTGCACCGTCGGATTCACGGCTACCTCGACCATACCCACCGGTTGGCCGGGCGAGTGCTCCATCCGCACATCCTCGACGTTCACGCCGAGCTCCCCGATCTCGGTGAGCAGGCGGGCGATCTGCCCCGGGGTGTCGTCCACGAGCACGGTGAGCTCGCTGAAGGCCTTCGGGGAGCCGCCGTGCTTGCCGGGGATGCGGGCCACCCCGGCGTTGCCCTCGCTCATCAGCTGGGCGATGTCCAGGCGGGCGCCGTCGGCGGTCGGGTCCTCGAGGGTGCCGATGAGCCGGTCCAGGTCCGCGCGCACCCCGTACAGGGTGCGCACCACCGGGGCGGCGTTGGCCGCGAGGATCTGCACCCACATGCCCGGCGCGGAGGCGGCGATCCGGGTGGTGTCGCGCAGCCCCTGCCCGGCCAGGCCCAGCGCCTCCAGGGGGGTGTCGCGCAGTCGGGAGGCCAGCAGCGATGACATCACCTGCGGCACGTGGGAGATCAGGGCGACGGTCTCGTCGTGCTCGGCCGGATCCAGGAAGGTCACGATGCCGCCGAGGTCCTGGCCCAGCCCGCGGGCCAGGCGCACCGCCTCGGGGGCGACCTCCTCGTGTTCGCAGACCACCCAGGGGCGGGAGGTGAACAGCTCCGCGCGCGCGGCCACCGGCCCGGAGCGCTCCCGCCCGGCCATCGGGTGGGTGCCGATGTAGCGGCGGGCGTCTTCCCCGGAGGCCAGGACCTCGGCGAGGATGGGGGCCTTCACGGAGGCGATGTCCAGCACGACGGCGCGCGGGAAGTCCCGCAGCGCCTGCACGGCCGTGGCCCCGGCGACGTCGGGCGGGGTGGCCACGACCACCAGCTGCGGGTCGGCCTCGGCGCGTGCGCCCTCCTCCCCGAGCTCCCGGACCAGCCCGGCCCAGGAGGAGCCGGCCCCGAGGTCCGCGGCCACGGCCTCGGTGGTCGGGGAGATGTCCCGGACCCACACGGGCACGCCCTGCAGGCTCAGCCCGAGGCCGACGGAGGCCCCGAGCAGCCCGGCCCCGATGATCAGGACCGGGCCGGACACGGTGGCGCCGACGGCGCTGCGGGCACGGGCGGGCACGGGCTACAGCTCCACGGCGGCCAGCAGCTGGCCGATCTCGACCTTGGACAGGTTGCGCACGGTGCCCTGCTTCTGGGAGCCGATGCGCACCGGCCCCATCTCGGTGCGCACGAGCTTCTCCACCGGGTGTCCGACGGCGTCGAACAGGCGGCGCACGATGCGATTGCGCCCGGAGTGGATGGTGACCTCCACGAGCAGGTGCCCGGGGGTGGAGTCCACGAGCCGGAACTCGTCGACCCTGGCCACCCCGTCCTCCAGGCGGATGCCCTTCTTCATCTCCGCGCCGACCCCGTGCTCCATGGGCCCGCGCACCTGCACCAGGTACTTCTTGGGCACCTCGTAGGAGGGGTGCATCAGCCGGTTGGCCAGCTCGCCGTCGTTGGTCAGCAGCAGCAGCCCCTCGGTGGCCACGTCCAGGCGCCCCACGTGGAAGATCCGCTCGCGCTTGTTGGGGTCCAGGTAGTCGGTGATGCAGGGCCGGCCCTCCGGGTCCTCCATGGTCGCCAGCACGCCCTCGGGCTTGTTGAAGGCGTAGTAGACCTTGGACTCGTCGGTCTGGATGGTGATCCCGTCCACCTGCACGGTGGCCTTGGCCGGGTCCACGCGCACGCCGAGCTCCGTGACGGGCTGGCCGTCGACGACGACGCGCCCCTCCTCGATCATCTGCTCGCAGACCCGGCGGGAGGCGACCCCGGCCTGGGCCATGAGCTTCTGCAGGCGCACCCCATTGGGGTCGTGCACGTCCAGCCGGTCCACGGGGGCGGCCCGGGGGCGGCGGGGCCGGTGCGGGCCGCGGTAGTGCTGCTCGGCCCGGCGCTCCCCGCGCTCCTGGGCGAAGATCTTGCCGGACTGGCCCTTGCGGGGCCGGAACTTCTTCGAGTCGGACTTATTCGCTCCGGACTTCACGGCCGGCGCGTCCCGGCGCCCGCCGGGCCGGGGCCCGCCGACCCGCTTCTCCCCCGGCTTGGCCCCCGGGCGGGAGGAGGCGGGGCGGCCCGGGCGGGGCTTGCCGCTCGGTCGCCCGGAGCCTCCGGGCTTGGGTCCGCGGTAGGGGCCGGGCTTGGCGGAGCCTGCGCCCCCTGTGCTGCCGCTGGCGTTGTTCTGACGTCCCGTCGATCTGCTGGCCATGGTGTCCTTCATCTTCTCGTGCTGGGTCCCGCGGCGTGCGGGTCCCCTCATCGGTGGTCTTCCTGCCCCGGTGGCGCCGGTGCGCGGCGGCGCGGTGCGGGCGCCCGGTCCTCGTACTCGGCCACGTCCTCCGCCCCGGGCAGGTGGGGGGCGATGGGCGGCAGGTCCGCGAGGGATTCCAGGCCGATCTTCTCCAGGAACAGCGGGGTCGTCTCGAAGAGGGTCGCCCCGGATTCCCCGGGTTCCTGGGCTTCGACGACGAGGCCGCGGGTGCGCAGGGTCCGCACGACGCCGTCCACGTTCACGCCGCGGATCGAGGAGACCCGGGCGCGGGAGATCGGCTGGCGGTAGGCGATCACCGCGAGGGTCTCCAGGGCGGCCTGGGAGAGCTTCGCGGTCTGCCCCTCCTGCACGAAGCGGCGCACCCAGGGGGCGAAGTCCGTGCGGGAGTACAGCCGCCACCCGCCGGCGACCCGACGCAGCTCCACGCCGCGCGGCTCGCGGACCCGGGACCCGGCGGTCTCCCGCGCACGCGCCTGAACGGCGGACTCTTCAGCATACCGCGCCGAGTCCGCGCCGTCGCGGTCGCCTGCCTCACGCTCGGCGGCATCAGACGCCGCGGTGCCGAGGCCGACGGCGTCGGGGTCGGTGGTGCTGTTCTCGGCGGTGCTGTGCTCGAGGGTGCCGCCATCGTCCGGGACGGGGTGCCCGTCGTAGTCCCGGGCCAGCTGCTCCAGGGCCGCGGCCACCTCGGCGGCCGGCACCTGAAGCGCCTCGGCCAGCTCGAGCTCGTCCACCGGGGCCGCGGCGACGATCAGGATGGCCTCCACGGCCGCCCGGACCCCTCCGGGACGCAGCCGCACCGAGGACTCCTCCTCGCGCCCGGTCTGCTCCTCGTTCATGGTCTGGCCTCCTCGGCTGCGCCGGCGTCGGCCCTCGCGCCGGCGGCGGTGCCCGCGCCGGCGGGGCTCTGGGCGACGGCGGCAGCCCCTTGGTAGTCGTCCGCGGCCAGTCGGGCCGCGCTCCAGGTGGGGTCCTCCCCCACCCAGCGCACCGTCAGGTCCCCCAGCGGGGTCTCCTGGGCGAAGGCGACGACCCGGTCCCGGTGCATCTCCAGCAGGGCCAGGAACCGCACGACGACCACCAGCAGGTCCTCGGCGTCGGCGACCAGGCGCGCGAAGCTCAGCGCGGCCCCGGGCCGCAGCCGGGCGGCCAGGTGCTCGGCCTCCTCCCGCACGGTGACCCGTGCGCCGTGCAGGTGATCGGTGCCGACCTCCTGCGGGTCCTCCTGCCGCGGGGTCAGGGCCCGCTCGGCCAGCCGGGCCAGGTCCTGCGGGCTCGCGGTGAACACCAGCTCGGGCAGGGCCGAGGCCAGCTCCGGTTCCAGGGGCACGGTGCGGGCGAAGCGGCTGCGCTCGGCGTCGAAGCGCTCGGCGAGGATTCCGGAGACGTCTTTGAAGGCCTTGTACTGCAGGAGCCGGGCGAACAGCAGGTCGCGGGCCTCCAGCATCGCGATGTCCTCCTCGTCCTCCACCTGCCCGGCCGGCAGCAGCCGGGCGGCCTTCAGGTCCAGGAGGGTCGCGGCGACGACGAGGAACTCGCTGGCCTCGTCCAGAGCCCGCTCCAGGCCGGTGTCGCGCAGGGCCCGCACGTAGGCGATGAACTCGTCGGTGACCTCGGCCAGCGCGACCTCGGTGATGTCCAGGCGCCGCTGCCCGATGAGGTTGAGCAGCACCTCGAAGGGCCCGGCGAAGTTCTCCAGGGTCACGGAGAACCCGCCCGCGGCCTCGTCGGCCTCGGGCGGGTCCGCCGCCGCGGCGGCGAGATCCCCGGGCGCACCCGGGGCGGGGGCCGCCTGGATCAGCGGGAGCCTCCGCGCTCGATGAGCTCCTTGGCCAGCTCCCGGTAGGCGATCGCCCCGGTGTGGGTGGGGGCGTAGGTCAGGATCGGCTCCGCGGAGACGGTTGCGTCCGGGAACTTCACGGTGCGCTTGATGACGGTGTCGAAGACCTTGTCACCGAAGGCGTCCACGATGCGGGCCAGCACCTCCTTGGAGTGCAGGGTGCGGGAGTCGAACATCGTCGCCAGGACCCCGTCGATGCGCAGGTCCGGGTTCAGCCGGTCCTGGACCTTCTCGATGGAGTCCACCAGCAGGGCCACGGCCCGCAGCGCGAAGAACTCGCAGATCAGGGGGATGATGACCCCGTCCGCGGCGGTCAGGGCGTTGACGGTGAGCAGCCCCAGGGAGGGCTGGCAGTCGATGAGCACGACGTCGTAGTCGTCCTTGACCTTCTTCAGCGCGGAGGACAGCACCTGCTCGCGAGCGACCTCGTTGACCAGCTGCACCTCCGCGGCGGAGAGGTCGATGTTGGCCGGCAGCAGGTCCATGTTCGGGAAATCGGTGGCCCGGATGGCCTCGCGCACGTCCGTCTTGCGATCCATCATCACGGTGTACACGGTGGTGTCCAGCTCGTGCGGGTTCACGCCGAAGCCGGCGGACAGGGCGCCCTGGGGATCGAAGTCCACCATGAGCACCCTGCGTCCGAGCTCCGCGAGCGCGGCGCCGAGGTTGATGGTCGAGGTGGTCTTGCCGACCCCGCCCTTCTGGTTGACCATCGCGATCACCCGGGCGGGGCCGTGCTCGGTCAGCTCGGGGGGATCGGGGAAGGTGCGCAGGGGGCGCCCGGTGGGCCCGAGGTTGGCGTCGGGGGTAGTAGATGCAGTCACAAGCGGCTTTCCGTCGTCGGGGACAGTTCTGGCTCGGGATTAAACCCTACCGCCCCGCCGGGGAGGGCGGGGCGGGTTCGGGGCAGCGGCGCTGGACGGGCGGGCCCGACCGGGACGGCGTCGCACCCGGTGGGGCGGACGGGGCGCCGTTCCGGGCTCGGGTCAGGAGTCCAGGTCCTGGATCGTCGTGGAGCCGGCCTGCCGGGGACCCTCGACGGTGGGCATCTGCTTGGTCGGGGACTTCAGCACGACGGCCTGGTCCACGTTCCTGTCCCCCTGGACCTCCTCGTAGTGCGGGTTCTCCGCGAGGTCGGCCTCGTTGAAGGGCAGCTCGCCGTCGAGCACGCGCCGTGCCCGGTCCAGATCCACCATGCGGTTCCACCTGCCCATCAGCAGGGTGGCCACGGCGTTGCCGGTGAAGTTGGTCAGGGCGCGGGCCTCGGACATGAACTTGTCGATGCCCACGATCAGGGAGACCCCGTCCACCAGCTCGGGTCGGTGGGACTGCAGGCCGCCGGCCAGGGTGGCCAGGCCCGCGCCGGTGACCCCGGCCGCGCCCTTGGAGGCGATGATCATGAAGATCAGCAGGGAGACCTGCTCGCCGATGTTCAGCGGCTTGCCCATGGCGTCGGCGACGAAGATCGAGGCCATGGTCAGGTATATCGCGGTGCCGTCGAGGTTGAAGGAGTACCCGGTGGGCACGACGATGCCGACGACGGACTTGTCCACCCCGGTGTGCTCCATCTTGGCGATCAGCCGCGGCAGGGCTGCCTCGGAGGATGAGGTGGAGAAGATCAGCAGGTACTCCCGCCCGAGGTACTTCAGCAGCTTGAGGATGTTCAGCCCGGTGGCCAGCTTCAGCAGCCCGCCGAGGATCACGAGAATGAACAGGGCGCAGGTGATGTAGAAGGCCAGCATCAGCAGGGCCATCTGCCCGACGGCCTTGATCCCGGTGGCCCCGACGACCCCGGCCATGGCCCCGAAGGCACCCAGCGGAGCGACCCACATGATCATCATGAGGATGCGGAAGACGACGGCCTGCAGATAGGTGATGAACTTCAGGATGGGTTTGCCCGCCTCGCCCATGCGCTGCAGGGCGAAGCCCACCAGCAGCGCCACGAACAGGGCCTGGAGGATGTTCCCGGAGACGAGGGCGTTGAGCAGGGAGCTGGGAATGATGTTGAGCAGGAAGTCCACGGTGTGGTTGCCGGTGTTGGCCCAGCCGGTGGATTCGGCAGCGGCGACCTCGTAGTGGCCCGAGTGGTAGTGCAGGTCGTCCCCGGGGTGGATGAGGTTGCCCACGACCAGGCCGATGACCAGGGCGAAGGTGGACATCAGCACGAAGTAGATCAGCGCCATCCCGCCGACCCGACCCACCGTCGCGGCCTTGGCCACCGAGCCGACGCCGATGACGATGGTGCAGAAGATCACCGGAGCGATGAGCATCTTGATCAGCGCGACGAAGCCGGTGCCGATGGGCGCGAGCGCCTTCCCGGTGCCGGGGGCGATCAATCCGAGGGCCGCGCCGAGCACGACCCCGGCGATCACGGACAGGTACAGCAGGTGGGTTCCCGAGCGGTACCACGGGGTGGCGGACGCCGAGCGGGCGGCGTCGGAGGTCTGGGCCATGAACGGCTCCTCGCAGGTGGATGAGATGGTGTGCCAGGCGATCCTATACCGTCATGATGCATATCGCGTCCTCCGCATCACACGCGGGATCCTTCAGGGTCGCAGGGCGTCAGGAGCCGCGCAGCACGGGCACCAGGTCCTCCAGCACGGCCGGATCCTCGATGGTGGAGGGCACGCGGCAGTCCTCGCCGTCGGCGATCTGGCGCATCGTCTTGCGGAGGATCTTGCCGGAGCGGGTCTTGGGCAGCGCGGAGACCACCCGCACGTGCTTGAAGTCGGCGACCGCCCCGATGCGCTGGCGCATCATCGCCACCAGCTCCTCGCCCAGCCGCCGCTCCTCGATCTCGGCGTCCCGACGCAGCACCACGTAGCCGGAGGGCCGCTGCCCCTTGAGCTCATCGGCCACCCCGATCACCGCGGCCTCGGCCACCGCGGGGTGCGCGGCCAGGACCTGCTCCATCGCCCCGGTGGACAGCCTGTGCCCGGAGACGTTGATGACGTCGTCCGTGCGTCCCATGACGTAGACGTAGCCGTCCGCGTCGAGGTAGCCGGAGTCCCCCGTGGCGTAGCAGCCCTCGAAGGCGGACAGGTAGGAGGAGACGAAGCGCTGGTCATCGCCCCACAGGGTCGGCAGGCACCCCGGTGGCAGGGGCAGGCGCAGCACCAGGTTGCCCTCGGTCCCGGCGGGCACGGGCTCGCCGAGCGGTCCCAGGACCTCCACCCGGTACCCGGGCACGGGCACCGTCGGGGAGCCGGATTTCACCGGCAGGGGCTCCAGCCCGCGCGGATTCGCGGCGATGGGCCAGCCCGTCTCGGTCTGCCACCAGTTGTCGATCACCGGCACGCCCAAGACCTCCTCGGCCCAGCCGAGGGTTTCCGGGTCCAGTCGCTCCCCCGCCACGAACAGGGTCTGCAGGTCGGACAGGTCGCAATCCCGGATCAGCTCGCCGTCGGGGTCGGCCCGGCGGATCGCGCGCAGCGCGGTGGGTGCGGTGAACAGGGCCCGCGCGTGGGCCTGGGCCGCGACCCGCCAGAACGCGCCGGCGTCGGGGGTGCCCACCGGCTTGCCCTCGTAGAGCACGGTGGTCGCCCCGGTCAGCAGGGGCGCGTAGACGATGTAGCTGTGCCCGACGACCCACCCGACGTCGGAGGCGGTGAACATCGTCTGGCCCGGTCCGACGTCGTAGATCGCCTCCATGGACCAGCGCAGGGCCACCGCGTGGGAGCCGGCGTCGCGCACGACGCCCTTGGGGGCGCCGGTGGTCCCGGAGGTGTAGAGGATGTACAGCGGGTCGGTGGCTCGGACGGTGGTGCATCCGGCGGGCTCGGCGGCGGCCGCGGCCTCCTCCCAGTCCCGCCAGGCGCAGGCGGGCTGCCCGTCGGTCCCGGCCCGGGCCGCGACCTCGGCCAGCGTGGTCGCGAAGCCCTCGCGGTGGCGCACGAAGACCGCGCCCGGCGGGTGCTCGGCCAGGCGCAGCGCCTCCTCCACGGCCGGCAGGTACTCGATGCGCCGCGTGGGCTCGATCCCGCCGGTGGCGGTGACGACGGCGACCGGGCGGCAGTCGTCGATCCTGCTGGCCAGCTCCGCCGGGGCGAAGCCGCCGAAGACGACGGAGTGCACGGCGCCCAGCCGGGCGCAGGCGAGCATGGCCACGGGGGCGGCGGGGATCATCGGCAGGTAGATCAGCACCCGGTCCCCCGTGCCCACCCCGGCCGCGGCCAGCGCCCCGGCGAAGGCCGCGACCTCCTCTTGGAGGCGGGCGTAGGTGATCTCGGTGCGGGCGCCGGTGACCGGGGAGTCGTGCAGGATCGCCACCTGGTCCCCGCGCCCGTCGCGCACGTGCCGGTCCACCGCGTTGAAGCAGGTGTTCAGCGTCGCATCGGGGAACCAGCGGTACAGCGGGGCGGCGGAGTCGTCCAGGGCCCGGGTGGGGGCCTGCTCCCAGTCGATCAGCTGCGCCGCGCGCAGCCAGAAGCCCTCGGGATCCTCGAGGCTCTCGGCGTAGGTCCGGCGGTAGGTGGGGGTCATGGCGCAGGGTCTCCTTCCGTGCTGTGCAGACCAACATAGTGTTCTGCGCCATAGCTGACAAGGGCAGTGAATACACAACATCCGTTCGAAGCGACGGGAACTGCCGTTGTTGCCCCATCCGGAGAAGTTCTGTATACATGGAGTCATCCACATCACAGCGACAGCGAGGAGGGGACGGGTGCGAGCATCGGACCGGGTCTACGGGATCCTGCGCGAGGAGATCATCGGGTGGCACCGGCCTCCCGGGACGATCCTCGGCGAGGTCGAGCTGGCCGATCAGCTCGGCGTCTCCCGCACCCCCGTGCGCGAGGCCGTCTCCCGGCTGCTCGGGGACGGACTGGCCGCACCCCGCCCGGGCCGCGGCGTCGTCGTCGCCGAGGTCTCCGCGGACGGCGTGCGCGAGATGTTCGAGCTGCGCGAGGCCCTGGATACCCAGACCGCGGCCCTGGCGGCCCGGCGGGCGGATCCGCGGGTCTTCGACCGGCTGGCCGAGCGCCTGGAGCGGATGGGGGCCGCGCTGGCCGGGGACGACGCCGATCGCAGCGCCTACTACGCCCTGGTGGCCTCGCTGGACGAGGCCCTGGACGAGGCCGCGGACAGCGCCTGGCTGCGCCACGCCCAGGAGCAGCTGCGAGCGCACCTGCAGCGGGTGCGCCGGCTGTCCCGGAAGGACGAGGCGCGCCTGCGCGCGGCGGCCGCCGAGCACGCCCAGATCGCCCGCGCCGTGGCCTCCGGGGATCCCGAGCTGGCCCGCGCCGCGACCCTGGTGCACCTGGATCGGGCGCTGAGCGCCATCCTGCGGGCCGTGCGCCGCCTCGAGCACCAGCAACCCGCACCGACCCCGGTGGACGTCCACCCTCTGGGCCCCGCCGCCCCGAAGATCGAAAGGACTGACCCGTGACCGTCACCCACACCGTGCGCGTGCACCGCAGCGAGGAGAACCTGCCCCGCGAGCAGCAGCTCGCCCACAAGATCGCGAAGGTCGCGACCGACCCGGTCGAGGTCACCCCCGAGGTCCAGGAGATGGTCATCAACCGGATCCTGGACAACGCCGCGGTGGCCATCGCCTCGCTGAACCGCGGCCCCATCGTCTCCGCGCGCGACCAGGCCCTGACCCATGCCCCCGGCCCCGGCGGGTCCGGTGCGGCCCTGATCGGCGTCGACGCCGCCACCTGCCGGGTCTCCCCCGAGTGGGCCGCCTGGGCCAACGGGGTCGCGGTGCGGGAGCTGGACTACCACGACACCTTCCTGTCCGCCGAGTACTCCCACCCCGGGGACAACATCCCGCCGATCCTCGCGGTGGCCCAGCATGCCGGGCGCTCGGGCCGGGACCTGATCCGCGGCATCGCCACCGGCTACGAGATCCAGGTGGACCTGGTCAAGGCCATCTCCCTGCACCGGCACAAGATCGACCACGTCGCCCACCTGGGGCCCTCGGCGGCCGCAGGGATCGGAACCCTGCTCGACCTCGACGCCGAGACGATCTTCCAGGCGATCGGCCAGGCCCTGCACACCACCACCGCGACCCGCCAGTCCCGCAAGGGCGAGATCTCCACCTGGAAGGCCCACGCCCCGGCCTTCGCCGGGAAGATGGCGGTCGAGGCCGTGGACCGGGCGATGCGCGGGCAGACCTCCCCCGTGCCGATCTACGAGGGCGAGGACGGGGTGATCGCCTGGCTGCTGGACGGCCCCGACGCCTCCTACGAGGTCCCCCTGCCGGCCCCCGGGGAACCCAAGCTCGGCATCCTGGAGACCTACACCAAGGAGCACTCCGCCGAGTACCAGGCCCAGGCCTGGATCGACCTGGCCCGCAGGCTGCACCGCGAGCACCCCGAGCTGACAGACCCGCAGAACGTCGAGTCGATCGTGCTGCACACCTCCCACCACACCCACGACGTGATCGGCTCCGGGGCCAAGGATCCGCAGAAGTACGACCCGCAGGCCTCCCGCGAGACCCTCGACCACTCGATCCCCTACATCTTCACCGTCGCCCTGCAGGACGGGCAGTGGGAGCACAACCGCTCCTACGCCCCCGAGCGCGCGGCCCGACCGGACACCGTGGAGCTGTGGCACAAGGTCACCACCGAGGAGGACCCGGAGTGGACCCGCCGCTACCACTCCATCGATCCGCAGGAGAAGGCCTTCGGCGGCCGGGCCGAGATCCGGCTGGCGGACGGCTCGCGGCTCGTCGAGGAGATCGCGGTGGCCGACGCCCACCCGCTGGGGGCCCGGCCCTTCGCCCGCGAGCAGTACCTGACCAAGCTGCGCGCCCTCGCCGAGGGCTCCGTGGCCGAGACCGAGCTCGAGCGGTTCATCCAGGCCGCCGAGGAGCTGCCGAACCTCGCGGCCGGCGAACTCGATGCACTGAACATCACCGCGGACATCCCGCTGGAGACCGGAGCGAAGGGACTGTTCTGATGCTGTACCCCCAGACCACCGCCGCCCGGAAGCGGATCGCGCTGCGCGAGATGCTCGCTTCCGGGACGGTCCGCCAGTTCCCGGGGGCCTACACCCCGATCTCGGCCAAGCTGATCCAGGAGAAGGGCTACGACGGCGTCTACATCTCCGGGGCCGTGCTGGCCAATGAGCTGGGCTTCCCCGATATCGGGCTGACCACCCTCTCGGAGGTCGCCACCCGGGCCGGGCAGATCGCCCGGATGACGGATCTGCCGGCCATCGTCGACGCCGACACCGGCTTCGGCGAGCCGATGAACGTCGCCCGCACCGTCCAGGAGCTCGAAGACGCCGGACTGGCCGGGTGCCACATCGAGGACCAGGTCAACCCCAAGCGCTGCGGGCACCTGGAGAACAAGAACGTCGTCGACGAGCAGACCGCCCTGCAGCGCATCGCGGCCGCAGCGCAGGCCCGTCGCGATGAGAACTTCCTGATCATGGCGCGCACCGACCTGCGCGGGGTGGAGGGGCTGGAGGCCGCGATCGCTCGGATGCGCCGGCTCGTCGAGGCCGGGGCGGATGCCATCTTCCCCGAGGCGATGACCTCGCTCGAGGAGTTCGAGATGGTGCGCGCCGCCGTCGACGTCCCGATCCTGGCCAACATGACGGAGTTCGGCCGCTCCCAGCTCTACACGAAGGATGAGCTCGCCGCGGCCGGAGTGAACCTGATCATCTACCCGGTGACCCTGCTGCGCGCCTCCCTGGGGGCGATGGAGCGGGTCCTGGAGACCATCGCCGCAGAGGGCACCCAGGAGGCCGCGGTGGATCAGATGCTCACCCGCCAGCGCCTCTACGAGCTCGTGGACTACGCCGGCTACGGCCGGTTCGACTCCGGGATCTTCGACTTCGAGGTCCCCGACCGCTTCCGGGGCTGAGCCCCCGGTCGACCTCGCCCATCATCACGAAGGAGTGATCCCCATGTCCGAAGAGATCCGCAAGGGCCTGGCCGGGGTCGTCGCCGACACGACGGCGATCTCCAAGGTCAACCCCGAGACCAACTCCCTGCTCTACCGCGGCTACCCGGTGCAGGAGCTGGCCGCGCGCTGCTCCTTCGAGGAGGTGGCCCTGCTGCTGTGGAACGGCGAGCTGCCCACCGAGCGGGAGCTTTCCGAGTTCCGGGAGTTCGACGCCGCCCACCGGGCGATGGACAGCTCCCTCAAGACCGTCATCGACGCGCTGCCGACCGCCTGCCACCCGATGGACGTGTGCCGCACCGCCGTCTCCGTGCTCGGGGCCCAGGATCCGGCCGCCGAGGACGACTCCCCCGCGGCGAACCTGCTCAAGGCGAAGAAGCTGTTCTCGGCCCTGCCCGCGGTGGTGGCCTACGATCAGCGGCGCCGTCGGGGCCAGGAGCTGATCCAGCCCCGGGAGGACCTGGACTGGTGCGAGAACTTCCTGCACATGACCTTCGGGGAGGTCCCGGCCCCCGAGGTGAAGCAAGCCTTCAGCGTCTCGATGGTCCTGTACGCCGAGCACTCCTTCAACTGCTCGACCTTCACCGCCCGCACCATCGCCTCCTCCCTGTCGGACCTGTATTCGGCGGTGACCGGGGCGATCGGCGCGCTGAAAGGTCCGCTGCACGGCGGGGCCAATGAGGCCGTGATGCACACCTTCGACGAGATCGGCATCCGGGAGGATGAGTCCGAGGCCGACGCCGAGCGGCGCGCGAAGGAGTGGATGGACGCGGCCCTGGGGCAGAAGAGGAAGGTCATGGGCTTCGGGCACCGGGTGTACAAGAACGGCGACTCCCGCGTCCCGACCATGCAGGCGGCGCTGTTCGACATGATCGAACACGTCGACCGCGGCGAGATGATGGGGCTGTACAAGGGTCTGGCGAAGTCCATGGACGAGGCCAAGGGCATCCAGCCGAACCTGGACTACCCGGCCGGGCCGACCTATCACCTGATGGGCTTCGACACCCCGACCTTCACGCCGCTGTTCGTGGCCGCCCGGGTCACGGGGTGGACCGCGCACATCATGGAGCAGCTGGCCCACAACTCGCTGATCCGCCCGCTGTCCGCCTACGACGGGCCAGGTGAGCGGCATCTGCCCGAGTGAGTCTCACACCGCCCGCGGATGGGCCGAGAGGAAGACCTCCCGCAGCGTGTCCGCGGTGACCTTGGTGTAGATCTGCGTGGTGGTCAGGGAGGCGTGGCCCAGCAGCTCCTGGACCACGCGGATGTCCGCCCCGCCTTCCAGGAGGTGGGTCGCGAAGGAGTGGCGCAGGGAGTGCGGGGAGACCTCCTGGGTGATCTGCGCCCGCTCGGCGGCCTTCTTCAGCACCAGCCACGCCCCCTGGCGGGTCAGGCGCCCCCCCCGGGCGTTGAGGAACAGCGCCGGGGTGCCGCGGCCGTGGGCGGCCAGCAGGGGCCGGGATCGCACGAGGTAGGCGGAGACGGCCTCGCGCGCGTAGGAGCCGACCGGCACGATCCGCTCCCGGCCGCCCTTGCCGAACAGGCGCACCACGCCCGTGGCGTGCTCCTGACCGGGCGGCGTCGGGGCGGAGAGGTCATCCCGGTCGACCCCGACGGCCTCGGAGATGCGCGCGCCGGTGGAGTACAGGAACTCCAGTAAGGCCGCATCGCGCAGCCCGGCGGGGGTCTGCCGATCCGGGGCCTCCAGGATCCGGGCCACGGTCTGCACCGGCAGGGCCTTGGGCAGGCGCTGTCCCGGGCGCGGCGGGGCCACGGCCTCCGCGGGGTCCGCGGGGGTGATCCCCTCCAGGGTCCAGAACCGGTGCATCCCGCGCACCGCGACGACGGCGCGGGCCGCGCTGCGCGCGGACAGCCCCCGCCCGCCCTCGGCGCGCGGGCGGGACAGGTGGCGCAGAAACTCCTGCACGTCCTCGGTGACGACCTCGCCGGGGGCGCGCACGCCGCGCCGGTCGGCGAGGAAGGCCAGGTAGCGCCCGAGGTCCCGGCGGTAGGAGGCGAGGGTGTTCGCGGCCAGGCCGCGCTCGATCTCCAGGTGCTGCAGGTACCGCCGCAGGCCGTCGTTCAGCTCTGGGGCCTGGGCGACGGCCGGCGCGGCGTGTGGGCGGCTCACGCCGCGTCGTCCTCCCGGAACCCCGGGTGCGCCGGCCACGCGGCCTCGGCCGGACGCAGATCCGCGAAGTCCCGGCGCAGCCCCGCCCACACGGCGAGGATCGCGTTGACCGCGGACGGGGAGTGCAGACGCGAGCCCAGCACGGCCGTCGCGGCCTCCTCGATGGGCACCCAGCGGGTGATGATCTGCGCTTCCTCCTCCTCGCGGGTGAAGCGCTCGGCCTCGGGCACCGGGTCGATGCCGCGGGCCAGGAAGATCCGGGTGGCCTCGTTCGAGGCGCCGGGGGTGTTCTGGAACTCCAGCAGGGTGTCCCAGCGGGCGGCGGTCAGATCCGCCTCCTCGCGCAGCTCCCGGCGCGCGGCGTCCACGGGGGCCTCCCCCGCGACGTCCAGCAGCCCCGCCGGGATCTCCCACATCCGCATGCCGGCGGGGTGGCGGTACTGGCTGATCAGCAGGATCTCCTGCTCCTCGTTCAGCGCGGCGATCGCCACGGCCCCCGGGTGGCGCAGGAACTCGCGGCGGATCATCGCGCCGTCCGGCTCCAGCCGGAAGCCCTCCTCCACGACGTCGAAGACCTTCCCGGAGAAGATCTCCCGCTGCTCTTCGGGCTCGATCGGGCAGATCCGGTCCGCCAGCGGCTCCCGCGCCTGCCCGCCCCGGCGCTCCGACGTCGTCATCGGGCCAGCGCCGCGGCGATCAGCCCGCGGAACAGGGGGTGGGAGCGGGTGGGCCGGGACAGCAGCTCCGGGTGGGCCTGCGTGGAGACGTAGTAGGGGTGCACCTCGGCGGGCAGCTCCACGAACTCCACCAGTGAGCCGTCCGGGGAGGTCCCGGAGATCACCAGGCCGGCCTCCTCCAGCTGCTCGCGGTAGGCGTTGTTGACCTCGTAGCGGTGCCGGTGGCGCTCCTTGACCTCGGTGGCCCCGTACGCGCCGGCCACCACGGAGCCCTCGGTGAGCTTGGCGTCGTACAGGCCCAGGCGCATCGTGCCGCCCAGGTCCCCCGCGCCGTCCACGAACTGCTTCTGCTCCTCCATCGTGGCGATGATCGGGGTGGAGGTCTCCGGGTCGAACTCGGTGGAGGAGGCCTCCGGCAGGCCGACGACGCTGCGGGCGTACTCCATGACCATGCACTGCAGGCCCAGGCACAGCCCCAGGGTCGGGATGCGGTGCTCCCGGGCGTAGCGCAGGGTGCCGAGCTTGCCCTCCAGGCCGCGGATCCCGAAGCCGCCGGGCACGCAGATCGCGTCCACGTCCGCCAGCTGCCGGGCCGCACCCTCGGGATCCTGGCACAGGTCCGAGGCGATCCACTTGATGCTCACCTTGGCGTCGTTGGCGAAGCCGCCGGCGCGCAGCGCCTCGGAGACGGACAGGTAGGCGTCCGGCAGGTCGATGTACTTGCCGACCAGCCCCACCGTGACCTCGTGCGAGGGCTGGTGCACGGTGCGCAGCAGCTTGTCCCACTCGGTGAAGTCCGCGGGCTGGTAGTCCAGGCCCAGGTAGTCCAGGATGTAGGCGTCCAGGCCCTGCCGGTACAGGGTCTTGGGGATGTCGTAGATGCTCGGGGCATCCGGGCAGGCGATGACGGCCTCGGTGTCCACATCGCATGCGCTGCCGACCTTGGCCTTGAGGCTCTCGGAGACCTCCTTGGCCGAGCGCAGCACCAGGGCGTCCGGGATGATCCCGAGCCCGCGCAGGGCCGCCACGGAGTGCTGAGTGGGCTTGGTCTTCATCTCCCCGGAGGGCCCGATGTAGGGGATCAGGGAGACGTGCAGGAAGAACACGTGGCGCCGCCCGACGTCGCGGCGCACCTGGCGGGCGGCCTCCAGGAAGGGCTGGGATTCGATGTCCCCGACGGTGCCGCCGATCTCGGTGATGATGATGTCCGGGGCGTCGGGCTCGCCGGTGGCCCGGCGGCGCATGCGCGCCTTGATCTCATCGGTGATGTGCGGGATGACCTGCACGGTGTCCCCCAGGTACTCCCCGCGCCGCTCCTTGGCGATCACGGTGGAGTAGACCTGGCCGGTGGTCACGTTGGCCGAGGCGTCGAGGTTCTCGTCCAGGAAGCGCTCGTAGTGGCCGATGTCCAGGTCCGTCTCGGCGCCGTCGTCGGTGACGAAGACCTCGCCGTGCTGGAAGGGGTTCATGGTGCCGGGATCCACGTTGAGGTAGGGATCCAGCTTCTGCATGGTCACGGACAGCCCGCGCGAGCGCAGCAGGCGCCCGAGGCTGGAGGCGGTCAGCCCCTTGCCGAGGGAGGAGGCCACACCCCCCGTGACGAAGATCTGCCGGGTGATCTTCCGGTCCGTGCTGTGCTGTGCCGACGCTGTCTTGGATTCATTCACCACGGGTCTCGAGCCTATCATGCGGGGTCAGGGGCGAAGGTGGCGCAGATCTCATGTGCCGGGGTGCTCGGCGGCGGGCTGCGGGGCCGCCTGGCCGGCGTCGGCCAGCAGCTCCGCGGCGTGCTGGCGGGCCGCGGCGGAGTCCTCGTGCCCGGCCAGCATCCGCGCCAGCTCGACGACGCGCTCGCCCGGATCCAGCACCCGCACCTCGGAGACCGTGGCGTCCTCGGACTTCAGGACCAGCACATGCCGGTCCGCGTGGGCGGCGACCTGCGGCAGGTGGGTGACCACCAGGACCTGCACGCGCCGGGCCAGCATCGCCAGGCGCCGGCCGATCTCCACGGCGGCCTTCCCGCCCACCCCGGCGTCGACCTCGTCGAAGATGAAGGTCGGCACCGGGTCCACCTCGGCCAGCACCACCTCCAGGGCGAGCATCACCCGGGACAGCTCGCCGCCGGAGGCGCCCTTGCCCAGCGGGCGCGGGACGGCGTCGCGGTGCGGGGCGAGCATGAGGCTCACCGCGTCCTTGCCCTCGGGCCCGAACTTCTCGGTCTCCTCCACCTGAACGACCAGACGGGCGTTGGGCATCGCCAGGGCGGAGAGTTCCTCGGAGACGACGGCGCTGAGCCGGCGGCCCGACTCCTCGCGCAGTGCCCGCAGCCGGTCGGCCTCCTCCTGCAGGCGACCGCGCAGTCCGCGCAGCTGCTCCTCCAGGGCTTCGGCCCGCGAGGGGTCGTCCTCCAGGGCCTGCAGGCGGTTGCGGCTGGCCGCGGCCCAGTCCAGCACCTCGGTGATGTCCGCGCCGTACTTGCGGGTCAGCTTCTTCAGGGCGGCCCGGCGGGATTCCACCTGCGCCAGGCGCCCGGGGCCCTCGGTCTCCAGATCGGAGAGGTAGCCGGAGAGCTCCTCCCCGATGTCCGCGGCCTGGATCATCAGCTCCCGGACCCGCCCGGCCAGCCCGGCCAGGGCCTCGTCCTCCTCGGCCTCCTGCAGCAGGGCGCAGTGGGCGTGATCCAGCAGGACCGAGACCGTGCTCGCCTCCAGGTCCGCACCACCGACCAGCGCGGACTGGGCCGTGCGCGCGGCGGTGCGCAGCTGCTCGACGTTGGTCAGCCGCGCGGATTCCGCGTCCAGGGACTCCTCCTCCCCCACCTGCGGGCGCACGTCGTCGATCTCCTTCAGCGCCGCGGCCAGGGACTGGGCCTCGAAGGCCCGGGCCCGGGAGTTCTCCCGGACCTCGCGCAGCTCCTGGGCGGCCTCCCGGTACTCGGCGTAGTGCGCGCGGTACCGGTCCAGCAGGTCCGCGAGCTCCTCCCCGGCGTAGGCGTCCACGGCCCGACGCTGGGCCGCGGCGGACTTCAGCCGCAGCTGATCGGTCTGCCCGTGCACGGCCACGAGGGTCTGCCCCAGGGCGGCCAGGGTCCCGATGGGCGCGGCCGCCCCGCCGACGGTAGCCCGGGAGCGCCCCGAGGCGCTGACCGTGCGGGAGAGGATCAGCTCCTGGGGCAGCTCGGTGCCGTCCTCGACCCGCACGGCCTCGCCGCCGGCCTCCTCGGCCATCTCCACGGCCGGGTGGCCCTCGGGCAGGCGCACCACGGCCTGGGCCAGGGCGGAGCGGGCCCCGGCGCGCACCGCGCCGGCATCGGAGCGGGCGCCGAGCAGCATGCCCAGGGCGGTGACGACCATGGTCTTGCCGGCTCCGGTCTCCCCGGTGAGCACGGTCAGCCCGGGGCCCAAGGGCAGGGTGGCCCCGGTGATGACCCCGAGGTCACGGATGTTGATCTCCTCGATCATGCGCTGCGGTTCTCCTTCCCAGGCTCGGGGGCGGGGGCGGGCTCGCCCTCCACGACGGGGCCGCGCCACCCGCGGGTGGGCAGCTGGAACTTCTTCACCAGCCGCTCCGAGAACGGGGCGGGGTGGATGCGGGCCAGGCGCACCGGCTTGCCGGAGCGGCGCACCTCGATGCGCGCGCCGGGCGGCAGGTCCGCGCTGCGGCGCCCGTCGCACCACAGCACGCCGTAGTGCCCGTTGGTCGGCAGCAGCTCCACGGCCATGGTCGAGGCGGGCGCGGCCACCAGGGGCCGGGAGAACAGGGCGTGGGCGCTCAACGGCACCAGCAGCATCGCCGCGACCTCGGGCCACACCACCGGCCCGCCCCCGGAGAAGGCGTAGGCCGTGGACCCGGTGGGGGTGGCCATCACGACGCCGTCGCAGCCGAAGCTGCTCAGCGGGCGCCCGTCCACCTCGATGACCACCTCGACCATCTTCTCCCGGTTGCCCTTCTCCACCGAGGCCTCGTTCAGGGCCCAGTCGTGGTGCAGCACCCGCCGTTCGCTCCACACCTGCACGTCGATGGCCATCCGCTCCTCGACCGTGTAGGTGCGGTTGACGATGTGGTCCACGGTCTCATCCAGGTCCGTGCGCTCGGATTCGGCCAGGAAGCCCACGTGGCCCAAGTTCACCCCGATCAGCGGGATGTCGGTGTGGCGCATCATCTCCGCCGCGCGCAGGATGGACCCGTCCCCGCCCAGCACCACCCCGAGCTCGACGTCGTTCAGGGCCACGGACTCGTGGATGACCTCGATCCCGGGGCAGTGCGGGGCGCCGAAGATCGTCTCGAGGTCCCCGCGACCCATGACGGGCGTCAGCCCGGCCGCCAGCAGCCGGTCGCAGGCTTGGGTCGCGGCCGCCGTGGCTTCGGGTCGCCCCGTGTGGGCGAACAGGAGGATCTTGCGGGTCATGGGGCCTTGCTCCTTCGGGGAGGATCGCGGGCGGCGTCGGGCGGGGTCGGGGTGCGCGGCGCACCGGATCCCAGCCTAGGCGAGGGGACTGACAGATCCGAGGTTTCCCGTCGGGCGGTGCAGGTGCAGGAAGTGCTCGCGGTTGCCGTCCTGGCCGGGCAGGGCGGAATCCGCCGCGGCCCGGATCTGCAGGCCGAGGTCGGCGGCGGCCTCGAGGACGGCGCGGATGCCGGCCTGCCGGGTCGCCTCGTCGCGGACCACGCCATGCTTGTCCAGCCCGGAGCGGCCGACCTCGAACTGCGGCTTGACCATGAGCACCAGCTCCCCGCCGGGGGCGGTCGCGGCGCGCAGCGCGGGCAGGACGAGGGTCAGGGAGATGAAGGAGAGATCCCCCACGGTCAGCTGCACGGGCCCGCCGATCGCCTCCGGGTCCAGGTGGCGCACGTTCAGCCCCTCGTGCACCTGCACCCGGGGATCGGCGCGCAGGCTGGGGTGCAGCTGGTCGTGGCCGACGTCGACCGCGACCACCCGGGCGGCCCCGCGGTGCAGCAGCACCTGGGTGAACCCGCCGGTGGAGGCCCCGGCGTCCAGGCAGCGCCGCCCGGCCACGACGACGTCGGGGAAGGCCCGCAGCGCGCCGTCGAGCTTGTGTCCGGCCCGCGAGACCCAGTCCGCCCCCGGGCCCGGCAGGATGCGCACGGGCACCTCCGCGGCGACGTCGAGGGCGGGCTTGCGAACCTCCCGGTGGTGGACCAGGACCCGCCCCTCCCGGATCAGCCGGGCGGCCGCGGTGCGCGAGGGGGCCAGACCCGCGTGCACCAGATGCCGGTCCAGCCTCATCCGCGCGTCTCCGGGTCGACGCGGGCCTCTCCCGGTGCCGCCGGCGCGGGGCTGGGCTCGGCGTCCAGGCGGGTCCGCAGGGCCCGATGCAGCTGGTCGTACAGGGCGGCGTGCTCGGCCACCGGGACGGCGTCGAAGCGCTGCAGCAGGGCCTCCAGCTCCTCGGCGGAGCCGTGTTCGGCCAGCCGCCGCGCCGCCTCCTGCACCACCCGCGACGCCTCCTCGGCCCGCGGGTCCCCCGTCGGCTCCGGACTCACCGCCATCGCAGCTCGGGCTCCGTCGGCTCCTCGGCCCGGGGATGCACGGCCCACCAGGCGGCGCAGGCGACCCGCCAGCGCAGGACCTCCGGGCCATCCCCGCGCACGGTGACGCCGGCGGCGTCGGCCTGGGCGGTGATCCCGTGCAGCTCGGCGCGGGCCTCACCGCCGTCCGCGTTCACCCGCGGGGCGGCGTAGTCCTCGAACAGCTCGCCCAGGTCGGCCAGCAGGTGGTCCGGTCGCTGGTCCGCCGGGGCGCGCAGCACGTCCTCCCAGGTCTGCACCCCGGTCATGACGGCGGCGCTGGGCAGGTCCGCCCGGTGCGCCCCGAGGATGTCCGTGTCCAGTCGGTCCCCGACCACCAGCGGCCGACGCACGTCCAGCCGCTCGACGATGGTGTGGAAGATCGCCGCGCCGGGTTTGCCCGCCACGAGGGGCTCCCGCCGGGTGGCGGTGGCCACGGCCCGCACGAGGGTGCCGTTGCCGGGGGCGATGCCCCGCTCCTTGGGGATGGTCAGATCCGTGTTGGAGGCGATCCACAGCACCTGCTCGTCGGCCAGGGTGTAGGCGGCCTCGGCCAGGTCCTGCCAGCGCAGCGTCGGCTCGAAGCCCTGCAGCACGGCCCGGGGCTCCTCCCCCGGCGCGACGACGCGCAGTCCGGCGTCCCGGGCGCAGTCGGCCAGAGCCTCGGCCCCGCAGATCTGCACGGGCGCGCCCGCGCCGAGCCGGTCGGCCGCCAGCCGGGCGGCGGCCTGCGCGGAGCTGACCACGTGCTCGGCGTCGGTGTGCAGACCCAGGACGTTCAGGTGCTCGGCCACGGTGCCCACGGAGCGCGAGGCGTTGTTGGTCACGTACGCCACCGCGACACCTTCCCGCTGGGCGCGGTTCAGCGCGGGCACGGCCCCCGGGATGGGATCGGGGCCTGCGTAGACCACCCCGTCCAGGTCGGAGAGGATCGCGTCGAAGGATGCGAGCAGGTGGCTCATGCGCGCCCGGCGTCCCCCGCGTTGTCCCGGGCGATGTCCTCCTCGACCTCCCGCAGCTCCGGCGGCATCCCGCCGGTCGTGGCGGCGTCGTCATCGGCGACGTCCTCGGTGACCACGTCGCCTTCGATCTCGGTCTCGTCGGTGGCCTCGGGGTCCCCGGGATCCTCATCCTCCAGGTCGGTCTTCTCCACGACGTCGCCCAGCTCGGTGCGCAGCTCCTCCTCGCCGGTGCGCTCCACGTCCGGTTCGACGTCCTCGAGCGCGCCGCCGAAGCCGGTGCGGTCCTCGGCGACGGCCGCGAGGCGCTCGTCATCGCCGGTCTCGGCCTCGGCGCGGCGGCGCTGGGCGGCGGCCTCCTCCATCTCCTCGGGGGTGGGCTCCTGTTCGGCCATCTCGATTCCCTCCTCGTCCTCGGGCTGCTCATCCGGCAGCACGTCGATGTCGTAGATCTCCGGTTCCGCGAACTGTCCCTGCCCCAGGGCGGCTTCGGCGACGGCGGCCAGCCGGGACCACCGGGCGGCCTCCGCCTCCCGGCCCAGCGCCTCGAGCACGTCCGCGTAGGCGGAGTACAGGCGCGGGCTGTAGGAGAAGGCGCGGCGGGGGTTCAGCTCGGGGATCTCCAGGGCGCGCCGGGCGGCCTCGAGGTCTCCCGCGTCCTGGTGGATCCCGGAGACCACCATGGCCAGCTCGGCCTTCTGCTCGGCGCTCAGACCCTCCAGGGCCTCCTCGTCCCGGGCCTCCTCCAGGGCCTTCGCGGTGCGGCCCAGAGCCCGCTGCGCGTCGACGATCAGCGGCAGGTGCTCGTGGGATCCGGTCATGCGCCGGTGGGTGCGCAGCTCGCGCAGGGCGGTCTCCCAGTCCTCCGCGGCATAGGCGGCGACGCCGGCGGCCTCGCGCACCGCGGCAACCCGTCCGGCCCGGGCGACGGCGGCCTGGGCGTGCTCGAGGGCGAAGTCCGGGTCCACGTCCAGGTACAGGCTGGTCATCACCAGGTGCCGGGAGACCACCTCCGCGTTGTCCGGCTCGAGCACCCGCAGCTCCCGCTGCACGGACTTGTCCAGCTCCTTGCCGGTGACCTCCTCGTCGATCTCCGGGGCGGGTCCGCGCGAGGGCCGGTAGCCGCTGCGCACATCCTCCCGACGCTGCTCCCGACGCCGGTCGAACTGGCCCCGCGGGTTGCGCTCGGCGTCCTCGCCCCGCCGGTCCTGCCAGGACTGCGGGCGGGATCCCCCGCGGAACTCGCCGCCGAGCCGGGACGCAGGCCCGCGGCGATCCCGGTCCTGACGGGGACGGTCCTGACGATCGCGATCCTGACGCGGACCGTCATCGCGACGACGGTCCTGGCCGAAGCGCTCATCCCGGCGATCCTGCCGGGGGCGATCCCCCCGGTCCTCGAACCGACCGGACCCGCGGCGACGATCAAAGGAGCCACGGCCTGCACCGGCGGAGCCGCGACGACCGTCGGAGCGGCTCTCGTCGCGGCCCCAGCGCGGGGAACCGGAGCGGCCCCGCCCTCGATCGGAGGCACCGCTGGGGCGATCGCGCCTCCGGTCCCCCGACCGATGCCCTTCGTGCGGACGGTCTTCAGCCACGCTGTGCTCCTTCTGCTCACGTTCTCTCGACGCGGTCCGGCCACCGGGACCACGGGGGATCCCACGGCTCAGGCCGACCGCGTCGCTGCTCGCCACCAGTCTACGGAACCGGACACCGGTGCATCGCCACCGGTGTGCGGGAACCTGACGGCCGAGTGCGGGCACGGAGCAGCACGGGCCTGTGGGTGCGCTGCCCCGGAGGGTCGGGAAGGGTCCTGGGCACGAAAAAAAGGGGGCCTCAA
>NZ_BCSM01000013.1 GCF_001570865.1 Rothia kristinae NBRC 15354
CCCCGGCCGGCCGCCTGCCGCGTCCACGCCGAGGCCGCCCGCCCCCGGAAGCGCGTCTTCCGGGTGCGGGCGGCCTCGGCGTATCCTCAGTCCTCCAGCAGGCTGCCTACGGCCAGGCGCACCCCGTGGTCGATCCGATCCTGGGGCATCTGGCGGGTGTCCGGGACGTGCAGGAAGCCGGCCCGGGACACGCCCAGCCGCTCGGCGCGGGCCAGGGCCTCGAACATCACGCGGTTGCA
This sequence comes from Rothia kristinae NBRC 15354, assembly GCF_001570865.1. Classification (GTDB taxonomy): domain Bacteria; phylum Actinomycetota; class Actinomycetes; order Actinomycetales; family Micrococcaceae; genus Rothia; species Rothia kristinae. Next base: position 240 of record NZ_BCSM01000013.1, read on the forward strand.
CACATAGGTTCCGGCCGTCTCCGAGATCCGGGCGGGCAGGCCCGCCTCCTGCCAGGTGCGGAGGATCCGCCGGATCGGCAGGGAGGAGAACAGGGCCGCGGGCGCGGCCGGGTCGATCCACTCATCCCGCGGCTGCGCCCCGGTGTTGTCCGGGATGCGCGCATCGGCGCAGTTGAGGGCGACCCGCTCCACGCACAGCTGCTCCCGCCCCACGGCCACCCCGAGGCACACCACCGTCTCCGGGCGGACTTCCCGGATCGCCTCGACGAGGGCCCGCGGGGCCGCCCGGTACTCCACCGGCAGGATCCGGGCGCGCACCCGCGGCAGGGCCTCCGCCGCGGCCAGGGCCGCACTGCGGCTGGGGTTCTCGCTCAGCCCGCCGAAGGGCTCGAAGCCGGTGACCAGTACGGTCCCGCCGCCATCGCGCTCCGGTCCCCCGGCGGGACCGAACCGGTGCGGGCACGAGTGCCCGTCGGCGCCCGCTCCTGCGGTGAACCCGCTCGCGTCGTCGGCTCGGCTCGCGTCGTCGGCGCCGCTCCACCCCCGAGCCGGACTCATCCGAGCAGCTCCGGGCGCACCCATTCCGCCCCGCGCACGTGGCGGTCCGCGAAGGCCAGCACGGTCTGGTACCACAGCCGGGAGTTGCCGGGCTTGAGCACCCAGTGGTTCTCATCCGGGAAGTACAGGAAGCGGTGCCCCAGCCCGGGGTCGGTGCGTCGGCGCAGGTCGGCCCACAGCAGGTGCGCCTGGGAGACGGGCACCCGGTAGTCCAGGTCCCCGTGGATGACCAGCATCGGCACCTGGATCCGATCGACGAAGCGGCTCGGGTCGTTCTCGGGCCCCTGGGCGCCGTCGCGATCGAACAGCCACTCCTGCCACAAGCCGTTGTCCGTGGTCCGGGCCATCACGTCGGTGTCCCACAGGGAGGCGTGGGTGACGATGCACCGGAACCGGGTCCCGGTGTGCCCGGCCAGCCAGTTGGCCATGTACCCGCCGTAGGAGCCGCCCAGAGCCGCGGTGCGCTCGGCGTCGACGTCCTCCCGTTCCTGCGCCGCATCGGTCAGGGCCAGGACGTCGCGGTAGGGCTGCCCGCCGAGGGCGTCCGTGCCGCGGTCGATCATGTCCTGGCCGTAGCCGGTGGACAGCGCCGGATCCGGCAGCAGCACCGCGTAGCCCGCGGCCACGAAGGGCCAGGGGTTCCACCGCCAGGTCCAGGAGTTCCACGAGCCCCAGGGGCCGCCGTGCACGAAGACCAGCAGCGGATGCGGCCCCTGCCCCTGCGGCAGGGCCAGCCAGGCCCGGATCGTCGCGCCGTCGTCGGCCCGGGTGCTCACCTCCTCCAGGCGCCCGACGCCACGGGTCACCGGGGCCGCTGCCGGCAGGGCGGTGACCTCGGCAGGTCCCTCCTCCGGCACGTCCAGGGCCACGGCCTCGGCCGAATGGTCCACGGCGTCGCGCAGGGCCGCCAGGCGTCCCGGCCCGGTCACGGTCAGCGCGGAGAAGTGCGCCTGCTCCTCGGTCAGCCGCCGGGCGCAGGGCTGCCCCACGCGCGTGGCCCATACCGCCCCGCGCCCGCGATCATCCGAGGTGAACACGAGGGTCTGCTCGTCCAGCCAGAGCGGGTTCTCGGGCCAGCGGTCCAGCTGCGGGGCCACCGGGGTGCGCTCGCCCGTGTCCAGCTCCAGGACCTCGGCCGAGACCTTCAGGGACTGCCCCGGCAGAGACTCCCGGTACCGCAGCAGCACCAGCCGGGACCCGTCCGGGCTGAACGGGCCCGGGGCGAAGGAGGTGGATTCCGCCTCGGTCTCGGCCTCCGGGTCCGCGGGCAGCGCCAGCGGGCGCGGGGCGGATTCGTGCTCCAGGTCCACCAGCCACACCCCGGTGCGCACGTGGATGCCGCGGCGCACCGCGGACACGGCCACCGCGGCGGTGCGGCCCTGCGGGTCGGGTTCGAAATCCTCGAGGCGGCCCTCGGGCATCCGGATCCTCCGCGCCGCGTAGTCGGGGGCGTCGGCGGTGAACAGGTCGGGCTCGCCCGGGCCCAGGTCGTGGTCCCAGGAGCGCACCGGGAAGGACTCGTGCAGCACCCCGGAGACCTTCTGCTTCCGACGGCGGGCGCTGAGCTCGTCGTGGACGCCCTCATCCGGCGCCGAGGGCAGCACCGGGGCGGAGAACACGAGACGACCGCCCCGCACCCGCAGCTTCCCGATGCCGCCGGCGCGGCGCAGCACCGGTCGGGCCTCCCCGCGCGGGGGCAGGGCCCACAGGGTCTGTTGGGAATCGTCCTCGGCGGCCTCGTCCTCGCGCTCCAGGCTCAGCCACGCGGTGCCGTCCTCGCCGACCTCGTGCAGGCGTGCCCGGGCGCCTGGCTGGGTCAGCGCCTGCGGCAGGTCCTCGGCGGGGACTCCCGGTGCGGCCAGCAGGCGCACCGCGGTGCGCCAGGAGGCGCCGTCGGGATCCAGGGACTGCACGGTGGCCAGCACGGTGCCGTGGCGGTTGGCGCCCAGCCCGGTCAGGCGGTCCGCGGCGAACAGGTCATCCAGGGAGGTGATCGGCTGGGTCATGGCTCACACTCTAGTTCCGGGCAGCCCCGGCAGGACGCAGTCGCGGGTCAGCGGCGCCACGTCCGGGCGGGTCATCGCCTCCTGCGGGCTCAGCCACAGCAGCTCCTCGATCTCCGCGTGCGGCTTCAGCCGGGCGAGCTGACCGACGTGCCGGGTGGATTCGGTCCAGGCGAAGACCTCCCCGATCAGCCGGTGTCCAGCCTCGTTGGCCGCGGCGGTCTCATAGCGACCCAGCGGGGCGAGCTCACCGAGCGGGATCCTCAGCCCCAGCTCCTCGCGGATCTCGCGGGCCGCGGTGGCCTCCGGTGCCTCGTCCCGCTCCGGTTTGCCGCCCGGGAGCATGAACGCGGCGGTCCCGCGCTTGCGCACGGACAGGAAGCGGCCGTCGCGGTCGGTGATCAGCACGGCGGAGACGGTGATGGTCGGCATGGGCTCCACCCTAGTCATCCGACTCCGCTCCGGGAGGCCCTGCGGCGTCAATCCCGGGGGCGCCCGGTCGAGGCCGCGGAGGACTCCGTGGTGGTGGTGGCGGTGGTGACGACGCTGTAGTTGGCCTGCTTCACGTGGGCCTGGCTCGCCTCGGCGGGGCTGAGCGCACCGACCCCGCCCACGGCGAGCAGGGCGATGGCCCCGACGCCGCTCAGGCGGCGCAGCAGCGAGGTCCGCCGCCGGCCGGTGGTGATCCGGGTCTTCGAGGCGCCGAAGTCGGGCTCCTCGCGGCGGGTGGTCGAAACGGGGGTGGTGGATGCGGTGGTGTTCATGTCCTCCACGATCCTCAGGAAGGCTGTGCTCGGGCTGTGCCGCGGTGCTCCGCTTCCCTGTGCGTCCCCGCCCGCCTCGGAGCGGCGGCGAGGAGGCGGGCTCAGCGCCGGTGGCGGCAGAAGTCCCGCAGCACCACGGCCTGGTTGTGCTCCTCATCCTTCGCGGCGTAGACGAAGGTGACCGTCTCCTCTTCGGGCAGCCCGTCCAGGGCAGCCTGCTGCTCCGCCCCGCGCAGCTCCTCCCGGTAGCGGCGGGAGAACTCCTCGAAGCGCTCGGGGTCGTGCCCGAACCACTCGCGCAGCTCGGTGGAGGGCGCCAGGTCCTTGGCCCACTGGCGCAGCCGCGCGGCGTCCTTGGCGATCCCGCGCGGCCAGATCCGGTCCACCAGGACCCGGGCGCCGTCGCTCTGACTCGGCTCGTCGTAGATCCTCTTGATGCGATAGCTCGTCATACCTCCACGCTAGGCCCGCGGGTCTCGACGCGCGGGTTCCGTGACGCGAGCCCGAAACGCGGCGTCAGAAGCGCGGCGCCCGGAGCGCACCGACCCCGGGTGAGCGGCCGCACATCCGGTATATTGGCCGGCGGAACCGAACCTCCATCGACGCAGGGAGCATGTCGCCTCATGGCAAAGATCATCTACACCCAGACCGACGAAGCGCCGCTGCTGGCCACGTACTCGTTCAAGCCGATCGTGGAGGCCTTCGCCTCCACCGCCGGCGTCGAGGTGGAGACCCGCGACATCTCCCTCGCCGGGCGCATCCTGGCCCAGTTCGCGGACCGGCTGCCCGCCGAGCAGCGCGTGGACGACGCCCTGGCCGAGCTGGGTCAGCTCGCCCAGACCCCCGAGGCCAACATCATCAAGCTGCCGAACATCTCCGCCTCCCTGCCGCAGCTGAAGGCCGCGATCGCGGAGCTGCAGCAGAAGGGCTACGACCTCCCGGACTACCCGGAGGAGCCCGGCACCGAGGAGGAGACCGAGATCCGCGAGCGCTACGACCGGGTCAAGGGCTCGGCCGTGAACCCGGTGCTGCGCGAGGGCAACTCGGATCGGCGCGCCCCGCAGTCGGTGAAGAGCTACGCCCGCAAGAACCCGCACCGCATGGGAGCCTGGTCCCCGGAATCCAAGACCAACGTGGCCACGATGGGCCACGACGACTTCAAGTCCAACGAGCAGTCCGTGGTGCTGCCCGCCGATGATCGACTGACCATCCGCTTCACCGGTCAGGACGGCACCCAGCGGGTCCTCAAGGAGGGTCTGAAGGTCCTGGAGGGCGAGATCGTGGACGCCACGGTGCTGCGCGCGGCGGCCCTGGACGAGTTCCTCCGGGAGCAGGTGGCCCGCGCGGCCGAGAAGGACGTGCTGTTCTCCGTGCACCTGAAGGCCACGATGATGAAGGTCTCCGACCCGATCATCTTCGGCCACGTGGTCCGGGCCTTCTTCGCGGAGGTCTTCGAGACCTACGGCGAGCAGCTGGCCGCCGCGGGCCTGTCCCCCAACAACGGCCTGGCTGCGATCCTCAACGGCCTGGATGCCCTGGATGAGGACACCGCCCGCGGGGTGCGCGAGGGCATCGAGCGCCGCCTCGAGGAGGGCCCGGCGCTGGCCTACGTGGACTCCCGCAAGGGCATCACCAACCTGCACGTGCCCTCGGACGTCATCGTGGACGCCTCGATGCCGGCGATGATCCGCACCTCGGGGCACATGTGGGGGGCGGACGACGCCGAGCACGACACCCTGGCCGTCATCCCGGACTCCTCCTACGCCGGGGTCTACCAGACCGTCATCGAGGACTGCCGTCGCAACGGCGCCTTCGATCCCACCACCATGGGCTCGGTGCCCAACGTGGGCCTGATGGCCCAGAAGGCCGAGGAGTACGGCTCCCACGATAAGACCTTCGAGATCCAGGGCGAGGGCACCGTGGAGGTGCTCGACGCCGCCGGGAACGTGCTGATGAGCCACGAGGTGCATCCCGGGGACATCTGGCGGGCCTGCCAGACCAAGGACGTGCCCGTGCGCGACTGGGTCAAGCTGGCCGTGCGCCGGGCCCGGGAGTCGGACACCCCGGCCGTGTTCTGGCTGGACCCGCAGCGCGCCCACGACGCCAACCTCATCGCCAAGGTGGACGAGTACCTGAAGGAGGAGGACACCGAGGGGCTGGATCTGCGCATCCTCTCCCCGGAGGAGGCCACCCAGTTCTCCCTGGACCGCATCCGCGAGGGTCAGGACACCATCTCGGTGACCGGCAACGTGCTGCGCGACTACCTGACGGACCTGTTCCCGATCCTCGAGCTGGGCACCTCCGCGAAGATGCTGTCCATCGTCCCGCTGATCAACGGCGGCGGGCTGTTCGAGACCGGGGCCGGCGGCTCGGCGCCCAAGCACGTGCAGCAGCTGCTGGAGGAGAACCACCTGCGCTGGGACTCCCTCGGCGAGTTCCTGGCCCTGGCCGCCTCCTTCGAGCACCTGGCCTCCAGCACGGACAACGCCCGGGCGAAGGTCCTGGCGGACACCCTGGATGCGGCGACCGGCCGTTTCCTGGAGGAGAACAAGTCCCCGTCCCGGAAGGTCGGGGAGATTGACAACCGCGGCAGCCACTACTGGCTGGCCCGCTACTGGGCCGAGGAGCTGGCCCACCAGCAGGCCGACGCCGAGCTGGCCCGCGGCTTCGAGCGGATCGCCCGGGAGCTGGTGGAGAACCAGGAGAGCATCGAGCAGGAGCTGCTGCAGGTGCAGGGGCGGCCGGTGGAGCTCGGCGGGTACTACCGGCCGGAGGATGAGCAGGCCGAGCCGGTGATGCGTCCCTCCGCGACGCTGAACGCGATCATGGATCGGCTCACGGCCGCCTGATCGACCGAGCACCGCATCTGAAAAGACCGGGGGAGGTGGTTCGCCGAGGGGTGAGCCCCTCCGCCGGCCGCGTGCGGGCCCGTATTCTGGGAGGCATGAGCGAGACGAACCACGAGAACCAGAATGCCGCCGGGAACGGCCCGGAGCAGGAGACCATCGGCGCGGGCTCCGCGCAGAACACCAGCCTGGAGCGGGATCCGCAGGAGTGGACCACCGGGGATGAGCCGATGACCGACGCCCAGCGCAGCTACCTGGACACCCTGGCCAAGGAGGCCGGTGAGGAGCTGCCCGCGGATCTCACCAAGGCCCAGGCCTCCGAGCACATCGACCGCCTCCAGAAGACCAACCCCCGCGCCCAGGGCTGATCGCCCGACACCGAGCCCGGCGGCCTCGACGGCCGGCACCCGCTCACAGACGGGTGCCGGCCGTCTCGCGTGCCAGCAGGTAGGTCAGCCCGCCCAGGCCCAGCAGCGCCCCCATGATCGTGAAGGCCGGAGTGATCGCGGCCTGCGTGGCCGCCGGGCTGACGAGGTTCCCGGAGCCGGAGACCAGGGCCAGCAGCATCGGCCCCACGACCTTCCCGCAGGCGCCCAGCCCGTAGCCCAGGCCCAAGCCGCTGGCGCGCACCGGGGTCGGGAACAGCTCCGCCCCGTACGCGTTGAGGATGCCGAAGGCGCCGTCGCCGAACAGCATGATCGCCGCCATCGCCAGATAGAACACCCCCACCGGGCCCAGCTGAGCGGACCCGGCGTGCGCGGCCCACAGGCTCGCCGCGGCCCCGCCCAGCCCGCACACCAGCAGCACCGGGCGCCGGCCGACGACGTCGGCCAGGCGCGCCGCGGCGAGCCGGCCCACGAGGGAGGCCAGGGAGATCCCGATGAACCACCGGGCCGCCTGGGCGGGGGTGATCCCCTGGACCTGCACCAGCAGGGTCTGGCCCCAGGACTGCACGGTCACCGACCCGGTGACGAAGCAGAAGGTGCCCACCGCGACGATCGCCAGGACCCAGCGATGACGGGTGAGGATCTCGCGATACGGCGCGGGACGCTCGGGCTCGGGCTCACCGGCCGGCACGGGTGCCACCTGCTCCACCGGCAGGCGCAGGGCCCAGGCGACGGCGGCCCGGGCCTGGTCCTGCCGACCCCGGGCGGCCAGGAAGCGCGGGGACTCCGGCACCCGCAGGATCCACACCACCAGCAGGATCGGCGTCGCCCCCAGCGCCATGAGCCCGCGCCAGGTCAGCGGCTCCAGCAGCAGCCACGTGCTCACCGAGCCCAGCAGCAGCCCCACCGGGATGAACACCGAGGCCAGTCCGGACAGCCACCCGCGCCGGGAAGCCGGCACGAACTCCTGGATCCACGGGATCGAGACGATGTTCAGCCCGCCCACCCCGATGCCCACCAGCAGGCGCAGCCCGACCAGCAGGGCCCACCCGCCGTCCGGGGTGAGCACGGACAGCCCGGTGAACACCGTGAAGATCAGCACCGTGGCCACCAGGGTGCGCCGGCGCCCGATGACGTCGGAGACCCTCCCCCACAGGATCGCGCCGATCATCGTGCCGATCCCGGAGGCCAGCAGCACCAGCGCAGACTGCCAGAAGGTCAGCCCCCAGGGCTTGGTCAGGTCCGAGACGATGAACCCGATGAGGAACATGTCGAAGAACTCGGCCGTATTGGCCAGCACGGCCAGGAGGATCAGGGACCGCTGCCTCCCGGTGAGGGCGGCGGCGTCGATCTGGGCGAAGGCATCGTGACCCGGTGCACCGGGGGCGGGACCGGCGGCGTCGGATCGGGTGCGAGAGGATGCGGGCGGGGCGGGCACGGACGGGCTCCTGGGACGGGTCGGCAGCGGTGGGATCGCGGCGAAGGGGGCCGCATTGGTCGGTCACGGTGCAGACCCCGCCGGACACAGGGTCCGACGGGGTCTGGCTCCTCGGGTGCGCCTGCCCCGGTTGAGCAGGCGGCGCGGATCAGCGGCGGGGACGGCCGTCCTCGTCCACCTCGATCTCCTCCTTGCGCACCTCGCCGGAGACGCGCTCGGTGGACTCGGTGGCCTCCTTGTTCAGGCTCACCCGCTCGGTGGCGACGGTCTCGGTGGACACCACGGGGCGCTCCTCGTAGGTGGTCACCACGGTCTCCTCACCGTCGCCGGTGAAGGCGTCCTCGGCGCCGACCTTGGCCTCGGGGGAATCGGGGTCGATGCTCTCGCGCTGGATGTGCAGCTCCTCGCGGCGCACGGGGACCTCGACGGTCTCGGTCTCGGTGACCACGTGCTTGCGCAGACGGGCCCGCCCGGTCTCGCGGCGCTCGGCCTGCCCGGTGGCCCGCAGCCGCTCCTCGTGGGCGACGACGTCCTGCGTCCCCGCCGTCTGCCCGCCGCGGGTGTCGGCGGCGACGCCGTCGGTGCCGTTCTGCACCGCGGTGCCGCGCTGCTGGGCCGCACGCTCCTCGGCCGGGGTGTGCCCGTCGTGGGCTGCGGCGGCGCGGTCATCGGTCGCGGTGCCCGCCGTGCCGGTGTGATCGCGTCCGCGGGTCTGCGCCTGCGTCTCGGCGGCGGCGTCGTCGCGGCGCGTCCCGGAGTCCATGGAGTAGTACTCGTAGAGGCGCTGCTCCTCCTCGGGGCTCAGCGAGCCATCGTCGTCGATGGTCGGGGCGCCCTTGATGAAGTCCTTCTCGTAGGGCACCGTGATGCCCTCGTCGGTGGTCTGGGCCCGGTCCAGGGGGACGAAGGTCTCCTTGGTGCCGAACAGGCCGGTGTGCACGGTGGCGAAGGTGGGCTGGTCGGTCTGGTCGTCCAGGTAGATCTCCCCGACCCGGCCGATCTTCTCGCCGTCGCTGCCGTAGACGGTGGCGCTGCGCAGGGATTCGATGCTGCTGTGGTTCGTCATCTCATGACCCTCTCGTCATTCGCGGCGCGGACCGGACGGTCCGCGACGGTCGGGTCCCCAGATGGGTCCGGGCAACGCCTACCGTGCCCTCAACCTATGCCCGGGCGGTGACCCGGTCAACACCCGGGCAGCACCTCAGGGCGAACGCGCAGGATGACCGGAAGAGCGATCTGACGTGGTAAGAGACCACCGCACCGGGACGGCGGCGCCGGCATGGCAGCCGGACGGGTCAGCGTTTGGCGAGGTCCTCGGCCCCGGAGATGTCCACCTGGTCCAGGGGCACCAACCGGTCCCGGGTCAGCACCTTGTGTCCCAGCCAGACGGCCAGGAAGATCGGCAGGCCGATGTAGGAGCTGGCGACCTTCAGCAGCTCGCCGTCGAAGACCGCCTCGTAGTTCTGCCCCAGGATCACCACGATGCACAGCGTGAAGGCCACCAGCGGGCCCAGCGGGAACAGCGGCGCCCGGTAGGGCAGGTCCGAGAGCTTCCCGCCCTGGGCGAGGTAGGCCCGGCGGAATCGGAAGTGGCACACCGCCACCCCCACCCAGACGATGAACCCGGACAGCCCGGAGATGTTCACCAGCCACGTGTAGGCCTCGCCCTGTCCGAACAGGGAGGCGATGAAGCCGATCAGGCCCACCGCGGAGGTGGCCATCAGGGCGCGCATCGGCACGCCGCGGTCGTTGACCTTGGCGAAGAACCGGGGTGCCTGGCCGTCCCGGGCCAGGCTCAGCAGCATGCGGGTGGAGGCGTACAGCCCCGAGTTGCCGGCGGAGAGGATCGCCACCAGGATGACGGCGTTCATCAGCGAGGCGGCGAAGGCGATCCCCGCCCGCTCGAAGACCAGCGTGAACGGGGAGGAGGCCACCTCGGAGGCGTCCGAGGCCAGCAGGTTCGGGTCGGTGTACGGCAGCAGGAAGCCGATGACCACGATCGCCCCGATGTAGAAGAGCATGATGCGCCAGAACACCGTGCGCAGGGCCCGGGGCACGTCCCGGCGGGGGTTCTCCGCCTCACCGGCGGCCACCCCGATCATCTCGGTTCCCTGGAAGGAGAACCCGGCGATCATGAACACCGAGATGATGCTGAGCACCCCGCCCTTGAACGGGGCCTCCCCCGTCGTCCAGTTGGCGAAGCCCGGGGAGGTCCCACCCAGCACGCCGAAGATCATCAGCACCCCGGCGATCAGGAACACGATCACCGCGACCACCTTGATCCCGGCCAGCCAGAACTCGGACTCCCCGTATCCGCGGGCCGAGAGGGCGTTCAGCCCGGTCAGCAGCACCAGGAAGGCCGCCGCCCACACCCAGCCCGGCACCTGCGGGAACCAGAAGGCCATGACGATGCCGGCGGCCACCAGCTCCGCGGCCACGGTGATCGCCCAGTTGAACCAGTAGTTCCAGCCCATCGCGAAGCCGAAGGACGGGGAGACGTAGCGGTGGGCGAAGGTCTGGAAGGAGCCGGCCACCGGCAGGTGCGCGGCCAGCTCGCCGAGGGACTGCATGAGCAGCAGCACCATCAGTCCGATGACGGCGTAGGCCACCAGCGCACCACCGGGCCCGGCCTGGGCGATCGTGCCGCCGGAGGCCACGAACAGGCCGGTGCCGATCGCCCCGCCGATCGCGATCATCTGCATGTGCCGGGAGTGCAGGCCTCGCTTGAGGCCCTCCTCCGTGCGCGCCTCGGAAACCGGCTGCGTCTGTGTGGCCACGGTGTCTCCCCGATCGGTCAGGCCTGAGATGTCAGTTCAGGCTACCACCGTGAAGGAGCGCACTCCGGCCTCGGGAGACCGCCTGCCGACGCCGCGGCCCGTCGCAGGCTCGCCGGTCCGGATGCGGCAGCCCTCGGCCCGCGGCTCAGCCCTGGGACTTCTCCCTGACCTGCCGCTGGATGCGGGTCAGCATCCCGCTCATCCCGTTCAGCCGCAGGGGGCTGACCGCCTCGGTCAGGGACAGCCGCAGCGCCAGATCCCCCGGAACCGACAGCACGGTCTGCACATCCGCCCCGTCCAGACCCTCCTGCAGGATCCCCGCGAAGCCGCGGGTGGTGGGAGCCTCCGGCGGCGCGGAGAAGAACAGGTGGACCACCCCGTCTTCCACCTCGGTGAGCAGGAAGATCGGCGACTGGCATTCCGGCACAGGCTCGAGCAGCTCGGGATGATCCGCCAGGCGCTCCGGCAGGGCGGGCAGCCCGTTGCTGAACTCCAGCAGCAGCTGCAGCCGATCCTGCGGGGCCAGTTCGGCGAAGTCCCGGACGATCTCGGCCAGGGCCGGCGGCAGGGAATCGGTGTTCGGCTGGGTCATGCCCGCGCTCACGCGGCCTCTCCGGGCTGCTCGCCCTTGACGATCGGCACCCGGACCACGTTGCCCCACTCGGTCCAGGAGCCGTCGTAGTTGCGCACGGTGGGGAAGCCCAGCAGGTGCTGGAGCACGAACCACGTGTGCGAGGAGCGCTCCCCGATCCGGCAGTAGGCGATGATGTCCTGATCCGGGCTGAGCCCGAGCTCCTCCTGGTAGATCCGGCGCAGCTGCTCGGCGGTCTTGAAGGTGCCGTCCTCGTTGGCCGCCCGGGCCCAGGGCACGGACCGGGCGGTGGGGATGTGCCCGCCGCGCAGGGCCCCCTCCTCGGGGTAGTCGGGCATGTGGGTGCGCTCCCCGGTGTACTCCTGGGGACTGCGCACGTCGATCAGCGGCAGCGTACCGATGGCCTCGCGCACCTGCGGCAGGTAGGCCCGCACGGGGGCGTCCTCGCGCTGCACCACGGGGTAGTCGGTTTCCTGCGGCCGCGGGGTCTCGGTGGTCATCTCCCGACCCTCCTCCTGCCACTTGGCGCGGCCGCCGTCCATCAGGCGCACGTCTTCGTGGCCGAAGAGGGTGAACACCCACAGGGCATAGGCCGCCCACCAGTTGGACTTGTCCCCGTAGATGACCACGGTCGTGTCCCGGGTGATGCCCTTGCGCGACATCAGGGCGGCGAAGCCCTCGCCGTCCACGTAGTCGCGGGTGACGGGGTCGTTGAGCTCGGTGTGCCAGTCGATCTTCACGGCACCCGGGATGTGCCCGGTCTCATAGAGCAGCACGTCCTCGTCGGATTCGACGACGACGACGCCGTCGTCGCCGCCGTGCTCGGCCACCCACGCGGTGCTGACCAGCCGCTCCGGGTGCGCGTACTCGGCGAACTTCTCGTTCTTCTCGATGGGCGCTGTCACAGTGATTCCTCCGTTGCCTTGGGCTGTGCGGACGGGCCGTTCACCTCCTGGAACGGCCGACTCTCCGACCATTATTCCCCCGGCGCGTGCTCGAGCGTCTGCCCGGTGACCTCCGGAGTCCGCCGATCCCCCGGCTTCGGGCGATCGGGCAGATCAGCGCCCGGGAGTCAGCGGAGGTCCGAGGAGGGGTCGCGCTCAGGCGGCGAGCAGCCCGGTCCCCGCCCCGGAGCCGATGCGCGAGAGATCCGCTGACGCATCCGGGAGCGTCTCCCGAGTGTAGTGGACGTCCGCGCTGAGGAACGGCTCGCCGAGGATGGCCTCCAGCGCTGGGATGATCTCCTCGCGGGCCTCCCGCAGGATCCGTTCGCGGTCCTCTCCGGGAGCCAGGAGCAGCTCGATGACCACGCGCTCTGCGCCGGGGCGCCCGGTGAAGGAGACCTCGGCCCGGTGCACGGCCGGGCGCACGGAGATCCCGCGGGCGGCTGCCCGGGACAGCAGCAGGAGCAGGTCCTCCCGGGAGAGCTCGTGGGGGCGGGGTTCGGCGGCGAGCTCCTCGCGGATGGTCTCGGTCATGCTGGGCTCCCTGGGGTCGCGGTGCGGCTTCCACACCGCGGAGGGCTTCCGAAGGCGGCGACGCCCGGCCGTGGCCGCGACGTCTGCTTGGTATCGTATCCTAACTGTTGGTTATCCTAACAGTCTCGCGGGGCGGCACCCGGCGAGGACCCCCGGGGCGGAGTGCTCCGCGGGGATCACGCAGATTCCGGGTGAGGCTCGGCGCGAGAGGAGGCGGAGGCATGCAGGGCAGCGCGGATGAGGCCGACCCCAGCGGGTACTGGTACCGCGAGCCGGGCCAGATCACCGCCGTCGAGGTCCTGAACCTGCTGCGCACCTACCGCCGCCACGAGACCGCCATGCGCACCCGCGTGCGCGGGGACATGGGCATGGGCGAGCGCGACATCGAGGCCCTGCGCCACCTGCTGGCGGCCCAGTCCCGCGGCGCGAGCCTGCGCCAGAAGGACATCGCGGTGGCCCTGGGGATCACGGCCGCCTCGACCAGCGCGCTGGTGGATCGGCTGATCCGGGACGGCTACGCCGAGCGCGTGCCGCACCCGGAGGACCGCCGCTCCGTGGCGGTGGTGCCCACCGAGCGCGGGGACCGCGAGGTGCGCGCCACACTGGCGCGGATGCACGAGCAGATGCTCGCCGCCGCCGAGCGGCTCACCGAGGAGCAGCGCCGCGTCGTCGCCGGATTCCTCCGGGAGGTCACCGCGGCCTTCGGCTGAGCATCGGGCGAGGTCGGCGGTCTCAGTCCCGGCCCAGCCCCGTCAGCTGCGCGCGTACCCCGCGGGTGCGCTCCAGCAGCCGGGCCAGCCCGCGCAGGGCCCGCCTGGCCCCGTCCGCGTCCGTGCGCCGCGGCACCCGCAGGATCATCTGCACCCGTCCCCGCTCCGAGCCCTCGCCGAGAGCGACGTACTCGATGCTCGCCCCGGGCTGCTCCGGGACCGGGTAGACGTAGCGGCGCACCCCCACCCGCACCGTGAGATCCGCGGCCTGCTCCGCCGGGGCCCAGTTCTGCTCGGTCAGCAGGGCGGTGGCCTCCTCCGAGCGCAGCGCGATCAGCAGGGACTCCGGGCTCGGGGCCGGCTTCGGCTCGGCGAAGGGATCCTCCGGCATCTCCGGGTCCGCAGGCTCCGCCGGGACGGGCTCCTGCGGCAGGTCGACGGTCAGGGACATGCGGGGTGAGGCGAACAGGGCCACGGGGATGCTCCTTCGGGGTGGGACGGGACGGTCGGGGGATGCGGGTCAGGTCAGGAAGACGCGCAGGGCGGAGAGCACCTCGGCCGGGCGATCCGCGTGCACCCAGTGCCCGGCGCCCTTGATGACCACCCGGCGCACCCGCGGGAACAGGGCCGCCATCGGCTCCCGGTCCTCGGCGGTGACGTAGTCGGAGCGCTCCCCCGTGATCCACAGGACCGGACCCGGATACGGCTCGGCGTCGGTGTCGGGCCAGCCCATGAGCACCGGCAGCCGCTCGCGCAGGCCGCGCAGGTCCGGCTGCCACGCCCAGCCCTCGGCCCCGCGCCGCAGGTTCTGCAGGAGGAAGGAGCGCACGCCGTCGGCCGGGATCGCCGCTTGCAGGGCGGCGTCGGCCTCGGCCCGGGAGCCCAGGGTCTGCAGGTCCAGGCCCAGCAGCGCGTCCAGCAGCTCGGCGGAGTTCCCGCGGGTCTCGCGCGGCTGGACCGGGGCGATGTCCATGACCACCAGGCGCTGCACGAGATCCGGGTGGCGCAGCGCCAGCTGCATCGCGGTCTTCCCGCCCATGGAGTGCCCGACGACGTCCACGGGGCCATCGGCGGCGAAGTCGGCCCGCAGGTGTGCCGCCACGGCGTCGGCCATCAGGGGGTAGGAGATCTCCGGGACCCAGTCCGAGGCGCCGTGATCCGGCAGGTCCACCAGCAGGCTCGTGCACTCCTGGCCCAGCTGCCGGGCGATGCTCGTGAAGTTGCGGCCGCGCCCGAACAGCCCGTGCAGGAACACCACGCGCCGCGGCCCGGAGCCCACCCGGGTGGAGGCCAGGTGCACGGCGGCGGGGTCGACGGCGGCGGAGGTGCTCATGGCTCCAGGGTACCGACCCGGCGTCTACACTCTTCCCATGGCTTATCACGCAGACTCCGCAGAGCTGACCAAGAAGGAGATCCTCACCTGGGAGGCCTTCGGCACCTTCTCCCGGCAGATGGCGCAGACCATCGCCGACTCCGACTTCGTCCCGGACATCATCATCGCGGTGGCCCGCGGCGGGCTGCTGCCGGCCGGGGCGCTGTCCTATTCGCTGGGCGTGAAGCTCTCGGACGCGATCAACGTGGAGTTCTACACGGACGTCGCCGAGACCCTGCCGGACCCGGTGCTGCTGGCCCCGATGCTGGACACCGAGTCCATCGCGGGGAAGAGGCTGCTGGTGGTGGACGACGTCGCGGATTCCGGGCGCACCCTGGCCCTGGTGGTCCAGCTGCTGCAGCGCTACGACGCCGAGGTCCGCTCCGCGGTGATCTATTCCAAGCCCCGCTCGGTGGTCTCCCCCGACTACGTGTGGAAGCGCACCGACCAGTGGATCGTGTTCCCCTGGTCCGCCGAGCCCCCGGTCACCGCCCGCTCCTGACCCCGCCCGCTCCTGCCCGGTCCCGTCCGGTGCTCAGCGGGCCCGGTGCAGCCGCTTCAGGTGCTCCCGGCGGGCCTTGGGTCGCTCGATGAGCATCATCGTCAGGCCCAGCAGCCACACCGGCACCTGCACGGCCATCGCCCAGCGGAAGGCCGCGGAGGAGTAGGTCTCCGGGGTCCCGGCGCCCTGCGCATCCAGCAGGACCCCCACCAGCAGGACCGTGGTCAGCGCGGCCGTGAACCCTCCCATGTTGGTCAGGCCCGTGGCCACCCCGAGCTGGCGCACCGGGGCGTGGGTGCGCACGACGTCGAAGGCGATCATCGACAGCGGCCCGCCCAGGCCCGTGCACACCACGGCCAGGCTCATCACCGGCACCGGGGCGGAGCACGGCCAGGCGAGCACCAGCACCCAGGACAGCAGGATCGCCGTCGTCCCGCCGACCGCGATCCACACCCGGTGGGCCGAGAACCGGGAGATCACCGGCCCCAGCAGCACCGCCCCGGCCATCGACGCCGCCACGGTCAGGCTCAGCACCAGGTGGGAGGTCGCCTCGGGGTAGCCCAGGCCGCCGGTCATGAACGGGGTGCCCCACAGCAGCATGAAGCTGTGCATCGCGAAGACCGTGGAGAAGTGGATCCAGAAGGCCAGGCGCACCCCGGGCCGGCGCACCAGCGAGCGCATGGCCGGCAGCACCCCGGTGGATTCCGGGCCGATCACCGGGAGCACGTCCGTGACCACCGAGTCGGTGCGCTGCCCCGCCCGGGCCGCGGCCACGTCCCGCCCGGTGGTGCGGTTGGCCCCGGTGATCCGCTCGAGGATGGTGCCGGCCCCGGGGGCGTCGCGCAGGACCAGCAGCACCAGCACCAGCACCGCGGCCCCCACCGCGGCCAGGGCGGCGAAGCCGGCGAACCAGCCCAGCCCCGCGACCAGCGCGGCCAGCGGGGCGACGGCCAGCAGCTGACCGACCTGCCCGGATAAGCCCGTGAGCTGGTTGACCACGGGCATCTGCCCGAGCGTGAACCAGTCCTGGACCAGGCGCACCACGGCGGTGAAGATGCAGGCGTCCCCGGAGCCGACGAGGAGGCGGGCGAGGATCGCCAGGGGGATGCTGTCCGTCGCCCCCAGCAGCAGCTGCCCCACCGCCATCACTGCGGTACCCGCGGCGATCACCGTGCTGATCCCGAAGCGATCCAGCAGGATGCCTACGGGGATCTGCCAGCCGGCGTAGACCACCAGCTGCACGACCACGAACACGGACAGGGCCGTGGCCTCCGCGGAGAAGTGCTCCTGGGCGGCCGGGCCCAGCGCGGAGAAGGAGCTGCGGTTGATCACCGCGACGAGGTAGGCGGCCAGGCCCACCGACCAGATGATCCACTTCCTGGACGGGGGCTGGGCGGCGATGCCGGAGGCGGGGACGGACTCGTGCATGGGCTCCACCCTACGGGGCGGGACGAGGCTGCGGCGCCTCGGGCGGGCGGGATCCGCGGCGATGCCGCTGCAGGTCCCGCAGCGCCCGCGGGCGCTCCACGGCGATCATGATCCCGCCGAGCAGCCACAGCGGCAGCTGCACCGCCATGGCCACGCGGAAGGCCTGCAGGGAGTAGGTCTGCGGGGTCCCGGCCCCCTGCGCGTCCAACAGCAGGCCGACCCCCAGGACCGTGATCAGCGCGGCCGTGAACCCGCCCATGTTCACCAGTCCGGTGGCGACCCCGCGCTGGCGGGCCGGGGCGTGGGAGCGCACGACGTCGAAGGCGATCATGGACAGCGGGATGCCCATGGCCATCACGACGGCGACCAGCGCGGTCAGCGCGAAGGGCGCGGGCCCGGGCCAGGCCAGCAGCGCGATCCAGGACCCGGCCATCAGCCCGACCCCGCCCAGGGCCAGCTGCACCCGGTGCCCGGAGAAGCGGGAGATCACCGGGCCGAAGGCCAGCGCCCCGACCATCGAGGCGATCACGGCGATGTTCAGCACCGCGTGCGCGGCCGCATCGGAGTAGCCCAGGCCACCGGTCAGGAACGGGGTGCCCCACAGCAGCAGGAACGCGTCCGGGGAGAACATCGTGGCGAAGTGGATCCAGAAGGCCAGCCGGATGCCCGGGCGCCGGATCAGCGAGCGCACCGCGGGCAGCACCCCGGAGGAGCCGGGCCCCACCACCGGCAGGACCTCGGTGATGATCAGCGCCCCGGTGTCGGTGGGCACCGGCGCCGGGGTGGTCAGGATCTCCCGGCCGCGCCCGGTGATGCGCTCGGCGATGGTCGCGGCCCCCGGGCCCTCCCGCAGGAACAGCACCACCAGCACCAGGACCACCGCGCCGAGGGCGGCCAGCCCGGCGAAGCCGGCGAACCAGCCGAAGGCCCCCACGGCCAGGGCCAGGGGTGCCACGGCCAGCAGCTGCCCCACCTGTCCGGCCAGCCCCGTGATCTGGTTGACCACCGGCATCTGGCGCGGGGTGAACCACTCCGCGACCAGGCGCACCACCGAGGTGAAGATGCAGGCGTCACCGGCACCCAGCAGGATGCGGGCCAGCACCGCCACCGGGACGGCGTCGGCGGCGGCCAGCAGCAGCTGGGCCGCGGACATCACGAGCATCCCGGTGGCCACCACCCAGGAGACGCCGAAGCGGTCCAGGCACACCCCCACCGGGATCTGGCACACGGCGTAGACCACCAGCTGCAGGAACACGAAGGAGGACAGGGCGGTGGCCTCGGCCCCGAAGTGTTCCTGGGCCACCGGCCCCAGCGCGGAGAAGGAGCTGCGGTTGATCAGGGCGAGCAGGTAGGCGGCGACCCCGACGGCCCAGATGGCCCATTTGACGTGGAGGCGGCGGGTGAAGGACATGGGGCCCACCGTATCGCGGCGCCGCGGGGTCTCAGGCGGCCAGCTCCTGCATGCCCGCCACCAGAGCGTCCAGCCACCCGCCCACCGACTCCCGGGCCTGCGGGGAGTCCGGGTAGCGGCAGCGCAGGTGCGCCCCGTCCTCGCTGAGGATGAACCAGATCATCACCCCGTCCGTGCGGATCGCGGCGGAGACGTACTGGGCCTCCAGGCTCGCCGCGTTCTCCACCTGCACCGGCAGGCGGCGCAGGTCCAGCCAGGAGATCGCGAACATCCCCGGGGTCTCCGGCATCCCGCCCCACGGGGCCAGGATGGGCCGCAGCGGCCAGGAGCCCAGGCGCACCGCCTCCTTCACGGCCGCCGCACACGCCGCGGGTTCCGGATCCGGGGATTCCAGGACGGAGTTGGTGATGAACCAGCCGACCGAATCGTGCCAGGTCTCGTCGTAGCGGGAGTGCACGGGGAACACCGCGCGCAGCGGGATCCCCGCCAGCTCCCGGGTGATGCGGGTCATCACCGAGACGGTCTGCGCCAGGGAGGAGACTCCGGCCTCCCGGGCGTGGGCGGCATAGGCGGCCAGCCCCGCGACGTCGAGGATCTCCCGCACCTCCACCCGCTCCGGCTGGTGCCGGGGATCCCCCAGCGGCAGGGGGAAGCGCGGCATGGACTGGTTGGCGTGCCCCAGGATCTCGGCCCACCGCTGGGCGATCTCCGGCGGGGCGGGCGGCATCCGCTCCAGGGCCGCGGTGTGCTCCGGGAAGCCGAGCACGGCGGGTCGCGGCCCGGTCCGCGCCGCGTCGGACGCGGAGGCCTCCGCATCCCGCAGGGCCGCCAGGAAGTCCCGCAGGATCACCAGCATGGACCACATGTCCACGTGGGCGTGGTCCGCGGCGATGGCCACCGTGGGCCCGGCGGCGGTCTCCACCACGCACAGCCGGTGCGAGGGCCGGGCGTATGGGGTGCACGCGGCGTCGAAGACCTCCCCGAGGGCGGCGTTGACCTCCTGCCCGGGGGCGATCTCGTGCTCGCGCCAGGCGCCGGGACCCACCTCCACGGCGTGCAGATGGGGGCCCTCCCCCGGCTCGCCGGGCAGGAAGACGGTGCGCAGGGTCTGGTGTCGGGCGATGACCGCGAGCCAGGCGTCGCTGAGCCGCTCCCGCGGCACCGGGCCCGGCAGGGTGAAGGTCAGGGCCATCCAGGACCCGGGACGCTCCCCCGCCCCGACGTGGCGCTGCTGGTCGAAGGAGATCGGCAGCTGACGGCCCGGCGCGGAGACCGCGACGTCGTAGCCCATGAGGCGCCCGAAGGGCAGCCGCAGGCGGGTGATGTTGGTCAAGCGCATGGGGGTAACTTAACCAGAAGCATCGGGCGGGCGCGCGAGCGCATCCCGAACGGTGGACGGACGGACCGGGTGAGAGCGGGAGATGAGGCGCGATGGACGCTGACCAGGAACGACGCGGTGCCACGGTGATCACGGAGGGCGGGTTCCCCGTCCCCGGGGCGCGGCTGGCGTGGGAGCTCAGCGACGAGGGCGGGCACCCGGTGGTCCAGCTGCACGGCCTGACCTCCTCCCGCGCCCGGGACCGCACCCTCGGCCTGGATCTGGGTCGGGGCCTGAGCGGGACCCGGCTGCTGCGCTACGACGCCCGCGGGCACGGGCGATCCACCGGGCGCCCCATGCCCAGCGACTACCGCTGGCCCGTGCTGGCCGATGACCTGCTGCGGCTGCTGGAGGGGATCTTCCCCGGGGAGGCGGTGCACGGCGTCGGGCAGTCCATGGGTGCTGCGACCCTGCTGTACGCGGCGATCCGGGACCCCGAGCGCTTCACCGGCCTGACCCTGATGCTGCCGCCCACCGCGTGGGCCACCCGCGCCCGCAAGGCCGAGGAGTATCGGGCGGCCGGGGAGCTGGTGCGCCGCCACGGGGTCGAGGCCTTCGTGACCGCGGGGCTGGACGGGCCGCAGCCCCCGGCCAAGCCCGAGGCCCCCCGCACCGTCCCGGACGTGGACCCCGCGCTGCTGCCCTACGTCTTCGAGGGCGCCGGGACCTCCGATCTGCCGTCCCTGGCGGACATCGCCCAGGTGCACGTGCCCGTGACCGTGCTGGCCTGGGTGCGGGACCGGGCCCACCCGGTCTCCACGGCGCAGATCCTCGCCGAGACCCTCCCGACGGTGGACCTGAAGGTAGCCGCGACCCGTGAGGAGGTCAGCGCCTGGCCGGAGGTGCTGTGCGCCGACGTCGCCCGGAACGACGAGGCCGCTGTGTAGCCGACCTGCCGGGTGGGGGCCGGGCGCCCGGCGTCGTGCGGCGGCGTCGCTCTAGGGTGGGAGGATGAGCACCGAGTTCCGATCCCGCCGCCGGCCCTCCCCGATGGGCGGGGCCAAGCCCACCCGCGCGGACCTGGAGCGCTTCGCCACGGATGACCCGCACGCCCGCGATGACGTGCTGCCCTACGGGCCCTACGCGGGGCGGCGGATGCGGATGCTGATCGTCGGGGTGAACCCCAGTCTGTGGTCCGCCGCCGTCAACGCGCCCTTCGCCCGGCCGGGCAACCGCTTCTGGCCCTCGCTGCACGAGGCCGGGGTGACCGAGTATCGCCTGGACACCTCGCGGGGACTGAGCGAGCAGGACGAGGAGTATCTGCTGCGCCGGGGGTTGGGCATGACCAACCTGGTGGGTCGGGCCAGCGTCCGTGCAGATGAGCTGAGCCGCGAGGAGCTGCGCGACGGTGCGGCCGAGCTGGTGCGGCTGGTGCGCGAGTACCGCCCGGAGCGGGTCGCGGTCGCCGGTATCACCGCCTTCCGCACGGCCTTCCGCCGCCCGAAGGCCGCCCTGGGCCGCCAGGACGTCGCCGAGATCGAGGACTGGCCGGAGGACGTGGCCCTGTGGGTGGTGCCCCAGCCCAGCGGCCTGAACGCCCACGAGACCGTGCACACCCTGGCCGAGAAGTGGCGGGCCGTCTGGGAGGCGGACCTGGCCTGACGGACGGAGTTCCCGCTGACAGGCGGCCCGCCGTACGGTATCTCAGCGGTGGACGCCGGGGTCCGGGGACTCCTCGAGCTGCTCGGCGATGGAACAGAAGACGTCATCGGCGAGATGGTCGTTGTGGAACCGGGCGAACATGCTCGGTCCCTTGCGCAGCAGCCCCATCGCCAGCCGCGCCGCTCCCCCGGCGAGCTCAGGAGCAGCCAGCACTGCGGCCAGCTCGTCCGGGGTATCCGTGAAGATCTGCCGCACTGCTCCGACGGGTCCGTAGGAGACCTCCTGATGAACGCCGGGGTCCAGGACGGCGACGTCGGTGTCCGCAGCGACGTTGATGAATCCCTCGATCCGTGATCGGCCATCCCCGAGGGCCTCCCCGATCACCAGAGTCTCCACGTTGTTCACGCTGATCGCCGCCAGCCGCCGCCAGTCCGGACGGCGCCCCGTAGAGGGCAGAGCGGTCATCACCCAGAAGCGACCCTCTGTCACATGGGGCCAGGGCAGGCAGCGCCGAACGTAGCAGGCAAGCATCGCGACGACGTCGTCGAAAGCATCCTGCCGACGCAGCCGCTCATACCCCGAGCGAGCGCGGCGGCGACGCCCCGCGGACGCTGCGCGGTCCCCGATCACGCATGGCTCCGTCCGTCCATCCAGCCACTCGGCCTGCTCCTGCCGATCCACCAGCACGTCGAGGGCATCCGAGCGCAGAGGGAGGCTGACCAGATCGATGTTGCGCAGCGACACCCCCTGCGCGGCGAGTCGGGAGATCACGTCTCTCTCGATCTGGTTGAGCCGTTCCCGTTCTGCGGGCAGGAAGCTCACCGCGACGATCTCCCCCGGCCAGCGACGTCGGTGGGAGGCGAAACGCGACAGCAGATCCACGGTCTGTCCGACGTAGCGCTCTCCATCGGAGAACTCGAGGATGTAGATGCCCATCCTGGGTCTGTCCGGCTCCAGGATCGCAGCGAGTGCTGTTGCGTCGTCGAGAACCCACCGGGTGAAGCGGGATGACGGGCTCCTGGATTCCATGCCGCCCATTCTCGCCCATGTCAGCGGGGAGGCGTCGGGGCGGGGGCCCGGGTACCCGCGGGCAGCAGGCCGGGAGCCGCGCGCAGCAGCAGGAGCAGGAATGGCAGCTCCACCAGGGTCTGCACCACCACCGCGGGGGCGGCAGCGGACAGCTCGGCGGGCAGGGCCAGCACCAGGGGCAGCACCACCAGGGAGTTGCGGGCCACCCCGCTGAAGACCACCGCCCGCGCACCCGCGGCATCCAGGCGCAGCACCCGGCACGCCAGCGTTCCCAGCAGCGTCATCACCACGGCGAACAGCAGATACACCGGCACCAGCCCCAGCAGACGACCCAGCATCGGCAGCACCTGCCCGATCTGGGAGAGCACCGCCGCGGCCAGCACCAGGGCGGTGGTCGGCACCATCCCGGCCTCCACCACCTCGACCGCACGGGCCCCGGACCGGCGTCGGGCCGCCCACGTCTGAGCGGCGACGGCGGCCAGCAACGGCAGGAGGATCAGCACCGCGAAGGCCTCCGCGAAGGGCCCGGCCCGCACCGTTCCCGCGGCCTGCGGGCCGGCCAGGAGGGCGAGGGCCGGGGGCAGCAGGAGCATCTGGCCGGACAGCAGCAGCGGGGTCGCGGCCAGCAGTCGGGCCCGATCCCCGCCGGCCATCCCCGCGAAGACCAGCACCCAGTCCACGCACGGCGCCAGGAGCACGAACAGCACCCCGACGCGCAGCGCCGGATCCGGGACCAGCACGAGGGCCAGCAGCACCGCGAGGGCCGGGGCGATCACGGCTTTCACGAGGGCCAACCCCAGCAGGAATCGCCGGTCCCGCAGCCCAGCGCTCAGGCGCGCGACCGGCACGCCGAGGAAGGTCTGGAACAGCAGCAGACCGAGCAGGGGCGTCAGGGCCGCTTCCGCCGGACCCGCGGCGTCGGGCACTAAGACTCCAATGCCCGCCGCGAGCGCGACGGCCGCCAGGTACACCCACACCTGGTGCCGCTGCGCCCACTGCCCCGCCGTCATGACACCCATGGTGACACGCTCCGCGGCATGCAGGGGGATCGGTTGAGGTGCGGGGTTCTTGCTGAGGTGCGGGGTTCGTGCTGAGATGCGGCCCGCCGTGCGGCATCTCAACACAAACGCCGCATCTCAGCACAGCACCGACACCTCGACGGCGGGCGGCCCCGGTCAGCCCTCGGACAGGCCGGTGACGCGCAGGGTGATGTTGATGCGCCCGGTCTCCAGGCCGCAGTCGGCAGGTGCCGTGCCGGGGAAGATGCGCGGCACCCCGTGGAAGGCGAAGCGGGAGGGGCCACCGAAGACGAACAGGTCCCCGGAGGCCAGCCTGAGGTCTGTGTACGGGCGGGAGCGGGTCTCGGTGTTGCCGAAGCGGAACAGACAGGTGTCCCCGATGGATACGGAGACCACCGGGGCGGAGGAGCGCTCGTCCTTGTCCTGGTGCATGCCCATGCGCGCGGCGTCGTCGTAGTAGTTGACCAGGGCGGTGTCCGGCACGTAGGTGCGGGCCGCGGCGTCGTCCCCGGTGGCGGCCGCGAGGCCCTGCTGACCCATGCGCACCATCCAGTCCGGCACCGGCAGGACCCGCCGGCCGTTCACGTCCACGGCCTCCCGGGTGTAGCCCGCGGGGCGCCAGTGCCAGCCCAGGCACACGGTGCGCACGCTCATCTCATGTCCGCGGATGCTGGCCGCTCGCGGCGGGACGGGGCCCGCGGCCCACTCCCGAAACCGTGCGACCAGCCACCGCTGCTGGTCGAGCGTCAGCCAGCCGGGGACGTGGTGTGCGCCGTCGGGCAGCTCGACGGCGGGTCGGGCCAGCGCGTCGTCGCCGAACAGGCCGGGGCTGGTCGAGTTCACGCGTCCGTGCCTTCGAGGGTGAGCAGGGTGCGTTTGGCCTCCAGTCCGCCGACGTAGCCGCCGAGTCCGCCGTCGCTGCGCACGACCCGGTGACACGGCACGATGACCGGCAGCGGGTTGGAGGCGCACGCTGTGCCGACGGCGCGCACAGCCTTCGGGTTGCCCGTCCTCTCAGCGAGCTGGCGATAGGTGCGGGTGACGCCGAAGGGGATGCGCTGAAGGCCCCGGCGCACCCGCTCGGCGAAGCCGGTGGAGAGGCTGCGGTCCAGGGGCAGGTGGAAGTCCCGGCGCCGCCCGGTGAAATACTCCCCGAGCTGAGCCGCAGCTGAGTCCAGATGGTCCCGGGCCTGCGGGGCGGTCTCGGCGGCGTCGGTGGCTCCCTCGAGGTGTCGAGTCAGCTGCTCCACCACGTCGTCGAATCCCTGCTGCTCGAAGGCGACCCGCACCAGCCCGCGGGGTGTGGCCGCCAGCAGCAGCAGACCGAGCGGAGTGTCCAGGGTGCGGTGGGCGAGCAGAGAATCAGCTTTCCACGGGCCCTCGTCGACCATCGAGATCCCGGAGCCTCCCGGGATCTCGCCGCCGCCAGACGGCAGAGGCCT
Organism: Rothia kristinae NBRC 15354; assembly: GCF_001570865.1. Lineage (GTDB taxonomy): Bacteria > Actinomycetota > Actinomycetes > Actinomycetales > Micrococcaceae > Rothia > Rothia kristinae. Next base: position 24,975 of record NZ_BCSM01000013.1, read on the forward strand.
CGGGGAGGATGCCAGGGTGGAACGGGCCGGTAGCTCACAGCGATAGCGACGACTGGTCGGCCACCGTGGATCCGCCGCCGCGGAGATGCGAAAACCGAGGCGACGGTAGAAGTCCACGGCGTCGTCATCCGTGTGGGCGACGAACTGTACGCCCCCGTGGGCTTCTCGCAGGCGACTGACCAGTCCTGAGCCGATGCCATCACCGGTCGCGTCCTGCGCTACAGCGAGGTATTCCAGCTCGATCTGCTGGGGCCGGATGCTGGCGGCGGCGAACCCCACGAGCTCATCCCGTCTGCGCGCGGCAAGGAGCTCCATCCCGGGAAGCTCTTCATCGCGGATCCGCTGAAGCTCGGCTTCCGGCAGCTCAGCCGCCCGGTGCAGGAGGGCGAGGAAATTCGGGGAGTGCAGGTCCCGCCAGGTCAGTGCGCCGAGGATGTATGGAGGGCCAGTCATGAATCTACGGTACGCCGCAGCGTATGGGTTTTTCAGAGCAAAGCGCGGCGCTCGTCCTCATCAGCGCTTGCGCCGACGTCGGCGACCACGGGTCGACGGGCATCGGCAGGAGCGGGAAGGAGTGGGCCGTCTCCTCGCCGGTGTGCCGGCACGGAGTCGTTCATCGGTACACCTCTCGGCGGTGCCCGACCCTGAGAACGAGGATCACGAGTTCTTCATCGTAGGTGTCATAGATGATGCGATAGTCACCCACGCGTATGCGGAACGCACCGCCTCCACCCTTCAGCTGGATATATCCGAGAGGACGTGGCTCATCGGCCAAGGAATCGATCGCCGCGAGCACCCGGCGAGCCGCCGGCCGATCGAGCTTCCAGATCGATTTCGCCGCTGATGGTACGTAGTTGATCGCGTAGGCCATCGAAGAGACTCAGAGATCGAGCTCGCGCAGGAGCTCCTCGTGGGAGATGCGCGCCGTCTCCTTACGCGCCTGCGCTGCGGCACGGATGTCCGCCTGATCTTCCAGGGCCCGTATCGCGCGGTCATAGAACTCCGGGGAGACGACCACCGCGCGGCGCCCTGCCCCGCGGGAGGTGATCTCGACAGGCTCACGCTGAGCCGCGGCGATGTAGTCACTCTGCTGACTCCGGAACTGAGACAAGGTCACTGACGTCATAATCAGAATCGTACAACTTGTACATGTTGCACTCCAGGGGTCGGAAGGACGACGTCGTGCCCCTCCGCGAAGGTCGCTACCCCACCAGCCCGTGGTCCAGGAGGTAGTCGGCGGCGTCGAAGACGGTGTCCTCCACGGGGCGGGGCTGCCACCCGAGGAGGCGGGATGCCTTGGTCGCGTCGTAGGTCGGCTGCGGGCCGATCAGCGTGTTCATCACCGCCATGGTCGGGCTGAGGCGGGCGCCGAGCCGGATGACGACGTCGGGGATCGTCATCGTCCTGACCCTCCGGCCCTGCTCGCCGAGACTGTCCTTGAGTAGGCGGGCCATCCGCGGCATCGTGATCCGCCCGGGCTGGGCGAGGAACCGCTGCCCGTCGGCCTGCTCGTCGGCCATGGCCAAGAGGTGCAGGGCGGCGAGGTCGCGGACGTCGACGGCGTGGTAGGTGGCCTTGGGGCTGGGTGCCCCGCGCAGGATGCTGGTGAACAGCCGGTCCGTGCTCGATCCGCGCCCGCCCATGAACGGCCCGAGGATCGCCCCCGGCAGGATCGTGGTGAGGGTCGTCGTCGACTGCCGTGCGATGATCTGCCAGGCCGACTTCTCGGCGACGACCTTCGATCGCATGTACTGGGTGATGCGCCGGTCCTGCGGGTCGGTCCAGTAGGTCTCGTCGATGGTCCGCCCGAGGTCGGCGCGGCTGGGGTAGGCCGCCGCGGCCGAGGAGGTCATGACGACCTTGTCCACCCCGGCGGCGATCGCGGCGTCCAGGACGTGGCGGGTTCCGGCCTCGGCCATCGGCACGAGGCTCGGGTCCTGGTGATTCTCGCCGCTCAGCGGGGAGGCGGTGTGCAGGACGACGTCGGCCCCCTCGACGGCTTCGGCCCAGCCGGCGGCCGACCCGAGATCCGCGGTGGCGAAGGAGAGCTTCTCCGTGCTCATCCCTTCCTCGGCCAGCATCTTCACCACGGCCTGCCCCTTGGCCTCCTGCCGGACGGTCGCGCGGACGGTGTGGCCCTGGTCGAGCAGCAGGCGGATGGTCCATCCGGCGAGGAAGCCGGTGCCTCCGGTGACGACGACGACGCTCATGGTGCGGTTCTCCTGACGTTAGGGGGTTCTCAGCGCTCGGACGCCGGGGTCTGGAGGTGCCGGGCGAGCCAGGTCTCAGCCGCGGCGAGGTAGGCCTTGGCGACCGGGGTCCGGCCGAGGAAAGACTCGAAGGCGTGCGGGGCGCCGGGGACGACCTCGAGGACGGTCGGCACGCCCGCGTCGACCAGCCGCTCGGCGTAGCGGCGGTCCTCCTCGTAGAACAGCTCGATGTCCCCGACGCCGATCCAGGTGGGCGGCAGACCCGTCAAGTCCTCCCGGCGGGCGGGCACCGCGTAATCGGGCCCGGACTCCCCGCCGGGTTCCCGCCCGAGGTAGGCCGACCAGCCGACGGCGTTGGAGGTGTTGTTCCACAGGTAGTGCCGGATGGCGTCGAGGGAGCGGTCCGCGGCGGTGCGGTCATCGAGCATCGGGCAAAACAGCCACTGCGCCGCGGGCTGCTGGCCGCCGTCGTCGTGGATGCGCTGCACCAGCGCTGCGGCCAGTCCCCCGCCGGCGCTCTGCCCGGCGACGGCCAGACGGGTCGGGTCGACGTCGGACCGCGCTGCTTGGAGGCCGACTCACCGTCGTCGAAGTATTCGTCGTACACGTTCCACCCGCGACGCTTGGCGAGCTCACGAAGGCGCGGGAGCTGCCGGTCGATGCCCCTCGGATCGGCCTTGGACTGGCGGGCGTAGAGAGCGACAGACCGCGGTCCCTGATCGGCGTCGAGCTGAGAGATGAGCATCCACATGAGCGTACGTCAGATGGTGGTTCAAGGCCCGGGGGCTGAGCTTCGCCAGCTCACGACTCAGGTCGAGGAGCTCTCCCCTTGTCGTAGTGCCCTGTGGGAAGGCGGTCGGCGTAGCCAATGAGACTGGTCACGAGCATGAGGACCTGAACACAATTGCGCTTGCTGAACTGTCGCGGTGAGACCCCGTGAACGCTCGCATGACGCGAGTAGTAGTTGGGCACCCTGTCGCCGTTCTGCGCCCAGAACTGTTCGTGGGCGTTCCAGATCGGAAGCCACACGAATGCGTCACGTACGTTCATCTCGTCGATCGCGTCTGGGACCTCGGCTCCCTTCTTGCGATTGGTGATCGCTCGCCGGATCCTGACATCAGGGTGGAAGCGAGGGATGAGCGAGTCCAGCGTCACGGTGAAGAGCGCTTGGGCAGAACGGTGATGTCCGGCTCTCATCGCCCCGATTCCATCCAGGACGAAGGCCACCTCGGCGGTCACCGTCTCAGAGGTCACGCCTTCCAACACGGTGGCGCAGTCCTCGACGATCGTCCAGTAGCACTCGCCGAGGACGCGCCGACGTGCGGCGCGATCTTCGGCCCGGAGCAGTCGCAGTGCCGTTCGTCCCCGTGGGACGAGGTATAGGGCGATGCCTTCCTCCTCGAGGAAGGTTCTCACCTGACTGACGCTGATCTGGCCCGTGTAGTCACGCAGGTTCGGGGGTAGGAGGAAGCGGCTGAACCCACGCAGCAGATTGGAGTCCAGTGGTCCTAGCGAGATCCTCAGCCCGGTGAGGAGGGCACGCTGCTGCTCCTGAACGGCTTTGAATGTGGACGCGAACCCGGAGTTAGACCAGAGCCCCCCGTCGATGGTGAACCGAGGAAGCGATTCATAGATCGCCGCCATGTGGGCACGCCACGTGGCGTTGAACGGCTCCAAGATCCGAGACATTGAGGTGCCCAAGTCAAGCACCTGCCCCCGCATCGACTCGCGTAGTGACTCGAGAGTCCGAGCCAAGGGGCTGTTCGCGCCGGTCAACGACCCTGTGAAACCGGTCGGCAACCCGGTACCCAGACGCTCCGTGAGGCGTTCCCAGTCCAGCGGAGCAACGTCCTCAGGGGTCGGCTCGCTCGACGCGTCCTCGTCTACCGGTTCGTCGTCAGGTGTGTCGTCGGGCTCCGCACCACCCTCTCCACCGTCCGTCATGGTGTCCTCGCACCTCTTTGCGCCTGGTCCAGACGACGGTGGACCATCGAGATCATGGTCAGCACTTCGAGCAGCTCAGCCTCGCTGATCAAGCGGTTCAAGCGGGGGTCATGCGCTGTCGGATTCCGGTACAGCCCGTTGAGTTCCTTGATGAGGTTGGCGAGCCCAGTCTGCTCATCGCGCTCGGTCTGGGTCGTCAGCGAGTTGATCGCCAGCAACGGGACGCCTGACCTCCCTAGTGCCAGCGCCGTGTCCACGAGCGACGCACCGTCGCCTTGAGCCCCGGTGAGAGTCCGCAGGCGGTCGAAGACGCTCTTGGTCGCTTCGAGGCAGGCATGGAAGTGGTCCTTCTTGAGCACCTCGACCGAGCAGTACCGCAGGACGTCGGGGTGGGTGTTGCGCCGGCGCAGCTCATCGCGGATCGACGTGGCGACGCGTGACGCCTCATCGAGCGTCTGAGCCGTCGCCCCCTTGGCGACCTTCCCCGCGTCGTTGACACGCAACCCGACGAACGCCAGATGCTCATTGAGCCGGTCCTGGCGCAAAGTGAAGAGCTCAGGACGCTCCCGATAGCGCACCGGCTCCATAGCGTGGACGATGAAGGTGATGATGCGCTTCGGGCTCTGGTCGAGGTTCTGGCGGTCGACGAAGGCCACGGTCAGGCGGTTCCTCTTGGACGCCAACGGGGTCGGGTCCGCCATCCTCAACCGGGCGAGCAGGGCACCGATCTCGGTACCCGTGAGGCCGGTCGTGGTGTCACCGAGCACGCCAGCAACGGCTTCGAGAGCGGCGTACGACCAGGGAGGCAACGGCGAGGCAGTCATGGCAAGCCGTCAGGGGGTCTCGATGACTTGCTCAGCTGTCACCGCCGCTGAGAATGGCAGCCCCCGCATGAACTGGTCCATATAGACCCAGTCCGGCTCACCGGACGTTGTTGCTGGAAGCCGAATTTCCGTCTCCTTCATATGGGCAATGCTCCACTTTCGTCCATAGGAGTAACGGAACCTTTCCAGCATGACAACTGCGCACACGAACAACCCTTCAGTCGTGGATAGCGACCCCTTCTTAGCCGACCAGACACGGACGTCATCTGTCGCGAAGTATGGCGACGGCTGGTAGAAAGCGGTACCAACGGATCCGTTACGTGCCACCGAGATCGTGCCACCCGGGAAGTTGGGCTGAAGGTCAAGGTAACGAGAAATCCCATTGTTCTTCGCGGATGACGTCACTTGGGGTGTTGATCCCGACACCTTCTGCGCTGTAGGGACGTACTTACCGGCCGCGATATCGAAGATGTCTCGAACTCTATACACGCGCCACGCGTCGGTGCCACCGAGTGCTACCTCAGGACCTGCGGGACGTGCTAGGCCGTCGTGTGTCGGAATCTGCGTAGTCGCGACCCAATCAGGCACCCGGTCCGGTACGATGATCGACCCTAAAGTCCGGTTCGCTTCTCGCCCGAAGGCGCTGTATCGAAAGGCATTCGCCCGGATACACATGGCGTAATAGAGCCGGTGATTCAATGACATGGTGGGATCTCGTGGTGCCAGCACCGCGACGTTCTGCGCCGTGTAGAACGGCAGTTGCTGAACATACGAGGACAGCAGGCGGGAGCCACCGAGCGCCACCGTGATTAGGCCCGCGGGATACGGATCGATGCCGGAGACCCGTTCCACGTAGCCAGCCACACCAGAGCGGCCGTTCAAGCCACCGATACGGCCGACAAAAGCGACACCCTTCAAGCGATGTGTGCTCACCATCTTGTTCATGTCAAGCTTGTTGCCGTAGGCAACAGCGAACAAGTCGTTGAGCGTAGTCACTCCTCGCCTCCCTCTCCGCTACTAGAAGTCAAAGAGAACACCGCGTAATCGAGGAGTACCCGCTCGAAGTCTGCCCTACCCAAGGTGGAGTAGTCGGTCTCCATGTAGGCCTCAGCAACCCATTCATCATCGCTGGTGACCTTGTGCATGACGGCCTCGCCCGCCTTCACCTCACGGTTGCGGAACATCTCGACCCAGTGGTCACGTGTCTGCGGCCACGTGTGGTCACGATCAACTCGCCCCAAGTTCTTGACCTTCACGAACGTGTCGTCGCGCCAGTAACCGAACCAGGTCTTCCTGTCTGACTTGGCATGGGGAACACCCGCGGTGAAGACCATGATGCAGGTGATGACGCCGACCGGGTAGAAGACCTCCGGCGGCATTGACATGACCGCCTCGAGCGTGTGCTTCTTGAGCAGGTTGTTCTTGTGAGCACTCGGTGCGGTCGCGCAGGAGACAGGGACGATGGCGATGCCGGTGCCTCCCTGCTGGAGGCTGTCGAGCATCTGCTCGACGAATCGGAGCTCGTGCAGGTCCTCCTTGGACTTGGCGTACGGCGGGTTGATCATCCCGATGTTCGCCCGGTGCTTCTTGGCCTCCTTAGCGATGGCTGTGTCGAAGCAGGATCCTTGGTAGAGATTCGCCTTCCCATCACCACGGAGGATCATGTTCGACGCCCCGAGCGCGTACATGCTGGGGTTCTGCTCGACACCGATCAGCCGATGCTTCTTGATGTCCTCGACCTGACCGGCAGTCACGGCCGTCTTGATCATCTGGGACATGGCGGATACCAGGAATCCACCGGTGCCCGCGCAGATGTCCAAGACCTTGTCGTCCTTGGAGACGTTGGCGATCAGGCTGAACAGCTCTGTCACGTGGCGAGGAGTGAGGACAATCCCCAGCCCCTTTCCGTCGCCACCGGTGTACTTCAGGAACTCGCCGTAGAACGCGCCCACGACGTCGAAGTCGTGGTACACGGTCAGGAACGGCATGACTTTCTCAGCAAGCATCTTGACGATCTCGTGCAGCAGGCCCTTGGGATATCCCTTGGTCGGCTTGCGCAGCTCCGGGTGCACCTGGATACCGGTGAACGGCTGGGTCATGTTCTCGAGCTTCGCGACCGGCAACTGCGCCTCGTCGATGACCCGCTTGATCGAACGGATCCAGAACTCGGGCAGCTCGGTCGCGAGGTAGAAGCCATAGGTCTGCGCGAAGATCGGGTCCTTGAGTGCGATCAGCGTCCCGGCGACTGCCAGCGGCTTCTCCTTCTCCTCCAGCTCCGCCTCATCGCGCATGAACTCGTGCATCTCCATCGAGAACGCGATGAGGTCGTGCTCACGCTGTCGCTGAACCTGGGGATCGAAGGATGCCGCAGCGATGAGATCGTCGAGCCCGACCATCGAGGTGATCGGGGCTCCTGTTGGCGAGACGAGGGGCTTCTCCTCGGTAGAGCCCTTCGGGGTCACGAAGAACGACCACTCGTTAGCCCGCGCCGTACCGGAGACGGCGATGGAGATCACCGTGTAGGAGGGCGCGAGGAACCGTGCGTAGTGAAGAACCCCATCGACCGCATAGTCCCTGGGCACGTCGCGATTGGGCGACTCGTGGTGCCTGACGTCCGCCTTGCACTCGACGAGGACGACCATGTCCGGGGTATCGGGTGAGGTGATGATGAACTCGGGATAACCGGCAGCCTTGCCCTTCCCGGACTTCGAGGCCTTGGAAAGACCCTTCCGGATCTCCTGCACGACCGACTGCTGCTTCTCGACGATGATGGCGTCGGGGTCGGCGTAGTAGTCCAGGGCCCGCAGGCACTCGTCAACGAGATCTTCGGTGATCCGCTCATTAGCCATGACGCGCTACTTCTTGGTCGCGGTAGACGTTGGTGCAAACCTGAACTCCACCACGTCCCCATCCGCCATCACGTAGTCCTTCCCCTCCATGCGGACCTTGCCGGCGGCCTTGGCTTCGGCCATGGAACCCAGCTGGTCCAGGTCGGAGAAGGAGACGATCTCGGCCTTGATGAAGCCGCGTTCGAAGTCGGAGTGGATGACGCCGGCGGCCTGCGGGGCGGTGTCCCCCTGGCGGATGGTCCAGGCGCGGGCCTCCTTGGGGCCTGCGGTCAGGTAGGTCTGCAGCCCGAGGGTGGAGAAGCCGACGCGGGCCAGCTTATCCAGGCCGGATTCCTCCTGCCCTGACATCTCCAGCATCTCGCGGGCCTCATCCTCGTCCAGCTCCACCATGTCCGCCTCGAGCTTGGCGTCCAGGAACACGGCCTCGGCCGGGGCCACCAGCTCGCGCAGCTGCGCCTGCCGCTCCTCGGAGGCCAGCACGGCGTCGTCGGCGTTGAACACGTAGATGAAGGGCTTGGCGGTCAGCAGGTTCAGCTCCCGCAGCTGGGCGGTGTCCAGCTTGGCGGAGGCCGCCCCCCGGAAGATGGTCTCCCCGGCCTCCAGCACCTTCTGAGCGGTCTGGTACGCCTCGAGCTGGGCGGGGTCGCCCTTCTTGATCTTGACCTGCTTCTCCAGGCGCGGGATCGCGTTCTCCAGGGTCTGCAGGTCCGCGAGGATCAGCTCGGTGTTGATGGTCTCCATGTCGCTGGCCGGGTCGATCTTCCCGTCCACGTGCACCACGTCCGGGTCCTCGAAGGCGCGCACCACCTGGGCGATCGCATCGGCCTCGCGGATGTTCGCCAGGAACTGGTTGCCCAGCCCCTCCCCCTCGGAGGCGCCCTTGACGATCCCGGCGATGTCCACGAAGGACACGGTGGCCGGCAGGATCCGCTCCGAGTGGAAGATCTCCGCCAGACGCCCCAGCCGCTCATCCGGCAGGTTCACCACGCCCACGTTCGGCTCGATCGTCGCGAACGGGTAGTTCGCGGCGAGCACGGTGTTGCGGGTCAGTGCGTTGAAGAGGGTCGACTTGCCGACGTTGGGCAGTCCCACGATTCCGATAGTCAGTGCCACGTCAGCCCACTCTACCGGCTCGCCCGGCCCCGCACCGCCGCCCCTCCCGGCGCGTGCCGGCCGGCTCCGGACGACGACGCCGCGCCGTCACAGCTCGAAGAGCGGAACATCCTGGAAACCCGCGGGATGGTCTGCGGCGCGCTCCGCCGCGCCCCGTCTCCCCGCACTCCGGTCCTGCGAGCGCCCCCGCCGCGAGGCCGAGCCCGCCCTACCCGACCCGTCCGCGGCGTCGGCATCGGCATCCGGGGTGCGCAGCAGCCGACCCAGCTGCTCCACCCGCCCGCCGGCGTTCTCGACGTCGTTCACAGCCCGGGCGATCAGCTCCAGGGAGATCTCCGGCATCGGCTCCAGCCCGTGCACCACCCGCTCGTGCAGCTGACTCGGGGTGTACGGCAGGCCCAGGCGCCGAGCCACCAGCCACGTCACGGACTCGGCCTCGGTCTCCGCGTCGGCGTCACTGACCCACTCCCGGCGCGCACCGGCCGCCCGGCCCGACGACACCCTGGCGCCGGTCTGAGCGTCATCCTCCGCGGGGTGGCGCACGTGCCCCAGGCACACCACCGCGAGGCCCTTGACCAGGGTCAGGAAGGTCGCGGTGGGATCCGGGCCGGGCACCAGCCGCGCCTCCCACCACACGGTGCTGCCCGGCCTGGCCGCGACCTCGCCCTGACCGGTCGGACCGAACTCGGCGTGCGGCAGCGGGACCATGCGCACCGACGGGGCGGAGGCCTGCGCGGCGAGGTCCGGGGTCACGTTCAGCGCCCCCAGGCGCAGCAGGAACCGGCGCAGCCCCTCCCGCGTCACGGCGCCCTCCCCCGGGAAGGGACGGTGGAAGCTCTCCGGCGGAGTGGGACCCTCGGTGTCCGTGACGTCGTAGAGGAACTCCACCGGGCCGAAGGGCTGCAGCGTGATCAGCCGCTGCGCCCCGGGACGGATGCGCCGCCCGACCTTCCGCCACCGCTCCTGGGTGGCCACCCGATGGGTCTCCGGCCGCTGCACCTGCACCAGCCACGCGTTGTACCCGCCGATCCGCGGCATCCCGGCCACGGCGTCTTCGAAGCGGCGCAGCTGGGCGCCGGTGCGCGGGGCGCGGGCGGCGTCCAGCTGATCGGTCTGGAAGAGATCACCCTGCTGCTCCCGCGCTGTCATGGCACCATCCTACGGAAGCGCTGCGCGAGCATGGCCGCCGCGGCCGCACGCAGCTCCGGGGCCGACGACGACGCCACCTCCGACGCCGCCACCCCCCGGGCCCGCCGGAGCTCACTCCACCCGGGAGGTCACCGACGTCGGGTGCTCCACGGTGCGCGAGACCGTGCAGTCCTTGTCATGGGACAGCGCCACCAGCCGCGGCACCATGCGCTCGGCCTGCCGGCCAGGCCCGTCGTCCGGGAAACGCACCCGGAAGCTCAGCTCCACATCGTTCAGCCGGGCGCCGCCGGTCTCATCCGTGCCCTTGATCGCCGAGACCTCCACCGCAAAGCTCTCCGGCTCGGTGCGCCGGGAGGTCACCACGTCCACGTCCACCGCGGAACAGCCGGCGGTCGCGGCCAGCAGCAGCTCCACCGGGGAGAGCAGGCCCTCCCCCTGACCGAAGTCCAGGGTCGCACCGGCGGCGTTGACCGCGCGGTAGTGCTTCTGCCCGATCCTCTCGATGGTCACCGACCGGTAGCCGGGATCCGCGGTGCGGGCCGCACGGGCGGCGTCGTCCGAGGCCGGATCGGTGGAGGCGACGACGTCGGCCGCGTCGTCGGGCCGGGCGGACTGGGACTGCGTGTTCTCACTCATGCCCGGCACAACCGGGAGGCTGCGGCGGGGTATTCCCCTGACGGATGTCACGGGCAGATCGTGACGCCGGGGATCCGCCCCACCACCGCCCCGCCGGGAGGCTGGAGGCATGACAGACGAAGCCATCCGGGCTCGCAGCCTGGCCAAGACCTTTCCCGCCCGCCGCGGCGCCGGACCCGTGCACGCCGTGTGCGGGGTGGATCTCGACGTCTCCCCCGGGGAGGTGATCGGACTCCTCGGACCCAACGGCGCCGGCAAATCCACGCTGATCGACATGCTCCTGGGGCTGACCACCCCCACCGGCGGTGAGCTGCGGATCTTCGGCACCTCCCCGCGGGCCGCCGTGCGCGCCGGACGGGTCGGGGCCATGCTGCAGTCCGGCGGACTCCTGCCGGATCTGCGCGTGAAGGACACGGTGCGCATGATCGCCGCGACCCACCCCCACCCGCTGCCGGTGGACCGGGTGCTCACCGAGGCTGGCCTGACCGGGATCGCCGAGAGGCGCGTGGGCTCCTGCTCCGGCGGGCAGCAGCAGCGGCTGCGCTTCGCCCTGGCGGTGCTGGCGGACCCGGACCTGCTGATCCTGGATGAGCCGACCGCCGGGATGGACGCCGGGGCCCGTCACGACTTCTGGCGCGCCATGCACGCCCAGGCCGAGCGGGGCCGCACCATCCTGTTCGCAACCCACTACATCGAGGAGGCCCAGGACTTCGCCGATCGCATCGTCATGATCGGCGCCGGGCGCATCCTCGCGGACGGACCCACCGACGTCGTGCGCCGCCAGGTGGCCGGCGCCGCCGTCTCCGCGGTGCTGCCTCCGGGCCTGGACCCGTACAGCCTGCCCGGGGTGCTGGCCGTGGACCGGGACGGGGCGCGCACCCGCCTGTCCACCGCGGATTCCGACGCGCTGGCCCGCCACCTGCTCACCGCGACCGACGCCCGGGAGCTGACCATCGCCCCCGCCTCCCTGGAGGAGGCCTTCCTCGCTCTGACGGACGCCGAGCATCCGTCGGATCCCCACGACGCCGCCACCCCCGGAAAGGCCTGAGCCATGTCCCTGACCACCTACACCCTGCTGGACCTGCGCCGCGTGCTCACGGATCGCGCCGGCCTGTTCTTCTCCGTGGCCCTGCCCGTGCTGTTCTACCTGATCTTCGGCGCCGTCCAGGACTACTCGGACACCCCGATCGGGGACGGCAACACCGCCGCGTACGTGATGATCGGCATGGCCGTGTACGGCGGCGTCACCGCGGCCGCCGGCAGCGCCGGGTCCACCGTCGTCGAGCAGTCCACCGGCTGGGGCCGCCAGCTGGCCCTGACCCCGCTGAGCACCGGGAGGTTCCTGTTCTCCAAGACCGTGGTGATCCTGGTGCGCTCCGTGCTGCCGGTGCTGGCCGTGAACCTCGCCGGAGTGTTCACCCCGGCGCAGATGCCCGCGGGGCAGTGGATCGGCGCCGCCGCGCTGTCCGTGCTGGTCTCGCTGCCCTTCGGGTTCTACGGGATCCTCTTCGGTCAGCTGTTCCGCACCGAATCCGCCGTGTCCATCTCCTCCACCGCCCTGGTGATCTTGGGGTTCCTCGGCAACGTCTTCTCCCCGCTGCCGCAGTCCCTGCTGGAGATCGGAAGGTTCACGCCGATGTACGGCCCCGCGGCCCTGGCCCGGTACCCGCTGACCGACGGCACCCAGGGCATCAGCGACGCCCCCTACGCCGTCACGGATCCGCTGTGGTATGCCATCATCAACACCGTGGCCTGGGCCGTGATCTTCGCGGCGGTCTGCGCCGGGCTGCTGACGAGGGAGAGAGGACGCGGATGAGCCCGACGACGCCGCGCACCCCCTCCGCGTCCGGCACGTCCGCCGGCTCCCTCGCAGGCTCTCCCGCCCGGGACCGCGGCCGCGGGGTGCGCGGCGGCCTGGCCTGGGGGAACATGCTGCAGGCCGGCATCTGGCTGATCTTCCTGGCCTACCCCGCCAACCTCATCCTGCGCGAGGATCTGACCGGCGGCGAGCGCCTCCTGGCCGTCGCGACCCTGGTCCTGTTCGCGCTCGCCTACCTGCTGGGCTTCGGGCGCATCCCGCTGACCGTGGACGAGGGAGCCGAGAGGGCCGCGTGGCGGATGCTGGTGGCGTGGTGGGCGCTGCTCATCGGGTGCGGCCTGGTGCTGGCCGCGGTGCTGGGCGGACAGGCCCTGGCCGGACTCACCCCGTACTACGTCGCCACCGTCATGTTCACGACGACGCCGCGGCTGGGCCTGCCCCTGTCCGCGGTCATCGTGCTGGGGGCCACCGGGGCGGCCGCGCTCAGCGCCGGCCCCCAGGGGGTGCTCTACCTCAGCGGGGCCCTGTACATCGGCTCGGGCATGGTGATCGTGTCATCGCTGATGGAGCATCGGGAGCGCGGCCGACGCCGGACCGCCGAGGCCCTGCAGGCCGCCCGCGAGCGCGAGCAGGTGGCCCGCGACGTCCACGATCTGCTGGGGCACTCCCTGACGGTGATCAATCTGAAGGCGGAGGTGGCTTCGCGGCTTCTGGCTTCCGATCCGGAGGCGGCGCGGGCCGAGCTGGAGCAGATCTCCCGGACCTCCCGCACGGCCCTGGCCGAGGTCCGCTCCACCGTGACCCGGCTGCGTCAGCCGGATTTCGCCGGTCAGATCCGGGCCGCGGCCCGCGCCCTGGAGACCGCCGGGGTGCGCGCCGAGCTGCCGGACCCGCAGGCCGCGCAGGACGCGGCGGGGGCGGATGCGACGGTGTTCTCCTGGGCGCTGCGCGAGGCCGTGACCAACGTGGTGCGCCACGCCCGGGCGGGCACCTGCCGGGTCACGGTAACCCGGGGGCTGCTGGAGGTCGCCGACGACGGCGTCGGCTGGTCCGGACGCTGCGGCGACGGTCTGCAGGGACTGTCCCGGCGCATCGCGGAGGCCGCCGGCGGCCGGCTGGAGATCCTCGCGGCGGAGCCGGAGACCGGCACGGTGGTGCGGGTGCACACGACGTCGCGGGCCGCAGCAAGCGCCGACAGGCCCGCGGGCCGGACCACGGGAAGCGAGAGCAGATGAGCATCCGCGTGCTGATCGCCGATGACCAGGACCTCGTGCGCGGGGCGCTGGCCGCGCTGCTGGGCATGGAGCCGGATCTGGAGGTCGTGGCGCAGGTGGGCCGCGGCGACGAGGTCGCGGCCGCGGCCCGGGAGTCCGGGGCCCAGGTGGCGCTGCTGGACATCGAGATGCCCGGGGCCACCGGCATCGAGGCGTGTGCGGCCCTGGGTCGGGAGGTGCCCGGATGCGTTCCGGTCATCGTGACCACCTTCGGGCGTCCCGGGTACCTGAAGCGGGCCCTGGCGGCCGGGGCCCGCGGCTTCGTCGTGAAGGACACCCCGCCGGATCGTCTGGCCGAGGCGGTGCGCCGGGTGCACGCCGGGCTGCGGGTGATCGACCCGACCCTGGCCGCGGAGTCCCTGTTCACCCCGGAGAATCCGCTGACCGAGCGGGAGGCGGAGGTCTGCCGGGCCGCGGAGGACGGCGCCCGGCTGCGCGAGGTGGCCGCCCGGGTGCACCTGAGCCCGGGGACGGTGCGCAACCACCTGTCCGCGGTGATCGGCAAGACCGGGACGGACACCCGCTACGAGGCCGTGCGCCAAGCCCGGGACAAGGGCTGGCTCTGAGCCGATCCCGACGAGCCGCACCGGGGCTGCGACGCCGGGCCGCGATCCTTGGGCCCGATCTGGCGCTCCGATCCCGACCTTCCGGGTCTGCGGGCTCGGTGCTCCGGTCTTCCGGGGCGGGCGGGGCTCGGCGGGCCCAGCGTTCGATCTGTCAGTCGGGGCTGGCACAGTGGAGGCCATGGACCCTCTCACGCTCATCGTCGTCGCCATGCTGGCCCTGCTCCTGGGGATCGCGCTCGGGTATCTCCTGGCCGGCCGGTCCCGATCCTCGGATGCCGGGCTCGCGGAGCAGAACTCCCGGCTGCGCGCGGAGCTGGCCGGCGCCGCGTCCACCGCGGATCAGCTGCGCGAGCGCGTGCACGCCCTGGAGGCCCGCTCCGCACGGGATCAGGACGTGCTGCAGGCCCTGGCCCCGGTGCGCACCCAGCTGGCCACGGTGGAGCAGCAGGTGCGGCTGATGGAGCGGGAGCGGGCGGACCAGTTCGGCGCGGTGCGCGAGGCCCTGGAGGGGGCCCGGCGGGGGCAGGAGGAGCTGCGCGAGACCACCCACGGGCTGTCCTCGGCGCTGCGCTCCACCAGTGCCCGCGGCTCCTGGGGCGAGGTGCAGCTGCGCCGGGTCGTGGAGGCCGCGGGGATGACCTCACACGTGGATTTCGCCGAGCAGGTCCACGGCCGGGGTGCTGACCGGGACGGAGCGGACCGCGCGGTGCGCCCGGACATGGTGGTCGCCCTGCCCGGGGGCAAGGAGATCGTGCTGGACGCCAAGGCGCCGCTGAGCTCGTACCTGGAATCCCAGGAGGCCCAGGAGGAGTCCGAGAAGGCCGCCTGGGAGGCCAAGCACGCCAAGGCCGTGCGGGCCCACGTGGACGCCCTGGCGCAGAAGCGGTACTGGGAATCCCGCCAGGTCAGCCCGGAGATCGTGCTGTGCTTCCTGCCGGTGGAGTCCGCGCTCTCGGCGGCGCTGCGAGCGGACGGCACCCTGTTGGATCACGCCGCGGCCCGCGGCATCGCCCTGGTCTCCCCCGTCTCCCTGCTGGCGGCGCTGAAGGCCGTGGCCCTGTCCTGGCGGCAGGAGAGCGTCTCCGAGAATGCCCGCGAGCTGCTGGCCCTGTCCCGCCAGCTCTACGACAGGCTCTCCACCGTGGGCGGGCACCTGCAGGACATGGGGCGGGCCCTGACCCGTTCCGTGGAGTCCTACAACAAGATGCTCGGCTCCCTGGAATCCCGGGTGCTGGTCACCGCCCGGCGCATCAGCGACCTGGACCCGGCGGCCACCGCGGATCCGCGCCTAGAGGTGCCCGGGGTGCAGGCCGCGGCCAAGCCGATCACGGCCCCGGAGCTGCTCCAGGAGCAGTCGCCGACCACGCCCCCGCGGTGAGCGCCCCGGCCGTCGCCTCGTCGGGGTCTCAGCGTCTGGTCACAGCACCTCGGCGTTGCCCCGGCGGGCGGCGAGCACCACGTGCGCGATGATCAGCAGGACGGCGGCCCCCAGCCCCACGCCCAGGCTCGTCAGGCCCCAGCTCGGCTGGTTCTGCGTCAGCGCGGAGACCAGGTGACGGGCCACGACCCCGCCGGCGCCCTCGGCTCCGGCCACGGCCTCCTGCATCCGCTGGTGCAGCAGCAGGAACGCCCCCCAGGTGGCAAGCCCGGAGGCCGCGCACACCGCGCCCAGGGTCAGGGCCCACCAGCGTCCGGCCAGCACCGCCGCGGCCAGAGCGGCCACCGCCGCCAGGGTGATGAGCACCGGCAGGCGCCCGGTCCACTCCTGGCCGACCCGGATGAAGGCCGCTCCGGGCGCCTCCTGGGCGCCGTCGGGAACCTGCTCCACCGCCACGAGGTGGTCGCCGTCCTCCAGGCCCAGGTCCACCCCGATCGCCGAGCGGACCCGCTCGTCCACGGCCCGGTACAGCGGGGAGGCGTCCACCACCAGGGTCTTCCGGTCCGAGCCGTCGAAGTCGGCCTGGTGGGTCTGGCGCGCCGTCTGCTCCCAGACGCTGCGGAACTCCTCCGAGTCCGCGGCCTTCTGGGCGGCGTCGTGCATGATGCCCTCGGCCTTGTCGTGGAACCAGTTGCTCAGCCCGCTGAACAGGTGCCCCTGGGAGTTCCCGTCCCCGAGGTACTGGGTGACGACCTCGGAGGACATCACATCCTGCACGGAGGCGTCCACCAGCTGATCCCGGAACTGCTGATCCGAGGAGAGCGAGCTCGTGGTGGCCACGAAGCGGTCCTCGTTCTGCAGGTCCTGCTGGAACCAGCACAGGGCCACGCTGAGGGCGGCGAGCGCGACGGCGACCAGCCCGAGCAGCACGGCCAGGACGCCGCGGATCGCGGAGGAGAGGGAGTGGGACATGGGCACCAGCGTAGCCGCTGCCGCCGGTGGGCGAGCCTGGGGACTGCCCCGGCCCGGGCCCCGTCCGTCCACAGCGGGAGCGGCCGAGGCGGCGCACAGGGGCCCGGCGAGTCCCGATCTGTCAGTCGCACCTGGTAGGGATGGACCCATGACCTCCACCTCCGATCCCTCCGCGCCCGCCGGGGCCCAGGGCGCGGCCCCTCCCCCGGCCCGCGCCAGCCAGACCACCCCGGAGAACCCCTGGCCCCTGCACGTGCTGTCCCGGAAGATGCACGAGTACGTCGCCCGGTGCGCGCCCACCTGGGTGGAGGGGCAGATCATCGAGCTGAACCGCCGCGCCCGGGTCACCTACCTGACCCTGCGGGACCTGCAGGAGGAAGTCTCGGTCCCGGTGACCCTGTTCGCGCAGGAGACCGCCCGCCTGGGGGCGGACCTGGAGCGGGGCATGCGGGTGGTGGTGCGGGTCAGCCCGGACTTCTGGCAGAAGACCGGGCGGCTGTCCATGATCGGCTCCGGCATCCGCCAGGTGGGCCTGGGAGACATGCTCGAGCGCATCGAGCGGCTGCGCCGCAAGCTCGACGCCGAGGGCCTGTTCCGTCCCGAACGCAAGCGCCGCCTGCCCGTGCTGCCCCACCGGGTCGGGCTGATCACCGGGCGGGATTCGGATGCGGAGAAGGACGTCATCCGCAACGCCCGGCTGCGCTGGCCGGCCGTGGAGTTCGCCGTCCGGGAGGTCGCCGTCCAGGGGGTGCACGCGGTGCGCCAGGTCGGGGCGGCCCTGGCCGAGCTGGACGCGGACCCGGAGGTGGACGTCATCGTCATCGCCCGCGGCGGCGGCGCCCTGGAGGACCTGCTGCCCTTCAGCGAGGAGGAGCTGATCCGGGCGGTGGCCGCGGCCGGAACCCCCGTGGTCTCGGCCATCGGGCACGAGGCGGACCAGCCGCTGCTGGATCACGTGGCCGATGTGCGGGCCTCGACGCCCACGGACGCCGGCAAGCGGGTGGTCCCGGACGTGGAGGAGGAGCATCTGCGCATCGGGCAGGCCCGGTCCGGGATCCGCCGGGCCGTGGAGCTGTTCCTGGATCGGGAGTCCGCCGGCCTGGCGCAGTTCCGCTCCCGGCCCGTGCTCTCCCGCCCGGAGACCATGCTCCTGGCGCGCGAGGAGGAGACCGACGCCGCCCGGTCCCGGTCCCAGCGGGCCATGGAGATCGCGGTGGATCGGCACCGGGAGCGCATCGAGGCCCTCCGTTCGCGCGTCGTGGCCCTGTCCCCGCAGCGCACCCTGGACCGCGGCTACGCCGTGGTCCAGACCCAGGGTGGCGCGGTGATCCGCGATGCCGACACCCTGGCCGCCGGGGCCGAGGTGCGGGTGCGCGTGGCCGCCGGCGCCTTCGACGCCGCGGTCACCGCGGTGCACCCCGCAGGCGCCGAACCCCCAGCGCCCGAGGAACCGGTCCCCGAGAAACCGGCGCCCGACGAGCCAGCCGCCGCCGGGGGCGCCTCCGAAAGCCGGGAGGCCCCGGAGTCCCCCGAGACGGCCGGTCCCGCCGCCGACCAGAACCCATCACCCGAGTCAGCATCCGAGAACGAGGAGCACCGATCATGACCGACCAGCAACAGCAGCAGGACGCCGAGCGCTTCGCCCCCGTGGAGCGGCTGAGCTACGAGCAGGCCCGCGAGGAGCTCATGGGCATCGTCTCCCGGCTGGAGTCCGGGGCGTCGAGCCTGGAGGAGTCCCTGCGCCTGTGGGAGCGCGGGGAGGCCCTGGCCCAGCGCTGCGAGCAGTGGCTGGACGGGGCCCGCGAGCGCCTGGACGCCGCCAAGGCCCGCCGGGCCGACGCCGCCCGGGACTGAAGCCCCGCACGCGCCCCGGCTCAGCCCTCCTGGTGGTAGCCGTCCAGGAACTCCCCCAGCCGGTCCAGGGCCGTGTCCAGGGTGGAGACGTCCGGGAGGGTCACCAGGCGGAAGTGGTCCGGGGCCACCCAGTTGAAGGCCGTGCCGTGGCTGATGAGGATCTTCTGCTCCTTGAGCAGGTCCAGTGCGAAACGCTCGTCGTCGACGATCCCGAAGCGCTCCACGTCCAGCTTGGGGAACAGGTACAGGGCGCCGTCGGCCTGCCGGCAGCTCACCCCGTCGATCGCGTTGAGCTTGCGGTGGGCCAGGTCGCGCTGCTCCTTCAGCCGCCCACCGGGCAGGATGAGGTCGTTGATGGACTGGTAGCCGCCCAAGGCGGTCTGGATCGCGTGCTGGGCCGGGACGTTGGCGCACATGCGCATGTTGGCCAGCAGCTTGATGCCCTCCAGATAGTCCCGCGCCTTCCACAGCGGCCCGGTGACGGCCAGCCACCCGGCCCGGTACCCGGCCACCCGGTAGGCCTTGGACAGCCCGGAGAAGGTCAGGCACAGCACGTCGTCCTCGGCCAGCACCGCGGTGTGGACCATCTCGGCGCCGTCGTAGGTGATCTTCTCGTAGATCTCATCGGAGAACAGCACGAGT
The DNA here is from genome assembly GCF_001570865.1 of Rothia kristinae NBRC 15354. Classification (GTDB taxonomy): domain Bacteria; phylum Actinomycetota; class Actinomycetes; order Actinomycetales; family Micrococcaceae; genus Rothia; species Rothia kristinae. Next base: position 44,205 of record NZ_BCSM01000013.1, read on the forward strand.
TCGTGCTCGCGGGCCAGGTCCACGATGGCCTGCAGGGTCTGGCGGGAGTACACCGCCCCGGTGGGGTTGTTGGGGTTGATCACGACGATGCCCTTGGTGCGCGGGGTGATCTTGGCCCGCAGGTCCTCGATGTCGGGGTTCCACCCGTCGGCCTCGTCGCACAGGTAGTGCACCGGGGTGCCGCCGGACAGGGCGACGGAGGCCGTCCACAGCGGGTAGTCCGGGGCGGGCACGAGGATCTCGTCCCCGGGATCGCAGAAGGCCTGCAGGGACAGGGTGATCATCTCCGAGACCCCGTTGCCCAGGAACACCTCGTCCGGCTGCAGATCCAGGATGCCCTGGGTCTGGTAGTACTGCACGACGGCGGTGCGCGCGGAGTAGATGCCCCGAGAGTCCGAGTAGCCCTGGGCGTGCGGCAGGTGCCGGATCATGTCCATCATCACCGCGTCCGGGGCTTCGAAGCCGAAAGGCGCGGGGTTGCCGATGTTCAGCCGCAGGATCCGATGCCCCTGGGCCTCCATCCGCTCGGCCTCCTCCAGCACCGGGCCGCGGATGTCGTAGAGGACGTCATGGAGCTTGTGGGACTGCCGGAATTGAGCCATGTGATCCAGCGTATACCGATCCGGCGTCGGGTCCGGACCCGGCTCAGTCGGTGCCCTCCTGGACCCAGAACGCGGCGGCATCCTGCGCGGAGACCGCATCCGGCCCGCTCATCAGCTGATCCAGGAACGTCAGGTCCGAGGTGCTGAGCTTCCCTGACACGGTGTTCAGGGCGTCCACGGCGGAGGAGGGCAGGGTGTCCGCGCGCACCACGGGCACCACCTGCTGGGCGATGAAGTCGGCCTGGGGGTCCTCCAGGACCACGAACCCGTTCTGTCCGATCGCGGCCGACGCCGTGGGGATGTCCGCCACGTCCACGGTGGCATCGGCCAGCTCATCGACCAGCCGGGAGGGATCGGACTGCTCCACGTAACGTCCCGGGGAGCAGTCGTAGAGACGGCGCAGCCCGGCCGTGCCGTAGGAGCGCTCCGCGAACCCCGGCGGGGTGCCGAAGCGCAGCTTCCCGCAGTGCGCGGCCAGGTCCGAGATGCTGGACAGCTCGTACTTCGCGGCGGTCGCGCGGGTGACCACGAGGGCGTCGCGGTTCTCCGCGGAGGCGGGATCCAGGGTGCTCAGCTGCCGCGGCAGGACCCGATCCACGGTGGAGGAGATGTCCCCCGGGGACATTCCCTGCACGTTCAGCCCGGTCGGGGTCGGGGTGGGTCCCCCCGAGGCCGAGGCCGCCCCCGACGCCGCCGCGGAGACGCTCGGGGTGGGGGCCTCGGTCACGCTGGGGTTGCGGGCGCCGTCGTCGGTCAGGTGCAGCAGCAGGGCCCCGGTGTAGTCGGGGGTGATCAGGGGCGCCTGGTCCCCGCCCTCGGCCATGGCGCTGAGGTACTCCTGCCGGGTCCCGCCGTCCACGACCTCCACGGTGTAGCCGGCATCGCGCAGGGTGCGGGCGTAGATCTCCGCGATGACGCCGGTCTCGGCGCTGGTGCCCCGCCCGATGCGCACGGTGCCGAAGGCCGAGGCGGAAGGGTCCGGGGTGATCTCGTCGGTGCCGCCGCACCCGGTGAGCAGGAGCAGCAGTGCCCCGGCGAGGCAGAGCAGGCGCACGATCCGGCGGGACACGGAGCTCATGGTCTTCGTCCCCTGCTTCAGTGCTTCAGGCCGTAGTAGCGGGCGGCGACCTCCACGAGGGAGACCTTGCGCAGGGAAGGCAGCTCCTCCAGCGGCACCCACCGGACCCCGTCGGTGGAGTCATCGTGCGCGGTCACGCCCTCGGAGCCGCCCACGATGTACCCGCGGTAGAGGATGCGCAGGGCGTGGAAGGTGCGGGCGTGGCCCTCCTCGTAGTACTTGCTGTCCACCCCGAGCAGCCCGTCCAGGGCCACCCGGTACCCGGATTCCTCGTAGGCCTCGCGGATCGCGGCCTGCTCGGCGGTCTCCCCGACCTCCATGCCCCCGCCCGGCAGGGTCCACGCGGCCCGCTCCGGGTGGCGCTCGCCGGTCCAGTGCGTGAGCAGCATCCTGCCCTGCTCGATGATCACCACGTAGGCGGCCGGTCGCGTGTCCATCACAAGTGCCATGCCCTCCAGTCTAGAGAATCGCCGTCGACGATCGCCGGGGTCCGATCCCTCCGGCCAGGCCCCACTCCGTCCATCCGCCGCGGCCCGGCACCCGGGTGGCGCCACGGCCTGGCACCCGGTGCCACCCCGACGCCGGAAGGTCCACCGGGCGTCCAGGCGGCGCTGAGCGGCGGCGCAGGCGGCGCGGATAGGATCGCGTGCATGAGCACCACCAGCGCGCCTCTGCTGAACGCCGTCACCGCCGCCTCCGTGTGGGACGAGGTCTCCACCCCCTCCTTCTGGCTGGACGCCCCGCTGCGGATCGTGCTGATCCTGCTGATCGCGGGTGTGGCGAACATCCTGGCCCGCTTCCTCATCCGCAAGGTCACCGACGGGGTGGCCCGGGGCACCAAGGCCCGCATCATCTCCCGGCGCACGGAGAAGGGGCTGCGCTGGGTCGAGGACACGGGGCTGTCCAACGAGCGCCAGTACCAGCGGGCCAAGACGGTCGGGTCCGTGCTGCGCTCGGTCGCGAACCTCACCATCTGGACGATCGCGGTGCTGATGATCATCTCCGAGCTGGGATTCAACATCGCCCCGGTCATCGCCTCCGCCGGTATCGCCGGTGTGGCCCTGTCCTTCGGCGCGCAGTCCCTGGTCAAGGACTACCTGGCGGGGGTGTCCATGGTTGCGGAGGATCAGCTGGGCATCGGCGACGTCGTGGACCTCGGGGAGGCCAGCGGCACCGTGGAGTCCGTGGGTCTGCGGGTCACGCAGGTGCGCGACGTCGAGGGCACCCTGTGGCACGTGCGCAACGGGGCCGTGGTCCGGGTGGGCAACCAGTCCCAGGGCTGGGCCCGGACCGTGCTGGACATCCCGGTGGCCTACAACAGCGACCTGGATGCCGTGACCGAGCTGCTGCTGGAGACGGCCCGGCGGGTGCGGGAGACGACGGAGGAGGGCAAGTCCATCCTGGATGAGCCGGAGGTGTGGGGCGTGGAGCAGATGAGCGGCGAGTCCCTGACGCTGCGCCTGGCGGTGAAGACGGCACCGCTGCAGCAGTGGGCGGTGGCCCGGGTGCTGCGCGCCCAGATCAAGCGGGCCCTGGACCGGGAGGGGTACCGGATGCCGCTGGCCAACCAGTCGATCATCCACCAGACCTCCAGCTTCGCCCGGATCACCCCGGAGCAGGCGGCACAGGGCGCGCAGGGGGCGACCTCGGCCGGCACGGCCGCGGCGGTCAGCGCGGAGACCTCCGACCCCTCCGTGGGGTCTTCCTCCCGCGGTGGGGGGCACTCGACGGGGAGCGGGTCCGCCGGGAACCGGCAGAAGTCCGGTCGCCGCTGACCCGGCCCCGCTTCCCCGCTGGTGCGGGCCGCTTCTGCGCGGCCTCGCCCCGGGAGCTTCCCGCCCGGCGGCCCCGGGTGATGCCCACGAACTCCTGGATCACGGCCTCCTCCGCGGCCGCCTGCTCACCGGAGGCCTGCGGTTCCGGCAGACGCGGCCACACCAGGTGCACCTCGGTCTCGGGCAGGTCCGGGACGGGACGGTGCACCAGATCCTTCCGGTGGTGCAGCCGCGCCAGGGACATCGGCACCACGAGCAGCCCCAGCCCCGCCGCGACCAGCTCGACGGCGTCGCCCGTGTGCCGCATCGCCGGGAGCTCCCGCTCGATCTGCCCCGCGGCCTGAAGGTGCTCGGCGCGCAGCCGCGCCCACGCGGGGACCTCGGCCAGGTCCTGGAGCAGCCGCTCGGAGGCCAGCTCGGCCACGGGCACCTCATCCAGGAGGGTCAGCACGTGGTCGGCCGGCAGCACGACGACGGGCCGCTCCCGGTACAGCGGCACGGCGTGCCAGCAGTCCCGGTCCCGGCTGCCCGGGGCGGCCTCGGGGCGCAGGAGCGCGGCGTGAGCCTCCCGACGCTGGAGCACCGCCAGCGGATCCTCGTCCTCTTCCAGGGGCACGGGGTCCAGCGGGATCCGGGCGCCGAAGCGCTCCTGCCACCGCCCGAACCACTTGCTCGGCATGATCCCGGGGACGAAGGCGACGCTCAGGCCCCCGGTGGCGGGCCGCACGGTGGGTCGGTGCGCCGACGCGCTGGTGCCGGGCTCGTCATCGGTGCCATGGACGTCGGAGGCCTCGACGCAGACGGACTCGACGTCGGCGATGGGGTGCTCCGGAGCGGCGTCGCCGGGCAGCGGGTGGGGCGGCTGGTGGGACATGGGGACAACCTAGCAGGCGCCCGTCCGGTGACCGGCCTCCGGTTTTGACGCGCGCGGACACAGGCCATACGATGGGGTGGTTACCGCACGGGGCTATAGCTCAGTTGGTAGAGCGTTTCGTTCGCAATGAAAAGGTCAGGGGTTCGATTCCCCTTAGCTCCACTGCCAGGAAGGCCGCGGATCCGCCAGCACGGCGGATCCGCGGCCTTCCGCCGTTTCCGGGCCCGCCCCGGCCCGGTCAGCCGCGCAGGCGGTGCGCGCGACGGCGCGCCAGCAGCACCAGGATCAGCGCGAGCGCCGCGGCGAGGCCGAGCACCCACGGCCGCTCCAGCCAGGCCCAGACCACGGCCATCCCGACGGTGCCGTAGATGCAGCCCCAGATCAGGGTGCCCAGCAGCATCGCGGGGATCCACCGCGTCAGGGGCATGCGGGTGATGCCGGTGGTCAGGATGACGGCGGTCTGGAAGCCGACCGTCACGAAGCAGACCGGCACGGCCAGCGCTCCCCACCGATTCACGAAGGCCGCGGCCCGGCGGTACAGGGGCGTGCGCAGCGCCGCGCGGACCCGGTGCACGCGCCGTCCTCCTGCGGCCGCACCCCGGCCGAGGGCGTACACGATGCTGGTGCGCAGGATCCCGACGGCCCAGAAGAAGAGGATGGCCAGCCCCCAGTGCAGCCCTTCGATCCACTCCTGCATGCGCTCCACCTTAGCCCAGCCTGACCTGAATCGACGCCGAATCGACGGTTTTGCCGACGCTGCGTCAGCAAGAAATTCCGGGGAATCCATCCGTCGGGGTGGCGCCCCGCCCGGGATTAGGATATGTTTTCATTACCAAATAGCCGGGAGGCACCTGCGGGGACGGTCAGCTGGGAAGCTCGCCGGATGAAGCGCAGGCGGCAGCCTCCATGTGAGTGAAGACCTTCTTCCTGTGTGTGATGCAGAATGGCCCCGGGGTTCGCCCCGGGGCCATTCGTCTGCCCGGCCCCCTCTCCCGCCCACCGCGCCGGCATCGAACGGGAGCCGCTCCGACGCCGGGCGGCGTCGGGGCGGCAGATCAGCGGATCGCGGGCCGGTGGATCAGCGGGTCAGGCTGGAGAATCCCTCGGCCAGCTTCCAGGACAGCGCGGTGCGCAACTCCCCGGCCAGCAGGCCCGCACCGTAGCGGTCCAGCCCTCGGCGGCGCATCACCCGGGCCGCCCGATCCAGCCACTGCACCGCGGCGCGCAGGTCCAGGAGGCGCCCGACCTCGGACTGCACGGACTTCGCCTCCTCGCGGGCCTCCCCGGCGTCCTCGCGCTGCTTCTTGCGGATCAGGTCCGCCTCGTCCAGGGATTCGATGACGTAGCGCAGGCCCTTGGCCGCCTTGCGGACCTCGTGCAGGCTCTCCGCGGCTTCCTCGGGCTCGGCCTCCTCCACGGCGCGGCGGGCCGGCTCGATGCGCTTGCGGTAGCGCTCATCCAGGGTCTCCATCATGTGGGTCCCCAGCTTCTTGGCAGAGAGGTCCTCCGCCCACCCGCACAGCTGCGGGCGGCGCACCAGGGACTCCAGGGCGGCCAGCACGTCGCGGTAGCCCTCGGAGTCCAGGACCGCGTACCCGCCGCGCAGAGCGGCCTCCCGGTCCTCCTCGAGCAGCTGGCTCAGCTGGCGGCGGGCCTTGCGGGTCAGCTCCGCCCACTGCTCCGCGCGCATCAGCACCTCCCCGACGACCTCCAGGTCCCGGGCCGCGCCCAGCGCCTCGCCGGCCTCCTTCAGCCCCTGCGAGACGGTCTCGTCGAACTCGGGATCCAGGCCGCCGCGCAGGGCCCGCAGGATCGAGCGCATGGTGCGCAGGCGGATGCGCATCTGGTGCACCGAGTCCTCCACGCCCGCGCGCACCGCGACGTCGAGGATCCGCAGATCCGCGAGCACCGGGCCGGCCAGCTCCGCCACGAGCCGCTGGCCGCCGGTGAGCTGCTGCTCCTCCGGCTCCGACTCCGACGGCTCCGGAGCGGAGGCGATCCCCGCCTTCTCGTCGAAGGCCGCGTCCTGACCGAGCGCGCGGGCGATCTTGGCGACCGCGGTGGACCTGCTCGCTCCGGCCTCCTTCAGGACCTTGCGCACCCGCTTGAAGATCTTCTCCTGGCGCTTCTGCGAGAGCTCGGGATCGGTCAGCTCGACCTCCCACTCCCGCCAGGTGCGCTCCTGCCCGGTGCGGTGATCCACGGAGCGCACGACGTCGTCGGCGAACTCGGCCACCTCCCGCCCGTCCTCGTCCAGCACCGCGGTGCGGGTGCGGCGGGTGGCCAGGTGCGCGATCGGCTCCAGCTCCCGGCCCAGGGTCAGGGCGCTGACCAGGTCCCGGGCCGCTGCGGGCATGCTCGTGCGGTCCTTGAGCAGCGGCACGTGGATCTCGTGGCGGCGCCCGTCCAGGGTGAACTTGACGTGCCAGCCCTCGTCCGGGCCACCCCGGCGACGGCGCAGCACGGTGCTCGCGGCGGCGAGATCCCGCGCGGCGGTGTCATAGTAGGTCGCGTCCAGCTCGTCCACCGCGGCGGTTCCCGGGCGCAGCCGCTTCAGGGCGGACCAGTCCGGGTGCGCCTCGGCGGGTGCTTCGTACTTGCGTTCGATCTCCACGTGCGAGGTGCTCATGGCTGAGGGCTCAACTCCTGGGGTCTCAGGCGCGGCGACGGGTCAGCACATCGTCCAGGTCCAGGGCGCCGCGGCCCTTGGCCTCGGCCTCGGCGAGGCTGCGGGTGGTGCTGCGCGGGGCGGCGGGCTGGCTCAGCGGCGCCGGAGCGGGCCGCTGAGCCTCAGGGGCGTCCATGTAGGTCGGCCGCGGCACCGCGACCGGCTCCCAGGTGGCATCGCGAGGCACGAAGTCCCCGTGGCCGGCGGCGACGCGGCGGGCCTGCTCCCGCAGCATCTCCCGCTGCGCGCGGGCGTCCTCGGCGGACGAGGCCGCGGCGCCGGAGGGCGTCGGACCGGAAGCGGTCTCCCGGGTCGCCTCGGCGGGCGCGGCGCTTCGGGCCTCACCGGACTGCAGGTCGAAGGGCTCGGCCGCGGTACGCGCGGACGGACGCGAGGCCCCGGCGTCGGAGGCGGTGCCGGTCGGCAGATCCTCGACCTCGCGCACCGGGCGGGTGCGCACGGTGGTCCTGGTCCGCTCGGTCAGCGCGAGCCAGCGCAACCCCGCCAGGCACCCGAGGCCGAGGATCAGCAGGAACGCCGGCAGCGGCCAGGTCAGGGCGGTGAACGGCGCGAGGACCAGGCCGATCAGGCCGAGGGCCAGGCAGGCCAGGGCACCCAGGGCGACCCCGACGCGCCCGCGGCGCAGCCCGGAGCCGGTCGCGGGGGCGGAGGAGGCGGCGGAACGGGTCCGCCGCGGCACGGTGACGCCGTCGCGACGGGGCTGCTCGGCCTCGTCGGCCTCAGGCGTGAGCACGGCGCCTTCTGGGGCGGGGGACGGGGTACTGATCATGTCGTTCCTTTGACGCAGTAGCACGGGGTCCCGGGGGAAGGCGGGGTCCGGTCTCTCCTCGAGCACGTCCCGGGCGAGCACCTGCGCGACGACGTCGGGACGCCGTCGGCGGTCGAAGCCGTAGGCCCACTTCAGGAGCAGGGCGACGGCCAGGACCAGCAGCACGCCGGAGGCGGAGAACACGGAGGATGACACATCCGGGAGTCTACCGCCTGAGGCGCGCGGTTTCGCGCTCATCCACAGCGGCGGTCCTCGCGGAAGGGCGAGGGCCGCCGTCGGCGTGCGACGGCGGCCCTGAGCCTTCAGTCCTGGGGCAGCTCGGCCACGAAGTCCTTGAGCCAGGAGCGCAGCCCGGGCCCGAGGTCCTCGCGCTCGGAGGCGAGGATGACGTTGGCCTTGAGGTAGGAGAGCTTGTCCCCGGTGTCGAAGCGGCGGCCCTTGAACACGACGCCGTACATCCCGGCGCCCTCCCCCTCGGCCTGGCCGAGGGTCTGCATCGCGTCGGTCAGCTGGATCTCCCCGCCGCGTCCGGGAGGGGTCTGCTCCAGGACCTCGAAGATCCGCGGGTGCAGCACGTAGCGGCCGATCACCGCGAGGTTGGACGGCGCCTCCTCCGGGGAGGGCTTCTCCACCAGGCCGGTGACCCGCACGTACTCCTCACCCTCTACGGGCTCCACGGCGGCCGCACCGTAGGCGCTGATCTGCTCGCGGGGGACCTCCATGAGGGCGACGACGCTGCCGCCGGTCTTCTGCTGGGCCGCGATCATCCGCGTCAGCAGATCCTCCTTCTCATCGATGAGGTCATCGCCGAGCAGCACGGCGAAGGGGTGATCGCCCACGTGGGTCTTGGCCCGCAGCACCGCGTGGCCCAGGCCCTTGGGGTCCCCCTGGCGCAGGTAGTGCAGCTCGCCCAGGGCGGTGGCCTGCTGAACGGAGGCCAGCAGGTCGTCCTTGCCGGACTCCTTCAGGGAGGCCTCCAGGTCCGGGACGCGGTCGAAGTGGTCCTCCAGGGCGCGCTTGGAGCGCCCGGTGATCATGAGGATGTCGTCCAGCCCAGCGGAGACCGCCTCCTGCACGACGTACTGGATGGCCGGACGATCCACGACCGGCAGCATCTCCTTGGGGCTGGCCTTGGTGGCCGGCAGGAATCGCGTACCCAGACCGGCCGCCGGGATGACGGCCTTGGTCACGGGCTTCGGTGAAGTATTTTCGGTCATATCGTTACCTTAGCCGAGTCCACCCGCGCGAACCCGTGGATGACCTGGGCGCCCGGCCAGCATCCGCTGTGCCTGCCCGCCCCCGTTCCGGTTCCGCTCCCGGACCGGCCCCGACCGAGGATGGAGGACCCGATGGCACCGAGCGGCCCCGAGGCGCAGTCCCCTGACCCCGAGGCGCAGCTGGCCCGGGCCAAGCAGGACCTGCGCGCGGAGCTGGTGCGCCGGCGTCGGCGGCGCGGAGCCGGTCCGGATGCCGCGGTGCGACGCCGAGAGCTGGGCCTGCGCTGGGCCGAACACCTGGAGGCGCTGCTGCGCCGCCTGCCCGACGGGGCGCTGATCGCGGCGTATCTGCCCACCGACACCGAGCCTCCCCTGCTGCCCGCCCTGGCGGGCGCCCACGCGGCCGGGCACCGGGTGATCGCCCCGGTGAGCCTGCCGGGACGGCGCCTGGACTGGGTGCGGTGGGAGCCGCAGACGCCGGTGCGCACCTCGGCGTTCGGGGTGGCCGAGCCGGTGGGGCAGCGGCTCGGCCCGGAGGCCTTCGCGGCGACCGACGTGCGCCTGATCCCCGCCCTGGCCGTGGATGGGCGGGGCGTGCGCCTGGGTTGGGGCGGGGGCTTCTACGACGCGGCCCTGGCCGCCGCCCGGGCCCGCGATGCGCAGGCCCTGGAGATCGGCGTCGTGTTCCAGGACGAGCTGCTGCCGGCCGGGGCCGTGCCCGCGGGACCGCACGACGTCGCGGTGCCGCTGGTGTGCACCGAGCGCGGCCTGCTGCGCCGCACGGATCGCGGGTGGGTCCCGGCGGGCTAGAATCGTGCGCGGCCACCGCGCCGTGTCACCGCTGATCGCCTCGTCAGGAGTCCCGTTCCCGTGCCCGTCTACGCCTACGAATGCAAGAGCTGCCACCACGCCTTCGACATCCGCCAGTCCTTCGACGACGAGGCCCTGACCCGGTGCCCCGCCTGCGGTGAGCAGACCCTGCGCAAGAAGTTCGGCACCGTCGGGGTCACCTTCCGCGGCAGCGGCTTCTACAGCACCGACTCCCGCGGCTCCTCCTCGTCCTCCGGCTCCTCGCAGGACTGACCGGGCCGCCGGACCTGGGGACCGGGAGGCAGCACCCCGTTCCCGCTCCACAGCCGCCCCGTGTCCCCGCGCCCGCGACGCCGGATCGGCGGGCCCGGTGGGCCAGGCTGGGGGCATGTCACCGCTGAGTCTGCCGCGCCGAACCTCCTCCCGCGCCCGGGTCGTGCCCTGGGGCATCCGCTGGCGCTCCCGCATCACCCGCCGGGCCCGCACCCTCGGGGTGCTCCTGCTGATCGCCGGGGCGCTGAGCACCCTGCTGCTGCCGCGCGGCCCCGCAGCCGAGGGCGGTGCGCAGGTGCTGGTGGCCGCCGGGGATCGGCCGGTGGGGCACGTGCTCACCGCCGAGGACCTGCGGATCGTGGACGCCGCCGGGGGCTTCGCCGAGTCCGCGGATGCCCCGGATGCGCGGGGCCTGCGGGAGGAGCTGGAGGGCGCCGCACTCGCCGTGCCGGTGCGCTCCGGCCAGCAGCTGGCCTCCGGGATGGTGCTCGGTCCCGATCTGGCCGAGCACCTGCCCGAGGGTCTGGTGGCGACGTCGGTGCGGGCCAGAGATCCCCAGGCCCTGTCCCTGCTGCGCGTCGGCGGTCCCGTCACGGTCATCGGCGCGAGCGCCGAGGGCGCCGGAGTGGAGGTCTCGGGAACGCTTCTGTGGGCTCCGCGCGGCGCGGCCGAATCAGCCGGCGGGCTCGGCGGCGGCGAGGACCCGGCATCGCGACTCGCGCTCGTGGCCGTCACCCCGCAGGATGCCCGGCGCCTGGCCGGGCTCAGCGGCGAGGCCACGGTGGTCATGGGTGCCGCGGACGAGCCGAGTCCGGAAGCCCCGGAGACCTCCGCCGAGGCGCCCTGAGCGCGCGCCGTCCAAGACCGAGACGACGGAGCACCGGCCCGAGGGGCACCGGAAAGCAGAGAGACGCCGCGGCGCCCTGCCCGTCGGGCGTCGCAGGGGTCACCCCCGGGGAAGGCGCTTCAGCCCCAGTGCGGCGGGCGCTGCTCGCGCAGCCACCGCCCCCGGGCGTCCTCCGAGCCCTCCCGATTCTCCCCCGACACGCCGGTCCCCCGGCTCGAACCCGCCTCGGTCTGCCGGGCCGAGAACCCGGCCAGGCGCTGCGGCTCCCCCTGGCTCACGGTGGTGCCGCCGGTGGCCCGGCGCGGACCCCGATGCCGGATCCGGCGGGGCCCGCGGGGGTCACTCATCGTCCTGCTCCCCGTCGTCGACCGCCGGCTCCAGGCCGAGCAGGCCGAGGATCCGATCGGCCACCCGCTGGGGATCGGCGAACACGTCAACGGCCCAGACGGGTGCGGGATTCCAGCCGGTGGACTCCATCCGCTCCGGGCGCAGCCGGGAGCGCTCCCGCACGGACAGCGCCGCGTAGTCCCGGGTGCCGTCCGAGATCAGCCCGACCGGGAAGCGCAGGTCCTCGGCCCGCAGGCCGCCGCGGGTGCCCTGCCCCGCGGTGCGCTGGCGGGGGCTGGGCACCGCCCCGGCCGAGAGGGACTCCCGCCCGGAGGTCGCGACGGCGTCGACCTCCTCCCCCGGGCTCACGCGCACCTGCGCCCCGCCGACCCGCAGACGCCGGGCCAGATCCGCCAGCAGCCAGTCCGCGGCCTGCTCCTCCTCCCGCGGATCCACCACGGACAGGAACGCGCTGGAGGAGGCGGCCGGGCCCTCCTCCGGGCGTCCTTGCGTCTCGCGGGCCCGCTCGGCCTCCTCCTCGCGGCGACGGCGCACCCGCCGCATCAGCTCGAGGAGATCGGGCATGCCCCCGCGCAGCGCCGAGGCCTCCAGGCGCTCGACGTCGAAGGAGGTGACGATCCGGGTGTGGAAGCGGGCCGCGGTCACGGCCATGACGAAGCGCTGGGGCCCGTGCTCCTGGGCCAGCTGCCCGAAGTGCTCGGGTCGGGATCCGGCCTCCGGAGCCACCCCGAGGCTGAAGATCACCCGGTCCCGGCGCAGCCCGGCGGCCCGGGCCAGGTCCAGCACCCGGAAGGGCTCGCGCCCGGGCCGGAAGAACCCGGCCAGCTCCGGGTGGCGGCCCAGGCCGTAGCGGACCCCCTCGGCGATGCGCGCGGCGTGCCGGGGGCTGGCGGTGATCACCGCGAGGGACTGGCGCGGGTTGCGGGCGGCGTGGTCGAAGACCATCTCCACCACGGCGCGCACCTCCGCGGCCGGGGAGTCGATCAGCGGGGCCCCGAGCCGGTCATCGGCCCGGTCCGGGTGCACCACGTCCACCCGCAGGGACCGGACGGGGCCCACCAGCTCCTCGCCGTAGGGCAGGGCCCGCAGGGCGCCGTCGTAGCGGGTCTCGTTCAGGTGCTCCAGCAGCGCGGGGTCCCGGCAGTCCTGCACCCGGGTCAGGGTGCGCTGCGGGAGGATCCGGGAGAGCACCTCCAACGCGGATTCCACGGGCTGATCCGTGGGCTCCTGCTCCGCACCCAGGGTCGGAGAGACGACGAAGGGCTGCGGGTACCCGGCGTGCACGTCGCCGAAGGCGATCACCTGCTCGGTGCGCGCCAGAGCCGCCAGGCAGGCGCCCAGCGGGGTGGACTCGGCATCCAGGATCACCACGGCGTCCACCGCGGCCTCCGGCGGCAGGGTCCTCCCGACGGCGAAGGGACTGGCGCACCACACGGGCTTGAGCCCCGCCAGCACCTCCGGGGTGCGCTGCAGGTAGGTGCCCAGCGGGGCCGGGGCGCCCTTGAGCAGGCGGCGCAGCTCCCGGGCCTGCACGGGGCGCCGGTTGATCCGGCGCTGCCAGCCGCGGGCGATGCCATGGCGCACCCGCGCCGGCCCGGAGGCCACGTGCGCCAGGTCCGCGCGGCGGAAGGCGGACTCCCAGGCCGCCAGCCGCTCGCCGGTGACCAGGGCCGTGTCCGGGTGGTCGAGCATGATCTCGAAGGCGGACTGCCACCAGGCCAGCTCCAGCTCGTCCGCAACGCGCCGGCCCGGGACCTCGCGCCGCTCCAGGTCGGCCAGCAGCTCCTGCAGCCCCTTGCCGCGCAGGACCGCCAGCAGCCGCTCCCGCTCGGGCAGGGTGTCCAGCAGGAAGCGGTCCCCGGCCATCTCCTCCAGCACGCCGACCAGCTGCTCCACGGGCAGCTCGGGGTAGTCCCGGCGAGCGGGGCTGTCCTCCATGACGATCTCCAGGCCCGCCAGCTCCTCGCCCAGGTGGCGCTGGGTCGCGACGAGCCCGTCCAGCTCCTCCGGCACGCTGACCTGGCGATCGTCGACGGCGTCGGCGCGCCACTGCTCGCGCTGCTCCTGGACCTTCACCAGCGCCCGGTGCAGGTCCGCGATGTGCACCTGGGGTAGGATGTGCTCCTTGGCGACCCGGCGCAGCCGGGAGCGCTGCATCGCGGACATGTCGATGCCGCGTTCTCGCCGCCACCCGGCCGACGCCGTGGCCGCGATGAGGTCCGTGACCGGCTCGGCGAAGACCTCCGGGCGGAAGCGGGTCAGGGACTCCCGGATGCCCTGCAGCAGCCGCAGCTGCTCCTCCCACCGGCGCAGGCTGGCGCCCGGGCGCAGGCCGACGGACTCGAAGGCGGCCGCCACGGCCCGGGAGTGATCCCGCGTGGTCTGCAGCAGGTGGCGCACCAGGGCCCGCGCCTGCTGGGTGTCCTCGGCGCTGACCAGGCGAGCCCCGTACCAGGGGGCCTTGCGGGTGGCCGGGGAGAAGGCCCGCAGCTCCGCGGCCCGCTCCAGCTGGGCCACCGTCTCCCGGCGGTCCACGGTCGCATCCAGGACGGCGCGGGTGAAGCGCACGCGCGTGGCCGGGGCCGGATCCTTGGCGGTCAGCGCCGCGAGGGTCTGCATGGCCTGATACGGGGTGATGTCCCAGCGCTCCTCGCGCCGGTGCAGGGAGCGGACATGGCGGCGTAGGTTCTCCCGGGTGCGCACCAGCTGCTCCCGGTGCTCCTCCAGGCGCGGCGCCTCGCTGCGCTCCACCTCCACGAGGGTGCGCACCAGGTCCGCGCTCAGCTGCTCCGGCTCGACCTGCGCCTCCAGCTCCAGCAGGTGCTGCCCCAACCCCAGCTCCCGGAGGCGGGCGACGGCGCTGGCGAGGCTCTCGCGCCGCTCGGCCAGGACCAGCACGGAGCGGCCCTGTTCGGTGAGGGCGGCCACGGTGTTCACGGCCGCGCGCAGGGCCCCGGTGCCGGCGGGGGCGGTCACCGCGAGGGACTCCCCGGCCCGGGCCAGCTGCAGGATCTCGGAGACGTCGTCGTCGGCGTCCTCGACCAGCACCTCCTCGGCCGGGTCCAGCTCATCCGGGTCGACGACGCGGTGGCGCAGAGCCCGGGGCTGACGCGGGGCGTCCACCTGGGCGCGGTTGAGATCGGACAGCTCCCGCAGCAGCCCCGAGGCCCCCCGCTCGGGCAGGGGCCCGACCGTGTCGGAGAGATCCGCGAAGGTGGAGACCACGGTGGTCGCCTCCACGTGCATTCCGGGCACCCCGGCGGCCACGGCGCGCAGCGCCTCGAAGACCGGCTCCGGGGTCAGGCGGGAGCCGGAGGTGGCCTTGGCGGGCAGGCCCGCGGCCTCCAGGTCCACGCCGTGGTCCCGGCGCAGCACGCGCACCAGGGCGGGATTCAGCCGGGCGCCGCCGCTGATGCGCAGGTCGAAGTCCTCGCCGTCGGGGTGCGGGGTGATGCTCACCGGGGCCAGCACGACGGGGGCGATGTGCCGGCGCTGGGCGCCGGTGCGGGCATCCCGGGTGATCCAGGAGGCGGTGCCGGCGGCGAGGAATCCCGCGGAGAGCCCGTGCTGGGCGTCCAGCTCGACGGTCTTGGCGCGGATCGCCTGGGCCGAGCGCATGCCGGCGGACAGGGCCGTGCGCTCGCGCAGGATGGTGGACAGACGCGTGCGGCGCCCGGCCAGCAGCTGGGCGTAGCCGGAGGGGTTGGAGGTCGTGAGGTCGATGTGGACGTTGTCCACCAGGTTGAAGTCCAGCAGCGCATCCGGGCCGGTGTAGGCGTCCACCTGCCGCAGCCACGGGTCCAGGATCAGGCGGTCGTCCTCGGCCGCGGCCGACGACGACGCGGGCTCGGTCTCTGCGTCCTCCGCGGCCTCCTGCCCGGGGGCGGACGTCGGCTCCGGGGCCGATGCCGCCTCGACGTCGGGTCTCTGCTCGGTCCCCTCCCCGGCGACGTCGGTCTCCGGGGCCGGGCGGGCGTCGGCGGCCCGGTCCGGTGCCTCGGCGGTGGCCGGGGGCGCGCCCCACGGCAGGGGGTGGCCCGCGGGGGTGGTCTCCGGCTCCCGGGCGGATGCGGCGTCTCCGGTGGCTGGCGGCTGGGTCACGGTGCCTCGGTCTCCCGTCGGTGGATGGGGCGGTGCTCGCGGGCGCGTGGGCGTCCGCACACCGATTCTAGGCGCTGGGCCCGCGGGTGCGCGCGGTGGGCGCGGTGGGCGCGGAAACGCGCACGGGCCCCGGGGCCGCCGTCGAAGGCGGCCTCGGGGCCCGCACCGTCCGAGCCTGGCCGCAGGCTCATTCCCACTCGATGGTTCCCGGGGGCTTGGAGGTCACATCCAGCACCACCCGGTTGACCTCCTCGACCTCGTTGGTGATCCGGTTGGAGATCCGCGCCAGCAGGTCGTAGGGCAGGCGCGACCAGTCCGCGGTCATCGCGTCCTCGGAGGAGACCGGGCGCAGCACGATCGGGTGACCGTAGGTGCGCCCGTCGCCCTGCACCCCCACCGAGCGGACCTGGGAGAGCAGGACCACCGGCATCTGCCAGACCTCCTCGTCCAGCCCGGCCCGGGTCAGCTCGGCGCGCGCGATCGCGTCCGCGGCGCGCAGGATCCGCAGGTTCTCCCGGGTGACCTCCCCGATCACCCGGATCCCCAGGCCCGGGCCCGGGAAGGGCTGGCGGGCCACGATCTTCTCCGGCACGCCCAGCTGCCGCCCGATCGCGCGCACCTCGTCCTTGAACAGGGTGCGCAGCGGCTCCACGAGCTCGAACTGCAGGTCCTCCGGCAGCCCGCCCACGTTGTGGTGGGACTTGATGTTCGCAGCACCCTCGCCGCCGCCGGATTCGACGACGTCGGGGTACAGGGTGCCCTGGACGAGGAAGCGGATGTCCTCGGCCGGGCCCTCGATCTCGGCGACCAGCTTGCGCTGGGCGTCCTCGAAGGAGCGGATGAACTCCCGGCCGATCGTCTTGCGCTTGGTCTCCGGGTCGGTGACCCCCTCCAGGGCGGAGAGGAAGCGCTCGGACTCGTCGATGGTCACCACGCGGATGCCCATGGTCTCGGCGTAGTCCTGCTCGACCTGCTCCCGCTCGCCCTCGCGCAGCAGGCCGTGGTCGATGAAGAAGCAGGTCAGCTGGTCCCCGACCGCCCGGTGCACCAGGGCCGCGGCCACGGAGGAGTCCACCCCGCCGGACAGCGCGCAGATGACCTTCGCGTCCCCGACCTGGGCGCGGATGCGCTCCACCTGCTCCTCGATGACGTTGCCGGTGGTCCAGGTGGGCTCCAGCCCGGCCACCTCGAACAGGAAGCTCTCCAGGACCTGCTGGCCGTAGTCGGAGTGCCGCACCTCCGGGTGCCACTGCACCCCGGCCAGGCGCCGGTCCGCATCCACGAACGCGGCCACGGGGGCCCCGTCGGTGGTGGCCAGGACCTCGAAGCCTGCGGGGGCCTCGGTCACGGAGTCGCCGTGGCTCATCCACACGTTCTGGGTCACCGGGGTGCCGGCCAGGAAGGAGGCGCCGCCGCTGAGCGTGGCCTGGGTGGCCCCGTACTCGCGCAGCCCGGTGCGCGCGACCGTCCCGCCCAGCGCCCGGGCCATGACCTGGAAGCCGTAGCAGATGCCGAACACCGGCACGCCGGCCTCGAACAGGGCCGGGTCCCCCGCGGGGGCCTCGGGGGCGTAGACGCTGGCGGGCCCGCCGGAGAGGATGATCGCCGCGGGGTTCTTCGCGAGCATGTCCTGCGCGGACATCGTGTGCGGCACGATCTCCGAGTAGACGCGGGCATCGCGCACGCGGCGGGCGATCAGCTGGGCGTACTGGGCGCCGTAGTCCACGACGAGGACCGGGCGGTCCTCCAGATCACCGGCGGCTGGGGTCTCGGTGGGGGTCACACTCGTCCCTTCGGAAGGTCTTCGGGGTCTGCTTCCGACCCGGGCGGGCGCACGCGTGCGGCCGCGGGGTCGGCTCCGATCCCCCAGTCTAGGACACCCCGCCCGTGGGCCGGGGCGGGCTCGCGCGGCGGCGTCGCGGGCGGTGTCCGAGACGGATGAGCGGCGGGCGGGTCAGTAGCGGCGAGTCGCCTGCGGGTTCTCCCGCAGCTGCGCCAGGGTCTCCCGGTGGATGCGCCGCTCCACGATGAAGGACAGGAACGGCACGACCCCGCCCAGGGCCATCACGATCAGCTGGGGCAGCGGCCAGCGCATCAGCAGCCACACCCGGAAGCAGGCCAGCAGGTAAACGACGTAGAACCAGCCGTGCACGATGAGCACCCCGGTGGAGACGTTCACTCCGCCGGTGAGGTTCCCGGTCTCCCGGTTCAGCCAACCCAGGGCCACGTGCTCCCCGGTCTGGGCGTTCTGCGCGGAGGCCAGCAGATCGTAGCCGAAGCCGTAACGGGTGATCATCTCCGCCACCAGCAGCAGCAGGAAGGTCCCGGAGATCCACGCGCAGTACTTGTAGAAGGTCAGGGCCCCGCGGATCTGGGCCTCGGTGCCGCCGAACTTGCGTCGGCCCACCCGCAGGTTCGCGGCCTGCTCGGGGCTGGCGCCGGGCGGCAGCGGCACGGTCTTGCCGTCGGTGCGCTCCACCGGGCGGGGCGCCTCGGCGGGCTGGGACGGGTCGGCGGGATGCTGGGTCATTCGGTCACCTCGTGGGGTCGGGGGACGCGGCGGCGTCGTCGAAGTAGTAGTACTGGCCGGCCTCGGCATCGTAGTAGAAGTACCGGCCGGTGGACTGCTCGTAGTAGATCCGGCCCTCCTCCCCCGCGGCCGGCGCGGGGTCGAAGAACTCCTCGGGATGCTGCCGACGCCGGTGGGAGTCCGCGAGCATCCGCCACCACAGGAACAGGGCGAAGCCGGCGAAGACCACCCATTCCGCGGCGTAGAAGATGTTGAGCCAGTTCAGGGAATCGCTGGTGTACTGCTGGGCGCGGATCGGCACCAGACCCTCATCCGGGGCGGACAGCCGGGCCGCATCCGTGAGGTGGTCCGCGCCGTCCAGGGGCAGCGACTGCCCGGCCGGCACCTCCGCATCCGCGGTCACCGGCGCCGCGTACAGGGGGGCCTGCCAGGTGTTGGTCAGCTCGGCCGTGGCCGCGCTGCCCAGGATCCGCGGGTCCCGGGAGCCTTCCGAGGAGACCGGCCCCTCGTTGGCCACCAGCCGCCCGATGACGGTCAGCTCCCCGTCCGGCTCGGCCGGGATCCGCGCCGGGTCCGCCTCGGTGGTGAAGCCGCGGGCGACGGCGACCGAGAAGGTCCCCTGCGCCCGATCCGGCTGCTCATCGGGGATGAAGCGGGACACCACCCAGTAGCCGTGCTCCCCGTCCTTGACCCGGGAGCCCACCAGCACGGAGGATCCGTGCTCGTAGTGCCCGCTGGTGCGCACCATGGCGTCCGCCTCGGAGGCGAGCACCGGCTGCAGCGGGGCGGCCACGGAGGCCAGCGGGACCACGGCCTCCTTGGCGGGGTCCGCGGAGACCTCGTGGGCCGAGGCCGAGCCGAGCTGCCACCGGCTGAGCAACATGAACCCGGTCGCGAAGACCAGGGCCAGCAGCAGCCCCGCCAGCCAGCGGGGCGTCAGAGCGAGTTTCAGCACCCCACCACCCTATCCCGCCGTCGGCGAGCCCGCCCCTGAGCCCAGCGCCCGCGGGGCCCGTGAGACCCGGGCGCGCCATCCGCTTGCCACGCCGGGAGCGTGGTGGCAGGATGACGCTTCGTGAACGCACCCGCGGGCCCTGCACCACTGCATCCGTCGGCTCCCGCCGACTCCTCCTCCGCACCCTTCGACACCGTCTCCCTGGAGCTGCCCCACGGTCACCCCGGACCGGTGCTGCCGCTGGTCATCGCCGCCCTCGGCGTCGTCTTCGGGGACATCGGCACCTCCCCGCTCTACGCCGTGCAGACGGTGTTCACCCTGCACGACCGGTTCATCGCCCCCACCGAGGAGGACGTACTCGGCGTCGTCTCGATGCTGCTGTGGTGCCTGTTCCTCATCGTCACCCTGGCCTACATCACCTTCATCATGAAGGCCGACAACCAGGGCGAAGGGGGCATCCTGTCCCTGGCGGCCCTGATCCGGCGCAAGCTCGGCCTGCGCTCCCGACGCGCCGGCGCCGCGCTGGTGCTGGCGATCATCGGCGCCGCCCTGTTCTACGGCGATTCGCTGATCACCCCCGCGGTGTCCGTGCTCTCGGCCGTGGAGGGCCTCAGCGTCGCGGACCCGGGGCTGGAGGAGGCCGTGGTGCCGATCGCGCTGGTGATCCTCACCGTGCTGTTCCTCGTCCAGCGCTGGGGCACCGGGACCATCGGGAAGGCCTTCGGGCCGGTCATGGTCGCGTGGTTCGCGGTGCTAATCCTGCTCGGCCTGCCCCACCTCGTGCAGAACCCCGCGATCCTGCGGGCGCTGTCCCCCACCTACGCGCTGTCCTTCGCCGCGGACCGCCCGATCGTCGCCTTCGTGGCGCTGGGCGCGGTGGTCCTGGCGGTGACCGGCGTGGAGGCGCTGTACGCGGACATGGGCCACTTCGGGCGCCGGCCGATCCTGCTGGGCTGGCTGTGCCTGGTGCTGCCGGGCCTGGCGATCAACTACCTCGGGCAGGGGGCGCTGATCCTCTCCGACCCGGCGGCCATCGCCAACCCCTTCTACCTGCTGGCGCCTTCCTGGGCGCAGCTGCCGCTGGTGGTCCTGGCCACCTGCGCGACCGTCATCGCCTCCCAGGCGGTGATCTCCGGGGCCTTCTCCGTGTCCCGGCAGGCCACGCGCCTCTCGCTGCTGCCGCGGCTGAAGGTCGTGCAGACCTCCCGGGAGCAGGGCGGACAGATCTACATGCCCACCGTGAACTTCCTGCTGTTCCTCGGGGTCCTGGCCCTGGTGCTGATCTTCCGCTCCTCCTCCTCGCTGGCCGCCGCCTACGGGCTGTCCGTGACCGGCACCCTGCTGCTGGAGTTCTCGCTGTTCCTGCTGCTGGCCCAGGCCGTGTGGGGCTGGTCCTGGCCGCGGCTGATCGCGCTGGGCGCGGTGATCGGCGGGCTGGAGCTGCTGCTGTTCGGGGCCAACGTGCTCAAGGTCCTCTCCGGCGGGTGGCTGCCGCTGCTGATCGCCTCGATCGCCGCGACCCTGATGCTCACCTGGCGGCGCGGCTCGCGGATCATGTTCGGCCGGCGCGCCGAGATGGAGGGGCCGATCGAGCAGTTCGTCGCCTATGTCAAGGAGCACCGCGTGCCCCGGGTGCCCGGAGTGGCCGTGTATCCCCACGGGGATCCCAGCACGGCGCCGCTGGCCCTGCACTCCAACGTGCAGTTCAACCACGTGCTGCACGAGCACGTGGTGATCATGACGATGAAGAACATCGGGGTCCCGCACGTGCGCCACGAGGACCGGCTGGTGGTCACGGAGCTGGGCGATCCCGGGGACGGCATCGTGCACGTGCTGTGCCGGGTCGGGTTCAACGACTCCCAGGACCTCCCGGACGCCCTGCGCCTGGCCGTGGGCCGCGCCCCGGAACTGGAGTTCGACCCGCGGGAGGCCACCTACATGCTCTCCGTGTTCCGCATCGAGCGGGGCCAGGACCGCTGCATGCCGCGCTGGCAGAAGGCCGTGTTCCGGCTGCTGGAGAAGTTCTCCGCCAACAAGACCCAGGTCTTCCACCTGCCCCCGGACTCCACCACGGTCATGGGCGCGCAGGCCGAGCTGTAGGCGCCGCCCGGTCCGGCGCCGGCGTCCCAGCTCCGGCGCGCCGACGTCGACGGCCCCGCACCCGTCCCGCCCTCGGGCGGTCGGGATGCGGGGCCGTCGCAGCGGGGTCGCTCAGTAGCGCTGGCGGTGGGTCAGCACGACGTCGGAGCGCTGGAACTCCTTCAGATCCGAGTACCCGGTGGTGGCCATCGCCCGGCGCACCGCGCCCATGAGGTTCGAGGTGCCGTCCACATGGTGGCTGGGCCCGTAGAGGACCTCCTGCAGGGAGCCGACCTGCTCCATCGGGGTGCGGGTCCCGCGCGGGAACTCCGGGTGGTGGGCCTCCGGACCCCAGTGGTACCCGCGCCCGGGGGCCTCCGCGGCCCGGGCCAGGGGCGCGCCGATCATCACGGCGTCAGCCCCCATGGCCATGGCCTTGACCATGTCCCCGGACAGGCCCATCCCGCCGTCGGCGATCACGTGCACGTACCGGCCGCCGGACTCATCCAGGTAGTCCGAGCGCGCCTGGGCGGCGTCGGAGATGGCCGAAGCCATCGCGGCGTGGATGCCCAGGGCGCGGCGGGTGGTGCTGGCCGCTCCCCCGCCGAAGCCCACCAGGACCCCGGCCGCACCGGTGCGCATCAGGTGCAGGGCCGGGGCGTAGCCGGCGGCCCCGCCCACGATCACCGGGACGTCCAGCTCGTAGATGAAGCGCTTGAGGTCCAGGGGCTCCTGATTCTGGGACACGTGCTCCGCGGAGACGGTGGTCCCACGGATCACGAACAGGTCCACCCCGGCCTTCACCACGGTCTCGTAGTGCTCCTGGGTGCGCTGCGGGGTCAGGGCCCCCGCCACCACGACCCCGGCCTCGCGGATCTGGGCCAGGCGGGCGGTGATCAACTCCGGCTTGATCGGCTCGGCGTAGATCTTCTGCATCCGGGAGGTCACCCGCGGCATGTCGTCCCGGGGCAGCAGGGAGATCTCCTCCAGGTACGGCTCCGGGTCCTCGTAGCGGGTCCACAGCCCCTCCAGGTTCAGCACCCCGAGCCCGCCCAGGCGCCCCAGGGCGATGGCCGTCTCCGGGGACATCACGGAGTCCATGGGCGCCCCGAGGATCGGGGTCGGGAAGGAGAAGGCATCGATCTGCCAGTCCGTGCTCACGTCCCGGGGATCGCGGGTGCGCCGGGAGGGGACCAGGGCGACGTCGTCCAGGGAGTAGGTGCGGCGGGCGCGCTTCCAGCGCCCGATCTCGATGTCGTTCACGGGTGTTCTCGTCCTTTCGGGCTCCGACGCCGGGCGCGGCACACCACCCGGGAAGGGGCGTGAGCGGGCCGGGTCGGAGCGGGCCTCAGCGGCGGTAGTTGGGGGCCTCGACGGTCATCATGATGTCGTGCGGGTGGGATTCCTTCAGCCCCGCCGGGGTGATGCGCACGAAGCGGCCCTTGTGCTTGAGCTCGTCGATGTCGTGGGAGCCGACGTAGAACATGGTCTGGCGCAAGCCCCCCTCCAGCTGGTGCAGCACCGCGGCCAGCGGCCCGCGGTAGGCCACCTGGCCCTCGATGCCCTCCGGGATCAGCTTGTCCTCGCCCTTCACGTCCGCCTGGAAGTAGCGGTCCTTGGAGTAGGAGACGTTCTTGCCGCGGGTCTGCATGGCCCCCAGCGACCCCATGCCGCGGTAGGCCTTGAACTGCTTGCCGTTGACGAAGATCAGGTCCCCGGGGGACTCGTCGCACCCGGCGAGCATGGACCCGAGCATCACGGAGTCCGCCCCGGCCACCAGGGCCTTGCCGATCTCCCCGGAGTGCTGCAGCCCGCCGTCGGCGATCAGCGGGACGCCTGCGGGGATGGTGGCCTTGGCGGATTCGTTGATCGCGGTGATCTGGGGGACGCCGACGCCGGCGATGATGCGGGTGGTGCAGATCGAGCCCGGCCCCACCCCGACCTTCACGGCGTCGGCCCCGGCGTCGACGATGGCCTGGGCGCCCTCGCGGGTGGCGGCCTGCCCGCCGATGATGTCCACGTGGTCCGCGGCCGGGTCCTTCTTCAGCCGCGCGATCATGTCCAGCACGCCCTGGGAGTGGCCGTTGGCGGTGTCGATGAACAGCGCATCCACCCCGGCCTCGATCAGAGCCATGGCCCGGTCGTAGCCGTCGCCGAAGAAGCCGACGGCCGCGCCCACGCGCAGGCGGTCCTCCTCGTCCTTGGTGGCGTGGGGGTACTGCTCGGTCTTGGTGAAGTCCTTGACGGTGATCAGCCCGGTGAGCTTCCCGGCGTCGTCCACCAGCGGCAGCTTCTCGATCTTGTGGGAGGACAGCAGGGCGAAGGCCTCGTCCTTGCTCATCCCCTCGTGCCCGGTGACCAGGGGCATCGGGGTCATCACCTCGCGCACGGTGCGCACGGGGAACTCGGATTCCGGCAGGTAGCGGGTGTCCCGGTTGGTGATGATCCCGACCAGCGTGCCGTCCTCGTCCACGACGGGCAGCCCGGAGACCTTGTAGTGCCCGCACAGCTGGTCCAGCTCCTCGAGGGTGGCCTCGGGGCCGACGGTCACCGGCTTGGTGATCATCCCGGATTCGCTGCGCTTGACCCGATCCACGTGCTCGGCCTGGTCCTGGATGGACAGGTTGCGGTGGATCACGCCCATCCCGCCGAGGCGGGCCATGGCGATGGCCATGCGGGAGTCCGTGACGGTGTCCATGGCCGCGGAGATGATGGGGGTTTTCAGGGTGATGCGCCGGGACAGGCGGGTGCGGGTGTCCGCCTCCGAGGGGATCACGCTGGTGTTGCCGGGCAGCAGCAGGACGTCGTCGTAGGTCAGGCCGGTCAGGCCGAACGGGTCCTCGGACAGTGCGGTGGGCTGGGTCACGGGTGCTGAGCCTTTCGCTGGGCGCGGGCCGCGTCCGGGCGGGCCGCTCGACGGACACCGAGGCGGCTTCCGCGGGACACGCGGGTATTCCTCCCCCCATCCTAGACGCCGGGCCGGAGGTCCTCAGCCGTCGATGCGCTGGGCCGCGTCCGCGGTCCGCCGAGCCGTCTCGAAGCGTTCGTCGAAGAACGCCTGGGCGGTGCGCACGTAGGTGGCCGTGATGTGGTTGTCGTCGATGTAGGTGTACACGTTGCCGACCTCGGGCGGGCAGCGGCCTTCTGGGCAGATGATGTCGTCCATGTCCACGGAGGCGTATCCGGGAATGGACCGCTGCCAGGCCAGCGTGGGATCGCCGGTGCCGGCCGTGACGTGTTCGAAGGTGCAGGCATCCAGCCCCTTCTGCTTCTCGCAGTCCATGTGCGACTGAGGGAAGCGGGCGTTGTCCCTGATGCCGATAACTCGGATGCCCTGGCCCGACCATCGGCGAACCTGCTCCTCCGTTCCGGGCCGGATGACCTCTGCGGCGCCGTCATGGGTGGCGAAGGTGGACTGGATCACCAGGTCGTCCGGGTGCAATCGGTTGATCAGCTCCTCCGCTCGAGGCACCCACTGCTGGCACTGCTCGGAGCCGTTGTCCTGGGCGGTGGTGAAGTAGCACCCCGGGTAGCGGATGAAGATCAGATCTTCGTTGCTGCGCCGCGCCCGATCCATCATCGCGGTCATCCACTGCTCCGTGTGGGAGTTGCCGACCGCCACGACGGTGCGGTCAGGCTGATCCTGGCGCACCGAGTAGTAGCACTGCTCGCCGGGCAGGCCGGCGGGTGCCGGATGCATGACTCGATCGCAGGTGCTGCCCAAGTGGCTCTGAGCCCAGTCACCGACCCGCACCACCTCGGTGGGGGTCAGTTCCGGATCAGGATCTCCTTGGTACACGTACCCGGACTCCAGGATCCTGGCCCCGGGGTAATCCCGCTCCGCATGAGCATCCAAGACCGCCTGGCGGTGGCGGATCTGTCCCTGCCATCCCATCGCCGCGCCCAGCCCCAGGCACAGGCACAGGCCGATGACCGCCAGGGAGCGCCAGCGCCCGGCCTCGGCCCACCGCCAGGAGCGCAGCGGCGCATCCACCCAGCGGGTCAGAGCGACGGCGCCGGCCAGCGACAGGGCCAGCAGGCCGACCCCGGAGACGAACCCGGCCTTCTCCTGGCCGACGTGGGAGAGATAGAAGACCAGCAGCGGCCAGTGCAGCAGGTACAGGGCGTAGGAGTATCCGCCCAGACGCACCAGAGGACCCCAGGACAGCAGACGGTCCGCACCCCAGCGGGTGCCGGTCTGCCCCGCGAAGATCACGAGGCTGGCCGCCAGCGTCGGCCACAGGGCGATCCATCCGGGGAACGCTCCCTGCACATCCAGGACCGCTCCGCACAGGAGGATCGCCGCGACCCCGATCCACCCCAGCCCGGCCCGCACCCGGGCCGGGGCGCGCAGCAGCGGCAGCAGGATCGCCAGCAGGGAGCCCAGGGCGAACTCCCACAGCCGAGCGAAGGTGTTGAAGTACGCGGACTGCTGATCCGCACTGGTGAGGATCACCGAGAAAGCCAGCGACGCCGCGAAGATCAGACCGAACAGCGTCCCCAGCACGGCACGGGCCGGTAGGCGCAGGCCCCGGATGATGAGGGCCCCGAGCGCGAACAGCAGGGGCCAGGTCAGGAAGATCTGCCCCTGCACGGACAGCGACCAGAAGTGGCGCAGCGGGGAGGCCGCACCGGAGTCCGCGGCGTAGTAATCCACCGCGTGGGCGATCGAGTACCAGTTCTCCCAGTACGTCAGCACCGAGACGGACTCCCGCAGGATCGGCAGCCAGCGCTCCGGACCCAGCAGCGCCCGCGTTCCGACCAGCACCAGCAGCACCGTGAGCACCGCCAGGGGCAGGATCCGTTTGAACACGTGCACCCAGTACGTGCTCAACCGCCGCCACCCGATCCGCTCCCCGCGTTCGATCCGGCGGGTGAAGGACAGCGTCATCAGGAACGCGGAGATGAACAGGAACACATCCACCCCGCCGGAGACCCGACCGAACCAGATGTGGTACGCGGCGACCAGCAGCACGGCCAGCGAGCGCAGCCCCTGGATCTCCGGCCGGAATGCCGGGGCGGGGGCAGGGGCCCGACCCGTGCCCAGCCCCACGGCGTCGCGGACGGTGGACGGCGGCTGCGTGCCCGGGGCCGCGGCGGGGGCTGAGGGGATCGATGATGGCGGGGTCATGCGGAGAAAGGGGGATCCTCGACGGGGCGGCGACTGCGGAAGTGAGCGTCCCCGCTCCGAGCGGGGGCAAACCCTCACATCCTAGCCGAATCGGGGCTTCCGGCTCGGCAGCCCCGTCCCCCTCCCCACGGGGTTCCGACCTGAGCGCACCGGCTCCGCGGCCCTCGCCTCCGGGCTGATGCGGCGGACGGAACGCGCGATCCCCGCCGCCGGAGGCCCCGGTTGGACGGGGCATCGGGCGACGGGGATCGCGCGGAGACGGGCCCGCGCATCACGGGACCCGGAGGGAAGAGGCTAGTCCTCGTCCTCCTCCTCGGGCTGATCCACCACCAGGGTCTCGGTGGTCAGCACCAGGGAGGCGATGGAGGCGGCGTTCTCCAGGGCGGAGCGGGTGACCTTGACGGGGTCGATGACCCCGGCCGCCACCAGATCCTCGTACTGCCCGGTCGCGGCGTTGTAGCCGTGGCCGACCTCCTGCTCCGCGACCCGGGCGGCGACGACGAATCCGTCGGCCCCGGCGTTCTCCGCGATCCAGCGCAGCGGCTGGTTCAGGGAGCGGCGCACGATGTCCACCGCGGTGCGGGCGTCCTCGGCGCTCAGGCCGAGGTCCTCATCCAGGGCCTTCGCGGCGTGGACCAGGGCGGAGCCGCCGCCGGCGACGATGCCCTCCTCCAGCGCGGCGCGGGTGGAGGAGACAGCGTCCTCGATGCGGTGCTTGCGCTCCTTGGCCTCGACCTCCGTCGCGGCGCCGACCTTGATGACGGACACGCCGCCGGCCAGCTTCGCCAGGCGCTCCTTGAGCTTCTCGCGGTCCCACTCGGAGTCCACGCGCTCGACCTCGGCGCGCAGCTGGGCCACGCGCTCGGCCAGGGCCTGCTCGGAGCCGCCGCCGTCCACGACGGTGGTCTCGTCCTTGGTCACGGTGACCCGCCGGGCGGTGCCCAGCTGGTCCAGGGTGACCGAGTCCAGGGTGATGCCCAGCTCGGAGGTGATGACCTCGCCGCCGGTGAGGATCGCCAGGTCCTGCATGATCGCCTTGCGGCGGTCCCCGAAGCCGGGGGCCTTCAGGGCGACGACGTCGAGGTTGCCGCGCAGCTTGTTCACCACCAGGGTGGACAGAGCCTCGCCCTCGACGTCCTCGGCGATGATGGTCAGCGGCTTCTTGGCCTGCACGACCTTCTCCAGGACCGGCATGAGGTCCTGCACGGAGGAGATCTTGCCCTGGTGGATCAGCACCAGGGAGTCCTCCAGCACGGCCTCCTGCCGCTCGGCGTCGGTCACGAAGGACGGGGACAGGTAGCCCTTGTCGAACTGCATGCCCTCGGTCACGGACAGCTCGATCTCCGTGGAGGAGCCGTCCTCGATGGTGATCACACCGTCCTTGCCGACCTTCTCGAAGGCCTCGGCCAGCAGCTGGCCGATCTGCTCGGACTGGGCGGAGATGGCCGCGACGTGCGCGACCTCCTGGCCCTCGACCTCGCGGGCGTTGGCGCGCAGGCGCTCGGAGACGGCCTGCACGGCCGCCTCGATGCCCCGGCGGATCTCGTTGGGCGCGGCCCCGGCGGCCACGTTGCGCAGCCCCTCGGTGACCAGCGCCTGGGCGAGCACGGTCGCGGTGGTGGTGCCGTCGCCGGCGACGTCGTTGGTCTTGGTGGCGACCTCCTTGGCCAGCTGGGCGCCGAGGTTCTCGTAGGGGTCGTCCAGCTCGACCTCGCGGGCGATGGTCACGCCGTCGTTGGTGATGATCGGCGCCCCCCACTGCTTATCCAGGACCACGTTGCGCCCGCGGGGGCCGAGGGTCACCTTGACGGTGTCGGCCAGCTTGTCCACACCGGCCATGAGGGCCTTGCGGGCGGCGTCATCGAATCGCAGCTGCTTTGCCATGGAACGTCATGACTCCTTGTCGTGAAGGGTGGGTGCGGGTCTCGTGCGCGGATGCGTGAGACTACTTCTCGACGACGGCCAGCACGTCCCGCGCGGAGAGCACGAGGTACTCCTGGCCGGAGTACTTGACCTCGGTCCCGCCGTACTTGGAGTAGATGACGACGTCGCCCTCGGCGACGTCCACGGGCAAGCGGTTGCCCTTGTCGTCCACGCGGCCGGGGCCCACGGCCACGACCTTGCCCTCCTGGGGCTTCTCCTTGGCGGTGTCCGGGATGACCAGCCCGGAGGCGGTGGTCTGCTCGGCCTCGACGGGCTGGACGACGATGCGGTCTTCCAGGGGCTTGATGGAGACGGACATGGTGGACCTTCTTCCTTGGGTTGTCGGTACGCGGCATGAGCCTGTGGGTGAGGCGAGCCAACCGTCGTCGCGGTGCCGATTGAGCGCCAGGCCCAGTTAGCACCCTGAGTGCCAGAGTGCTAAAGCCGACTCTATTCCGGGCGTTAGCAGAGGGTCAAGGCGAGTGCCAGCCTCCGCCGAGGGCGGAACCGACGCCGCCGTCCGGGGCCCGGTTAGGGTGGAGCGCGTGAGCCTCCCCAACCTCTCCCCCGCCCCGCCAGCACCCTTCGACGAGCAGGAGCTGACGCTGCTGGCCGGCCTGGACTACCGCGAGCAGGACGCCCTGGCCGCCTCCACCCGGCTGCGCGCGGCCGGACTGGACGCGGACCGGGCCGCCGCCGTGCTGACCCAGGCCAAGCTGCGCGGCGAGGCCGCGGCCAAGTTCGGACCCGAGGCCGAGCACCTGCTGCTGACCCGGCCGGGGCTGGAGCAGGCCACCCGCCGGGCCGTGGCCGAGCACCACGCCGCCCGGTTGCGCGCGGCCGGACTGGGCTCGGTGGCGGACCTGGGCTGCGGGCTGGGCGCGGACACCCTGGCCTTCGCCCGGGCCGGGCTCTGCGTGCTGGCCGTGGAGATCGACCCGCACACGGCTGCCTGCGCGGCCGCGAACCTCCGGTCCTTCCCCGACGCCCGGGTGCTGGTCGGCGACGTCGAGCAGCTGGAGCCGGGGCAGCTGAGGTGCCCGGACGGCGGCGCGATGACGGCCCTGTGGCTGGATCCGGCCCGCCGGGAATCCGGCCGCGGGCGCACCCGGCAGCGGATCTTCGACCCCGAGGCCTTCTCCCCGCCGTTCTCCGTCATCCGCCGCCTGGCCGCGACCGGCGTGCCGATGGGGGTCAAGATGGGCCCGGGCATGGACCGGGCCGCGATCCCCCCGGAGGCCACCGCCGAATGGGTCAGCCACGGCGGGGACGTGGTGGAGGTCGTCCTGTGGTTCAACGCCCTGGCCA
Organism: Rothia kristinae NBRC 15354; assembly: GCF_001570865.1. Taxonomy (GTDB): domain Bacteria; phylum Actinomycetota; class Actinomycetes; order Actinomycetales; family Micrococcaceae; genus Rothia; species Rothia kristinae. The sequence continues at coordinate 73,514 of NZ_BCSM01000013.1, forward strand.
CCCCCGGGGTGCGCCGGCGCGCCACCGTGCTGGGACCGGACCCACTGGTCCCGCGGGCTCTGCACGTGCTGGACTCCCCCGTGGCCGCCGAGCAGGAGCCCGCGGCCCCCGTCGGCCCGCCCGGGGCGTACCTGTACGAACCCGACGGCGCCGTGATCCGCTCCGGGCAGGTGCGAGCCCTGGCCGAGGCCGTCGACGGGCACCTGCTGGATGAGCGCATCGCCTACGTGACCTCCGATGACGCCCGAGAGCTGGACTGGGCCCGGTGCTGGCGGATCGCGGCGCGCCTGCCCCTGCACGAGAAGACCCTGCGCCGCTGGGTGCGCGAGCACGGCGTCACGTCCCTGACCGTGAAGAAGCGGGGGGTCGACGTCGTGCCGGAGCGGCTGCGCAGGCGCCTGCTGGCCGGTGCGTCCCGGGGGCCGGGGTCAGGCGGGAGGCACGCGACGCTGCTCGCGACCCGCTGGGACGAGCCCGGCGGGGAGCAGCGGGCCTGCTTCGTCGTCGAACCCGTCTGAGCCCGCTCACCTGCTGGGATGCCGCCATCGGCCGGTGACCGGCGCGGATAGGATGAAGCGATCACGTCTGGAGGCCCTCATGCTCGAATTCGCCAGCTCCACCCAGTCCACCCTCGGCATCGAATGGGAGGTCGCCCTGGTGGACCGCGCCAGCGGCGCGATGATCGGGGCCGCGCCCGAGCTGTTCGAGGTGCTCACCGCACCTCACCGGGACCTCATCCACCCGGAGGGGCTGACCCCGCACCTGACCCGGGAGTTCCTGGCCAACACCATCGAGATGGTCACCGGCGTGAATGAGCGGGTCGGCGAGGCCGTCGAGCAGCTGGCCGGGATGGTCGAGAAGATCCGCCGCCACACCGACCCCCTGGGCGTGGAGATCTTCTCCGCCGGGACCCACCCCCTGGCCCGGTGGGAGGAGCAGGTCATCTCGGACAAGGAGCGCTACCGCAAGGTCCTGGAGCGCACGCAGTACTGGGGCTACCAGATGATGATCTACGGGGTGCACGTGCACGTGGGCGTGGATTCCCGGGACAAGGCCCTGCCCACCGTGAACCACCTGGTCAACCACTACGGGCACCTGCTGGCGCTGTCCGCGAACTCCCCGTTCTGGCAGGGCCACGACACCGGCTACGCCTCGCAGCGGGCCATGATCTTCCAGCAGATCCCGACCTCCGGGATGCCGTACCTGTTCCAGCGGTGGGAGGAGTTCGAGCAGTACACCCGGGATCTGATGGACACCGGCGTCATCGAGGAGGACTCGGAGAACCGCTGGGACGTGCGCCCGGTGCCGCGCTACGGCACCGTGGAGATGCGCATCTGCGACGGCGCCTCGACCCTGCAGGAGATCGGGGCCATGGCGGCCCTGACCCAGTGCCTGGCGGAGGAGGCCTCCCGCACCGTGGAGGCCGGCGGCACCATCCCGGTGCTGCGCCGCTGGAGCGCGGAGGAGAACAAGTGGCGTGCGGCCCGCTACGGGCTGGATGCCGAGGTGATCCTGGATCCGAGCAACCGGGAGGCGCCGCTGCGCGAGGAGATCCCGCGGATGCTGGATCGACTGGCCCCGCTGGCCGATGACCTGGGCTGCGCCGAGGAGCTGGCGGAGATCGAGCGGATCCTGGAGCGCGGCACCGGAGCCGAGCGGCAGCGGCGGGTGGCCGCCCGGCACGACGGCGACCTGCGCGCCGTCGTGCGGGACCTGACCCGCCTGACCCGCACCGGGTACTGACCGGCGTCGGCCCGGGCCGGGTCTCAGGGCAGGCGGCTCACGAAAGGAGAATCAGGGCAGGCAGATCGAGGTGACCGGCAGGGACGGGTCCGGGGTGAAGCCCAGCCCCGTGGGGGCCGTGCCCGCCGCGACCAGGCGCGAGCCCAGGGCCGCGACCATCGCGCCGTTGTCCGTGCACAGGCTCAGCGGGGGCACCACCAGGCGCACCCCGTGCTGCCCGCAGCGCTGCTCGGCCAGGGCCCGCAGCCGCGAGTTGGCGGCCACGCCCCCGCCCAGCAGCAGCGTGCCGATGCCCTGCTCCGCGCAGGCCAGCATGGCCTTGGCGGTGATGACGTCGGCCACGGCCTCCTGGAAGGAGACGGCGACGTCGGCCACCGGCACCGGCTCCCCGCGCGCCTCGAAGCCCTCCACCACCCGCGCCACGGCGGTCTTCAGCCCGGAGAACGAGAAGTCGTAGCGGTGCGGCCCGGGCGCCTCGGCGCTGCCGAGGTACTTGGGCGCACTGAGCCCCCGGGGGAAGCGGAAGGCCCGAGGGTCCCCCTCGCGGGCGACCCGATCGATCGCGGGACCCCCGGGGTAGGGCAGCCCGAGGATGCGGGCCACCTTGTCGTAGGCCTCCCCGGCCGCGTCATCCAGGGTCGCCCCGAGCAGGCGGACGTCCCCGGCGATGTCGTGCACTCGCAGGATCTCCGTGTGCCCCCCGGAGACCAGCAGCGCCCCGAGATCCTCCGGCAGCCTCCCGTCCGGGCCGGTGACCGCGCCGGACTGCCCCTCCAGCAGGCCCACCCCCACGTGCGCGACGAGGTGGTTGATCGCATACAGCGGCTTGCCGGTGGCCGCGGCCAGCGCCTTGGCCGCGGCCACCCCGACCATGAGCGCCCCGGCCAGGCCCGGGCCGCCGGTCACTGCGAGCGCGTCCACCTGCCCCAGCTCGACGTCGGCCTCGGTCAGGGCCGCGTCCAGCGCGGGGATCATGGCCTCCAGGTGCGCGCGGGAGGCGATCTCCGGGATCACCCCGCCGAAGCGCACGTGCTCGGCCATCGAGGAGGAGACGGTGTTGGTCAGCAGCCGGTTCCCGGCCACGATCCCGATCCCGGTCTCATCGCACGAGGACTCGATGCCCAGCACGATCGGCTCGCGGTTCATTCCTGCTCCTCCTCGGTCTGCGGGTTCCCGGCCAGCGCCTCGGCGCCGACGGCCCCGATCGACGCCGTCCCGGTGAGGGCGGCACCGGTCGGGCCGGCCCCGGTCAGCACCGCCCCGTCCCGTCCGGGCTGCGGGGCCAGGTCCTTCTGCATGATCACGGCGTCGGCTCCGTCCCGGTAGTAGCGGGGCCGGATGTGCACGGCGCGGTAGCCGAGCCCCTCGTACAGGGCGCGCGCCCGGCCGTTGTCCTGGCGGACCTCGAGCATCATCCGCTGCGCCCCGGCGGTGCGGGCCTGCTCGTGCATCCGGTGCAGCAGCCAGCGCCCGATGCCGCGGCCCTCGTGTTCGGGAGCCACGGCCACGGTCTGCACGTCGGCGATCTCGGCGACGGCCATCATCCCGGCGTAGGCGATGACCTGTTCGGCCTCGTCCAGGACCGCGGTGTAGGCGCGGGTCGGGTGGGCGATCTCGGCGCGGAACATCTCGACCGGCCAGGCGTCGTGCGGGAAGAGGCGGGTCTCCAGCGCGTGGACCGCGGGGATGTCCGCCGCGCTCATCGGGCGGTGGCGGCAGTCTGAGGGCAGGCCGGGGCTCATCGGGTGGCCTTCTTGCGGGCGGCGGGCACGACGGCGTCGGATTCGCGCAGGTACAGGGGGCTGGTGCCCGCATCCAGGCTGTTCAGGCCCCGGCGCACCCCGGCCCGGGCGAGGTCCGCGGCCTGCGGGTGCGCCTGCTCCCACCCGGGCAGGGCGGGCAGCTGCTCGGGGTACAGTCCGGCGCCGCGCCCGACGACGGGCGGCAGCCGGTCCTGCCCGGTCAGGGCGGGGCCCAGCAGGTCCCGGATCCCCTCGGCCTTCCCGACCGCGGGGCCGGCCTCGCGCGCCCAGCCCCGGGCGGGGTCGGTGCGGTAGGCCGCGGCGTAGACCTCTCTGCGGCGGGCGTCGGCGGCGGCCAGGAAGGGCGCGCCGTGGACGGGCAGGTCCCGGTGGGCCGCCTCGGCCAGGGCGTCCAGGCTCATGACCCCGCGCACGGGCACCCCCCAGGCCCAGCCCAGGGCCCGGGCGGTCATGATCCCGGCGCGCAGTCCGGTGAAGGGGCCGGGGCCGATGCCGACCAGGATGAGCCCCAGCGCCGTGCCGGGCACCCCGGCCTGCTCCAGGAGCCGACGCAGCCCCGGCGCGGTGGCCTCCGCGTGGGAGCGGGTGTCCTCGGTGGCGAAGGAGCCCAGCACCTCGGCGCGGCCGACGAGGTCGGGGCCCGTGGCCTCGGGGGCGCCGGCGTCGTCCGGCACGCGCAGCAGGGCGCCGCTGGCGATGGAGGAGGTGTCGCAGCTGAGGATGAGCACCCGCCTAAGTGTAGTTCCCCCTCCCGACGCACCCCCGGGGCGCGTCAGCCGCGCAGGGCGGCCTCCAGGCGCCGGGCCAGGTCCCGCCCGGCCTGCCCGGTCCAGCGGGGCCCGAACGCCGCCAGCCGGGCCCGACGCGGGTCCTCGTCGTCCTCGTCGCCCTCCACCACCGGGGCGGCCTCCCCCGTGGCCCGCTCCAGGGTCAGCTCCAGGCGAGACTCGGCCAGGTGCTCCACCAGCCCGCGCCCCCATTCCACGACGGTCACGGCCCGGTCCTGGGTGGCCTCCAGATCCAGGTCGTCCACCTCCTCGACCGAGCCCAGCCGGTAGGCGTCCACGTGCACCAGGTCCGGTCCGCCGGGCCGGGGGCCGTCGGGGTCGTTGGGGTGGATGCGGGCCAGGACGAAGGTCGGGGAGATCACGGAGCCGCGCACCCCGAGGGCCTTCCCCAGGGCGCGGGTGAAGGTGGTCTTCCCGGCGCCGAGCTCACCGGTGAGCACCAGGAGGTCCCCGGCGCGCAGCGCGGCGGCCAGCGCCCGGGCCAGACGGCCGGTCGCGGCGAGGTCGGGCAGGGCCACCTCGGTCAGCGGTTTGGGCAGTGTCTCCTCTTCCCCGGGACCGGGGGCGGCGGGCCGGCTCATGCCGACTCCCCCGCCGCGGCCTCGCCCTGCCCGCGCGCCCCATCGGCGGCCTCGGTCTCACCTTCGGCTTCGGAGCGGGGCGTGAGGTAGACCCGGTCCACGCGCGGGGAGATGCGGGTGACGATCTCGTAGTTGATGGTCCCGGCGGCCTGCGCCCACTCCTCCACCGCGGGGTTCTCCCCGGTGCCGAACAGCACGGCGGGGGCGTGCAGGTAGCCCAGGGCGGGGTCGCTCAGCCCGGGCTCGCCGAGGTCCACGACCATCTGGTCCATCGCGACCCGCCCCACGACCCGGAAGGTCCGGGCGGGCGCCCCGGCCGGGTGGATGCGCACCGGGCCGTGTTCGGCCACGCGGGGGACGCCGTCGGCGTAGCCGACCGGGATCAGGGCGAGGGTGGTGGGGGTCTCGGTTCGGTAGCGCAGCCCGTAGGAGACGCCCTGCCCGGCCGGGACCTCCTTGACGGAGTCCACGAAGGTCTGCAGGGTCATCGCCGGGCGCAGCCCCAGCTCCTCCGACGGGATGCCTGGGAACGGGGACAGGCCGTAGAGAGCCAGGCCCACGCGCACGGCGTCGCGCAGGATCTCCCGGTGCTGGGCGTCGTCGCCGTCGGCCAGGGCCCCGGGGGTGTTGGCCAGGTGGCAGGTCCGCGGGTTCAGGCCCACTTCCCGGGCCTGGGCGACGGCGGCGTCGAAGCGGGCCAGCTGCTCGCGGGTCTCCGGGCGGGTCGGCTCATCGGCCACGGCCAGGTGGGAGAAGATGCCCACCACCTGCACGAGGCCCTCCTGCTCCAGGGTCCTGGCCCGGGCGGCGAAGCCGGGCCAGCCGCGGGCGGTGGCGCCGTTGCGGCCCAGGCCAGTGTCGATCTTCAGGTGCACGCGCGCGGTGCTCCCGGTCTGCCGGGCGGCCTCGGCGGCGGCCTCCAGATCCCAGCCGGAGACCCCGAGCTCGACGTCGCGGGCCACAGCCGCGGCGAAGTCCGTGGCGCGGGTGTGCAGCCAGGCCAGCACGGGCGCGTCGATCCCGGCCTCGCGCAGCTCGAGGGCCTCGCGCACGTGGGCCACCCCCAGCATGTCGGCACCTGCGCGCAGGGCGGCCCGGGCCACGGGCACCGCACCGTGCCCGTAGGCGTCGGCCTTCACGACGGCGATCAGCCGGGCGGGGGCGCAGCGGCGACGCAGCACCCGGACGTTGTGCTCGACGGCGCCCAGGTCGATCAGCGCGGCCCGCTCCGGGGGGAGCTGGGCGGAATCGGCCGTGGGGAGCGTGCTGGATGAATCGGGATCGGCGGAGGGGTCGGGGCGCTGTTCGGGCTTGCTCATGCGGCCATTGTCCCACCGGTCCCCGCGCCCGCGCGCCGCACCCGGCGGGCGGTGCGCTGGACGGCGGGCAAGCGGACGCCGGGGTGTCGGTGAGCGCACCGCAGCGGCGCGCGGGCATGGCCTAGACTCGGGTGCTGTGACTGCGCCCCCGGATGCCCCACCACCCGCCGCCCAGCGCACCGTCGCCGCCGACGAGCGCGCCCCGGGATCCCGGGGGCTGGTCCTGCACGTGCTGAGCATGCACACCTCTCCCCTGGCCCAGCCCGGCGACGGGGACGCCGGGGGCATGAACGTCTACATCGCGCACCTGTGCGCCGCCCTGGCCCGCGCCGGGCATCGCGTGGAGGTCTTCACCCTGGACACCTCGCCCGACGCCGCGAGCGCCCCGTCCGTGCGCACCGCGAGCCCCGCGCCGGGACTGCGGGTGCACACCCTGGCCCTGCCCGCGGCCGCCGGGGCCGGCAAGGCGGATCTCGCCCGACTGACCGGGGCCTTCGGGCGCGCCTGCGCCGAGGTGGCGCAGCGGCTGCCGGCCCCGGATGCGCTGCACGCGCACTACTGGCTGTCCGGGCAGGCCGCCCTGAGCCTGCGCGAGCAGCTGGGGCGCACGGCGGAGCGGCTGCCGCTGGTGCTGACCCTGCACACCACGGCCCGGATCAAGAACCGCCACGCCGGGGCCGGGGAGCCGCCGGAACCGCAGGAGCGGGCCGCGGCCGAAGAGGAGCTGCTGCGCGCTACCCAGGCCGTGATCGCCAACACCGACACCGAAGCGCGGGAGCTCGTGCAGCTGTACGGGGCGGATCCGCGGCGGCTGCACACGGTGCCCCCGGGGGTGGACGCCGCGGTCTTCCACCCGGACCCCGAGCGACCCACCTCCCCAGCGCCCGCCTCGCAGGAACCCGGATCGCAGACACTCGCCTCTCCGGAGTCCGCGCCGGAGGATGCCGCACCATCCGCGCGGGAGACGAGCGAGGACCCCGCGCCGTTCCGCATCCTGTTCGCAGGGCGCCCCCAGCCGCTGAAGGGCCCCGAGATCCTGATCCGGGCCCTGCCGGAGCTGATCCGCCGGGTCCCGGAGGCGCGGCTGGAGATCCGCGGCAGCGCCTCCCCGCAGTACCTGACGCGGCTGCGCGCGCTGGCCCGGGACGAGGGCGTCCTGGCGCGCTGCCGGTTCACCCCGGCCTGCCCCGCGCCCCAGCTCGCGTCCGCGATGCGCGCGGCCGACGTCGTGGCCTGCCCCTCCTCCTCCGAGACCTTCGGTCTGGTGGCCCTGGAGGCCCAGGCCTGCGGCACCCCGGTGGCAGCCTCCGACGTCGGCGGGCTGCGCACCGCCCTGAAGGACGGGCGCGCCGGGCTGCTGGTGCCCGAGCGTACCCCGCGGGCCTGGGCCCGGTCCCTGGCGCTGCTGGCCGAGGATCCGGCGCTGCGCGCCCGGCTGCGCGCCCGCGGCCTGGCCCACGCCCGCACCCTGACCTGGGACGACGCCGCCCGACGCACCGCCGCGGTCTACGAGGCCTTGGTCAGCGCCCGCTGACCCCACGGTCCACGGCACATCCCCGCCCCGCCCCCCCCCCAATCCG
>NZ_BCSM01000014.1 GCF_001570865.1 Rothia kristinae NBRC 15354
GGATTGGGAGCCTGCGGGCTAACGTCTGGGGTGCGACGTCGACCGGACGACGTCGGCCGAGGGCGTCAGCGGGCGGGCCCGAGGGGCAGGGCGCCGAGGTCCCGCCAGCCGGTGCGGTCCCCGTGGAAGATCTGCAGCTGCTCGGCGCGGAAGCTCAGGCGGCAGGAGGCGAAGTCCCACCGGGCCCGGTGCAGCCCCTCCTCGTCCAGCCCGTGGGCCAGCGTCAGGTGCGGGTGGTAGTCGAAGGGCGAGGCACTGGGCAGCAGGTCCGCGCAGATCCGGTGCAGCCGGGTCAGGTGGTCCCCGCCGTCGGCGATGCGCAGGTACGCGACGGGACTGACCGGCAGGAAGGTCTCCGCCCCGTCGAAGCCCACCCGGAAGGGTCCGACCTCCCGGCACACCCGGGCCAGCTCCGCGGCGATCCGCTCCGGCAGGGGATCGCGCGGGTCGGTCTCGGTGATCAGGACGGTGATGTGCGGCGGGGCGGAGGAGGTCAGCCCCTGGGCCGCCCGCCAGGACAGCACCCGGTCCTGGATGTGCTCCGGCACCCCCAGCACCACGCTGAGGTAGCGCCGATCCCCGCGCAGGGTGGGGCTGGTGCTGGGGCCGGGGGTCATGGCGGATCCGGGTGGGCGCTACCGCAGCGGGGGCAGGAAGCCGACGGCGTCGTAGGCGCGCTGCACGGTCACGGCCGCGATCTGGCGGGCCTGCTCGGCACCGGCGGCCAGCAGCCGATCCAGCTCAGCCGGGTCCGCCATGATCTCCAGGGTCCGCTCCCGGATGGGCCCCAGGACCTCGACGGCGACCTCGGCCAGGCCGACCTTCAGGTGCCCGTACATCTTCCCCTCGTATTCGGCGACGATCTCCTCCACGGGACGGCCGGTCAGGGAGGAGTAGATGGTCAGCAGGTTGGAGATCCCCGGCTTGGCCTCGCGGTCGAAGCGGATCTCGGTGCCGTCGTCGGTCACGGCGGACTTGATCTTCTTGGCCATCTTCTTCGGCTCGTCCAGCAGCCAGATGATCCCGGAGTCGCTGGCGGCGGACTTGGACATCTTCGCCCCGGGGTTCTGCAGGTCGTAGACCTTGGCGGTGTCCCGGAGGATCTTGCCCTCCGGGATCACGAAGGTCTCCCCGAAGCGGGTGTTGAACCGCTGGGCGAGGGTGCGGGTCAGCTCCAGGTGCTGGCGCTGGTCCTCCCCCACCGGGACCTGGTCCGTCTGGTACAGCAGGATGTCCGCGGCCATGAGGATGGGGTAGGTGAACAACCCGACGGTCGCGTTCTCGGCGCCCTGCTTGGCGGACTTGTCCTTGAACTGGGTCATCCGGGAGGCCTCGCCGAAGCCGGTGATGCAGGACAGCAGCCAGGACAGCTGGGTGTGCTCGGGCACGTGGGACTGCACGAAGAACGGGGTGCGGGTGGGGTCGATCCCGGCGGCGATGTACTGGGCCGCGGTCTTGCGGGTGCGCTCGGCCAGGGTCGCCGGGTCCTGGGGCACGGTGATGGCGTGCAGGTCCGGGATGAAGTAGATGCACTCGTTGGCATCCTGCATGTCCACCCAGTTGCGCACGGCCCCGACGTAGTTGCCCAGGTGCAGGGAGTCCGCGGAGGGCTGGGCCCCGGAGAACACGCGGGGGGCGCCGGTGGAGCGGTTGGGGATGGCGGTATCGGTCATGACGGGCGGGGGCTCCTTCAGGCGAGCTGGTAGTCGACCACGAGCGGGGCGTGGTCGGAGAAGCGGGTGTCGTAGCTGGGGGCGCGGTCCACCACCGCCTGCCGGGCGGCGGCGGCCAGCGCGGGGGTGGCCATGTGGTAGTCGATGCGCCACCCGGCGTCGTTGTCGAAGGCCTGACCGCGGTAGGACCACCAGGTGTAGGGCCCCGGGACCTCCCCGGCGAGCTTCCTGGCCACGTCCACGTAGCCGACGTCGCCGAAGTAGCGGTCGAAGTACGCCCGCTCCTCGGGCAGGAATCCGGCGTTCTTGACGTTGCCCTTCCAGTTCTTGATGTCCAGCTCGGTGTGCCCCACGTTGAGGTCCCCGACGATCAGCACGTGGTCGGACTGCTCGGCGAGCTCGGGCAGGCGGGTGAGCATCCGCTCCAGGAAGGCGTACTTGTGCTCCTGGCGGATGGTGTCCACCTCCCCGGAGTGCACGTACGCGGAGACCACGGTGAGGCTCGTGCCGCCGGGCAGGTCGTAGTCGGCCTCGACCCAGCGGCCGGTGTGCTCGTCCCCGTCCAGGCCGGGCAGCCCGATGCGGGTCTGTCGGGGCTGGTCCGGCAGCCGGGAGGGGTGCTGCTCGGCACCCTTACGGGTGGCGATCGCCACACCCGCACGGCCCTTGGCCACGGCCTCGGAGTGCAGGATCTCCCACTGGTCCTCGTCCAGGAGCTTGCGCAGGCTGGCGTCCGGGGCGCGGACCTCCTGCAGGCAGAGGATGTCGATGTCCCGGTGGGCCAGCCAGTCCCCCATGGTCTGCTTCTTCTTGGAGTTGTAGGCGGCGCGGATGCCGTTGACGTTGACGGTGGCGATGCGCAGGGTGTGCTGGTCGCGGGGTGCCGGGTCCTGCGCGGCGGTGTTCGGGGAGCTCATGTGGGCTCAGGCCTCCTGGGCGGCGGGCTGGGCGGAGCGGGCCAGTCCCATGCCGTTCTTGGCGGTGAAGTCGATGGTGTCCAGGGCGCGGTCGATCATCTCGGCGTCCGCGTCCTCGCCCTTGGCCAGCTCCTCGGCGACGACCTTCTTCTGCACCAGGACGATCTGGAAGCTGTGCGCGAGCTTCTCATCCCGCATGGAGTCGGACCCACCGGCCTCCTGCCCGGGGGCCGAGGTGGTGCGGGGGGTGAGGCTGCCGCGCACCAGGCTCAGCACGTACGCGGCCAGGCCCAGCCAGCCGAGGGCGATGGCGGCGAGGATCCACCCGAGCAGGGAGGCCTCGTCCGCAGCCCGCCAGATCGCGGCGATGAAGATCGCCACGAGCACCGCCATCCCGACGACGGTGGCCCAGACGGCCTTCCTGCGGGTGGCGGCGGGGTCCGCCCCGCCCGGGGATGATGCCTGAGAGTGCTCCTGGGGACCGGCTGAACGCATGGCCCCCATTGTACAAGCGCGGCACCGGGGCCCTGGCGGGGGGTCGGGGAGAAGTGCCCAGCCCGGATCATCGGATGCAGGACACCCGCCCTGCATCTGGCTCCGGCGATGACTTCCCGGTGATGCCGCGTGCCCTCAGTGTCGTGACTGCTGCGCTCCCGAGTGCGTTCAAATGCGGGTTCCATGTCGAGATGCGCTGTTCGTGCTGAGATGCGTCCCGCCGTGCGGTATCTCAGCACGATCCCCGCATCTCAGCAAGAACCCGGTATCTCAGCGGCGGTGGGCGACCCGTCGAGCGCTCGCCGAGCGGGTCACACTTTCATGTGTGCGTCAGATCCTACTGCGAGGTGTCAAGCACCACAACGGGTGTTCCGCGAAGTCGGCACGAGACGACCGCGGGGGAGCGCCGAGATGAGTCTCGGCGCTCCCCCGCGAGCGGGCCGCTCAGGCGGCGTCGGCGGCGCGCTGGGCGGCCTGGACCACGTTGACCAGCAGCATCGCGCGGGTCATCGGGCCGACCCCGCCGGGGTTCGGGGAGAGCCAGGAGGCTTTCTCGGCGGCCTCCGGGCTGATGTCCCCCACCAGCTTCTTCCTGCCGGTCACCGGGTCCATCACCCGGGAGACGCCCACGTCCAGGAGGATCGCGCCCTCCTTGACCTGGTGGGCGCGCACCGCGTGCGGCACGCCGATCGCGGCGACGATGATGTCCGCCGCGGCCAGCACCTCGTCCAGATCCCGGGTGCCGGTGTGCGCCAGGGTCACGGTCGCGTTCACGTCCCGGCGGGACAGCAGCAGCCCCAGCGGGCGGCCCACGGTGATCCCGCGGCCCAGCACCGCCACGTCCTTGCCCTTCACATCCAGCCCGTGCCGGCGGATCAGCTCCACGATCCCGGCCGGGGTGCACGGCAGCGGGGCATCGCCCTGCCCGTACACGTCCAGCACCAGCCGCCCCAGGTTCATCGGGTGCAGCCCGTCGGCGTCCTTGGCCGGGTCGATCCGCTCCAGGATCGCGTTCGTGTCGATGTGCTGGGGCAGGGGCAGCTGCACGATGTACCCGGTGCACGCCGGGTCCGCGTTCAGCTCGTCGATGACGGCCTCCAGCTCCTCCTGGGTGATGTCCCCGGGCAGGTCCCGGCGGATCGAGGCCAGGCCCACCTCCGCGCAGTCGCGGTGCTTGCCCTTTACGTACGAGTGCGAGGCCGGGTCATCGCCCACCAGCACCGTGCCCAGCCCGGGCACGATGCCGCGGGCCCTCAGCTCGGCGACCTGCTCGCGCAGCTCCTCCTTGATGGCCGCCGCGGTGGCCCGCCCGTCCAGGATCTGCGGGCCCTGCTGGCCGTTCTGCTCCTGCTCGCTGTGCTGCTGGGTGGTGCTCACGCCGCGAACTCCTCGACATCCGGGTACAGGGGGAAGGCCGCGGTCAGGGCGTTCACGCGCTCGCGCAGGGCGGCGACGTCGGGCTCGGGCTTCAGGGCCTCGGCGATGATGTCCGCGACCTCCGCGAACTGCTCGGCGCCGAAGCCGCGGGTGGCCAGGGCCGGGGTGCCGATGCGCAGCCCGGAGGTGACCATCGGCGGGCGCGGGTCGTTCGGCACGGCGTTGCGGTTCACGGTGATGCCCACCTCGTGCAGCAGGTCCTCGGCCGCGCGCCCGTCCAGGGCGGAATCCCGCAGGTCCACCAGCACCAGGTGCACGTCCGTGCCCCCGGAGAGCACCTTCACCCCGTGCTGGGCGACGTCCTCGGTCCCCAGCCGCTCGGCCAGGATCCGCGCGCCCTCCAGGGTGCGGGCCTGCCGGTCGCGGAACTGCTCGGAGGCGGCGATCTTGAAGGCCACGGCCTTGCCCGCGATCACGTGCATCAGCGGGCCGCCCTGCTGACCCGGGAAGACGGCGGAGTCGATCTTCTTCCGCAGCTCCTCGGTGCACAGGATCACCCCGGAGCGCGGACCCGCGAGGGTCTTGTGCACCGTGGAGGTCACCACGTGGGCGTGCGGCACCGGGTTGGGGTGCAGCCCCGCGGCCACCAGCCCCGCGAAGTGGGCCATGTCCACCCACAGGTAGGCGCCCACCTCGTCGGCGATGGCGCGGAAGGCCGCGAAGTCCTGCTGGCGCGGGTACGCGGACCAGCCGGCCACGATCACCTTGGGCTGGGCCTGAAGGGCCACCTGCCGCACGGCCTCCATGTCCAGGCGCCCGGTGGCCGGGTCCACCTCGTAGGCGGCGATGTCGTACAGCTTCCCGGAGACGTTGAGCTTCATCCCGTGGGTCAGGTGCCCGCCGTGGGCCAGGGACAGGCCCATCAGGGTGTCCCCCGGGTTCATCAGGGCCATCATCACCGCGGCGTTGGCCTGCGCCCCGGAGTGCGGCTGCACGTTGGCGTGCTCGGCGCCGAACAGCTCCTTGGCCCGCTCGATGGCCAGGCGCTCGACGACGTCCACGTGCTCGCAGCCGCCGTAGTAGCGCCGCCCGGGGTAACCCTCCGCGTACTTGTTGGTCAGCACCGAGCCCTGCGCCTGCAGCACGGCCAGCGGGGCGAAGTTCTCCGAGGCGATCATCTCCAGGGTGTCCCGCTGCCGGTGCAGCTCGGCGTCGATGGCCCGGGCGACCTCCGGGTCCAGCTCGGCCAGCGGGGTGGTGGTGACATCGGACGCGGGTGATGCGCTCATCGCTCTCCTGGGGATTCGGCGGGGAAAGGGGTTCCGAGGGATTAGTCTAGGTCACATCGGCGTCGGCGTCAGGGTGGAGCGCGCTCCAGCGTCTTGCCTGGTGAGCTCCGCACTCCCGCTCCCGCGACCCCGTCCTCGGGTGCACCTGGACCGCGGATCCGGCGCCCGAGCCCATCGCCAGGCCTCCGACGCGAGTGTTTAATGGTGGCTTGACCTCCTGACCGCCGTCGTCACCCTCGCGAAAGGTCTCCATGAACGCCCTGAACCTCCTCGGCTCCACCGACCTGCTGAACCTGCGCCCCGGCGATCCCAACATGCCCGGCGCCCGCCGAGCCCCGGAGAAGAAGGCGGAGTTCCCCATGCTGTGTCCCCAGCAGGCCGTCATCTTCGACATGGACGGGGTGGTCACCGACACCGCCTCGGTGCACGCCGCCGCCTGGAAGCAGCTGTTCGACGCGATCCTGGCCGATCCCCGCCTGGAGCCGGCCGAGGGCCGCAGCGCCGAGGATATCGACCGTCGGGAGTTCTCCGTCTCGCGGGACTACCGGGCCCACGTGGACGGGCGCGCCCGCGAGGACGGGGTGCGCCAGCTGCTGGCCTCCCGCGGGGCCGCCCTGCCCGAGGGCGCCGAGGGCGATGCCCCCGGCGCCTGGACCGTGCACGGGCAGGCCGCCCTGAAGAACGACTACTTCCAGGCCCAGCTGGATGAGCACGGCGTGGAGACCTTCCGCGGCACCGTGGACTTCGCCCGCCGCGTGAAGGAGGGCGGCACCGGCATCGCCCTGGTCACCGCCTCCCGCAACTCCCGCACCGTGCTGGCCGCGGCCGGGCTGGAGGACCTCTTCCCCATCATCATCGACGGCGGCTACGCCCTGGAGCACGGCATCCCCGGCAAGCCCGCCCCGGACATGTTCCTGGCCGCCGCCCGCGCCCTGGAGGTGGACCCCGCCGACGCCGTGGTCATCGAGGATGCGGTCTCCGGGGTGCAGGCCGGCAAGGCCGGGGGCTTCGGGCTGGTCGTCGGGATCAACCGGCACGGGGACCGGGCCGATCTGGAGGAGGCCGGGGCCGACGTCGTGCACAACGACGTCGCCGAGCTGGACCTCGGCCTGGACCGCACCGACTCCTGGAAGCTGATCTACCGCGGCTTCGACCCCAAGCACGAGGCCCACCGCGAGGCCCTGCTGACCCTGGCCAACGGGTACATGGGGGTGCGCGGGGCCCGCCCCGAGCACGGGGACGACGGGATCCACTACCCCGGCACCTACGTCGCCGGGATCTTCAACCGGGTGGTCTCGCACATCAACGGCCGGGACCTGGAGCACGAGTCCATGGTCAACCTGCCCAACTTCGAGGTGCTCGACGTCCGCCTTCGCGACGGGGACTGGTGGTCCGAGGGCGGGCTGCGCATCCTGGATGAGACCACCGAGCTGGACATGCGCCACGGTGTGCTCTCCCGCAGCGCACTCCTGGAGGAGGTGCTGCGCGAGGAGGACCGCGACGGCGCGCGGACTCCCCGCCGCCTGCGCGTGCACCAGCGTCGACTGGTCTCCATGGCCAGCCGGCACCTGTCCGCGATGGAGACCAAGGTGGAGCCGGTGGGCTGGTCCGGACGCATCCACGTGCGCACCGGCATCGATCCCACCGTGACCAACAACAACGTCGCCGAGTACCGGGAGCTGAACCGGCACCACCTGGTGGCCCGCGCCTCCACGACGCTGCCGGACGAGACCCTCATCTGCGTGGTCTCCACCAACCAGTCCGACCACCAGATCTCCATCGCCCAGCGCACCCAGATCAACGCCGCCTCGGATATCCGGGTGGAGCGGGAGATCCGCCCCGGCAACGTGGAGATGCGCCACTTCCACGTCAACGGCCACGACGGCGAGCCGGTGGTCTTCGACACGACCACCGCCGTCGTGACCTCCCGGGATTCCGCGATCGCCTCCGCCACCCTCGGCTCGGTGGAGGCCCTGAACCGCACCGCGATCGGCTTCGAGGCGCTCTACGGTCCGCACACCGCAACCTGGTCCCGGCTGTGGTCCCGCTTCGCCGTGGACATCGACGCGGATGTGAAGACCATGCTGGCCCTGCGGCTGCACATCTTCCACATCGTGCAGACCCTCGGCCCCAACATGGAGCTGGCCGACGCCGGGGTCACCGCGCGCGGGCTGCACGGGGAGGGGTACCGCGGGCACATCTTCTGGGATGAGATCTTCATCCTCCCGGTCATCACCATGCGCCTGCCCTTCGTCACCAAGTCCCTGCTGGCCTACCGCTCCGCCCGACTGCCGGCCGCCCGCCACAAGGCCCGGGAGTTCGGCGCCGAGGGCGCGATGTTCCCCTGGCAGTCCGGCTCGGACGGGCGCGAGGAGACCCCGGTGGAGCTGTACAACCCACACTCGGAGCGGTGGATGCCGGACAACTCCTGGCGGCAGTTCCACGTGGGCCTGGCCATCGCGTTCAACGCCTGGCAGTACTACCAGGCCACCCGGGACGACTCCTGGCTCTCCCACGAGGGCGCGGAGCTGATGATCGAGATCGCCCGGTTCTTCACCTCCATCACCACCTGGGATGAGCAGGATCAGCGCTACCACATCGAGGGCGCGATGGGCCCGGACGAGTACCACGACGGCTACCCCGGCTCCGTCAACGGCGGGGGTGTGAAGGACAACGCCTACACCAACGTCCTGGCGGCCTGGCTCTACCGGCACGTGGTGCACCTGCCGGAGGTGCTGCCGGAGCACCTGGCCGATCGGACCCTGGCCGCCAACCAGGTCACCGAGTCCGAGACCGAGCGGTGGAAGCACATGTCCACCCGCATGGCCGTGCCGTTCAACGAGAACGGGACCATCAGCCAGTTCGACGGCTACGACGACCTCGCCGAGATCGACTGGGACCATTACCGCCGCAAGTACGGCAACATCGGGCGGATGGATCTGATCCTGGAGTCCGAGGGGGATGCGACCAACAACTACAAGCTGTCCAAGCAGGCGGACACGCTGATGCTGATCTACCTGTTCGGCCAGTCCGGGCTGCAGGATGAGCTCGCGGCCCTCGGCTACGACGTCTCCCTGGCCCGCATCGAGGACACGGTGCGCTACTACCTGCCGCGCACCTCCAACGGCTCGACGCTCTCTCGGGTGGTCACCGCCTCGATCCTCGCGCAGATCGACCGCCGCAACTCCTGGTCCACCTATCAGGATGCGCTGGTCGCGGACCTGGACGACACCCAGGGCGGCACCACCCAGGAGGGGATCCACCTAGGGGCCATGTGCGGGACCCTGGACGTGATCCAGCGGGCCTACGCCGGGCTTCGGGTGCACGAGGACTGCGTCAGCCTGGAGCCGTCCATGCCGGAGCAGCTGAAGTCCGTGGGCTTCGAGGTGCAGTACCGGGGCCAGCTGCTGGACGTGTACATCGACGGCACCTTCATGCGCATCACCGCCCGCTCCACCCGGGCCCAGCCGGTGCGCGTGGTGGTCGGCGAGCAGGAGACGGTGCTGGCCGGCGGGCAGTCCGCCGAGTTCCCGCTCGGCTGAGCCTGACCGAGAGCAGCGGAACGGCCGCGGCCCCCTTCGGAGGAGGCCGCGGCCGTTCCGTCTCCGACGTCGACTACGGCCGGTGCCCGTCGGGGATGCTCAGTCCCCGGCGCGCCGCCGCAGGATAGCCGCCAGCAGCGCCCCGGAGACGTTGTGCCACACCGAGAACACCGCCCCCGGCAGGGCGGCCTCGGGGGTGAGGTAGGTCTTGGCCAGGGAGGTGGCCAATCCGGAGTTCTGCATGCCGACCTCGATCGCGGTGGTGCGCCGGGAGGGCGCCGGCAGCCGCAGGGCCGCGGCCGCGGCGTAGCCCAGCAGGTAGCCCAGGCCGTTGTGCAGCACGACCGCCAGCAGCACCAGCGCACCCGCGGAGACGATGGCCCCCGCGGAGCCGGCGACGACGATCGCCACGATCACGGAGATCGCCGCGACCGAGATCCACGGCAGCGCCGGGGTGATGGCCAGCACCAGCCGCGGCAGCAGCCAGCGCACGAGCAGCCCGGCCAGGACCGGGATCAGCACCACCTGCAGGATCGAGACCATCATCGCGGTGCCGTTCACGCTCATGTACTCCCCCGCCAGCCACAGGCACAGCAGCGGCGTCAGGAACGGCGCGATCAGGGTGGACACCGAGGTCATCGCCACGGACAGCGCCACGTCCCCGCGCGCCAGGTAGGAGACCACGTTCGACGCCGTGCCGCCGGGGCAGCAGCCCACGAGGATCACCCCGGCCGCCAAGGCCGGCGGCAGCTGCAGCGCCGCGGCGATCCCGGCGCCGAGCAGCGGCATGATGAGGAACTGCGCGATCACTCCGATGAGAACCGGCACCGGGCGGCGGGCGATGAGCGCGAAGTTCGGCCAGGTCAGGGTCAGGCCCATGCCGAACATGATGACCCCGAGCAGCGGGCTGATCGCCGGGGACCACGCGGCGAACGCGCCTGGCGCGAGGAAGCCGAGCACCCCCGCCCCGAGGATCAGCAACGGGAACACGGTCACGGCCCGCCGGGCGCTGCGCTCCTCCGCGGCGGATTCCGCGGTGCGCTCGGCGGGGTCGGATGCTGCCGGTGCCATCAGTGGAAGAAGTGCCGGGAGCCGGTCAGGTACATGGTCACCCCGGCGGTCTTGGCGGCCTCGATGACCTCCTCATCCCGGATGGACCCGCCGGGCTGCACGACGGCGCGCACCCCGGCGTCGAGCAGCACCTGCAGCCCGTCGGCGAAGGGGAAGAAGGCGTCCGAGGCGGCCACCGCGCCGCGGGCCCGCTCGGCGCCGTCGGCCCCGAGGGTGTTGGCCCGCTCCACGGACAGCCGGCAGGAGTCCACCCGGTTGACCTGCCCCATGCCGATGCCGACGGCCGCGCCGTCCTCGGCCAGCAGGATCGCGTTGGACTTCGCCGCGCGCAGGGCCTTCCAGGCGAAGGCCAGGTCCCGCAGGGTCTGCTCGTCGGCGGCCTCCCCGGCGGCCAGGGTCCAGGTGCTCGGGTCATCCCCGTCGGCCTGGAGCCGGTCCGACTCCTGGAACAGGGCGCCGCCGGAGACCTGCCGGTACTCGACGGCCCCGCGGGCGAAGCCCTCCGGCAGCCGGAGGATGCGCAGGTTCTTCTTGGTCTGCAGCAGCTCGAGGGCCTCGGGGGCGTAGGACGGGGCGATCACGACCTCGGTGAACACGGGCTTGATCTGCTCGGCCATGCCCAGGCTCACCTCGCGGTTCGCGGCGATGACCCCGCCGTAGGCGGACAGCGGGTCGCAGGCGTGGGCCTTGCGGTGCGCGTCCGCGATGGGGTCCTCACCGGATCCCACGGCGATCCCGCACGGGTTGTTGTGCTTGATCACGGCCACGGCCGGCTCGTCGAAGTCGTAGGCGGCGCGCAGGGCGGCGTCGGCGTCCACGTAGTTGTTGTAGGACATCGCCTTCCCGCCCAGCTGCTCGGCCTGGGCGATGCCCGGCTCGGCGGCCGGATCCGCGTACAGGGCGGCCTTCTGGTGCGGGTTCTCGCCGTAGCGCAGGGACTCGGAGCGCTCGAAGCCCAGCCCGGCGTAGGGCGGCCAGAAGTTGGCCTCGGGATCCTGCAGGAACTGGTGCTGGGTCCAGGTGGCCACGGCGGTGTCGTAGGCGGCGGTGTGGGCGAAGGCCCCGGCGGCCAGGCGGCGACGGGCGGCCAGGTCGAAGCCGCCCTGCTCGGCCGCGCGCACGGCGTCGTCGTAGTGGGCGGGGTCCGTCACCACGGCGACGGCGTGGTGGTTCTTGGCCGCGGCGCGCACCATCGAGGGACCGCCGATGTCGATCTTCTCGATGATCTCATCCGCCCCGGCCCCGGAGGCCACGGTGTCCTGGAAGGGGTAGAGGTTCACGACGACGAGGTCGAAGGGCTCGACCCCGAGCTGCTCGAGCTGATCCACGTGCTCCTGCTTGCGCCGGTCCGCGAGGATCCCGGCGTGGATGCGCGGGTGGAGGGTCTTGACCCGGCCCTCCAGGCACTCGGGGAACCCGGTGATCCAGGAGACCTCGGTGACCGGGACCCCGGCCTCGCGGATCACCCCGGCGGTGGAGCCGGTGGAGACCAGCGACACCCCGGCGGCGTGCAGGCCGCGGGCCAGCTCGGGCAGGCCGGTCTTGTCGTAGACGGAGATGAGGGCTCGACGCAGCGGGATCCGGTCCAGGTCGATGAGGGTCACGGAAGGATGCTCCCTTGGGAAGTCGGAGATGGTGGCGCGCACGGCGCGAAGACCCTTCCAGTGTAAGGGGCGTCGCACTCGGGCGTGCCAGCGCCCGCCGCCTCAGGCGCGGGCGGCCAGCTCCCGCAGGGTGCGCACCAGGAGAGGACGCTCCTGCTCCTTGATCCGCTCGTGCAGGCTCTGCTCGGTGTCCCCCTCCAGCACCGGCACCGCGGCCTGGGCGAGGATCGGGCCGGTGTCCACCCCGGAATCCACCAGGTGCACGGTGACGCCGGTGATCTTCACCCCGTGGGCCAGGGCGTCGCGCACCCCGTGGGCCCCGGGGAAGGAGGGCAGCAGCGCCGGGTGGGTGTTGACGATGCGCCGCTCGAAGCGCGCGACCAGCTGCGCATCGACGATGCGCATGAATCCGGCGAACAGCAGCAGGTCCGGGGCGTAGGAGGCGAGCTTCTCCTCCAGGGCCCGGTTCCAGGCAGGGCGGTCCGGGAAGTCCCGGGGCGCCAGCACGAACGTCTCGATGCCGGCCTCGCGGGCGCGCTCCAGCCCCCGGCACTCCTGATCCGCGCCGACGGCGGCCACCTGCACCGGCAGCTCGCCGCGGGCGACGGCGTCCAGGACGGACTGCAGATTGGTGCCGGAGCCGGAGACCATGACCACGATGCGCATGGCTCCCACCCTACCGAGGCGCGACCGGGCGCGCGGGCCAGCGGGTAGCCTGGTGGGCATGTCTGCCGCCCCTCCGCCTCAGGACCCTCAGCCCACCCAGCAGCCGCCCCGGCGTCCGGACAGGCCCCTGGGAGAGGACGAGCGGGCGCGCGCGGCCGAGTCCCTCCTGTACCGCTCACGGGCGGGTCTGCTCCTGGCGGTCATCGGGTTCTGCCTGAGCACCTTCGCGGGACGCTCCTGGGGCGGGTGGGCCCTGGCCGGGGCCGGGCTGGCCTTCCTAGGTGCCGCCGTCGCCTGCATCATGACCCTGGTGGCGCTGAAGCGGGTCGGCGCCCGCCCCTTCTCCTACGTGCTGACCAGCCTGTCCCTCGCGCTGGTCCTGTGGTTCGCGGTGAGCATGGCCGCGAACCTCCTGCTGTGGGGCGCGGCCGAGGACTACCGGGAGTGCGTGCGCACGAGCCTGACCATCTCCTCCTCCGGGCAGTGCCAGGAGCGCCTCACGGACGGGATCGAGCGGACCCTCACCGGCCGCTGAGGCGACGCCGACGCGGCCGACGCACCACCACGCGCGGCTCCTCGCGCTCCCTCTGCACCTCACGTTCTTCCGCCTGCTCGAGCTCCTCCTGATGCTCTTCCGGGCGCTCGGACTCGTCGGCCTCCGGGGCCTGGGCCTTAGCGTTGGGCTTATCGTCCCCCTTCGCGGCGGACCAGGGCGTCTGGGCCCCGGCGCCGGAGCGCCACTGCGGGATGAACAGCTCCTCCGCCGCATCGACCTCGGCCGGCTTCTGCTCGGTGGACTCGACCTCGGGCTTCACCGGGCGCTTCGCCTCGTGCCCCGCGGCCCCGGGCGCCGCGCGACGCAGGCGCTGCAGGGCGCTGAGCCCCCGCTCAGACTCCTGCTCGGACCGGGGCTCGGGCCGCTGCTCGGACCCGGGCTCGGCCCGGTCCGGCTTCCCCGCGGGGCGCTCTCCCGCGGAGTCGGTCCCCGCGGAGTCCTGCTCCTCGTCCCGTTCCGATGCGGCGTCGTCTCGCGCCCCGTCGTCGCCCGCGGCGTCGCTCGTCCGCACCCCGCTCGTCGGTTCCGCGCCCGTCTGCTGCCCGCTCGGACCCTCGGTGCTCACGGCGTTCTCGCCGGAGGTCTCCACCTTCCGGTTCGCCACGGCCTCGGCCCCCGCGGCCTGCGGAGAGCGATTCCGGCGGGAAGCGCGCCGGGTCCGCTTCCGTGCGGGGGCCGCGCCCTGTCCGCCCCGGGCGGCATCGCGCTCGAACCAGGGGGACACCACCCGCCCGATCACCGCGCCGATCGCCACGGTCACCGCACTCCAGCAGAACATCGCCCCCGGGTGGGGACCCACGACGGCGAAGGGCCCAGCCCCCAGCCCCCCGCGGGCGAGCACGACCAGCAGCGTCGCACCAGCCCCGGTCAGCGCCCCCAGGACGACGGCGAACACCGCCCCGGACAGGATCGCACCGAGCACGCGGGAGCCGATGCGCAGGGAGAACCAGTCATCCACGTGATCCTCCCCGGCGCGCAGGAACCACCACGCGGCCAGCGCCCCGGCCAGCACCGGCAGCACCAGCACCGCGAAGGAGTAGGGGCCGGTGGCGGTGGGCATCGCCGCGAACACCGGGAGGGCGGGCAGCGCCGGTCCGTCGGCGACCGCCGGGGAGAACAGCGTCCCCTCCCCCAGGCTGAAGCCCGCCCCCACGGACCAGGCCGTGGCGCAGAGGATGAGGTTGGGCAGCAGCGCCAGCTGCAGCAGGAACAGGGTCAGATCCCCGGTGAGCCCGGCGTGCAGGGCCTGGTAGGCCGCGATGATCCCCTGCCAGTGCGCGAAGACGCTGATCCCGGTCAGCAGGGCCCCGCCTGCCACCAGGCCGATCAGACCCACGCCGGCGGCCCGCAGCACGGACAGCGCGTAGGCCCCCGCCCACCGGGTGTACTGGCTGTAGCGCTGGGCCAGCCCCTCTGGGGCGAGCCCGATCAGCCGCAGCCAGGAGCCGGACTCCCGGTGCCCGCCCCACACCATGCCCAGCAGCGGCACCCACAGCGGCACCAGGGCCGAGGCGAGCACGGGGGCGCGCAGCGTCGTCGTGCCGGTCAGCACGGCCACCGCCGCACCGACCCCGGCGTAGGCCACCAGCCCGCCGAGCACCGGCTTCCAGAACTCGCCCTCCCAGGAGGCCCGGGCCAGGCGGGCCCCGGCGCGCCGAGCGATCAGCAGCAGCACCAGCGTGAGCCCCAGGGGCAGCAGATGCGCGGTACCCGTCAGTCCCGCGGCCCGCCCGGTGGCCGGCACGTCCAGCTGCAGTCCGACGCCGTGCGCGCCCAGCCACACCTGCCCGATCGCCGCGGCCAGCGCGGGCAGGCCGCCGGGTCCGTCCAGGGAGAACCAGCCGATCAGCAGCAGCACGGCCACGACGGCCAGACCCGCCAGGGCGGCAACGAGGATCTCGACGGCGCCCTGCAGCCACAGCGGCATGGGCAGCGTCCGGGGAAGGGAGAAACGGCGCGGGGTCATCATCGCTGTTCATCATCCCACGCCGAGCCGCGGGCTCCCCGTGAGGGTTCACGCTCCGTTCCCCGCAGCGTCACCGGCCCGCATCCCGCGGGGCGCAGACCGGTGGTGCACTGGACCCATGAGGATCATGATCGCCGCCGAATCGTTCCTGCCCCACCTGTCCGGGGTGACCACCTCCGTGCTGCGCAGCGCGGAGCAGCTGATCCAGCGCGGGCACGAGGTCTCCATCCTGGCCCCGGAGACCGGACCCGGGGAGCAGACGCCGCAGCACCCCGTGCCCGGCGCCGTCTGCCTGCGGGTGCCCTCCCTGCCGGTGGCCGGCTACCCGGGGCTGCGCGTGGCCCCTGGACCCGTCGCCCCAGTGCGGCGCCTGATCGCCCGGCACCACCCGGACATCGTGCACGCATCCTCCCCGTTCCTGCTGGGCGCCCGGGCGGTCACCGCGGCCCGGGACCTGGGCATCCCGTGCGCGGCGGTGTACCAGACCGACGTCTCCGCCTACGCCCGCCGCTATCGCCTGCCCTGGCTGGCCCGCGCAGCGGACCGGCGGCTGGCCGCGATCCACGGGCAGGCGGATCTGACCTTGACCCCCTCCAGGGCCTCCGAGGACTACCTGCGGGACCTGGGGGTGCCCCGGATCCTGCGCTGGGGACGCGGAGTGGACACGGCCCTGTTCCGCCCTGAACGGGCCGAGGGGGCGCTGCGGGCGCGGATCGGGGCGGGTCCGGAGGAGCTGCTGGTCGGCTACGTCGGTCGGCTGGCCCCGGAGAAGCAGGTGGAGGATCTGCGAGTGCTGCAGTCCCTGCCCGGGGTGCGCCTGGTGGTGGTCGGGGACGGCCCGGAGCGGGCGCGCCTGGAGCACACCCTGCACCGGGCCAGCTTCCTCGGGCGCCTGGAGGGCGAGGAGCTGGCGCGCACCGTGGCGGAGCTGGACGTGTTCACCCACCCCGGGGAGTCGGAGACCTTCGGGCAGACCCTGCAGGAGGCGATGGCCGCAGGCACCCCGGTGGTGGCCGTGGGCTGCGGCGGGCCGG
Organism: Rothia kristinae NBRC 15354; assembly: GCF_001570865.1. Lineage (GTDB taxonomy): Bacteria > Actinomycetota > Actinomycetes > Actinomycetales > Micrococcaceae > Rothia > Rothia kristinae. The sequence goes on from NZ_BCSM01000014.1 coordinate 16,191, forward strand.
CGGACATCGTCGAGCACGGGCGCACGGGGCCGCTCTACCCGCCGGGACACCTGGACCGGCTGCGCGAGCACGTGCAGCGGTTGGAGGACCCGGGCCTGCGGGCGCAGTTCGCCGTCGCCGGGCGGGAGGCGATGACGCCGAGGTCCTGGTCCGCGCTGACGGACCGGCTGCTGGAGCACTACGCGCTGGCGCGGCAGTTCCACCGGGCGGACGGTCTGCGCCGGTGGGCGGCCGGAAGGGTTCAGTCCTCCGCGGGGTCCAGGGCCTCCACACCCCAGGCGCGGTAGGCGGCGGCCTGCGCGGAGACCACGGTGAGCCCGTGCACGCGGGCGGTGGCCGCCAGCAGCCCGTGCACGCCGTCCTCGGGACCGGCGGTCTCCCCCGGGGCCTCGCTCGGCTCCTCGTCGTCGGCTACGCTGCGCAGCCCGGCCGGCCCGGCGGGCAGGGGGCGGGCGGCCCACGCCCGGGCGACGGCATCGTCCACGGGCAGCAGGTGGCCGCGGAACCGCTCGGCCAGCTCATCCAGCCAGCGATCCGTCTCCGGGCCGGGGAAGCGGGCGGCCAGCTCCCCTAGGCTGAGCACGGAGACGTAGAGGACGCGGTGGGCCCGGCGCCGCAGGAACGCGACGACGGCCCGGTCCGGGGCGCTTCCGCGCAGCTGCGCGAGGATCCCGGAATCCAGCAGCAGGCCCGTACCGGGCCGGCTCATGCCGCCCGGTCGGCGGCCGCGGAGGCGCTGCCGCTGCTGGTGGCCAGGAGGAAGTTCAGGAACTCGCTGCGGGCGGAGTCCACCCGGGCGTAGTCGGTGATGCTCATGGCCCGGTATCCCCCGCGGGCGGGAACGGCGGCGGAGAAGTCGAGGCGGGTGGGAGAGGTGACGGTCATGGCCATCGCGCGGAGAGCGCATCCTTTCGGTGCTCTTGCCCGTACCGGTCAACATGCCGCCGTGGCGGCGAATACGGGCCGCTTCGTCATCCGAGCCACCCTTGAACATGGGGTTGGCGCTCAACCGAGTCGGAGCTTGGCAGTTGAGTCTCTTGAAGCTGGCACCAGCATAACCCGCCCGGGCGGGCCTGCCAAGACCCTTCTTCACGCCTCTTCCCGGTCCCGTCGGCCGCGCCGAGCGCCGACTAGATTGGATCCCATGCCCTCCTACCCCGCCGAGCAGATCCCGGTGACCGTGGCGCAGATCCTGCACGCCGTCGGCCACAACGCCTTCGCGCGGGGCGAGCGCTACTACCGGGCGGGCCAGGTGCTCCAGGCCCACTACGACGCCGCGGAGCTGACCTTCACCAGCCGGGTCGCCGGGGGCTCCACCCGGCCCTATTCCCAGTCGGTGGTCTTCCCCCGCACCCGCGTCCCGCATGCCGCGCCGTTCCAGTCCTTCTGCTCCTGCCCGGTGCGCACCGGCTGCAAGCACGTGGTCGCGGCCCTGCTGGGCTGGTTCCACGAGGGCGGCTGGGCCGAGCCCGCGGAGAACCTCCCCGTGCGCTCGACGGCCGGCACCGAGACGGAGCATTTCGCGGCAACCGGTTCCGCGGCGGCCCGTTCATCGGCGACCGACGCCGGCTCGGCGCCCGGCCTCCCCGGCCCCGACGCCTCCGGCTCGGCCTCCGCGCGGCGGGACTCGCAGGCGGGGTCCGGGGCCGAGGATCGGGCCGCGACCATCCAGCGGCTGCGCGCGGCCATCGGCGGCATCGACGGCGGCACCGGGGCCCCGGCCGCGTCGCCCGCCGTATCGCCTGCCCCGGCATCGGCATCATCATCGAATGGCGGCGCACCCGGCGCCGCCCGGGGCGGCGACGACGTCGTCGAGACGCAGGACCCGGGCGCGGGCCCCTTCGCGGCGCGCGCGGACGCCCCGCAGGTGCGCGATTCCTGGCGCCGCCACGTCGCCCGCGCGCTGCAGTCCCAGAGCATGGACCTGCGGTCGCGCGTGACCCGCTCCCCCGGCGCCCTGGACCTGCACCTGGAGGTCCCGACCCGCTACGGCCTGGGTCGAGGCGATGCCGCGACCCCCGCGCCGATCCGGCTCAGCGCCCGGCCGCTGATGCTGGGCACCCGCGGCCGGTGGATCAAGGGCGGGCTGACCTGGTCCCAGTTCACCGGCCCCCCGGGCGGCACGCAGCTGCTCAGCGAGCACGAGGCCTGGTTTCGGGAGCTGGGCGCCGTGCTCTCCCCGGATCAGAACCCCTACGCCTCCACCCACGACACCATGCAGCTGGACCCGGTGGCCTCCCCGCTGCTGTGGGACCTGCTGGACCGGGCCGCGGACCTCGGCATCGCCATCGTGGTGGACGGGCGTGCCGTCTCGGTAGGCCTGGCCCCGGAGGCCCGGCTCGGACTGCACGTGGCCGACGCCGAGGACGGCGCCCTGCGGCTGATCCCCGCCCTGCTGGTGCCCCGCTCCCCGGAGGAGGCGGAGGACGACGCCGCCCCGGAGGCCTGGCGGGTGCCGACCGACGGACTGTTCCCCCTGGGCCCGGCCCACCGGCCCCAGGCCTACGTGGCCCTGGGCGGGGCGCTGCACCGCGCCTACGAGCAGGAGGCCCGCCGCTCCGGGGCGTGGTCCGCGATCCGCCCGTCCCCGCTGCCGCAGCTGGCCGCGCAGGTCCCGCAAGAGCAGTGGGTCGTGGAGGAGACGGAGCTGCTGTTCCTCCCGCTGGCAGCACCCCCGACCCCGCTGGCCACCTCCCTGAGCGCCTCCGGTCCCATGACGGTGCCGCGCGAGGAGGTCCTGGACTTCGCGGAGGGCTTCTACCCGCAGCTGGCCCGGCGCCTGCCGGTGGCCGCGGACCCGGAGGTCGCCGAGTCCCTGCCGCAGGTGCTCGAGCCGCGCCTGGTGCTGAGCGTGCGCTTCGAGGAGGATCCGCACGCCCAGCCCACCCCGGAGCAGGGCGCGGCGCGCACCGCGGATCCGCGCGCCTCGGAGAGGATCGCCCCGGCCCGATACGACTGGCACTGGTCCTACCCGCAGGCGCCCGTCCAGTGGGAGGGGCAGAAGGTGGCCCGCACCCGGGTGCCGGTCGCGGTGGCCAGCCCGGACCCGCATCGGGAGCTGCGGGATGCGGAGACGGAGCAGGACGTGCTCACCCGGCTGCGTCGGGCGCTGCCCGAGACCCCGCTGGAGGCCGGGCGCACCAGCGGCTGGCAGACCCGGGATCTGGTCCAGCGGATCATCCCGGCCGCCCGCGACCTGGACGGGGTGGACGTGGAGCTCACCGGGGAGGTGCCGCAGTTCCGGGCTCTGGACGAGGACCCGACGATCACGGTCTCCGTGGAGTCCACCGGGGATCGCGACTGGTTCGGCCTGGGCGTGACCATCCGGGCCGGGCAGTGGTACGTGCCCTTCGCCGACGTCTTCCGCGCCCTGGACGCCGGGCAGAAGCACCTGATGCTCGGGGACGGCAGCTACTTCCGGCTGGACCGGCCCGAATTCCTGCGGCTGCGGGAGCTGATCGGGGAGGCCCGGCAGATGGCGGACCCGGAGACGCCGCTGCGCATCTCCCGGCACCAGGCGGGGCTGTGGGAGGACCTGGAGGAGCTCGCCGCGGACACCGAGGTGACCCGGACCTGGCGGGAATCCGTGGAGGCCCTGCTGCGTCTGGAGGAGATCCCTGCGCCGCCGCTGCCGCGGGGCCTGCGCGCCCGGCTGCGCCCGTACCAGGAGGAGGGCTACCGGTGGCTGAGCTTCCTGCGCGAGCACGGCCTCGGCGGGATCCTCGCCGATGACATGGGCCTGGGCAAGACGGTCCAGACCCTCGCGATGATCTGCCGCGCCTTCGAGCTGCACGACGCCGCGGCGGCGGAAGGCGGGGCGCGACCGCGCTTCCTCGTCGTCGCCCCGACCTCTGTGGCCCCCAACTGGGCCCGGGAGATCGAGCGCTTCGCCCCGCACCTGAGCTGCGCGGTGCTCACCTCCTCCAGCGCCAAGGCCAAGAGCTCGGTGCCGGAGCGGGCCGCCGGGGCCGACGTCGTCGTGACCTCCTATGCGCTGCTGCGCCTGGACGCGGAGGAGTACGCGGACCTGGGGCTGAGCGGACTGGTGCTGGACGAGGCCCAGTTCCTGAAGAACCCGCGGACCAAGGCCCACCGGATCGCCAGGGATCTGCCGGTGCCGTTCAAGCTGGTGGTCACGGGCACGCCGATGGAGAACGACCTCATGGAGCTGTGGGCGATGTTCTCGATCGTCGCCCCGGGGCTGTTCCCCTCCGCCCGGGACTTCCGGGACATGTACGCCAAGCCGATCTCCTCCGGGGAGGACCTGCAGGCGCTGCCGCGGCTGCGGCGCCGGATCCGCCCGCTGATGCTGCGCCGCTCCAAGGAGCTGGTGGCCGCGGATCTGCCGGAGAAGCAGGAGCACCGGGTGGACATCGCCCTGACCCCGGAGCACCGTCGGATCTACGAGACCCGGCTGCAGCGGGAGCGGCAGAAGATCCTGGGGCTGCTGCAGGACATGGACCGGAACCGGTTCACGATCTTCCAGTCCCTGACCATGCTGCGCCGCCTGGCCCTGTCCGCCTCCCTGGTGGATGAGGCGCACGCGGGGGTCGAGTCCGCCAAGCTGACGTGGCTGACGGAGCAGCTGCCGGAGATCATCGCCGATGGGCACCGGGCCCTGGTGTTCAGCCAGTTCACGACCTTCCTGCACCAGATCGCCGAGGCCCTGGAGGCGGCGGGGATCGGGCACGTGTACCTGGACGGGTCCACCCGGGATCGGGCGGCGGTGCTGCGGGCCTTCGAGGAGGGCGAGGCCCCGGTGTTCCTCATCAGCCTGAAGGCCGGTGGCTTCGGGCTGAACCTCACGGAGGCGGACTACTGCTTCCTGATGGACCCCTGGTGGAATCCGGCGGCGGAGGCTCAGGCGGTGGACCGGGCGCACCGGATCGGGCAGCGGCGTCGGGTCATGGTGTACCGGCTGGTCTCCGAGGGGACGATCGAGGAGAAGGTCATGGACCTGAAGGACTCCAAGGCCGCCCTGTTCGACGCCGTGATGGACGACGGCGAGCTGTTCTCCCGCTCCCTGCGCGCCGAGGAGATCCGCGAGCTGCTCGGCGGCTGAGCCGGCGCGGGCGGCTTCCGTTCGCCCCCACCCCGCACCGTGGGGCCGGCTTCCGGTGCGAGTTTCGTTCCGAGATGCGCCATTCGTGCTGAGATGCTGCACGGCGGGGCGCATCTCAGCACGAACAGCGCATCTCAACACGAAACCCGCACCTCACAGACCGGCCAGCATCGGCGGCGGGAACACGGGGACCCCGAGCTGGCGGGCGCGCTGCTCGAGGGCCTGCACCAGGCGCATCTCCAGTTGCTCCGGGTGCCCGACCACGTCCGCCCAGTTCGCGCGCAGGATCACCCAGCCGGCTTCCTCGATGGCCAGCTGACGCTGCCGCTCCTGATAGATCGCCTCTCCGGCGTCGCCATCACGGAAGTACTTGGTCTTGCCATCCAGCTCCAACCCGAAGCGCAGGTGCGGCCAGCCGAAGTCCAAGTACTTCCGGCCCCGATGCGTCCGCACGAGGACCTGCGGCTGCGGCATCGGCACGGCCATGCGCTGCAGGCGGATCCGGCCGAGGCTCTCCAAGACGGACTCGGAGCGCGCGTCGGCGAAGGCGAAGACGCGTCGGGCCGTGACCGAGCCGCGTCGGCGGGGGCCCTCGTCGAGCAGGCTGAGCACATCCCGGCGGGAGACGTCGCCCTTCAGGATCTGGTCGGCGATGACGACGGCGTCGTCGAAGGGCAGGCCGGTCGCGCAGTCCAGGAGGGTGCGCTCGGCGTCGGTGACCGGGAGGCGCAGCTCGAGGAGGCGGCGATGTTCGAGGATCCCCGGCGCCCGGTGGACCCGCACCCGGGGGTCCGCGCAGGCGATCCGCTGCTCGGCGCTGATGTGGACGGCGTCCGGCAGGTGGAGCAGGGAGAGGTCGCGGAACAGGGCGGCCGAGGTGTGCGAGAAGACGAACGGCGTCCTCGCCCGCGCCAGGTACGCCAGGTGCACGCCGAGGCACTTCTGCCGTTCGGTGAGTTCCTCCCACCGGCGGCGCTGGATGTAGCAGCCGCGCAGAACGCGCGTCCATTCGCTGCCGCCACCCCGGCTGGGACGCGGGTCGGGATGGCCGAGCCGACGCACCTGCTCGGGGGTCAGCAGCTCGCGGTGGTGGAGGTCTGGGACGGTGTTCACGGGTTCAGCTTGCCGTTCCAGCTCGCCGACGACGCCGCCCGTCCGCGCTTCCCGGCCCCTTTTCGAGGACAGTCCCCCACATCCACTCGCCTCATCCACAGATCCGGAAACCTCCTCGCACCCGACGCCGCCCGCGCGCCCTCCCCTGCACCCGAGGCCCCTCGCCGATCACCGCCCACACCGGACCCGCACCCGCTGAGATACCGGGTTTGTGCTGAGATACCAGGTTCGTGCTGAGATGCTGCACGACGTGCCGCACCTCAGCACCAACCCCACACCTCAACACGAAAGCCGCACCTCAGCACCCAACGGTTGCACCTCAGCGGCACAGCACCCCCGCCCATCGTCGGGTGGGGTGGGCGGATCGGGGCGGATGGGTTAGCCTGGATCATCGATCGATGATCAGCGTGCTGATGGACTGAGGCGCTGGTCATCTGCGCTGTCCGGGGCGGATCCCGCGCCGCTCGACCCGCCCCGGCCCTGCCCGCACCGCCACCGGCCGGTGCGCACCCCCTCGCTCCCGACCCCAGGAACCCATGGCCTCCTCCGACGGAACCTCCGAGCACACATCCCGCGACGACGCCGCCGCACCCAACACCGGCGCCACAAGAACCACCCCCGCCGAACCACCCACCATCACCGACAGCGTGCCGCACCAGCACGCGCCCGCCCGGGTGAACTGGCGAGTCTTCGGCGGGGCCGCCATCGGCGTGCTGATCATCTCCATCTGGGGTCTGGCCGATCCGGAGTCGATGGGTGAGGTGATCGGCGCCGTCGTCGGGTGGGTCTCCCGGCACTTCGGCTGGTTCTACATCCTCACCGGCACCGTGGTCCTGGCGTTCATCGCGATCGTCGCGTTCTCCAAGCAGGGCTCGGTGCGCCTGGGCCCGGACCATTCCCGCCCGCAGTTCTCCCTGTTCTCGTGGGCGGCCATGCTCTTCGCCGCCGGCATCGGGGCGGACCTGATGTTCTACTCCGTGCTGGAGCCGGTCACCCAGTACTACACGCAACCCTCCGGCGGCACCGAGTCCGCAGAGGCCGCCCGGCAGGCGGTCGTGTGGACCCTGTTCCACTACGGACTGACCGGCTGGGGCATGTACTCCCTGATGGGCATGGCCTTCGGCTACTTCGCGTACCGGTTCAACCTGCCGCTGTCCATCCGCTCGGCCCTGTACCCGATCATCGGCAAGCGGATCAAGGGCGCGGCCGGCGACGCCGTGGACATCTCGGCGCTGCTGGGCACGATCTTCGGGGTGGCCACCTCGCTGGGCATCGGCGTCGTGCAGATCAACTACGGGCTGCAGTTCCTGTTCGGGGTGCCCAACTCCGTGGGGGTCCAGGCCGGGCTGATCGCGGTCTCCGTGGTCCTGGCGATCGCCTCGGCGGTGTCCGGGGTGGACAAGGGCATCCGGCGGCTGTCCGAGCTGAACATCTTCCTCGCCGTCGCGCTGATGCTGTACGTGCTGTTCCTCGGGGACACGGACTTCCTGCTCAACGCGCTGGTCATGAACGTGGGCGACTACCTCTCCCAGTTCCCAGGGATGACCATGGACACGATGGCCTATGACCACCCCGAGGAGTGGATGAACTCCTGGACCCTGTTCTTCTGGGCCTGGTGGGTCGCGTGGTCCCCGTTCGTGGGGCTGTTCCTGGCGCGGATCTCCCGCGGGCGCACCATCCGCCAGTTCGTGGTGGGCACCATGACCATCCCGTTCGTGTTCATCCTGACCTGGATCTCCATCTTCGGGAACTCGGCCCTGGGGATCATCGACCAGGACGGGGACACCGACTTCGGCCAGACCCTGATGGGCACCCCGGAGCGGGCCTTCTACGATCTGCTGGCCCAGTACCCGGGGGCCACCGCAGCGGCGGCCGTGGCGACCTTCACCGGGCTGCTGTTCTACGTGACCAGCGCGGACTCCGGGGCCCTGGTGATGTCCAACTTCGCCTCGACCATCGAGGACCCGACGAAGGACGGGCCCAAGTGGATGCGCATCTTCTGGGCGATCGCCACCGGTCTGCTGACCCTGGCGATGATGGTGGTCGGCGGGATCCCGACCCTGCAGTCGGCGACGATCGTGTTCGGCCTGCCCTTCGCGATCGTGATGTACCTGGTGATGTACGGGCTGTGGAAGGCGCTGCGGGTGGAGCGGGCCGCGATGGACTCCCAGGAGGCCGCCCGGGCGGGGGTGCGCGCCGCCAACCGTGCCGCCGCGATCCAGCCGACCGAGCACACCCGGAACTGGCGCCAGCGCCTGGTCCGCTCGGTGTCCTACCCGGGCCAGGCCGCGACCCGCCGCTACCTCTCCCAGACGGCGGAGCCGGCGCTGGAGGAGGTCTGCCAGGCGCTGCGCGAGGAGCACGTGCAGGCCGCGGTGGAGCACGGGCACGATCCCGTCACGGATCTGCCGTATGTGAGCCTGGTGGAGCACCTGGACGGGGAGCGGGACTTCCTGTACCAGATCTACCCGGTGGCCTGCCCGACGCCGTCGTACCTGCTGGTCTCGCCGCAGTCGGAGGACTCCTACTACCGGCTGGAGCCGTTCTCCCAGACCGGTTCGCGCGGATACGACGTGTACGGCTTCACGAAAGAGCAGCTGATCCACGACGTGCTGGACAACCATGAGCGGCACCTGGAGTTCATCCGCCTGTCCACCCCCACCCAGGACGACGCCGGGGCCACCGTGATCACCGGCGCCCCCACCGGCGCCATGGACTGGACCGTGGACTTCCAGGACCCGGAGGAGGACTCCTCTGCCGGTGACCCCAACCACACCCCGGAAGAATCCGACCGCACCGCGCGTTGACACCACCGGAGCATGACTGTGACCGGATTCGAGCAGGCGCCGCGTCGCACCGGCGTCGAGGAAGGACTGAGTGTGAGCAGCACGCTGTACATCGACGGAGCCTGGGTCCCGGCTGAGGACGGCGGGACCCGCACCATCACCTGCCCCGCGGACGGCACCGAGGTCGGCGTCGTCGCGGAGGCCACCGCAAAGGACACCGAGAAGGCGATCGCCGCGGCGCGGCGGGCCTTCGACGAGAACGCCTGGGACGTGAGCGCCCCGGAGCGCGGGGACTTCCTGCTGGCCGTGGCCGCGCAGCTGCGCGAGCGCAAGGACGAGTTCGCCCGCGCCGAGTCCCTGGACACCGGCAAGCGCCTGGTGGAGTCCGGCTACGACATGGACGACATCGCCGCCTGCTTCCAGTACTTCGGGAAGATCGCCGGGCAGGACGCCGGGCGCGTGGTCGACGCCGGGGACCCGTCCGTGGCCTCCAAGGTGGTGCACGAGCCGGTGGGCGTGTGCGGGATGATCACCCCGTGGAACTACCCGCTGCTGCAGGTGGCCTGGAAGGTGGCCCCGGCGCTGGCCGCGGGCAACACCTTCGTGCTCAAGCCCGCGGAGCTGACCCCGCACACCGCGATCCTGCTGATGGATGTGCTGGACAAGCTGGGGCTGCCGGCCGGGGTGGCCAACCTGGTGCTGGGCGCCGGGGCCGAGGCCGGGGCGCCGCTGTCCACCCACCCGGACGTGGACCTGGTCTCCTTCACCGGCGGCCTGGTCACCGGCCGGAAGATCGCCGAGTCCGCGGCGGCCACCGTGAAGAAGGTGGCCCTGGAGCTGGGCGGGAAGAACCCCAACGTGATCTTCGCCGACGCGGACTTCGACGCCGCGGTGGACAACGCCCTGAACGGCGCGTTCGTGCACTCCGGGCAGGTCTGCTCGGCCGGCGCGCGCATCGTCGTCGAGGAGTCCATCGCCCAGCGGTTCACGGACGAGCTGGTGCGCCGGGCGAAGGACATCCGCCTGGGCGGGCCCTTCGACGACGACGCCGAGACCGGGGCCCTGATCTCCGAGGCGCACCTGCAGAAGGTCACCGCCTACGTGGACAAGGCCCGCGAGGAGGGCGCGAGCATCCTGTGCGGCGGAAAGCGCGCCACCGAGGGCGAGCTGTCGAAGGGCTGGTTCTACGAGCCCACCGTGATCGCGGACGTGGCCCGCGGGTCCAACGCGGTGACCGAGGAGGCCTTCGGGCCGGTGGTCACCGTGGAGACCTTCCGGGATGAGGCCGAGGCGGTGGCGATCGCCAATGACACGATCTACGGCCTGGCCGGGGCCGTGTGGACCTCCGACGCCGGGAAGGCCGAGCGGGTCGCGGCCAAGCTGCGCCACGGCACCATCTGGATCAACGACTTCCACCCGTACCTGCCGCAGGCCGAGTGGGGCGGCATGAAGCAGTCCGGCATCGGCCGCGAGCTGGGCCTGGCGGGTCTGGGCGAGTATGTGGAGACCAAGCACATCTACCAGAACACCGCCCCGGCCGTGACCGGCTGGTTCCAGGACCGGAAGTGACCCCACGGCTGCGGGTGCGCCCCGCCACGAGGAGAGGCGCACCCGCGAGCCGGCATCGAGATCAGAGAGGCGGCGAGCGCACCGAGCGGCTCCCCCACCGACCCCCCCAACCACAGGAGGATCCATGGCTGAAGAGCAGGTTTTCGACTACATCATCGTCGGCGGAGGTTCGTCCGGCGCGGCCGCGGCGGCCCGGCTGTCGGAGAAGAACCCGCGGGCGCAGGTCGCGCTGATCGAGGCGGGCCCGGATGACGCCGGGATCGACGAGGTCCTGCAGCTGAACCGCTGGATGGAGCTGCTGGAATCCGGCTACGACTGGGACTACCCGGTGGAGGAGCAGGAGCACGGCAACTCCTTCATGCGCATGGCCCGGGCGAAGGTCATGGGCGGGTGCTCCTCGCACAACTCCTGCATCGCCTTCTGGGCCCCGGCCGAGGACCTGGATGACTGGGAGCGCCGCTTCGGGGCCACCGGCTGGAACGCGGAGACGGGTTTCCGCCTGTTCCGCCAGCTGGAGACCAATGAGGACGCCGGCGCCGAGAGCGGGGAGCACCACGGCGATTCCGGCCCGGTGCACCTGATGAACGTCCCGGCTTCGGATCCGTGCGGGGTCGCGGTGCTGGACGCCTGCGAGCAGGCCGGCATCCCCCGGGTGCGGTTCAACTCCGGGAAGACCGTGACCAACGGGGCCAGCTTCTTCCAGATCAACCGGCAGGCCGACGGCACCCGCGCGTCGTCGTCGGTGTCCTACATCCACCCGATCCGGGACCGGGAGAACTTCCACCTGATCACCGACACCCAGGTCAAGCGGGTCCTGTTCGATGGGGACAAGCGCGCCGTGGGCGTGGAGGTGGTGGACAACGCCTTCGCGGTGGCCAAGACCATCTGGGCCCGCAAGGAGGTCGTGCTCTCGGCGGGGGCGATCGACTCCCCGAAGCTGCTGATGCTCTCCGGGATCGGCCCGGCCGAGCACCTGCGCGAGGTGGGCGTGGACGTGCTGGTGGACTCCCCCGGCGTCGGCTCCCACCTGCAGGATCACCCGGAGGCGGTAATCCAGTGGGAGGCGAAGAAGCCGATGGTCCAGGATTCCACCCAGTGGTGGGAGCTCGGGATCTTCACGGAGCTGGACGTGCCCTTCGAGGATGAGTTCCCGGGGCGGCCGAACTTCATGATGCACTACGGCTCGGTGAACTTCGACATGCACACCCTGCGCCAGGGGTACCCGACGGGGGACAACGTGTTCTGCCTGACCCCGAACGTCCCGCACGCCCGCTCCCGCGGCACGGTGCGCCTGCGCTCCCTGGACTTCCGGGACAAGCCGAAGTTCGATCCGAAGTACTTCACGGACGATGAGGGCTACGACATGGCGATCATGGTCGCGGGCATCCGCAAGGCCCGGGAGATCGCCTCCCAGCCGGCCCTGGCCGAGTGGAAGGGCCGCGAGCTGTTCCCGGGCGAGGACGTGCAGACGGATGAGGAGATCGCCGAGTACGTCGCGAAGACCCACAACACCGTGTACCACCCGGTGGGCACGGTGCGCATGGGCGCGGATGACGACGTCGACTCCCCGCTGGATGCCCGGCTGCGGGTCAAGGGAGTGTCCGGCCTGCGGGTCGCGGACGCCTCCGTGATGCCGGAGATCACTGCGGTGAACCCGAACATCACCTGCTTCATGATCGGCGAGCGCGCCGCGGAGCTGATCACCGAGGACGCCTGAGCCTCACCGCCCGTCGGCCCGGCCCGACGCCCCATCGACGGCCCCGTCGCGCCCCGCGCAGCGGGGCCGTCGCCGTGTGGCAGCGCGGCGGGGCCGCCGTCGTGCGCAGCGCAGGCACTACTCCGGGCGCGTCGGCCCGGGCTCGGCCCCCGGGTCCGGGTCGGCCGGGGGCACCTGGGGGATCTCGGTGGTGTCGTGCCGGACGGGCGGCAGCGGCTCGACGGCGGGCAGGGCGGCGGTCAGCGCCGGGTCCGGGGCGCGGTAGGCCAGCAGCTGGGGGAAGCGCCTGCTCAGCCCGGCCACCCCGAGGCCGCAGGCCACCGCCCCACCCACCAGGGCCAGGCCGGGACCGGCCCACTGGCCGGCCGCGCCCATCACGCCGGAGCCCAGCCGCGGCCCGCCGTTGACGGTGACGATGAACAGACCCTGCAGGCGCCCGCGCATGGTGTCCGGGGCGGCCACCTGCAGGATCGTAGAGCGGTAGATGCTGCCCACGGAGTCCACGGCCCCGGCGACCATCAGGCCGATCAGGGCCAGGATCAGCCCGGTCCAGGCGGCCGCGGAGCCCCGTTCGGTCCCGGCCTGGACCCACCACATGGCCAGGCCCGCCCACAGCATCCCCGCGGTCCAGCCCGCGTAGGTCCAGGTCAGGGCCCGGCCCTGAGCCCGCACCCGCACGGCCCGCCCGGACAGCACGGTGCCCAGGAAGGCGCCCAGCGTCATGGTCCCGGACAGCAGCCCGGCCACGGCCTCGCTGCCGCCGACCACCACCAGCGCCATCGCGGGGAACAGGGCCTGCGGGAACAGGGTGATCATGGCGCACAGGTCCAGCATGAAGGTCATCGCGACCACGGGTGAGCTGCGCACGAAGCGCAGCCCCTCCACCACGGAGGACAGGCCCCGGGTGGTCTGCTCCTCCCCCTCCGCCTGCTGCGGGACCTGCGGGGGCAGCCGGTACAGGGCCCACAGCCCCACGGTGAAGGTGCCCACGTCCACCAGGTACGTCCAGCCGTAGCCGACGGCGGCGACCAGGAAGCCGCCGAGCATGGGGCCCAGGGTCAGGGCGACGGTGCTGGCGGACATGTTCAGGGCGTTGGCCGCCGGCAGCCTCTTCAGCCCGACGATGTTGGGGATGATGGCCCCGCGCGCGGCCTGGTTGATGGGGTGCAGCAGGGACTGCAGGGCGATCAGCCCGTAGAGCACGGCAATGCTGTCCAGGCGCAGGAACGCCTGCGCGGCGATGAGCCCGGTGAGCACCCACAGGCCCAGCGACGCGGCCAGGGCCACGCGGCGTCGGTCCCGGGTGTCGGCCAGGACCCCGCCCCACAGCCCGCCGAAGATCAGCGGGAGCACGGAGACCAGGCCCACAGCGCCCACGGCGAAGGTGGAGCCGGTGATGCGGAAGATCTGCAGGGACACGGCCATCGCGGAGACCTGGAAGCCCAGCACGGAGAAGGCAGTGCCCAGCCACAGCCGCCGGAAATCCGGGTGCTGGCGCAGGGGCGTGAGGTCCATCATGAGGCGGGGCACACGGGAAAGCCTAGCCGAGGGCTGAATCCGGGGCCCGCGGGTACCGTGCGCCCCGGGGCCGGGGGCATGCTGGAGGGGTACGACGTCAACGGTTCGAAAGGCAGGGAATCCCCATGACGGAAGCACCTCTCATCTCCCTGAACGACGGCAACGCCATCCCCCAGCTGGGTTACGGCGTGTGGCAGGTCGAGGACGAGACCGCGGAGAAGGTGGTCCAGCTGGCCCTGGAGGCCGGGTTCCGCCACATCGACACCGCGAAGATCTACGGCAACGAGGAGGGCGTGGGCCGCGGCCTGAAGGCCTCGGACGTGGATGCGCAGGACGTGTGGGTGACCACCAAGCTGTGGAATGACGACCAGGGCTACGACAAGGCCCTGCAGGCCTACGAGGCCTCCGCCAAGCGCCTGGATCTGGGCAAGCCGGTGGACCTGTACCTGATCCACTGGGCCCAGCCGCAGCAGGGCACCTACCTGGAGTCCTGGAAGGCGCTGATCGAGCTGCAGAAGCAGGGCAAGGTCCGCTCCATCGGCGTGTCCAACTTCCCGGAGGAGCAGCTGCGCGAGATCGTGCAGGAGACCGGGGTGGCCCCGGCCGTGCACCAGATCGAGCTGCACCCGCACTTCAACCAGGAGAAGATGCGCGCGGTCGACGAGGAGCTGGGCATCCGCACCGAGGCCTGGTCCCCGCTGGGCCAGGGCGGCGAGGTCCTGAAGGAGAAGGTCATCACCGACATCGCCGAGAAGCACGGGGCCACCGCCGGGCAGGTCGTGATCGCCTGGCACCTGGCCCTGGGCAACATCGTGATCCCCAAGTCCGTGACCCCGGAGCGGATCACGGAGAACTACGGCGCCCTGGACGTGCGCCTGGACGACGAGGATGTGCAGGCCATCAACGGCCTGACCCGCGAGGACGGGCGTCTGGGCAACGATCCCGCGCAGGGGGTCTGAGCCCCCCCTCCGACCGCATCCTGACCCCGGCGGTAACATCCGCCCCATCCCTTGGCCGCCCCGCATCGGCGAGCATACGCTCGAGACACCGACGCGGGGCGGTCTCGCGCATCACCGAAAGGCCTGCACTGTGGAGCATGACGACGCCGTGTACCGCGAGTTCCGCGCCCGCTACGGCCCGCTGCTGGAGCGTCTGAACGACGTCGAGTGGACCCGCCGGGAGGCCCGCTCCCGAATGCTCACGGTGCACCCGGAGATGGATCATGAGCTGCTGGATCGGGCGCTGGCGGAGATGAGCTGGCGCAGCGAGCTGCGGCGGGAGGATCCGCTGGGCGGGGTGGTGATCTCCTGTTCCCTGCTGCTGGCGGTCAATGATCTGTTCGACCTCGGGGAGGACCCGGAGTACGCCGTGACCCTGCTGGAGCGGGCGATCTTCCAGGAGATGTCCGCGTTCATGAACCTGCACGGGATCTCCGATGAGGCCGCGGCGCACATCCTGTCTCGGCTGGCGGCCAGCAACCGCTTCCTTGCCGAGTATCCGCGCACCACCCTCACCCAGGAGGAGTACCGGGGGTTCCTGCGGGACATCCCGGAGTATCTGCGGGAGCTGTCCGCGGCGAAGGACGGCCGCTGGCCGGTCTCGGATGCGCTGATCCGCGAGCGCATCGGTGAGGGCTCCTGGACGCGGGCGCTGCTGGCGGTGGGCATGTCCCCGGAGGAGCGCTACGCCGCGGACGGCACGGACCTGATCCCGGATTACACGGAGGCGCGCTTCCGCAGCGCGATGGCGGATTTCTTCACGTTCTGCATCCGCACGGATCGGATTCCGCACGCGCTGCTGTATGGGCGATGGGCGGCCAGCGGCTCCCGCTCGCGGGTGCCGCGGCCGAATCTGGCGACGGTGCGCCACCAGTTCGGCTCCTGGTCTCAGGCGATCGCGCACGGGCGGGAGCTGATCAACTCCAGCGATCCGGCTCAGGCGGATCCCCGGTACGAGGAGCACTGGGTGGGGCCGTGGACGCAGCCCACCCCGGTGGTCTCCCCCTCAGGAGGGCGTGCGGCGTGGAGTGTGAGCAGCTGGACGGATCGGGGCATCGGCGTCGTCGGGCATCTGCGCGCGGAGCCGGGTGAGACCTCCGAAGCGGACGCCGAGGCGGCGTGGGAGGAGCTGGTCGGGGAGATCGCCCAGGCGGTGCGGGATCTGCCGTGGAACCACTTCCTGACGGTGGAGTACGAGACGGGCAACAACCTGGACGAGGCGCCGTTCGCGCAGGCCTTCACGGGACCTGCGGGGGTGGAGGTGACACTGGTCTCGGAGCGGTTCCTGCCGGCGATCGTGTGGCCGATCGACGACGCGCATCTGCAGCGCACGGGGTGGACGGCCCCGGACGAGTCCCAGCCGCATTGGCGCCAGGGGCGCCTGGAGCCGGAGGCGGCGGCCCGGACCCTGGTGGATGGGCTGCGCCACGGGCGGGACTGCTCGGATCCGTACAGCTTCCGGTGGGGTTCGGGGGCGGTCTACGCTGAGGGTGAGCAGAGAGCCGAGACAGACCTCAGGAGATGATCGGGTGAGCTCCGCCCCGCTGACCGGACCCGTCCCGCGACCGGAGGGGCACCGTCGGGGTTCCCCGGAGTTCACGCGGATGCTGATCGCGATGTTCTGCGCGGGGCTCGCCACCTTCGCGCAGCTGTATTCGCCGCAGGCGGTGTTGCCGTCTATCGCCCGGGACTTGGGGGTGGATGCGGCGTCGGCGGCGCTGATGGTCTCGGCGGGCACCTTGGGGCTGGCCCTGTTCGCCCTGCCGTGGACGTACCTGGCGGATCGGTGGGGCAAGGTGCGCGCGATGGAGATCGCGGTGGTCTCGGCGACGGTGCTGGGGCTGGTGATCCCGTGGATCCCGCATTTCGGGTCGGTGCTGGTGCTGCGCCTGGCGCAGGGCGCGGCCCTGGCGGGGATGGCGGCCTTGGCGGTGTCCTACATCAGCGAGGAGACGCACGCGCTGCACGCCGGGGCCGCGACGGGTCTGTACGTGGCGGGGACCTCACTGGGCGGGTTGGCCGGCCGGCTGATCTCGGGGCCGATGGCGGAGGTGACGGGCAGCTGGCGGGTCGCGGTCATGACGGTGTCCGCGCTGGCGGGGGTCGCCGCGGTCGCGTTCATCGTGCTGGTGCCCCGGGCCCGCCGGTTCGTGGCGGTGCCGCCGAAGGGGGCGCTGCGGGAGACGGCCCATCGGATCGGGCTGCAGCTGCGCAATCCGGCGATGCTGAGCCTGTTCCTGCTGGCGTTCATCCTGATGGGCGCGTTCGTCACGGTGTACAACTACGTGGGCTTCACCCTGGAGGCCCCGCCGTATCTGCTGTCTCCGAGCGTGATCGCCCTGCTGTTCCTGGCGTACCTGTCCGGGACGTTCGCTTCGACGACGGCCGCGCGGTTCAGCGCCCGCTTCGGACGGCTGCACGTGGTGGGCGCGTGCGTGGCGGTGATGCTGGTGGGGATCGGGCTGACGCTGACGCGGCCGCTGTGGCTGATCGTGGTGGGGCTGGTGCTGCTGACCATGGGGTTCTTCGCGGCGCATTCGGTGGCCTCGGGGTGGGCCGGTCTGGAGGCCGGTGTGGCGAAGGCCCAGGGCACGGCCCTGTACAACGTCTTCTACTATGCGGGTTCCGCGCTGGTGGGCTGGGTCGGCGGGTTCTTCTATGCGGCCGGCGGGTGGCTGGCCACGGGCCTGTTCTGCGCGGGGCTGCTGGTGGTGGGTTCTGCGGTGGCCTGCCCGGTGCTGCATCGGACGCTGGTGCGCCGGGCGGGGTGAGCCGTTAGACTGGCTCATCGACGAAGGGGAGTAGTTCCCATCCGCCGCGGTGTCCGCGGCGGTGGCGGTGCGTCGACACACTGGATCCGGTGTTCAGGTCCCGGTGCCCCACCCGTCACCTCGTGCCGTGCGCGCGGGGTGCGGGCGAGCGAGACCTTCGTCCCACTGACCGATCCCGGCCCGTGCCGCACCCCCGCGGGGTGTGCCCGGGCCTCGTTCAGGGCCGTGTCCTCCCCCGCCGTCCGGTGCGTGTGCGCCGTCGTCCGGGGTCGTCGCCCGGCCCGGAAGGCGAGACCGCCATGGACCGCACCGATTCCCAGCAGCCCCTCCCCCACTCCGCGCAGGAGCCGACGCCGCTCCCCCATCCTGTCGGCGACCCCGCGGACCCTGCCGATCCGGCGAGGTACGCGCATCACGCGGTGGGCGAGCCGTCGAAGGCGCAGATCCGGCGGTGGCGGCGGTATCTGGCGGATGAGATCGCGGAGGCGAACCTGTACCGCGGCCTGGCCCGGCACGCCACGGGCCGGGAGGCGGAGATCCTGGAGCAGGTGGCCGAGGCGGAGGGCCGGCATCGGGAGCACTGGGTGCAGATGCTCGGTGAGCATGCCGAGCCGATGCCGCGTCCGTCGGTGGGTTCGGCGTTCCTGCAGTTCCTGGCCCGGCGCTTCGGCTCGGTGTTCGTGCTGGCGCTGGCGCAGCGGGCGGAGGGGCGTTCCCCGTATGCGGAGGACCCGGATGCCACGGATGCGATGGCCGCGGATGAGGCGGTCCATGAGGAGATCATCCGGGCGCTGGCCACGAATGGGAGGGAGAAGCTGTCCGGGAACTTCCGGGCGGCGGTGTTCGGTGCCAATGACGGCCTGGTCTCGAATGTCTCGCTGATCATGGGGATCGGCGCGTCGGGGGCGAGCTCGCAGATGGTGCTGTTCTCCGGGTTAGCGGGGCTGCTGGCGGGGGGCCTGTCCATGGGGGCCGGGGAGTTCGTGTCGGTGCGGTCTCAGCGGGAGCTGCTGGATGCTTCCCGTCCGACGCAGGTGACGCTGCGGGTGGCGGATGATCTGGACATCGACGAGAACGAGCTGGAGCTGATCTATCGGGCTCGGGGGATGTCCGAGGAGGCGGCCAGGCATCGGGCGCTGGAGCGGTTCGGACACTTCGACTGCGACTGCGATCCGTCCCTGTCCCATCGGGATGACGCGGAGGAGGAGTCCGCGGAGAATGTGGTGTTGGGCACGGATCTGGGTGCGGCGGCGTCGAGCTTCTGCTTCTTCGCCTCGGGTGCGGTGATCCCGATCCTGCCGTACCTGCTGGGGATGACGGGGGTGTGGGCGATGGTGTTGTCCCTGGTCCTGGTGGGGGTGGCCCTGCTGGGTACGGGTGGCGTGGTGGGTCTGCTGTCCGGGGCGTCCCCGGCGAAGCGGGGTCTGCGGCAGCTGGGGATCGGCTACGGTGCGGCGTTGGCCACGTATCTGCTGGGCCTGCTGTTCGGGACGACCGTTGGTGGGTAGCGGATCCCTTGCTATCCTGGGCCCTGCAGTGCCCGCATGACGGCGCCCGTCGTCCTCGCCGGGTGCCGCGGCGGCAGCCGCACCCGTGACCCATGATGATCTACTCGTTTCCTTTGGGGGGAATACGAGACCACCTCTGTCTCTCGCCGCCAGCTCGCCAAGGGCGCCGCCTGGTCCGTGCCCGTCGTGGCCGCCGCCTCCGCCGTCCCGGCCATGGCCGCCAGCCAGGACCAAGCACATGCCAGTGTCTGCAAGATCTTCACCGGAGACGGTTATCGGCCCCTCGCGGCTCAGCATGACGTTTGCTTCACCTTTGGATCAGATGCCCCGGGTGGGTCCATCCCCAAGGGCACGGTATTCACCTTCGCATTCACCCTCTCTGGTGGACAGACAATGGAGGTTCCTCAGATGTACCCCACGTCCGGCCAGACCAGTGGGGGTCTCGCCAGCACTACCATCTCGCCCTCAAGCGGGACTTCAGCTACTGCATTCACCATGACCGTAACCTTCAATCGGGATGCGTCAGCGAGTGATCTGCAGAATACTATGAACTGTGAGATCGGTGTCAAGTGAACGACTGACTCTGAAATCGCTCCCGAGACCACCGTTACAGTGAATATGCGCTCGTCCGGTCAGCAGGTTAAGCCTGCATCGGGTTCTCTATCTTGGAAGGTTCCACAGCGAATGCCCGTTGCCACCAACAGGACGGGCCGCACACCTCTGATCTACCTCAGTAAGAGCGGATCCCAGACCTGCTACCCGGAGACACGCTTTACGCTCAACGGTTCCTCCACGCGCAGGGAATGCGCGGAGAGCGGGACGATCAACAGCACCTCTGCCATCTATCCTGGTGGTCGGTGCGTTGCAGTCTCCAATATGGGGACGTCCGGCCAGTATAGTCACCCTCCGGTCTGCTGACTGGCATCTCTTTCAGCGGAAGGCCCCGCATCGCATCCCGCGGTGCGGGGCCTTCCGCTTTCCACCACCCAAACCGTCATCTACGTGGCTTGTCGGGCTCCCAGAACGCACGCCAGCGACGGTTCGGCGCGATCCACGGGTACGGAGAACGCCGAGCCGTCATCCACGTGGTCTCAGACGGTCTGAGAACCCACGCGGATGACGGCTCGGCGTCGTCGTGCTGGAGGGAGGCTCTCGCCTACTTGCCGGCGAAGATCTCCCGCATCAGCTCGGCGGCCTGGGACGGGGTCTTGCCGACCTTCACGCCCGCGGCCTCCAGGGCCTCCTTCTTGGCTTCCGCGGTGCCGGAGGAACCGGACACGATGGCGCCAGCGTGGCCCATGGTCTTGCCCTCCGGGGCGGTGAAGCCCGCGACGTAGCCGACCACCGGCTTGGTCACGTGCTCCTTGATGTACTCCGCGGCGCGCTCCTCCGCGTCCCCGCCGATCTCGCCGATCATCACGATCGCCTCGGTCTCCGGGTCCGCCTCGAAGGCCTCCAGGGCGTCGATGTGCGTGGTCCCGATGACCGGGTCCCCGCCGATGCCGATCGCGGTGGTGAACCCGATGTCCCGCAGCTCGAACATCATCTGGTAGGTCAGGGTGCCGGACTTGGAGACCAGCCCGATCTTCCCCTTGCCCGTGATGTTCGCCGGGGTGATGCCCACCAGGCACTCCTCCGGGGTGATGATCCCGGGGCAGTTCGGCCCGATGATGCGGGTCTTCGGCTTCCCGTCCGCCCCGGCGTTGGCCTTGGCGTGCGCCCAGAACTCCGCGGAATCCTGCACGGGGATGCCCTCGGTGATCACCACGACCAGCGGGACCTCCGCGTCGATCGCCTCGATCACGGCGTCCTTGGTGAAGGCCGGCGGCACGAACACGATCGAGACGTCCGCCCCGGTCTCGGCCACCGCCTCCTTGACGGTGCCGAACACGGGCAGCTCGACGTCGGCGCCGTCCTTGGTCTTGTGGGACACCGTGGTCCCGGCCTTGCGGGCGTTCACGCCGCCGACCACCTGGGTGCCGGCCGCCAGCATCCGCGCGGTGTGCTTGGTGCCCTCGCCGCCGGTGATGCCCTGAACGATGACCTTGGAGTCCTTGTTCACGAAGATAGACATGTTTTCCTTCTCGTTACCTGGAAGTGCTTCGGCGAGTGCTCAGGCCTGGTGGGCCAGCTCGGCGGCCTTGTCGGCGCCCTCGTCCATGGTCTTGGCCTGGGTGACCAGCGGGTGGTTCGCCTCATCCAGGATGCGGCGCCCCTCCTCCACGTTGTTCCCGTCCAGGCGCACCACCAGCGGCTTGGTGGCCTGATCGCCCAGGATCTCCAGGGCCTTCACGATGCCGTTGGCGACGGCGTCGCACGCGGTGATCCCGCCGAACACGTTCACGAACACGGACTTCACCTGGGCGTCGTTCAGGATCACGTCCAGGCCGTTGGCCATGACCTCCGCGGAGGCGCCGCCGCCGATGTCCAGGAAGTTCGCCGGCTTCACATCGCCGTGGTTCTCCCCGGCGTAGGCGACGACGTCCAGGGTGGACATGACCAGCCCGGCGCCGTTGCCGATGATGCCGACCTCCCCGTCCAGCTTGACGTAGTTGAGGTCGTTCTCCTTGGCCTTGGCCTCCAGCGGATCCGCGGCGGCCTTGTCCTCCAGAGCAGCGTGATCCTCGTGGCGGAACTCGGCGTTGTCGTCCAGGGAGACCTTGCCGTCCAGGGCCAGGATCTGCCCGTCGCCGGTCTTCACCAGCGGGTTGACCTCCACCAGGGTCGCGTCCTCGGCGGCGTAGACCTCACCGAGCTTCACGATGACGGCGGCGACCTTCTCGCGCAGCTCCTCCGGGAACCCGGCGGTGGACACGATCTCCAGGGCCTTCTCCTGGGTGAGGCCTGCGGCCGGGTCCACCTCGACGCGGGCCAGCGCCTCGGGGCGCTCGGCGGCCAGCTGCTCGATCTCCATGCCGCCCTCCACGGAGCACATGGCCAGGTAGGTGCGGTTGGCCCGGTCCAGCAGCACGGAGAAGTAGTACTCCTCGGCGATGTCCGCGCCCTGGGCGATCATCACGCGCTTGACGGTGTGGCCCTTGATGTCCATCCCCAGGATCTGGGAGGCGTACTCGCGGGCCTCCTCCGGGGTCTTGGCGACCTTCACGCCGCCGGCCTTGCCGCGTCCGCCCACCTTGACCTGGGCCTTGACGACGGTGACGCCGCCGATCTTCTCGGCGGCGGCCTGAGCTTCTTCGGGAGTCTCGGCGACGATCCCCTGCAGCACGGGCACCCCGTGCTTCTCGAAGAGGTCGCGCGCCTGGTATTCGAACAGGTCCACGGGTCTGTGTCCTTCTTCCTCGAAGTCGTGCCGGGAACCGCGGAACCGGGCGCCCGGCTTGATCTGTCGTGGAGCTCTCGCGCCGGGCCCGCACGGATGCGGCGGGCGTCACGGGGCTCCCCACAGTGAGCCTATCCCACCCGACCGTGACGCCCCTAACCTGGGGGTGGGGCCCCTCCCCCTCCGCCCGCTCGCGACCCGGCGCTCCCGTACCCAAACGCCTCCTCCCCGCAGGTGAGGCGGCGCGTCCGTTCCCAAACGCCCCACCCCACCCACGCGAGACGGCGCATCCGTTCCCAAGATCGGCGTCTATGGGAACGAATGCGCCGGGTCGGTGAGGATCAGGGGGGGGAGCACGGACCCCGGGACGATGCCCGGGGCTAGTCCAGGGGTTCGATGGGCGCGTAGCGCAGCAGCAGCCGCTTCTCCTCCGCGCCGAAGCGCACCTTCGCGACCGTCTTGTCTCCGGAGCCCTCCAGGGCGATCACCTTCCCGCGGCCGAAAGTCTTGTGCTGCACGGACTGACCCACGCGCAGCGTCGGAATCTCCTTACCCTGCTGCACCCGGGAGGCCTTCGTGGCGCGGGAGCCCAGGGCCGGGGAGCCGTCGATGTCCCCGGAGAACCCGGCATCAGCGCTGGCCGGGGCGGGCCGACGCCGGGCGGAAGACGACGACGTCGGGCCGGACCCGCGCCCGCCCCAAGACGAGGACTCCGCCCACGAGCCGCCCCGCGAGCGCCCACCGAATCCACCAGACCCGAACCCCGAACCGAACCCGCCGGCCCCGTGCACCGGGGAGCCCCAGCCGGCGCGCATCGAGCCCAGCCGCTTCCACTCCACGAGCTCCTCCGGGATCTCCTCCAGGAACGGCGAGGGCGGGTTGAACTGGGACTGGCCCCACATGGAGCGGGACTCCGCGCGCGTCAGGTACAGCCGGCGCATCGCCCGGGTCAGCCCCACGTAGGCCAGGCGCCGCTCCTCGGACATCTCCGCCTCATCGGTCAGCGCCCGCTGATGCGGGAACAGCCCGTGCTCCATCCCGGTGAGGAACACCACCGGGAACTCCAGGCCCTTCGCGGTGTGCAGGGTCATCAGCGTGACCACACCCTGCTCGCGGGCCTCGGCCACCTCGCGGGCCACCTGGGCCGCGGAGACCCCGCCCTCCCCGTCCTCATCCGACTCCGCGGCGCGGGGCCGGTTGGGGATCTGGTCGGCGTCGGCCACCAGGGCCACGTGCTCCAGGAACTCGGCCAGCCCGGCGTCGGGATCCTCCGCCTGGAACTCCCGGACCACGGCCACCAGCTCGTTGAGGTTCTCCACCCGGGACTCGTCCTGCGGGTCCTCCGAGGTGCGCAGCGCCTCCAGGTACCCGCTCTGCTCCAGCACCGCCTCCAGGCAGGTGGCCGGGGACTCGGTGGCCGCGATCTGCGCCAGATCATCCATCATGGACACGAACGCCAGGATCTTCTTCGCCCCGGCCGAACCCAGCCCCGGGGCCTCCTCGGCCCGGCGGGCCGCGGCGAAGAACGAGATCCGCTCCTGCTGCGCCAGATTGGCGATGGCCCCCTCCGAGCGGGCGCCGATGCCGCGCTTGGGCTCGTTGAGGATGCGGCGCACCGTGATGTCGTCGTCCGGGTTGAGCAGGGCGCGCAGGTACGCCAGGGCGTCCTTGTTCTCCTTGCGCTCGTAGAAGCGGGTCCCGCCGACCACCCGGTACGGCAGACCCACCCGCATCAGGATCTCCTCCAGGGAGCGGGACTGGGCGTTGGTCCGGTAGAACACCGCCACATCCCCGGCGGCGATGCCCTCCTCATCGCGCAGCCGGTCGATCTCCTCGGCAATGAACCGCGCCTCGGCGTGCTCGTTCTCCGCGACGTAGCCGACGATCGGCTCCCCGTCCCCGGAGGCCGTCCACAGCTTCTTCGGGCGACGCTGCGGGTTGCGCTCGATCACCGCGTTCGCCGCGGAGAGGATGGTCTGGGTGGAGCGGTAGTTCTGCTCCAGCAGGATGGTGCGGGCGTTCGGGTAATCCCGCTCGAAGTCCGTGATGTTGCGGATGTCCGCCCCGCGGAAGGCGTAGATGGACTGATCCGAATCCCCCACCACGGTCAGCTCCGCCGGGCCCGCGGCCTCCGGGTACGGGCTCGCCTTCCCTGCGACCGCACCGTTCGACGACCCGCCCGACGACGCCGCGGCGTCGGCCCCCACCAGCTCCCGCACCAGGGCGTACTGCGCGTGGTTGGTGTCCTGGTACTCGTCCACCAGGATGTGCCGGTAGCGGCGGCGGTAGAACTCCGCGACCTGCGGGAAGGCACGCAGCAGGAAGACGGTCTGGGAGATGAGGTCGTCGAAATCCAGGGCGTCCGCGGCCCGCAGCCGACGGGTGTACTCGCTGTAGATCCGCGCGATCGTGTGATTCCACTCGTCGCCAGGGGACACGGATGCGGCGTTGGCTTCGGCGTCCACCAGCTCGTTCTTCAGCGCGGAGATGCGGTTGAGCACGGCCTTGGGGGCGAAGCGCTTGGAATCCAGCTGCATCTCCTTGGCGATCAGGGCCACCAGCCGCTGGGAGTCCGCGGCGTCGTAGATGGAGAAGCTGGACTTCATCCCCAGGGTCGCGGCCTCCCGACGCAGCACCCGCACGCAGAAGCTGTGGAAGGTGGAGATGGTCATCCGCCGTGCCTTCTCCCCCACCAGCTCGACGACGCGCTCGCGCATCTCCGCGGCGGCCTTGTTGGTGAAGGTGATCGCGAGGATCTGCCCCTCGTGGGCCCGACCGGTGGCCAGCAGGTAGGCGATCCGGTGGGTGAGCACGCGGGTCTTGCCGGAGCCGGCGCCCGCCACGATCAGCAGGGGCGATCCGGCATGCACCACGGCCTCGCGCTGCTGGTCGTTGAGCCCCTCCACGAGGGCCTGCGGATCCGCTCGCGGGGCCGGTTCGGCGGGCCGGGCGGAGGCGTCGGGGCGGAAGAAGGAGGTGTCGCGCAGAAAGTCCATGGCGCCTCCCAGTCTAGGCGAACACGTCTTCGAAGGAACCGCCGATCCACGCCCCCGCCCGACGCCGGCACGCGGGTTCCGCCGCGAAACCGCCCGCCGTGCCCGGGCCCCGGGCCTCCAAGCGTCCGGGCGTGCGGCGGGGCCAGCCGACCGCGGCCATCGCACCATAATGGGGAGCATGGGTATGTCCGAAGGCCAGAAGAAGCGCAGATACGGTGCATCCGCCGTCCCGTCCGGCGGTGAGGGGAATCGGACCCCCGGAACGGCGGGGCGCTCCCGCGGTTCGGCCCAGCCCACGGGCCGCAGCAGCACCCGAACTCCGGTGGCCCCCGGCACCTACCGCCGCGAGGACCTCGCCCCGCGCCCCGGCTCCGGGTCCTCCCTGGGCATCATCATCGGAGTGCTCACGACCATCGCGGTGCTGCTGTTCTGCTACGTGACCTTCCTCGTGCTGCCCGGCATCGGCCGCGCCTACGGGCTGACGCTGCCGGAGCTGCGGATCACGGGCTTCGACCGGGAGCAGATCGCCGCGGCCGCGAGCGCCCTGGGCGGTCAGGGCCGGGAGGACTACCGCTGGGTGCACCGTTCCTCGGGTCTGCTGATGCCGCTGTTCATGGCCCTGGCGTGGTTCGCGATGCTGGGGCAGTCCGTGCACACCCGCGCGGCCCGCTGGGCTCTGTGGTCGGTGCCCCTGGCCTTCGCCGTCGTCGTCCTGGCCGGCGGTCACGCGGTCGACGCCGCCCTGGCCGATCCCTCCGGCGGCCCGGTGGCGCTGGCCTCGGCACTGGTGATCGCCCGGTGGGTGCTCACCGCGGCGCTGCTGGCCCAGGCCGCGTGGATGCTGGCGCACCTGGTGCGCACCAAGCTGGACGCCTTCGCCCGCGGGGAGCTGCCGGGCCAGCAGCCGACCCCCTGACGCCGGCGCGCGGGCTCAGCCCTCGGAGGCCGTGCGCGGGGAGACGCGGCGGAACAGCAGCGCCAGCATCGCTCCCACGAGCACAGCCGCGGCCGGCAGCAGCATCGCCTGACCCATCGCCGCGGCGTAGCCCTCGTGCAGGAACGACGGCAGCGCTCCACCGGCACCGGCCGCCGCCTCACCCGCACCACCGGCGCCCGCACCGCCCGACGCCGCCCCGACCCCCGGCAGGTGCGCGGCCAGGCGGTTCTGCATCATCATCGCGATCAGCGCCGAGCCCAGCACGGAGCCGACCTGCCGCGTCGTGTTGAACACCCCGGAGCCCGCGCCGGCCCGGGCGGGAGCCAGGTCCCGGGTCGCGGTGATGGAGACCGGGGACCACATGAACGCCCCGCCCACCCCCATGACGAAGCTGGGCACCAGCAGCAGCGCCACCGCCGTGTCCGGGTCCATCAGCAGCCAGTACAGCACCAGGCCGACGCCGTTGAGCAACAGCCCGCCCACGGCCATCAGCGGGGCGTTGCGCCCGGTGATGATCCGCCCGACCAGCGGGGCCAGCACCCCGGAGACCACGGCCATCGGCGCCAGCATCAGCGCGGCCTGGGTCGGGCTCATCTGGCGCACCAGCTGCAGGAACAGCATCAGCGGCAGCGCGAAGGAGGAGATCATCAGCCCCACCAGCGTGATCACGGCGTTGCCCACGGAGAAGTTGCGGTCCCGGAACAGCCCCAGCGGCACCAGCGGCTCGGCGGGGGTCACCCGTTGCCACAGCACGAAGACCGCCAGGATCACCGCCCCGCCGATGATCAGCTCGGGCACCGTCACCGGCCCCCAGATCGGACCCCAGTCGTACCCGTGCCCCTCCTGGATGCCGAACACGAGCAGGAACATCCCGACGGCGCTGAGCAGCACACCCACCCAGTCCATCGAGTGGGCGTGCACGGGCAGGGACGGCACGGCCCGGGCGGCCCGCCAGAACGCGAAGATCCCGACCGGGATGTTGACGAAGAAGATCCACTGCCAACCCAGGGAGTCCACGAGCAGCCCGCCGGCGATGGGCCCGGCCAGATTCGCGACGCCGGCGGTCGCACCCCAGATGCCCATGGCCGGACCCCGCCGCTCGGGCGGGAACAGGCGGGTGATGATGGCCATGGTCTGCGGAGTCATGATCGCAGCACCCAAGCCCTGGAAGACGCGGGCGAGGATCAGGGAGGCGATGGACCCGGAGAACCCGCACCACAGGGAGGCCAGGGTGAACACGGTGAGCCCGGTCAGGTACAGCCTCTTGGGGCCGAAGCGATCCCCGAGCCGCCCGGTGATCAGCAGCGGCACCGCGTAAACCAGCAGATAGGCGCTGGTCACCCAGACCACGGCGTTGATGTCCGCGTCCAGGTGGCTCATGATCGCCGGCATCGCGGTGGAGACGATCGTGGCGTCCACCAGGATCATGAAGAACCCGATGACGATGGCCCACAGCGCCCGCCAGGCCTGAGCCGTCTCCGGGTCGCGCCCGGGGGCCGCTTCCCTGCGGATCCGGCGATGGCGCGGCGGGGTGCTGGCGGGGCTCACGGGGAGGCCTTCCTTCGCGGAACGGGAGATCCGGCGTCGGATTCCGGGGCGCGCAGATGCGCCGGAGGCGCCGAGAGGCTGACGGAGAGTGCCCCCGAGTGGATTCGAACCACCGACACCGGCTTTAGGAGAGCCGTGCTCTATCCCCTGAGCTACGAGGGCGCGGATGCCCACTCTACCCGCCCGGGCTCTCCCCCGCGGAATCCGCCGGAAGGCCGCGTGCCAGACTGGTGGGCATGGCTGTGCTGATCGATCCCCCGCTGTGGCCGGCCCACGGCACCGTCTTCTCCCACCTGGTCTCGGACCGGGATCTCACCGAGCTGCACGCGCTGGCGGCGGCCGCGGGGATCAGCCCCCGGGCCTTCGACCGGGACCACTACGACGTCCCCGCCCACCGCCGCCAGGAGCTGATCGAGCTGGGGGCTCAGCCGGTCAGCGCGGCGCAGCTGACCCGCCGCCTGCGCGCCAGCGGCCTGCGCATCCCGGCCCGGGAGCGCCCGGAGCGGATCCGCGCGGGGCTGCTGCGCGCCTGGGATCGGGCCTTCCCGGCCTGGGCCGGACACGGCGGCGCGCTGCTGGCCCGGTGGGAGGAGGAGCATCGGGCCTATCACGACTCGGTGCACCTGCGGGAGGTCCTGGAGCGCCTCGACGGGCCGCTGGCCCCCGAGCGGGAGAAGGATCGGACGGTGCTGGCGCTGGCCGCCTGGTACCACGACGCCGTGTACCGGGGCGCTCCGGGAGCGGATGAGCAGGACAGCGCCGCCCTCCTGGAGGAGGAGGCGCGGCACCTGCCGACGGGCGAGGGGGCACCGTCGTCGGAGACCGTGCGCCGGGCGGCCGCCCTGGTCCGCGCCACGGCCGCCCACGCCCGCTCGGCGGAGGCGGACCCGCTGTGGCCGGCGCTGCATGACGCGGACCTGGGGATCCTGGCCGCGGACCTCGGGCGCTACCGGCGCTACGTCGAGGGAGTGCGCCGAGAGTACGCGCACGTGCCGGAAGGGCAGTTCCGCGTCCGCCGGGCGATGATCCTGCGGGAGCTGATCGGCGGGCCCCACGTGTTCCTGACCCCCGCGGGGCGGGCGCGGTGGGAGGAGGCGGCCCGAGCCAACGTGAACCGGGAGCTGGCCGAGTTGGAGGGAGGGTCCGCCCCCGAGGCTCAGCGGCCCCGGCGGCGGTAGAGGATTCGGGAGCCCAGCAGCCCCAGGATGATGCCCACGCCCCCGACGATCGAGACCCACATGGCGGGGTTGCCGAGGCTCAGGGACAGCAGCAGCCCGATGACGATGCCGGGCACCGCGCCGGCCACCATGCCGACGGCCATGTAGAGGAATTCCTGGTCGCTGCGGGACTTCGGGGGTTCGAACTGGGTGGGCATGGTCCTCATGGTAGTCGGGCCCGCCGTCGGGCGAAGACGACGACAGCGGCTCCCGCTGGTCGTCGAGAGCCGCTGCGCGCTCCGCCTCAGGGACCCTCGCGGGCCCGGGCGGAAGGGGTGGGATCCGTGCCGCGCACCGGGCGCGGGAGGGACCCCGGGGAGGAAAGCGTCGGGCCCCGCGTCCGGATATGTGCCGGACGCGGGGCGGGTGCTCACCGGTCCACGTGGATGAACACGGGAGCGGAGGCCGCGGGCAGGTAGGCGGAGAACTCGGCGGTGGTCCCGCCCTCCCAGCCGCCGTGGATGGCGCGGCCGTTGCCCAGGTAGATGGCCACGTGGGAGCCGCCGAAGCCGTTGGAGGCGTAGTAGATGATGTCGCCGGGCTTGGCCTCGGAGGCCGAGACGGTGTGACCCAGGCTCAGGTAGTCCTTCGGCCAGCCGTGGAAGTTGATCCCGGCCGCGCGCAGGGAGTTGGTCACCAGCGCGGTGCAGTCCTGCTGCCGGCCCAGCTGGGCGCGGGCGGCCCTCACGACGGCGTCGCGGTTGTAGCTGCCCTCGGAGGCCACCGGGGCGTCATCGGAGGAGGAAGCCGGGGCGGAGGAGCCCTGGGTCTGGGTGCCGGTGGAGCGCTGGGTGGAGCCGGTCGCGGTGGTGGAGGAGGCGTTCTGCACCACCGGGGCCGCGGCGTCATCCTGCTGCTTCTGGGCGGTCTGGGCCTGCTCCTGACGCTGCTGCTCGGCCTTCTCCTCCTGAGCCTTCTGCTCGTCGGCCTGGCGCTGCTCGGCTTCGCGCTGCTGCGCAGCCTGCTCCTCGGCCTTCTTCTGCGCGGCCTCGGCCTCGCGGCGGGCGGTCTCCTGGGCGGCCTTCTGCTCGGCCGCGGCCTTCTGCTCGGCGGCGATCTGCTCGTGGGACTTCGGAGCCACGGCCGGGCGGACCAGGCTGGCCGGCACGTAATGCTGGCTCGGGGTGTTCACCGCGTCCAGGGAAGCCACGGGGGTGGCCTGCGCGGTGTTCTGGACCTCGGGGGCGGCGTCGGCGCCCTGGGCGAGGACGATGCCGCCGACCATCAGGCCGGACAGGGTCAGCACGCCGGCGGCGCGGGCGGAGTTCTTGGACAGCAGGGCGGAGGAGGCCATGGGGATCCTTCTGCGGAGGAGGAGCGAGGGAGGGTGAGCCGCGGGCCCGGGCGGCGATGCGCGGGCGGCGGCTCGATCAGCGGCGAGGGATGGCCGCGGAAGAAGAGATGAGGTGCGAGGGGTGATGCGCGCGAGGCGCCCGGCGGCGTCAGCCGGTCGGGCGCCTCGCGGGATCTAGCGGCAGCCCGGAAGGGCTGCGATCACAGGGCGGTGAAGTAGCCGTCCACGGGCATCATGCCGCCGCCGTCGACGGCGGTGATCTGGGTGCCCTGGCTCGGGTTCAGCGCGGAGATCATCTTGCCATCACCGAGGTAGATGCCCACGTGGGAGTACCCGTTGGTGAAGACGATGTCGCCCGGCTGCGGGGTGGAGGTCTGCTTGAGCTCGTTCTTCATCGCGTGGGTGTAGGCGGTCAGGTTGATGCCGGACTGCTTGTACACGTAGGAGACGAAGCCGGAGCAGTCCCAGGCCTTGTAGGACTTGCCGCCCCAGACGTAGGCGCCGCCCTGGCCGGCCTCGGCGTCGGCCACGATCTTGGCGTGGGAGCCGGTGGCCTGGGTGCTGGCGGAGGTGTCCACCGTGTTCTGCGCGGTGTAGGTGTTCTGCGCGGCGTACTGGGTGGAGGACGCGGTGGGCTGGGTGTAGGTGGTGGCCGCGCCGGCGTAGGCGTTGGCGGGGGCCACGGAGCCCAGGACGACGGCGCCGGCGGCGGCGGCGATCCCGGTGTTGCGCAGGGCGTGGGACTGGGTGGCTGCGCGGTGACGAGCGGTGCTCTTTGCCATGGTGTTCTCTTCCTCCCTGGTGCCTGCGAGGTGAGCTGTCGGGTTCGGATGGGAGTCACCCGGCCGTCCGGATGGACGACTTAACCCCGAGGGCTCTTCCGCGTGGGAAGAACCCGTGATTGGGTCCCCCGCCTCTGCCGAAGTCAGTGTTCGTTCTCGGTACTGATGGACAGCGGCAGAGCTCGGCGCTCCGTCCATCAGGTGCCCGTTTCGACCAGTGCTGGGCACGTCCACGAGAGTACACACACCCGTGACCAAAAGTCACGTTTTGGTCACGACCGGCCGCCGTCGTTCCCGCCGCGAGCCCCGGCGAGCGGCTGGGCCGTCGACGACGGACCACGCTCGCGATCCCCGAAAAACCGTGCTGACCAGGAGAAACGCGACCATCGCAAGAAGTCCTCGATCGCCGTGGGAGCGGCCCCGCGGCCGGTGCGAACAAACCTGTGGATTCCCTCACGCAGGGTATCTCACCTCCACAGGGGCGGCTCGCGGACCCGGAACGGCCCACGCCACGGTGTCGCGGGTCACGCGCGGACCCCGAAGATCACGATTCGGTCACGATGACGGATCGGCCGACGTCGCCGCTTCGTGATCCGCGGCGGGGCTCAGTCCCCCAGGCTCCCGCCGGTCTCCCGCAGGTAGCAGGCGGCGCACAGGGACTCGTAGGACACGCTCGCCCCGTCGATGGCCACCTGCTGGCCGGAGAACACGAACCGCTCCCCGATCCGGCGCCCGTTGAACAGGGCCTTGCGCCCGCACCGGCAGATGGTCTTCAGCTCCTCCAGGGAGTGGGCGACCTCCAGCAGCCGGGCGGAGCCGGTGAAGGCGCGGGTGCGGAAGTCGGTGCGGATGCCGTAGGCCAGCACGGGCACCCCGTCCAGCACCGCGATGCGCAGCAGGTCATCCACCTGGGCGCGGGTGAGGAACTGCGCCTCGTCCACCAGCAGACACGCCACCGGCGGCAGATCCACGGCCAGCATCGAGCCGTCGTCCCGCCCCTGGGCGTGGTGGGCGAATACCGCGCGGGCGTCGTCGTGCGGGCCCAGCAGGAAGCTGACCTCCCGCCGCACCCCGAGCCGGGAGACGATGCTGCCCTCCCCCTTGGTGTCCACCCGGGGCTTGGCCAGCAGGACCCGCTGGCCCCGCTCCTCGTAGTTGAAGGCCGCCTGCAGCAGCGCGGTGGACTTGCCGGAGTTCATCGCGCCGTAGCGGAAGTACAGCTTGGCCACCGGTCCGGGATCAGGCTCCGCGCTTGAGGATCAGGTGGGTGCTCACGGACTCGTCCAGGTCCAGGGAGTGGTCCTGTCCCTCGGCGCGCACCCGCACCGCGCTCTCCACCGGCTGGATGGTCACCACCGCGCCGGGGTGGATCCCGGCCTGGGAGAACTGCTGCAGCAGGTCGATGTCGGTCTGGATGGTCTCCGGCAGGCGCGCCACGGTGAACCGGTCGGTCTCCTCCGCGTCCTGCGCGGCGATGCTCACGGGCACGGTCTTGGGGTCGTTGGCCTCGCTGCTGAGCCCCAGGACCTCCAGGCCGGGGATCGCGTTGCCGTACGGGGAGTACTTGGGGGAGTTCAGCAGCTCGACGAGCCGGCGCTCCACCCGCTCGCTCATCACGTGCTCCCAGCGGCAGGCTTCGTCGTGCACGTGGGCGAAGTCCAGGCCGATGACGTCGGCCAGCAGCCGCTCGGCCAGCCGGTGCTTGCGCATCACGGCCACGGCCTTCTCCCGACCCTCCTGGGTCAGCGACAGGGAGCGGTCCTTCTCCACGTGGACCAGGCCGTGGCGCTCCATCCGGGCGACGGTCTGGGAGACGGTGGGGCCGGAGTGGTCCAGGCGCTCGGCGATGCGCGCGCGCATCGGGGTGATGCCCTCCTCCTCCAGCTCCAGGATGGTGCGGAGATACATCTCCGTGGTGTCGATCAGGTCGGACATGGACGCGAGTGTCCCTTCTGCGCTGCGGACGGGCGGACGGTGTGTGTGATGCGTCCATCCTAAGCGGTCGGCCCTTCGGCCCCGTCCAGCATCCGGCCATCTTTCACCGCGGGAGGACGCCCCCGGGTCCGGCGGGCCACAATGGGGAGGGTCACCGTCGCCCCTCTTCGGCCCCACGGCCGGCCTCGGGGCGCGTCCCCCGAGCGAAGAGAGCCATCGTGACCGCCGAACCGACCCTGCCCCCCGAGATCCTCCCGCGCGACGGACGCTTCGGCGCGGGCCCGTCCAAGGTCCGCCCCGAGCAGGTGCGCGCCGTCGAACGCGCCGGCACCACGTTGCTGGGCACCTCCCACCGGCAGGCCCCGGTGCGCCGGCTGGTGGGGCAGATCCGGGAGGGACTCACCCAGCTGTTCGAGCTGCCCGAGGGACACGAGGTGGTGCTGGGCAACGGCGGGGCCACCGCTTTCTGGGACGCCGCGACCTTCCAGCTGGTCCGCGAGCGGGCCGCGCACCTGAGCTTCGGGGAGTTCGGCGCCAAGTTCGCCCACGCCACCGACGCCGCCCCGCACCTGGGGGCCTCGGAGATCATCACCGCACAGCCCGGCACCCGCCCGGACCCGCGCCCGGTGGAGGGGGCCGACGTCTATGCCTGGCCGCAGAACGAGACCTCCACGGGAGTCGCCGCCCCCACCCGGCGTCCCGACTTCCTCACCCCGGACCAGCTGCTGCTGATCGACGCGACCTCGGCCGCCGGCGGGATGGCCGCGGAGGTGGCCAGCACGGATGCCTACTACTTCTCCCCGCAGAAGAACTTCGCCTCCGACGGCGGACTGTGGGTGGCCGCGCTGTCCCCCGCGGCACTCGAGCGGATCGAACGGATCAGCGCCGCCGGGCGCTGGACCCCGGCCTCCCTGGATCTGAGCACCGCGGTGGCCAACTCCCGGAAGAACCAGACCTACAACACCCCGGCGATCGCCACACTGGTGATGCTGGCCGAGCAGATCTCCTGGATCAACGACCAGGGTGGCCTGGCCTGGGCGGCCGCGCGCACCCGGGAGTCCTCGGACCTGGTCTACGCCTGGGCCGAGGCCAGCGAGGTGGCCCGCCCGTTCGTGGCCCGGGAGCAGGACCGCTCCACGGTGATCACCACGGTGGACTTCGACGACGCCGTGGACGCCGCCCGGATCGCGGGGATCCTGCGCGCGCACGGCGTCGTGGATGTGGAGCCGTACCGGAAGCTGGGGCGCAACCAGCTGCGCATCGCGACGTTCACCGCGATCGAGCCGGCGGATGTGCAGGCGCTGCTGGCCTGCATCGATCGCATCCTCGAGCAGATCCTCTGAAACCCCGCCCGGGATGTGCCCGGGTCACCGAGGTTCCTGGATCTCCAGGGCCGCGGTGATCGGGTGGGTGGCCGGGCCCAGCTCCGGCTCCTCCTCTTCGCGCTCCACGCGCCAGAAGCCGCGCCGGGAGCGGTCGAAGGTCAGGTGCAGCTCCTGCGAGCGCCAGTACCAGACCAGGCCCACCAGGGCGGTGAGCAGCCCGGCCACCACAGCCACGCCCAGGCCCCAGCGGGCCCCCATGACGTCGTTGACCAGGCCCACCAGCGGCGCCCCGATGGGCGTGCCACCGAGGAACACGGCCATGTAGATGCTCAGCACCCGCCCGCGCATCGAGGGGCGGGTGGTGACCTGCACGTAGGCGTTGGCCGAGGTAATGAAGGTCAGCGCGGCCAGGCCCATCGGCACCAGCACCACCGCGAAGACGATCACGTTGGGGGCCAGCGCCCCCGCCAGGCAGGTCAGCCCGAAGGCGCCGGCGGAGCCGAAGATGAAGCGCAGCCGGGGACGGTCCCGGCGGGCGGCCATGAGCGTGCCGGTCACGGAGCCGATGGCCATCGTGGAGGAGAGGAAGCCGAACTGATCCGCCCCGTAGCCGAACTCGCTGGTGGCCATCGCGGCGATGTTGATCGCTGAGTTCATCCCGAAGGTGCCCACCAGGAACGCCCCGACGATCACCGCGAGGATGTCCGGGCGGCGTCGGATGTAGGCCAGGCCCTCGCGCATCCGGGTGTCCTCCCGGGAGACCCGGGGCATGGGCCGCAGCCTGGCGACGTCGATGCGCGCGATCGCGAGGATCATCGCCAGAAACGTCACCGTGTTGATCAGGAACAACCAGCCGGGCCCGACCGCGGCCACCAGCACCCCGGCCACGGCCGGACCGAGCATGCGCGCGACGTTGAAGGAGGTGGAGTTCAGCGCGACCGCGTTGGGCAGGTCCCGGTCCGGGACGAGGTTGGAGACGAAGGTCTGGCGCACCGGGGTGTCCAGGGCGGTGACCACCCCCAGGGCCAGGGCGAAGATGTAGACGTGCCACATCTGGGCGTGGCCGGAGAGCACCAGCAGCCCCAGGCCCAGCCCCAGCAGGGCCTGAGCCCCCTGGGTCCAGAACAGCACGCGACGCCGGTCCAGGCGGTCCGCCAGCACCCCGGCGTAGGGGGCGAGGAACAGCTGGGGCACGAACTGCAGGGCCGTGACGATGCCCATCGCGGTGGAGTCCTCGTGGGACAGGGAGTTGAACACCAGCCAGTCCTGGCCGATGCGCTGCATCCACGTGCCCACGTTGGACACCAGCGCCCCGGCGAACCAGATGCGGTAGTTGCGCACGCGCAGGGAGCGGAAGGTGCCTCCGCCGGCGGTCTCGGCTGTGGTGGTGCTCGTGTGCCCTCACCTCTCCTCTCGACCCGGGTCCGCGGACCCGGGATGGCTCACCGCCCGGCGGTCTGGGTCTCGGTGCTGTGCTGCTGGGAGGTCGCCTCGGCGGCGCCCGCCTCGGTCCGGCGGCCCTGCTCGGAGCCCTCACCATCGGCGGCGTCCTGCGCGGGGGTCTCCTGCTCGTCGGCCGACTGCTCGGTCGACTCGGCGCCGTCCTGCGCGGCGCCGCCCTGAGCGGCGGTCCCCTGATCGGCCTTGCGCTGCGCTGCCAGCTCCTCGGGGCGCACCCGCTCGGACCAGGGCACCCACTCCGGGGAGAGCAGGGCATCGGGTCCGGGCAGCAGGCCCACCTCGCACACGGTCGCGGTCTTGGACCGCGGGGCCCGGGAGAGCGTGGCGAACCAGCTCCAGCCGCGGTAGCCCTTCAGCGTGCACTCGAACAGGTGGGTGGAGAGACGATCCTCCTCCCCGCGCACCTCGTGGCCCTCGCCGAGGGTCGAGGCGTCGGTGATCTCCAGGATCCCGGCGCGGGCGGTGTCCACGGCGGCGGCCAGCACCTCATCGGGGGTGGAGCGGCGCCGACGCCGGGGCTTGGCGGCATCGCCCAGCAGCGGCTGGGCCTCGGGTGTCTGTGTGCTCTCCTGCGCGTCGGTGCGCTCGGCCATCGGGCTCACGCGTCCAGCTCGTCGGCGACGGTGCGCAGGATCGAGGCGGTCTTGCGCCCGACCGCGCGATCCGGGTAGCGGCCGCGCCGCAGGGTGTTGGAGACCCCGTCCAGCAGCTTGATCAGGTCCTCGGTGATCACCGCCATCTCCTCGGCGGGCTTGCGGTGGTTCTTGACCGAGGAGGGCATCCGATCCAGGACGCGCGCGGACAGCGCCTGGGCGCCGCGGCGACCCTCGGCGATGCCGAACTCCAGGCGGGTCCCGGCGCGCACCTTCGCTCCGGTGGGCAGGGCGGAGGCCGGCAGGAAGACCTCCTGGCCGTCCTCGGCGGCCACGAACCCGAAGCCCTTCTGCTCGTCGTACCACTTCACTTTTCCGGTGGGCATGGTCTGCTTCCTTCGCTGCATCGGTGTCGGGGCGCGGGGAGGCCCCGAGGCGCTCCCCGGCGGGGACGCGACGGCGCGTCGGGTTCCCCGGCGCCGTCCGGGCGGGGCGCGCCGCCGCCCTCGACCGGTGCATCCTCGCGGGTCCCTTCGGCGGGACCGGCGGACCGGGCGGCGTGCGGCGCGAAACGTCAGTATCGGTGTCGATCATACAGGGCGGCAGGGTCCCCGTCCCGGGCGTTCGCCGTGGGCCGGGGCGCGCGCCGCACGGTACCGTGGTGCCCATGACCCGCTCCGCCTCACCGCAGCCCGCCGCCCCCACCCCCTCCCCCCGACGGGAAGGGGACGACTCGCGCGCCGTCGCGGTGACCGCCGCGGCCGGCGGGATCCTCGGGGTGCTGGCGGCCCTGGTCGGCGTCGGGATGCTGGTGGCCAAGGCCTTCGGCGCCCACCCGTGGCCCGTCATCAGCCAGATCCCGCTGCTGATGCTGCCCGTGGCGTTCCTGCTGCTGATGGCCGCGCTGATCCTGGCCGTGCGGCGTCGTCGTCGGGTCTGACAGCGCCCGGAACCCGCCCGAGCCGCTCGCAGCGGATATCCGAGAGACGCTCAGGAATCCCCCAGGGACCTGCGGGACACTGACCAGCGTGAAGAAGACACAGCCTGAAGCCAAACTCCTGGTCGTCGACGACGAGCCCAACATCCTCGAGCTGCTGGCGACCTCCCTGCGCTTCGCCGGATTCGAGGTGGTCACCGCCTCCAACGGACGCGAGGCCCTGGACAAGGCCACCGCGGAGACACCGGACCTGGCGGTGCTGGACGTGATGCTCCCCGACATGGACGGCTTCACCGTGACCCGCCGGATCCGCGCGACCGGGCTGGTGTTCCCGATCCTCTTCCTCACCGCCAAGGACGACACCGAGGACAAGGTCACGGGCCTGACCGTCGGCGGCGATGATTACGTGACCAAGCCGTTCAGCCTGGACGAGGTCGTGGCCCGCATCCGCGCGGTGCTGCGGCGCACCCAGGCGCTGGAGGAGGACTCCCGGCTGCGCGTGGAGGACCTGGTCCTGGACGACGACGCCCACGAGGTCTTCCGCGGGGACCGGGAGATCGACCTATCCCCCACCGAGTTCAAGCTGCTGCGCTACCTCATGCTCAACCCCAACCGGGTGCTGTCCAAGGCGCAGATCCTGGACCACGTGTGGGAGTACGACTTCAACGGGGATGCCTCCATCGTGGAGTCCTACATCTCCTACCTGCGCCGGAAGATCGACAACGACAAGACCCAGCCGGCCCTGATCCACACCAAGCGCGGCGTGGGCTACCTGCTGCGCACCTCCAAGCACTAGCCTTCCGTGTCCGCCGTCACCGATCGGGTCCGCAACTCCCGGCTGGGGGCGCTGTCCCTGCGCACCCAGCTGGTCATGCTGACCGGGCTGCTGCTGGTCCTGGCCATCGCGGTGATGGGCCTGGTGTCCATCTCCGCGCTGCGCGCTCAGCTGGTCTCCCAGATGGACTCGGACATGTCCGCCAACGCCTCCTCTCTGGCCCGCTCCCTGGGTCAGCGCAGCGGCGGGGACGATTCCGCGCAGGATTCGCAGTACGCCGCCTACCTGCTGGATGCCGACGGCAACCTGGTGGACTCCGCGAACACCTCCCACCTGGACTCCACCCCCGTGCTCACGGGATGGACCCACGACACCGTGGACCGCTTCTCCGGCCAGGGCTTCACCGTGCCCGGGGTGGGCGGGGGCACGCAGTGGCGGATCACGCCCTTCTCCCTGTCCGGCACGGACAAGTCCATGATCGTCGCCTCCCCCCTGAACCGGGTGGAGCAGACCGTGGCGCTGGTGGGCATGCTGACCCTGGCCTTCGGGTTGGCGACGCTGCTGGCCGCCATCGCCCTGGGGTGGGTGCTGGTCACCCGCGCCTTCGAGCCGCTGGCCCGGGTGGAGCGCACCGCCGCGCGGATCGCCGCCGGGGACCTGTCCCAGCGCATCGAGCGGTACAACCCGCGCACCGAGCTGGGGCGGCTGTCCATGTCCCTGAACGTGATGCTGACCCGCATCGAGGAGGCCTTCGACGCCCGCAAGCGCTCGGAGGTGAAGATGCGCCGATTCGTCGGGGACGCCTCCCACGAGCTGCGCACGCCCCTCGTCACGATCCGCGGGTACTCGGAGCTGTACCGGCACGGCGCGCTGCAGAGCGAGGAGGACATCGCCAAGGCGATGAGCCGGATCGAGGCGGAATCCGTGCGGATGGGCCGTCTCGTGGAGGACCTGCTGATGCTGGCCCGCCTGGACGAAAACCGACCGGGCGAGTCCCAGCGGGTGGATCTGATGGAGCTGGCCCAGGACGCCGCGGACGACGCCGAGGCCAGCGCCCCGGACCGGGTGGTGCGGGTGGTGGGGCTGGAGGACGGCCCGGCCCTGCCCGCCCCGGTCTTCGGCGACGAGGCCCGGCTGCGCCAGGTCCTGGCGAACCTCGTGACCAACGCGATCCGCTACACCCCGGCAAGCAGCCCGATCGAGCTGGCGGTGGGCGTGCAGCCCGGCATCGACGGCGGCTTCGTCTCGGTGCTGAAGGTCGTGGACCACGGCCCCGGCATCGAGGGCGAGGAGGCGGAGAAGGTCTTCCAGCGCTTCTACCGGGCGGACACCTCCCGGACCCGGGAGACGGGCGGGACGGGGCTGGGCCTGGCCATCGTCGCGGCGATCGTGGACCAGCACCACGGCACGGTGCGCGTCGAGCAGACCCCGGGCGGCGGGACGAGCATGGTCGTGCGGATCCCGCAGCTGCGCACCGACGCCGACGGCGCCGCCCTGGATCCCCATTCGGGGGAGATCAGGGAATGATCGCGGGGTTCTCCACAGAACCCCGGTGCTGCGGGGTCCGAAGCGGTTCGGGGACTCGCCTGTCGGCCTAGTCTCCTGGGCATGGGCACGCCGATCGGCGGCTCACCGCCCGCCCCGCGGAACCTCCGCCGGGCGCCGTTCGAAGGAGACCATCATGGCCCGTTTCGTCGTCGATTCCGAGATCATCGCCACCAAGACCGCCGAAGCCCGCGGCTTCATGGAGCGCATCACCTCCGAGGTCAACGGCATGACCGCCTCGCTGCAGGATCTGCAGAGCTCCTGGACCGGCTCCGCGTCGGTGAACTTCCAGGAGGTGCTCACCCACTGGCGGGCCACCCAGGCGCAGGTGGAGCAGTCCATCGGCGAGATCAACACGGCCCTGTCCCACGCCGGGGTCAACTACGCCGACACGGAGGCCGCCAACGCCGCGATGTTCATCGGCTGACCCGGACGGGCGCTGCCCTCGGGCGCGCCGGGCACGGATGCTCCGGCTCGGGGCAGGCTCATCCGAGTTCGGGGTCCCGGGCTCCCGCTGCCTCGCGCGGGCACCGGCCCCGCCTGCCGGGTCGGGTCAGTCCTCGGGGGTGTCCTGGCGCAGCAGCAGCCGCCACCCGGGGCCCTCCTGCTCTGCCCCGGCCCGGGTCCACAGGCTGGAGCGCAGCAGGGGGCCCCGGCGCCCGGCGGCCCGACTGATCAGCAGCACGGAGTCCGGGTCCGGGCGCAGGGCGCGCAGCGGCTCCGGGTCGGTGTCCTGGGCGAAGGCCTGCTGCGGGTAGCGCAGCGCGGTCTCGCGATCCGCGACCCGTCCCCGCCGGGTCACCCAGGTCAGGTCGGGATGCAGGTGCCGCCCCAGGGCCCGCGGATCCTCGTGCAGCTGCGGCCGGCCCAGGGCCGCCTCGAGGCGCCGGACGACGTCGAGGTCGGCGGCGGGGGCAGTCCCGTCGGCGTCGGAGGCAGACCCGTCTGCCACGGTCCTGCCAGCGACGGCGGTGTCGACCGAGCCATCGACGACGGCGGTGCCGGCCGAGGCGTCGGCGCGGGTTTCCTGCGACCGGGTGAGTCCGCTCCCCGGCGTCGCGGAGGCATCCCGCGCCGAGGCTGCCGCCTGCGAGGCGGGCGCGCCCGCCCGGGCGCGGTCTCCGGAGGGGAAGCCGGGACCGCGCTCGGGTTCGCGCCCGCGCTGATAGGCGGTGGCCGCGGCCCGGGCGCGGGCATCGGCGGCTTCGTTCAGCGCGTGCCCGGCGTGGCCCTTGACCCACTCGAACTCGCAGCGCCGACCCTGCATCGCGGCGTCGAGCGCCTCGAGCAGGTCCCGGTTCAGCACCGGCTTGCGGTCCTTCTTCCGCCACCCGTTGCGCTTCCAGCCGGGCATCCACCGGGTGATGCAGTTGATCGCGTACTGGCTGTCGCACAGGATCCGCAGCGGGCGCCCCGGCTGATCCGCGGTGGCCTCCAGCAGGGCCAGCACGGCCTTGAGCTCGCCCATGTTGTTGGTCCCGTGCGGCCAGCCCCCGGCCTCCCAGGTGTCCTCATCCACGTACCAGGCCCACCCGGCCGGGCCGGGGTTGCCCAGGGC
Source organism: Rothia kristinae NBRC 15354 (assembly GCF_001570865.1). Taxonomy (GTDB): domain Bacteria; phylum Actinomycetota; class Actinomycetes; order Actinomycetales; family Micrococcaceae; genus Rothia; species Rothia kristinae. The sequence goes on from NZ_BCSM01000014.1 coordinate 57,416, forward strand.
GGAGCCGTCCGCGGCGGCCACCAGCGGCCGCCCCTCCCCGGCGGTCTCGGCAGCGGATGCGGAACGGGTGGGGGAAGCCTCGGGGGTCATGGGTCCGGATTCTACCGACTCCTACCGCACCGGGCGGGCCCGGGCATCCAGCCCCAGGGCGGCCAGGAACGTGGAGAGCTTGGTCCCGGTCTCCGCGTGCTCGCCGTCGGGGGTGGAGCCCTCCACGATGCCGGCCCCGGCGAACAGCACGGCCCGGCGCGCGCCCACCCGGGCGCTGCGCAGGTTCAGGGCCCACTCGCCGTCGCCGTCCGGGCCGCACCAGCCCACCAGCCCGCCGAAGAAGCCGCGGCGGTGCGGCTCCAGCTCCTCGATCATCCGCAGGGCGATGTCCCGCGGGCTGCCGCAGATCGCCGGGGTCGGGTGGATGGCCCGGGCCGCATCCAGCGCGGTGACGCCGGGCTTCAGCCGCCCCGTGATCCGGGTGCCCAGGTGCCACAGCTGCGGGGTGGCCAACAGGGAGGGGGCGGCCGGCACGTCCAGCTCCTCGCACAGCGGATCCAGGCGGCGGGCGATGTCCTGGATCACGGTCGCGTGTTCGCCCCGATCCTTGGGCGAGCGCATCAGCTGCTCCCCGATCTGCACGTCCTCCGTGGCGTCGCGGGCCCCGGCGCGGCTGGCAGAGCCGGCCAGCGGGTGCGTGGTGCACACCCCGTCCCGCACGGACATGACCAGCTCGGGGCTGGCGCCCAGGTGCCACGGGGTCTCGGCCTCCTGGCCCTCCCCCGCCCGGGGGTCGCGACAGGCGAAGACGTAAGCCCGGGGGTGCTGGGCGAGCAGGTTGCGATGCACGGCGGCCGGATCCAGTGGGGCCGCGGCGTCGTAGTCCAGCCGCAGCAGCCGGGACAGGACGATCTTCTCCAGCTGCCCGTCGTGCAGGCGGGCGACGGCGGCGGCCACCACCTCCCGGAAGGCGGGGCTGTCCAGCCCGTGCACCGCGCGGGGAGCGGGCAGGGCGGCGGCCTGTGCCGTCGGCTCTGGGTCCCCCGGACGGGAGTCCTGCGCGGGGGTGCGCTCCCAGCGGCGCGGCACCAGCAGCAGGGGCTCTTGTACGGGATGGAAGGGCAGCAGCCCCGCCACGGCGGTGCCGTGCTCGGCGGCCGCGGCCAGCGCCTGCGCCTCGGGCAACCCGGTCAGCGGGTCCTCCCCGCGCACCCGCCCCCAGGGGGTGCTCATGCAGAAGGCGGGCAGGGTGGGGCTCATGGGATCCTCCGATCCGGTGGTGGAGAAGTGTGCGGGCTCGAGGCCGGGCATCAGAAGGTCGCCCCGCCGTCGACCACCACGTCCTGCAGGCTCACGTGCCGGGCCCGCTCGGAGACGAGGAAGCGGGCCACCTCGGCGATATCCGCGGGCTCGGCGATGCGGCCCAGGGGGATGCCGAGGCGGAAGTCCTCGGGACTGCCGGCCACGGGCACGGCGCTGCGGTCCTCGCCGTCCCAGCCGGAGGTGACCATGGGGGTGCGGGTGGTGCCGGGGCTGACCGCGTTGCAGCGGATGCCGTGGCGGGCCAGCTGCAGGCCGAAGCTGCGGGTCACCGACGTCGCGGCGGCCTTGGAGGCCCCGTAGGCCCCGAACTCGGTGCGCGGCACGCGCCCGGCGTTGGAGCTGATGGTCACGATCCCGCGTCGGTTGCCCGGGTCCTGCGCACGCTGCCGGATCATCAGGCCCGCGCTCTCACGCAGCACGAGGAACACCGCCCGGGCGTTGACGGCCAGGATCTCGTCCCACTCCCGCACGGAGGTCTCCAGCAGCGGGGCGGCGTGCACGATGCCGGCGGCGTGGACCGCCCCGGTCAGCTGCTGCCCGGACTCCTCGATCCCGCGCAGCAGGTCAACGACGTCGCGCTCGGCGGAGACGTCCAGGACGGCCGGGGTGATGCGCTCGGGGTCGGACCAGCCCTGCGGATCCGGCATGACCCGGTCCGCGGCCCACACGTGGTGCCCGTCCTCGGCCAGCAGCCTGACCACCTGGCTGCCGATCCCGCCGGCGGCTCCGGTGACGAGGACCGCGCTCATCGGCTGACCCCCTGGCCCTGCTCATCTTGGGCATCCTGCCAGGAGGCCAGGATCTCGGCCGTGTCCTGCACGCGGGCGCAGCGGCCGGCGGCGTAGTCCAGGGCCCGCACGTGGTCCTCGCGGGTGAAGTCCGCGAGCGCGTCGGCGACGAGGAAGGCCTGGACGTCCAGCATGAAGGCGTCCAGGGCGGTGGCCAGGCACCCGATGTGCGCGTACACCCCGGTGATCGCCAGCTGGTCCCGGCCCCGGGCCAGCAGCTGCTCGCGCAGGGTCGAGCGCATGAACGCGGAGTAGCGCCACTTGGGCAGGACGATGTCCCCCTCGGCGGGGGCGAGCTCGTCGATGATCCGCGCCTGGGCGTCGGTGCTCAGCCCGGTCCCCCAGAAGTCGGTGAGCAGGGCCCGGTCGGCCAGGTCCTGCCGCGGCGGCTGAGCGGTGTAGACGATGGGGATCCCCGCCTTGCGGGCGGTCTCCAGCAGAGCGGCGATGCGGCCCACCGCCACGTCGATCTGCGCCGCGCCGACCGGGGCCGCCTCGCCCTGCGCCGAGCCCTCGCCGGCCTCGCCCTCCGCGCCGTCCTCCCCGCTCTGGAAGGCGTCGATGAAGTAGCTCTGCATGTCGTGGACCAGCAGGGCGCTGCGGGTGGGGTCCGCGGTCCAGTCGACGGCGGCGGCGGGCCGATCCTGCGGCAGGGTGTAGGCGGGGATGGTGGGTAGGGGCATGGGGCTCCTTCGTGTCTCGGGGCCCCGACGCGGAGCCCTCCCCAACGTAGTCACACCTAACTTCCTGGTCAATGCCGGATCACCTGCGGCTGAGCAGGACCATGGTCTCGGCGTGATCGGTCTGCGGGAACATGTCGAACAGCCGCGCCCGCCGCGCGCTCAGGGACGGCATCGCCGACAGGTCCCGGACCAGGCTCGGGGCGTGGCAGCTGGAGTAGATCACGGTGGGGATGCCGGACCCCTCGATCCAGGCGGCCAGCTCCGGCCCCAGGCCTCGGCGCGGCGGGTTGACCACCAGCGCCTCCGGGGCCCGGCGTCCGGCACCCGCCGCGATGCCGGTGGCGATGCCCGTCGCGTCCCCCGCGGTGAAGCGCACCCGTTCCAGCCCGAGGTCCGCGGCCGTGGTCCGCGCCGCGGCGACCGCCTGCTCGCTGATCTCCAGGCCCAGCACCCGCGCCCCGGGAACCCGGCGCGCGGCGTGCAGGGCGAAGCCGCCGACGCCGCAGTACAGGTCCCAGAGGCCGCCCGCCCCGGAGTCGGCGAACCAGTCCGCGCCCTGGCGGTACAGCGCCGCGGCGATGTGCGAGTTGGTCTGGAAGAAGCCCTGGGGCCGCAGGGCCAGGGGGATGCCGTTCAGGCGCATCGGCAGGGTGGCCTGCTCGGTCAGGGTGATCTCCTCGGGGCCCTCCAGGATGGCCTGGTGCTCCCGCTGGATGTTCACGGAGACCACGCGAGCGGCGGGCAGCAGCTCCAGGATGCGGGGCAGGCCCCGCTTGAGGGGCACGAGGTGCTTCTTGGAGCGCAGGACGAAGCGCAGCAGCAGCTCACCGTCCGGGGAGATGGTCAGCAGCAGGTGCTTCAGCTCCCCGCGGCGGGCCGGGACGTCGTAGGGGGTCAGCCCGAACTCGCCGATGATCCGGCGCAGGGCGGGCATCGCGGCCAGCAGCTGCGGCGGGTACAGGCCGCAGCCGGTGAGATCGATGCCGTGTCCCTCCCGGTCCAGGATGCCCAGCAGCGGGCGCTCGACGGTGCCGCTGACGACCATCTTGGCCTTGTTGCGGAACCCGGATTCCGGGCTGGGCACCGGCTCCAGCCACGCCTCGGGCCGGTGCGGGGCCAGCAGCTGCCGCAGCCGCTCCTGCTTGTCGGCCAGCTGCGCCGGATACGGCTCGTTCATGCGGGTGCAGGAGCGGCAGAGTCCGGCGTCGTAGTAGTCGCAGTGCATGGCGTGGTCGAGTCTACTGTCCACGTCAGGAACGCGGACGCGACCGGGCCCCGCCCGACCCCTCCCGCGTGGGGAGGGGACGAGCGGGGCCCGGAAGCGACGCGCGGTGCGCGGGTGGCTACATCATGCCGCCCATGCCGCCCATCCCGTCCATGCCGGCGGCGGCGTCGGCACCGGAGTTCTTCTCCGGCTTGTCCGCGACGACGGCCTCGGTGGTCAGGAACAGGCCCGCGATGGACGCGGCGTTCTGCAGGGCGGAGCGGGTGACCTTGACCGGGTCGTTGATGCCCGCGGCCATCAGGTCCTCGTACTCGCCGGTGGCGGCGTTGAGCCCGTGGCCGGGCTCCAGGTGGCGGACCTTGTCCGCGACCACGCCCGGCTCCAGCCCGGCGTTGGCGGCGATCTGCTTCAGCGGGGCGTCCACAGCGACCTTGACGATGTTCGCGCCGGTCTCCTCGTCCCCGGTGACCTGCAGGGTCTCGAAGGCCTTGACCCCGGCCTGGATCAGGGCGACGCCGCCGCCGGCGACGATGCCCTCCTCCACCGCGGCCTTGGCGTTGCGCACGGCGTCCTCGATGCGGTGCTTGCGCTCCTTCAGCTCCACCTCGGTGGCGGCACCGGCCTTGAGCACGGCCACGCCGCCGGCCAGCTTCGCCAGGCGCTCCTGCAGCTTCTCGCGGTCGTAGTCGGAGTCGGTGTTGGCGATCTCGGCGCGGATCTGGGAGACCCGGCCCTCGATCTGCTCCTGGGCGCCGGCCCCGTCCACGATGGTGGTCTCGTCCTTGGTGACGACGACCTTGCGGGCCTGGCCCAGCTCGTTGAGGGTCGCGGTCTCCAGGGAGAGCCCGACCTCTTCGGTGATGACCTGGCCGCCGGTGAGGATCGCGATGTCGGCCAGCTGGGCCTTGCGGCGGTCGCCGAAGCCGGGGGCCTTCACAGCCACGGACTTGATGGACCCGCGCATCTTGTTCAGCACCAGCAGGGCCAGGGCCTCGCCCTCGACGTCCTCGGCGATGATCAGCAGCGGCTTGCCGGACTGCATGACCTTCTCCAGCACGGGGACGAGGTCCTTCACGTTGGAGATCTTGGAGTTGACGATGAGGATGTAGGGATCCTCGAGCACGGCCTCCTGGCGGTCCGCGTCGGTGACGAAGTAGCCGGAGAGGAAGCCCTTGTCGAAGCGCATGCCCTCGGTCAGCTCCAGCTCGAGGCCGAAGGTGTTGGACTCCTCGACGGTGATGACGCCTTCCTTGCCGACCTTCTCCATCGCCTGGGCGATGAGCTTGCCGATCTCCGGGTCACCGGCGGAGATGGAGGCGGTCGCGGCGATCTGCTCCTCGGTCTCGATCTCCTTGGCGGAGCCCAGCAGCTCGGCGGTCACGGCCTCCACGGCCTTCTCGATGCCGCGCTTCAGGGACAGCGGATCGGCACCGGCGGCCACGTTGCGCAGTCCCTCGCGCACCAGAGCCTGGGCGAGGACGGTCGCGGTGGTGGTGCCGTCACCGGCGATGTCGTCGGTCTTCTTGGCGACCTCCTTGACCAGCTCGGCGCCGATCTTCTCGTAGGCGTCCTCGAGCTCGATCTCCTTGGCGATGGACACGCCGTCGTTGGTGATCGTGGGAGCGCCCCACTTCTTCTCGAGCACGACGTTGCGCCCGCGCGGCCCCAGGGTGACCTTGACGGCGTCCGCCAGGGTGTTCAGGCCCTTCTCGAGCCCGCGGCGAGCCTCTTCATCGAAAGCAATCAGTTTGGCCATGTCGGCGTGCGTCCCTCCTGGACGATGGTTCGGGGAGTTCCTCCACCGCGGCGCCCGCGACGGCCGCGCCCGTGATCGGGTCCGGCGCTTCCGCGCCGTGTCCCGCCCCGAGCGCTCACCGCGGTGAGGGAGGTGTCCGCATCCCCTCCGGCGCCGATCACGACGTCGCCTCGGTCGGCGAGCGCCGCGACTTAGCAGTCGGACGGGATGAGTGCTAACCCCAATCTTGGCACTCGCCCCCGGAGAGTGCAAACGTCTCGCCGCCGGACTCCGCCCTGGGCGGACGCCGCGGCGACACCCCCCGACAGGCGGTCCCGCAGAGGCCCGCGGGCCGACTCAGCCGTGGGTCAGCACGACGGTGACCTGTGCGCTCCACTCCTCGGAGGCCCGCACCGCGGTGACCCCCAGATCCTGGGCGACCCGACGGGCCTGCGCCTCGGCCCCGCTGCGGTAGTAGACGGTGCCCTCCTGCACGGCGGGTCCGCTCCAGTTGCCGACCTCGCTGACGGTCCAGCCCTGCGCGGTCAGGGTCTGGGCCGCGACACCGGCGGCCCCGGCGTCCTGGCCGCTGTTGTACACCCCGACCGTGATCTCGGGATCCGCGGAGGGATCCGCGCTGGCCTGCGCCGAGGCGCCGGCCTGCTCGGTCGCGGAGGACCCGGAGGAGGCGGTGGCGCTGGCCGAGGCCACCGGTTCGCTCTGGGTTGATTCGCTCTGGGCCTCGGGCGCCGCGGAGCGCGGCTGGTAGATGAACATCAGGGCCCCGAGCACCAGTGCCAGTGCTCCGGCGAGGATCACCGCGCCGGTGGTGCGCCGGGAGACCGCCTTGGCGGGCGCGGCGGCGCGATACGTCCCGCGGTGCGCGGAGTCGGCCGGCACCTCGTCGAACTCGTCGGGGGCGTAGTCCTCGGTCTCGGCCATGCTGTCCTCACGCTGATCGGGTCGGGGCTGGGCACCGCGCGGGAAGGCGGTGCGGCTCATGGAGCCAGGGTACCGCCCGGATCTCGCCGCTCCCTCAATCGCCGGGTCAGGGCCGGTTCGGCGGCGATGGCCCGGGGGTCGTCCAGCAGGGCGTTGAGCCGCAGGTGGTACTCGACTGCGCCCATGCCCAGCTCGCGGCGGATGGCCCGCTCCTTGGAACCGGGACGGCGCCAGGTGCGCTTCTCCAAGGCCAGCACGGCGCGTTCGGTCTCGGTCAGGGGCTGCACGGTGAGCCAGTCTAGCCGCGCCGCCCGGTAGCCTGGTGGGTGCGCGGCGGCGTCCGCGCCGCCTCTGTCCGACGTCTCCATCCGCAGGAGGACCATGCCCGCCCAGCCGCTGACCGAGATCATGGCCGAGGACTGGGCGCGGGCCCTGGCCCCGGTGGAGGAGCGCATCCGCGCCATGGGTGACTTCCTGCGCGCGGAGCACGCCGAGGGGCACCGCACGCTGCCGCCGTCCCAGGACGTCTTCCGCGCCTTCCGGGAGCCGATGGCGGCGGTGCGGGTGCTGATCATCGGGCAGGACCCGTACCCGACGCCGGGGCACGCGATGGGCCTGTCCTTCTCGGTGCGCCCCGAGGTGCGTCCCCTGCCCCGCTCCCTGGTGAACATCTACCGGGAGCTCGGCGAGGACCTGGGGCTGCCCGCACCGCGGCACGGGGACCTATCGGCCTGGTCCCGCCAGGGCGTCATGCTGATGAACCGGTGCCTGTCCGTGCGCGCCGGGGACGCCGGCTCGCACCGGAACCGAGGCTGGGAGGAGATCACAGACTGCGCGATCCGGGCCCTGGGTTCTCGCGACACCCCGCTGGTGGCGATCCTGTGGGGTCGGGATGCCCGCAGCGCCGGGGCGCAGCTGGGGCCGCAGGTGCCGAAGATCGAATCCGTGCACCCCTCCCCGCTGTCCGCCTCCCGCGGCTTCTTCGGGTCCCGGCCCTTCAGCCGAGCCAACGAGGCCCTGCAGAAGCAGGGCGCGCAGCCGGTGGACTGGCGCCTGCCGGGCTGACCCGCCCCCCGTCGTCGCGGGCTCTCCCCGTCACTGCCATCAGCCGCGGGGAGGGGCGGGCTCAGGTCCTCGCGGGTCTCTCCCGGCGCATGAACGGGCGCATGAGGTAGTTGCCCAGCACGACGGCCGCAGCCAGCGAGAGGATGGTCGCCCCGGCGTTGATGATCGGCACGAGACCCTGCACCGGGTCCACATCCACCGTGAACATGTACATGCCGCGGAAGATGGACAGACCCGGCAGCAGGAACGTCACCCCGGGCACCGCGATGACCACCTGCGGGATCGTCCACCGATCCGCGATCCACGCGGAGACGCAGCCCACCCCCACCGCACCGATCATCGAGATCATGCGCGGGCCCATCCCCAGGGAGGACACGGCGTAGTAGGCCGCCAGACCCGCCGCACCGCTGAGCACGCCCGGGACGATGTGCCGGACCCTCACCTGCAGGGACACCGCGATCATCGCCGTGGCGGCCAGCATGAAGGACACGTGCACGGCCGGCTGGGCGCCGGTGAACACGGCCTGCTGCACGTCGATCTTCTGCGATCCAAAGAACAGGGACGTGGTCGAGATCGCCAGCGCCAGGCCCGCGATCAGGCCCAGGAAGGTCAGCCCCGTGGACACCAGTCGGCCCGCGGCCGTCACCGGGAACCCGTTGATCGCGTCCTGGACCATGGAGACCAGACTCAGGGTGGGCAGCAGCATGATCAACCCGGAGGCGACGACGTGCGCCGGGGAGACGTCCAGCCCCAGACCGGAGGCTGTCAGCGCGGCCGCCGTGATCATCGCCGCATCCACCACGGAGATGAAGAACCCGGGGATGCCGCGGCGGGAGATCCAGCCCGAGACGATGAAGATCACGCCGAACGTCGCCGAGGCCAAGGTGGCCCCCCGCCACGTGCCGCCGATGCCGATGGTCAGGAAGAACGCCGCGAGGATGTTCGCGGCCGTCGTCATCCAGCGGGGGAAGGGCTTGGGCTCGGACATGATCCTGTCCAGGCGCCGCTCCGCCTCCGCGCGGGAGAGCCCGCCTTCGGTGATGGTCTTGACCAGCCGGTGCGTGTCGGTCAGCCCGGAGTAGTTGTCCGACCACGAGCGCACCACCCGCACCACGGTGTGGCTGAACGTGCCCTCAGCGTCGTCCTGGGCGACGCTGCTCAGGCGCCCCGAACCGGCCACGTAGTTGATGGTCACGGACTGGTTGGTGATGTCCACGTCCACGTCCTCGACGCCGTAGGTGGCGCAGGTCGCGGCGATCGCGGTCTCCACCTCGAGGGAGCCGGCGCCGAAGTGGAACATGGCCTCGGCCAGGCGCAGCGCGAAGTTCAGGGTCCGGCGGGCCTCGGAGTGCTCCCGATTGCGCCGCGGATTGGCGAAGGGGGTGTTGGCCAGGCGCTGCACGATGCGCATGGGCGCCGTCGGGAGGCTCTCGGACCGGATCATGCGCCGCAGCCCGCTGGCCAGGGAGCGGGGGGCGGGGCGCTTGACGGGCAGCGCGGTGGCAGAGGGGTAGCTGGCCTGGGCGACCGCGCCCATCGGCGGGGTGCCCGCATCCGGCGTTCCCGGACTCCGGACGCCGGCGGCCGGGGAGCCGGTGGGCTGGGGGACCCCCGCGGACTGGGTCCCGGTGGCGCCCAGCGGCGTCGAGGTCTGGTCCGGGCCCAGAGGCTGGGAGTCGCTGTAGAGGTCCCGCGGCACGTCCCGGGCGGCGCTGAGCATGCCGCCGACACCGGGCCCGCCCGCGGAGCCGGCGGTGTCCGCCCCCGGTCCGGGGCCGATCGGTCCGGTGCCCGCGTGCCCCTCTCCGAGAGCATCCGAGGCCGCGTCCGGCCCGGAGACCGTCCCCTGCTCACCGGACTCCGGGGCCAGCCCCCAGATGTCGGCCAGCGACTGATCGCGGACCTGGGAGCGGTGGATGTGCGGGAAGCCCTGGGCCGGGTCCGTGCCGGACTGCGCCCCCGGCACGGACGACGGCGCCGTCTGCGTCGCGGGAGCCGCGGGAGCGGGGTCGGTGTCCGCGGCGGAGAAGGGATCGGCGAGGTCCTGAGCGTCGGCATCCGGGCCGAAGGGGTCCACGGGAGCCGCGGTCTCCTCCTCCGGCAGCCCGGAGGAGGGGTACGCGCCCTTCGGCGGCGTCCCGTCGTCCTGCACCTCGCGCATCCTCTCTCCTTCTCCGCGCACGCTCGGCTCCACCCCGCACTCACGTCTCCCGGGGTCCCCCGGAAGCGGGGATCAGTAGAAGGGCTGCTGGGTGCGCCGCCACCAGATCTGGCGCATGACCTTCTCCACGATGCGCACCCACAGCCGGTACTGGACCGGGCGCAGCACCTGGTCCCACACGCCCACGTAGTCGATGACGGACTTGGTGAAGCTGGTCTTGAACAGGCCCAGACCGTAGTAGTGGTGCTCCTTGTTCTTCAGCTGGTCCTTCGGCGGGGTCCCGCAGAAGTCGTACTGCTCGATGCCGTAGTCCTTCATCAGGTCGGTCAGCGCCCGCCACTGCACCAGATGGGAGTCCCCGTACTGCTTGCGGCGGGGCTTGGAGCCGCCGTCCTTGTAGGTTCCCTTGCGGCCGTAGCGGATCACGTACGCGCCGACGGAGGGCTGGCCGTCCTCGTAGGTGAAGTACAGCCGGCCCTGGCCGGCCGCGGCGAAGGTCGTCCAGAACTGGCGGTAGTACTCGTAGGAGCGCAGGTTCACGTTCGCGTGCCCCTGCCCGACGGTGTCCATGAGGGCGTACATCGCCTTCATGTTCTCCTCGGTCAGCTCCACCTGCTCCACCTCGGCGCCCTCGCGGATCGCCCGGCGCACGGCGTTGCGCCCGCGGGAGTGCAGGGACTTCAGCACGGCCTCCTCGTCCTTGTCCGTGTCCAGCACGGCCGTGGAGTCGTTGGGCTGGATGTTGAACTGCTTGACCAGACCGGCCCGGTGCAGGAAGGCCGCCCGCTCCGGGGAGTCCAGGATGTCCGGCTCGATCTTGATCGCGAAGACGTCCAGGCCCTCGCGGCGCACGAACTCGCGGTTGGCGTCCAGGATCGCGGGGATGTCCCGCACGTCGGCCACGTCCGGGCCCTTGATCATGTACCAGAGCCGTCCCAGCAGGGGCACCCGCTTCTCCAGCACGAGGTTGTAGCTGGCCACGGTCTGCTCGACGGCGCCGCCGTCGGCCCCGGGGCGCTCGGTGGTGCCTTCATAGACCAGGTGCACGGGCTTCCATCCGTGCCGGGCCTTGACGGCGGCGAAGGAGGCCGACTGCAGCAGGTTGCCGCCGTTCGGGTTCTCGGTGACGTGCTCGTCCCAGGAGTCGATCTCCTCGGCGGTGGCGAAGCGGGCGGTGAAGTGTCTCAAGGAGTCCTCGGTATCCACGGGTGGCGGGCGGCTCGACGGCGGTGCAGGCCGGTCGGCGCCCTGGGTCTTCGGTGTCCCAGTCTACGGGGGCGCCCGAGGCCGGTGCGCGCACCCCTCGGGGCGTGCGCGGGAGTCGACCCGGGCGCGGCAGAGGCCCGGGGCGCGCCACCTACGAGGGGTGCGTCCCGGGCCTCTGGGGTGCGCCGGTGGGTTACTCGGCGTCGTGGTCCGTCTCGAGGATCTTCACGAGGCTGTCCAGGGCCTCGTCGGCGCCCTCGCCCTCGGCGCGCAGCACGACCTTGTCGCCGTGCTTGGCGCCCAGGGACATCAGGGACAGGATCGACGAGGCGTCCATGGCCTCATCGGCCGGCTCGCCCTCGGCGGCGATGGTGACCTCGACGGGCAGGTCACCGGCGGCCTCGGCGAAGATCGCGGCGGGGCGGGCGTGCAGGCCCACGCGGGAGGCGACGGTAGCGGTACGTTCTGCCATGGTTTCTCTCCTTGGATCGATCAGGAATCGACGGTTGCTCGCGGACCCGCCACGGCGGGTGCGCGATGTGTCACGGACCTACAGTCCGAGCTCATCGAGGACGGGCAGCTCGGCCCGCGCCACGTCCTTGGCGTTCTCCGCGGACCGCGCATCCAGCACCTGGACCGCGATCTGCTGGGCTTTCTCCAGCGTAACGGATTTCAGCACGGCGGCGACGGCGGGGATCGAGCGGGTGTTCATGGACAGGGCGTTCACGCCCAAGCCCACCAGCACCACCGCGAGCGCCGGATCCGCGGCGGCCTCGCCGCACACGGACACGCTCTTGGCCTTCCCGGTCTCCTCCTCGGCCTGGCGAGCGCCGCGCACGGTCAGATCGATCATGCGCAGCACGCCGGGCTGCCACGGATTGTTCAGCTCGGCCAGGGGCCCGAGCAGCCGGTCCGCGGCCATCGTGTACTGGGTGAGGTCGTTGGTGCCCATGGACACGAAGTCCACCTCGTGGAGGATGTCCCGGGAGGTCACCGCGGCCGAGGGGGTCTCGACCATGACGCCGTGGGTCTTCAGCCCGGCCTCCTCGAGCATCGCCGAGAAGTCGTGGGCCTCAGGGGCCGTGGAGATCATCGGGGCCATGGCCCACACGTCGGCGGTGGAGTCCTTCGCGGCGGCGGCGATCGCCTCGATCTGGCGCTGCAGCACCCCCGGGGAGGTCCAGTCGGTGCGGTACCCGCGCACGCCCAGCGCCGGGTTGGGCTCGGAGGTGTCGGTCAGGAACGGCAGCGGCTTGTCGGCCCCGGCGTCCAGGGTGCGCACCACGATGTGGCGGCCGGGGAAGGCGTCGAAGACGGTCTTGTACTCGACGGTCTGCTCCTCCACGGAGGGCTCCTCGTCCCGGTTCAGGAACGCGAACTCGGTGCGGAACAGCCCGATGCCCTCGGCCTTGGCCTCGGCCGCGGTCTGGGCGGCCTTGCCGTTGCCGACGTTGGAGTACAGGGGGATCTGGGTGCCGTCGGCCAGCTTCCCGGTGCCGTCGAACTCCGGCAGCGGCTTGCGGTTGGCGTAGGCCTGGGCGAGCCGGTACTCCTTCTCCCCGGGGGTGGTCACCACGGTGCCGTCGGTGGCGTCCACGTACACGGTGGTGCCGTTGGGGATCTCCAGGGCGCCGTTGGCCGCCACGATCGCGGGCAGACCGAGGTCGCGGGCGAGGATCGCGGTGTGCGCCTGGGGCCCGCCCTCGGAGGTGACCAGGGCGATGACCTTGGCCGGGTCCAGCGTCGCGGTGTCCGCGGGGGCGAGGTCCTCGGCCACGAGCACGAACTCGGTCTCGGACTCGGGGATGCCCGGGGCGGGCTGGCCGGTCAGCTGGGCGACGATGCGCGAGCGCACGTCCAGGATGTCGGTGACACGCTGGGCCATGTATCCGCCGAGGGCCTTCATCTGGGCGGCGTAGTCTCCGGCGGCCTCCCAGATGGCCCGCTCGGGGCTGAGCCCCTTGCCGGTCACGAGCTTGCCCGCGTTCTTCAGCAGCGCCTTGTCCCCGGCCATCAGGGCGGTGGACTTCAGCACGGCCGCGGCGTTGCCGCTGGCGCGTCCGGCGCGTTCCTTGAGGTTCTCCTTGACGGCCTCGGCGGCCTCCTTGAGCCGCTCGACAGCGGCTTCGGGGCTCTCCCCTTCGGTCAGGGTGCTCGCGGCATCCGGCTCGCGGATGGGTTCCGGCATCTGCAGCACGGGTCCGATGACGCGTCCTGCGGAGACGCCGACTCCGGTCAGCTTATCCATGATTCCTCAGTCCTTCGGTGTTGTCGGTGGCGTCGTCGAGGTCTTCGGCGATCTCTGGGGTGTCGCTCACACTAGGCGACCTGGGCTGCCTTGGCCTTCTCGGCCCCGGTCCGGGTGTTCCCGATCCGCTTGAGCAGCAGGTACATCGCGGCGGTGATGAGCATCCCCACGATCACCGCGACCAGGTACATGCCGGGGTTGGACACGACGGGCAGGATCCAGATGCCGCCGTGCGGGGCCTGGGAGGCCACCCCGGTGGACATGCAGATCGCGCCGGTCACGGCCGATCCCACGATCGAGGAGGGGATCACGCGCAGCGGGTCCGCCGCGGCGAAGGGGATGGCCCCCTCGGAGATGAAGGAGGCGCCCAGCAGCCAGGCGGCCCGGCCGTTGTTGATCTCCGCCTCGGTGAAGTACTTCTTGCGCAGGGTGGTCGCCAGGGCCATGCCCAGCGGGGTGGCCATGCCAGCGGCGATGACCGCGCCCATGATCTCCTGGGAGACCAGGGTCCCGGCGGACAGTCCGGCGGTGGCGAACAGGTAGGCCGTCTTGTTGATCGGCCCGCCCAGGTCCGCGCCCATCATGGCGCCGAGGATCAGCCCGAGCACCAGGGCCGAGGCCCCGGACATGGAGACCAGGAAGTCGTTCAGGGCGGTCATGACCCAGGCGATGGGCCGACCCAGCACCAGGAACATCAGCCCGGAGGAGACGATGGTCGCCACCAGCGGGATGATGACCACGGGCATCATCCCGGCCAGCCAGCGCGGCAGCTTGGGCTGCTGCAGGGCGTAGGCCACGACGCCGGCCAGCAGGCCGCCGACGATCCCGCCGAGGAAGCCCGCGCCCACCATGTTGGCCACCAGGCCGGCCGCGAAGCCGGGGGCGATGCCGGGGCGCCCGGCCATGCCGTAGCCGATGAACCCGGCCAGAGCCGGCACGAGCAGGCCGATCGCCTGCTGCCCGATCACGAAGATCACGGCGGCCAGGTACATCCACAGCCCGTGCTCGCCCGGGTTGAACAGGGTCGCCCCGCCGTCGGTCAGCGCCCCGTCCTGGATCCCGAGGATGCTGGGGGCGAGGTCCGCGACCTCGGACTTGTGCCCGACGATCGAGGACATCAGGAAGGCCAGGGCGATCATCAGGCCGCCGGCCGCGACGAACGGGATCATGTAGGACACGCCGGTCATCAGCGACTTGTAGATCCGTGAGCCCCAGGAGGCGTCGGCCCCGGAGGAGGACGAGGATCCCTCTTCCCGGGAGCCGGCTACGCGGCGGGCGTTCGGGTCCTTCGCGGCGGCCTCGGCTTCCTCGATCATGGCGACCGGCTCGTCGATGCCCCGCTTCACGGGGGATTCGACGACGGGCTTGCCGGCGAAGCGCGCGCGATCGCGCACGTCCACGGAGACGGCGAAGATCACGGCGTCCGCGGCGTCGATGGTGGCCTGGTCCAGGACCTCGTTGCCGGCCGAGCCCTGGGTCTCCACGTCCAGCTGCACGCCCATCTCCTCGGCGGCCTGCTTCAGCGCGTCGGCGGCCATGTAGGTGTGGGCGATGCCGGTGGGGCAGGCGGTCACGGCCACCAGCCGCGCCCGGTGCTCCGCATCGGCGGCGTCGGCACCCGACGAGGCGGCCGCAGCCCCGGCGGCGGAGGCCCCCGCGGTGGCCGAGGCCTGCTGCGCGGCGGCGTCCTGGGTCGGCTGCTGCGCTGCGGCGTCGTCCAGGCCGAGGGCCCGGTTGACGATCTCCACGATCTGCTCGGGGGTCTCGGCCTCGCGCAGGGCGGCCTTGAAGTCCTTCTTCATCAGGGATCGGGCGAGGGTGGACAGCAGCTTCAGGTGCTCCTGGTCCGCACCTTCGGGGGCGGCGATGAGGAAGATCAGGTCGGCGGGGCCGTCCTTGGCGCCGAAGTCCACGGCCGGGTTGGGCCGGGCCATGGCCAGGGAGGCGCGGGTGACGTGGGCGGAGCGGCAGTGCGGGATCGCGATGCCGCCGGGGATGCCGGTGTCGGTCTTGGACTCGCGGGCCTTCGCATCGGCGAACAGCCCGTCGGCGTCGTCGGCGCGCCCGTCGGCGGCGACCCGCCGGGTCAGCTCGCGGATGACGTCGAGGCGGTCCGAGCCGAGGTCCTGGTCGAGACTGACCAGGACGGGGGCGATCATGCCCGCGGGGGCCTGGGCCGGACGGGTGGGGCTCGCCGGGGCCGCGGCGGCGGCCGCGGGGCGCCCGGGGGCGTCCAGGGCGCCCTGCACCAGGTCCACGATCTCCTCGCGGGACGAGGCGGCGCGCAGGGCGGCGGTGAAGTCCTTCTTCATCAGCGAGCGGGCCAGGGTCGAGAGCAGCTTCAGGTGCTCCTGGTCGGCCCCGTCCGGGGCGGCGATGAAGAAGACGAGGTCCGCGGGGCCGTCCTTGGCCCCGAAGTCCCGACCCTCGGGCAGGCGCGCGACGGCCAGGGAGGCCTCGGTCACGGCCGCGGAGCGGCAGTGCGGGATCGCGATGCCGCCGGGGATGCCGGTGTCGGTCTTGGACTCGCGGGCCTTCGCGTCGGCGTAGAGGTCCTGGGCTGACGTGGCCCGTCCGGCCTCGGCGACGAGGCCTGCGAGGTGCCGGATGACGTCGAAGCGGTCATCGCCCAGCGTCTCGTCGAGGCTGACGAGATCCGCGGTGATCAGAGCTGGCATGAGCTCCTCCTTGGTGACGTGGTGGTGACGACGGCGAGCGGTGCGCACGCGATCGAAGGGGTGGGGCCGTCCGGACTCACGAGCTGAGTTCCGTCACGGTGACGGCCTCCGGGGTGGTCTCCTCCAGGGTCGGCACCTGGGTGCCGGGCAGGGAGGCGGCGGCGGAGCCGTGGGCAACGGCCTGCACGAGGCATTCGCGGGGGGTGCGTCCGGCCTCGTGGGCCAGGAGGTACCCGGCCAGCGAGCAGTCGCCGGCCCCCACCGTGCTGCGGGCGCGGATCGGGGCGTGCTGGGCGTGCCAGGCGCCGTCCGCGGTGACCAGCACCGCGCCCTTGGCGCCCAGGGTGGCCAGCACAGCCTCGACCCCCCGGTCCACGAGCTCGCGGGCGGTGTCCGCGGTGGCCTGCGGGTGCGCCTCCAGCTGCTCCCACTCCCCCGGGCGGCCCACCAGCTCGGCCAGCTCCTCGGAGTTGGGCTTGATGAGGTTGGGCAGGCCGTCCTGGCCGTTGAGGGTGTCGCGCAGCGCGGCCCCGGAGGTGTCCACCGCGATGCGCGGGGCCTGATCGCCCAGGGACTCGCGCACGGCGCGGGAGACGACGGCGTAGTAGTCGCTGGGCACCCCGGGCGGCAGGGAGCCGGCCATGACCAGCCAGCTGCTGCCCTGGGCCTCGCGGATCAGCAGCCGCGTCAGCTCGCGCTGGGCGAGGTCGTCCACGGGCTCACCGGGGGCGTTGATCTTGGTGGTGGTGCCGTCCGGCTCGGCCACGGTCACGTTGGTGCGGATGGGCGCTCCGGTGGCCAGGTTGGAGTAGCGGACCTGGGCGGCGGTCAGCGCCTCCAGCACGGGGTCCCCGTCGTCCCCGGGCAGCACGGCGACGGTGCGCACGCCGGAGACGCTCAGGGCGCGGGCGATGTTCACCCCCTTGCCGCCGGGGTCGGCGACGGAGCGGCTGGCGCGGATGACGGTCCCGCGCGCCAGGGGCGCGGGGATCTCCACCGTGCGATCCAGGCTCGGATTGGCGGTCAGGGTCACGATCATGCGATGAGCACCTCTACGTTGGCTTGTTCCAGGGACTCGGCCAGGGAGCCCTCCGGCGCCCGGTCGGTGATGATGGCGTCCAGATCCTCCAGGCCAGCGAAGCGTACCAGGGACTCCTGGCCGAACTTCGCAGAATCGCACAGCAGAACCACGCGGCGGGCGGAGCGGACGATGGCGGTCTTCACGATCGCCTCGTTGAGCCCCGGGGTGGACAGTCCGAACTCCTCGTCCAGCCCGTTGACTCCGATCAGGGCGATGTCGGGGCGGATGCTGGCGAAGTGCTCGGCGGGGCGCGATCCCACCGCGGCCCAGGTCATCTTGCGCAGCTGCCCGCCGACCAGGTCGATGACGACGCCGCTGGCCTCGGCGAGCTTGACGGCGATGTGCAGGGCGTGGGTGATGATGATCCGGTCTGCACCGTTCTTCAGGGTGAAGTCCGAGGAGGCGATGAGGTCCGCGAGGATCTCGGTGGTGGATCCGGCGTCCAGGACGACGGCGCCGGCGTCGGATTCCCGCAGCAGCTGGTAGGCCCGGGCGGCGATGCGCTGCTTCTCCGGGGTGTTCATGGACTGGCGGGAGCCGATGCTGGATTCCACGGAGGTGGACTGCTCGGCCGTGACCGCCCCGCCGTGGACCCGGCGCAGCTTCCCGTCCGCCTCGAGGGCGGCCAGATCCCGTCGCACCGTCTCCATGGTGACGTCGTAGCGCCGGGCGAGTTCAGCACCATTGACTCGCCGCGCGGTGGCGACCAGCTTGGCGATCTCCGCCCGTCGTTCCTCAGCGAACATGGTGAAACACTCCTTGACGGCGACGAACAGTGGGCTCGTCTGCGCTCCCTTGATTTTATGTGGTTTTGTTTGGCTTGGTCAACGAGGACGGACCCAACCGGTCACAAACGCACACTCGTGGAGGCGGGAAAGCGCGGAGCGGGCGGGGCCTGAGGTGAGAGGCCGCCGGGCCGTGCGGCGACTCAGGCCTCGCCGTCGTCCAGGGAGGAGGGATCCCAGGCGAACAGCCCCTCCAGATCCACCTCCAGCGGCTCGGCGTTGGGCACGGTGGCCCGCCAGTCCCCCGGGGTGGTGGCCAGCAGCACCCGGCGGATCAGGGTGCCGTGACTGACGGCCAGGATCCGCTCTCCGGGGTGGGCCCGCACCAGCTCGCGGCAGGCGGCCACTCCGCGGCGGTAGACCTCGGCCTCGGCCTCCACGTCCTCGTAGAGGTCCTGCGGGTGACGCGAGTCCTCATAATCCAGCACCTGGCCCTCCGCGGTGCCGTAGTGGCGTTCGATGATCCCGGGCACGGTCTGCGCCACAGGGAGCCCCACCTGCTCCCCGATGATCTCGGCGGTCTCCCGGGCCCGGCCCAGCGGGGAGCAGACCAGCAGGTCCCAGCTCTCGGCAAGCTCCGCGATCCGCCGCCCGGCCTCCCGGGCCTGAGCCCGCCCGGTGTCGTTCAGGGGGATGTCGGAGGTGCCCTGCATCCGGCCTGCGGCGTTCCAGTCCGTCTGTCCGTGGCGCACGAGCACCAGGCGCCCGGAGAGCAGGGACGGCTCGATCGGCTGGGAGGCTGCGCGGTGCTCGGCGGGGGCCACGGGGATCCTTTCGACGGGTGGGGCGGACAGCTTCCGATCCTACTGCCGATGCCCCCTCCCCGATCGCCGCACGCGGCGCAGACGCGCCGACCCGGTCAGGGATCACCTGACCGGGTCGGCGCGTGCGCGGAGCCCCCTGCCGGATTCGAACCGGCGACCCTCTGTTTACAAGACAGATGCTCTGGCCAGCTGAGCTAAGGAGGCGGGGACCCGCACCGCCGGCGGAGAGGTTCCGCGGGGCGGTTGCGGGTCTCCAGCAGGATACCCGGTGCCCCCGGGGCCGCCCAATCGCCGGGCGGCGCTCCGAGGGCGGACGGGTCAGGATTCCTTCTTGGCCTTGATCGCCTCATCCAGGGCCGAGGAGAAGTCCGTCGTCTGGGTCTCGGTGCTGTCCACGTAGACCGTGGGGGTGCCCTGGATGCCGTTCTCCTTGGACTCGGCGACGGTGACGTTGACCATCGGCCGGTAGTCCATCGAGTCCATCGCGCTCTTGATGTCCGCGCCGTACTTGGAGGCGATGTCCTCCAGCTCGGAGTTCTTCAGCCCGCCTTCGCCCTGGTGGGAGAACATCTCCTCCTGCCAGTCCAGGAACTTCTCCGTGCTCACCTGCTCGGCGACCGCGTAGGCGGCCACCGCGGCGCGGGAGGAGTACTCGGTGGTGGTCTCCGCGTCGAGGAAGTTCAGGTTGCGCACCTCCAGCTCGATCTCCCCGTCCAGGACCTTCTTCTTGATGTCCTCGCCGTAGGCCTTCTCGAACTCGGCGCAGTGGATGCAGTTGTAGTCCTGGAACATGGTCAGGCGCACCGGCTTGCCGTTCTTCTTCGCCTCCTCAGCCGTGGGCAGCCCCACGGGCAGGGTGGCGGACTGCCCGTCGGAGGCGGAGGCGGAGACCGTGGAGGTCTTCAGGTCGTTGACATCACGGGAGGCTTCGTCGGAGGAGTTCTTGACGATGCCGTCCTTGGTCAGCACGATCCCGCCGTACTGGTTGGCGCTGCTGGGCACGGCCCCGGCGTCGGGGATATCGGTGCTGCGCGTCTGGGTGTAGACGATGGCGATGACCGCGATGATGACGACGAGCACCGCGATCACGGCGGCTTGCAGCCAGCGTCGGTTGGCGCTGGCGGAGCGGGCCTGTCGGTCCGCGATCTGTCGGGCCCGCTCGCGCGCGTCGGAGGTGCGCTGCGTGGAGGAAGGGGACAAGGTGATGACTCGCTTTTCGTCGCAGGGTACGTCGATCGCAGGTCAGTCTAGCGGGGCCGTCTGGACGGGTCCTGGCCGCCGGGTCATCGTCGCCTGTCCGGGCGGGCTGCCCGGGTAGGATTGTGGTGCAGACCTCGAAGGAGAACCACATGTCCGATCCAGCAGCATCCACGACTGAGGGCACCGGGCGGGGGGCCTACGACTTCGTCGTCGTCGCCAACCGCCTGCCCGTCGACCGCGTCGTCGACGACGACGGCGCCGCGTCCTGGCGGCGCTCTCCCGGCGGGCTGGTCAGCGCCCTGGCCCCCGTCATGTCCACCCACGACGGCGCCTGGGTCGGCTGGCACGGCGCCGCCGATGAGCGCCTCGAGCCCTTCGACCACGACGTCTTCCATCTAGTGCCCGTGCCCCTGTCCGAGGACGAGGTGCGCCGCTACTACGAGGGCTTCTCGAATGCGACCATCTGGCCGCTGTACCACGACGTCATCGCGCCCCCGGAGTTCCACCGCACCTGGTGGGACACCTACCGGGAGGTGAACCGGCGCTTCGCCGAGGCCGCCGCGGCCAACGCCGCCGAGAACGCGACCGTGTGGGTGCAGGACTACCAGCTGCAGCTGGTGCCCGCGATGCTGCGGACCCTGCGCCCGGACCTGACCATCGGCTTCTTCGACCACATCCCCTTCCCGCCCCTGGAGATCTTCGCGCAGCTGCCCTGGCGCCGTCAGGTGCTCACCGGGCTGCTGGGCGCGGATCTGCTGGGCTTCCAGCGCCCGGGGGACGCCTCGAACTTCCGGCGCTGCTGCGAGAAGCTGCTGGGCATCCAGTTCGACGGCGAGAAGGCGGAGGTCTCCCAGCGCCCGCGCGACGAGGTGGATGAGGACTCCCCGTCGGAGCGCTACCGCCGCACCCATTCCACCGTGCTGCCGGGGGTGACCTCCCGGCGCCGGGCCAAGCGCGAGCTGAAGGACCGGAAGCTGTCCACGTGGGTCACCCGGGCGGCTTCCTACCCCATCTCCATCGACGTGGAGGCGGTCACCGAGATGGCCTCGCGTCCGGAGACCAAGCGCCGGGCCCGGCAGATTCGGGAGGAGCTGGGCAATCCGGAGACCGTGTACCTGGGGGTGGACCGGCTGGACTACACCAAGGGGATCCGGCACCGGCTGAAGGCCTACGGGGAGCTGCTCAACGACGGCGACCTCACCGTGGAGACCTCCGCGATGATCCAGGTGGCCAGCCCCTCCCGGGAGCGGGTGGAGTCCTACATCCAGCTGCGCGAGCAGATCGAGGGCACCGTGGGGCGGCTGAACGGCCAGTTCGACACCATGGCCCACACGGCTATCCGCTATCTGCACCACAGCTACCCCTTCCCCGAGATGGTGGCCCTGTACCTGGCCTCCGACGTCATGGTCGTCTCCTCGCTGCGCGACGGGATGAACCTCGTGGCCAAGGAGTACGCGGTGGCCCACACGGACAATCGGGGTGCCCTGGTGCTCTCGGAGTTCACGGGGGCCGCGGAGCAGCTGCCCAGCGCGATCACCATCAACCCGCACGACATCGACGGCTTCAAGGACGCCCTGCTGTATGCGCGGGACATGTCGGAGGAGGAGCGGCGGACTCGGATGCGTTCGATCCGCGAGCAGATCTTCGCCCACGACGTCGAGGACTGGTCGACCCGGTTCCTGGATGACCTGTCCCGGATCCGCTCCGAGGGTCTGGGCCCGGACCCGACGACGGACGAGCTGCCGACGGTGCCGCTTCCCGTGATGGACCGAGGCCACGGACCGTTCCCCAACCAGGCCATCGAGGAGGAGCTGCAGCGGGTGGCCGAGGCCGAGAATCTGCTGGTCGCCATGGACTTCGACGGGACCCTCGCCCCGTTCACCACCCGACCCGAGGACGCCCGGCCTCTGCCGCTGTCGCAGACCTCGCTGGAGGACCTGGCCCAGCAGCCGGACACCTATGTCGCGCTGATCTCGGGACGACCCATGAGCTTCCTGCGCGAGATTGCGGATCCGGAGCATCGGATGCTGCTGTCGGGTTCCCACGGCGGGGAGTTCGACGTCTCCGCTGCGGGACAGGAATCCCCCGCCCTGACCCTCGACGAGGATCAGCGACGCGTGCTGGAGGAGGCGACCGAGGCGATCCGTGAGCTGGTGAGTCGGTATCCGGGCTCGGATATCGAGTACAAGCCGGCCGGCGTCGTGTTCCACACCCGCCCGATGGAGGATCACGGACTGGCCCAGGCCGCGGAGGCCGAGGCGGTGCGGGTTCTCAAGGGCATCGAGGGCCTGCACCTCACGCCGGGGCAGCACGTCGTGGAGTCCTCCGTGCTGCAGGTGGACAAGGGCGATGCGATGCGCCTGTTCAAGGAGGCCACCGACGCCGACTGCGCGGTGTTCGCCGGGGATGACCTCACGGACGAGCATGCCCTGAGCGCTCTGGGCGCCGAGGACCTCGGGGTGAAGGTGGGCCGCGCCGAGTCGATCGCGCGGGTGCGGGTCACCGGACCGGAGGCCATGTCGCACATGCTGGCCCGTCTGGCTCACCTGCGCCGCAAGCACACCCGCGCCCTGCAGCAGGTGGAGGAGGCGACCAGCCGAGACTGACCGAGCCGAGTGACGGCGGGGGGGGCATCCTCCCGGCACGTCACGAAGGGGCGGCGGATCGACCACGATCCGCCGCCCCTTTCACATGGCTCGTTCCGGCGACGGGACCCCCGACGACGACGTCGCCGCCGGTGGTGGCCAAGGCCCACCGCCGGCCCCGGGGGTCGCTCAGCGACGGGCCAGACTGCCCCGCCCCACGCTGCGCGCCAGCTGGCACGCTGCCCCGAAGGGCGGGGAAGGGTCTCCGGGCACGAAAAAAAGGGGGCCCCACA
>NZ_BCSM01000015.1 GCF_001570865.1 Rothia kristinae NBRC 15354
GACTCGAACACCTCCGCGGCTCCGCTCTGGGCTTCCGCAACCTCACCCACTACATCGCTCGGTCGCTGCTCGAAGCCGGAGGGTTCAGACCCGCGCTACACCCTCATTCGTGAAGAGCCGACAATCCGCGGATCACCCCAGGGAACGACCTTCCTGAACAGTCGATGATCGATCGGTTCGACACCTTTCTTCTTGCACACCCGATTCCTGATGATGATGGCCGCGGCGCAGATGAAGGTGAGCGCATCGAACCAGCCCAGGTCCATCACGCCCCTTCCATCTCTTGGCGCCGCGAGGCCTCGCCAGGAAAGCGCCTGACCTCAGGAGCGAACAACGAACCCGGGGTTCTCTGCAGAAGATCCGGCAACAAGATCATCCTCCGTCGCCCTGGAAGGCGCATCCGAACGCAGCGTACGTCGTCACTCTTCGACACTGGCATGTCGGCCCTGGTCATCAGTGCTGAGAGACATGGTACGGGTCTGGGACTCTTCAGGGTAGGTCGTCCTCTCCAGGAGGAAACCGACACCGACGTCTGAGACCCGGCGCAGTCAGGACCCGAGGACGGGGCAGCGCGGGAAGCGGCATCGCGCCTCCCTCTCAACGCGGCAGCAGGCCCACACCCCGCGCCCCTAGACTCGAGGGCGAGGAGCCGACGTCGCCGCGCTCACCAGGAGGAAAGGGGCCGCCCATGCTCGGGGTGCTCGAGGGGTTCGCGATCATCGGCGTCGTCGTCGGCATCGGCTACACCGTGGAGCGCTCCGGGGTGCTCGGCAAAGGCGCCGGATGGCAGCTGAACCGCTTCGCCTTCTTCGTGGCCCTGCCCGCCCTGATGTTCACCACCCTGGCCGGCACGGACCTGCACGTCATCTTCTCCGGGCGCCTGCCGGTGGCCGCGATCAGCTTCGCCGCGATGGCAGGCCTCTACGCGCTGGTCGCCGGACTCATCCTGCGCCGCGGGGTGGCCCGGGTGACCGTCGGCGCCGTCGGGGCCGGGCTGCTCAACGCCAACAACATGGGCCTGCCGGTGGCCACCTACATCTTCGGGGACCTGGCCCAGGTCGCCCCGATCCTGCTGTTCCAGCTGATCTTCGCCACGCCGCTGTGCCTGGCCGTGCTCGACGTCGTCTCCCGCGGGCAGGTGAGGCTGAGGACCATCGCCACCCAGCCGCTGCGCAACCCCCTGATCCTCGGCTCGGCGGCCGGGATCATCGTGAACCTGCTGGGGCTTCCGGTCCCCGACGTCGTGCACGAGCCGCTGCGCCTGCTCGGCGAGGCCGGCATCCCGCTGATCCTGGTGGCCTTCGGCATGTCCCTGCGCGGCAGCCGACCGCTCGCCGTGCCGGGCCAGCGGACGGAGACCCTGCTGGCCGTGGGCCTGAAGGTCGCGATGATGCCGGTGGCGGCCTACCTCCTGGGCCGCTTCGCCTTCCACCTGGCCCCGCACGACCTGTTCGCCGCGACCGTCCTGGGTGGGCTGCCGACGGCGCAGAACCTGTTCAACTTCGCCTCCCGGTACGACCAGCAGGTCTCCCTGGCCCGGGACATCGTGCTGCTGTCCACCCTCGCCTCGGTCCCCGCCCTGCTGGTCATCTCAGCCCTCATGGCCTGACGCCGCGGGGCATCGCCTGCCGGCGGCCGGGCCCCTCAGCGTCCCGGCTCCAGGGCCCCGCACCCAGGGGCCGCACCCAGGGCCGCGGAACCGGCCGGACAGCGGAGGCGATCCCGTCGGTGAGGCGGGGGTTGCTTCGCGGCGCGATGAGACTATGATGCAACTTGTATCTAAGTTGTGCTCGTGAGGCTCACCAGACCTCGTCGGGCCGATCCCCCGGAAGGCTCCCATGACCGCCCAGACCGCTCCCGCCCGCCCCACCGGCGCCTCCGCGGCGGACCTGGTGTACCAGCACGTCAAGACCCGCATCCTCGAGCACGACCTCGAGGGCGGGGAGCTGATCTCCGAAGGCGAGATCGCCGCGGCGCTGGAGGTCTCCCGCACCCCGGTGCGCGAGGGATTCATCCGCCTGCAGACCGAAGGGTGGATGACCCTCTACCCCAAGCGCGGCGCCCTGATCCGGCAGGTCGGCCCCCACGAGATCCGCGACGTCGTGCAGGCCCGGATCATGGTGGAATCCCACGCGGTGCGCCAGATCGTGGCCGCCGGGGAGCAGGAGCAGGTGGCCGCGGAGCTGGCCGAGATCCTGGACCGGCAGGACGCCGCCCGCCGCGCCGAGGACCACGACGACTTCGTCGCCACCGACGCCCAGTTCCACCAGCACCTGGTGGCCTCCGCCGGCAATCAGCTGATCACCACCTTCTACCTCAGCCTCGCGGACCGGCAGCGGCGCATGTCCGCCCGCGCCGTCTGGCGCGACGACCGTCGCTCCGCCACCGTGCTGGCGGGACACCGGAACCTGCTCGACGCCGTGCGGGCCGGGGACCCGGGAGCCTTCGAGACCGCGCTGACCGAGCACCTGACCACCGTGCACGAGCGCCTGCTCGGCGCCCCGTAATCCCCGCCCCGAACCCCGAGCCCTGCCGTCTTCCGGGACGGCGCCCCCGCACTTCCCGCGCCGCCCGCGCGGGACCCGGCCGCCGACGTCGTCGGCCATCCCCCACCGCACCGCCGCCCCGAAAGGAAACCCGCGTGTCCGCCGAGACCGCCGCCACCACCCACGACGTCACCGCCGCCGCGACGCCGCCGGCCGATCCCCAGACCGGTGCCGCCGCCCACGACGCGGCCGACGGCGCCCGCCCCGCCGGCACCGCCCGCCCCGAGCTGAACCACCCCGCCACCTCGGCCAACGCCGTCGTGCCCGTGGGTGCGGCCCGCCCGCGCATCCCGCACTGGCTGAAGGTCGCCGCCGCGCTGTTCGCCGTGGCCTGGGGCGGCAACCAGTTCACCCCGCTGCTGATCATGTACAAGGACCTGGATGGGCTGTCCACCGGCGCGGTGGATGTGCTGCTCGGCGCCTACGTGCTGGGCATCATCCCCGCCCTGCTGATCGGCGGCCCGATGTCCGACAGGTACGGTCGGCGCCCCCTGATGGTCCCGGCCCCGGTGCTGGCGATGATCGCCTCCATCCTGCTGGGAGTGGGAACCTCCTCCCCCGCCGTGCTGTTCCTCGGCCGCATCTTCTCCGGCCTGGCCCTGGGCCTGGTGATGGTCGTGGGCGGCTCCTGGATCAAGGAGCTCTCCGGCGCACCCTACGACCCCGAGGCCGACGAGTCCGCCGGCGCCCGCCGCTCCTCCATGGCCCTGACCGCCGGCTTCGGCCTCGGGGCGGCGGTGGCCGCGGCACTGGCGCAGTTCGGCCCCCTGCAGGCCCAGACCCCGTACCTGGTGCACCTGCTCGTCACCGCGATCGGCTTCCTGATGGTGCTGCGCGCCCCGGAGACCCACGCCCGCCAGGCCACCCCGGCGCCGCTGGCCGAGGACCTGAAGATCCCGGCCGCCACGCACCGGCGGTTCCTGTGGGTCGTGGTGCCGATGGCGCCGTGGGTCTTCGGCTGCGCCGGCTGCGCCTACGCGGTGCTGCCCGGGCTGATGGGCTCGCGCACCCACGGGCTCGACGTCGGCTTCTCCGGGCTGCTGTGCCTGATCGCCCTGGGATTCGGCATCGGCATCCAGTCCGTCGGCAAGAAGCTGGATGACCCGGGCTCCGCCCGCGGCGTGGTGGTGGGCCTGGCCGCGACCGTGCCCAGCATGGGCCTGGCCGCCTGGGCCGCCGCGACCCACGACCCCGCCGTCGCCATCCTGGCCGCGGCCGCCCTGGGGCTGGCCTACGGGATGCTGCTGGTCTCCGGGCTGCAGGAGGTGCAGCGCATCGCCGGACCGGAGGACCTGGCCGGGCTGACCGCCGTGTACTACTCCCTGACCTACCTGGGCTTCTTCATCCCGGCGACCCTGGCCATGCTCAACACGTGGCTGACCTACCCGCTGATGTTCGCCGGCGGGTCCGTGGTGGCGCTGCTGTGCCTGGGGATCGCGGTGGCCTTCTACCGCCGTCACCTGCCCGCCGCCCAGGCCCCGCGCACGATGTCGGTCCCGGCCGCCGGCGCCCCGGAGGCCACGGCGCGCTGAGCCGCCGGGGGGTCTGGTCGCGTCGGCGTCCCCGTTGACGTCGACGTCGGCGAGGCGGCGCTCTCGTTCCCACCCCTCCGCGAGACGGCGCATCCGTTCCCGGAAATCGCGTTTTCGGGAACGAATGCGCCGTCTCGCGTGAGAAGGGTGCCCGTGCAGGGAACGAGAGCGCCGGGTCGTTGCAGAGGGGCGCCCGCGTAGGGAACGAGAGCGCCGTCTCGCGGAAGTGGGACCCGGCGTCGGCGGCTACATGCGGTTGCGGAACTCGCCGTCGCCGCGCAGGGCCTTCAGGTTGTGCCCGATCAGCTCCTCCGCGCCCACCGGGCGCCCGCCGGCCGCGTGCGGGGTGATGATCAGGTGCGGGGCGCCCCACAGGGGGTCCTCGGCCGGCAGCGGCTCGGTCTTGGCGACGTCGATCGCGGCCCCCGCGATCCGCCCCTCCTCCAGGGCCTCGATCAGCGCGGCCTCGTCCACGGTGGACCCGCGGCCGACGTTGACCACGTAGGCGGTATCCGGGAGGGTCTTCAGCACCGCTGCGTCGAGGGAATCCGCGGTGGCCTCACCGGAGGGCAGGATCATGACCAGCAGGTCCGTGCGGGCCAGCAGCTCGTTCTTCTCCTCGGTGGCCACCACCGGATACCCCGCGCGCTCCCCCGTGGAGCGGGCGATGCCGGAGACCTTCGCGCCCAGGGCCGTGAACAGCGGTGCGAGGGTCTGCCCGATGGAGCCGAAGCCCCAGATGGTCACGTGCGCGTCGAGCAGGGTGGTGATCGGCGCGCCCTCCGGGTGCAGCGGCTGCGCCCCGCCAAGCTCCGAGGCCCACTCGCGGCGCTCCTGGCGCCTGGCGAGCTCGGGCAGGAAGCGGACCAGGGACAGGGACAGCGCCAGGGCGTGCTCGGAGACGGTCCGGTCGTGCAGGCCGATGCCGGCGCAGACCACCACATCCTCGCCGAAGCCGGCCTTCTTGATCTGGTCCGGCCCGGCCAGCAGCGCCTGGATGAGCTTCAGGTCGGTCAGGCGCTGTGCGGCGTCGGCGAGCTGGTCGTCGGTGTTGCCCCAGACCACCAGGACCTCGGCGTCGGCGTCCTCCTCGCGCACCGGCTGCGTGGGGTCGTACCCGGCGACGACGTCGCCCGGCTCCAGGGGCAGCGTCTGCGCATCCAGCTCGATGGACATGGGTAGCAGGATCTTCATGGGTGCTCCTTCTGATTCGGGTGGGCCGCCGAGAGGTCAGCCGCGTGGCGGGAAGGTCCGGTGCAGGCGGGCCAGGGACAGGGCGATGGAGCGGCGGTTGCGGGCGAATCCGCCGTCGAGTCGATACAGCGGGGCCAGGGGGAGGCCGAGCACGCGGGCCGCCGCGGCGTCGAAGGTGCAGCGCACGGTGATCGCCTCCGCGCTGTCCCCCTCCGGGTCCCCCGCGGGGAGGATCTCCCAGGCCCAGGTGTGCCCGCCGGGCATGACCCACGCGAAGGTCCGCTCGGGCTCCCGGCGGATGACGGTGGCGCGCATCCGGTAGGGGATGCCGTATAGGCGCATGCGCTGCACGGTGCTCTGCCCGACCTCCGGAGCCTCCGGGCCGTCGATCAGCCCGCGGACGTTCCCGCCGCCGTCGAGCTCGGCGTGGCGCCGCGGCCGGGACACCAGATCCCAGACCTGCGAAGCCTCCACCCCCGGCAGCACGGTCTGGGCGCTGACGACGTCGCGGTGGGTCGGCAGGAAGTGGACCAGCGGCGCGGGTGTGGCGGTGCTCATGCGCCCCATTGTCCCACGGGCCGGGCGTGCCACGATGGAAGGAGACCATCACCGACCCGAGGAGGACCCCATGATCTCGATCGTCGTCCGCTTCCCCGTGAAGCCCGAGCACGCCGACACCTGGATGGAGCACGTCCGGGAGTTCACCGAAGCCACCCGCGCGGAACCCGGCAACAAGTGGTTCCTGTGGAACCGCAGCGTCGAGGACCCTAACGAGTACGTCCTGCTGGAGGCCTTCGAAGACGACGCCGCCGAGGCCCACGTGAACTCCGAGCACTTCCAGAAGGCCATGAAGGACCTGTACCCGCTGATCACCCAGACGCCCAAGATCATCTCCCGGCAGGTCGACGGCGACGGCTGGGACGAGATGGGCGAGCTGAAGAAGTAGCGAAGCTGTGAGCGATGAGGCGGGGACGGCGCCCGGCTTGGCCGGGGCAGGTGGGCCGGTCGGGGCGGCGTCGGCCCCGGTGCAGCTGGCCGTCTCCACGGTGATCCTGGCTCTGCGGCCCGACGAGGCTGCGGCCGGGGTTGCTGAGGCTGGTGCTGCCGGGACCGGGGGCGAGGCGGCCGATGCCGCGGCGTCGGCGTCCGATACCGGCGCGGCCGGGGCTGGGTCCGCGGCGGCCGACGGTCGGCTGCGGCTGTGGCTGCCGCTGGTGCGGCGCATCCGCGCGCCCTACCGCGGGCTGTTCGCCCTGCCCGGCGGCCCCCTGCCCCCGGAGCTGTCCCTCGAGGAGGCCGCGGCCTCCATGCTGCGGGACGCGACCGGGCTGGTTCCCGGCTACCTGGAGCAGCTCTACGCCTTCGGTCGGGTGCACCGGGGACAGGCCCGCGCCCCGGGGGACGATGCCGAGGCGGCGTCGGGCTCCGAGACGGCGTCGCGGGCATCAGCGGAGGAGGATGCCGCGGCCGAGCGCGTGGTCTCGGTGGTGTACTGGGCGTCGGTGCCCTCCGCGCAGGCGGCGCAGGTGCTCGAGGAGGAGAACGTGCGGTGGTTCCCGGTGGACCGGCTGCCGCGCCTGGCCTTCGACCACCGGGAGATCGTGGACTACGCGCTCACGCGGCTGCGCGCCAAGGTGGAGTACTCGCGGGTCGCGCACTCCTTCCTCGACGAGGAGTTCACGCTGGCGCAGCTGCGCGAGGTCTACGAGGCGATCCTGGGACGGTCCCTGGACCCGGCGAACTTCCGACGCCGGGTGGCCGCCTCCCGCGCCGTCATCGACACCGGCCGACGCCTGACCGGCACCCCGCACCGCCCCCCGCGGCTGTACCGCTACGACGACTCCCTGGCCTTCGCCGACTCCGCCCCGCCCCCGCAGTAACCCGGCCGACGCCGCGGGTACCGGGCACTGCCGTCAGCCGCCATTGACCCCGGCGCTCACCCGCCGTACCGGATCGTGCGTCCGGTGCCGGATCATCCGGCCCGCGCTGCACGATCCGGTCCGCGGCACCGCCCCCGGGTCGCCCCTTAAAGAACCGGAGCCCCGTCCCACCGAGCGCGCGGCTCGGCGGGGCGGGGCTCCGACGTCGTCACGGGGACGGACGCGGGGACCTTACGGAACGATCAGGCCCTGGGTCTGGGTGCGGGCGCGGTCGAAGCGCTGCTGCACGTCAGCCCAGTTCACGATGTTCCAGAAGGCCTTGACGTAGTCCGGCTTGACGTTCTGGTAGTCCAGGTAGAAGGCGTGCTCCCACATGTCCAGCTGCAGGATCGGGGTCTGCGCCAGCGGGATGTTGCCGGCCTGCTGGTCGTACATCTGGAACAGGTTCAGGCGCTGCCCGATGGAGTCCCAGGCGAGCACGGCCCAGCCGGAGCCCTGGATGCCGGTGGCGGTGGCGGTGAACTGGCTCTTGAACGCGTCGAAGGAGCCGAAGAAGTCGTCGATCGCCGCGGCGAGCTCACCGGTGGGCTTGTCGCCGCCGTCCGGGGAGAGGTTGTTCCAGAAGATGGAGTGGTTGACGTGGCCGCCGAGGTTGAAAGCGAGGTCCTTCTCCAGCTGGTTCACGAACGCGAGGTCGCCGTTGGCGCGGGCCTCCTCGAGCTTCTGCAGCCCGGCGTTGGCGCCCTTGACGTAGGTGGCGTGGTGCTTGTCGTGGTGCAGCTCCATGATCCGCGCGGAGATGTGCGGCTCGAGGGCGGCGTAGTCGTACGGGAGATCGGGAAGCGTGTACTGGTCAGCCATGTCGATCCTTTCGGTGATCCAGCTTATAGAACCGCCTCCCAGGCTAGCGCCGCCGCCCGCGCTCCACCAGGGCCCCCGGGGGCTTCCGCCACCAGCGGAAGGTGTCCCGGGATGACGACGGCGCCCTCAGCGCGTCCCGCTCGGCGCCCCGATGCGGAACCCGCCCATCCGATACGAGGAGTGCAGGTACAGCACCGCGAGCGCGGTGGGCAGCAGCAGGATGAGCTGCTCCGGCAGCGGGCGGGCGAAGTACCAGCCGTTCCCGGTGAGCACGCCGAGGAGCAGGAGCAGGCCGATCATGAAGCTCGCCGTGGGATGCCCGGTCATCTTCCACCACGGCCGCGGCAGGTTCGACTCATCCGACGCGCGGAAGATGCGGGTCAGCAGATAGGCACCCGCGCACCACTGGACCCACAGCGTGATCTGGTCCGCCCAGACCGATCCGGTCCAGGCCGTGAGCGTCCTCGCCGCCGCGTCCGCCAGCACCCCGACCATCACCACCAGCACCGTTTTGAGGATCGGCGAGCGCACACACCACCGGAACGGATCCTCCACGGGGAAGTCATGCCCGGCGTCCGGAGTGCTCGCTTCTGCTCCCATGCGCACCAGGCTAACCATGACGACGGCGCCCCGGGTCTCGCCCACCCGGCACCGACCCGGCGCATCCGTTCCCGCACCCCACGCTCCCGACGCCGACCCGGCGCATCCGTTCCCGAAAAACCGATTTTCGGGAACAGATGCGCCGGGTCGCGGAAGGGGTGGGAACGGATGCGCCGGGTCGCGGAAGGGGTGGGAACGAAAGCGCCGCCTCGCCTCGGAGAAGGCGCCCGGGTGGGAACGAAAGCCCCGCCTCGCGTCGGCGAGGACGCCGGAGTCGGACCGACGCCCGGCTCACCCGCCGATCATGATGCCGGCGCCCGGGCCCAGGGGCAGGTCGAAGAAGTAGAAGACGCACAGGACGATGAACCACCCGATCCAGAACAGGATCGCGAAGGGCACCAGCCGGGCCATCACGGTGCCCAGGCCGGCCTTCGGCTCGTACTTGCGCAGCATGGTCAGGATGATCACCAGGTAGGGCGACAGCGGGGTGACCACCTGGGTCGCGGAGTCGCCGATGCGGAACGCGGCCTGCACGAAGGCCGGTTCGTACCCGAGCAGTCCGAACATCGGCACGAACACCGCCGCCATCAGCGTCCACATCCCGGAGCCGGAGGTGATGAACAGGTTCAGCAGCGAGCACAGCAGGATGAACAGCACCACGATCGGAAAGCCGGTGATCCCCGCGTCCTGCAGCCCGGTGGCGAGCTTGACGGCGGTCCAGGAGCCGATCCCGGACCAGTTGAACAGGGCCACGAACTGCCCGAGGACGAAGGCGATGACGAGGAACGGGATGAGGTCCTTCAGCGCCAGGCCCATGATGGTCGGCACGTCCTTCATGCCGCGCACCACCCCGGCCACGCGCCCGTAGACGTACCCGCCCACCGCGAACAGCGCGAAGATGATGAACACCAGCGAGTCCATGAGCGGTGACTTGGGGAGGAATCCGCCGTCGTCGTTGCGCCACGGGGAGGCCGGCAGCAGCGCGAACACGATCATCGCGATCCCGACGACGGCCAGGGCGACGGCGCCCCACACCAGCCCCTTCTTCTCCTGCGCGGTGACGGGCCCGGTCTGGTCGAACTGGTCCGCGGGGACGAAGGCGTCCTCCCCGCCGACGGCGCGCATCTGCCGGGTGGTGGGCTGGGCGGGATCCACCGGGTCGCCGCTCTCCTCCTGGGGGACCTGCTGCCGGTTCAGGCGCGGCTCGAGCACCTTGTCGATCAGCCACCCGCAGATGACGGTGAGCACCAGGGACGAGGCGATGTTGAACCAGTAGTTGGACAGCGGGGTGACGGTGGTGGCGGTCTGGGCGACCTGGGGGACGTTGGGCATCACGGCGTTGGTGATCCCGGCGAACAGCGCATCCAGGGTGGTGGGCAGCACCGCCGTCGAGAACCCGGCGTTGACGGCCGCGAAGCCGCCCAGGAGCCCGGCGACCGGGTGGCGACCGACGGCCTTGAAGGCGAGGGCGGCCAGCGGCGGGACGACGAGGAAGGAGGAGTCCGCCATGATCGAGGCGGACACGCCCACGAACGCGACGGCGTAGGGCAGCAGCCAGCGCGGGGCGTTGCCGATGCCCAGGCGGATGGCGGTGGAGAGGAAGCCGGTCTTGTCCGCGATGCCGATGCCGAGCAGGATCGTGGCGACGGTGACCAGCGGCGGGAATCCGATGTAGTTGTCCCCGATGGTGGAGGTGAACCAGGCGATGCCCTCCCCGGTGAACAGGCCCTTGATGGCGAGCTTCTCGTCGGAGCCGGGCATGGTGACCTCGGCCCCGCTCAGGGCCATGACGGTGGAGATGGCGCCGGTGATCAGGAACAGGATGATGAACAGGGTGAAGGGCTCGGGCAGCTTGTTACCGAGCTTCTCCACGGCGGTGAGCAGACGGTCTCCGGCCCCGCGGGTGGGGGCGGTCTGCGCGGTGTCGGTGTCGGTGTCGGCCATGGCGATCTCCGGGTCTCGGCGGGTGCGTGCGATGTGGCTCACGACCCTACCGCCTGCGGATCACGAGCAGGTGACGGCGCGGTATCGGGGCCGGGGCCTGGATCGGGGCCGGGCGGCGTCGCCCCGATGTGACGGCGGCCAGTGGATATAGCACGATACGAAATATGAGATCCGTGCCCAGCTCCGGCCGACCGTGGTTCCCGGCGGTCGCTCCTGCCCAGCGCAGGGAGTGCGCGGTGATCGGGGTGACCCTGGTGGCTGTGGGCCTGTCCTACGGAGCGCTGTCCCAGGCCTCGGGCTTCCCCCTGTGGCAGACGGTGATGCTCGCGGCTCTGGCGATCGGCGGTGCTGCGGAGCTGACCTTCGTCGGGGTGGTGGCCGCCGGCGGCGCCCCGATCCTGGCGGTGCTGGGCGGCCTGCTGGTGAACTCCCGGAACTTCGCCTTCGGGCTGAGCATCGGCGAGTACGCTCCGCGGGGTGTGCGCCAGTACCTGGCGGCGCACCTGGCCAATGACGAGACGGCGGCCTTCGCGCGCCCAGGGGCGGATCGCACCGAGCGGTGGCAGCGCTTCGTCCTGATGGCGGTGGTCCTGTTCCCGGCATGGGTGGGCGGCGCCGCCCTGGGCCAGCTGCTGGGATCGGTGGTGGACGCGGACCGGCTGGGGCTGGACGCGGCGTTCCCGGTGATCCTGTTCTGCCTGGTGGTCCAGGACCTGCGCAGCCCCTTCCTGGGGGTGACGGCGGCCGGCGGCGCGCTGCTGGCGGTCGCGGCCACCCCCGTGCTGCCGCTGGGGCTGGGGGCCGTGGCCTCCCTGCTCGCGCTGATCCCGGCGGCCGCCTTCCTGAAGGTGCTCGCCCGGCGTCGTCGGCGGCCCGACGCCGGGGACGGCCGCGCGACGGCGGGAGGTGCGGCATGAGCCCGGCGGCGTTCCTGGCGGCCCTGGCGGGCCTGGCCGGCGGCACCTACCTGATGCGGATCCTGGGGGTGAAGATCGGCGCGCTGTCCGCCCGCACGACGGCGCAGGAGGACGAGGCCGAACTCGCCCGGGAGACCGCGACCGCGGTGTCCCCGCACGAGCTGAGCCAGTCACCGGCGCGGCTGTGGATGGACCGGGCGACGGTGGTGCTGATCGTGGCGGTGGCGGCCACGACCATGCTCTTCGAGGGCCAGGAGGTCGTGGGTCCGGCGCGGATCATCGGGGCGGGCACGGGGATCCTGGCGGCCCTGCTCAAGGCCCCGATGCTGGCCTGCGTGGTCCTGGCGATGGCCGTCTGCGCGGGCCTGCGAGCGCTGGGAGTGGCGTGAGCCCGGGAGCCGACGGCGCGGGTCAGCCGACCGCCGCCTCCCCCGCTTCTCCGCTCCCCGTCTCCGCGCGGCGTCGGGCCCTGCCCACCAGGAACCAGGTGAGGTAGCAGATCGCGACGAAGGGGACCGTCCAGAACAGGGCGGGCCGCTGCTCCGGGTCCAACACGATCAGCACGCAGGAGGCGGCGGTCAGGACCAGCGCCAGCACCGGGACCACCGGGTAGCCCGGGGTGCGGTAGGGCAGGTCCTCCAGGCGCCCGCCCGCGGCGAGGTAGCGACATCGGAACACGAGCTGGCAGGCGCAGATCGCCACCCACACCAGCATGACCGCCAACCCGGAGATGGAGACCAGCACCAGGTACACGCTGCCGGGAGCGAGCACCGAGGAGAGCAGGGTCAGCAGTCCTCCCACCAGGCTCACGAGGGTCGCCCGCACCGGCACCCCGCGGCCGGTGGTGACGCCGAGGAAGCGCGGCACCATGCCCTGCTGGGCCAGCGACCAGAGCATGCGGGTTGAGGCATACAGCCCGGAGTTGGCGGCGGAGAGGATGGCGGTGAGGATCACCAGGTTCATGACGTCCGCGGCATACGGGACGCCGATCCGCTGCAGCACGGTGACGAACGGGCTCTCCACGACCCCGGCCTCCCGGTACGGGATCAGCGCGGCGATCACGGTGATCGCCCCGAGGAAGAAGACCACGAGCCGCCAGAGGGCCGCGCGGATCGCCCGCGGCACCGCCTGCCGTGGATTCTGCGCCTCCCCCGCGGTGACGCCGATCAGCTCGGTCCCGGAGTACGCGAAGTCCACGGCGAGCATCGTCGTGAACACGATGGGCAGGCCGTGGGGGAACCAGCCGTCGGCGGTGAGCTCGGAAAAGAACGGCGCCGCAGAGCCGTCGTGCAGCGGCAGCAGGCCGACCATCGCCGCCGCCCCGAGCAGGATGAATGCGACGATCGCCACCACCTTGACCCCGGCCAGCCAGGATTCCGTGCGCCCGAAGATGCGCACCGAGCACAGGTTGATCCCGGCGATCAGCAGGATCGACGCCGCGGAGAACACCCACACCGGAACCTGCGGCAGCCACCGCTGCAGATCAGCCCGGAGGCCGTGAACTCGCTGCCCAGGGCCACCGTCCAGGTCAGCCAGTACAGCACGGCGACGGTGAATCCCGTGCCCGGGCCGAGGAATCGGGTGGCGTAGACGTGGAAGGAGCCGGTCCACGGCATCGCGGTGGACAGCTCCCCGAGGCACATCATCACGAGGTAGACCAGCACCGCACCCACCCCGTAGGCCAGGATGGTGCCGGCCGGGCCGGCCTGGGAGATGGTGTACCCGGAGCTGAGGAACAGGCCCGTGCCGACCACCCCGCCCAGGGAGATCATCAGCAGGTGCCGCTGGGTCATCCCGCGGTGCAGGGCCGTCCCCTCCCCCGGGGCCGCCGCCTCAGGGGCCGCCTCCCCCGGCCCGACCGGATCGGACATCGGCGTCGCGCCGGCGATCTCTGGGGCGCTGACTCCCGACGACCCGGCCCCCTCGGGGGCCCGCTCTGAGCTCATCCTGCTCTCCGTTCTCCGAACCTGCCTGTCCCGCCGCCGCGCCGATCTCCGGCTCGGCTGCCTGCCGCCGACGCGCTGCGGACTCACGGCGAACGCACCGCGGACTCGCGGCGGGACGATCCGGGCGGCATCGGCGTAGGGTGCGTGCAGAACCCTCCCGCGCCGCGTCGGGAGCACCTGCGCACCGTCCCCGAAAGGAAGCCGCGATGCCCCGCCAGCCCTTCCCCACCGCCCTGACCCAGGCCTCCGCGCCCCTGATCCTGGACGGCGCGATGGCCACGGAGCTGGAGGGCCTGGGGGTGGACACCTCCACGCCCCTGTGGTCCGCGACGGCGCTGGCTGAGCATCCGGAAGCGGTGCGAGCCGTGCACGAGGCGTACTACCGGGCCGGTGCCCAGGTGGCGACAACGAACACGTACCAGGCGAACATACCGGCCTTCACCGCGGCGGGATGGTCTGCGTGGGAAGCTGACGCGCTGCTGCAACGCGCCGTCACACTCGCACGCGAAGCACGGGATGCGGCGGCGTCGGACGGGTGGGTGGCCGGGTCCGTGGGACCGTACGGGGCGTACCTGGCGGACGGCTCCGAGTACACGGGGCGGTACCAGCTGAGCGAGGAGGAGTTCCGGGACTTCCACCGACCGCGGCTGCGGGCCCTGCTGGGGGCGGGTGCGGAGGCGCTGGCCCTGGAGACCATGCCGCACGTCGGCGAGGTGCGCGCCCTGGTGCGGCAGCTGGCGCAGGAGTTCCCGGACGCCCGGGCGTGGGTGAGCCTGTCCGTGCGGCAGGCGTCCGACGGCGAGGCTGAGGCCGACGGGGGCGGTTCCGACGGCGGGACCGCGTCCGTGCCGGGCGGCGGCGGGCCCCGGGCTGATGACGACGCCGCGCCCGTGCTGTGCGACGGCACCGCCCTGCCGGAGATCGCCGCCCTGCTCGAGGAGTCCCCGCAGGTGGTGGCCGTGGGGGTCAACTGCCTGCCGATCCCCCGCGTGGCCCCGGCCCTGCGGGCGCTGCGTCGGGGCACGGCCAAGCCCCTGGTGGCCTACCCCAATTCGGGGGAGCGCTACGACCCGGTCACCAAATCCTGGGAGCCCGCCCCCGGCCCGGCCTCCCCGGCCGATGCCGCGGCCGCGTGGGCGGCGTCGGGCGCCCGACTGATCGGCGGCTGCTGCCGGACCACCCCTTCGGACATCCGGCGAATCCGGGCCGCCCTCACCCACCCCTGAGCGCCCCGCCCGCCGCCCGCGTCTGGGATTTCGGGCCGGGTTCGTCGTTTCGGGACGGGATATTCCGGTCCCGAAACGACGAACCCGTCCCGAAACCGGATGAGCGACAGGACCGGTCAGCGGGTCCAGACCTCCCGGCGGTGGGCGGCGTCCCAGAACAGCTCCTCCCACCGGCAGGCATCCAGGAAGGCCTCCCGCATCTGCTCGCGCATCGGGGCTGAGGCCTCGCGGGCCGCCTCCTCCACCAGGGCCACCGCGCCCCGGGCCGACGCCGCGAACTCCGGGTCGCCGTACTCGGCCGCCCACCGGCGGAACGGATGCTCCGCCACCTCCTGCGCCCCGCCGGATAAGGCCAGGCCCACCTCCGCGTAGATCCAGAAGC
Source organism: Rothia kristinae NBRC 15354 (assembly GCF_001570865.1). Taxonomy (GTDB): domain Bacteria; phylum Actinomycetota; class Actinomycetes; order Actinomycetales; family Micrococcaceae; genus Rothia; species Rothia kristinae. Next base: position 15,029 of record NZ_BCSM01000015.1, read on the forward strand.
AGGGCAGCACCGCCGCGGCCCCCACCGCGTAGGGGCGCACCGCGCAGGCCGCCACCAGGGAGTGCATATACCCGCGCGTCGTCGGGCTCGGGGCCTGCGGGCGCGGCAGATCCGCCAGCAGCGGGTCGGACAGCAGCTGCCCGTGCAGCGCCTGCTCGGCCTCGACGGCCGTGTGCGCGCTGCCCGCCCAGAACGCTCCCGCCCCGGCCGACGGCGCCTTCGCGGCCAGCAGGGCCAGGGCCCGGGAGTACTCGGCGAGGTAGAAGGCGTCCTGCTGCAGGTACTCCGCGAACGCCCCGGGATCCAGGCTCCCGTCGGCCAGCTGCCGCAGGAACGGCAGGCGCAGCACCCGCTCCCGGATGGTCCGGGCCTGCGCCCACCAGTGCCCGGTGTGCTCCCCCGCGCCCCAGCGGCCTTCGTCCAGCACGCTCAGCTCCATCGCGTCCCCATCTTCTCCTCGTCTCCTCGTCATCTCCGCTCCTCCGACCCCAGCTCCGGGACCGTTTCGTGCATCCGGGACCGGATGATCCAGCTCCGAACGCACGAAGCGGTCCACCAGCGACGCCCCCCGGTGAGCCGCGCCGCGCTCAGCGCAGCACCTGCGAGAGGTGGTCCACCGGCCCGTGCCCCGCCTGGGGTGTGCGGGAGAGCCGCCAGGCGGCGCCGTCGTGCAGGGCCCGGGAGAGGAACCGCTTCCCCTCCCGCACGGCCTCCACCAGCTGGGCGTCCCCCAGGGCCGGCCGACCCGCTGCCGCCTCGCCCGATGCCGCCCGGGCCGCGTGGGCCGCGATCGCGGAGGACAGCGTGCACCCCGTCCCATGGGTGTTGCGCGTCGGCACCCGCGGGGCCGACAGCTCCACGGTCCGCGCCGGGGCCCCGGACTCGTCGCGCACCGCCAGCACGTCCACGGCCCGACCCTCCGACGCCGCGTCGTCGTCCAGGTGCCCGCCCTTGAGCAGCGCCATCCGCGGCCCCAGCTCCAGCAGGGCCAGCGCCTGCTCCCGCATCCCCGCGAGATCATCGGCCGCGGGGGCCTCCCCCGCCCCGCCGCCCAGCAGGCGCGCGGCCTCCGGGAGGTTGGGGGTGATCACGTCCGCCAGCGGCACCAGCAGCTCCCGCAGCGCCGCCTCGGCCTCCTCGGCCAGCAGGGGATCGCCGCTGGTGGCGACCATCACCGGATCCACCACCAGCGTCCCCAGCTGCGTCCGACGCCGCCGGAACAGCTGCGCCAGCGCCTCCACCACCTCGGCCTGCCCCAGCATCCCGGTCTTCACGGCATCCACCGGGAGGTCATCCAGCACGGCCTCGACCTGGCTGACCGCGAAGTCCGCCGGCACCGGGTGGACCCCGCGCACCCCCGTCGTGTTCTGGCTGGTCAGGGCCGTCATCGCCGCCGTGCCGTACACCCCGAGCGCGTGGAAGGTCTTCAGATCCGCCTGGATCCCGGCCCCGCCGGAGGGATCGGAGCCGGCCACGCTCAGGGCCACCGCCGGGCGCCTCACGACGCCGCTCCCTCGCTCCGCGCGGCCGGGGCGGCGCTGCCCGCCGCGGCCAGCACGCCCTCGTCCACCGCGGCGGCCCGCAGCTCTCGAGCCGCAGCCCGGGGGTTCTCCGACGCCGCGATCGCCGAGACCACGCAGATCCCGTCCACCCCGGCCCCTCGCAGCAACGGCAGGCGATCCGCCCGGATCCCCCCGATGCCCACCGCGACCAGCCCCGCGGCCCGCGCCGGACCGGCCAGCGCGGCCAGGCCCTCCGGACCCAGGGGCGCTGCGGCGTCGGTCTTGGTGGGGGTCGCCCACACGGGGCCGATCCCCACCAGGTCCGCCACCCCGGACTCCGCCGCGGCGCGCACCTCCTCCGCGGTGGAGGCGGACACGCCCACCATCCGCTCCGGGCCCACGGCCCGGCGGGCCACCGCCAGGGAGGCGTCGGACTGCCCCACGTGCACGTGCAACCCCAAGCGCTCGGCCACCCCGACGCGGTCGTTGACCACCAGCGCGGCGGTGCGCCCCAGCGCGTCCTCCGCCCGGCGCACCGCGTCCCGGCAGGCGCGGGCCAGGGCGAGGAATGCGGCGTCGTCGGCGTGCTTATCCCGCACCTGCACGATCCCCGCACCCCCGGCCACGGCCTCGTACACCACGTGCGGCACCCGCTCCGGCCCGCCGCACAGGGCCGTGTCCGTGATGAAGTACAGCGCGGGGTCCACGCCCTCCGGGATCATGCCAGCTCCTCCATCCCCACCAGCTCGACGATGCCGGCGCCGTCCAGTGCGTGCAGCGCGTCCAGCCACGCGACGCGGAAGGAGCCCGGCCCCCTGGCCTCGCGACCGGCCAGGATCCCGGCCGCCCCCAGGTGGGCATGGGCGGCCAGCACGGCGTCGTGGGCATCGAGGCGAACGGGCGTCTCCCGGCCCGGCGCGGCGGCATCCGGGGACTGTGAGCCCTGAGAAGAGCCGGTCCCCGCCGAGGATCCTGCCTCCGACCGAGGTCCAGCGCCCATCTCCGGCCCGACCTCTGGCGAGGATCCGGCGTCCTGGCCGTCGGAGGCGGACTTCGCCTGCCCGCCGCCCGTGCCGGTCACCTCCCGAACGGCTCCCAGGTACGCGGCGACCACCGCGCCCAGCGCGCAGCCGGTGCCGATCACCAGGGGCATCAGCGGGTGCCCGCTGACCAGGCGGGTGACCCGGTGCGCGGAGACGATCAGGTCCCGCTCCCCGGACACGGCCACCACCGCGCCGATGCGCTCGGCCAGGGCGCGGGCCGCCTCCAGGGCGGACTCCACGGTGTCCGTGGCGTCCACCCCGCGGCCGCCCGCGCCCCTCCCGGCGAGAGCGGAAACCTCGCTGGCGTTGCCGCGGATCGCCGCCGGAGACAGCTCGAGGACCTCCCGGGCGAAGCCGGTGCGCGGTTCGAGCACGCCGACCGCCACCGGATCCAGCACCCACGGCACCCCGTGATCCCGGGCGCCGGCGATGCCGCGGCGGTAGGCCAGCAGGTTCTCGTCGGAGGGGTTGCCCACGTTGACCAGGACGCCGTCGGCCAGGCCCGCGAAGACGCCGGCCTCCTCCGGGTGGTCCACCATCGCCGGGGACGCGCCGACGGCCAGGAGCACGTCCGCGCTGATCTCCCGGACGACGGAGTTGGTCATGGCGTGGACCAGGGGGCCGCGAGCGCGCACGGCATCCACGGCCGCGGCCACGCGCGCGGGAAGGTCGGAGGCCGACGCCTCCCCGGCGGGGGCGGAGCCGGGGGTATCGGGGCCGCGGTGCGATGCGGCGTCGGGGGCTTGGGAGTTCGGGAGGTTCCGGGATTCCCGGGGGTCTCCGGACGTGGTGAAGTGCGTCATGGTGACGTCCCTTCGCTAGTGCTGGCTAGATCAGGTTCCAAGGGTCTGCTCTCAGCCGCCCACGGGCGGCACCCCTCGTCACGGGCTCCCCGCGCGGCGCCGGTGCGACGGCCGCAGGGGAGGTCAGGCCGCATCCTCGCGACCGACTCAGGCCTCACTGTAGTACGCATCACCGCGGAAGCGCCGCCGTGCGACATCGGGGGTGAGGGGGATGGGCCCGCCTCCGGCCGGGACGAAACGCTGGGATGAGCGGGGGCGGGCGGGATGAGTGGGGTGGGTGGGGATGGGGTGTCCACCGGGTTGTCCACAGGGGCTGTCCACACCCGTGGAGAACTCACACCGATGTGGTTCCCGACGACGCGCCCCTGCGGGCCCGTTCCACACCGATCCGGTCCCCTCATCCCCCGACATATCCCCACCTGTGGAAAACTCCGTGCACAACGGGTCGACGGCGGGCCGCCTCCGACGTCGGGGGTGTGGACGGCTGTGGATAACGGCGACGCAGCGCGGCATCCGATCAGCGGGAGGCGCGCGGCCGGGGATCGGGGCGTCACCGAGGGCGCGGCCCCCGAGCCACGGAACCCTCCTCGCCCCCAGACGTGCCCCCGGATCCCCGATCTTCCGCGGAATTCCGGGGGATGCCCCCGGTAGCCAGACGCCCTCGGAGCACCGAGATCCCCCAGAGAGACCCGGAGAACCCCGCCGGCCGAGCACCGGGCCCGCACCGGGCGCGCACCGCGGACGCGGGGGTGCGGGTATCCGATTCTCCACCGTCCCATCCACAGGCGCTGTGAAATGACAGCGGTGTGTTTCGTGCGAGGTGGGTCACCGTTCGAACACCCTTGCCGGGGCCGAGGGCCCGCAGCGGGCGGGGCGCGGCGGGCGCGGAAGACATGCGCGCATCGGCACTCGCAGACGTCTTCGAGTTGTTCACAATGTTGTACACACCTGTGGATAACCTTCTCCACCGGTGTGCACCGCGCCGCCGCCCGATGCTCGATATCCGATGTCGGGAGCGCAGCGTCGATGACGCCGATGACGGCGGACCGTTCTGACCCCAGACGCACCGCAGGGCGGCACCCCGATGCGAGGATCAGGGTGCCGCCCTGCGCGGCGGACGGAAGCGGCGGTCGGATGCGGCGGATTCGCTGCCCCGCCGGGGAGGGTCCGCTCAGGCCAGCAGGCTCGCCCCAGGACGGCCTTCGAAGGCCCCGGAGATCGCCAGGCGGCCCGGCCCGGTGAAGGCCAGCGCCAGCGCACCCAGGGCCAGGACCAGCACGAACTCGTAGCCGCCGTCGCTGGCGAAGAACCCGGCGGAGGCGTGGGCGAAGTAGATCGCGCCGAGCATCTCCAGGCCCAGCAGCAGCCCGGCCAGGCGGCTGAGCAGCCCCACGATCAGGGCGATGCCGCCGATGAACTCCAGGTAGGCGGCGAAGGCCGCGGACAGCTCGGCGGCAGGCACGCCCATCTGCGCGAAGTTCGCGGCGGTGCCGTCCACCGTCCACGTGTGGATCTTCTGCCAGCCGTGCATCAGGAAGACGATGCCGAGCACCACACGCAGCAGGAACAGCCCGAAGGAGGCGCGGAAAGTCGAGGTCTCGTTGCGGTAGCTCATAGTCGGCTACTTTACCGATCAATGAAATTTCCGCTAGGGGTTCGTCACAGAAGGCGACGTCGGGGCGTCACCTCTCGGCGTCGCCCCCCGGGCAGGCCTCCCCCAGGCGCGGATGCTGCCCGCGCTCCAGCTGCGCGTTGATCACCGCGGAGGGCTTCCCGCCCAGCAGTGCCTCGCCGATGCCGGCCAGCTGGGTCACCTGGCGGCGGGTCAGGTGGTTGAACACCGAGCGGCGCACCTGCTCGACGTGGCCGGGGGCCGCGGCCTCCAGGACCTCGCGCCCGACCGGCAGCAGGTGGCACAGGGTCACCCGACGGTCCACGGTGGAGGTGGAGCGGCGCACGAAGCCCTGCTCCTCCAGTCGCTTGACCACCCGGGAGAGCCGAGCCAGGCGGGTGGAGGTCTGCGCGGACAGATCGGACATGGACAGCCGCTGCTCCGGAGCCTCGGAGAGCATCGCCAGGACCATGTACTCCACGAAGCCCAGGCCGGAGTCCCGCTGCAGCTGGTTCTCCAGCTGACCGGGAAGCTGGAACATGATCGCGGACAGGCACAGCCAGGCGTCGCGCTCCTCGGGGCTGAGCCACCGGGGCTCCCGATCGCTGCCCTCACCCACGCCGGTGGCCATAGCGCCGCTCCCCTCTGCTCGTGATCCTCCGCTGCTGCGCGCCCCTCGATTATGCCCCAGCACCCGGACCCCGTCCCGCACGCCTCTCCCCGGGCACGACCCGCCCTCCCGCCGTCGGCCCTGGTCCACGCCCCCGAGATTCGGTAAGCTCGCTGGTCGGTGTGCCGGGAAGTCTGGTCGGCATGCGCGGACGTCTCCTGCGGCGCAGGGCGACCCCGCGCATCCTCGTCTCACCCGTCCCCAGCGGACGCCGACCGCGAAAGCGAGCACCATGACCGCCGACTCCCCGACGCCGCCCGCCCTCCTCTCCCGCCTCGGCTCCCTCCTGCGCAGCGAGGCCGCGGGCGGGGCGCTCCTGCTGCTGGCCACCCTGGCCGCGCTCATCCTGGCCAACTCCGGCCTCGCCCCGACCTACTTCGGCGTCCGGGATCACCATCTCGACGTCGACCTCGGGCCTCTGCCCCTGCACCTGTCCCTCGGGCACTGGGCCTCGGACGGGCTCCTGGCGGTGTTCTTCTTCCTCGTGGGCCTGGAGCTGAAGAAGGAGATCCTCGACGGGGACCTGCGGGATCCGGGCAAGGCCCTCGTGCCGGTCGCCGCGGCGGTCGGCGGGGTCATCGTACCCGCCCTGATCTTCCTCGGCGTCACCGCGATGATGCCGGACTCCCCCGCGGAGGCGGCCCGCGGCTGGGCCGTGCCCACCGCCACGGACATCGCCTTCGCGGTGGCCGTGCTCGCCGTCATCGGGCGGAACCTGCCCTCCGCGCTGCGGCTGTTCCTGCTGACCCTGGCCGTGGTGGATGACCTCCTGGCCATCACCATCATCGCCGTGTTCTACACGGAGCAGGTGCACCTGCTCTACCTGGGCCTGGCCGTGCTGCCGCTGCTGGCCTACGCCCTGCTCGCCCAGCGGTTGCAGGCCGTGTTCCTGCGCCGCGTGGGGGCCACCTGGCTGCTCCTGCTGCCCCTGGGCTTCCTCGTCTGGGCGCTGTTCGTCGGCTCCGGGATCCACGCGACCATCGCCGGGGTCCTGCTGGGCCTGTGCGTGCCGGTGCTGCCCGGGCGGCGCACCCCCGACGACGCCGGGCACAGCCTCGCCGAGGCCATGGAGCACCACCTGCGCCCCCTGTCCGCCGGGGTGTGCGTGCCCGTGTTCGCGTTCCTGTCCGCCGGGGTCGCGGTGGGCGGATGGTCCGGCTTCGCCGAGGCCGCCACCTCCCCCGCGGGCCTGGGCGTGGTGCTGGGGCTGGTGCTCGGCAAGGCCGTGGGCATCACCGGAGCCACCTGGCTGGTGACCCGCCTGCCCGGCACCCGCCTGGACCCGTCCCTGCGCTGGCTGGACGTGGTGGGGGTGTCCCTGCTGGCCGGCATCGGCTTCACCGTCTCCCTGCTGATCGCGGAGCTGGGCTTCGAGCCCGGCTCGGCCCTGAACGACGCCGCGAAGATCGGCATCCTCACCGGCTCCGCGGTGGCCGCCCTGGCCGGCGCCGCCGTCCTCGGCCCCCGCAGCCGGGCCCGCGCCTGACTGACCCTCCTCGCCTGACCCCCCCGCGCCGAATCATCGATTCCGACGAGAATCCGGCCGAAAATCCGTCGGAATCGATGACTCGGCGCGGAAGGGGCGGGCGGAGATAGAGGTTGAGGGGGCGTCTCGTGCGGGAAATTCCCATGAATCTCTCGTATCCTGCCCCTCGGGCCGCGCGCGTTCCGCCGGCCCTCGCACCACGGGGAGAGGATACGGGTGAAGGCCTTCGAGATCACCGGGTTGGGCTTCATCGGCACGCTGCTGGCGGTGACCGTCGTCGTCTTCCTCCTCGCCGTGTTCCTGCCGCCGCGGATGCGCCGGACCGGCTGGCTGCGCTACCTCGTGCAGGCCGTGAGCCTGGTGCTGGTGGCCGCACTCGCCCTGGCCAGCGTCGCGGCGCTGCTGAACCGGGACAACAACTGGTACACCAGCTGGGATGAGCTCACCGCGGGTCCCGCCCCCGCGGCCACCACCACCCACTACGGCGCGGTACCTGCGGCCGTGACCACCCCCGCGACCGTGCGCCAGACCCCCACCGAGCTGCAGTCCCACCCGGAGGACAACCCGCAGTTCGGGCACCTGCTGGACCGCGACGCCGAGGACGGGCAGTACCTCACCTTCCACTTCAAGGGCCCCGTCACCGGGCAGGCCAACGACCTCATGATCTGGCTGCCCGCCTCCTACCTCAGCCACCCGGACCGCTTCTACCCCGTGATCCTGGGCTTCACCGGCTTCCCCGGCTCCCCCGCGACCTACTCGAAATCCGTGGACTACGGGCAGATGATCGCCGACGCCGCGCAGAACCGCAGCATGCGCGAGGCGATCTTCGTGGTGCCCAACGTCTCCCCCGGCAGCTACGACAGCGAGTGCGTGGACGGGGACCGCCCCGTGCACGGGATGGGCACCCCCAAGGCGGAGAGCTACGTGACCCGGGACGTGGTGCCGTGGCTGCGCCAGAACCTGCGCACCATCGACGACCCCCGCGCCTGGTCCACCGAGGGCTACAGCGCCGGCGGCTGGTGCTCGGCCATGCTCACCCTGCGCCACCCGGACCTGTTCGGCACCGCCATGATCCAGTCCGGGTACTTCAGCCCCATCTACACCGGCGCGCAGCAGTGGACCGAGGCCCGGGACCCCAAGTACGACCTGGCCCGCATCGCCCGCGACGAGGCCCCCGACGTCGCGCTGTACTACTACTCCTCCACCGACGACACCCTCTCCTGGCCGGCCGCCGAGGCCTTCCGCCGCTCCGTGCGCGCACCCACCTCCCTGTCCGTGAACACCGTGCCCGTGGGCGGGCACCGGCTGGATGTGTGGCTGCCCGGGATGGAGCAGGGGCTGCAGTGGCTGGGCCGGACCAGCCCGTACTTCGCCCCCACTGCCACCTGAGCCGAACGCCCCCGCTCACCCACCGCACCGCCGCACCGCTCACCGCGGCCGATCCGCACCCGCCACCGAGGAGCCACACCGCCATGAAGACCCGCACCGTGAAGACAGCACCCGGGGAGCGCACGGCCCGCTGCCTGACGTGGATGTATGCGGGGGCCGTCATCGTCAACATCGCCCTGCTGATCGGCACCCCGCTGCGCGGCGGCTTCAGCTTCATCGAGTTCGCGGCCTACGTGCTGAACCTGCCCGTGGAGCGCAGCCTGATCGCCACGGTCGCCTCGATCGTCATCTTCTGGGCGCTGATGCGGCGCAAGCGGGCCGGGCTGTGGGCGGCCCTGTTCTTCCAGGTCGCCGGCTCCGCGCTGGCCCTGGTCTCCACGATCTCCCTGCCCTGGACCCTCGAGGAGGAGCCGCCCTCCGGGCTGTGGGTGGCCATCGGGGCGAACGCGATCAGCGTGATCATCGGCGTGGTGCTCACCGTGCTCCTGGTGCGGGCCCGGCGGGCCTTCCCCGCCCGCACCCTGCGCTCCTCCTACGGGATGGCCCTGGCCGTGCTCGGCGGCGGCTTCCTCCTCGCCCTGGTGGCCTCCTGGCTGGTGCTGCCGGTGAGCTCCTGGACGCACTTCGGCACCCTGATGCTGCGGGCCCTCGGGGTGAACACCGGGTGGGCCATCCACAGCCTGCCGCACGTGCAGCGCTGGCAGGTCCAGACCATCACCACCATCTACGGCGTCGTCGCGATCGCGGCGATCTGGGTGTTCCTGCGCTCCGGCAAGCCCGTGCACTCCTGGACCGAGGAGCGGGAGATGCACCTGCGCCGGCTGCTGCACGAATACGGCGGGCAGGACTCCCTGTCCTACTTCGCCACTCGGCGGGAGAAGTCCGTGATCTTCTCCCCGGACGGGCGGGCCGCCGTGGCCTACCGGGTGATCCGGTCGGTGTCCCTGGCCGCCGGAGACCCCATCGGGGATCCGGCCTCCTGGGACGCGGCGATCCGCGAGTGGAAGAAGGAGGCGCGCACCTACGGCTGGATCCCCGCCGTGATCAGCGCCTCCAAGGCCGGCGCCCCCGCATATGTTCGCACCGGCATGTCCGTGATCCCCCTGGGTGACGAGGCGATCATCCACCCGGAGCGCTTCTCCCTGAACAACACCTCCATGACGGAGATGCGCCACACCGTCGCCCGCCTGGAGCGGGCCGGGATGACGCTGCGCGTGCGCCGCCACGGGGACCTCAGCGACGAGGAGCTGCGCGCCGTCATCGAGCACACGGACTCCTGGCGCCACGGGGACACCGAGCGCGGCTTCTCCATGGCGCTGAGCCGCCTCGGCGATCCCGCGGATGCCCGCTGCCTGCTGGTCACCGCGCACACCGCCGACGGCGCCGCCGTCGGCCTGCTCTCCTTCGTCCCCTGGGGGGCCTCCGGGATCTCCCTGGACGTGATGCGCCGCTCCCCGGACTCCCCCAACGGCACCACCGAGTTCATGATCGCGAAGCTGCTGGGGGAGGCCGAGGAGCTGGGCATCACCCGCGTGTCCCTGAACTTCGCGATGTTCCGGGAGACCTTCGCCCGCTCCCACGAGTTCGGCGCCAGCGCCTGGACCCGCTTCAACTCCTCCGTGCTGGGGGTGCTGGACCGGTTCCTGCAGCTGGAGCGGCTGTACCAGTTCAACCAGCGCTTCCACCCCGAATGGGTCCCGCGCTACCTGTGCCTGGACTCCAAGCTGTCCACCGTCAACGTGGCCCTGGCCTCCGGGGTTGCGGAGGGCTTCCTGCCGCAGTGGCTGCTGCCCAAGACCCCCGCGCACCCCAGGCTGTCCCCGGAGAACCTCGCCGCCCTGCGGGAGCTGGAGCGTCAGCGCGTGGGCGCCGATGACCTCACCCCGGAGTGGAGCGACCAGACTCGCCACCGCATCGCGCACCTGGAGCAGATGCGCGCGGCCGGGTTGGAGCCCTACCCGAAGGGCGACGGTCAGGGCGTGAGCGTGTCCGCGCTGGCCCGGATGCTCGCGCAGGAGCCGGCGGGGACCACGGCCGCCGTCGTCGGGCGGATCCGGTCCATCCGCCGCCACGGCGGGGTGGCGTTCCTGGAGCTGACCGAGCACGGGCACACGATCCAGGCGATGCTGGAGCGCGCAGTGCTCGGCGAGGAGTCCCTGCGCCGGGTGCGCTGGGCGGACACCGGGGACCACGTGCTGATCCGCGGCAGGCTGGGCGCCTCCCGCACCGGCACCCCGTCCCTGCTGGCCGAGTCCTGGCGGATCCTGTCCAAGTGCCTGCATCCCATCCCCTTCGGCTCCTTCACGGACCCGGAGGCCCGGCTGCGCCGCCGCTCGGTGGACCTGATCGTCAACCCGGAGGAGTCCCGGCGCCTGCGCGTGCGAGCGCAGACCATCCGGGCGATCCGACGCACCCTGGATGCGGACGGCTTCCTGGAGGTGGAGACGCCGATGCTCAACACCGTGCACGGCGGCGCCTCCGCCCGGCCCTTCAAGACCTTCATCAACGCCTACGGGGTGGATCTAACCCTGCGCATCGCCCCGGAGCTGTACCTGAAGCGCCTGGTAGTCGGGGACATGGGCCCGGTGTACGAGCTGGGCCGGGACTTCCGCAACGAGGGGGCGGATGCCACCCACAACCCCGAGTTCACGGTGCTGGAGGCCTACCAGCCCTACGCCGACTACGACGCGATGCGCCTGCTGACCGAGCGGATCATCAAGAGCGCCGCGCGCGCGGTGTTCGACGCCGAGCAGCTGCCGCTGCGCCACGGGGAGCACCCCAAGGATCCGAGCACCCCGGCCGTGCTCACCGACGTCTCCGGCGAGTGGCCCGTGGTCAGCGTGCTGGATGCGGTCTCCGCGGCCGTGGGCCGTCGCATCGACCTGGACACGGACTTCGAGGTGCTGATGCGCCTGGCCGCCGAGCACGAGATCCACGTCCGGGACGACATGGGCCCGGGCGCGGTGATCGAGGAGCTGTACGGCGAGCTGGTGGAGGCCAAGACGGTGCGCCCGACCTTCTACCGCGACTTCCCGGTGGAGACCTCGCCGCTGGCCGGCCCGCACCGCAGCATCCCCGGGCTGGCCGAGCGGTGGGACCTGGTGATCAACGGCACCGAGATGGGCACCGCCTACTCGGAGATGGCCGACGCCCTGGAGCAGCGCCGCCGCCTGACCGAGCAGTCTCTCAAGGCCGCCGCCGGAAACCCGGAGGCGATGCAGATCGACGAGGACTTCCTGGCCGCCCTGGAGACGGGCCTGCCGCCCACGGGCGGGCTGGGCATCGGCATCGACCGGCTGATCATGATGCTCACCGACGCCCCGATCCGCGGGGTGCTGGCCTTCCCGTTCGTACGCCCGGCCCCCGGGGCCCGCCCCGCCGGGCGCACCGCCGGCGCCGAGTCCGTCAGCTCGGCATGAGCATCCCGGCGTACCTCGCCGCCTGCGCGGGCCTGGCCCTGGGCGGCTTCGATCCGGGGCCCCTGCTGATCGCCGCGGTGTTCATGGCCGCCCGCACAACCCCCGACGCCGCCCGGGCCGTGCGCCGGTCCGTGTTCGGCTTCGGCGCGGTGCTCATCGGCGGGACCATCGCCTGGGGGATCGCGCTGTCCCTGGTGTTCGGGAGGTCCCTGGCGGACATCCCGTGGGGGCACTGGCTGCGCGCCGGGGCGGGGGCCGCCGGCGTCGAGCTGCTCCTGGGCCTGGTGGCCCTGGGCTGGGCTGGCTGGGCGTGGCGGCGCCGGAACCGCCCACCGCGCCCGGAGCGCAACCGCAGCTCCTGGGGGCTGCTGGCGGTGGCCGTGGGCTTCGTGGCGATCGTGACCACGGACCCCCCGTTCATCGTGGCCGTGGGGCTGTCCGGGGATCAGCCGCTGTGGGCCGTGATCGCGGGGCAGATCATCTGGGCGGTGGTCTCCCAGGCGCCGCTGTTCGTGCTGTGCCTGGCGGTGCTGGCCAACCGGCACCGCGCCGTCGCCCGCACGGTGGGCGGCTGGTGGGAGCGCTTCCGCCCGGTGCTCAACGTGCTCCTGCCCCTGGGGGTCGGGCTGCTGGGTCTGGTGCTGATCTCCGACGCCGCGGAGTACTTCGCCCTGGGTCGCTTCCTCATCGACCCCCGCGGGGTGCTGTAGCCGACGACGCCGGCCCGGCCCACTCCCGTCCGGGCGGCCCGCTCCCGCCGGCCCCGTCGGCCCCTACTCGATCTCGGCGGGGCCGGTCAGGCGCAGCTCCTCCATGTCCAGGCGCTGCATGATCTCGGACAGGGCCTCGTCATCCAGCAGGCCCTCGTCGCGCTGGCGCACCATCGCGGCCCGTTTGTGCCGCAGCACGCCCAGCTGCATGCGCCGCTGCTGCCGGCGCCGTTCCTCCAGCACCTCCCGCGCCTCCGGGTCCCCCGCGGATTCCTCCCATGGGCGGCGGATCTGCTCGTAACGACGCTGGAACTCCCCGAGCACCTCATCGGAGATCCCATTCTGACGGGCCAGCTCCGGCAGCACCGCGAGCAGCTCCCGGTGCGTGCGGATCCAGGCCCGCTCGGTCGCGCCCCCGGCGTCGTCGTCCTCCGGCTGGTCCCGCACGGCCCAGCGCACCGCCACCGGGAACACCACCCCCTGCACCACCAGGGACAGCACGACGACGCCGGCCACCACCAGCACGATCAGATCCCGAGAGGGGAAGGCGGAGCCGTCGGCGAGGGTCAGGGGCACGGACAGACCCACCGCCAGAGACACGGCCCCGCGGAACCCCGCCAGCACGTTGACCACCCGCTCCGGGAAGGTGGTGCGCATGGTCCGCTGGATGGGGCGGCGGTCCAGCAGCCGGATCAGCCCGATGGACACGTGCAGGAAGACGAAGCGAGCCGCCACGGTGGTCGCGTACACGGCGAGGATCACCCCCAGCGCATGCCACAGCCCATCCGAGCGCAGGCCGCCCACCGCGGAGGGCAGCTGCGCGCCGACGAGCACGAACAGGGCGCCGTTGATGAGGAAGGTGATCATCGACCAGAACGGATTGGCGATCTGGCGGGACCGGGCGGAGAAGTGTCGCGGGGCGATCTGGGAGAAGTAGAGCCCGCACACCACGACGGCGAGCACCCCGGAGGCCTCCACGGCTTCGGCCGCGAGGTAGGCGAGGAACGGGGTCAGCAGCATGAGCACGTTGATGTACACGGGCACCGTCATGCGCCGGGCCACCTGCCCGATCAGCCAGCCCACGGCCAGTCCGATCGCGGTTCCGCCGAGGAAGGAGACGGCGAACATCCCGCTGGCGTGACCCCAGGTGATGTGACCCTCCCCGCTGGCCACCTCCACGGCCAGGGCGAAGACCACCAGGGCGGTGCCGTCGTTGATCAGCGATTCGGCCTTGAGCACGGTGGTGGCCCGGCGGGACAGGCCGCGACCCAGCACGGACACGGCGGTGGCGTCCGTCGGGGCCACCGCGGCGCCGATCAGCCAGGCGGTGCCCCAGCTGAGTCCGCAGGCGCGAGCGACGAGCGCGACCGCGGCGGCGGTGAACACCACGAGCAGGGTCCCGTTGAGGATCACCCCCCGCAGGACCCGTCGGATCTCGCGCACCGAGGTGTTCAGGGAGTCCCAGTACAGCAGGATCGGCAGGAACACCACCAGCACGATCTCCGCGGGCAGCCCCACCTGGCGCAGCGATGGGATGAGGTTCATGGCCACCCCGAACACCATGAGCACGATGGGTGGGGCCAGGCGCACGCGCGTGGCCGTCATCTGCCCCAGCAGGATCGCCACTCCCAAGGCGATGACGATCTCCACTCCCAGCACGGCGGCCTCCCCACGATCGGTGTGCGAGCCCGCGCCTGGCGCGCGGGACGCTATGACTCTAGAGGAAGGATCGCCCGTGCGGGTGGGAGCAGCCTCGGGGCTCGGACGCGGCCTTCCGCTCCGGCCTTCCCCTCAGGGCTCGCTCGGTCCGCTTCAGCTCCCGCCGGCCCCGCGGGTCTCCTTCCACCGCCGGTGCAGCTCCCGGCGGCGCTCATACTCGCGCTGGGTGCGCAGCTGGGGGTCGCTGCTGGAGCTGCCCTGGGCCGGGCCCACCACATGCAGCAGCAGCCAGAGGATGCGGTTGCCCAGCCGGAATCCCCAGCCGAAGGAGTCGTTGCCGGTGGGCTTGTCCATGAGGTCCTCCTCGTCTCGCGTCTCGATGCCCTCGCGCATCGATTCCCACCCAGGGTACACCAATCATTGGTGCCCCAATCATTGGTGCGGGGTGCGCTGGTCTAGCATGGGTGCCGCGACCGGAAGAGCGGGAGGAGCGCCGTGGACAGCGAGCAGGAGATGACGCCGGGGGATCCGCTCGCCCTGGAGAGCCAGGTCTGCTTCGCCCTGGCCCTGGCCTCCCGCAGCGTCATCGCCGCCTACCGCCCCGTGCTGGCGCCGCTGAACCTCACCCACCCGCAGTACCTGGTGATGCTGGCCCTGTGGGAGCACGAGCGGATGAACCAGAAGACGCTGGCGGGGATGCTGGGGATGGATCCGGGCACCCTCTCCCCGCTGGTGCGCCGCCTGGAGCAGATCGGCTACGTGCACCGGCAGCGGGACCCGGAGGACGAGCGCTCCGTGCTGCTGGGCCTCACCGACGCGGGACGGAAGCTGCGCGAGCAGGCCGAGGAGATCCCGGAGCGGATGATGCGCCGGCTGGACCTGTCCCTGGCAGACGTCCGGCAGCTGCACCGCAGCATGACCCGGCTGATCGCCGCGGCCCGTCGGGCTCCCGACGAGGAGACCTGAGGCGCCGGAGGCCGACCCCCGAGGGTCACCCAACGGACCGGGAGCCGGTACCCTGTTGCCCATACCTCATGCGCGCGCCGGTCCGGGGCCACCCCCGCGGCATCGCACCCGGTGGAGCCCCCTGCGGCTCCGCGGTCGGCGCCGCACACCCACCGCACCTTTCGAAAGGGGCCCGCCATGGACTCCCTGCAGAGCGTCGTCGCGACCGTCGGCGAGTACATCTGGTACGTGATGTTCGCCGTGCTCATCGCCGCCGGACTGTTCCTCACCGCCCGCACCCGCGCGGTGCAGGTGCGCAGCATCGGCGAGATGTTCCGCGTCATCGGGGAGCCCAGCGGCACCCGCGCGGACGGACGCAAGCAGATCTCCTCCTTCCGCGCCTTCACCATCTCCGCCGCCTCCCGGGTGGGCACCGCCAACATCGCCGGCGTCGCCATCGCCATCACCGTGGGCGGGCCCGGCGCGGTGTTCTGGATGTGGCTGATCGCCACGATCGGCGCCGCGAGCGCCTTCGTGGAGTCGCTGCTCGCGCAGCTGTACAAGCACCACGGGAAGGACTCCTACATCGGCGGGCCGGCGTACTACATGACGCGCGGGCTGAACGCCCGGTGGATGGGCGTGCTGTTCGCGGTGATCATCTGCGTGACCTACGGCTTCGTGTTCAACATGGTCCAGTCCAACTCCATCGCCGACGCCGTGTCCGAATCCCTGAACGGGGTGGCCCCGGAGTTCGCCTCCTCCACCGCCCTGAAGGTCATCCTCGGGATCATCCTGACCGCGATCACCGCGCTGATCATCTTCGGCGGGGTCCGCTCCATCTCCGCGGTCACCCAGATCCTCGTGCCCGTCATGGCGATCCTGTACATCCTGCTGGGGCTGATCGTGGTGGTCATGAACCTCGGGGAGGTCCCGCACGTGATCGCGCAGATCTTCGAGGGGGCCTTCGGGATCCGGGAGTTCGTGACCGGCGGCGTGATCGGCGTGATCATGCAGGGGGTGCGCCGCGGGCTGTTCTCCAACGAGGCCGGCATGGGCTCGGCGCCGAACGCCGGGGCGACGGCGGCCGTGTCCCACCCGGCCAAGCAGGGCTTCGTGCAGTCCCTCGGCGTGTACTTCGACACCCTGGTGGTCTGCTCCATCACCGCGTTCATCGTTCTGCTGTCCGAACCCGCCTTCGGGGACTCCGCGGAGGGCGCCTCCCTGACCCAGAACGCCCTGGCCGCGCAGCTGGGCGGATGGGCCGTGCACTTCCTGACCGTGGCGATCTTCCTGTTCGCGTACTCCTCGGTGATCGGCAACTACTACTACGGCGAGTCCAACATCGAGTTCCTCACCGAGAAGCGGTGGGTCCTGCAGGTCTTCCGCCTCCTGGTGCTGGTGTGCGTGTTCACCGGGACCGTGGTGGCCCTGGACCTGGTGTGGTCCCTGGCGGATGTGTTCATGGCCGTCATGACGCTGCTGAACCTCATCGCGATCTGCGCGCTGTCCGGGGTGGCCGCGCGGGTGCTGCGCAACTACGAGCGGCAGCGGCGCAGCGGCCAGGAGCCGATCTTCCGGGCCTCGGATGAGCCGTGGCTGAAGAACCTGGAGGTCTGGGACGGCGAGGACGAGGTGACCACCCGCCAGTTCTGGATCGACCAGGACGCCGCGAAGAAGGCCCGCGCCCGCCGCGGGTGAGCTCCCGCTCCTCCCGACGCCGCCCGGCTCCCCGCCTCCCCGGGGAGGCCGGGCGGCGTCGTCTCCGGGGGAATACCGGCGCGGGATCGCGGGTTGACCAGGGTGCGAAGCACACGATGACCGGCAGGAGGCTCCCGTGAGCGAGCAGGATCAGGACCGCACCCCGCAGGCCGACCCGGCCGAGGACGACGCCTTCTTCCCCTCCCCCTACTCCCTGTCCCAGTACGTCCCGCCGAGGACCGACTTCGACGGCGTCGAGCACGAGGGCGAGTACACCGGGGGCCGCTGGAAGGTGCTGATGATCGGCACCGAGGAGCGGTACCTGATGACCGAGGAGGGGAGGTTCTTCTCCACCGGCAACCACCCCGTGGAGATGCTGCTGCCGCTCAAGCACCTCGCCGACGCCGGCTTCGAGGTGGAGATCGCGACCATCACCGGCGCCCCGGTGAAGCTGGAGCTGTGGGCCATGCCCGCCGAGGACGAGGCCGTGAAGGACACCTTCGAGCGGTTCAAGCAGCAGCTGAAGAACCCGCGCAAGCTCTCCGACCTCGTGGAGAGCGAGCTCGGCGAGGACTCGGACTACCTGGGTGTGTTCATCCCCGGCGGGCACGGCGCGGTCAACGACCTGCCCGAGTCCGAGCTGGTGCAGCAGGTCCTGGACTTCGTGCAGGACCGCCAGCGCACCCTGATCACCCTGTGCCACGGGCCCGCCGCGCTGCTGGCCTCGGGGCTGGGGCGGGAGGAGTCCCACTTCGCCGGGTACGAGATCACCGTGTTCCCGGATGCCCTGGATGAGGGCCCCAACGTGGAGATCGGCTACCTGCCGGGACACCTGCGCTGGCTGGTGGCCGAGGAGCTGGGCAAGCAGGGGCTGAAGGTGCTCAACGAGGACATGACCGGCGCCGTGCACCGGGACCGCAACCTGCTGACCGGGGACTCGCCGCTGGCCTCCCACGCCCTGGGCAAGCTGGCCGCGGATGTGCTCCTCGACGAGGCCGCCGCGCGGGACTGAGATGTGGAGACGAGCATGGATCTGACCGAGGTGGAGGTGTTCATCCCGGACGGCGGGCCCGAGGACGCCGAGCGGGAGGCGTTCCTGGACGCCGCGGAGGAGCTGCTGGAGGAGGGGCTGCCGATCACGGTGTACAGCCGCGGCACGCACGACTGGGCCTTCGAGGAATGCGAGCACGTGGCGGACATGGTCGCGGCCTCCGGCGAGCAGGTCCTGCCGATCACGCTGCTGGGCCCGCAGATCGTGGCCTCCTGGACGTATCCGACCGCCGAGCAGATGCGCCGCTTCGCCCGCGCCCGGGTCCCGAAGCGCAAGGACCCCCGCTTCTCCTCCACGGGCGCCGCCTGCGGACCCGGCGGGGGCGCCGTCGGGATGCCCGGGGCGGGCGGCCCCGCAGCCGGGGCGCGGATCGCCGGCGCCGGGATCGCCGCGGGTGGTGCGGGTGCCGCCGGCACCCAGGGACCCGCGGGATTCGCCGCGACCCTGGCCGGGGTGCGGGAGACCCCGCGGGGCGGACCCGACATCGGGAACCGACGCAACCTCATGGGCGGGGACGTCGGGGATGGTCTCCCGGAGGCGGATGCGGAGGCGGACGCCCAGCAGGGCGGAGGCTGCTGCGGCGGCTCCTGCGGCTGCGGGTCCCACTGACCCCCCTACCCTCCCTCCTCACCGCAGAACTGGAGATGCCTCTCATCACGGGACGCGTGGCGTCCCGAGATGAGAGGCATCTCCAGTTGTGCGGAGGAGGGGGCGAGGGGGTTGCTCGACCATTTATATAGTGGCACGATGTATTTTCGTCCCGCTCGCACCGTCGAAAGCACCCGCATGTCCGCAGCCACCGACCTGCACGCCCCCGCCGCACCCCAGAGCCCGGCACCCCGGCCCCTGCCGGAGCGCTCCCCCCAGACCCCCGGCTCCTCCCCCGCCTCCGCCCGACGCACCAGCTCCGCGGCCGCCCATGGCCGCTCCCGCCGGCGGATCCGCGGGCCCTTCCGCTCCGGGGAGTTCTGGAGGACCCTCCTGACGCACCTGATCACCCCGCTGTTCCTGGGCACCGGCATGGCCCTGGCCTACCTCGGCGCCTTCCACGCCCCCAGCCCCCACCACCTGCCCGTCGCGGTGGTCGGGCAGGGCGAGCAGACCGCGGCCTTCGCCCAGTCCCTGAACGACGCCGCGGACGGGGACCTGCAGGTACGCACCGTGGGCACCGCCGATCAGGCCCAGCAGCTGGTCCGGGATCGCGACGTCGTCGCCGCCTACGCCCCCGGGGAGGACCAGGCCGCCCTCTACGTGGCCACCGCCGCCTCCGCCTCGGACAAGGAGGTGGCCCAGCAGGTCCTCGGGCCGGTCGCCTTCCGGCAGCACCTGCCCCTGCAGACCGTGGACGTGGTGCCCACCAGCGGGCAGGACACCAGCGGGCAGAGCATCTTCTTCATGCTCGTGGCCCTGAGCGTGGGCGGGTACTCCTCCGCCGTCGCGATCGCGGCGGCCACCGCCAAGGTCAGCTACCTCGGGCGCCTGCTGATCAGCGTGGCCGTGTCCTTCGTGATCGCGGCGCTGGTGACCATCGTCGTCGCCGACATCATGCAGGCCATCCCCGGGCACCGCTGGGGTGTGCTGATGCTGTCCTGGCTGTACGTGAGCACCATCTCCCTGCTCGGGGTGGCCCTGCACCCGATCCTGCACCGCTGGACCACGCCGTTCCTGGTGATGTGCTTCGTGATGCTGAACTTCACCAGCTCCACGGGGATCTTCAGCGCCCACACCGCCCCGGCCTTCTTCCAGGGGCTGAGCACCTTCTGGAACGGCGCGGCCTGGCTGCGCGCGGTGCAGACCCTCGTGTACTTCCCCGGCCAGCCCTTCTGGTGGGACATCCTGCGCCTGGGGCTGTGGCTCGTGGTGGTCGGCGGGCTGATGGGCCTGACCCACTGGTTCTCCATCCACCGCACCCGCGTGGTGGACGAGGAGATCCCGGTGGATGAGGACGAGGAGGGCATCGCCGCCTGAGCACCCGCCTCGCCCGCCTCATCAGGCCCGACGGCGGGTGAGCGAACGGCGCACCAGCGGCCAGCAGGCCACCAGCACACCCGTGGCGATCAGGCTGGTCCACACCTGGGTGCGTCCGTCCGGACTGAACAGCATCACGATCAGGACGAAGGCGACGCCGCCGATCAGCAGGATGTTCAGCCACGGATGGAACCACACCTTCAGCTGCAGCCCGTCCCGCTCCTGCGGCGTCATCCGGCGGCGCAGGTTCATCTGGGTCAGCGCGATGAACACGTACACGAACAGCGCCACCAGACCCGCGGAGTTCATGATGAAGTCGAAGACACCGGAGTCCGGGGCCGCGAAGTTCACGATCGTGGCGATGACCCCGCCGATGGTCGAGGCCAGCAGCGCGAACACGGGCACCCCGGTGCGGGAGCGGCGGGCGACGATCCGCGGGGCGAAGCCCTGCTGGGCCAGGGCCGCGAACATCCGGGAGGCGGAGTACAGCCCCGAGTTGAGCACCGAGAGCACCGCGGTGAAGATGATCAGCTGCATCACGACGTCGGCCCCGGGCAGGCCCAGCCGGGCGAAGACCAGGGTGAACGGCGCGTGGGCGACGTCGGTGGGCGCGGGCAGCTCGTCCCACGGGATGACCATGGTGATCACCAGGACGGCGCCGACGAAGAACAGCAGGATCCGCCAGATCACCGTGGAGGTGGCCTGCCGAACCCCCTTGGCCGGGTCCTCGGATTCGGCGGCGGCCATCACGGCGATCTCCGTGCCGAAGTAGGAGAAGATCACCAGCGCCACCCCGGTCAGGGCCACGCTGTACCCGTGCGGGGCGAAGCCGCCGTGGGCCCACAGGTTGGACACGCTCATCGAGGTGTCCGGCCACAGCCCGAGGGCGAAGAGCAGCCCGGCCACCAGGAACACGACGATCGCGATGACCTTGATGCTGGCCAGCCAGAACTCCACCTCCCCGAAGGTGCGCACCGAGATCATGTTGGTGCCGACGAACAGCGCCAGCAGCAGGAAGGACCCCGCCCAGGCGGGCAGCACGGGGAACCAGCCGTGCAGCGTCTCCCCGCCGAGCACGGACTCGTAGGCCAGCACCCCGACCCAGAAGTACCAGTACAGCCAGCCCACCAGGTACGCGGCCCAGTCGCCCAACCCCACCCGGGCGTACTCCATGAAGGAGCCGATGGCGGGCCGGGCCGCGGCCATCTCCCCCAGCATCCGCATCGCCAGGAACACCAGCAGCCCGCCGAGCAGGTAGGACAGCACGGCGGCGGGACCCACGGAGCGGATGACGTTGCCGGAGCCCACGAACAGGCTCGCCCCGATGATCCCGCCCAGGGTGATCATGGTGACGTGGCGCGAGCGCAGCTTGCGCGGGGCCGAAGGGGCGCCGCTCTCGGGGGCGCCGTCGCCGGGGGCCTGCCCGCCGGGGGCGCGCCGGGAGCCGCGCGGGCGGTGGACCGTGGAGCCCATCGAGGTCTGCGGGGAGACCGGATCGTCGTAGGGATTGGTGCGCGGCGAATCGGCCATAGCGGTGCTCCTCAGGTCGGCGGGAGGTGATCCTCCCAGCTTCCTCCTGTCCTGTTACGGAACGGGAACGCCGATCAGGCCGCCGCGCGGATGGCGTCGGCCAGGATCTCCAGGGCCCGGCCCAGCAGCTCCTCCCCGATCACCAGCGGCGGCAGCAGCCGGATCACGTTGCCGTAGGTGCCGGCGGTCAGCACGATCACCCCGCGGTCCATGCAGTAGGACGCGATCTCCTTGGCGGCCGTGGGGTGCGGGGTCTTGGAGGCGGAGTCGGAGACCAGCTCCAGCGCGAGCATGGCCCCGCGCCCGCGGAACTCGCCGACGATGTCCAGCTCCTCCACCAGCGGCTCAAGGACGGAGCGCACCTGCGCCTCGATGGCCTGGGCGCGGGCGCTGAGGTCCCAGTCCCGCATGGTCTGGATCGCGCCCAGGGCCGCGGCGCAGGAGACGGGGTTGCCGCCGTAGGTGCCGCCGAGCCCGCCGGGCTTCACGGCGTCGAACAGCTCGGCCCGCCCGGTCACCGCGGACAGCGGCATCCCGCCGGCGATGCCCTTGGCCGTGGTCACCAGGTCCGGGACCACGCCCTCGTGATCCACGGCGAACCACTTCCCCGTGCGGCAGAACCCCGCCTGCACCTCGTCGGCGATGAACACGACGCCGTTGTCCCGGGTCCACTCGGACAGGCGCGGCAGGAAGCCATCCGCGGGGACGATGAACCCGCCCTCGCCCTGGATCGGCTCGATCAGCACCGCGGCCACGTTCTCCGCGCCGATCTGCTTCTCGATCTGCTGGATGGCCCGCTCCGCGGCCTCCTTCCCGCCGATCGGGGCGGCCTCCCGGTACGGGTAGTTCATCGGCACCCGGTAGATCTCCGGGGCGAAGGGCCCGAAGCCGGCCTTGTACGGGGCGGCCTTCGCGGTCAGGGCCATCGTGAGGTTGGTGCGCCCGTGGTAGGCGTGGTCGAACACGACGACGGCGTTGCGGGAGGTCGCGGCCCGGGCGATCTTCACCGCGTTCTCCACGGCCTCGGCACCGGAGTTGAACAGCACGGTGCGCTTCTCGTGGTCCCCGGGGGTCAGCTCGTTCAGCTGCTCCGCGACGGCCACGTACCCCTCGTAGGGGGTGACCATGAAGCAGGTGTGGGTGAAGTGCGCTGCAGCCTCGCGCACCCCGTCCACCACGGCCGGGGCGGAGGCGCCCACCGAGGTCACGGCGATGCCGGAGCCCAGGTCCACCAGGGAGTTGCCGTCCACGTCCACGACGACGCCGCCGTCGGCGTCGGCCGCGTACACCGGGGTGGAGGAGGCCACACCGGCGGGCACCACCCGGGCGCGGCGCTCGGTGAGCTCCCGGGACTTGGGCCCGGGGAACTCCCCGGTCAGGCGGATCTCCTGCGGCAGGCGGTAGGTGATCTCAGACAAGGAACGCACTTCTTTCTCTCGGAGGTCCGAGGGGTCGGTGGGCGGGTGGCGGCAGCGCCGCCCCCGGGTGTGATTCTAGTCGCGCCGGATGGCGGGCAGGGCGCCCGTCCAGGGCAGGGCGGTGGAGCCGTTGCGGCCGGGCTGATAATCCCGGGGGACCACCACGAGGGGGATGGGCAGGGCCGTGAGGATCTTCGAGGTGGTGGAGGAGAGGAACAGCCGCCCCGCCTCCGCGAGCTTGGAGGATCCGGCCAGCAGCAGGGAGCCGGTCCCCCAGTGCACCGAGTCCACGGCCTCCGGGATGGACCGGCCCACCCCCACCTCCACGCTCAGCAGATCCGCATCCTCTGGCTGCACCGGGCTGCGGCGCAGCATGTCCTCCACGGTGGCCCGCGCCCCGCGGCTGGTCTCCTTGGTCTCGTCCACCAGGGTGACCAGCCGCAGCGGCAGACCCGTGCGGTTCATGGTCGCCACGGCTTCGGCGACCAGCCCCATGCCGTCCTCCTCCGGACTGACCGCGCAGTCGATCCGGGTCAGGCGCTCCTGCGGATCCGCCTCACGCGGGGCCAGGATCACCGGGAGGGTGGCCCGGTGCAGCAGGGCGTTGGAGACGGAACCGATGCCGTGGCGGCGCCAGGTGCTGACCTTGGCTCCGCCGACCAGGACGGCCCCGGCGCCGCGGATCTCGGCCAGCTCCAGCAGACCGGTGGCGGAGCTGGCCGCACGGTGCAGGTGGAAGGAGGCGTCGACGTCGTCCGGGATGAGCTGGGCGGCCTCGGTCAGCCAGCGCTTGGCCTGCGCCTCGACCATCTGGGTGTAGTTCCCGCCGCCCTTCAGCGCGCGGGAGAAGGTCTCCTCGACCTTCACCACGTAGGCGATGTCCAGGCCCACGTCCAGGGAGCGGGCCATCGCCACGGCGAGGTTCAGGGCATCGCGTCCCCGCGCATTCGGGGTGTACCCGACGACGTACCTCACAGCTGCTCGAGGATCTCTCGGGCGGTCTTCCGGCCCATGCGCACCGCGCCGTCCACGTGCTGGTAGCCCTCCGCGGCGATGTCCGAGCAGGACCAGTGGATCGGGCCCACGGGGGCGTTCTGGTCCGCTCCGTAGCGGTGCAGTCCGCCGAGGTCGTAGCTGGCGGCGTAGGCCCCGCGGGTCCATTCCTCCGCGCCCCAGTCGGACTCGTAGTAGACCACCGGGTGCTTGGCCTCCTCGCCGAGCAGCTCGGCGATGGCATCGAGGATCGCGGCCTGGCGCTGCTCCGCGGTGAGCTCGAACATGGCGTCCGCCTTCTCGTCGGAGACGAAGCCGACCAGGGTGCCCCGGGCGTGCTCCTGCCCGGTGGCGGGATCCCAGTGGGTGTTGTCGTAGACCTCCTGCACCAGGTGGTCCGCGGCGAAGGCGGTGCCGGACAGGCCCTTGTCCCGCCAGAACGGGGTCTCGTACACGGCGTGGACCTTGATCACCAGGCCGAGGGACTGGTGCTGGTGCATCTGCTGCTGGCGCCGCGGCAGCGCCGGGACGAAGGAGATGCGCTCGTAGAGATTCGGCGGCACGGCGACGACGGCGCGACGGGCCCGCACGAGCACCCCGCCGCCGTCGGCCTCGCCGTCCTCGGTGAAGTGCTCCGCCTCCACCAGGACGGGGTGGGTGCCCTCCTCCTGCCAGCGCAGCACGCGCACGGGGTGCTCCAGGATCACATCCTCCCCGAGCTGCTCGGCGATGGTGGTGGACACGGACTGCATGCCGCCCAGCACGCGCTCATCGAGGATGAAGTCCTCATCCACGAGGTTCGAGAAGGAGCCGGCGGAGGCGGCCATGAGCACGGCCTGCAGCGCGGAGAAGGCATGCGCGGGTTTGGTGAGCATCCCCCCGGCGATGAACAGGCCGATGTTCTGGCAGGCCTCCTCGTCCGCGGACTGCTCGCGCAGCCAGTGGTGGAAGCTGATGGTGTCCAGCTCGCGGGCCAGGGGATGGGCCCAGGGCTCGTGCGGCCCGATCTGCGCGGCGAGGTCATCCAGGATTCCGATGAGCCGGGCCATCTCCGCCTGGGTCTGCTCCGACGCGGGGAACATCTCGCCGGTGTAGCGGGTGACGGTGCCGTCCGGGGCTCGGTAGACGGACTCGCCGTCGCGGTAGCGGGAGTAGGTCCGCAGGCCCAGCTCCCGCACGAGCTCCAGGAGGGCGGTCTGATCCGGGGAGATCCACTGGCCGCCGATCTCCAGGAAGTGCCCGTCCACCTCCTTGGACCAGGTGCGGCCCCCCACGCGCTGGCGCGCCTCGAGCACGGCCACGCTCTTCCCGGCGCTCTTCAGGTCCCGGGCGGCGTTCAGGCCGGAGGGACCGGCGCCGATGACGACGACGTCGACCTCGCGGGTGGGCCAGTCCGGATGGGCGGTGGGGGTGCTGGACGTCATGACGGGGACCTTTCGCGACGCGGCCTATAAACGAATGCTGTTCGTTTTTCAGTGTAGCCTGCGGATGCGCCCCGCGTCACCCCGGTCCGGCACGGCGACGGCGGTAAGGTCGAGGCCGTGACCCAGAAGCCCCCGCGCCGTCGCGGCCGCCCCACCCGCACCGTCCTGGACCCGCAGCGCATCGTCGCCGCCGCCCGGGACCTGTTGGAATCCGTGGGCGAGGGCTTCACCATGACGATGCTGGCGCGCAGGCTCGGGGTGGCCCCCTCCTCCCTGTACAACCACGTGGGCTCCAAGGACGAGGTGCTCGCGCGCATCTCCGACGACGTCGCGCGCGGCATCGACGCCTCCGCCCTGGCGGGCCTGGCCGCGGGGGCGGGCCCCGAGGCACCGGAGGTGGAGACCGCCGCCTCCCCGCTCGCAGATCCCGCCGCGCGGGCCGCAGCCTGGCGCGATGCCGCGGAAGCCTGGGCCCGCTCCTACTTCCGGGCGTTCTCCGCCCAGCCCTCCATGGTGGCGGCCCTGGCCCTGACCCCCGTGGCCCAGGCCCCGCAGACTCTGCAGATGTACGAGACCGTGATCCGCGGCTTCCTCGCCGCCGGGTGGCCGGAGCCGCTGGTGCTGCGCGTGGTGGAGACCCTGGAGGCGTTCCTGCTGGGCAGCGCACTGGATGCCGCCGCACCGCAGGACATCTTCGCCCCCGGCGCCCTGAGCTCTCGCTTTCCCGTGATGGCGCGGGTGCACGGCCTGTACGAGACCACGGGAGGCCCCGCGGCGGCGACCGAGGCCTTCGAGATCGGGTTGGACGGCATCCTCACCGGCCTGGAACGGCGCCTGACTCGCATCCTCGGCTGAGGCGGCGCGGGTCACTCAGGGCGGTCCACCGCACCCGGGGCGACCTCGATCTCCCCGCGAAAGAAGGCCGGCATCGTCCGAGACAGCACCAGCATGGTCACCACCCCGATCAGCAGGATCCCCGCGCCGAGGATGAACACCAGGCCCACCCCGAACAGCTCGGATCCGGAGCCGTTGGCCGGGTCGAAGGAGTCCGCGGTGGTGCGCACGAAGAAGATCAGCAGCAGCACCCCGCCCAGCAGCGGCCCCAGGAGCATCCGCAGGAACGCCCCGACGGAGCGGAAGGCCTGGCGGCGGAAGTACCAGACGCAGGCCAGAGCGGTGAGGCCGTAGTAGAAGCAGACCATGAGACTCAGCGCGGAGATGGTGTCCCACAGGACGTTCTCGGAGACCACGCGCATCACGGTGTAGAACCCGGCGGCGATGGCCGTGGAGGTGACGGTCGCGTAGCTGGGGGTCTGGAAGCGGGGGTGGATGCGGGAGAACCGCCGCGGCAGAGCGCCATAGAACCCCATGGCCAGCATGGTGCGCGCCGGGGAGACCATGGTGGACTGCAGCGAGGCGATCGAGGACATCAGCACTCCGAGGGACATCAGCACCCCGAGCGGCCCGAGCACCGGGGTCGCCAGCGCAGCGAACACGTTCTCCTGGATCTCCGGGTTGGACAGGCCGAGGGCGCCGTCGCCGGTGCCGGAGTAGGCCAGGGTCGCGCAGGCCACCAGGAGGTAGAGGATGACGACGACGCTGATCCCCAGCAGCGCGGCCCGACCCGGCGTCTTCTGCGGATCCTTGGCCTCCTCGTTCAGGGTCAGCGCGGTGTCCCAGCCCCAGTAGATGAACACCGACAGGGAGATGCCCGCGGAGAAGGCGGAGAAGGAGCCGACGCCGAAGGGGTTGAACCATTCGATGGAGGGGGTGTGCCCGTCGAAGGCAGTGCCGTGGGCCACGTGCACCAGGGCGGCAGTGGCGAAGACGACGAGGATCAGCAGCTGGAAGCCGACCAGCACGTACTGGAAGCGCTGGGTCTCCTCCACGCCGCGGTAGGAGATCGCGCAGGTGACGGCCATGAACACCAGGCAGGTCAGGACATTGACGGCCACGTTGCCGGAGAGGCCGGTGATGGCGTCGCTGCGGAAGATCTGCCCGAGCAGCAGATAGAAGAAGTCCACGGCGATCCCCGCGAGATTGGACAGCACCAGCACGGTCGCGGCCAGCAGCCCCCACCCGCCGATCCATCCGATCCGGGGCCCGAAGGCCTTGGTCACCCAGGTGAAGGTGGTTCCGGAGTCCGGCATCGCGCTGTTCAGCTCCCGGTAGCCCGCGGCCACGAGCAGCATGGGCACGAAGCCGAGCAGGAAGATCGCCGGAAGGTGCACCCCGACGACGGAGACCGTGGGCCCCAGCGCCCCGGCCAGGGTGTAGGCGGGAGCGATCACGGAGATGCCGACGACGGCGGCCCCGAGCAGTCCGACCTTCCCGACGCTGAGACCCTTGCCCGAGACCTGCGATTCGGCATCGCCGGCGCGGCCCGTCCCTTCACCCGGGATGCTGACGGGGGCCTCCCTCCTCGAGCGGAGGCGCCGGGAGACCGCCGGGGAGGTGGAGGTGTGGATGGGGACCTCGCGACGGGGTCGTGAACTCACGGGCGCTCCTTGTCAGGGTCGCGGACGATCAGGGTGCGGAATCCGGCAGCGGCCACCAGATAACGAACGCCTTTCGTTTTGTTGGGTGCCACCCTACCCCCGGCGGCGTCGATCCGTGAACCCGATCACCCGTGGCCCCTCCCCGCGAGCCGGCGCTTCCGTTCCCCTTCCGGCGGGATTCGGGGACGACAGCGCCGTCTCGGCATCGGCAGGTGCTGGGAAGGGGGCAGGTCGGCGTCGGGAGGGGCCGAACCCGCGTGTAGCGTGGGGGTCCGCACCGGCCGACGTCGAGACCCCGAGGAGATGCGCGCGTGGAGGAATGGATCTGGCCGCTGTGGATCGGCCTGGGTGCGGGGACCCTGCTGTTCCTCGCGGTCCTCATCCCCCTGCTCGTGTGGCAGTACCGCCGCTACGGGCACCCGCCGCTGCGCCGGATCATCGGCAGCCTCGCGGTCAGCCTCTACGCGGCCGGGCTGTTCGCGTACACCATGCTGCCGCTGCCGGAGCCGGGCAGCCTGGACTGCTAGGGCGGCTCGGCGATCCAGTTGGTCCCCTTCCACTTCCTGCAGGACATCCGCACCCAGACGGCGGGGCTGTCCACGACCGGGATGCTGACCTCGCGGGTGACCCTGCAGGTGGTGTTCAACGTGGTGCTGTTCCTGCCGTGGGGGATGCTGGTGCGCGGCTTCTTCAAGCGCAGCTGGCTCACCGCCACCGTCACCGGGTTCCTCGGCTCCCTGCTCATCGAGTCCTCGCAGTACACGGGCCTGTGGTTCCTCTACCCGTGCGCCTACCGGCTGGCCGACGTCGATGACCTCATCGCCAATACCACCGGCGCCCTCATCGGCGCGGTGGTGGCCCCGCTGTTCCTGGCGTGGATGCCGTCCTCCGCGGAGCTGGCCGCGACCCGCCGCGTGCCCCGCCCGGTGACCGTGTGGCGCCGGTGGTTCGCGATGCTGCTGGACTGGCTGGGCATCGGCGTCGTGACGCTGGCCGCCTCCACGGCCACGGCGATGCTCTTCCACGTCACCGGATGGCAGCGACCCTCCGCCGGGATCCAGGGGACGACGACGGTGCTGCTGCCCGGTCTGCTGTGGGTCCTGGTCCCCGCCGTGACCGGCACGCGAGCCTCGGCGGGGCAGAAGGCCGTGTGGCTGGCCCCGGTGCGCCGGACCCCGCACGCGGCGGTGGAGGGTTCGGGGTCGCGCCGACTGCCGCTGTGGCGGTCCCTGGTGCGGGCGCTGAGCGTGGCCGGGGTGTACGTGGCGGTGCGCGCCGAGGCCGCGGCGGCCGCGGAAGGCATCGGCACCGCGGTGCTCACGCTGGCGCTGGGACTGTGGATCCTGGCCGCCCTGATCGCCGTCATCCCCACCCGGAACCACCGGGGCCTCTCCTATGCCCTGGCCGGAGCGGAGCTGGTGGACGCGCGGGAGCTGCCGGAGCCCACTCCCCCGCACCCGAGCCGGCGCTCCGGTTCCCAGCCGCTCCCCTGAGCCCACCGACCCGGCGCTCTCATGCCCTCCCGGCCCCGGCTGCACCCGCGAGACGGCGCTCTCGTTCCCTCCCACCCCCTCCGCCTACGCGAGACGGCGCATCCGTTCCCGAAAACGACGATTTCGGGAACAGATGCGCCGGATCGCGTGATGGGTGGGAACGAAAGCGCCGGGTCGGGGGTCTCCCACGGGAAGGGTGGGAACGAGAGAGCCGGGTCACCGGGTCAGCGCAGCGAGGCCGCGGCCTCCTGGGCGCCGCGCATCATCAGGGTGACGTCGGCGGTGACGGAGAGGAAGTCCGCTCCGGCCCGCGCGTACTCCCGCGCCCGCTCCGGGTCGAAGCAGTTCACCCCCACGGGCTTGCCCGCGGCATGGGCGGCGTCGAAGACCCGGTGCACCGCGGCCACCACCTCCGGGTGGCCCTGCTGACCCAGCAGCCCCATCGACGCGGCCAGGTCCGCCGGACCCACGAACAGTGCGTCCACGCCCTCGACGGCCGCGATCGCCGCCGCCTGCTCCACCGCCGCGGCGGATTCGATCTGCACCGTCAGGGACACCAGCCCCGCGGCGCGGGCCAGGTACTCCGGCACCGCGTTCCACCGGGAGGCCCGCGCCAGGGCGGAGCCCACCCCGCGCACCCCGGCCGGCGGGTAGCGCACCGCCCGCACGGCGTCGGCGGCCTGCTCGGCGGTGTCCACCATCGGCACCAGGAGGTTCTGCGCCCCGGCGTCCAGCACCTGCTTGATCACCACCGCATCCAGGGCCGGGACCCGCACCACCGGGGTCGCGGGATAGGCCGCAAGCGCGCGCAGCAGCCCGGTGATGGTCTCCAGGCCGATGGGCGAGTGCTCGCCGTCGATCAGCACCCAGTCCATCCCGGCGGCCCCGGCGATCTCCGCGACCGTCGGGGACCCGGAGCACACCCACATCCCGGCCAGGGGCGCGGGAGCCTCCGGTGCGACGCCGCCCGGGCCGGGCTCGACGCCGTCCGCCGCACTCTGTCCGGGTCGGGCCGCAAGCCGCTCGGCGAGGGTCGGCGGGAGCTCTACTCGAAACGGCATGTGATGGTCCCCAGCTCTCGGTAGTCGGCGTACACGGTGTCGCCCTGATGGACCCACAGGGGTCGGGCGAAGGAGCCGGCGAGGATGATCTGCCCGGCCTCGAGCCGGTCCCCGTGCCCCGCGAGGCGATCGGCCAGCCAGCGCACCCCATTGGCGGGGTGGTTCAGGACGCCGGCGGCCACCCCGGTCTCGATGATCTCCTGGTTGCGGGAGAGGGTCCCGGCGACCCATCGCAGGTCGACGGCTTCGGGGGCGACGGGGCTCCCGCCGAGGACCATCGCCCCGAGGGCGGCGTTGTCCGCGATGGTGTCCACGATGGTGCGGCCTTCCATCGCGATGCGGGAGTCCAAGACCTCGAGGGCGGGGACGACGTACTCGGTGGCGCGCAGGACGTCGAAGATGCTCACCCCGGGACCGACGAGGTCGTCCTTCAGGACGAAGGCCAGCTCCATCTCGATGCGCGGGTGCGTGTACCGCTCCCAGGCGAACACGTGCCCGGAGTCGCGGACCTGGTCATCGAAGATCACCCCGTAGTCGGGTTCGTCGATGCCGGTGGCCTCCTGCATGGCCTTGGAGGTCAGGCCGATCTTGTGCCCAGCCCTGCGCCGCCCGGCCTCCTCCTGCCGCCGGGCCCAGATCCGCTGCACGGCGTAGGAGTCCTCGACGGTCATCTCCGGGTAGCGGGCGGTCAGCAGCGGCACCGGCCGCCGATCCTCGCCGGCCCGGTGCAGCTGCTGCGCGATCTGCTCGCGGGTCCTCTCATCCAGCATGACGCCCCCCTACAGCTGGTTCCCGATCTTGAAGCCCTTGGCGGCCTCGCCCCGGTAGGTGCCGGCCTCGTCGTCGGCCCGGGTGTAGGAGAAGCCGTCCGCGCCGATGGTCACCTCCAGCTCCGAGGCGGCCTCGCGGTCCACCACCGGCTGCGGGTTCCCGTCCAGGTCCAGCACCGGGGAGGCCTCGGTGTACCAGGAGGGGACCACGGGGTTGCCCCACCAGTCCCGCCGCTGGTTGTCGTGCACGTCCCAGTGCACCACGGGGTTGTCCGGGTCGCCGGTGTAGTAGTCCTGGGTGTAGATCTCGATGCGGTGCCCGTCCGGATCCAGGATGTACAGGTAGAACGCGTTGGAGACGCCGTGGCGGCCCGGGCCGCGTTCGATCCGGTCCGAGATCCGCAGCGCGCCCATCTTGTCGCAGATGTAGAGGATGTTGTGCTTCTCGTGGGTCGCGAAGGCCACGTGGTGCATCCGCGGCCCGTTCCCGCCGGTCATCGCGGTGTCGTGCACGGTGGGCTTGCGGCGCATCCACGCGGCGTACTCGGTGCCCCGGTCATCGGAGATGTCCTCGGTGATCCGGAATCCCAGGCCCTCCATGTACCGGCAGGCCCGCGGCACGTCCGGGGTCACCTGGTTGAAGTGGTCCAGGCGCACCAGCGCGCCCGCGCCGTAGAGGTCGTAGCGCCAGGCCAGGCGCTCCACGTGGGCGACCTCGTGGAAGAACTCGTAGGGGAAGCCCAGCGGGTCCTCGACCCGCACCGAGTCCCCGATGCCCGTGACGAAGCCCTCCCGGCGGCGTTCGACCCGGCAGCCCAGCTCCCGGTAGTAGGCCTCGGCGGCGTCGACGTCCTCCGGGGTGCGCACCCGGTAGGAGAAGGCGCGCACCGCGGCCACCGGGCCCCGGCGCAGCACGAGGTTGTGGTGGATGAACTCCTCCATGGAGCGCAGGTAGATCGCCTCGTCGTCCTCCTCGGTGACCACCAGGCCGAGCAGGTCCACGTAGAACTCCCGGGACCTGGCCAGGTCGGTGACGATCAGCTCCATGTACGCGCAGCGCAGGATGTCCGGCGGCTGCACGGAGGGAGTGGGGATGGGGGCGGTGTCCTGGGTGCTCATCTGCGGCGCCTTTGCTCGTGATGGTCGGTGGGTCGGGAAGGATGGCGGGCCCGACGCCGCCCGGGCGGGGCGGCGTCGGACCGCAGGGATGCCGGGCGGCTCAGGCCTGCCGGCCGAAGACGGGGTTGTGCACCTCGCCCAGGTTGATGTGCACGGCCTGCTGGTCCGTGTAGAAGTCGATGGAGCGGTAGCCGCCCTCGTGCCCCAGCCCGGAGGCCTTGACCCCGCCGAAGGGGGTGCGCAGGTCCCGGACGTTGTTGGAGTTCAGCCACACCATCCCGGCCTGGGTGGCCTGGGCGAAGGTGTGGGCGCGCTTCAGATCGTTGGTCCAGATGTAGGCGGCCAGCCCGTACTTCGTGTCATTGGCCAGGGCCAGCGCCTCCTCCTCGGTGTCGAAGGGGGTGATGGCCACGACCGGCCCGAAGATCTCCTCCTGGAAGATCCGGGCCTCGGGGGCGACGTCGGCGAAGACCGTGGGCCGGATGAAGTTGCCCTCCGGGAACTGCTCCGGGCGTCCGCCGCCGGCCACCAGCCGGGCCTCGGTCCTGCCGATCTGAACGTAGGACATGACCTTCTCGAAGTGCTCCGGATGCACCAGCGCCCCGACCTCCGTGGTCTTCTCCGAGGGCAGGCCCACCTTCACCCGCTCGGCCTGGGCGGCGTAGCGGGAGACGAACTCGTCGTAGATCCCGCGCTGCACGAGGATCCGGGAGCCGGCTGTGCAGCGCTCGCCGTTGAGGGAGAACACCCCGAAGATCGTCGCGTCGATCGCGGTGTCCAGGTCCGCGTCCTCGAACACGACGGCGGGGGACTTCCCGCCCAGCTCCATGGACAGGCCCTTCAGATGCGGGGCGGCGTTGGCGAAGATGATCTGCCCGGTCCGGGACTCCCCGGTGAAGGAGATCAGCGGGACATCCGGGTGCTTCACGAGCGAGTCCCCGGCGTAGCCCTCCTCACCGAACCCGTTGACCAGGTTGAACACGCCGACGGGCAGCCCGGCCTCCTCGAAGATCCCCGGCCACAGGGACGCGGACAGCGGGGTGAACTCGGCGGGCTTGAGCACCACGGTGTTGCCGGTGGCGATGGCGGGGGCCAGCTTCCAGGACTCCAGCATGAACGGGGTGTTCCAGGGGGTGATCAGCCCGGCCACGCCCTTGGGCTTGCGGTTGACGTAGTTGACCTGGCGGCCGGGGACCTTGAAGGCGTCGTCGTGCTGGGCGACGATCAGGTCCGCGAAGAACCGGAAGTTCTCCGCGGCCCGGCGCGCCTGGCCCAGGGCCTGGGTGATCGGCAGGCCGGAGTCGTAGGACTCCATCGCGGCCAGCGCCTCCCCGCGGGACTCCACGATGTCCGCGATCCGGTGCAGCACCCGGGAGCGCTCCCGCGGCAGCATCCCGGGCCAGGGGCCGTGCTCGAAGGCCTCCTTCGCGGCGGCGACGGCGGCGTCGACGTCGGCCTTCATCCCGGAGGCCGCGCGGATGTAGGGCCGGTTGGTCACGGGGTCGAGGACGTCGAAGGTCTCCCCGTCGAGGGAGTCGACGAACTCCCCGCCGATGTAGTGGCGCAGGACCTCCGGCAGGTCCGCCGGTCGGGCCTGCTGCTGGATCTGCTCGATGCTCTCGGTCATGGCTCCTGCTCTCAGGTGGTGGTGCTGGACGGTTGGTGCTGGCGGGCCAGGTAGCTGCCCAGGGTCGCGGCTCGGTGGGCCCGGGCCGCGGCCTCGATCCGCTCGGGAGCGGCATCGGACTCCAGCAGGCCCAGCAGCTGCTCGTGCTCGGCCACGGAGTCCCGGGCCCGCTCCGGGACGAAGGAGAAGGTGGATTCGCGCAGGTGCCCCAGCCGCTCCCACTCGGCCTCCACCAGCTCGATCAGCCGCGGATTGGGACAGCGGTCGAACAGCACCCGGTGGAACTCGTGGTTCAGCCGGGTGAACTCGGCGGGCTCGAAGTCCTCCAGCAGCCGGGCCATCCGGTCGTTGATGCCGCGGGCCCGGTCCAGGTCCTCGGCCGCGAGGTGCTCGGCGGCGACGGCGGTGGCCGCGCCCTCCAGCAGGCCCAGGGTCTGCATCGAGGCGCTGTACGCGGCGGCGTCGCGCATGGCCACCCGCGCCCCGACGTTGCGCTCGAAGGTCACCAGCCCCTCGGCCTCCAGCTGGCGGATGGCCTCGCGCACCGGGACCACGGACATGCCCAGCCGATCCGCCAGGGTGCTCAGCACCAGGCGCTGGCCCGGCGGGAAGACCTGCTCGGTGCAGGTGCCGTGGATGCGGTCCTTGATCCACCGGTAGGCCCGTTCGGCCTTGCTCAACCCGGCCTCCGCCTCGGTGGGGGCGGGGGTCTCGACGGCGGTCACCCCTGCTCGCTGCGCCATGTCCGGTACGCCTCCTTCCACGTCCCGACGGGCGGGAACAGCCCGTCCACGGGATGCCCCTGGGCCACCCGCTCGGCCACCCACTCGTCCTGGATCTCCTTCTCGCGGGCGGCCTCGGCCACCTCGCGGGCCAGGGCCCGCGGGATCACGATGACGCCGTCGTCGTCACCCACGAGCACGTCCCCCGGGAGCACGGCGGCGTTCCCGCAGGCCACGGCGGTGTCCGCCTCCCACGGAACGTGCCGCTCCCCCAGCACGGCCGGGTGGCGGGTGCCGGCGAAGACGGGCAGGCCGATCCCGGCCACGGCCGCGGAGTCCCGGACGCCGCCGTCGGTGACCACCCCTGCGGCCCCAAGGTGGCGGGCGCGCAGGGCCAGCACGTCCCCGAGGGTCCCGGAGCCGGTCTCCCCGCGGGCCTCGATCACCAGCACCTCGCCCTCGCCCACGGCGTCGAAGGCCCGCTTCTGGGCGTTGTACCCGCCGCCGTGCTCGGCGAACAGGTCCTCCCGCAGGGGCAGGAAGCGCAGGGTGCGGGCCACCCCGACCATCCGGGTGCCCGGGGTCAGCGGGTGCACCCCCTCGATGACGATGCCGTGGATGCCGCGGGCGCGCAGCTGGGCGGAGAGTCCCGCGGTGGGGGTGGACTCCAGCAGGGCGCGCAGCTCGGGGTCCAGGGGGGCGGGGGTGGTGGGGTGCCGGGCCGAAGCCGGGGCGGCGGGGGCGGTCGCGGCCGGAGCTGACTCGGCTGTCGCGGACTCGGCGGGGACGGCGTCGTCGGGGACCAGCCCCGCGGCTTCCCGGGAGCCCCAGGCTTCCTCGCGCTGCTTCTCATCCGTCGTCGGCAGGGAGCCGAGGGCGGCGTCGAAGCCGCCGGGCCCGGCGACCACGCGGGTGCTCAGCCGGCCGCTGGTGGGGTGCCCCGCGGCGTCGGGGGCGTCCACCTCCACCTCCACGACGTCGCCCGGGGCGATCACGGAGGACCCGGCCGGGGTGCCGGTGAGGATCACGTCCCCGGGGCGCAGGACGAGGTGCTGGGAGAGGTCCGCGACGAAGCGGGCCAGGGGGAAGATCATGTGCTCGTCGGCGGTGGTGTCCTCCTGGCGCAGCTCGCCGTTGACCCAGGTGCGCACGCGCAGCGCGGCGGGGTCCACGGCGCGGGCGTCGATCAGCTCCGGGCCCAGCGGGGTGTACCCGGCTCGGCCCTTGGAGCGCAGGTTGGAGCCCTTGTCCGCGGCGCGGTAGTCGTACAGGCCGAGGTCGTTCGCGGCGGTCACCGCCCCCACGTGCGCCCAGGCCTCCGCAAGGCCGACGCGGTGCGCGGTGGCGCCGATGATCAGGGCGATCTCGCCCTCGAAGGCCAGCAGCTCGGTGCCCTCGGGCCGCTCGACGACGCCGCCGGAACCGGCCAGGGAGCCGGCGGGCTTGAGGAAGTAGGAGGGCTGCTCGGGGCGCCGTCCGCGCTGGGCGGCCCGGGACTCGTAGGCCACGTGCACCGCGATGATCTGGGCGCCTTCGGGGACGGGGACGGCGGTCGAGGCGGAATCGCGGGCGCCGTCGTCGCGGTCGCTGCGGGGGTCGATGCTCATGCGCGGTCCTGCCTGTGGATGCTCCGATGGATCTGTCAGGATCGTATATCATCCTGCCGGAGTGTGACAAGGGTCCCTTTGAGCCGCACACCGTATATGATCTGGCGCAAGCTGCCGATCTGTGATGCAGCTCATCCGCAGCTTCCGCCGCTCGTCTGACAAAGGAGTCACCGACATGGTCGCCACACCCCCCGACACCCCACCCGTGCCCGAGGACGTCTCATCCGAGGCCGCCCACCACGACCCCACCACCACGACCGCCGCCCTGCGCACCATCGACCAGCGCCGGGAGCAGCGCCGCGTCATCGCCGGGACCATCATCGGCACCAGCATCGAGTGGTACGACTTCTTCCTCTACGCCTCCGCCGCCGGCCTCGTCTTCGGGCAGCTGTTCTTCCAGCCGCTGGGCCCCCAGGCGGCGGTGCTCGTCTCTTTCCTCACCGTGGGGCTGAGCTTCCTGTTCCGCCCGCTGGGCGCCTTCCTCGCCGGGCACTTCGGGGACCGGATCGGGCGCAAGCGGGTCCTGATGATCACCCTGATCGGCATGGGAGCCGCGACCACGCTGATCGGCGTCCTGCCCAGCTACCACACCGCCGGGGTGATCGCTCCGATCCTGCTGTTCGCGCTGCGCATCCTGCAGGGCATCTCCGCGGGCGGCGAGTGGGGCGGGGCCGCCCTGATGTCCGTGGAGCACGCCCCCGTGGACCGGCGCGGGCTCTACGGCGCCAGCCCCCAGGTCGGGGTGCCGCTGGGTCTGCTCATGGCCTCCGGGATGCTCGCGCTGATGAGCGCGATCGCCCCGGGCGAGGCCTTCCTGCAGTGGGGCTGGCGGGTGCCGTTCCTGCTGTCCGTGGTGCTGATCGGCGTCGGATACTGGATCCGCCACGGCGTCGCCGAATCCCCGGTGTTCCAGCAGATCGCGGACCGCCGCCAGAAGCGCTCCGCGCCGATCGGCGTGCTGTTCCGCCGCCACGGGGCGCTGGTGGTGGTCGCAGCACTCATGTTCGCCGGCAACAACGCCGTCGGCTACATGACCACCGGCGGCTTCATCCAGAACTACACCACGGACCCCGACGGCCCGCTGGGGATGGCCCGCGGACCCGTGCTGCTGGCCGTGACCGGCTCGGCCGTGACGTGGCTGACGTTCACCCTGATGGCCGGATGGGCAGCGGACCGGATGGGGCGGCGCAGCTCCTACCTGCTGGGGTGGGCGCTGCAGCTGATCGGCGTGCTCACGCTGTTCCCCCTGGTCAACACCGGGGACCCCGTGAAGCTGTTCCTCGGCCTGGCGATCCTCACGGTGGGCCTGGGGTTCACCTACGGTCAGCAGCCGGCCGCGTACACAGAGATGTTCCCGGCCTCGGTGCGCTTCTCCGGGGTGTCCATCTCCTACGCGATCGGCGCGATCCTCGGCGGAGCCTTCGCCCCCACCATCGCCAAGTACCTCCTGCAGGCCACCGGCACGACGACGGCGATCGTGATCTACCTCGGGGCGATGACGGCGATCGGGGCGCTGGCCACCCTGATGATGCGGGACCGGCAGGGCATCCCCCTGGGCCCCGGACACGAGGAGGAGCAGGCCACCCGCCCGCTGATGATCGGCCGCTGACCGGCGCCCACCCTCTCCTCCTCGCACCGTCGGTTCGGGACGGGTTCGTCGCTTCGGGACGGGATATTCCGGTCCCGAAGCGACGAACCCGTCCCGAATACGCTTCCCGGGGGTGGGCGGGGGCCGCCGGGCGGGGGTGTTCACCCGGGCTTCACCGAGGCTGGTGATGCGGTTCACCGACCGCGCTTAATCTCATCGCTATGCAACCCATCAGCATCCGCACCGCCGCCTCCTGCCCGCGCGGTCGCCGCTTCGGCGCCGCCGGGGCGCTGGCCGTCCTCGCCCTGAGCACCGCGATCGGCCCAGCACTGGCCGCACCCGCCGACGACACGACCCAGACCACCGCGACCCCGACCGCCGTCACCGCGACCTCCGCGCCCACCCTCGCGGCCGCCGCGACCACCGCCCCGGACGGCGTCGCCCCCATGGCGGAGTTCGAGCAGTGGTGGACCCCGGTGGCCTACGACGCCGCAGACCCGGCCGGGACCGCCTTCCGCGGCAGCGTCACCGAGGCCGGCGCCTCCGTGCTGAAGACCAACGACGAGCAGTACGCGGCCATCAACCACCGCGGCGCGGCCGACACCACCCAGGCCCACCGGGCGCTGATCGACGCGGACATGGACTGGACCGAGACCCTGCCCGACGCGCTGGGCCCGGTGCTCGGCGGGTACCTGGAGGACGGCGTCGCCCAGGGGAAGCTGCCCCTGACCACCGCCGTCGTGAAGGACTCCGGCTCCGCGATCAGCACCGGGGCGGCGAAGAAGCACTACAACTACCCCCGCCCCTACATGAGCGATCGCAGCCTCGGCGGGAAGAACGACCTGCGCGGGCTGGCCCCGGACCTGAACACCACCCGGGTGTCGGACTGGCTGGACCCGGCCACTGGTCGGCTGCACACCGCCAGCTATGACGCGATGCTCGCCGGGCACTCCCAGGCCTTCCCCTCCGGGCACACCACCTACGCCTACGGCATCGGCATCGGCCTGGCCATGGTGCTGCCGGAGCTCGGCCCGGAGATCCTGACCCGCTCCTCCGAGGCCGGCAACAACCGGATCGTGCTGGGCGTGCACTACCCGCTGGATGTGATGGGCGGGCGCATCGAGGGCCACCTGGGCACCACGGCCCTGTACTCCGGTGACTACGCCCAGACCACCCTGGCCCCGGCCCGCGCCGAGCTGACCGACTACCTCACCCAGCGGTGCCAGGAGGCCGGACTGGGTCAGACCCTCACCGCGTGCATCGACGCGACCCGCGCGAACGACTCCGGCGGGTACCGCAACGTGTTCACCGACGCCGTCTCCACGGCACCCGTCACCGATCGCGCCTCCGCCCTGCAGGCCTACCGGGCCCGGATGACCTACGGCTTCCCGGCCGTCGGCACCACCGGCCAGGCCCCGCGGGTGCCCGCCGGCGCGGAGCCTCTGCTGGCCACGGCCTTCCCGACCCTGACCGCAGAGCAGCGCCGTCAGGTCCTGGCCGCCACGGAGATCCCCTCCGGCTACGCCCTGGACTCCTCCTCCGACGGGTGGCAGCGCATCGACCTGCCCGCCGCGATGAGCTCCGAGGTGACCGTGGATGCCGCCGGGACCGTGACCTCGGTGGTCCCGGGCCAGGCCCGCGCCAGCGTGGTCCGCAGCGACCCCGCCCCGAGCCCGACGCCGACCGCCGAGCCGACGGCCACACCCACCGCCGGGCCCACCGCGTCCCCGACGGCGGAGCCCACCGCGACGCCGACGAGCGAGCCGACTGGCTCCCCCACCGCCGAGCCCACCCAGCAGCCGACGGCGGGACCGACCGCGACCCCGACGGCCGCTCCCACCGCTAATCCCACCAACGAGCCCAGCGTCGAACCGACCGGTGCTCCCACTGCTGAGCCCACCGCCTCGCCGAGCACCGAGCCCAGTACCTCTCCCTCCGCGAGCCCGGAGCCTTCCGCGAGTGCAGCCGTGGCCCCCGTGCCGGGTGACGGTGACGGCGGGAACCGCGGCGGCGGCAGCGGGACCGGCGACGGCTCCGGCTTCACCCTCACCGGCACCTCCGGGAACGGCGGCGGCACCGGCGGCTCCGCGGCGGGCGGCGTCGGGAGCTACGGCTCTGAGAGTTACGGTTCCGGCACCTACGGCTCGAGTAATACCGGGCTGGCCTCCACCGGCGTCGATGCGGCCGGAACCCTCGGGATCGCCGGCGGAACGATCCTCGCCGGGGCGCTGCTGACCGCGCTGGTGCGGCGTCGTCGGACCCGCGCCTCCTAGCGGCCCACCACCCCACCCCCATCAGCGTTTCGGGACGGGTTCGTCGTTTCGGGCCGGGATATTCCGGTCCCGAAACGACGAACCCGTCCCGAAACCGTTACCGCTGGCCTGGCCGGGATCAGGGGCGGCGGGTGCGGGCGCCCTTCGCCTGGGCCAGGACCTCCCGCATGTGCGGGGCCATGACGTCCCCGGAGATGCGGCAGTCCAGGGCGTAGACGCCGTCGCAGCCGGCCTCGGCCCAGCGCTGGAAGTCCGCGAGGTCCTCGAGGGTGCGCACCACCCGGAAGCGGGCGCCCAGGGCCCCGAGGATCCCGGCGAAGTCGATCTCCGGGATGCGCATCGGCGCCTCCGCCAGGCCCCGGGAGCCGTACTGGTGGATCTCGGCCCCGTAGGCGCCGTCGTTCATCACCACGATGACGCCGCGCCGGGCCGTGCGGATGAAGGTCTCCGCGTCCGCGATGCCCATCAGGCCGCCGCCGTCGCCGGTGACCAGCACCGAGACCGCCTCCCCCGCGCCCGCGTTGACCCCGGCGGCGGCCGGGAACCCCAGGCCGATGGACTGGAACTGGGTGCCGAGCATGATCATCCGGTCCGGGGCCGTGACCGGCAGGTAGGTCACGGCCCATTCGATGAAGTGTCCGCCGTCGATGCTCACGATCCGCTCGGCGGGCAGGGCCGCGTCGATGCGGCGCATCAGGCTGCGCGGGTCCAGTCGGCCGTCCGGGGCCAGCGGATCCCCGTCCGGGCGGGTGGTCGGGTCGGCGCCGGGGTCGGCGTCGGGCTCGGCATCGGCGACGACGGCGTCGGGAGCGGACCCGGAGTCGACCAGACCGCGGGCGGCGTCGTCGTCCTCCAGCAGGCTGCGCAGGGCGGTGAGGGCCGGGGCGGCTTCGGCCCGCAGGTGCTCGTCCACCCGGGGGTGGGTCGCGGCGGGGGCGAGGTCGATCTGCAGCACCTGCGCCTCGGGGCCGAAGGAGCGGCCGAAGGACATCGTGAACTGGTTCAGCCCCGCGCCCACCACCAGCACGACGTCGGCCGCCCGGATCCGCTCGGCCGAGCCGGCCGCCGCGAACCCGCCGCAGATCCCCAGGTCCCGGTACCCGGTGGTCTCCCCCGCCGCGGGGGTGAAGGTGCCCTGGGCGGGGGCGGTGGTCGCGAGGTCGGCGCCCAGCAGGCCGGCCACGACCCGCAGGTCGGCTTCGGCGCCGCGGGCTCCGCGCCCGGCGAGGATCAGGGGTCGCTCGGCCCCGCGCAGGGCGTCGGCGAAGCGCTCCACGGCCGCCTCCTCCGGGGCGGGCAGCGCGTGCGCGGGGAGGTCGAGGTCGGGGATCCGGGCGCCGTCACCCTGGACGGGGGCGGCCACGAGGTCGTAGGGGATCGCCAGGACCACGGGGGTCCGCTCGGTCAGGGCCCTATGCACAGCCCGCACGGCCGTCGCCCCGGCATCGTCGGCCCCCACCACGAGGGTCGGGGCGCCGAGGGCGGCGGCCGCACCCACCTGGTCCACATCCCACGGGCGCAGCCCCGAGGTGGGGGCGTCCCCGACCACCAGGACCAGCGGGGTGCGCGACTGCGCGGCCTCGGCCAGGGCGGTGAGGGTGTTGGTGAATCCGGCGCCGTAGGTCGCGGTGGCCACCGCCAGGCGGCGGGTGACCCGGTGATAAGCATCCGCCGAGGCGACGGTCGCGACCTCGTGGCGCACGGGGATGACGCCGGGGCCGAGCCGCTCGAGAGCGTCGACGAAGAAGGAGTTGCCGTTGCCCATCAGCCCGAAGAAGGCCCCCGCGTGGGGGATCAGAGCGCGGGCGATGACCTCGGAGACGGTCTGGTCCGGCCGCTCCTCCGGAGCGGAAGGGCGCAGGGCGGCGGAAGCTGGCACGGGGTCTCCTCGGTTCTCATCCTCGAGCGGGTCCTTACGGATCCGGCGGGCGGGACCTTGCCCCTCCCCGGTGGATTGTATATGATCCGAGTCATCTATGACGCACGCCACTGTCGGCGCGCCGTGGCGACGATGATGTCGGTCCAGGGAAAGAGGTCCACCATGCACTTCCACCAGCACGGATACGTCTCCGAGGACCCCCGCACCCAGCGGGCGCGCGGGCACGGGCTGGACCGCCCGACCGAGCTGCCGGAGGAGACGGACGTGCTGATCGTCGGCTCCGGGCCGGCCGGGATGATCGCCGCGGCGCAGCTGGCACAGTACCCGGAGGTGGACGTGCGGATCATCGAGCAGCGGGAGGGGCGCCTGGAGATCGGGCAGGCCGACGGCATCCAGGCCCGCTCCGTGGAGACCTTCCAGGCTTTCGGCTTCGCCGACGAGGTGATCGCCGAGGCCTACCACATCACCGAGATGTGCTTCTGGAAGCCGGATCCGGACAACCCGGAGCACATCATCCGCACCTCCCGCACCCCGGATGATCCGACGGGCGTCTCCGAGTTCCCGCACCTGATCGTCAACCAGGCGCGGGTGCTGGACTACTTCGCCGAGTTCGCCCGCCGCTCCCCCGGGCGGATCACCCCGGACTACGGGGTGCAGTTCCTGGGCCTGGAGGTGCAGGGGGAGGGCGAGCGGCCCGTCGTCGTGCGGGTGAAGCACACCGCCGGCCCGCGAGCGGGCGAGGAGCGCACGGTGCGCGCGAAGTACGTCATCGGGTGCGACGGCGCCCGCTCGGGGGTGCGCCGGGCGATCGGGCGGAGGCTGGCGGGGGATGCCGCCAACCACGCGTGGGGCGTGATGGACGTGCTGGCCAACACGGACTTCCCGGATCTGCGGACCAAGTGCGCGATCTCCTCACGCCACGGCTCGATCCTGCACATCCCGCGGGAGGGCGGGCACCTGGTGCGCATGTACGTGGACCTCGGGGAGGTGCCGGCCGATGACGAGCACAAGGTGCGCCAGACCGGCATCGAGGAGATCATCGACCGCGCCAACCGCATCCTCACCCCGTACACCCTGGACGTGCGCTCGGTGGCCTGGCACTCGGTGTACGAGGTGGGCCACCGGCTCACGGACCACTTCGACGACGTCGACGACGCCGAGCGCGGCACCCGCTGCCCCCGGGTGTTCATCACCGGGGACGCCTGCCACACCCACTCCGCCAAAGCCGGGCAGGGGATGAACGTGTCCCTGCAGGACGGGTTCAACATCGCCTGGAAGCTGGGGCAGGTGGTCTCCGGGAGGTCCCCGCAGGCCCTGCTGGACACGTACTCCGCGGAGCGGCAGGAGATCGCGAAGAACCTCATCGACTTCGACCGCGAGTGGTCCACCCTGATGGCCACCCCCGCCGACCAGCTGCCGGACCCCTCCTACCTGGAGGACTTCTACGTGAAGACCGCTGAATTCCCGGCCGGGTTCATGACGCAGTACCGGCCCTCGCTGGTCACGGCGTCGGAAGCTTCGGGGCCGGGGGCTTCTGGGCCCGGGGCGTCGGGCTCCCGGCAGGAGCTGGCGGAGGGGTTCCCCGTGGGGAAGCGGTTCAAGTCCGTGCGGGCCAACCGGCGGTGCGATGCCTTCCCTGTGCACATCGGGCACGAGACCGTGGCCGACGGTCGCTGGCGGCTGTACGTGTTCGCCGACGCCGCCCACCCGGCGGCCGAGGACTCCGGGGCCCGGGCGCTGTCCGACTGGCTGGTGGGGTCCCCTGATTCTCCGTTCGTGCGGCATCGGCGGGAGGGCGAGGACTTCTCCGCGCAGATCGAGCCGGTGGTGGTGTACCAGCAGGAGCACACGGATTTCGAGATCACCGACGTGCCCGCCGCGTTCCGCCCGCGGGTGGGTGCCCTGGGCCTGGAGTACTGGGACCGGGTCTACGCGACCCTGCCGGGCGAGGATGCATTCTCGGAGCGGGGCATCTCCCGCGATGGCGCGGTGGTGGTGGTGCGCCCGGACCAATACGTGGCCGGGGTGTTCGCCCTGGACGACGTCGCGGGGCTCGCGGGGTACTTCGACGGGGTGCTGGTGTAGGAGGGGCGACGGGCTGGCGCTCGAGGACATGTAAAGATTTCCGGGGATT
Source organism: Rothia kristinae NBRC 15354 (assembly GCF_001570865.1). Taxonomy (GTDB): domain Bacteria; phylum Actinomycetota; class Actinomycetes; order Actinomycetales; family Micrococcaceae; genus Rothia; species Rothia kristinae. Next base: position 59,120 of record NZ_BCSM01000015.1, read on the forward strand.
TTTTACACGTCCCGGGAACGTGCCAACTCGCTTTGCATGTGCCTCGCGACGCGAGCCGCCTCAGACTCCGCGCAGGATCTCCAGGAAGCCGGTGTTGACGTAGAGCTTCTCCCGCCCTGCCTGCTCGACAGCGAGCTGCCCGGCCCCCTGCAGCGTCGCGAGGTACTTGGTGGCTGTGGGCCGGGAGACCTCGCACCGGGTCATGACATCGGCGATCCGGCAGTAGGGCTGCTCGAAGAGCACCTCCGCGAAGGTGGCCGGCACATGCACGCCCAACAGGGCGCGGATGGTGTCCGAGAGGTGCAGCTGGTGCTCCTGGATGCGCTTGATCTTCCCGCGCGTGGAGCTCGCCGTGCTCCGGAAGGCTTCGATCATGAACAGGATCCACTCCTCCCACGCACCCTGCTCGGTGACCTGGTTGAGCAGCCGGTAGTAGCTGCCCTTGCGTTCGATGATCGCCCGGGAGACGTACAGGACCGGCCGGCTCAGCAGCCCGGAGGCCACCAGCTGGAGGACGTTGAGGATGCGCCCGGTGCGACCGTTTCCGTCCGGGTACGGATGGATGGCCTCGAACTGGTAGTGGGCGACGGCGATGCGCACCAGGGGATCGAGGTCCACCCCGTCCGCCCCGTTGACGAAGGCCGTCCAGTCGTCGAGCTTCTCCCGGATCACGGACTCGCCTTCCGGAGGCGTGTAGATGCGCTTCTGGGTGCTCGGGTTGCCGATGAAGGTGCCCTGGTCCGCGCGCACCTCGGTGCTGACGCCGCGGATCTGGGTGCAGATGGCGGCGGCGGTGGAGGCCGTGATGAGCCCTTCCCGACGCCGCATCAGCTCCAACCCGGCGAACAGCGCCTGGCGGTAGCGCATGGCCTCGCAGGTGGCGGGGCTGGCCTCGGCCGCCAGGGTCTCGGCCCGGAAGAGCTCGTCCGTGGTGGTCACGATGTTTTCGATCTCCGAGCTCGCCTGGGCCTCCAGCAGCGCCAGGGAGTGGATGAAGACCTGGGGGTTGGGCAGCGCGGAGAGGCTCTCCTCCAATCCGGCCAGCTCCGCGCGCGCAGCGATGAGGGCGCGCAGCACCGGTGCCGTCTCCAGCTCGACGTCGGGCGGCAGTCCGGGGAGATCGTTGTGGGGATGCTCGGGAGACCAGGGCATCGGAGGCTCCTCACGGTGGGCGGGAAGCAAAGAGGCGGGACGGCGATGAAGCGGGGCCGATCGGCACCCGGAAAGCAATCCACCCCCAACGAAGGCCGCCCCACCTGGTTGGCACTCTACGCGGGGGAGGCGACCCCGCCTCCCACACCCTTCCACCGTTAATTTCATCTACTGTATCGTTTTGCTGGTTCCTAGGGACTAATTCTATTGCACACAGTCGGAAAGGGTGTTACCGTTCACATCAAGCGCCGAGGCCAGCGACCCGACGCCCTCACCACCCACGCTGTGACTCCGAGGAGATCCCATGACCGAGAAGCTGACCTTCGACCACCTTCTGACAGCCTGCTCCGCCGGAGGAGCCACCGCCCTGACCATCCGGACGGACCTGGCCCCCGCCGGCGGTGAGCACGCCACTGTGGCTCCGCCACGGTACGTCTCCGGCGGAAACACCCCGACCTTCGCCTTCGAGACCCGCTTCATCGACGGAGCACCGGTGAATACGGTGATCCTGGATGCCAAGCAGTCCGTCAGCAACCGAGACGAGATGGCGGTCCTCCAGGCTCGGCAGGATGAGGACTCCCCCGCCCACGAGGTGCTCTCCCGTGTGCCGACCATCCAGGTGTCCTACGAAGGGGGGACCTACACGGACCTCGAGGTCCCGGCCCGCGCCTACGAGGGCCACTTCCGCGCCGGGACCATCGACGGAACCCCGGCCACCCACCACGAGAAGTACCTGGCGGTGCGCAACGCCTCCCCCAGCAATGCCGCGGCCGTGTTCACCACCTCCCCCACCACCGCTCTCTACGGGGGCTGGGACGCCACCCGGAAGTCGAACCAGGCTCGCTTCCGCACCGCTCTGACCGGTGAGGTCATCGGCGTCACCGCTGAGCAGCGAGAGGGCTATGCCACCGCCTCCCCCACCCGCGGCGCAGGGCGCACGGACGTCATCTCCCCCAGCGTGAAGCTGGATGCCAAGACCCTCGAGAGCATCGTCGCCGGTCAGAAGGACGAGCTCTCCGCGACCAACCTCGGGAAGATCGAGGCCCAGGTCAAGAAGGCCAAGGACAAGCCGATCTCCCTGGCCGCACTGGGCCTGGGCAGCATTCCGCCGAGCGTGGATCAGAACCTCGGCGGTGTGGCGTGCTCCCGCATCATCCGCACCCGCGTGCTCTCCTTCGCCGCGCTGCGGCAGCTGCGTTTCGGCGGCACCGCGGCGGCTGATGCCGCCCACCGGGCGGTGCTGGCGGCCTACGGTCTGCTCGCCTCCGCGCTCTCCGAGAGTGAGCTGGTGCTGCGGGCCAACTGCGACCTGGTGGAGGACGACGCGCCGAACGTGGTGCTGGACCAGCGTCGGGGGAAGAAGCTCGAGCTGGCGCCCATCGAGGTGGAGGACGGCGTCGCCCTGCTGGAGCATGCCCTGGCTCACCTGAAGGAGGTGGCCGGCGTCGAGTGGAACGGGGAGGTCCTGGAGATCACAGGGAACTCCGCGATCACCGCTTCGGCATCCACGGATGAGCCGGAGGCGTGAGCCGATGACCTCCGCCATCGCCGCCGAATTCCCTCATGCGGTGTACCGGGGCCACGGGCCCAGCGGGTCCGCCGAACCCCTGCCGACCCCGGTACGCCTGTACTCCGCTCTAGTCCACGCCGCCTACACCGGCCCCACCGCCGTGCCGGATCCGAAGGATCCCCGCCGACTGCGCCCCTCCGAGGACGCCCTGCGCGCCCTGGCCTGGGTGGAGGCCAACCCTCCGGACTGTCTGGAGGTCCCCGAGGTCCTGCCGGTCTCCACGGCGGATCGCGCGGCCTACCGGGACGAGGGCTGGCTGGAGAAGGAGGCGGCCTCCAAGAGCATCCGCAACAAGAAGTCGAAGAAGCCTCTCTCCGACGGCTTCACCCTCGGGGGCCGCATCGCCTGGGGGTGGCAGAGCACGGACATCCCCAAGGATGTGGCCCTGGTCCTGGATGCGCTGTGCGCCGATATCGGCTACCTCGGGGAGACGGACAGCCCGGCCTTCCTCGGGGTGGTGGGCGATCTGGAGCCGACGCACCTGCTCACCCCCGCTCCCACCCCGCAGGACCTCCGCCTGGGGACGGTCCTTCCGGTGGCTGCCGAGGGGCGGCGGCACATCCTGGACGCCTGGCATGACTCCCTGAATCCCACGGGAAAGAAGGCCCTCAAACCGGAGAAGTCCGCCTGGACCGCTCCGCCCCCGCCGCCATCCGCACCGAGGGACGGGGTCCGCCGAGCGCTGTACTCGCCGGTGGACCGGGAGGTCGTGGATGCCCCGTGGGAGATCGTGCTGCTCCTCCAGGTGACGGGGCTGAATCCGGATCTCTCCCCCGCGCACCGGGTCCGACTGGCGACGGCGGCTCACCGCGCCCTCGTCCGCCTGGCCGGACAGGAGGAGATCAGCCCGCTGCTCACCGGAGTGGGCGGGGCCGGGCGGGCGCTGGCGAACGGTCTGGCGATCCATCTGCTCGACGAGGAGCAGAGCCGCCGCACCGCGGCCGGTGTCCGTGCCAGCCATTTGGCGATCATGGTGCCGCACGGCGCTGCGGGCGGGGACATCGACCAGGTGCTCTCCGCCGCGGGCAGGCTGCGCAGGATCTACGACCGGGACGCCGGAGCGCTGAGCATCGTGGAAGGGTCCGAACGGATCCTGGACGGCGCCTCCTTCTGGGCCGAGCCGGCGGACGGAGCCGTCCGACGGTGGAGGACCCAGAGCCCGGCCGTCGCAGAGCGGCGGACCAAGCGCCTGGGGTCGCTGTCCGACCTGGACGTCACGGTGCTGTGGAGCCTGGGCAACGTCTTCCGGGATCTGCGCCGCGAGGACCTGATCGAGGACCGGACCCCGGCGGAGCGGCTCCTCGCCACCGCTGCCGCGATGAGTGACGACGAGGACACCGCCTCCCTGAGCACCCGGCATCACATCACCACCACCCCGTATCGCCTGGTGCACCGCACCAACGGTCGGATGCCCATCCGCCCCTATGACGCCGAGCTGCACGCTCCCGGCTTGCTCTCGCAGAGCGGCGTCGTCGCCCTCGGGCAGAGCAGACACCTCGGCGGAGGCCTGCTCCTGCCGGAGGATATTCCATCCACTGAAGGAGGAGGACGATGAGCCTCACCATCGAGCGCTTCGACGAGTTCTTCGCGGCCCTGCACGGGCAGGACCGCGTACCTTACCGCTGGCAGCGCGAGCTCCTGGAGCGGCTGCTGTCCACCGGGCGCTGGCCCCAGCAGCTGGACATCCCGACCGGCGGCGGCAAGAGCACCGCCATCGAGATCCACGTCTTCGCCAACGCCGTCGCCCAGCAGCGTACGGAGGAGGGTCGGGAAGATGCCCCTCGTGTTCCGCGGCGGCTGAGCATGATCGTGGCCCGGCGGGCCGTCGTGGATGACCACCTGACCAGAGCCTCCACCCTCATGGAGGCGCTCGATCACGCTCAGGGCGGCATCCTCGCCGAGGTCCGCGACCTCCTGGTGCGCCGCGGGTACCCCACCGACATCCGCAACGAGGAGAAGAGGGCGCTGCGGGTCCACCTGCTGCGCGGCGGGTCAGCCGCCGTCACCGGTGACGGCTCCCTGGGCAGGCGCCGCGACGAGTGGATCCACCATCCGGCGGCCGTGCAGATCCTGTGCGGCACCCCGGACATGATCGGATCGCGTCTGCTCCACCGCGGCTACGGCGTCACCTCCCGGGCCCAACCGAGGTCCGCCGGCCTGCTCGGGTACGACCACGTGGCCGTGCTGGACGAGGCGCATCTGAGCCGGCAGCTGCTGGACACGTTCCGGAGGGTCAGCCGCATGTGCGGGCGCTGGAATCCGGCCACCGCCGAGGTTCCCGCTCTGCAGGTCTGCGCCGCGACCGCCACCCACGTTCCAGCTGACCAGGGCCCGGGCGGGCGGGAGGACGCGGTACAGGAGCGCATCAGTCTGGACTGGGACCAGCTGGAGGAGCCCCTGGCCAGGATCCTCACTCAGCCCAAACCCGTGGAGTACCTGGGGCTGGAGGGCTGGAACAGCGGAACGAAGAAGGCGCTGGCTGACCACGCCTCCCTTGTCCTGGAGCAGGTGGAAGCGCTGCGCGCAGAATCCTCCGGGACCATCGGCGTCGTGGTCAACCGGGTCAAGACGGCGGTGGAGATCCAGGAGCTGGCCCACCGCAGCGGGCTGCGCACCAGGCTGCTCGTCGGCCCCCAGCGCGTCGGCGAACCCCGTGACCTGCGCTTGGAGGAGGCGGATCTGGTGGTCGCCACGCAGACCATCGAGGTCGGCGTGGACGTGGACTTCGCGGGGATGGTCACGGATCTGGCTCCCGCCTCCGCGCTCATCCAGCGTGCGGGCCGGGTGAACCGTCGAGGTGAGCGCGCGCAGGGGCGCGTCATCGTGATCGGGCCGGAGGGCTCCGGGGCGGTTCCTCCGCCCGAGGCGCTGCCTTATGAGGGAGATGACCTGCGTCAGGCTCGGGAATGGATCCGGGGGCTGTCTCAGGATCCCGCGGGGATCAGCCCCCGGGCGCTGCGGGATCGGGCCATCCCCGCTACGGCCCCGGACCGCCCGGTGCTCTCCCATCTGGGTGATGCGGACGCCCGCCTGCTCAGTCGCACCAGCGAGCACCTCTTCGCGGAACCGGATCTGACCTTCTGGCTGCGGGACAGCCTGGACAGCGATGAGCAGGAGGTGCGGGTGATCGGTCGGACGCTCCCCAGACTCGACCAGAACCTGGATCCGGGGCTGCAGGGCGAAGTCGTCGACGCCGCATATCAGCTGCTGCATCAGCTGGAGTATGAGGATCAGGAGATCTACCCCAGCACCCCCGCCCGGGTTCGAGCGGTGCTCACCAGGAAGGGCATGGACCCGGTGCATCAGGCCTGGGTCCAGCGGGACGGCGAATGGACGCTGCTCCGACCCGGCAGCAGTGAGGGTCTGCCTCACGCGGTGGCCGCAAGCGGCTTCCCGCTGCGCGGCGGGGATCTGGTGGTGCTGGATGCCGCATTCCCCTGCACACTGGGGATCTCCGCCGATGAGGCCGCCGGGGCCCAGGGTCCGGGGACCGTCCTCCTGCCTGAAGGAGATCGTCCTATCGGGGATCACAGCCACCCCGAGGCCTTGGGGGTCTGGACCTTCCTGCACCAGATTCCCGCGGTTCCCGCGGATCAGGAGACGGAGGAAACCCGCATCTGCCGTGCCGCAGGTGAGGCGGAGCCGGACGAGGACGGGCGGATCGCCGTCGAAGACCTCCCTCTCCGGGATGGCCTCCCGGAGGGTGCCTACGACGTGCTCCTCGGCCCCGTCATCGAAGCCACCGAAGGGGAACCGGCCTGGGTGACCTGCACGATCCGACGGGAAGCCGTCCAGGATGAGCGTCTGGCGCTGTCGGAGGGCGGGCAGGACCCAGAGCCGGTGCTGCTGGAGGACCATCAGGAGGATGTGGCGGTTCGCGCGAAGGCGCTGGGTGAGCTCCTCGCCCTGCCGCCGTTCGTTCGAGATGCCCTGCGCGAAGCCGGCCTGAAGCACGACGCCGGCAAGAAGACGTCGGCATTCCAGACGCGGCTGTTCCTCGGCGGCAACCATCGGGGAGAGGGTCTCAGCACACAGGAACGCGGAGACTTCCGAAAGAAGCAGCGAAAGATGAGCTACGCGAAATCCGAGGGTCTGCTGCCGCTGTCCCGCACCCAGTCGGATCCCGTTCCGAAGGGCTGGCGCCACGAGATGGTCTCCGCCGCGATGTTCTGGGCGGACCAGACGGTGGGGAACCCCGCCGTCCTGCCGGAGACCGCCGGCCAGACGGAGCTGACGGCCTGGCTGATCGGCACCCATCATGGCTTGGGTCGGTGCGGTTTCCCCGTCGGGGTAGCCCAGCTGCTGGGCGTTCTCTCCGCCGAGGAGAGGCAGGACGGCGTCGAGGAGGCGGTGCGGCTGCTCTACGGCGTCGGCCTCTGGGAGGACCTGGCCGCTCTCATGGAGCGGACCTTCGGGCCCTGGGGCGCGAGCTACCTGGAAGCGCTGCTGCGAGCGGCGGACGTCACGATCTCCCAGGAGGGACGATGACACGGATCACCATCACCGGAGACCACCAGACCCTGCTGACCCACGCGGCGCTGTGGGGGACGGCGATGATCCTTACCGAGGACCTCGGACCGTCCCGTGTGCGTGCGGGATGGCTGGATGAGGATGGGTCGGCTGCGCTGCTCAATCCTCAGGCCGTCATCGAGGCGGACGGGGTCTCCGAGATCGAGATCGGCCGGATCATCCAGGGGCTGGCGCTGCGGGTCTCAGCCAGCGAGCACTGGGCGTCTCAGGTGGCCTGGCGCGACGCCAAGGAGCACACCGTGAGCCTGCTGACCCCTCGCACGGGTCTGCCGAAGTTCAAGGACCTCTCCGGTGAGGCTCCCGGATGGTGGCAGCAGCTGGAGGATCGTCGCGCGTCGATCATGGCGGAGCTCACACCCCTGGAGCAGGAGCTGGTGCGCGGTCTGGGTGAGCGCTCCTGGTGGCTGTCCGAGCCCTCCGGGCTCCGCCCTGATCTGGGGGCCTCACCCTGGGAGATGAAGACGCGCAACCGCGGCGAGGAGTTTCTGAAGAATCGCTTCCTGCCCCTGGCGGCCGAGGTCGCGACGTGGGATCCGGAGAAGATCATCGCCGGGCTGACGGGCGAGTCCCGGGACGACGCCGTCGGGGGGAATAAGGCCGAGTCCCGGACGGCGACGGGCTTCGCCCCTCCCGGGCCGTGTGACAACGCGCTGGCGTGGTGCGCCCTGTGGGGGATGGCCATGCAGCCGCCGTTGCATCGGACCCAGCCGAGCAATCCCCACGGCAGGGGTCTGGTACGCCCCCGCCCCTCGTCCTTCGCGGGTCGGGTGACCGGGGCGCAGAGCGCGGACGGGAAGGAGCGGCTGCTCACGGTGATGCCCGGGCAGCTGATCTCTCCGATGCGGTGGGCGAGACTCCAGCGCAGCGCGCCCCTGGTGCGGTTCCCGGCGAGGAAGGATGTGGATCCGGCGGTGGCGGAGACGGCCCAGGCCCGTCTCGCTGAAGAGGGGGCGGCGGCCGTCGTGCTCTTCGAGGTGTCCCGATCGGACAACCCCAGTGCCCCCGAGCGCCGGGCGGAGACCGGGGTGGTGACGATCCTATGACCGTCGAATCCCTGGAGGAGGATGACTCGATCCCCATCGGCTGGGTGGCTCATCATCAGTTCTGTCCGCGGCGGGCGTGGTTGGAAGCCAGTGGGGAGCGCATCCGCCAGTCCTCGCAGATCGAGCAGGGGCATTTCGAACATCGACGTGCCCACGATCCGAATGCCGGCGATCACGGGACGGCGCGAGGCATCGATGTCCGCTCCCCCTCTTTGGGCATCCACGGGCGCATCGACGTGGCTGAGGGCGACCCGGAGACCGGGGTGGTGCTGGTGGAGTACAAGGCCACCCCGGTGCGGCGGATCCCCGAGGTCACCGTGGCCAACCGCATCCAGCTCACACTCCAGCGGAAGGCCCTGGAGGAGGCCGGGGTTCCGGTGCTCGATCAGGCGGTGTACTTCACCGGACATAAGCGGCGGGTCTTCGTGGAGTTGGACGATGGCGATGAGACCGCGGCCCGGCAGGCGGTGGCGGCCACCCGCGCCACCGTCTCGTCCTCCTCGGCTCCTGAACCCTTGGAGGATGATCCCCGGTGCCGCAGCTGCTCTCACGCATCGATCTGCCTTCCGGAGGAGCGGACCTTCCGGGAGATCCAGCGGAGGATCCTGGTCCCTGACCCGGAAGGAGCGGTGCTTCATGCCGCGACCTATGGGTCCAGAGTCTCGCTCTCCTCGGGGCGGGTGCTGGTGAAGAAGTGGGATGAGCAGCTGGCGTCGGTGCCGATCGAGAAGGTCCAAGCGGTGGTGGTCCACGGGAATGTGGACCTGTCCGGCGCGATGATCCGCGAGTGTCTGTGGCGGAACCTGCCCATCGTCTGGTGCACAGGCTCCGGCAGGGTGGTCGGGTGGTCGCAGACGGCCCACACGGCGAACGGTCTGGCTCGCGTGGAACAGCATGTGGCCAGCGCTCGCGGGGACCTGGCCCTAGCGGCGCAGTTCATCACGGCCAAGATCGCCAATCAGGCGACGATCGCTCGTCGCTACGGTGCCCCGGAAGCCGCGGTGAAGCGCCTCCGGGCTCTGCAGCGAGAAGCTCTCTCGGCGGTCTCGCTGACCGCTCTGATGGGTGTCGAGGGTCAGGCCGCGGCGGTGTACTTCGAGCAGGTGCCGCTGTTCCTCGGCGGCTTCGAGAACCGGCCGTGGTTGGGGAGGTTTACCGGCCGGGTGGGGCGCGGGGCGGTGGATCCGGTGAATGTCGCGCTGAACTACGCCTACGGCATGCTCACCGCAGAAGCCATCCGCGCCGTGGCCGCCTGCGGACTGGATCCCCATGCGGGCTTCCTGCACAGCAGCGGTCGCAACAAGCCGGCCCTGGCTCTGGACCTGATGGAGGAGTTCCGGGCTCCGGTGGCGGATTCGGCGGTGTTCAGGGCGTTCAACAACGGGGAGCTGCGGGAGGAGTCCTTCGATGTCAGCCTGGGGTCGGCCCGACTGACGGATCAGGGGCGCAAGGCCATCATCCGGGCGGTGGAGCAGAGGATCACCGCGCAGTTCCGTCATCCGCTGTTCGGCTATTCGGTGACGTGGCGGCGAGCACTGGAGGTCCAGGCCCGGCTCGTTCTCGGGGTGATCGACGGCACCCAGCAGACGTACCGCGGGGTGGTCACCCGATGAGCCGGGATGACGTCCGCCGGTATCTCGTCACCTATGACGTGGCTCAGGACCGGCGCCGGACTCGGCTGGCGAAGGAGTTGGAGCACTATGGGGACAGGATCCAGTACAGCGTGTTCCTCTTCGACGTCTCACCGGCGGCGATGCTGCGATTGAAGACGGAGATCCTGGATCTGGTGGATGCGGGTGAGGATTCTGTGCTGATCTGCGATCTGGGGCTGAAGTCCGAGGTCTCCGACAAGAACTTCCAGTACCTGGGAGTGGAGCGTCCGATCACGGACGACTCCGTGATGATCTTCTGACGGCCCTGGTGCGTACTCGAGGAACCGCGAGCGCTCCGGCGGTAGCGGATCCTCGGCGAGCCGTCGCGCCACTGCTTTCCCCGGTATTCCGCGGCGGAGCGCCCCATCCCGGGGTGACACGGCCGGCTTCCGCTAGGCTGTGGAGCGAGCGCTCGCATGACCCTCGGTTTCCCATAGTCAGACCGCGTCAATTTCGGTCAGGCTCGCCTCCCCTTCGTGGGGAGGCCTTCGTTGAGGGCAGTCCGGGAGGAAGAGCAGATGAGCACGTCACCCCTCGCCTCCCCTTCGTGGGGAGGCCTTCGTTGAGGGAGTCGCAGAGCCTCCTCTTCGGATTCGGCTTCGACTCGCCTCCCCTTCGTGGGGAGGCCTTCGTTGAGGGCCGCGCAGCTGGGCGTGGTCCGCTCGGGCCGCGGTCGCTCGCCTCCCCTTCGTGGGGAGGCCTTCGTTGAGGGGACAACCCCAGCCCCAACGAACCGACCGGGACCGCCTCGCCTCCCCTTCGTGGGGAGGCCTTCGTTGAGGGTCGGCGCCACAACGACCGTGGATGATTCCGCGAACGCTCGCCTCCCCTTCGTGGGGAGGCCTTCGTTGAGGGGACAACGAGACCTCGAAGTGGAGGCAGACCCTGACTCGCCTCCCCTTCGTGGGGAGGCCTTCGTTGAGGGCCATTGGCGGGCTCCCGCTGTTCCTCGAGCCAGGCCTCGCCTCCCCTTCGTGGGGAGGCCTTCGTTGAGGGCCGAGGACGAGTCTCGGGCCGCAGTGTGCCCGAGACCTCGCCTCCCCTTCGTGGGGAGGCCTTCGTTGAGGGAGGGCCCGCGCCCGTGGCTCGGCGCTCGGCACTGCCTCGCCTCCCCTTCGTGGGGAGGCCTTCGTTGAGGGTCTAGTCATCCCCTGACTAGATGCAACTTCCACCTGCTCGCCTCCCCTTCGTGGGGAGGCCTTCGTTGAGGGGCGGACGCTGTCGAGGAATTGGTTGCGTCGCTTATCTCGCCTCCCCTTCGTGGGGAGGCCTTCGTTGAGGGCGGCGACTTCCGCCTGCGGCTTCGTCAAGTCCAGCTGCTCGCCTCCCCTTCGTGGGGAGGCCTTCGTTGAGGGCACCAACAAGTCCGTCCATGACCTGACCGACGTGCCCTCGCCTCCCCTTCGTGGGGAGGCCTTCGTTGAGGGCTCAAGGAGGCACACGATGGACGAGAAGCCGCTGTCTCGCCTCCCCTTCGTGGGGAGGCCTTCGTTGAGGGACGCTCAACGGCATCCGCATTCCCAAGGAATCCTCCTCGCCTCCCCTTCGTGGGGAGGCCTTCGTTGAGGGCGGCACGGTCTGGAGCTCCGGGCCCGGTAGGGCCCGCTCGCCTCCCCTTCGTGGGGAGGCCTTCGTTGAGGGCTCCACATCCCGGACTCGGAGAAGAAGGCCAGCCCCTCGCCTCCCCTTCGTGGGGAGGCCTTCGTTGAGGGGCCAGCGATGAGGAGCCCGCCTTCTGCCCGGAGTGCTCGCCTCCCCTTCGTGGGGAGGCCTTCGTTGAGGGGGGGATTTCACGGCCACGGGCCCCATCGTGTGCTCTCTCGCCTCCCCTTCGTGGGGAGGCCTTCGTTGAGGGATGTGCCCGGCGCGGGCGGCGGCCACCTGCAGCTGCTCGCCTCCCCTTCGTGGGGAGGCCTTCGTTGAGGGGTGGTCCTGGTAAGCCTTCTTGCCCGGCCACGGCACTCGCCTCCCCTTCGTGGGGAGGCCTTCGTTGAGGGCTGTGGGTGGTCTGCGCGTTCTTGGAAATCACGCCGCTCGCCTCCCCTTCGTGGGGAGGCCTTCGTTGAGGGCGCTGCAGCTGAAGACCTCGAGCGTGTTCGTCCGGCACTCGCCTCCCCTTCGTGGGGAGGCCTTCGTTGAGGGACCCCACCCCGCTACCTCACACCCCCACGCACCACCTCGCCTCCCCTTCGTGGGGAGGCCTTCGTTGAGGGTGGTAGTCGTCCCAGGTCTTGCCGTTCGTGCTGTTCCTCGCCTCCCCTTCGTGGGGAGGCCTTCGTTGAGGGACCCCGGCACAGCAGGACTCACCACCGACGAGTACCTCTCGCCTCCCCTTCGTGGGGAGGCCTTCGTTGAGGGCGCAGGTCTACGGTGGGCCGCGCACCATCCAGGGAGCTCGCCTCCCCTTCGTGGGGAGGCCTTCGTTGAGGGATGATGTTCGATCCGACGGAGGCCAGGAAGGCGTCTCGCCTCCCCTTCGTGGGGAGGCCTTCGTTGAGGGGTGCATGCATGCTGTCCTGCCAGCCTGCTCGCGTGACTCGCCTCCCCTTCGTGGGGAGGCCTTCGTTGAGGGTCGTCGTGAACGGTGGTGGTGAGGGTCGCGTGGAGTGCCTCGCCTCCCCTTCGTGGGGAGGCCTTCGTTGAGGGGAGGCGTTCATCAAGCAGGCGGATATTTCCGAGTCC
>NZ_BCSM01000016.1 GCF_001570865.1 Rothia kristinae NBRC 15354
GCAACCACCGCGGACGCACTGGAAGTCCCCCTGGGTGTGCTACATGACCGGATCCGCGGACTTACCGCTCGAGGAGCGGGCCCGCCTGCGAAGGACCGCCGATGGCGCGTCACGGTACGCCGACTGGCCGCGGGCCTGTCATGCTGGACCTCGAGACCAACTCACTGTTCCCGCCCATCATCCTCCCGAAAGCAAGGAAGCACCCATGACCACTCGCACCCGCGGGTTCGCCGCGCTGGCCCTGCTGCCCCTCGCGCTGAGCGCCTGTGGAGGCGGCGACGACGCCACCGACACCAGCAGCTCGGCGTCGGCCAGCGCCTCCCCGAGTATGTCCGCGAGACCGGCGGCAGCGTCCGCGAGCGCGACACCCGCCGAGGCCCCCACCACCGCCGCGACCGAGTCTGCACCGGTGGCTCCGGAGACCACGGAGGCTGTCGCCACCGAACCCGCTCAAGCTGCGGAGGCTCCAGATCCAGAGCAGGTTCAGACGCAGCAGTCGGCGGCCGCGACGGTGCAGTCCTACTTCGCCAACGGCGGCGGATGCATCGCGGACGTCTGGAAGGAGGACGCGGCACCGTACTCGCCGGAGCTGGCGGAGCAGGTCTATGCCTACTGCTCGGCGAACCGACTGGGCGACTGGGCCAGCGGCGTCGACCCCCGCGACCCCGCCAACCTCGGGAACCCCGAGGACCACACACCCGACGCGGAGGAACCAACCATCCCCCGCGCGTACTGCGAGAACCTGGATCACGACACCGCCACCTCCGGGGAGATCCAGAGCTGCTACATGGAATACGGCCTATAGTCTGCCGCGCTATTCCCCTATCGAGCGGCGTCCGGGTCCTCAGCGCACGTCGACGGCGGCGATGCGCTCGCGGATCAGGTCCTTCACGGCCTCGGCGTCGTCGGGCAGGTCCACCACGTGCCGCGGGGCCTCCATGATCCCGGCGAAGCGCTCGGGGATCTGCGGATCCCGGCCGATGGCCTCGCGGATGGTGTCCGCGAACTTCACCGGCAGGGCCGTCTCCAGGCAGACGATGGGCGTGTCCACCTGATCGCGGTGCCGCCGGGCCACGGTCACGCCGTCCGCGGTGTGCGGGTCCATGAGCACCCCCAGCCGCTCGTGGGCGTCCCGGATGGTCGAGACCCGATCCGCGTGGGTGGAGCGCCCGGAGAGGAAGCCGAAGCGGCCTGCGGCGTCCTCGAACTCCTCGGTGCCGGCCAGGCTGAACCCGCCGCGGCGCACCTGGGTGCCGAACAGATCCGAGGTGCGAGCCGCATCCCGGCCCAGCAGGTCGAAGACGAACCGCTCGAAGTTCGACGCCCGGGAGATGTCCATGGACGGGCTGGAGGTCTCGGCGGTCTCCGCGGCGGAGCGCACCCGGTAGTTCCCGGTGCGGAAGAACTCATCGAGCACGTCGTTCTCGTTGGTGGCCACGATCAGCCGGTCGATCGGCAGCCCCATCTGCCGAGCGATGTGCCCCGCGCAGATGTCCCCGAAGTTCCCGGTGGGCACGCAGAAGCTCACCCGCTGGTCCTCCGCGGTGGTCACCCGCAGCCAGGAGGAGACGTAGTAGACGATCTGGGCGAGCAGCCGGGCCCAGTTGATGGAGTTGACCGCGCCGATGCGGTGCTTCCTCTTGAACGCCGCATCCGCGGAGATCGCCTTGACGAGGTCCTGGCAGTCGTCGAACACCCCGTCCACGGCGACGTTGACGATGTTCGGGTCATCCAGCCCGAACATCTGGGCCTGCTGGAACGGGGTCATCCGCCCCCTCGGGGTCAGCATGAACACCCGGATGCCCTCGCGCCCGCGCATCGCGTATTCCGCGGAGGACCCGGTGTCCCCGCTGGTGGCCCCCAGGATGTTCAGGGTCTCCCCGCGCCGGGCCAGCTCGTATTCGAACAGCTCGCCGAGCAGCTGCATCGCCATATCCTTGAACGCCGCGGTGGGTCCCTCGGAGACGTGAGCCAGGTGCAGACCGTCCTCCAGCGGGGTGACGGGCACGATCTGCGGGTCGGCGAACTTCTCCGGGGCGTAGGCCCGCTCGGCCATCCGCCGCAGATCCTCCGCGGGGATGTCGTCCACGAACAGCTCCATGATCTGCGCGGCGAGCGCGGCGTAGCCCTCTTCTGCCAGCAGGGTGCGCCAGGAGCGCAGGGTGGAGGCGTCCAGCTGCGGGTAGCGCACCGGCAGGTACAGGCCGCCGTCCGGGGCCAGTCCGCGCAGCAGGATGTCGGTGAAGGACGCGGGGGCCGCCTCGGGGTCGCGGGTGGAGAGGTAATCCATGCCCACCATGGTATCGGCCGGCCCGCGGCCGCACGGCCCTAGAGTGGGAGGTGAGCGTCGGGCGAGTCCCGCCGCGCATCCTGTCTGAGCGTATGAAGGAGCCCCCATGTCCCGGTCCCCCAAAGAGCTGCACGGCGAGATCATGTACCGCAACGAGGTCTTCCAGACGGGGCTCATGGCGGGCCTGCTGGACGGGATCTACGACGGGGAGATGACCGTGGGCGAGCTGCTGGGCCACGGCAACTTCGGTCTGGGCACCTTCGACGGGCTGGACGGGGAGATGATCGTGCTGGACGGCACCGCCTACCAGATGCGCCACGACGGCTCCGTGCAGGAGGCCGCCCTGTCCCAGCGGACCCCCTACGCCGTGGTCACCAACTTCGTGCCCACCATCCGCCGGGATCTGCCGCGGGACCTGCTGCGGGCCACCGCCTCGCAGATCCTGGACGACCTCACGGTGTCGAAGAACTACATGTACGCGCTGAAGATCCGCGGCTCCTTCGAGTGGGTGCGCACCCGCACGGTGATCAAGCAGTCCAAGCCGTACCCGAAGATGGTCGATGCCACGGACAACGAGGACATCGTGCAGTTCGACGACCTCATCGGCACGATCGTGGCCTTCCGCACCCCGATCTACGAGCAGGGCATCTCGGTGCCGGGCTGCCACGCCCACTTCATCGACTCCACCCGCCAGGTGGGCGGGCACGTGATCGACTTCAAGCTGAAGGAGGCGCGGGTGGAGATCTGCCCCGGCACGGAGCTGCGCCTGCACCTGCCGGTGACCCCGGAGTTCTCCGCGGCGGATCTGTCCCCGGAGGATCTGGCGGATCAGATCTCCCGGGCGGAGAAGCACTGAGCCCGACCGCGGGCCCTCACCGGGTCAGCGGCCCGTAGAACAGGTTCTCGTAGATCCCGCGGGCCCGGCGGGTCAGGCGCAGGTAGTCCTCCTCCAGCACCCGGGCCCCGCCCTCGGCGCAGCCGACCCAGCGGGCGATGGCCTCCAGGTCCCGGCGCGCGGTCGGCAGGGAATCCGAGGCGCGCCCGGTGCGCAGCACGACGCCGCCGCGCACGCGCGTGGCCAGCAGCCACGCGGATTCCAGCACGTGGACGTCCTCCGCGCCGATCAGCCCGAGGGGCACGGCCGCGCGCAGGGCCCGCAGCGTGCTGGTGGTGCGCAGCTCGGGGTGCTCGTGGGCGTGGCGCAGCTGCAGCAGCTGCACGAGCCACTCGACGTCGGACAGCCCGCCCCGGCCGAGCTTGAGCTGACGGGTCGGATCCGCCCCGCGGGGCATCCGCTCGGCCTCCACGCGGGCCTTCATCCGCCGGATCTCCTGGATCCGGCGCGGCGGCAGCTCGGCGGGGTACCGGTAGGGGTCGATGATCCGCACGAAGGCCTCGGCGACCTCGTCGGAGCCGGCCAGGGGGCGGGCGCGCAGCAGCGCTTGGTGCTCCCAGGTGTCGGACCAGCGGGCGTAGTACTCGGCGTAGGAGTCCAGGGAGCGGACCATCGGCCCGGAGCGGCCCTCCGGGCGCAGGTCCGCGTCGATGACCAGGGTCCGCTCCGCGCGGATCGCCGGCTCCACCGGTCCCTTGAGCAGCTGCACGGTGCGGGTCACCAGCCGCTCGGCCTGGCGCAGGGCCTCCTGCTCCCCGGCGCCGTCGCGGGCGCGGTGGACGTACATGACGTCGGCGTCCGAGCCGTAGCCGATCTCCGCGCCCCCCTGCCGACCCATCCCGATGATGACGACATCGGTGAGCACCGGCTCGCCCTGCTCCTCGTACAGCTCCCGCTCGGCCACGTGCAGGGCGCCCAGGATCGCGGCCTGGTCGGCGTCGGACAGGCCCCGCATGATCTGCTCGGCGTCCAGGACCCCGGTGCACTCCCCCATCGCGGTGCGCAGCATCTCCCGGCGCCGGATCAGGCGCACCGCGCGCACGGCCTCCTGGGCGTCCCGGTGCCGGGAGACCTTGGCCCGGATCTCGGTCCACAGCTCCTCCAGCGTCTCCGGGCGCAGCTGCTCGTCCTTGTCCAGCCAGGCGATGGCCTCCGGCTCCACCTCGATGAGGTCCGTGGCGAAGCGGGAGGAGGAGAGGATCTCGCACAGCCGCTGCGCGGCGGTCGCGGAGTCCCGCAGCATCTTCAGGTACCAGGGGGTCTGTCCGAGCTCCTCGGAGACGCGGCGGAAGTTCAGCAGCCCGGCGTCCGGGTCCACCCCGCGGGCGAACCAGCCCAGCAGCACCGGCAGGACGGTCTTCTGGATCTCCGCCCGGCGGCTGACCCCGCGGGTCAGCGCCTCGATGTGGCGCATGGCCCCCTGCGGGTCCAGGTAGCCCAGGGCGGCCAGCCGGTCCCGGGCGGCGTCGGGCCTCAGGGCTACCTCCGCGGCGGACAGGTGGGCGACGGCGGCCAGCAGCGGCCGGAAGAACAGGGCCTCGTGCAGCCCGCGCACGCTGCGCTTGGCTTCGCGCCACCGGGTCAGCAGCTCCTCGGCGGTGGTGCGGGTGCGCTCCTGCGGGGCCTGCATGGCCCGGGCCACGGCCAGCTGCTCCCGCTCCCGGGCGGGCATCAGGTGCGTGCGGCGCAGCTGGCGCAGCTGCACCCGGTGCTCCAGCAGGCGCAGCCAGCGGTAGCGGTCGGCGAAGGCCCGGGCGTCCTCCCGGGAGATGTAGGAGCGCTCGGCCAGGGCGCGCAGGGATTCCAGGGTGCCGCGGGTGCGCACCTGCTCATCGGTGCGCCCGTGCACCAGCTGCAGCAGCTGCACGGTGAACTCCACGTCCCGCAGCCCGCCGATCCCGAGCTTGATCTGCCGCTCCCGCTCGGCCTCGGGGATGTGGTCGCTGACCCGCCGGCGCATGGCCTGCACGGAGCCGACGAAGCCCTCCCGACTGGATGCCTCCCACACGAACGGAGTCACGGCCTCCAGGTACTGCCGCCCCAGTTGCGGGTCCCCGGCGATCGGGCGGGCCTTGAGCAGGGCCTGGAACTCCCAGTTCTCGGCCCAGCGGCGGCAGTAGGCGCGGTGGGAGTCCACGGTGCGCACCAGCGGGCCGTCCTTGCCCTCGGGGCGCAGGTTGGCGTCCACCTCCCACAGGGCCGGCTCCGGGCCGACGCCGTGGATCACCTGGGTCAGGGCCCGCACCAGCTCCTCACCCAGTCGCACGAGCCGCTGCTCCTCCAGCGGCTGCGCATCGTCGGCGTCGTCGGCCCCGTCGGCCTCGTCCGGGTCCGGTTGGGCGGGTCCGACGGCGTAGATCACGTCCACGTCGGAGATGTAGTTCAGCTCCCGCGCCCCGCACTTGCCCATCCCGATCACGGCCAGCGCCACCCGGGAGACCTCGGGGTAGGTCTGGGCGATCTCGGCGCGGGCCACGGCCAGGGCGGCTTCCAGCGCGGCCCCGGCCAGGTCGGCCAGGCACGCCGCGATCCGCTCGAGCTCGGCGAGGGGGTCCTCGGCGAGCAGGTCCGCGACGGCGATGCGGGTCAGCGCCGCCCGGTAGGCGGTGCGCAGGGCCAGCTGAGCCTGCTCCCCGGTGGTCTCGGCCACGGGCATCCGGTGGTCGGGATCGGCCCCCACGCAGCGCAGCAGGTCCTCCCGGTACTGCCGGGCCATCTCCTGACCGCGGACCTCGGGCAGGCGCTGCGGGTCCCCGGTGAGCAGGTCCAGGTGCTCGGGGCGGCGCAGCAGGAAGTCCCCGAGCGCCTCGGAGGCGCCGAGCACCCGGTACAGGGCGGGCGCCGCACTGCCGCGGTCCACGGCCTCGGCCAGTCCGGCGGGGTGATCCCCGAGCAGGCGCACCAGGGACTTCAGGGCCGCGTCCGGGGAGGGGCTCAGCCGCAGGCCCTCCAGCAGCGCCTCCCGATCGATGCCCTCCAGCTCGCGGGCCTGCAGCCAGCGCTGGGCGCCGGTGAGGTCCTCGAAGCCGATGCCGGCCAGGCGGGTCTTGCCGGAGGCCGCGTGCGTCATCTGGATCCTTTCTGGCGGGTCGGACGGGGACGGGCTCAGAGCAGGCCCAGGTTGTACTTCAGCTCGTAGGGGGTGACCTCGCGGCGGTAGGCCGTCCAGTCCTCCTGCTTGTTGCGCAGGAACTGGCGGAAGACCTGCTCGCCAAGCACCTCGGCCATGAACTCGGAGTCCTCGGTCTGGCGGATCGCGTCGTGCAGGGAGGCCGGCAGCGGGTCGTGTCCGAGGCTGGCCCGCTCGCGGGCGGTCATGGAGGCGACGTCGTCGGACTCGGCCATCGGCAGCTCGTACTCCTCCTCGATGCCCTTCAGACCCGCGGCCAGCACGACGGCGTAGCCGAGGTAGGGGTTCACCGCCGAGTCCAGGCCGCGGTACTCGATGCGCGCGGACTGCATCTTGTTCGGCTTGTACAGCGGCACCCGGACCAGGGCGGAACGGTTGTTGTGGCCCCAGGAGAGGTAGGAGGGGGCCTCCCCGCCGCCCCACAGGCGCTTGTAGGAGTTCACGAACTGGTTGGTCACGGACGTGAACTCCGGGGCGTGGCGCAGCACCCCGGCGATGAAGTGCCGGGCGGTGCGGGAGAGCTGGTACTCGGCCCCGGCCTCGAAGAAGGCGTTGGAGTCCCCCTCGAACAGGGAGAAGTGGGTGTGCATCCCGGAGCCGGGGTGTTCGGTGAACGGCTTGGGCATGAAGGTCGCGTAGATGCCCTGGGTGTGGGCGACCTCCTTGATCACGGAGCGGAAGGTCATGATGTTGTCCGCGGTCTGCAGGGCGTCGGCGTGGCGCAGGTCGATCTCGTTCTGCCCGGGGCCGCCCTCGTGGTGGCTGAACTCCACGGAGATCCCCACGGATTCCAGCATGGTCACGGCCCGGCGTCGGAAATCCTGGACCACCCCGCCGTAGACGTGGTCGAAGTAGCCCTCCCGGTCCACCGGCTCGGGGAAGCCGTCCGCGTTCAGCTCGGGGGACTTCAGGAGGTAGAACTCCACCTCCGGGGCGGTGTAGCAGGTGAAGCCCATGTCCCCGGCCTTGGCCAGGATCCGCTTGAGCACCCCGCGGGAATCCGCGGCGGAGGGCTCGCCGTCCGGGGTGAGGATGTCGCAGAACATCCGGGAGGTGGGCTCCTGCTCTCCCCGCCAGGGCAGCAGCTGGAAGGTGGAGGGATCCGGCTGCAGGAGCATGTCCGATTCGGAGACCCGGGACAGGCCCTCGATGGAGGAGCCGTCGAAGCCCAGGCCCTCCTCGAAGGCGCCCTCCACCTCGGCCGGGGCCAGGGCCACGGACTTGAGGGTGCCGACGACGTCGGTGAACCACATCCGCACGAAGCGCACGTCCCGCTCCTCGATGGTGCGCAGCACGAATTCCTGTTGGCGGTCCATGGGTGCCTCCTTGGGGCTGGGTCGGGCGGGGCGGCGCGCGGGGGCCGTCTGCCCCCACTGTATCCGCACCCCGCTCTGCTTCGGGTCGGCCTGCCCGCGTGCCGCCCGGGCACTAGGATGGCAGGCCATGAGCACGTACCTGTCCTCCGAGAACGACTCCCCCGCCGCCCCCTCCGGTCCCGCCAACGGCCTGGAGGGCGTCTCCCGCATCCGCACGGTGCATCTGCGCCGATGCAAGGAGGAGGGCACGCGGTTCTCCATGCTGACCAGCTATGACGCGATGACCGCCCGGATCTTCGACGAGGCCGGGGTGGAGGTGCTGCTGGTCGGGGACTCCGCGGCCAACACGGTGCTGGGGCTGGAGTCGACCACGCAGCTGCGGATGGAGGACTTCCTGCCGTTCGTGCGGGCGGTCTCCCGCACGGCGCGGAGGGCGATGGTCGTGGCGGATCTGCCCTTCGGCACCTACGAGGCCTCCCCCGCGCAGGCGGTGGAGGCCGCGGTGCGCCTGGTCCGCGAGGGCGGGGCGCACGCGGTGAAGATGGAGGGCGGGGCCTTCTACGCGGAGCATGTCCGGGCGATGGTCCAGGCGGGGGTTCCGGTGATGGCCCACCTGGGCTTCACCCCGCAGTCGGAGCACGTGCTGGGCGGTTTCCGGGTGCAGGGCCGCAACGCGCAGGCTGAGGGGCTGGTGGAGGATGCCCGCAGGCTGGAGGAGGCCGGGGCCTTCGCGGTGCTGCTGGAGATGACCGCGGCCCCGGCGGCGGCCGCGGTGGAGGCGGCGCTGAGCGTGCCGACCGTCGGCATCGGCGC
The DNA here is from genome assembly GCF_001570865.1 of Rothia kristinae NBRC 15354. GTDB lineage: Bacteria > Actinomycetota > Actinomycetes > Actinomycetales > Micrococcaceae > Rothia > Rothia kristinae. Next base: position 8,445 of record NZ_BCSM01000016.1, read on the forward strand.
GGGGGCTGAGACCACGGGGCAGGTGCTGGTGTGGCAGGACATGGCCGGTCTGACCACTGGGCGGACCCCCCGCTTCGTGAAGCGCTACGCGGACCTGCGCACGGCGCTGACCGCGGCGGCCCGCGATTACCGGGCGGAGGTCGTCCAGGGCGTGTTCCCGGGGCCTGAGCAGACCTTCCAGGACTAAGGCTGCGGGTTCACCCGCGCAGCAGCTCGGCGGGGCGCACCCGGCTGACAGACCCGACGACGGGCGTTCAGCCCGTCCGAGGCGCCGATGAGGGGCTCAGCCCTCGCGCCACTCCCGGTCCGCCTCATCCCAGGCCTCATTGCGCTGCTCGGCCTTCTCCAGGGCGCGGCTGGCCTCGGCATAGCTGGCGTAGGGTCCGATCAGCTTGCGGTAGTCCGAGGAGGCCGGATGCTCCACCTCGCGGGTGTAGGTGTTGAACCAGTACTGCTGGTCCTCGGGCAGTTCAGCGGCGTCGTTCAGCGCCATGGGGTGCCTCCTCGCGGGGTCGTCTCGATCCGGCTCTGCAGGGCCGGTGGCCTAGAGTTGATGATATGTCTGCACCCTCCGAAGCCACCACCGGACACAACATCCCCACCGAACCCGGGAAGGCCCCGCTCGGGGCCCTGACCCCCGGCGTCGTCGGACCCGTGCGGACGGTGCCCTCCTGGATCCCGCGACCCGAGTACGTCGGCAAGCCCACCGCCCGGGAGGGCCAGGGCTCGGACTTCTACACCCCGGAGGAGGTGGAGCTGATCCGCGCGGCCGGGAAGATCGCCGCCGGCGCCATCGTCGCCGCCGAGGCCCACTGCGTGCCGGGAACCACCACCGATGAGATCGACGCGGTGGTCCACGAGTACATCTGCGACCACGCCGCCTACCCCTCCACCCTGGGCTACCGGAACTACTGGAAGTCCGTGTGCACCTCCCTGAACGAGGTCATCTGCCACGGCATCCCGGACTCCACCGTCCTGGAGGACGGGGACATCATCAACCTGGACGTCACCGCGTACAAGGACGGCATGCACGGGGACACCAACCGCACCCTGCTGGTCGGGGACGTGGACGAAGAGTCCCGCCTGCTCGTGGAGCGCACCGAGGAGGCCCTGCGCCGGGCCATGAAGGCCGTGAAGCCGGGCCGGGAGATCAACGTGATCGGGCGGGTCATCGAGAAGTACGCCGCCCGCTTCGGCTACGGGGTGGTCCGGGACTTCACCGGGCACGGGGTGGGCCGGGAGTTCCACTCCGGGCTGATCATCCCCCACTACGACGCTGCCCCCGCCTATGACACCGTGATCCAGGAGGGCATGGTCTTCACCATCGAGCCCATGCTCAACCTCGGGACGATCTCCTGGGACATGTGGGAGGACGACTGGACCGTCGTGACGAAGGACCGCAGGCGCTCCGCGCAGTTCGAGCACACCATGGTGGTCACCGCCGACGGCGTGGACGTCCTCACCCTCCCCTGAGCGCACCGACCCCGCCCGGTCCCGCCGCAGGGGCCGGAACCCGACCCGACAGCGACAGACCCGACGCAGCAGAAGGAGCAGCCGTGACCGAGAAGACCAACGTGAACCGCCCGGAGCTGGCCGTGCAGGCCGACCTGGACCGGGAGGAGTCCCTGCCCGCCCCCGCCCCCCACGAGCTGGCCATCGGGGTGGACATCGGCGGCACCGGCATCAAGGGCGGGATCGTGGACCTGCGCACCGGGGACCTGGTCTCCGAGCGCTACCGCATCGACACCCCGAAGCCGGCCACCCCGGAGACCGTCATCCCCGTCGTGGAGACGATCGTCGCCGAGCTGCAGTCCCGGGAGCTCACCGCCGAGCCGGACTCCGCGATCGGCGTCGGCTTCCCCGCGATCATCAAGGACGGGCACACCTGGTCCGCGGCCAACGTGGATGAGTCCTGGATCGGGGCGGACCTGACCGGGCCCGTCGCCGAGGCCCTGGGACGGCCCGTCCACGCCGTCAACGACGCCGACGCGGCCGGTCTGGCCGAGGCGATCTACGGACAGGGCCGGCACCGCTCCGGCTTCCTCATGATGATCACCCTGGGCACCGGGATCGGCTCGGCGATCATCAACAACGGCCAGCTGGTGCCCAACTCGGAGCTGGGCCACCTGGAGATCGACGGGCACGACGCGGAAACCCGCGCCTCGGTGCGGGCCCGCGAGCGCGAGGACCTGTCCTGGAAGCAGTACGGCAAGCGGCTACACCGCTACTTCTCCCACGTGCAGCGGCTGTTCTCCCCGGACGCGTTCATCATCGGCGGCGGGGTGTCCAAGAAGCCGGAGAAGTTCCTGCCGTATCTGGAGGACATCGGCACGCCCATCGAGATCGCGGTGCTGCGCAACAACGCCGGGATCGTCGGGGCGGCCCTGTGGGCGGCGGGCCAGCCCGGGGAGAAGGAGAAGCACGACCGCACCGCGGGCTGAGCGCCGCGGGGCCTGCCCGTGGGAGGTCCGCAGGCAGCGGAAGAGCCGGTACGTGACGGCTTCCCCTCCGCACGTACCGGCTCCTGATCCGAGCTTACCCCGTCGGCCGCCCGCCGCGCCAGAGCCCCGGCCAACCCGGTCAGGCGGGCGTGCCTCAGATGAGGGTCTGCTGCTGCGGGCCGTCCTCCTCGCTCCGCTCGGCTCCGCGGGTGCCGGCCGCGGGGGCTGAGTCCTCGGGTGCCGCGTCCTCGGGGGCGGTGTCCTCGGGCCCGCTTCCGGCTTCGGCCCGCAGGGAGCGGATGGCCGACTCGAAGTCGTCCAGCCCCTCGAAGGCCTGGTAGACGCTGGCGAAGCGCAGGTACGCCACGGTGTCCAGACGCTGCAGCGGCTTGAGGATCTCCAGGCCGACGTCGTTCGCGTCGATCTCCGCCAGGCCCTTGGCGCGGATGGACTCCTCGACCTCCTGGGCCAGCAGGGCCAGATCGTCCTCGCTGACCGGGCGGCCCTGGCAGGCCTTGCGCACCCCGGAGATGATCTTGGCGCGCTTGAACGGCTCGGTGGCCCCGGAGCGCTTGATGACGTTCACGACGGTGGTCTCCAGGGTGGAGAAGCGCCGCCCGCAGGCCGCGCACTGGCGGCGCCGGCGGATCGCGGAGCCGTCATCGGCCACCCGCGAGTCCACCACGCGCGAGTCGGGGTGGCGGCAGTACGGGCAGTGCACGGCGCTACTCCCCCGCCCCGGTCGGCTCCGTCCGCACGGCCACGGCCCGGCCGTGGGCCGGCAGATCCTCGGCCTCGGCCAGGGCCCGCACGGTCGGGGCCACCGCGGCCAGAGCCTCGGCGGAGTACTCGATCAGCTGGACCACCTTCATGAAGGTGGCGGTGTTCAGGCCGCTGGCCCACCGGGCGGAGCCGCCCGTGGGCAGCACGTGGTTGGATCCTGCGGCGTAGTCCCCGAGCGGCACCGGGGAGTGCGGGCCGAGGAAGACGGCCCCGGCGTTGCGGATCCGCGCGGCCACCACCCGCGGGTCCGCGGTCTGGATCTCCAGGTGCTCGGGCGCCCAGGCGTCGGCCACCGCGACGCTGTGCTCCAGGGAGTCGGTGAGCACCACCCCGGACTGCGGGCCGGTCAGGGCCTGCGCGACCCGCTCGGCGTGCCGGGTGCGGGCGGCCTGGACCCGCACCTGCCGGGCCACGGCCTCGGCCAGCGGGGCGGAGTCGGTGATCAGCACGGAGCCTGCGTGGGGGTCGTGCTCGGCCTGGGAGATCAGATCCGCGGCCACGTACACCGGGTCCGCCGCGGCGTCGGCGATCACCGCGATCTCCGTGGTCCCGGCCTCCCCGTCCACCCCGACGACGGAGCGCAGCTGCCGCTTGGCCATCGCCACGTACACGTTGCCGGGGCCGGTGAGGATGTCCACCGGCTCCAGGGGCTGCGGCTGCTGCTCGTCCGGGCGCAGCCCGTGGGCCATCGCGGCCAGGGCCTGCGCCCCGCCGATCGCCCACACCTCCTCGATGCCCAGCAGCGCCGCGGCCGCCAGGGTGGTGGGGTGCGGCAGACCGCCGAACTCCCGCTGCGGCGGGGTGCACAGCACCACGGACTCGACGCCGGCGGCCTGGGCGGGCACCGCGTTCATGACCACCGAGGAGGGATACACCGCCAACCCGCCGGGCACGTACAGGCCGACCCGGCGCACCGGGGTCCACCGGTTGACCAGCCGCGCCCCCGGGGCGACCTCCAGCTCGGTGGTGGCCGGCTTCTGCGCGGCGGCGAAGGCGCGGATCCGCCCGATCGCCGTCTCCAGGGCCTCGCGCACGCCCGGGTCCAGCTCGGCCAGCGCCCGCTCGAGGGCCTCGGGCGGGACCCGCAGGCCGGACTGCTCGACGCCGTCGAAGCGCGCGGACAGCTCCCGCAGGGCGGGCGCCCCCTCGGCGCGCACCCGCCGGATGATCTGCGCGACGGACTCCTCGGCGTGGGCCAGGTACTCCCCCGACGGGCGCGGCAGCAGCCCGGCCAGGGCGGCGGGGTCCAGGTCCCGGCCGCGCAGATCCAGCACACGCATCGCGGGGCCCTCGGTCGGGGCGGTCTCAGCAGGGATCGAAGTGCTCACCCTGGCCATTCTAGCCGCGCCCGCGCCTGACCGATCAGGAGGCCCGCTCCAGGCAGGCCGGGCCGAACAGCACCTTCAGATCCCCGAACAGCGCCGGGTTGGGGTTGACCCGAAGCCGCGGGGACAGCCGCATCAGCACGTCCTTGCCGCGGCAGGCCAGGTTGATGCGCACCTCGGCCTCGCCCCGGTGGTTCAGCAGGATGCCCTCCAGCTCCCGCAGGGTCCGCTCCGTGGCCCGGTGCTCGGGCAGGGACAGCACGATCGGGCCCTGCTGGCCCTCGGCGTCGATGTCCGGGATCTTCATCTCCTGGGCGCTGATGGTCACCGAGCCGTCGTCGCGGCGCTGCAGGCGCCCCTTGATGGTCACGATGAGGTCCTCGGCCAGCAGGCTGGCGATCGGGGCGTACACCTTCCCGAAGAACATCACCTCCATCGACCCGGTGCGGTCCTCCAGCTCGATGCGGGCGTAGGCGTTGCCCGAGGTCTTGGCGACCTTGCGCTGCACCGAGGTGATCATCCCGGCCACGGTGACGATCGCGCCGTCGGGTTTCCCGTCCTCGTCCAGCAGGGATTGGACCGAGGAGTCCGCCAGCTGGCCCAGCACCTCGTCCAGCCCCCGCAGCGGGTGGTCCGAGACGTACAGCCCGAGCATGTCGCGCTCGAAGTTCAGCTTGTCCCGCCGCTCCCACTCGGGCACGTCCGGGATCGCCACGGTCAGCTCCGCTGAGGGGTCCTCCTCCTCCATCCCGATGCCGCCGAACAGGTCGAACTGCCCGGCCGCCTCCTGGCGCTTGACGGACACGGTCGCGTCGATCGCCTCCTCGTGGATCATCGACAGGGCCCGGCGCCCGTGGCCGAGGTCGTCGAAGGCGCCCGCCTTGATCATGGAGTCCACGGTGCGCTTGTTGCACACCACCGCGGGGACCTTCTTGAGGAAGTCGTGGAAGGAGGTGAAGCGGCCCTTCTCCTGCCGGGTGTCCACCATCGCCTGGACCACGTTCGCCCCGACGTTGCGCACCGCACCCATTCCGAAGCGGATGTCCCGACCCACCGGGGTGAAGTTCAGGGCGGATTCGTTGACGTCCGGGGGCAGCACCGTGATGCCCATGCGGCGGCACTCGTTCAGGTACAGAGCCAGCTTGTCCTTGTCATCGCCCACCGAGGTCAGGAGGGCCGCCATGTACTCCTGCGGGTAGTGGGCCTTCAGGTACGCCGTCCAGTAGGAGACCAGCCCGTAGGCGGCGGTGTGGGCCTTGTTGAAGGCGTAGTCGGAGAAGGGCAGCAGGATGTCCCACAGGGCCTTGACCGCGCTCTCCGAGTACCCGTTGTCCAGCATCCCCTGGTGGAAGGTCGCGTACTGGCGGTCCAGCTCGGCCTTCTTCTTCTTGCCCATGGCCCGGCGCAGGATATCGGCCTCGCCGAGGGAGTACCCGGCGACCTTCTGGGCGATGGCCATGACCTGCTCCTGGTACACGATCAGCCCGTACGTGGTGTCCAGGATCTCCGCCAGCGGCTCGGCCAGCTCCGGGTGGATCGGGGTGACCTCCTGCTGGCCGTTCTTGCGCAGGGCGTAGTTGATGTGCGAGTTCGCGCCCATCGGGCCCGGGCGGTACAGGGCCAGGACCGCGGAGATGTGCTCGAAGTGGTCCGGCTGCATCATCTTCAGCAGCTGGCGCATCGGCCCGCCGTCGAGCTGGAAGACCCCGAGGGTGTCCCCGCGGGCCAGCAGCTCGTAGCTGGCGGCGTCGTCGATCTGCAGGGTCTCCAGATCCAGGGTCTCCTGCCGGTTCGCCTCGATGTTCTCCAGGGCGTCGGAGATGATCGTGAGGTTGCGCAGGCCCAGGAAGTCCATCTTGATCAGGCCCAGGCCCTCGCAGGTCGGGTAGTCGAACTGCGTGATGACCTGCCCGTCCTGCTCGCGGCGCATGATCGGGATGACGTCGATCAGGTCGTGGCTGGACATGATGACCCCGGCCGCGTGCACCCCCCACTGCCGCTTGAGCCCCTCCAAGCCCTGGGCGGTGTCGAAGACCTTCGCGGAATCCTCGTCGGTGGCCAGCAGCTCCCGCAGCTCCTCGGCCTCGGAGTAGCGCTTGGCGTCCTTGTCGTAGACGTCCTGCAGGGAGATGCCCTTGCCCATGATGTCCGGCGGCATCGCCTTGGTCAGCTTCTCCCCCGTGGAGAACGGGTAGCCCAGCACCCGGGAGGAGTCCTTCAGGGCCTGCTTGGCCTTGATGGTCCCGTAGGTCACGATCATCGCGACGCGGTCCTCGCCGTACTTCTCGGTGACGTAGTGGATCACCTCGGAGCGGCGCCGATCGTCGAAGTCGACGTCGAAGTCCGGCATGGACACGCGGTCCGGGTTGAGGAACCGCTCGAAGATCAGGTCGTGCTCCAGCGGGTTCAGGTCGGTGATGCGCATCGCGTAGGCGACCATCGACCCGGCACCGGAGCCTCGGCCCGGACCCACCCGGATCCCGTTGTTCTTGGCCCAGTTGATGAAGTCCGCGACCACCAGGAAGTACCCGGGGAAGCCCATCTGGATGATGATGCCCTGCTCGTACTCGGCCTGCTTGCGCACCTCGTCCGGGACCCCGTCGGGGAACCGGTAGTGCAACCCGGCCTCGACCTCCTTGATGAACCAGGACTCCTCGTTCTCCCCCGGGGGGCAGGGGAAGTCCGGCATGTAGTTCGCGGAGGTGTCGAACTCCACGTTACAGCGCTCGGCGATCTCCAGGGTGTTGTCGCAGGCCTCCGGGAAGTCCCGGAACAGCTCGCGCATCTCCGCCGGGGACTTCAGGTAGAACTCATCGGCGTCGAACTTGAAGCGCTTGGGGTCCTGCAGGGTGGAGCCGGACTGCACGCACAGCAGGGCCGCGTGGGCCTTGGCGTCCTCGGCGCGGGTGTAGTGCAGGTCGTTGGTGGCCACCAGCGGCAGGTTCAGCTCCTTGGCCAGGCGCAGCAGGTCCTGAGTCACCTGCTTCTCGATGCCCAGCCCGTGGTCCATCAGCTCGCAGTAGAAGTTCTCCGCCCCGAAGATGTCCCGGAACTCCGCGGCCGCATCCAGGGCCTCCCGGTACTGGCCCAGGCGCAGACGGGTCTGGATCTCCCCCGACGGGCAGCCGGTGGTGGCGATCAGGCCCTTGCCGTAGGTGTTCAGCAGCTCCCGGTCCATGCGCGGCTTGTACAGCTGGCCCTCCAGGGAGGCCCGGGAGGAAGCGCGGAACAGGTTGTGCATGCCCTCGGTGGTCTCGGCCAGCAGGGTCATGTGGGTGTACGCGCCGCCGCCGGAGACGTCGTCGCGCCCGCCGTCGGCGAACTTCACGCGGGTGCGGTCCTGCCGGGCGGTGCCCGGGGTCAGGTACGCCTCGACGCCGATGATCGGCTTGATCCCGGCATTGCGGGCCCGGTTCCAGAAGTCGAAGGCCCCGAAGAGGAAGCCGTGGTCGGTGGTGGCCATCGAGTCCATGCCCAGCTCGTGGGCGTGCTCGAACAGGTCGTCCAGGCGGGCGGCGCCGTCGAGCATCGAGTACTCGGTGTGCACGTGCAGGTGGGTGAAGCCCTTGGTCTTGGCCGCTGAAGTCACCGCCCTAGTTTAGGACATCCCCGCTGCGCACGGCCTCCAGGGCGAAGCTCAGATCCGCCGGGTACTCGCTGGTGAAGCGCACCCGCCGCCCCGTGCCGGGATGGTCGAAGCCCAGCCGGTGCGCGTGCAGCCACTGGCGGGTCAGGCCCAGGTCCGCGGCCAGGCGCGGATCCGCCCCGTAGGTGAGATCCCCGCAGCAGGGGTGGTTCAGGGCGGAGAAGTGCACGCGGATCTGGTGGGTGCGCCCGGTCTCCAGGTGCACCTCGGCGAGGCTCGCGGGGCCGAAGGCCTCCAGCACCTCGTAGTGGGTCACGGAGGCCCGCCCGTCCTCCACGACGGCGAAGCGCCAGGAGTGCCCGGGGTGCCGCCCGATCGGGGCGTCGATGGTCCCGCGCAGCGGGTCCGGGATGCCCTGGACGAGGGTGTGGTACACCTTCTCCACGGTGCGCTCCTTGAAGGCCCGCTTCAGCGCGGCGTAGGAGGGCTCGTTCTTGGCGACCACCATCAGCCCGGAGGTCCCCACGTCCAGCCGGTGCACGATGCCCTGGCGCTCCGGTGCCCCGCTGGTGGCGATGTTCACCCCGAGACCCGCCAGGGCCCCGACCACGGTGGGCCCGTGCCAGCCGGGGCTGGGGTGGGCGGCGACCCCGGTGGGCTTGTCCACCACGACGACGTCGGCGTCCTCGTGCACGATGGAGAACCCGTCCACGACCTGCGCGACCACGCGCGCGGCCTCCTCGGGCTCCGGCACCCGGGCGGTGATGACGGCGCCGGCCGGGACCTTCAGGGATTTGGCGGGCTTCAGCTGCCGTCCCTCGTGCCGCACGCGCACCCGGTCCTGCTCGCACCAGGCGGCCGCGGCACTGCGGGAACCACCCGATTCCCGGGCCAGCAGCGCATCCAGGCGGGCGCCGTCGTCCTCGTCGCTCACCGCGAACTCGATGGTCTGCTCAGCGCTCATGGGCGGGTCTCCTCGGGATGCTCGGCGGCGGCCCGCCCGTCATCGGCGGGCGCGAGGGTACCCGACTCCGGCGACCGGCCCTCCAGCGGGACGCCGCGCAGGGTCAGCACGGCGATGACGGCGATGGACACGCAGATGCAGGAGTCGGCGATGTTGAAGATCGCGAAGTGCGGCACGGAGATGAAGTCCACGACGTGCCCGCGCCCGAAGCCCGGCTCCCGGAAGAGCCGGTCCGTGAGGTTGCCCAGCACCCCGGCCAGCAGGCCCGCCAGGCTCAGCAGCCAGGCCGCGCTGCGAGCGCGCGGCAACAGCCGGATCACCACGACGGCGACCGCCGCCTGCACGAGGGTGAACACCCAGGTCACGGACTCCCCCAGGGAGAACGCGGCCCCGGGGTTGCGCAGAAAGCGCCACCACAGCAGATCGGGGATCACGGTGATCCGCTGGCCCTCGACCATGTGGGCGACGACCCACGCCTTGCTGGCCTGGTCCGCCGCGTAGAGCAGGGCGCCCAGGACCACGGCGGAGACGACGAGGCCGACCCGCGCACGGGTCGGCCTCGCGGTGCTGCGGGAGCTCACGCGGCGTCGGGCTCCAGCCCGGCGGTGTTCTCCAGCTCGGTGAGCCGGGACTCCAGGTGCTCGCGCAGGCGGGCCCGGTAGCTGGCCTCGAAGGCGCGCAGCGCCTCGACGTCGGACTCCAGGGCGGCCTTGTTGGTCTCCAGGTTCTCCATGACCTCCTTGCGCTGGGCCTCGGCCTCGGCGACGAGGGTCTCGGCCTGCAGCTGGCCCTCGGAGATCAGGCGGGCCCGCTCGGAGCGGCCCTCGGAGACGTACTCGTCGTGCAGGCGCTGGGCCATCGCGATCACCGCGGCAGCCGACTCGGCGGACTCGGTGGACCCGGCCGGGGCGGCGGACTCGGCCGGGGCGGGGGCCTCCACGGTCTCGGCTTCCTCGACGACGTCGGCGTCCGCGGGCAGCTCGGCGGCGCCGTCCTCGGCGGGGGCGTCACCGGCGGGGGTGAGGTCCTGCTCGGCCGGGGCGCTCACGGTCTGCTCCTCGGCGGGCTGGGACAGGGCGGCCACGGAGCTGGCGCCCTCGCCAGCCCCGGACTCCTCAGCGGCATCCGAGGCCTGCCCGGCGGTGCCGGTCTGGGCGGCGCCCTCGGCGGTCGGGTCGGGGATGCCGTGCTCGGACAGCGCCTGGCGCAGCGTCCGGTTCTCCTCGTTCAGCCGCTTCAGCTCGGCCACGACGTCGTCCAGGAAGAGATCGACTTCCTGCTGGTCGTAGCCCTCGCGGAACTTGGTGGGCTGGAAGGTCTTCTCGACGACCTCTTCCGGGGTCAGTGCCATGAAAGTCACCTCGTGTCTGTGCGCCTGCCGCGTCGGTCGGCGCTGCGTCGGACGGTTGTTCACCCCTCATCCTAGTGGGTGGGGCTGGGCGCAGGCTCCAGGCCCCGGTCAGACCCGGGACAGCGCCGCGCCCAGCAGGCTCATGACCACGGAGTTGAGCAGGCTCAGCACCAGCAGCAGCACCAGGAAGCCCATGTCCAGGGACACTCCGCCCAGCCGCAGCGGCGGGATGATCCGGCGCATCAGCCGCATCCCCGGCTCCGTGGCCCGCCGGATGCCGATCGCGGCGACCAGCACGACGCCGCGGGGGCGCCAGCGCGGGGCGAAGCCGTCCACCCAATCCAGGATCAGGCGCAGCATCAGCAGCAGCATGGCCAGGTACAGGGCGAAGTGGATCAGCGCCAGAACCGTGATCACAGGTCTCCTCGGGGTCGAAGCTCAGGGGCGGGGCCCGGGCGGGATGGGCTCAGCGCTGGTCGAAGGGGTCGTGCTGGGCGACGTCGTCCTCGGGCGCGTGCTGCTCGCGCTGCTCCTCCTGCGGAGCGAGGACCTCCAGGGTCGCGGGGGTCAGCAGGAACACCTGCTCGGTGACCCGCTCGATGCTGCCGTTCAGGGCGAAGGTCAGCCCCGAGGAGAAGTCCACCAGCCGCTTGGCCTCCGTGACGTCCATGTCGGTGACGTTCATGATCACGGGGATGCCCTCGCGGAAGGACTCGCCGATGACCTTGGCGTCGTTGTAGGAGCGCGGGTGGATGGTGGTGATGCGTCGCAATTCGTTGTCGCTTTCGATCGGGGCCGGGATTCGGCGCTCGGGGGCGGCCTCCCGGGCGGAGGCGGCGGGCTGCACGGCCGAGCGCGAGCGCGGCTCGCGCTCGGCGCGGCGGGATTCCAGGGCCGCCGGGCGCCGCCCGGCGGCGTGGGAGCCGCGGGGGGTCTCGGTCTGGTCCTGCTCCTGGGCCGAGGAGCGGGCGGGGGTCCGGGTGATCACCGGATGCGCCTCGGTGCTGGGCTCCGGTTCGATGACCTCGCCCTCCACGCGCTCACCGCGCGGGGTGCGCGCCGGGGCCTGCTCCGCGGAGCCGCGGCGGGATCCCGTCTGCTCCCCCGACTGCTCGTAGCCGTCGTCGGCCAGTCCCAGAAAGACCATGGCCTGGCGCAGTGTTCCCGCCATCTGAACTCCTCGAAGATTCGCTGCTGTGCTGTTTCGGTGATGTCGGACGGCCGGGGGCCTCAGCCCCGGGGACGAGGCCCCATGATGGCCGAGCCCACGCGCACCCGGGTCGAGCCCCATCGTATCGCGTCGGCCAGGTCCGCGCTCATCCCCGCGGAGATCTCCACCGCCTCCGGGTGCTCCCGGCGCAGTGCGGCGCTGAGCTCGCGCAGCCGGGCGAAGGCCGCCGCCGGATCCTCCGCCTGCGGGGCCACCGCCATCAGCCCGGCCAGGCGCAGGCCGGGGGTGGCGGCGACGGCCTCGGCCAGCCGCGCCACCTCCGTCGGGTCGGCCCCGCCGCGGGCCCCGCTGGCGGCCTGCCCCGGGGCGGAGGCCGCGCTGAGACCCACCTGGATGAAGCACTCCAGGCCGCCGTCGGCATACGCCGCCGGGGCCGGGCCCTCCTCGGCCTCCCAGCGGGAGACCGCCAGCGACCAGGCCCGACCCAGGGCCTGGATCAGTCCGGGCCGATCCACCGAGTGCACCGACCCGGCCCAGCGCACCGCCGACTTCGCCTTGTTGGTCTGCAGCTGTCCGATGTGCTCCCAGCGCAGGCCCGAACCGGTCAGCGGAGCCAGCTCGGCGGCCTTGCGGGAGGCCTCCTGCTCGCGGTTCTCCCCCACGGCCCGCACGCCCGCCTCCCACAGGGCGGCGACGTCGGCGGCCGGGAAGAACTTGGTGACCGGCAGCAGCCGCACCGGCTGCCCGGGATCCCGCACATCGGCCGGGGTCTGGGCGGCCAGGGACTGCACGGTCTCGCTCACCTGCCGCAGGCGCTGCGCCAGCTCCTCGGCGCGCCGGGGATCCGGGTGCGGCGGCCTCCCCCGCTCCTGCTGTTCTCGAGGCTGGGTCGGGTGCTCCTGGCTCATCTGCGGTGTCCTCCTCGCTGCTGCTCGTGATCGTCTCGGTGCGGTGCGGGGTCCTCGTCGTCGGGCCGGGGCTGGGCTTGGGGCTTGGTCCGGGCTGGTGGTTCGGACGGGGGCTGGGGCACCAGGATCGCGGCCAGGCGCCCCTCGCCCGGGGCGCGCCGGTGGGAGAACTGGCCCGGATCCTCCAGCGTGCAGGCGGACAGCTCCGCGGAGACCTCCAGGCGCAGGCCGAGCCGCTCGGCGGTGGCTGTCAACTGGGTCCGGGCCGCTCCCGGCAGGTCCAGGGAGGCGGTGCCCCACGAGGTCCGCGCGGCGATCCCGGGCAGGATCGCCTCGGCCTCGGCCGCCAGGGACTCGGGGACCTCGTAGCAGGAGCCGCACACCCCGGGCCCGATCCAGGCCCGGATCCGCCCGGCTCCGGCCGCGGCCAGCACCTCGAGCACCCGAGGCAGGATCCCGTCCAGCAGTCCCCGCCGCCCGGCGTGGGCCACGGCCGCCAGGCTCGGGTCCTCGGTCGCGAACAGCACGGGCAGGCAGTCGGCGGTCAGCACCGCCAGCGGGCGCCCCGTGCGGGTCAGGGCGGCGTCGGCGACCGGCGCCAGCTCCCGCTCCCGGGCCGGCGCACTCCGGGCCGGGATGGTCGGGGCCTCATCGGCGTCCGCCACGGCCGTGCCGTGCACCTGCTCGAGGAAGAGCAGCCGCCCGGCGGCCACCCCCAGGTCCCGCTCCATCCGGCGTCGTCGGGCCTGGGCGGCCGCGGGATCGGGACCGGCGTGCAGGGCGAGGTTGCCGTCGCCGCGATCGGTGACGGCCAGCCTCGGGCCGTCGGGCTCGGTGAGGATGCGCATGGGACCTGCTTCATCGGAGACGTCAGGGGTGCTTCGCGGGCGGCGCCCGGCCCCCGGGTCGCGTCTGCCCCGCGGGGAGCACCGGGGCCCGGGTGCGCCGATTCCCCCGGTCCCGACGCGGGAGACCGGGGAATCGCGGCGCCGTGCGGGGCGCTCACCCGTGCGGCGAGGAACCGCGGGTCAGGTCACTTCACTTCAGGAAGTCGGGCACATCCAGGGAGTCCTTGCGGGCCGAGCCGCGCCCGGTCTCCTCCTCGGTCGGGGGCAGATCGACGTCGAACCCGGCGTTGGCCGGAACGTCGTCGTCAGCACCCCACTGGCTCGAGGAGCCGCCCGAGTAGGACGGCGCGCCGCCGGCGTAGGAGCCGCCGCGCTGCGGGTTGGAGGCCACCCGGACCGGCTGGGAGGCGGAGCCGCCGAAGGCCTGCTGGGTGCGCTGGGCCTGGTTGGCCGCGGCGTTGGTGGAGTTGGAGTTGGTCTCCGGGTTCAGGGAGTCGAAGCCCGCGGCGATCACGGTGACCCGTGCCTCATCGCCCAGGGCGTCGTCGATCACGGCGCCGAAGATGATGTTGGCGTCCGGGTGGGCGACCTCCTGGACCAGGCGGGCGGCCTCGTTGATCTCGAACAGGCCGAGGTCGGAACCTCCCTGGATGGACAGCAGCACGCCGTGGGCGCCGTCGATGGAGGCCTCCAGCAGCGGGGACGCGATGGCCAGCTCCGCCGCCTTGACCGCGCGGTCCTCGCCCTGGGCGGAGCCGATGCCCATCAGCGCCGAACCCGCGCCCTGCATCACGGACTTCACGTCGGCGAAGTCCAGATTGATCAGGCCCGGGGTGGTGATCAGGTCGGTGATGCCCTGCACGCCGGAGAGCAACACCTGGTCGGCGGACTTGAAGGCGTCCAGCATGGACACGTTGCGGTCGGAGATGGACAGCAGGCGGTCGTTCGGGATGACGATGAGGGTGTCCACCTCGTCGCGCAGGGCCTCGATGCCGGTCTCGGCCTGGTTGGAGCGGCGGCGACCCTCGAAGGTGAACGGGCGGGTGACCACGCCGATGGTCAGGGCCCCCAGGGAGCGGGCGATGCGCGCGACGACCGGGGCGCCGCCGGTTCCGGTGCCGCCACCCTCACCGGCGGTCACGAAGACCATGTCGGCCCCCTTGAGGACCTCCTCGATCTCCTCCTCGTGGTCCTCGGCCGCCTGGCGCCCGACCTCGGGGTTGGCCCCGGCGCCCAGCCCGCGGGTCATCTCCCGACCGACGTCGAGCTTGACGTCCGCATCGGACATCAGCAGCGCCTGGGCGTCGGTGTTGATCGCGATGAACTCGACGCCGCGCAGGCCGACCTCGATCATGCGGTTCACGGCGTTCACGCCGCCGCCGCCGATGCCGACGACCTTGATGACGGCCAGGTAGTTCTGGGGGGTGGTGATGTCCATGTGATCCTCGTTCGCAGTGATGGCCGCCGCCGATCCCTATCCTGAAACCCTCGATCGAAGGTTCAGACGATTGCGTCGTTCGGCGTCGACGGCCGGTTCCTATACGGCATCCAGACTACCAACCGCACGCGGCGGTGTCGCTCCCGCGGGCCGATCGAGGGCCGGGAATTCCCGCAGAGTGCGGGCCTCGCCGCCGCCCCGACCCGCCTCGTGCATGGACCTCGAGTGCAGGTTGAATGGTTGCCGGGGTCACTCGGTGACCGGGTGATCCGGGCTGGAGACGTCGTAGGTCGAGACCCCGTCCCCTCCGACGGCCTGGATCAGGGCGCGCAGCACCTGCGCCTTCTGCTCGGAGTCATCGGCCGTGCCCCAGAGCACCGTGGAGCCGTCCTTCATCTCCAGGCGGATGTCCGTGTCCGACTGCGCCTTCGCCGCGGTCATCTGCTGCAGCAGGGACTGCGGCAGGGCCTGCAGCACCCGCACCACGTCCCGGAAGGAATCCTGGGTGACCGCCTGGCGCCCGCCGTCGATCAGCGGGACCTTGGCCTGCTCCACCGAATCCGCGGCCCCCACGGCGGTGCCGTCCCGGTCCACCAGGATGTAGCGGTCCCCGTCCTTCACGGCGGCCACCGGCACCCGCTCCTGCAGGGTCACCACGAGCTCGTGGGGCGGGTGGGCCTCGATCGAGACGTCCCGGATCACGACATCCTGGCCGATCAGGTCCCGGACCTGCTGCTGGGTGACCCGCGGCAGCGGCGTGCCCTCCAGCGGTTCCAGCTTCCGGGCCACCTCGGCGCGATCCGCAGCCCCCGTGCCCTCCACCGTGATGGTGCGCACCGCCAGCAGCGGCGAGGCGAAGACCACCCCGAGGAACACCGCGGCCACGACCACCAGAGTCAGCAGGCCGGCCCCGATGCGTCCCAGCCGGGTGCGCGGCACGAGGCGGCGCAGCCGGCTCGTGCGCCGAGCGCCCCGGGATCCCTCCGTGCGGCGTCGCGAGGTCAGTGCGATGACGCTCGCCCCGTTCCCGGCGGCGCCGTCCGCCCCGTCCTCGCCCGGATGCGAGCCCCCGGGCTCCCCCGGACCCGCCGCGGCGGGCCGGTCCGCGGAGCCGGGGCGGCGCAGCGGACGCACGACGTCGCGCTCGTCCGGTGCGCCCTCGTCCCCTGTGCGCCCGTCCTCATCTCGCTCGGGCGCGCCCGGTGCGTCGGAGCCGGCGTGGGCGGGTTCGACGCTGACCGCCGCCGGATTGCTCGCGCGCACCGGGATCGCTCCCGTGGCGGCCTCCGGCTCGCGGCGCACGGCCTCCAGCGAGCGCCGGGCGGCCTGCGCCGGGGATTCCTCGCTGCGTCGGGAGTTCTCCCGGGCGCGCCGGGCCAGGCGCTGGCGCGCCTCGACGGGCGCGCCCTCCGGCTCCTGGGTCGCTTCGTCGGGCTCCTCCGGTTCCCGCTCGGCGGCCGCCGGGGCCCCCTCCGGGGCGTGTTCGTGGGCGGAGCGGGGCAGGCGGGGGCGGCGTCGGGCGCTCACCGGGCGGACTCCGCCGGGTCCTGGGCGGCATCTCCGGGGGCGCGCCGCTCGTCCTCGGCGAGGGCCTCGAGCACGAAGGCGCCGTAGGTCGTGACGTCCCCGGCCCCGATGGTCAGCACGATGTCCCCGGCCGCGGCGGAGGAGGCGATGCGCGTGGCGGCCTCCCGCCCGGAGGCCGCATAGCGGACCTCGCTGAACCCGGCATCGGTGATCAGGTGGCTGGAGACCCCCTCGATCGGCTCCTCCCGGGCGGGGAACACATCCACGACGAAGGCCCGGTCGGCCAGGGACAGCGCCTCGGCGAACTCCCGGGCGAAGGCCCGGGTGCGGGAGAACAGGTGGGGCTGGAAGATCGCGTACACCGTACCGCCGGCGGCCACGGTGCGCGCGGCCTGCAGGGCGGCGGCCACCTCGGTGGGGTGGTGGGCGTAGTCGTCGAAGACGGTGACCCCGCGGGCCTGCCCCCGACGCTCGAAGCGGCGCGCCGATCCCGTGAACTCGGACAGCCCCCGAGCCGCGGCCTGCGGATCCACGCCGACCAGCAGGGCGCAGGCCATGGCCGCGGCGGCGTTGCGCAGGTTGTGCGTGCCGGGCACGGCCAGGTGCAGCGTGACGCCGCCCCGGGCACCCCCCGCGGCCTCTGGCAGCTGCCAGGCCAGGCGCGCCGAGCTGGCGGTGCCCTCCCCCGTGATGTCCTCGATGCGCAGGTCCGCGGCGGCGTCGGTGCCGTAGGTCAGCACCCGGGCCCCGGCCCGGCGTCGGGCCCGGGCCAGCTGCGCGGCGCCGTCGTCATCCGCGCAGATCACCAGCACCCCGTCCTGCCCGAGGGTCTCGGCGAAGCGCTCGAAGGCCAGGTGCACCGCGGCGGGGGTGCCGTAGAAGTCCAGGTGGTCCGGTTCCACGTTGGTGACCACCGCGATCGACGGCGCGTACTTCAGGAAGGAGCCGTCGGATTCGTCCGCCTCGGCGACGAACCAGGCGTCGTCGTCGGTGCGGCCCAGCCGGGCGTTGGTACCCAGGGCGGCGATGCGCGCACCCACGGCGAAGGACGGGTCCGCACCGGCGGCGTCGAGCATCACGGCGATCATCGAGCTGGTCGTGGTCTTGCCGTGGGTCCCGGCCACCGCGATCGTGCGCTGGACGCCCATGGCCGCGGCCAGGGCATCCGAGCGGTGCAGGACCCGCAGCCCCCGGGCCCGGGCCGCGGCCAGCTCGGGGTTGGACTCGCGGATGGCCGTGGAGATCACGACGGTGTCGGCCTGCTCGATGTTCTCCGCGGCCTGGGGCACGAAGACCCGCGCGCCCTTCTCCCGCAGCGCATCCAGCACGGGGCCGTCCTTGGCGTCCGAGCCCGACACGCTCAGCCCGTGCTCCAGCAGCAGCTCGGCCACCGCGGACATACCCGTGCCACCGATGCCGATGAAGTGCACCCGGCCCAGCCCGGACAGCTGCGGGCGCGGGGGGAACGGCGGGTTCATGGACTCCGGCAGCCGGGCCTGCTCGGCGGTGGGCTCGGGGGTGCTCATCGGCTCTGCTCCTTCGGGTTCTGCGACGACTCGGCGGCCTCCAGCACGAGGCGGGCCATCTGCTCGGCGGCATCGCGCACCCCGAGGCGGCTCGCGGCGCGGCTCATCCGCTCCAGGCGCTCGGGGTCCTGGGCCAGCGGCAGGACGTGGTCCAGGAACCAGCCGGGGGTGAACTGCGCGTCCGGGACGAGCAGGGCGGCGTCGGCGGCCACGAGGGATTCGGCGTTCAGGGCCTGCTCCCCATTGCCGATGGGCAGGGGGACGAAGACCGAGGGGCAGCCCACGGCCGCGGCCTCGCTGACGGTCGCCGCTCCCGCCCGGGCCACCAGCAGGTCCGCGGCGGCGTAGGCCCGGTGCATCCCGTCGACGAATTCGACCTGGTGGTAGCGGGGGGCCTGCACCGGCTGGCCCTGATCGTCCAGCAGCTGCTTGCCGCGCCCGGTGATGTGCAGCAGCTGCACCCCGGCCTGGCGCCAGGCGGGGGTCTGCAGGACCGCCCGCACCGTGCGGTTCATCGCCGCGGCCCCCAGGGACCCGCCGGTCAGCACGATCGTGGGCAGCTCCTCCCGCAGGCCGAGGTCCCGGCGGGCCGCGGCGCGCTCTGCGGCGCGATCCATGGCGGCCACCGGCCCGCGCAGCGGCATCCCGACGGTGCGGGCCCCGCGCAGCGGCGTATCCGGGAAGGCCGCGGCCACGACGGCGGCCCGGCGCGCCCCGACGCGGTTGGCCAGGCCCGGGCGGCGGTTGGCCTCGTGGATCACCACGGGGATCCCCTCGCGGGCGGCGGCCAGGTACATCGGGGTGCACACGTAGCCGCCGACCCCCAGGACGACGTCGGCCTCGTGCCGGCGCAGGATCCGGCGGGCCTGGCCGACCGCCCGGGAGAATCGCAGCGGCAGGCGCAGCAGATCCGCCGACGGCCGGCGCGGCATCGGGACCCGGTCGATGAACTCCAGATCGTATCCGGCCTCGGGCACGAGCCGGGCCTCCATGCGATCCGCCGTGCCCACCGCGGTGATCCGCGCCTGGGGCCGGAGCCGTCGCACGGCGTCGGCCACGGCGAGCATCGGGGTGATGTGTCCCGCGGTGCCTCCCCCGGCGACGATGACGGACGGTGAAGGATTCAACTGCGGCTCCCCGGTTTCTCTCGGCGCGGGCGTGGTCAGTTCTCCAGTCTAGACGTCCGCTCGGGCTCCTCCAGCGCGGACAACTCGAGCGCCGGATGGGTGGGCGTCCTGGTCAGGGACATCGCGAAGCCCGCAGCGAACAGGGACATCATCAGCGAGGTGCCGCCGTAGGAGATGAATGGCAGGGGGATCCCGATGACGGGCAGCAGCCCCGTGACCATGCCGATGTTGACGAAGGCCTGGCCGATGTACCAGGCCAGCATGCACCCGGCGGCGATGCGCACGAAGCGGTCCGAGGAGCGCAGGATGACCCGCGCCAGGGACAGTGCGATCACGGTGAACAGGGCGATGACCACGAGCGAGCCGATGAACCCCAGCTCCTCCCCGAGGATCGCGAAGATGTAGTCGTTGTGCGCTTCGGGCAGGTAATTGTACTTCTGCCGGGACTCCCCCAGGCCCTCGCCCCACCAGGAGCCGCTGGCCAGAGCGGCCAGACCGGCGTTGGACTGGTAGCAGGCATCCGAGGCTCCGCAGCGGGAGGGCACCAGCCAGCCGATGACGCGCTGGATGCGGTGCGGACTGGCGACCACGATCAGCGCCGCCGCCGCGACCCCGAGGATCGCGGACCAGCGGAAGATCTTCATCGGGGCGCGGGCGAACCACAGGGCCCCGGCGTAGATCAGGGCGAAGACGATGCCGGTGCCGGCATCGCCCCCCGCCATGACCAGCGCGAAGGTGGCCAGGAAGCCGAGGATCGAGGGCAGCAGGGCGGCGCGCACGCTGACCGCGACCTGCGGGGTCTTGGCCAGGCCCCACGCGGCCCACAGGACCAGGGCGAACTTGCCGATCTCGGAGGGCTGGAACTGCAGGGGCCCCAGGGCCAGCCAGTTGCGGTTGCCGTAGACCTCCACGCCCAGAGGGCTGAGCACGAGCAGCAGCAGCGCGATCGTGCCGCCCATCAGCCAGAAGATCAGGGTGCGGCTCTTCCACCAGCGCAGCGGCACCCGGGAGGCGGCGAACATCGCCACGATGCCGACCAGGGCGTAGCCCACCTGCCGGGCGAACAGGGCGTAGGGCGACTGGGCCTTGGAGATCTGCTCCACCGAGGAGGCGGAGAGCACCATCATCGAGCCCAGGATGGTCAGGGCCAGGGCGCTGACGCAGATCCCCACCGCCGAGCTGGACAGGGAGCCGGCGGCGATCCACTGGTAGACGGGGCGGGCGG
>NZ_BCSM01000017.1 GCF_001570865.1 Rothia kristinae NBRC 15354
CGGGATGCCCGGGGCGCGCCTGCAGGTCCCGACGCGGCACCTGGAAGGGCTGCGGAGGAACCGCCCGGCGTCGGGGTTGCCCGTCCGGCCGGGACGGCCTAGACTGGGAAGCGTCGAGAACGACGAGACTTGCCGACGCCGCGGCGTCGAGCTCGAGGTTTTCGGTGGTTATAGCCAGAGGGAGACACCCGGTCCCTTTCCGAACCCGGTAGTTAAGGCTCTGAGCGCCGATGGTACTGCACCCGGTAGGTGTGTGGGAGAGTAGGTCGCCGCCGAGATACACCACCCGAAGGGGCGGATCCGATGGAGGACCCGCCCCTTCGTCGTCTCCGGAACCCATTCCCGCTCCCGCGCTGTCTCCGCCCTCTGCCGCGGGCCGGTAGAGTGCCGGTATGCCGCAGACCCCTCCGCAGACCCAGACCACCCCGACCGTGCACCGCGGGAACTGGCTCACCCTGGACCCCCGGCTGGCCTATGGTCTCGCGCAGCTGCGCTGCGAGGTCTTCGTGATGGGCCAGGGCATCACCTCGGAGCCTGAGCTGGACGGCCGGGACCTGGAACCGGAGGCCGTCAGCTACTGGATCGCCGATCAGACGGGGCGGCCCGTCGCCACCCTGCGCACCCTCGCCGGGGATCCGGAGACCAAGGAGGTCGTCATCGGCCGGGTCGCCACCGGCGCCTCCCACCGCGGGCGCGGACTGGCCGGGGCGCTGCTGCGCGCGGTCATCGCGGACCACCCCGGCCGGGTGCTCACGATGCACGCCCAGGCCCACCTGCGCGACTGGTACGCCCGCTACAGCTTCCTGCCGGTCGGGCCCTCCTTCCAGGAAGCCGGCATCGAGCACCTGCCCCTGCGGCGGGAACCCTCCGGCGACTGAGGTCGACCCGAGCGGGGAGGCCAACCCTTGTCCGGGGTGCTGTTCCCGCCCGTCGCGCAGCCTCCGATGCCGCCTCCGGCCTCACCCGCCCGAGGGAACGGCGGCGGCCCGACGGGCCGGGCTACACTGGACGGGTCCCGCGCCCCGGCAGCCCCCGGTCGTGTTCGGGCGCGTCCCAGCCCCGTGCCGCCGACGACGGGCCGGCCCTCCGGTTCTGCGCCGGGGCTGCCGTCGTCGACGGACGACGCCCGAGCGGCGGCTCGCGCCCACCCAGCGCAGACCCGTCGGCACACCGAAGGAACCCCACGGAAACGGAGCCCGCACCCCATGGCATGGCTGAGCCTCGTCCCCTCCCTGGCCCTGTGCGCCGCGATCCTGGTGATCCCGGGGCTGCTCGTGACGCTGGCGGTGCGGGTGCGCGGCTTCGACGCCCTGGCCCTGTCCCCGGCCGTCTCCGTGGCCGTGATCGCCGTCAGCGCCATCGTCGCACCGCATCTCGGTCTGCGCTGGGCGCTGTGGATCCCCCTGCTGGGCGCACTGCTCCTGGCCCTCGTGCTGGGGGCCGTGCACCTGCTGCTGACCCGCACCGGCCTCGCCGATCGACCCGCCCCCCGG
The DNA here is from genome assembly GCF_001570865.1 of Rothia kristinae NBRC 15354. GTDB lineage: Bacteria > Actinomycetota > Actinomycetes > Actinomycetales > Micrococcaceae > Rothia > Rothia kristinae. The sequence goes on from NZ_BCSM01000017.1 coordinate 1,494, forward strand.
CCCACCGACCGATCCGCCGAGACCCCCGCCTCCGCTGCCGCCGGGAGCTGCCGGCCCGCGTCCCGGTGGTTCGACCGCGAACAGGGTCGATACTGGGTCGCCCTGGTCCTGGCCGGCGGGCTCATGCTGCGGGTGCTCACCAATGCGGTCGGCAGCCCCCAGTGGTTCTCCCAGACCTTCGACAACAACTTCCACCTCAATGCCGTGCGGTGGATCGCGGACACCGGCGACGCCTCCTCGATGACCCTCACCGCGATGACCTCCGGGGACGAGGCACCCGCGTTCTACCCCGCGGCCTGGCACGACGTCGTCTCCCTCGTGTTCATGACCGGAGGGGACACCATCCCCGCGGCCACCAACGCGATGATCCTCGTGGTCGGCGCCCTCGTGTGGCCGCTGAGCGTGCTCTTCCTGCTGCGCAGCATGCGCCGCTTCGGGCTGCCCGCCGTCCTCTGCTCCGCGCCCCTGCTGGCCGGATTCAGCGCCTTCCCCCTGCTGCTGATCTTCTTCGGGGTGCTCTACCCCAACGTCCTGGGCCTGGCCCTGATCCCGGCCGGCCTCGGAATCGTCCTGGAGCTGTTCCGCCTGGGGGAGGCCCGCCGACTGGACACCGCCCAGGCCGTGCTCCTGGGCCTGCCGTCCGCCCTCGGCGTCGCCCTGGCCCACCCCAACGCCGTCATGTCCCTGCTGGTCATGGCCGTTCCCATCCTCGTGCTGCGCGCCCTGCGCCAGATCCGCCGCGCCGCCGCCGGAACCACCCGTCCCCTGGCCGCGCTCGGGCAGGTCCTGCTGATCGCGGGACTGCTGTGGTTCGTGTGGTACCTGTGGGGCGTCGTGCGCCCGCAGGAGAGCGCGGCCGCGTGGGGCCCGTCCACCAGCGACAGCCAGGCCTTCGGCGAGGCCCTGCTCAACGCGCCGCTGAGCCTCGTGTGGGCCCAGTGGACCGTGAGCATCTTGGCGGCGCTCGGCGTCGTCGCCGCCTTCCGGGCACGCACCAACCGGTGGCTGCCCCTGACCTACGGCGTGCTCATCTACTACTACGTGGCCGTGCGCTACCTGCAGTGGGACCAGGATCGCATGTGGGTGACCGGGGTCTGGTACAACGATCCGTACCGCCTGGCCGCGCTGCTGCCCCTGGCCGCGATCCCGCTGGCCGTGCTCGGGGTGCAGATGATCGCGGAGGACCTCGCCCGCTGGCGCCCCCTGCAGGTGCTGGCGCGCCGCTCGCCCCGGGCCGCCGGGCGGGTCGGTCTCGGACTGGGTGCGGTCAGCCTGATCCTGGTCACCGCCCTGACGCAGTTCGCCCGGCCCCTCACCCAGATGATGGACAACTCCTACTGGACCTACTACCCTGGCCCCGGGGCGGCCCTGGTCTCCGCGGACGAGCTGGACGTGCTGGAGGCCATGGATCGCTGGGTGCCCGCGGAGGACGTCGTCGTCGTCAACCCCTTCACCGGCGGTGCCCTCGCCTACGCCCTGGCCGACCGGCGCACCACCGCCGAACACACCCTCTACACGCCGACCCCCGCCGAGCGGACCATCGACGAATCCCTGAGCGAAGCCCGCGAGGACCCCGCCGTGTGCCGGGCGGTGGAGGAGGCCGACGCCCGCTGGGTCCTGGACTTCGGGGATCGGGAGGTCAACAACGGGGACCACTCCGATCGGTACCGCGGCCTGGAGGGTCTCGAGCAGGCCGGGGTCGCCCGCACCGTCTACCGCGCGGGAGACGCCAAGCTGCTGGAGATCACCGCATGCCGCTGACCCCGTGTACCCGCCGCGCCGCGTCCGGTCCCGCTGCGCAGGCGCCGGTGCCATCGGGTTCGGCCCGGTAGACTGGAGGCACTATGGCACAGACTCCCGAGGCCCCGCAGCAGCCGAGCTGCCTCATCATCATGCCCGCGTGGAATGAGGAAGAGGTCATCGACTCGACCCTGCGCGAGCTGCAGGACACCATGCCCGGCCATGACCTCCTCGTCGTCGACGACGGATCCACCGACGCCACCGCCCGCGTGGCCCGCGCCGCCGGCGCCAACGTGCTCCAGCTGCCCTACAACATGGGGGTCGGCGGGGCCATGCGCGCCGGGTACAAATACGCCCAGCGCCTGGACTACGACCGCGCGATCCAGGTCGACGCCGACGGCCAGCACGACCCCCGCGATATCGAGCGCGTCCTGGCCGGGCTGGAGCACGCCGACATCTCCATCGGGGCGCGCTTCGCCGAACGCGGCACCTACAAGGCCTCCGGGCCCCGGCGGTGGGCCATGAGCCTGCTCGCCCGGATGTTCTCCCGCGTGGCCGGGACCCGGCTGACCGACGTCACCAGCGGCTTCCGGGCCGGCAACCGCCGGGCCATCGCCCAATACTGCCGCTACTTCCCCGCCGAGTACCTCGGCGACACCATCGACTCCCTGGCCATGGCCCTGCGCGCCGGACTCAACGTGACCCAGGTGCCCGTGGAGATGCGCGAACGGCAGGCCGGCACCCCGTCGAACAACCCCTGGAAGTCCGCGGTGTACCTGGTCCGCTCGCTGTTCTCCTTCCTGCTGTCCATGACCCGGCGCCGCATCACCCCCCACGCAACCGAAGGAGGGCAGGCGTGAGCATCTCCACCGTCTTCTTCCTCATCCTCGGCCTGATCGTCCTCGTCGCCGTGGTCAGGCTCGTGCGGAACCTCAAGCTGCGCGAGAAGTACGCCGCCCTGTGGCTGTTCCTCGGTCTGATCACCGTGGTCCTCATGCTCTTCCCCCGGCTGCTGGACCGGCTCGCCTCCTGGGTGGGGGTGGCCACGCCCGTGAACCTGCTGTTCCTCATCGCGATCCTGCTGCTGCTGGGCATCTGCCTGCACCTGTCCCTGGAGATCTCCCGGCTGGAGGATGAGACGCGGGTGCTCGCCGAGGAGTGCGCGATCCAGCGCTCGCTGCTGATCCGGGAGCTGGAGCGCACCGGGCAGCGACGCAACCCCACCGCCTCCCTGCCCATCATCCACCCCGATGACGTCCCCCGCCCGGACATCGCTGAGGCGGGTGCCGCCCGCGGCGGCGCCTCCGGCCGACCGGGTCGCACCGGGGCCGGGCCGACCGAGACCCCTGACACCGACACCCCGGAGAAGCCATGACCGTCGACATCCTCTTCCCCTACTACGGCGACGTCGCCCTGATGAAGCAGGCCGTGAAGTCCGTGCTCGGCCAGACCGAACGCGACTGGCGCATGGTCGTCATCGACGACGGCTACCCGGATGACTCGATCCCCGGCTGGTTCGACTCCCTCGGGGATGAGCGCGTCACCTACCTGCGCAACGAGCAGAACCTCGGTGCCAACGGCAACTACCGCAAGGCCCTGACCTTCGTGGAGAACGAGCTCGTCGTCGTCATGGGCGCCGACGACGTCATGCTGCCCAACTACATCGAATGGCTGGTGGCGGCCGCCCAGGCCCAGCCCGAGGCGCAGATCTTCCAGCCCGGGGTGTTCGTGATCGACGAGCACAACGCCCCTTCCAACACGCTCGTGGAGAAGACCAAGGCCGTGTACCGGCCCAAGCGCACCACCCTCCTGAAGGGCGAGGACCTGGCCGTGTCCATCCTGCGCGGGGACTGGCTGTACTTCCCGTCCCTGGGGTGGCGGGCCGAGACCATCACCGAGCTCGGCTTCCGCGAGGGCCTGGACGTCGTGCAGGACATGGCGCTGGTCATGGACGTGGCGATGAGCGGCGGGGCGCTGTACTACGACGAGACCGTCGCGTTCATGTACCGCCGCCACCAGGCCTCCGACTCCTCCTGGCGCGCCCTGGAGGGCACCCGCTTCGACGAGGAGCGACGGTTCTTCCAGACCATGGCCGATGAGATGGGGGCCCTGGGCTGGACCAAGGCCGCCGGAGTGGCGAAGCTGCACCTGTCCTCGCGCCTGCACGCCGCGACGCTGCTGCCGCGCGCCGCACTGGCCCGGAAGTGGAACGGTGTGCGAAACCTCGCCGCGCACCTGGTGAGATAGCGGAGCCACCGCGGTGTCAGCGGGATCCGAGGAACCGGTGCTGATCGGGCAGCGGGAGCTGGCCGCCGAGCGCCCCGGGACGGGCCGGGGCATCACCGCCCGGGAATCCGGGGCCATCCTCGTGGCTTCCGCGGTCACCGCCGTCTCCGCGCTGGGGGCGACCGTGATCGCGCAGTACGCGCTGCCGGCCGGGCAGGTCTCCGAGTTCCTGGTCTTCTGGTCCCTGCTCTTCGGCCTCTACGGGGTCATCGCGGGCATCCAGCAGGAGGCCACCCGCGCGGTCGGCGCCGCGCGGCTGTCCTGCGCTCCTGGAGGCGAGCCGATGCACCGGGGCGGTGAGGGGGCCGACGGGGCTCGCCCCGGGGCGCGGGTGGTGCCGGTCGCGGTGGGCATCGGCGCTCTCCTCGCGGTCCTCGTTGCGCTGAGCTCCCCGGCCTGGGCGGATGACCAGGTGCCCTCCGGCAGCACCCGGGCGGTGCTCCTGGTGTGCCTGGGGGTGTGCCTGTACGCGGTCCACGCCGCGATGAGCGGGGCGGCCGCCGGGCGCCAGCGCTGGTACCAGTTCGCCGGGCTCGGCGGCGGGGAGGCCGCGTGGCGGCTGCTGGCGATGCTCGGCGTCGGCGCCGCGGCCGGCACCCTGGGAGGGCTGGAGGCCGCGGTGGTCTCCCCGGTGCTGCTGTGGGCGGTCCTGGTGCTCCTCAGTCGGGAGGGACGGCGCACCTTCGCCGCCCGCGCCGACGTCCCACCCGGGCGTCTGACGCGCAACACCTTCCTGGCGATGGGCTCCTCCGCGGCCTCCGCGGTGCTCATGGTCGGGTTCCCCGTGGTGCTGAAGGCCACCGAGGGGGAGCACCCGGATCAGTACCGCTCGATGGTCCTCGGGGTGCTGATCCTCGGGATCTCCATCACCCGCTCGCCCATCATGATCCCGCTGCAGGCCTTCCAGGGGGTGGCGATCAGCGCGTTCCTCAGGCAGCGGCACCGGCCCCTGGCCGCGATGCTCCGCCCCGCGGCGGCGCTGCTGGGCATCGGGCTCCTCGGCGGCGGGCTGGCCTGGGTGATCGGGCCCGTTCTGTTCCGCCTGATCTACCGCCCCCAGCCGGAGCAGGTCCGGGTCTACGACGACGTCGTGCACGGTTGGCTGCTGGGCCCGCTGACCTTCGCCTCCGCGATCATGGCGCTGCTGGTGCTGACCGGGACCGCGGTGCTGGCCTTGGACGCCCACCGGACCTACGTGCTCGGCTGGGCGGTGGCCGCGGTCGTCGCCGTCGGGCTGCTGCTCCTGCCCCTGGGGCTGATCCCGCGGGCCATGATCGCGCTGTACCTCGCCCCGGCCTGCGGCGTCGCGGTGCACCTGGTCGGCATGGTGCGCGCCGCGCGGCGGTACCGAATTCAGGAGTCTTCACAGACGGCAGTTCCTGGCGGTCAGCTGGCGGCCCGGTCGTGAGCGGGCGCGCGATCGACGGACAGGGCAGGGCGGAGCCCTCAGGCATCGGCGACGAACTGAGCCTGCTCATGCAGTTCCTGGAATTCCACCGGGCCACGGTGGCTTGGAAGTGCAGCGACGTGGATGATCAGCGGCTGCGGCAGAAGCTGCCGCCCTCGGAGCTGAGTCTTGCGGGTCTGCTGAACCACCTGGCCTTCGTGGAGGACTACTGGTTCTCACATGTGGTCGCATCGGCCCCACTGCGGGAGCCATGGGTGTCGATGCCCTGGGGGCGGGATCCGGATGCGGAATTTCATCAAGCGCATAAGCTGACCGGGATTGGGCTGCGACGGCGGTGGGGGGAAGCCTGCGATAGGAGCCGCGATGTCCTCGATGGCCTCATCGCTGGTGGTTCCCACCTCGAGACGGCGTATCGGCGCCCGGGGGACAGCTCTCCCCGCTCCCTGCGCTGGATCCTGCTCCACATGATCGAGGAATATGCGCGCCACAATGGACACGCCGATCTGCTGAGGGAGGCTGTCGATGGGCTGACCGGCGAGTGAGGTCTCGGTGGGTTCCTCCGACTCCCCGGAGGGGTGCCCGTGGACGGGGGCAGTCCTGGTCTCAGGTACGATCCTGAACTGTGAGCAGAAGATCACTCGCATTGTCCTTCGCTGTCCTTTCCCCGCTTCTGCTGGCTGGTTGCGGCCAGGGGTCAGACGATGTGGAAGAGACCCGGTCACTCTTGGCGGTGGACGCGCCGGCGTCCGCCGATTCCGAAGAGGCGCAGAAGCGGGGGACGTCCATGCAGAAGCTCGGTGACGAGGTGGCGGTGGAGCAGGACGGCGAGATGCTCTATCGCTTCCGCGTGAACTCCATGGAGACCATGACAGTGGAACAGTGCCCCAATGGCGGTGGAAGCATGGGAGACCTGGTGGAGAATGGTCGTCTGATGAAGCTGTCGATCGACGAGGAGATCGGAGACGTCGCGGGGTCGGACAACCCCACGATCCGTTCCTTCGATGGCGACGGTCTTCTGGGTGTCAGCCAGGCGTCGTGGACCTACACCACCGACAAGGACACCAGGGTCAATGAGATCATGACACCCATCACGTACAATTGTCTCGGTCCGGGTGAATCGCTGCCGGACATGATGCAGTCCGGCGAGAAGGCCTCCGGCGACATGATGCTCGATCTTCCAGGCGACGCCGGGGTCCTGACCTACACGGATGCTTACACCTCCCAGAGATTCCGATGGGAGGTCTCCGCCCAGTAAGCCCCCACACGACGGATGGAACCGATGCCTTTCCTCTACTCCCGCTCCCTGCGCACGGCCGCCGCTGCCGCCGCGCTCGCCGTCCTGATCCCCGCCGCGACGATGGCCCCGGCCGACGCCGCCGTCGGCAAGCCCGTGGACATCGTCAAGATCCGCTACGACCTGCCGGGAAATGACGGGAGCGGCAACCGCCAGTACGTCCAGGAGTTCATCCAGCTGCGCAACGTCAGCGGCAGACCCGTCAACCTGACCGGCTACCGCGTCCAGGACGACGGCGCCAAGCACACCTTCGCCTTCCCCCGGAACTTCGTCCTCGGCGCGGGGAAGACCGTGGAGGTGCACAGCGGGAAGGGCCGCGCCACCGGGTCCATCCAGTACTGGAACACCACGAGCTTCGTTTGGAACAACGACCATGATCGCGCCACCCTGCGCGACGGCCGCGGCAAGGTCCTGGAGACCTGCGGCTACGTCGGAACCCACGCGAAGGGCGGAGCCACCAAGACCTGCTGACTCCCCGGCGATGCGCCGCCCTCCCGGCGGTACGGCCCTCGGCAGCCGTCGCACCTGGGGGGACGGCGCATCGCCCACCGCGCCCGGCGTCCGGTCAGATCACGCCCTGCGCCAGCATCGCGTCCGCGACCTTCCGGAAACCGGTGATGTTCGCCCCCGTCACGTAATCCCCGGGCTTCCCGTACTCCTCGGCGGTCTGCTCGCAGGCGGTGAAGATGTTGGTCATGATCTGACGCAGCCGCTGATCCGTGTACTCGAAATCCCACGTATCCCGGGTCGCGTTCTGCTGCATCTCCAGGGCCGACGTCGCCACCCCGCCCGCATTCGAGGCCTTCCCCGGGGCGTAGGCGATCCCCTCCTCCCGGTACACCTCGATCGCCTCCTGCGTGGAGGGCATGTTCGCGCCCTCCGCGACGAAGCGGCACCCGTGCGAGGCCAGCAGACGCGCCGCCTCGCCGTCGAGCTCGTTCTGGGTGGCGCACGGCAGGGCGATGTCGCACTCCAGCTCCCACACGTTCCCGCCCTCGGAGAATCGGGCGCCCGAGACCTCCTCGGCGTAGGCGGACACGCGCTCGCGACGCTGCTCCTTGACCCGGCGCAGCAGATCCACGTCCACCCCGTCCGGGGTGTGCACGCACCCGGAGGAATCCGAGAAGCCGACGACGGTGGCACCCAGCTGCTGGGCCTTCTCGATCGCGTAGATCGCCACGTTCCCGGAGCCGGAGACCACGACCCGCGCGCCGTCGAAGGAGGCGTCGTGCGCGCGCAGCATCTCCGCGGTGAAGTAGACCAGCCCGTACCCGGTGGCCTCGGTGCGCACCAGGGACCCGCCCCAGGCCAGGCCCTTGCCGGTGAGCACCCCGGACTCGTGCCGGTTGGCCAGGCGCCGGTACTGCCCGAACAGGTACCCGATCTCCCGGGAGCCGACGCCGATGTCCCCCGCGGGGACATCCGTGTACTCCCCGAGGTGCCGGTGCAGCTCGGTCATGAACGACTGGCAGAAGCGCATGATCTCCGCGTCGGAGCGGCCCTTGGGGTCGAAGTCCGAGCCGCCCTTCCCGCCGCCGATCGGCAGGCCCGTCAGGGAGTTCTTGAAGATCTGCTCGAAGCCCAGGAACTTCACGACCCCCAGGTTGACCGACGGGTGGAAGCGCAGACCGCCCTTGTACGGTCCCAGGGCGGAGTTGAACTGCACTCGGAAGCCCCGGTTGACCTGCACGCGCCCGTGGTCATCCACCCACGGCACCCGGAAGATCAGCTGCCGCTCCGGCTCCACGAGCCGCTCGATCAGCCCGTGCTCCCCGTAGGCCGGGTCCTGCTCCAGGAGCAGGCCCAGGCTGCCGAAGACCTCGCCCACCGCCTGGTGGAACTCCGGTTCGCCCGGATTGCGCCGCAGCACCTCCCGGTAGAAGCCGTCGATCTTCTCGCTCACGTCCGATGCCACGGTGTGCTCCTCATCTCTCGGCTGCCGTCCGCCGCCCACTCTACGGGGACAGCCGGATCATCCGGAGATCAGGGCGACCCCGCCGAGCACCACCGCGGCCCCCAGCAGACGCCGGCCCGGGTTCGCCTCCTTGAAGATCAGCCACCCCAGCAGCGAGCCGATGACGATGCTCGTCTCCCGCAGCGGGGCCACCAGGGACACCGGCTGGGTCTGCATCGCGATCAGCACCAGCACGTACGCGGCGGGGGAGAACGCCGCGATCGCCAGGATCGGCCACACGTTCTCCCGGAGGGTCCGGCCCAGCACGTACCACCAGATGAACACGAAGGAATCCCCCGTCTTCGCCTTCGCCGCGAGGTTCCAGGTCGCGTGGAACACGGCGGCCGTCAGGACGAGGCCGAGGGCTGCGGGTGTCATGGGCCGAGTCTAGGAGCTCGCGCTCGGACCGTCACCCGGCGGAGGCTATCCTGGGACGAGGCCGAGACGACCACAACGACGTGTCCAGTCTTCCAGGAAGGTATCCGCCACCGTGCCTCTGAACCCGAGCACCGAGTCCACCGACCCCCTCGCCGATCCCCGGATCGACCCCTGGATCCGGCGGTACTACCAGCACTCCACCGCCGAGGACCTGGCCGAGAGCACCCGGGAGGAGCTGCTGGAGCGGGCCCGCCTGCACCGGGACCTCGCCGAGCATCGCCGGCCGCAGGAGGCCTCCGTGCAGGTGGTGCGCACCGGGCGCGGCTGGACCCTGATGATCGTCACCGACGACATGCCCTTCCTCGTCTCCTCCGTGACCGCGGAGGTCGCCGGGAACCACGGCGGCTCCGACGCCCTGTTCCACCCCGTCTTCCTCGTGCACCGGGACCCGGACACCGGCGCCCTGGAATCCCTGCGCGGACTGGAGACCAAGCAGCCGGTGGCCAGCGGGGACACCGCCGCGATCCCGTCCCTGGGGCCGGCCGTCGGCAAGGCCTCCGCGATCGAGTCCTGGATCAGCATGGACCTGTCCGACGTCGACGACGAGCGCTCCGCCCAGCACCTCACCGCGGCGATCCACCGGGTCCTGGCCGATGTGCGCCGGGCCCACCGCGACGCCGAGGCCGTGCGGGAGAAGGTCCTGGACCTCTCCGAGCGGGTCGGGACCCTCGCCGACCCGGAGCAGGGCACCGGGCCCCTGCGGGTCCAGGACGCCGCCCCGGACGCCGCCGAGCATCCGCAGGTGGTGCGGGAGTTCCTGGCGTGGCTGGCCCGGGAGAACTTCCTGTTCTTCGGGTACAAGGAGCGGGACCTGCGCGAGGGCCCCGACGGGCTGAGCATCTCCGACCGGCCCGGCACCGGCCTGGGCATCCTCGCCGAGGAGGACGGGCACGACGTCGACCCTGAGCCGCGCCTGCTCACCGGACGCTCCCGGGACAACGCCGCCGACCGGAAGATCGTCTACATCACCAAGGCCAACTCCCGCTCCACGATCCACCGGCACGAGTTCCTGGACTACATCGGGCTGCGGGACCTCGACGCCTCCGGGCGGGTGATCGGGGAGTACGTGATCCTGGGACTGTTCTCCCTGCGGGCCTACTCCCTGCCCGCCACCGAGACGCCGCTGATGCGCGAGCGGGTGCGGGTGGTGCGCAACCGGCTGGGATTCCAGCCCGGCTCCCACTCGGACAAGACCCTCACCGGCATGATCGAGGAGTACCCGCGCCTGGAGCTGCTGCAGGCGGACCAGGACACCCTCACGGACACCTTCGCGGGGATCATGGGCCTGGAGGAGCGGCGGCGCACCCGGCTGTTCCTGCGCCCGGACGAGTTCGGGCGGTTCGTCTCCGCCGTCGTGTTCCTGCCGCGGGACCGGTACAACACCGGGGTGCGCCAGCGCATCGAGGCCGTGCTGCACCGGGAGATCGACCTGGCCTCCAGCGACTTCGAGGTGCACCTGTCCGTCTCCGCCCTGGCCCGGATCTTCTTCCGGCTGCGCCTGGCGGACCCGGATCAGGTCCCGGACCTGGACGTCGCCGCGATCGAGCGGAAGCTGCAGGCCGCGACCCGCTCCTGGCCCGAGGCCCTGGAGACCGCGCTGCATGCGCAGGGCACCGCCGACGCCGCCTCCTGGGCCGACGCCGCCCCGGCCACCTACCGCGCGGACTACGAGATCGAGGACGCGGTGGCCGACGTCGCCGTGTTCACCCGGCTGCTGGCCGCCGGAGCGGACCGCCCGGCCGCGGTGCGCCTGCACCGGCCCGACGGGCACGGGCAGCACCACCCGGACCAGACCCGGGAGCTGCGCCTGAAGACCTACCTGCGCGAACCCCGCACCCTCACCGCCCTGCTGCCGCTCATGCAGCACCTGGGCCTGACCGTCGTGGATCAGCGCCCCTACGACCTGCGGGCCCCCGGCGGGCAGGACGTGCTGCTCTACGACTTCGGGGTGATCTTCCCCGACGGGGTGGATCCGGAGGCCGTGCTCGAGCTGTACGAGGACGCCCTGTGCGCGGTGCTGTCCGGGCGGGCCGAATCCGACTCCCTGGACCGGCTGGTGCTGGCCGAGGCCCTGCCGTGGCGCACCGTCGCGATCCTGCGCGCCTACACCCGCTACCTGGTGCAGCTGGGCACCGGGTTCACCCCGGCGTTCATGGCCGACACCCTGCTGGCCCACCCGCGGGTGACCCGGCTGCTGGTGGAGCTGTTCGAGGCCGGCTTCGCCCCCGCGGCTTCCTCCCCGGCCGACGTCGACCCCGACGCCGCGCCGACGCAGGCGGACGACGTCGCGGCCCGGCGCGCCGCCCGGGAGGAGATCCGGGAGCGCATCGGGCGGGCTCTGGACGAGGTGCCCACCCTGGACGCGGACCGGATGCTGCGCGCGCTCGCGGAGGTCGTCGCGGCCACGGTGCGCACCAACGCGTACCAGGACCGGGCGAGCATCGCCTTGAAGGTGCGGCCCCGGGAGATCTCCTTCGCGCCGCTGCCGCGCCCGGCCTTCGAGATCTGGGTGCACTCCCCGCGCGTGGAGGGCGTGCACCTGCGCTTCGGGGAGATCGCCCGCGGCGGGCTGCGCTGGTCCGACCGGCGCGAGGACTTCCGCACCGAGGTGCTCGGGCTGGTCAAGGCGCAGATGGTCAAGAACGCCGTCATCATCCCGACCGGCGCCAAGGGCGGATTCTACGCCAAGCAGCTGCCGGACCCGGCCGCGGACCGCGAAGCCTGGCTGGCGGAGGGGCGGGCCGCCTACTCCCTGTTCATCCGCTCCCTGCTGGACGTCACGGACAACCTCGTCACCGACGACGCCGGGCACCAGAGCGTGCGGCGCCCGGAGGGCGTCATCGCCCTGGACGCGGAAGACACGTACCTGGTGGTCGCCGCGGACAAGGGCACCGCGACCTTCTCGGACCTGGCCAACTCCATCTCCGCGGAGTACGGGTTCTGGCTGGGCGATGCCTTCGCCTCCGGCGGATCCGTGGGCTACGACCACAAGGCCATGGGCATCACCGCCCGCGGCGCGTGGGAGTCGGTCAAGCGCCACTTCGCGGAGCTGGGCATCGACTGCCAGGCCGAGGAGTTCACGGCCGTGGGCATCGGGGACATGTCCGGGGACGTGTTCGGCAACGGGATGCTGCGCTCGGAGCACACCCGGCTGGTGGCGGCCTTCGACCACCGGGACATCTTCATCGACCCGGACCCGGACCCCGCCTCCTCCTACGCCGAGCGGCAGCGGCTGTTCACCACCCCGCGCTCCAGCTGGCAGGACTACGACCGCTCCCTGATCTCCGCCGGCGGCGGGGTGTTCTCCCGCCGGGAGAAGTCCATCGAGCTGACCCCGCAGATCCGGGAGGCCCTGGGCATCGAGGAGCACGTGCAGCGCCTGGCCCCCGCGGAGCTGGTCTCCGCGATCCTCACCGCCCCCGTGGATCTGCTCTACAACGGCGGCATCGGCACGTACGTGAAGGCCGCCGGGCAGACCAACGCCGAGGTGGGGGACAAGGCCAACGACGCCCTGCGCGTGGATGGTGCTGACCTGCGCTGCCGCATCGTCGGGGAGGGCGGGAACCTGGGCTTCACCCAGCGCGGGCGCATCGAGGCCGCCCGCGCCGGGGTCATCCTCAACACGGACGCGATCGACAACTCCGCCGGGGTGGAGACCTCGGACCGGGAGGTGAACCTGAAGATCCTCGTGGACCGGCTGGTGGCCCGCGGGCTGCTGGAGGCCGAGGAGCGGGCGGGGTTCATCGAGGAGCAGACCGACGCCGTCGCCCGCGCCGTGCTGGAGACCAACCGGGAGCAGAACGTGCTCCTGCAGGCCGAGCGCCTGGGCACCATGCCCACCCGCTCCTCGGCCGTGCGGCTGATGCACCACCTCGAGGAGCACGCCGGGCTGGACCGGGGCATCGAGGACCTGCCCTCCGACGCCGAGCTGACCGCGCGCTTCGAGGACGGCTGGGGGCTGACCGGGCCGGAGCTGTCCGTGCTCGCCGCGTACGCGAAGATCGACGTGACCGCGGCCCTGCTCGACGCCGGCTTCGGCGAGGACCCGTGGCTGGCGCGCATCCTCGAGGAGTACTTCCCGGAGGAGGTGATCCGCCGCTTCGGCGGTGAGCTGGACGAGCACCCGCTGCGCCGGGAGATCATCTGCACCCGGGTGGCCAACGAGATGGTCAACACCGCCGGCATCACCTTCGCCTACCGGGTGCTGGAGGAGACCGGGGCCTCCGCGGCCAGCGTGGCCGCGGCCTTCCTGGTGGTGCGCGAGCTGTTCGGGATCCGCGGGCTCATGGAGCGCTTCCGCGCCCTGCCGGCCGACGTCGCCCCGGAGGCCTGGCGGGCCGTGGGCCGGGAGATCCAGCGGCTCGTGGACCGCGGCACCCGCTGGTTCATCGACGAGGGCACCCTGGCCGCCGGGGAGGTCGCGCAGTCCGTGGCGGAATCCCAGCGGATCGCCGCGGTGATCCGGCGGTACCGCCCGGCCCTGGAGCTGGCCGGGGACGTCCCGGAGCTGCTGGGGCCCGAGGCCGCCCGGCGCTGGACCGAGCGCTTCGAGGACGCCCGCTCCTGGGGGGTCCCGGAGGATCTGGCCCGGGACTGGGCCGGCCTGCTGGAGGCCTACCCGCTGCTGGATGTGGCCCGGCTGGCCGAGCAGGCCCCGGTCGGTCTGCGCTCCTGCGCCCTGGTGCGCTACGCGGTCGCGGACCGGTTCGACGCCGAGCTCCTGCTCGAGGCGATCACGCATCTGCCGCGAGGGGACCGCTGGGAGACCCTCGCCCGCTCCTCCCTGCGCTCGGACCTGTACGAGACCCTCGCGGACCTGACCCTGGCGGTGACCGAGGAGATCGGCGGCGCTGCGGCCGGTGACGGTGACGCGGCGGGCAGTGCTGGTGGCGACGGCGGGCCGGCTGAGGACGGCGCGGCGTCGTCCGGTGCCGACGAGGTGTCCGGGCCTGAGGAGGCCGAGCGCGCCGTGGCCGCCTGGGAGGAGCGCCACCCGGTGCACACCGCGCGGGTCGAGCGGCTGATGGAGGAGGTGCGCGCGCAGCTGGAGCACTCCCCGGATGCCCCGCGCCTGTCCACCCTGTCCGTGGCGGTCCGGGCCCTGCGCGACCTGGTGTAGCCGCCCTCCCCTCCCTCCCCTCACGCCGAACCGTCACTGGCGTGGCGCATCCGGGGCTCAGAAGGCACGCGAGTGACGGTTCGACGCCGTCACGTGCGCCGAGCCGTCACTCACGTGGGCTATCCGGGGTCCGGAAGCCACGCCGTTGACGGTTCGGTGCGCACGGAAAAAGGGGCGGCCCCGGGACTGGTGAGTCCCGGGGCCGCCCCCGTCGCATCGGGTGCGAGGATCAGATCGCGCGGATCGAGCTGGCCTGCATACCCTTGGGGCCGCGCTCGGGAGTGAACTCCACGGCCTGACCCTCCTCGAGGTTGCGGAAGCCATTGCCCTCGATGGCGGAGTAGTGGGCGAACAGGTCGTCCGAGCCGTCGTCGGGAGCGATGAAGCCGTAGCCCTTTTCGCCGTTGAACCATTTCACGATGCCAGTGGCCATAATCTCTTGCTTTCGTTGGGGTGGCCGCGGAAGCGGCCGGTGCTGCTTCGCCGGCGGGGATGCCGGCGCGGGCGTCCTGCTCCGTGGGCGGCCGATCACCGGGACGCACGGCAGGTGCAGGAAGTCAGATGGAGAACTCATCGAGAAGTCCGGCCGGGCGCACCGGCCTGGGACTGCGAAAAGACCGCATCAGGGTCGTCATGAAGATCATGGGCGGTCCGTGCGAAGGTGATCTCCGAACCGCCGGATCACGTGCACCGTCAACACTACCAGCTCCAGGCCGCCGGCGGGGGAGCGTCGGTGAGTCCCTCGTCCCTCCGGCGTGTCACCGGGGTCGACGCAGCACCAGGGCCATGCCGCTGAGGTGGCGGCGGTGATCCCAGAACACCCGGTGCATCCGCTGCGCCCGCCGGGCCGCCCGAGGCCGACGCGCCATGTTCCCCAGGATCCGGAGGACTCCGGCGGCACCTTCGTCCGCCAGCATCCGCCGCGGCTGCAGCATGGACATCGGCACCAGCTTCATCTGCTCCGGCCGCAGCCCCTGCGACTGGGCGAGGTCCTCCCAGTCCGGCACGGTCAGCGGACGGGCCGGCAGGCGCAGCTCCCGCGCCAGGTTGCGGCGGATGCCCTCCTGCTCCAGCGCGGAGAGCTGACCGGGGCGCAGGGCCAGCTCGTGCACCCCGCACACCCCTCCCGGACGCAGGATCCGGTGGGCCTCGGCCAGCACCGCGGCCTTCTCCTCGTCTCCCAGGGTGGACAGCACCGCCTCGATGAGCACGACGTCGGCGGATGAGGCGGGCAGGCCGGTGCGCTCGGCGCGGCCGATGACCGCCCGGTATCGGGAGCCCTCCGGCAGCAGGTCCGCGATCATCTGCTGGGTCTCCTCGTCGGACTCCACCCCGGTGTACCCGGCGGGCGCGTCCGCCAGGATCGCCCGGGTGCCCAGACCCCGGCCGGGGAGGATCTCCACGACGTCGCGTCCTTCGACGGCGAGCTGAGTCAGCAGCCAGCGGGTGGTCTCCAATCCTCCGGGGCGCAGGACGCGCTTGCCCAGCTGAGCCAGAATCCACGGGGCCCGCGCCGCGGCCGATGGGCCGGCCCCTCCCCGATCACGGGCGGGATGAGTGCCGGTGCTCTCCGGGGGAGTCATCGTGCGGGCTTCCTCTCGGCGTCGATGCTGATGGGGGCGCTTCCAGCTTAGGCCGAGCGGAGTGCGCTCCGGGAGAGCGTGACGTTCTCCCCCGCGCCCTTCGGGCGACCCCGGTACCGTGGTGCCATGAGCACCGCCGCCCACGCCTCCGCCTCCTCCGCCCCTCGCGTCGCCGTCGAGCCCGCTGCCGATGCCGCCGCCGGGCCGGCGATCCCCGAGCCGGCCCTGGGCAAGCGGGCCGCGCAGCGCCAGCGCAAGACGGCCGCCATCGTGGAGGCCGCGACCCAGCTGTTCCGCAGCCGCGGCTATGAATCCGTGACCACCCAGCAGATCGCCGAGGCCGCCAGGGTCACCAACGGGGCCTTCTTCCGGCACGTCGGCTCCAAATCGGATCTGCTGGTGCGGGTGGTCAACGACCAGCTGCGCACCGGGCACGACCGCGCCCTGGCCTCCCTCGAGGAGGGGGCCGACCCCACGCAGGCGATCCTGGACCTGATGGTCCCGCTGCGGGACCTCTCCCTGGAGCACCCGGAGCTGGCCACCGCCTACATCCGCGAGGTGGTCTTCGCCCGCAGCACCCTGACCGAGGGCTCCCTGGAGCAGATCGATCGGATGCGCTTCGCGATCGAACGGATCCTGCGTCACGCGGATGCCGCGGCCGACGCCGACCGGGCCGGGCAGCGCCCCGCGGACTACTGCGCATTCGCCGCGGACACCGTGTTCTCCTCGATCTGCATCGAGCTGGTGCGCGCCTCCCTGGGCCGCTCCGACGTGCTGAGCCTGCCCGAGCGCTTCCGCACCATGATCACCCGGCTGGTGGAGATGCTGCTGCGCTGAGGCCCGCGAGTCCGGACGGTGCGACACCCCGTGCATCGCGCCGTTGCTCGGCTCGTCATCGACGATGGCGCTCGGCCCGACCGGGCGGGGTGATGGGGGAGATCGACGGGCGTCATCGTGCTCTCAGGGCGACCCCTGCGCCGAAAAAGCGGAGTACACTCCGAATTGAGGGCGGGCCCGATGGAGCGACTCGCCGGAAGGAGACGAACCATGTACTACAGCAGCGGCAACTACGAAGCATTCGCCCGGCCCCGCAAGCCCGAGGGGGTGGAGCACAAGCACGCCTACCTCGTCGGCGCCGGACTCGCCTCCCTGGCCGCCGCCGGATTCCTCGTCCGCGACGGGCAGATGCCGGGGGAGAACATCACGATCCTCGAGGCCAGCGACATCGCCGGCGGGGCCCTCGACGGCGTCGAGGACCCCCACCGGGACGGCTTCCTCATCCGCGGCGGGCGCGAGATGGAGAACCACTTCGAATGCCTGTGGGACCTCTTCCACTCGGTGCCCTCCCTGGAGACCGAAGGCGCCAGCGTGCTGGATGAGTTCTACTGGCTGAACAAGGACGACCCCAACTACTCCCTGATGCGCGCGACCCGCAACCGCGGCGAGGACGGGGGCACGGACGGGAAGTTCGACCTCAGCCTCAAGGCCCAGAAGGATCTCCTGGACCTGTTCATGTCCCGAGACGAAGACCTCTACGACAAGAGGATCAACGACGTCATGGGCCGGGAGTTCTTCGACTCGACCTTCTGGCTGTACTGGCGCACCATGTTCGCCTTCGAGGAGTGGCACTCCGCCCTGGAGATGAAGCTGTACGTGCAGCGCTTCATCCACCACATCGGCGGCCTGCCGGACTTCTCCGCCCTGAAGTTCACCAAGTACAACCAGTACGAATCCCTGGTGAAGCCGCTGATCGCCTGGCTGCAGGAGCAGGGCGTGAAGGTGCAGTTCGACACCCGGGTGACCAACGTCGTCTTCGACATCACCGCGCAGAAGAAGACCGCCCGGCGCATCGAATGGCTGCGCGGCGGCGAGAAGGGCGGCGTCGACATTGACGAGGACACCCTCGTGTTCGTCACCAACGGCTCCCTGGTGGACAACTCCTCCTGGGGCACCAAGGACACCGCCCCCGAATGGGATTACAGCACCCCTGAGGGCGGGGCCTGGAGCCTGTGGAAGAACATCGCCCAGCAGGACCCGGACTTCGGGCGCCCGGACAAGTTCATCCACGCCCCCAACGTCCACGCCGAGCACGAGACGGCCTGGGAATCCGCGACCATCACCACCCTGGATGACAAGATCACCCCGTACATCGAGAAGATCTGCCGACGGGACCCGCATTCCGGGCGCGTGGTCACCGGTGGCATCGTCACCGCCCGGGACTCCGCCTGGCTGCAGTCCTGGACCATCAACCGCCAGCCGCACTTCGCCGCGCAGAAGCCCAACGAGCTGACCATCTGGTTCTACGGACTGTTCATCGACACCCCCGGCGACTTCATCAAGAAGCCGATGCGCGAGTGCACCGGGGACGAGATCTGCCAGGAATGGCTCTACCACCTGGGCGTGCCCGAGGAGCAGATCCCGCAGCTGGCCAAGGAATCCTGCATCACCCGGCCGTGCGCGATGCCCTTCGTCACCGCGTTCTTCATGCCGCGCACCGCGGGTGATCGTCCCCAGGTGGTGCCGGAGCACGTCACCAACTTCGCGTTCCTCGGGCAGTTCGCCGAGACCGTGCGGGACACGATCTTCACCACCGAGTACTCGGTGCGCACCGCGATGGAGGCCGTGTACCAGCTGCTCGACGTCGAACGCGGCGTGCCCGAGGTGTGGGGCTCCGTCTACGACGTGCGGGACCTGCTCCACGCCACCACCGCCGTGCGCGACGGCAAGCCCCTGCCGGTGCCCGGCTGGCTGCGCAAGCAGCTGGACAAGACCATGGTCGGGGACATGCTCGAACGCTACGGCGTGATGAAGCCGGCCTGATCGGGGCCGGCACGTCCCGGGAGCCCAGCACGACGCCGCCCGGCCCCTCACCGGTGAGGAGGGGCCGGGCGGCGTCGTCGTGTCCGCCGGGCAGATGGGTGCGTCGGGTCAGTAGGTGTAGAACCCGCCGCCGGCGTCCCGGCCGCGGCGACCGCGGTCGATGAACTCGGTCTTGATCCGCTGAGCCACCTTCTTCGACTCCTCGGTCCCGGCGTTGAGGTTGATCTGGTAGACCGTCTCCATCCCGACGACGTCGAGGATCTGGAACGGGCCCAGCGGGGAGCCGGTGGCGGTGCGCCAGGTCTTGTCGATCTCCTCGGGCTCCGCGATGTCCTGGACCCACAGGTGCGTGGCGGCGTTGAGGAACGGCACCAGCAGCGTGTTCAGCACGTAGCCGGGCTGTTCCTTCTCCACGTGGATGGGCACCAGCCCGATCTGTCCCGCGAACTCCAGCACCTGCTGCACCGCCTGGGGGTCCGTGCCCGCGTGGCCCATCACCTCGCCGGTGTTGTTCTTCCACACCTCGTTGGCGAAGTGCAGGGCAAGGAACCGCTCCGGGTGTCCCGTGGCCGCGGCGATGTCGCTGGGCAGCAGGGTCGAGGAGTTGGTGCACAGCACCGCCTGCTCCGGGGCCGCTGCCCCGATCTGCGCCCACACCTTCCTCTTCAGCTCCAGGTTCTCCGGCACGGCCTCGATGACGACGTCGGCCTCGGCCAGCGCCTGCGCGAGATCGGCGCTGTGGTGCAGCCGGGAGCGGGTCTGCTCCAGCTGGTCCTCGGTGGCCTCCATGTCCCGAACGTAGAATCCGGCCAGCCGATCCCACCGGGTGGGGAGCTCGGCGAGGATCTCCTCGGAGATGTCATAGACCATCACCTCCTTCCCGAAGAACGCCGCCTGGAAGGCGATCTGGGAGCCCAGAACCCCTGAGCCGATGACGGTGACGTGCGTGAAGCCGCTCATGGTGTGCCTCGATCCTCGAATCGGTCCGGGAGCGCATCCTCGCGCCCCTCGCCGCCCACGATAGTCCTTCCGGAGTGCGCTCCGGAATGGGGTCAGGGTGGGTGGGTCCTGGGCTGATCCCCGGCGATCGGTGCCTTCCGGGGGCTGCGGCTGACCTAGAATCGGTATAGAAGATACCGAATATCTGGGAGGGGTCATGGCTCGAACGGGCATTCCAGGACGCGGCCCCGGTGCGCAACAGCCACGCCGAGCTTCTGCGCAGGGTCGGGCTGAGCTCGAGGAGGCGCAGATGAGCTCCGGAACCGCTGTCCACCTGCTCGACGCCGCCCCCGTTCCGGACCCCGGCCGTCCTCGCCCTGCAGTGGCCCGCGTGCTGCAGGGAGCCGGGGCGAATCTGATCCTGTTCGCCTTCGCCCCGGGGCAGAGTCTGCCCGAGCACCGGGCCGCGCACCCGATCACGGTGCAGTGCCTGCGCGGCACCCTGGACTTCACCTGGGGCGGACGCACCGAGCGGTTGGACCCCGGCACGGTGGTGCACCTGCCCGCACACGTCACGCATCGTGTGGACCGCCCGGACGACGACGCGTCGAACCCCCGTGACGGGGAGATCTCAGCCGTGCTGCTGCTGACCATGCTGACCGGCGCGCCGGAGACGGTGCCGCATCAGGCGGACCCGAGCTCGGCGTCGAAGAGCTGACCCCGGTGCCCGCCCCCGTCTGCCATGATGGTGCGCGACGTCGAGGAGAGCGGGGTGAGGGGCGATGGTCGCCGCCGGAGCGTCCCTGGTGGGGCTGGGACTGGTCATGGGGTTCAGCCCCAGCATGTACGCCGTCGTGCTGCACCTGCTGACCACCGAGAACCGGCCCGCCCGACTGATCCGGTGGCTGACCCTCGGCATCGTCCTGGGGGCGACGATCCTGATGTTCGCGTTCCGCGCCGTGGATCCGGATGTGCTGGCCCGGCTGCTGGAGGACCGCACCCGAGAGCTGTTGGTGCGCCGCGGCGTGGACCTCGCCGCGGGCCTGGTGTTCCTGCTGCTGGCCGCCTGGCAGTGGCACCGCTCCCGCCGACCCCTGAAGCCCCACCGCCCGCCGTCCCCGGGGGACGCCCGACCCTCCCGGATGGTGCTGATCGGGCTGGCCAACACGTTCATCGGCTTCAGTGGCCCCGCCACCATGTACGTGGCCGGGCGGGCCATCCGCGGGGCCGGGCACCATCACCTGTGGGTCGAGGTGCTCCTGTACCTGGTGTTCCTGCTCGGAGTGGCCGGGCCGTACCTGCTGGCCGCCTGGGCGTGGGGTGCGTTCCCCCGCGCCGCCCGGGCCGTGCGAGCCGGCTCCGCGTGGGCTGCTCGCCAGGACATCCGCCCGGCCGTGGCGATCCTGCTGGCCGCGGCCGGCGTCGTCTTCCTGGTGCTGGCCGCGGTGGGGTGAGACGGCTGCGCTCGCTCTCTGGGGCGGGGCCGGGGTTGGGCGGGTGGGCGTTTTGGGAGCGGTTTTGGTGTGTGGGAGCCTCGAGAACGCTCCCAAACGTCGAAACCCCTCCCAAACCGGCTGGCTCGGCTCGCCAGGCGCACCGGCTCACCCGGCCAAGCGGTCGTGGGCGAGCTGGGCCAGGCCCGCGGCCATGACGGGCAGGACCGCGTCGTCGAACCGAACCCGCGCGGAGTGGTTGGTGGGCGAGGTCGCCGGGTCCTCGTCCGGGTAGGAGGCGCCGACGTGCAGGAACGCGCCCGGCACCTGCTCCAGGACGTAGGAGAAGTCCTCGGACCCCATCCGGGAGTGCTCCCGCTGCGTCACGGCATCCTCCCCGAGCAGGCCCCGCAGGCCCCGCGCGGCGAAGGCGGCCTCGGCGGGGTCGCAGATGGTGGCCGGGTACAGCTCGGAGAAGTCCACCGTGACCGTGCAGCCGTGGGCCGCGGCGATGCCCTGAGCCAGCTCCTCCACCATGCGCCCGAACCGCCGCGTGCCCGCCCGATCCATGGTGCGCACGGACCCGCCGATGAAGGCCTCGTCCCCGATCACGTTCTCCGCGGCACTGCCCGCGCGCAGCTGCGTGATGGTCGCGACCACCGGCTCCGTGGCCGGGAAGGTCTGCTGGATCTTCGCCGGCAGGGTGGCGGCGATCTCGACGGCGGCCGGCACCGGATTGCGCGCGTTGTGCGGCTGCGAGCCGTGCCCGCCGGCCCCGTGGACGGTGATGCCCAGGATGTTGGCCGCGGCCATGTAGGTGCCCGGTCGGTACTGGAAGGTGCCCCGCCGACCGGGGTGCACGTGGAAGCCGTAGGCGGCGACGACGCGCGGGCCCGCGGCGTCGAGCACCCCCTCCTCGATCATGGGCAGCGCGCCACCCGGGTTCTCCTCGCCCGGCTGGAACATGAACACGACGTCGCCGGCCAACGCCTCCCGGTGGGCGCTGAGGAGCCGCGCGGCCCCGGCCAGCCCGGCGGTGTGCAGGTCGTGCCCGCAGGCGTGCATGGTGCCGGTGGTGGAGGCGAACTCCTCCCCGGAGTCCTCGAGCACCGGCAGCCCGTCCATGTCCCCGCGCAGCAGGACGGCGGGGCGGGTGGTGGTGTCAGCGGATGCGGCGGCGGGCCGACCCTGCCCGCGCAGCACCGCGGTGACGGAGGTGAGGGATCGGCCCGTGGTGATCTCCAGGGGCAGGACCTCCAGCTTCTCCAGCACCCGCTGCTGCGTCCACGGCAGGTGGGTGCCCAGCTCCGGCTGGCGGTGCAGCTCCCGGCGGAACCGCTGAAGGCCCGGGCCGATGGCCTCGGCGGCGGGCAGGAAGGCTGGGGAGGGGTGGGTTGTGTCGGTGGTGGAGGTGGTGTCGTTGGCGGGGGTGATGTGCGGCATGGGGGTGATGGTAGCGGGCTGGTGTTTCGGGGGTGGGGGCTCGGGGGAGTGTTCCGGACGGGTACAAGTCGCTACTGGGAAGCTTCCAGCTCGCTGAGCATGGCGAAGAAGGTCTCCTCGGTCATGGCTTCGATCTGCTGTCCGGATTCGGCGAGGGCCCGGGCCTTGCGGGTCTTCGATGAGCCGTCCGCACCGGGACGCCACCGGGCGGGATCGGAGATTCCTTCCACCAGGATGCGCGTCTTCTTGGTGACGCCGTCCTGAGGCGTTCCGCCCAGCTTCCTCACCAGGGCCTTGGCGGTATTTCGATTCATGCGATCCAGGGTTCCGGTGAAGCAGATCCCCGCTCCCGCCAGGATGTCGGAGTCCGGCCAGGACTCGATTTCCACCTCGTCGATGGTGTCCAGAGCAGCCAGGCTCCCGGACCGGGAAGCGTAGAACCTGCTGCCTAGGGGACGCCTCCCGGAGGAATCCAGCGAGAATTCCCTGACCAACGTGGCCAGGTCGACTTGGATGTTCGGGAGCATCCCGAAGAGGACGTGAAGGCAGGCGGCGGCGTCATCGGATGCTCGATGGTGGGCGAAGTCGACCTCGGGTGCAAACTCCGCCGCCAGAGTCTTCAGGTCATTGGGGCGATCATGACGGCGCAGGATCTGCCGTGCGATACGCAGGGTGCACAGGCGGCGGGAGTTGAGACCGGGCTGCCCGATGGCGGCCGAGGCGGCGTTCCACACGGAGTAGTCGAAAGCCATGTTGTGCGCGATGACGGGCGATTCCCCGATGAACTCCCGCAGCTCGGGGAGGGCCTCTTCGAAGGTGGGTGCATCCTCCACATCCTCGGCTGTGATCCCGTGGATGGAGACGTTGAAGTGGGAGAAGTAGTCGAAGCCGGGGGCGGGTCTGAGCAGCGTGGAGTACCGGTCGATGATCTGCCCGCTGGCATCGGCGCGCACCATCCCGATGGCACAGGCGGAGGCTCGCTGTTCGTTGGCGGTCTCGAAATCCAGAGCGACGATCTGCTCAGTGTTCACCGGTGTACTCCTGTGAGGTCTGGGTGGGATATCGGTGGATGTGGGTGCCTCACCGCTTCGGCGGTGTCGGGGCGCCGGCCGGCGGGGCGATGCGGGGGTAGCGATCTGCGGCGTCGGTTTCAGGCCGGGCGGTCGGTGCGCCGGTCTCCGCCGTATCCCCGGTGATCTCGGCGGTGTCTCCGCCGGGTGCCGAGGCGCGGGCCGGTGCCGGGTCCCAGGGGCGGTCCACGAGCCGCTTCTGCACGAGGATGGCGGCGCCGAGCAGCACCAGACCGATGATGATGAGGATGATCGATCCGAGGACCACCCCGGGCTTCGCTCCGTAGCCGATGAGGATGCCGAACCACCCGAAGTCGGTGTCTCCGAACGTCGTGTTGGCGGAGCCGAAGGACCCCA
This sequence comes from Rothia kristinae NBRC 15354, assembly GCF_001570865.1. Classification (GTDB taxonomy): domain Bacteria; phylum Actinomycetota; class Actinomycetes; order Actinomycetales; family Micrococcaceae; genus Rothia; species Rothia kristinae. Next base: position 25,378 of record NZ_BCSM01000017.1, read on the forward strand.
GGACCTTGAGCAGCAGCGCCGGCAGGAAGGTCAGGAGCAGGCCGTTGACGAAGGCCCCGGAGACGGCGCCGCGTCGTCCACCCGTGGCGTTGCCGTAGACCCCGGCGGCACCGCCGGTGAAGAAGTGGGGGACCAGTCCGGGCAGAATCAGGGCGAGGCCGAACATCGGGCCGAAGACGGTGCCGAGCAGCAGCAGCCCGATCAGGCCTCCGGCGAAGCTGGAGAGGAACCCGATCAGCACCGCGTTCTGCGCGTACGGGAACACGATGGGGGCGTCCAGGGCGGGGATGGCCCCGGGGACGATCTTGGCGGCGATCCCCTGGAAGGCCGGTACCAGCTCACCGAGGATGGTGCGCACCCCGAAGAGGATGACGGCCACGGCGATGCCGAACTGCAGCCCCTGGGTCACCGAGAGCATCATGTAATTACCGACGTCGGTCGCTCCGCCGTCGAAGGCCTGGAACGCGGTCTCAGATCCGGCTCGGACGAGGTAGATGACGGCGACGATCACGTACATGACCACCATGGACAGCGCGGTGGCGACCATGGAATCGCGGAGGAACCGCAGCCCTTCCGGGACCTTGATGTCCTCGGTGGAGCGGCTCTTGCCACGGGGGTCCACGAGGCGCCCCACGGCTCCGGAGGCGATGTATCCGGCGGTGCCGAAGTGCCCGATGGCGATGGAGTCGTCACCGGTGACTTTGCGGGTCCAGGGCTGCGCGAGAGCGGGCAGAGCGACCATCAGGATGCCCAGCAGCACCGCGCCCAGGCAGACGACGAGCGTCCCGGGCATCCCGGCGGAGGCCATCACGATGGTGATGAGCGTGGCCATGAACAGCAGGTGGTGTCCGGTGAGGAACACGTAGCGCAGGGGCGTGAACCGGGCGAGGAGGATGGCCACGAAGAACCCGAGGATCATCAGCCAGGACACCTGGGCGCCGTATTCCTGCTGAGCGATCCCCGCGATGGCCTCATTGGTGGGGACCACTCCCTGGGCGCCCAGGGCCCCCTGGATCATGGTCCCGAGTGGGTCCAGGGAGGCGGTAACGAGGGTGGCTCCGGCGCTGATGAGGAGGAATCCGAGCACCGCTTTGATGGCGCCTCCGACTACCTGGCCGGCGCTCTTCCGCAGCGCGATGAGGCCGACTGCCGTGATGATGCCGATCAGATAGGCGGGGACGCTGAGGATCTCATTGACGATGAACTGGCTGATCGCGATGAGGACGTTCATGGGGTGTGCTCCGGTTGGCGGGTGGTACGGATGTGCCGGGGGACCTCAGATGGCGTAGCGGCGGCGCAGGGCGGCGTCGACCTCTTCCTGGGAGGAGAAGTTCTCGATCACCTCGACGGGCACGCCGACATCCCCCAGCGTCTGGGCGATGGCCCCGGAGGTGAGGAGGAAGTCGGCTTCCTTGGCTCGGCCCTTGGCGGAGATGGTGTCGGTGGCTTCGACGGAGAGGTACGGGGACCAGCCCCAGCGGTCCAGGACCTGCTCGGTGGTGTTCTTGAGGAAGAGACTGGTGCCCAGGCCGTTGCCGCAGACCGTGAGCAGCAGGTTCTTGGAGGGGATGGTGTCGCCGGATGCGGCGGGGTCATCCGGCGTCGGCCTCTGCTGTGCGCTGTGCTGCCGCGGTGCTCCGGTGCTGGGAGCTCGTGTGGAGGCTGAGGCGAAGACCTCGAGAACTTCCTCCGGGGTGGCGGCGTCGTCCAGGGCGGCTCTCTTCTGCGTATCACCCAGGACCTGAGCGAGGGAGGCGAGAGCCTGCTGATGGGCGCCAGGGTCCTGTGCGGCCAGCGCCATCACGATGGTGACGGGGTCGTTGGAGGCGTGACCGAAGCGCACGGGTGCGGCCAGGCGGACGAAGGACAGGCCGGTGGCGGTCACCGAGGCGTCCGGTCGGGCATGAGCCAGGGCGAAGCCGGGCGTGATGACGATGTACGGCCCGTGCTCCTCGACGACGTCGACCATGGCCTGGGTGTAGGACGGCCCGGCGACGCCGACGTCGGCCAAGAGCGCTCCGGCGTGCTGGATGGCGCTGCGCCAGTCCTCGGCATCGACCTCCAACTGGATCGCTGGGACGGAGATGAGGTCGCTGAGGCGGACCATCGCTGATCGCTCCTTGCTCGGTGGCGCACGTCGTTGTGGCTTCGATTCTACTGTGGCGGACGTCGACGATGCCTGAGGTGCGTCCGGCTGTTGGAGCGGGCGAAGGCCTCCCCCTAAAGGGGAGCGTGGGTCGCGTGTGCTACCTGCACCTCGGCGTCGACATTTCCTCAACGAAGGCCTCCCCACGAAGGGGAGGCGAGGCCGCTCGCGTCATCCAGGGCCCGGACCTGCCGCACCCCTCAACGAAGGCCTCCCCACGAAGGGGAGGCGAGCTCGATCGTCACGGTCCCGTCGCCGTTGTCGCGGAACCCTCAACGAAGGCCTCCCCACGAAGGGGAGGCGAGCGTCACCGAACACCCTCGCATGACCGAACACGCGCGACCCTCAACGAAGGCCTCCCCACGAAGGGGAGGCGAGTTTCAGGCTCCCAGGGGGTCATACAGAGCGTCTCCCCTCAACGAAGGCCTCCCCACGAAGGGGAGGCGAGGGTTCCGCGGGGAACTTACGGACGCGGTGAAGG
>NZ_BCSM01000018.1 GCF_001570865.1 Rothia kristinae NBRC 15354
GCTGCCCCCGCCTCCGCCGACGAGGCCTCCGAGGTCTCGCAGGTCTCCCCGCAGGCCACCGCCTTCCAGGGTTACCCGGCGGCCACGAAGACCACGGACAAGGTCCTCACGGACCGGGACTTCAAGGACGTCACCGACTCCACGATCTTCGCCAAGGAGATCCGCTCGATCGCCAACAAGGGCATCACCGAGGGCTGGGACGACAACACCTACCGCCCCTGGGCCAACATCGAGCGCGGGCAGATGGCCGCCTACATCTACCGGATGGCCGGTTCCCCGTCCTACACGGCGCCGGCCACCCCGCAGTTCACCGACGTCAGCAAGGACGACCCCTTCTACAAGGAGATCTCCTGGCTGCACGCCACCGGCATCGCCCAGGGCTGGAGCGACGGCACGTTCCGTCCGAACGCCAAGGTCGAGCGCGGGGCTATGGCCGCGTTCTTCTACCGTGCCGCGGGCTCCCCGCAGTACCGGGCCGGGAACCCCGCCTTCTCGGATGTGCAGCGCGGGGAGACCTTCTACAAGGAGATCGCCTGGCTGCAGGACAGCGGCATCACCAAGGGCTACGATGACGGCACCTTCCGTCCCTGGACCGCGATCAAGCGGGACCAGATGGCGGCCTTTGTGGACCGCTTCTCCGGACGGTACAAGGTGACCGTCTCCGCGCAGTGATCTGACCCGCCCCGTCGGCGCCCCCGCCCGTCGTCCCCGCGACGCGGCGGGGGCGCCGTCGCGTGCGCTGTGGTATGGTTGTGTATTCGTGCGGCCTTCGTGACCGCACACCACCACGGATCCTTCGTGCCAGTGCATAATGCCGCTGAGACGGGCGCATTCGCCCGAGACCTCGGGCGGGTCCAGATGCTCCTGGCATGGGGGATCCCAGGCGCGACCGCCAACCCCGCAGCTGTCCGCTTCCCAGCGGACGGGCCGCGGAGACCGGCGCGTCACCTCATCCCGACCAAAGTGTTCCGCAAGGCCCACGGCGCGTCGGCCGGCCCTGCCGCCCTCACGAAGGGCGCATCCGGCGGCGGCGTGAGAACCGGCGAGACGACAGGAGTATTCAGTGATTCAGCAGGAGTCACGGCTCAAGGTCGCCGACAACACGGGTGCGAAGGAAATCCTGACCATCCGCGTTCTCGGCGGCTCCGGCCGTCGCTACGCAGGCATCGGCGACATCATCGTCGCCACCGTCAAGGACGCGATCCCTGGCGGCAACGTGAAGAAGGGCGACGTCGTCAAGGCCGTCGTCGTCCGCACCCGCAAGGAGACCCGTCGCCCGGACGGCTCCTACATCAAGTTCGACGAGAACTCGGCGGTGATCCTCAAGAACACCGACGGCGACCCCCGCGGCACCCGCATCTTCGGGCCCGTCGGGCGCGAGCTGCGCGACAAGAAGTTCATGAAGATCATCTCGCTGGCCCCGGAGGTGCTGTAACTCATGGCGAAGATCAAGAGCGGCGACCTCGTTCAGGTCATCTCCGGCGCGGACAAGGGCAAGCAGGGCAAGGTCCTGCACGTGTTCCCCTCCACCCAGCGCGTGCTGGTGGAGAACGTCCGGGTCATCACCAAGCACACCAAGGCCAACCCGACCACCGGTGAGGGCGGCGGCATCGTCAAGACCGAGGCCCCGATCCACATCTCCAACGTCGCGATCGTCGACCCGGAGACCGGCAAGCCCACCCGCGTCGGGTTCCGCGAAGAGACCGTCGAGCGCGACGGACGCCAGCGCACCGTGCGCGTGCGCGTGTCCAAGAGCTCGGGGAAGGATCTGTGATGACTGAGACCAAGACCACCCCCCGCTTCAAGGCCAAGTTCAACGACGAGGTCGTGCCCGCGCTGCAGGAGCAGTTCGGCTACGCCAACCCGATGCAGTCCCCGCGGCTGGTCAAGGTCGTCGTGAACATGGGCGTGGGCGAGGCCGCCCGCGACTCCAAGCTCATCGACTCGGCCGTGCGCGACCTGACCCTCATCACCGGTCAGAAGCCGCAGGTGTCCAAGGCCAAGAAGTCCATCGCCCAGTTCAAGCTGCGCGAGGGCCAGCCCATCGGCTGCCACGTGACCCTGCGCGGTGACCGCATGTGGGAGTTCCTGGACCGCCTCGTGACCCTGGCGCTGCCGCGCATCCGCGACTTCCGCGGACTGTCCGACCGCCAGTTCGACGGCAACGGCAACTACACCTTCGGGCTGACCGAGCAGTCGATGTTCCACGAGATCGACCAGGACTCGATCGACCGCGTGCGCGGCATGGACATCACCGTGGTGACCACCGCCCGCACCGACGACGAGGGCCGCGCCGTGCTCAAGGCGCTCGGCTTCCCGTTCAAGACCAACTAACGACTACGTTTCAGGTCCCCCGCCCGCGGGCGGGAGGAAACCGTCACGAGGAAGGGCCAGAGCCCACATGACCATGACAGATCCTGTCGCAGACATGCTCACGCGCCTGCGCAACGCCAACACGGCGCACCACGACTCCGTGTCGATGCCGTTCTCCAAGCTCAAGGGCCGGATCGCCGAGATCCTCAAGTCCGAGGGCTACATCAAGGACTGGCACGAAGAGGAGGCCCAGGTCGGCAAGACGCTGACCCTGGACCTGAAGTTCGGCCAGAACCGCGAGTCCTCCATCGCCGGGGTGCGCCGCATCTCCAAGCCGGGCCTGCGCGTGTACGCCAAGTCCACCAACCTGCCCCAGGTGCTGGGCGGGCTCGGCATCGCCATCCTGTCCACCTCCTCCGGTCTGCTCACTGACAAGCAGGCCGCTGCCAAGGGCGTCGGCGGGGAAGTCCTCGCCTACGTCTGGTAGTCGGTACATAGAGAAAGGAAGAGATCTTATGTCACGTATCGGACGTCTCCCCATCTCGGTGCCGGCTGGTGTCGAGGTGACCATCGACGGTTCGCGCGTCGCGGTCAAGGGATCCAAGGGGGAGCTCTCCCGCACGATCTCCGCGCCGATCACCGTCTCCCAGGACGACGGCGTCATCACCGTCTCCCGTCCGGACGACGAGCGGGTCTCCCGCTCGCTGCACGGGCTGTCCCGCACCCTGATCTCCAACATGATCCAGGGTGTCTCCGAGGGCTACTCCAAGAAGCTCGAGATCGTCGGCACGGGCTACCGTGTGATGGCCAAGGGCACCGACCTGGAGTTCGCGCTGGGCTACTCCCACCCCATCACGGTGAAGGCCCCCGAGGGCATCACCTTCGCGGTGGAGGGCAACAACAAGCTCACCGTCTCGGGCATCGACAAGCAGCAGGTCGGCCAGGTGGCCGCCAACATCCGCGGCCTGCGGGCCCCGGACCCCTACAAGGGCAAGGGCATCCGCTACGCCGGCGAGCAGATCCGCCGCAAGGTCGGAAAGGCTGGTAAGTAATCCATGGCTAACAAGACGAAGTTCGCTGCTCGCACGCGTCGTCACCAGCGCGTGCGCAAGCACGTGTCCGGGACCCCGGCCCGCCCGCGGCTGTCGGTGTTCCGCTCGACCCAGCACATGTTCGTGCAGGTCATCGACGACACCAAGGGGCACACCATCGCCTCCGCCTCCACCCTGGAGGCCGAGCTGCGCAACGCAACCGAGATGGACAAGACCGCCAAGGCCCGCCGCGTCGGCGAGCTGGTCGCCGAGCGCGCCAAGGCCGCCGGCATCGAGTCCGTCGTCTTCGATCGGGGCGGCAACAAGTACCACGGCCGCGTGGCCGCGGTGGCCGACGGCGCCCGGGAAGGTGGGCTGGCACTGTGAGCGAGCAGACCACGAACGAGAAGGAAACCCAGGTGGCAGACAACACCGCTGCACCCGAGAGCACCGAGGCCCAGAACAACGGCGCCCAGCAGCGCGACGACCGCCGCGGCGGTCGCGGTGAGCGCGGCGGCCGGGGTCGCAACGACCGCGGCGGACGCAACGACCGCGGCCGCGGCGGGCGCGATGAGGACAAGGACAAGTTCCTCGAGCGCGTCGTGAGCATCAACCGCGTGTCCAAGGTCGTCAAGGGCGGTCGGCGCTTCAGCTTCACCGCGCTGGTCGTCGTCGGCGACGGCAACGGCATGGTCGGCGTCGGCTACGGCAAGGCCAAGGAGGTGCCCTCCGCGATCTCCAAGGGCGTGGAGGAGGCCAAGAAGAACTTCTTCCGCGTCCCCCGCGTCGAGGACCGCACCATCCCGCACCGCGTGCAGGGTGAGGCCGCGGCCGGCGTGGTCATGCTGCGTCCGGCCACGGCCGGTACCGGTGTGATCGCCGGCGGTCCGGTGCGCGCCGTGCTCGAGTGCGCCGGGATCCACGACGTCCTGTCGAAGTCCCTGGGCTCGTCGAACCAGATCAACATCGTCCACGCGACCGTCGAGGCGCTGAAGCAGCTGGAGGAGCCCGTCGCGGTGGCAGCGCGTCGCGGCCTGCCCAACGACGAGGTCATCCCCAGCTACCTGCGTCGCAGCGAAAAGGCAGGTGCGTAATGACCGGCAAGCGGATTCAGCCCAGCGACGCGAAGCTGGAGATCACGCAGATCAAGTCCTACGTTGGCCAGAAGCAGAACATGCGCGACACCCTGCGCTCCCTGGGCCTGAAGCGCCCGGGCAACACCGTGACCCGCACCGCGGATCCGGTGACCTGCGGCATGGTCAACACCGTCGCTCACCTCGTGAAGGTTGAGGAGGTCAAGTAACCATGGCAGAGACCAACGAAGAGCGCCAGGGCGCCATCAAGCTGCACGACCTGCGGCCGGCCCCCGGTGCGCACAAGGCCAAGACCCGCGTGGGTCGCGGCGAGGCGTCCAAGGGCAAGACCGCCGGGCGCGGCACCAAGGGCACCAAGGCCCGCAACCAGGTCAAGGCCGGCTTCGAGGGCGGGCAGCTGCCGCTGCACATGCGCCTGCCGAAGCTGCGCGGGTTCAAGAACCCGTTCCGGGTGGAGTACCAGGTCGTGAACCTGGACCGCATCTCGGAGCTGTACCCGGAGGGCGGTGAGGTGACCGTGGAGTCCCTCGTCGCCAAGGGCGCGGTACGCAAGAACCAGCCCGTGAAGGTCCTGGGCCAGGGTGAGCTGACCGTGAAGGTCGACGTCACCGTGGACAAGTTCTCCGCCTCCGCGGCGCAGAAGATCCAGGCCGCCGGCGGCACCGCCACCGCGACCGCCCAGTAGTCGAGGGGGTCCCGGCGCCCTCGGCGTCGGCCCCTCCTCGATCAGGCCAGGCCCCTCTCTCGGAGAGCGATCTTTCCGGGGGAGGGGCCTGCGCCGTTCCCCCGTACCCGTCCCGGCCCCGCCCGGCGACCCCGGGTAGAGTGTCCTAGACTGGCCCGGGGAGATCCCGCCGTCTGTCGACGGCGCCCGCCCGCCCCGACGGTGCGCGGGGCCCGCGGCGTCATCCCCGCCACCCCATCTTCTGCCACAGGAGGCCATGTGCTCAGCGCTTTCGGACGGGCGTTCAAGACCCCGGACCTGCGACGCAAGCTGCTGTTCACCCTCGCGATGATCGTCATCTACCGCGTGGGCACGTTCATCCCCGCCCCGGGGGTCAGCTACGGCAACGTCCAGCAGTGCCTGGCCCTGGGCGGCACCACCGGCGGCATCTACGACATGGTCAACCTGTTCAGCGGCGGCGCGCTGCTGCAGCTGTCCATCTTCGCCCTGGGTGTGATGCCCTACATCACCGCCTCGATCATCGTGCAGCTGCTGCGCGTGGTCATCCCGCGCTTCCAGGAGCTGCACCAGGAGGGCGGACAGGGCCAGCAGAAGCTCACCCAGTACACCCGCTACCTGACCCTGGCGCTGGCGGCCCTGAACGCCACGACCATCATCTCCCTGGCCCGCTCCGGCTCCCTGCTGGGCAGCTGCCCGCTGCCGATCATCCCCGATGACTCGATCCTCATGGTCATCATCCTGATCATCACCCTGACCGCGGGCACCGGCATCATCATGTGGATGGGCGAGCAGATCACGGAGAAGGGCGTCGGCAACGGCATGTCCCTGCTGATCTTCACCTCGATCGCCGCCTCCTTCCCGACCGCCCTGGGCAACATCTTCAAGGAGCAGGGCGGCTGGGTGTTCTCCCTGATCCTGCTGGTGGGCCTCGTGGTGATCGTCGCCGTCGTGTTCGTCGAGCAGTCCCAGCGGCGCATCCCCGTGCAGTACGCCAAGCGCATGATCGGGCGGCGCACGATCGGGGGGACCTCCACCTACATCCCGCTGAAGGTCAACATGGCCGGCGTGATCCCGGTGATCTTCGCCTCCTCCCTGCTCATGGTGCCCGGGCTGATCGCGAACTTCGCGACGCCGAAGGACGGCACGGCCCCGCCGGAGTGGGTCAACTGGATCAACTCCTACCTGGTGCGCGGGGACCATCCGCTGTACATGGCCGTGTACTTTCTGCTGATCATCGCCTTCGCGTACTTCTACGCCTCGATCACCTTCAACCCGCAGGAGGTCTCGGACAACATGAAGCGCTACGGCGGCTTCATCCCGGGCATCCGCGCGGGTCGACCCACCGAGCGCTACCTGGCCTACGTGCTCAACCGCATCACCCTGCCGGGCTCGCTGTACCTGGGGATCATCGCGATGATCCCGCTGGTCGCGCTCGTGCTGGTCAACGCCAACCAGAACTTCCCGTTCGGCGGCACCTCGCTGCTGATCGTGGTCGGCGTCGGTCTGGACACCATCAAGCAGATCGACGCCCAGCTGCAACAACGACACTACGAAGGACTGCTGCGATGAACCGCCTGCTGATCATCGGTCCCCCCGGGGCCGGCAAGGGGACCCAGGCCGCCCGGATCGCCGAGGAGCTCGGCATCCCCGCGATCTCCACCGGGGACATCTTCCGCAAGAACATCTCGGAGCAGACCGAGCTGGGCCGGGAGGCGAAGTCCTACATCGACGCCGGCAACCTCGTCCCGGACGAGGTCACCAACCGCATGGTGCGCGACCGCCTGGGCCAGGACGACGCCCGGGGCGGCTTCCTGCTGGACGGCTACCCGCGCAACACCGCGCAGGTGCAGGAGCTGGACGCGATCCTGGAGGAGCTCGGCCAGTCCCTGGACCGGGTCCTGCTGCTGACCGCCGAGGATGACGAGCTGGTCCAGCGTCTGCTGGGCCGGGCCGCCGAGCAGGGCCGCAGCGACGACACCGAGGAGGTCATCCGCCACCGCCTGGAGGTCTACCGCGCCGAGACCGCCCCGATCATCGGGCTCTACGAGCAGCGGGGCCTGGTGGCCCGCGTGGACGGCCTGGGCACGGTCCAGGAGGTCGCCGAGCGCCTGCTGGCCGCGCTGGGCCGGTCCTGATGTTCGGACGCCGGAGGATCGAGTACAAGACCGACGCGCAGCTGCGCACCATGGCCCGCGCCGGGGTCGTGACCTCGCGGGCGCTGGACGCGGCCGTGGCCGCCGCGGCCCCGGGGGTGTCCACCGCGGACCTGGACGCCGTCTTCCGCGAGGTGCTCGCCGAGCACGGGGCGACGTCGAACTTCCTGGGCTACTACGACTACCCGGCGACCATCTGCGCCTCCCCGAACGAGATCGTGGTCCACGGCATCCCGGGCCCGCGGGCCCTGGGGGAGGCCGACATCATCTCGATCGACGGCGGGGCCATCGTGGAGGGCTGGCATGGGGACTCCGCGCGCACCGTGCTGATGCCCCGAGCCGGTTCCGAGGATCGGGAGCTGTCCGAGATCACCCGAGAAGCCATGTGGCACGGCATCGCCGCGGCGGCCTCGGCCCAGCGGGTCGGGGAGATCGGGGCGGCGATCGAGGACTTCGTGCGCGCCGAGTCCGGCGGGACCTACGGCATCATCGAGGACTACGTGGGCCACGGCATCGGCTCGGCCATGCACATGGCCCCGGACGTGCCCAACTACCGCACCCGTGAGGCGGGTCCCAGGATCAAGCCGGGCATGGCCCTGGCCATCGAGCCCATGCTCGTGACAGGATCGACGCAGACCGAGGTCCTCGAGGACGACTGGACGGTCGTGACCCTGGACGGCTCGCACTCCAGCCAGTGGGAGCACTCGGTGGCCTTCCACCGGGACGGGATCTGGGTCCTGACCGCCGAGGACGGCGGCGCCGAGGAGCTCGCGCGCCGAGGCGTGCGGGTGGCGCCGATCCCGCAGTAGCCGCGGGCCCGCACCGGAACCACGCACACCACCACAGATCAAGGGGCACCCACGTGTCTGAGAGCACCGCCACGCCGGTGGAGATCACCACCCGGCCCGAACCCGGCAGGATCCTGCTGAAGGCCCCGCGCCGCGGGAAGCCGCCGAAGCACCTGGCGGACTTCGACCTGGCCGGGCGCAAGGAGTTCCTCACGGAGCTGGGCCACCCCGGCTTCCGGGCCAGCCAGCTGTCCACGCACTACTTCGACCACCTCACCACGGATCCGCAGCGCATGACCGATCTGCCCGCGGCCACCCGGGAGGAGATGGTCGCCGCGGCGATGCCGCAGCTGCTGACCGAGGTGCGCACCCTGGAGGCCGACGGCGGTGACACCATCAAGTCCGTGTACCGGCTCTTCGACGGCGCCCTGGTGGAGTCCGTGCTGATGCGCTACGAGCACCGGGTGACCATGTGCATCTCCTCGCAGGCCGGCTGCGGGATGAACTGCCCCTTCTGCGCGACCGGGCAGGCGGGGCTGACCCGCAACCTCTCCACCGCGGAGATCGTCGAGCAGGTGGTGGCCGGGGCCCGGCGGCTGAAGTCCATGCAGGGCCTGGAGCAGGCCGAGCACGGCACGGAGGCGACCCGTCCGCTGCGGGTCTCCAACATCGTGTTCATGGGCATGGGGGAGGCCCTGGCCAACTACAAGGCCTCCCTGGGTGCGGTGCACCGGCTGATCGATCCCTCCCCGGAGGGGCTGGGCATCTCCGCGCGCGGGATCACCATGTCCACCGTCGGGCTGGTGCCGGGCATCCGCAAGTTCACGATGGAGAACCTGCCGGTGACCCTGGCGCTGTCCCTGCACGCCCCGGACGACGAGCTGCGCGACGAGCTGATCCCGATCAACACCCGCTGGAAGGTGGACGAGGCCCTGGACGCGGCCTACGATTACTACCGCCAGACGGGACGGCGGGTGTCCATCGAGTACGCGCTGATCCGGGACATCAACGACCAGGGCTGGCGGGCGGACCTGCTGGGCAAGAAGCTGGCCCAGCGCGGGCGCGGCTGGGTGCACGTGAACCCCATCCCGCTGAACCCGACCCCCGGCTCCAAGTGGACGGCCTCCCGCCCCGGGGTCGAGCAGAACTTCGTGGAGCGCCTGCGCGCCCACGGCATCCCCACCACGGTGCGCGACACCCGCGGCTCGGACATCGACGGCGCCTGCGGGCAGCTGGCCGCCGCCTCCTGATCCGCCGCTTCGTGAGCCACCGGCCCCCGACCCATCGGCCCCGGCCGGGCCGAACGCCGTCGGGCGGGGCGAGGGTGGGACTCGCCGCCGCGTGAGCCGCAGCTCACCCGCGCCGGGGTTAACTTTCCCGCGGGGATGCCGTACACTCGACTGTTGGCCGTCTCTGCCGTCATCCTCCCGTGTCCGCGGTGAGGTGCCGCGGGGGAGCCGACCGATACGAGCAAGACTGCCCCGCGGGCCACGGCAGGCGGGGCACCGACGTTAGCGGAGGATATGGCCAAGAAAGACGGCGTCATCGAGATCGAGGGAGCCGTGGTCGAAGCACTGCCCAACGCGATGTTCCGCGTGGAGCTGGACAACGGCCACAAGGTGCTCGCCCACATCTCCGGGAAGATGCGACAGCACTACATCCGCATCCTCCCCGAGGATCGCGTGGTCGTGGAGCTCTCGCCGTACGACCTCTCCCGCGGCCGCATCGTCTACCGCTACAAGTAGGGCTCCCCGACGGCGCCGCCGGATCCCTCCGGGATCCGCGCATCGCGCCGTCCGACCCCCAGTTGCAACAACGCAAAGGAATGCGATGAAGGTTCAGCCGAGCGTCAAGCCGATCTGCGACAAGTGCAAGGTGATCCGCCGCCACGGCGTGGTCATGGTGATCTGCGAGAATCCGCGTCACAAGCAGCGCCAGGGCTGAAGCCCCGGCCTTGTCGGGACTGATCGCTTCCGACGCCTCGAGAACATGGCACCGCTCCCCGTGACACGCGGGGATACCTCCGGACACAGAGGCCGGAGACCGGGGACACCCGGGCAGTGATGCCTCAAACCTCTGGATCAACTACAAGGAGAACCGCCGTCATGGCTCGTCTCGCAGGAGTGGATCTGCCCCGCGAAAAGCGCGTGGAGATCGCCCTCACCTACATCTACGGCGTGGGCCGCACCCGCGCCCACGAGGCCCTGGAAGCGACCGGCGTCAGCCCGGACATCCGCGTGAAGGACCTCTCCGACGCCCAGCTCGTCGCGCTGCGCGACTTCATCGAAGGCAACTTCAAGGTCGAGGGTGACCTCCGTCGCGAGGTGGCCGCCGACATCCGCCGCAAGGTCGAGATCGGCAGCTACCAGGGCCTGCGCCACCGCCGCGGCCTGCCGGTGCACGGTCAGCGCACCAAGACCAACGCCCGCACCCGCAAGGGTCCCAAGCGCACGGTCGCCGGTAAGAAGAAGTAAGCACCCTCTCGCGTAGGAGAACCAACTCATGCCCCCAAAGACTCGCGCTGCGGCCGCCCGCACCTCTCGCCGCAAGGTCAAGAAGAACATCAGCGCCGGACAGGCGCACATCAAGTCCACGTTCAACAACACGATCGTGTCCATCACCGATCCCTCCGGCGCGGTGATCTCCTGGTCCTCCGCCGGCGAGATGGGCTTCAAGGGCTCCCGCAAGTCCACCCCGTACGCCGCCCAGATGGCCGCCGAGAACGCCGCCAAACGCGCTCAGGAGCACGGCGTGCGCAAGGTGGACGTGTTCGTCAAGGGTCCGGGATCCGGCCGTGAGACCGCGATCCGCTCGCTGCAGGCCACCGGCCTGGAGGTCGGCTCCATCCAGGACGTGACCCCCAGCGCCCACAACGGCTGCCGCCCACCCAAGCGCCGTCGCGTCTGATCCGCCGCCTCTGCCGGCACCGAGCGCATCCTCCTTCCGGGGAGGGGCGGGCCCGGTCCGGAAGACCCCGCCTGTCGGCGGGGCCGTCTACGGCCGCCACCTCCGGGCGGCGCCCACCGATCCTGTTTTCCCCCACCTGTGTTGCGTCATATAGCGGATGCTCGCTGAAAGGAAACATCAGTGCTCATTGCACAGCGCCCCTCTCTGAGTGAAGAAGTCGTCGCGGAGAACCGCTCGCGCTTCACCATCTCCCCGCTCGAACCCGGTTTCGGCTACACCCTGGGCAACTCGCTGCGGCGTACCCTCCTGTCCTCGATCCCCGGCGCCGCCGTGACCAGCATCCGCATCGACGGCGTGCTGCACGAGTTCTCCACCGTGGACGGGGTCAAGGAGGACGTCACCGAGATCATCCTGAACATCAAGAAGCTGTCGATCTCCTCGGAGAACGACGAGCCCGTGGTCGCCTACCTGCGCAAGCAGGGCCCGGGCGAGATCACCGCGGCGGACATCGAGGTGCCCGCTGGGGTGGAGATCCACAACCCGGATCTGCACATCGCCACCCTCAACGCGCAGGGCGCGTTCTCCGCGGAGCTGACCGTGGAGCGCGGCCGCGGCTACGTCTCGGCCCAGCAGAACAAGGCCGGGGCCGGCGAGTCGGAGATCGGCCGGATCCCGGTGGACTCCATCTACTCGCCCGTGCTGAAGGTGACCTTCCGGGTCGCCGCCACCCGCGTGGAGCAGCGCACGGACTTCGACAGCCTCGTGCTCGACGTCGAGACCAAGGAGGTGATCGCCCCGCGCGACGCCGTGGCCTCGGCCGGCAACACGCTGGTGGAGCTGTTCGGGCTGGCCCGGGAGCTGAACACCGAAGCCGAGGGCATCGAGGTCGGGCCGTCCCCGGCCGACGAGTCCATGGCCCAGGATCTGGCCCTGCCCATCGAGGACCTGGACATGTCCGTGCGCTCCTACAACTGCCTGAAGCGCGAGGGCATCAACACCGTCGGGGAGCTGGTCTCCCGCTCCGAGGCGGACCTCATGGACATCCGCAACTTCGGCCAGAAGTCCATCGACGAGGTCAAGGAGAAGCTGCAGGAGCTCGGGATGTCCCTGAAGGACTCCCCGGCCGGCTTCGAGCCCTTCGCCGCGGTGGATGAGGAGGAGGACGAGGAGGAGACCTCCTTCTGATCCGCTCGGGCCGGACCACCGGCCGTTCGCACTCGAGAAGCAAACCCTGGTCCCGTCCCGGCGCGGCTGATGCGCCGGACCCGGGACCGCACGAAACGGAAGATTCACTGATATGCCTACTCCCACCAAGGGACCCCGCCTCGGGGGCAGCCCCTCCCACCAGCGGCTGATCCTGGCGAACATGTCCCAGCAGCTGTTCGAGCACAAGCGCATCACCACCACCGTGACCAAGGCCAAGCGCCTGCGCCCGGTGGCCGAGCGCCTGATCACCTTCGCGAAGCGGGGCGACCTGGCCTCCCGCCGTCGCGTGATGCGCTCCCTGACCGACAAGTCCGTGGTCCACGAGCTGTTCACCAGCATCGCCCCGGCCATGGCGGATCGGCCCGGCGGGTACACCCGTATCACCAAGATCGGCAACCGCTCCGGGGACAACGCCCCGATGGCCGTGATCGAGCTGGTCATGGAGCCGGTGGCCTCCCGCGCCGTCGTCGAGGAGGCGACCACCGCCGCCCGCGCCGCCGCCAACTCGAACGCCGAACAGGCCCCGGCCGAGTCCTCGGCCGCCGCCGCCGAGGCCCCGGCCCAGGCCGAGGCTTCCGCCGACGAGCAGCTGCCGGCCGGTGCGCACGCCCCGCTGGAGTCCGGCGAGGCCCCCGAGGGCTTCGAGGTCAAGGGCAACTCGGACTCCATGAAGTACCACGTGCCCGGCTCCCGCTGGTACAAGTCCACCACTGCGGAGATCTGGTTCGACACCGCCGAGTCCGCCAAGGCCGCCGGCTACGCCCCGGCCGGCGGCGAGGCCGCCCAGCAGGTCTCCTGATCGGCACGACCTGAGCCCGGGAGCAGATCCTTCGGATCACCGGCTCCCATCGCGGACCCGCCACGGGCCCCGAGGCACCCCCACCGGGGCCTCGGGGCCCGTGGCGCATCCGCACCAGACCGCAATCCCGCTTCCCGCAGCCGTCGCAGTCCCGCAACCCTGCTTCCCGCACCGTCGCCGCCCCGCCCGTCAGGAGGTCCCCGCCGTGAACGCCGCGTCCCGCCCCCAGCCCGCCCCGGAGGCCCCGGGCGAGCACCCGCTGGGCGCGGCGCTCCCGGAGACCGACCCGCCGGTGCGGGTGCGCCTGGACTTCGCCTATGACGGCGCCCCCTTCTCCGGGTGGGCCCGTCAACCGGGGCTGACCACCGTGCAGGGCTGCCTGGAGGACGCCCTGCAGCTGGTGCTGCGCCATCCGGTGCACCTGACCGTGGCCGGGCGCACCGACGCCGGGGTTCACGCCCAGCACCAGGTCGCCCACCTGGACCTGCCGCGCGCAGCTTGGGAGGCGCTGCCCGGACGCCGCGGGACGGCCGAGCGCCACGCCCCGGATGACCCCGGTGCGGCGCTGGTGCGCAAGCTCAACGGGGCGCTGACCCGGGTGCTCTCCGGCATCGCCCCGGCCCCGCGCCCCGGCGCCCGGCCCGCCGGGCTGGGGGCGATCCTCGTGCGCTCGGCCGCGGCGGTGGACCCCTCCTTCGACGCCCGCTTCTCCGCGCTGTCTCGCTCCTACGTCTACCGGATCGCCGACGGCCCCCGGCACCAGTCTCCGCTGACCCGCGGGTACACCGCCTGGACCCCGCGGGAGCTGGACCCCGAGCAGCTCAGCGCCGCGGGTCGGCAGCTGCTGGGCCTGCACGACTTCCTCTCCTTCTGCAAGCCCCGCCCGCACGCCACGACCGTGCGCGAGCTGCGCTCGGTGGACTTCCGTCGGGCGGAGTCCGGGCTGATCGAGGCCCGCCTTCAGGCCGACGCTTTCTGCCACCACATGGTGCGCGCGATCGTCGGGGCCTGCCTGGCGGTGGGGGAGGGCCGCCGGGACGAGGCCTGGCTGCGCGGGCGCCTGGAGCACCCCGTGCGGGACTCCGAGATCCGGCTGGCCCCGCCGGAGGGACTGTGCCTGGAGCGCATCGCCTACCCGCAGGACGCGGCCGGCTGGGCCGATCAGGCCGAGCGGGCCCGGGCCCGCCGGGCCGCGCCGTCGGAGGCACCGGGCTCCTGAGGAGGCGGATCAGTCCGGGTGTGAAGGATTTCGCCCCGGATCAGCAGGGAGGATCCTGGATTAAGTGCGGGTCCCTCGGCTATAGTGGGGTGCTGTTGTGCGTGTCCCACCTCGGTTCACCCGCCAGCGACCGTCGGCCCAGTTGCAGGGCGAGGAGACGGCGCGGCGTCGAGACATCGGGACGAACGGATGCGTCTGGCCCTCACCCAGACCCCTTCGAACGCATCGCAGAACGGCGTGACACCCAACTAGCGCCGACACAGAAAATACCGACACGAAGGTTCAAGAAACGTGCGTACGTACACCCCGAAGCCCGGCGACATCGATCGCCAGTGGCACGTCATCGACGCCACCGACGTCGTGCTGGGTCGCCTGGCCAGCCAGACCGCAACGCTGCTGCGCGGCAAGCACAAGCCGACCTTTGCCCCGAACGTGGACGGCGGTGACTTCGTCATCATCGTCAACGCCGAGAAGGTGGCCCTGACCGGCGCCAAGCTGGAGAAGAAGCGGGCCTACCGCCACACCGGCTACCCCGGCGGCCTGCGCTCCGTCTCCTACGAGGAGCTGCTGGAGAAGAACCCGGTGCGCGCCGTGGAGAAGGCCGTCAAGGGCATGCTGCCCAAGAACAAGCTGGCCGCGCAGCAGATGAAGCACCTCAAGGTCTACGCCGGCGCCGAGCACCCGCACACCGCTCAGCAGCCGAAGACCTACGAGTTCACCCAGATCGCCCAGTAATCGGGCCTGCGACAACAGCACTCAAAGGAGAAATCGTGGCTCAGACTACTGACGAGCAGACCATCACCGAGGAGCAGCTGACCAGCTACACCTCCGAGTCCACCGCCCCCGTGGCCGGCGAGGCCGCCGCCCAGCGCCCGGCCCTGACCGTCGGCGGCTCCGCCGTCGGGCGGCGCAAGCAGGCCGTGGCCCGCGTGCGCGTGGTCCCCGGGACCGGGCAGTGGTCCCTCAACGGGCGCGCCTTGGACGTCTACTTCCCCAACAAGCTGCACCAGCAGGAGGTCAACGACCCCTTCAAGCTGCTGGAGCTGGAGGGCTCCTACGACGTCATCGCCCGCATCCACGGCGGCGGCCCCTCCGGCCAGGCCGGTGCCCTGCGCCTGGGCGTGGCCCGCGCGCTGAACGAGATCGACGCGGAGAACAACCGTCCGCAGCTGAAGAAGGCCGGGTTCCTGACCCGCGACGCCCGCGTCATCGAGCGCAAGAAGGCCGGCCTGAAGAAGGCCCGCAAGGCCTCGCAGTTCTCCAAGCGCTGATGCGCTCGCGCCGCCCGGCGGCGCGCTGAGCTGTTCACGCGAAGAACCCGTCCTCTCCGGTGTGGGAGGGCGGGTTCTTCCGCGTCCCCTGGCTAAGCTGGTGCCCATGAGCAGTGACAACCACGACGACGATGCCGTGAGCGCCCGACCCGACAAGTCCCACCTCTCCGATGCGGAGCGTCTGGAGCAGCTGGGGGAGGAGGCCCAGGAGGAGACCCGCCGGGCCGCCGTGCAGGAGGCCCTGAAGAAGCGGTCCCGCCGGGTCTCCGTGGTCCAGGACTACGCCGCGGAGCTGGATGAGATCGGCTCCCTGACCCGCTCCCTGGAGGGCCGTCACGACGTCTCCGACGCCTGGCGGATCGGGTACCCGTACGACGAGAAGCTCAAGCGCAAGGACTATGAGCGCACCAAGCGCACCCTGCAGATCGAGCTGCTGAAGCTGCAGCTGTGGTTCAAGGAGACCGGGCAGAAGCTGCTGCTGATCTTCGAGGGCAGGGACGCCGCGGGCAAGGGCGGGTCCATCAAGCGCTTCACCGAGCACCTGAACCCGCGCGGCTCCCGGGTGGTGGCCCTGGAGAAGCCCACCGACATCGAGCAGACCCAGTGGTACTTCCAGCGCTACATCGAGCACCTGCCCTCCGGCGGGGAGATCGTGCTGATGGACCGCTCCTGGTACAACCGGGCCGGGGTGGAGCGGGTCATGGGCTACTGCACCCCGCACCAGTACTACGAGTTCATGCGCCAGGCCCCCGAGCTGGAGCGGATGCTGGTCAACTCGGGGATCCGGCTGGTGAAGTTCTGGTTCTCGGTGACCCGAGCGGAGCAGCTGGCCCGCTTCGAGGCCCGCCGCACGGACCCGGTGCGCCAGTGGAAGCTCTCGCCCACGGACCTGGCCTCCCTGGACAAGTGGGACGACTACACCGAGGCCAAGGAGGCGATGTTCTTCTACACGGACACCGGCGACGCCCCCTGGACCATCGTGAAGTCCAACGACAAGAAGCGCGCCCGCCTGGAGGCGATGCGCCACGTGCTGTCCCTCTACGAGTACCCGGACAAGGACCACTCCGTGGTGGGGCGCCCGGACCCGCTGATCGTGGGCCCCGTGTCCAAGACCTTCGAGGAGGACCAGCCGGCCACGACCGAGCAGTTCCCGGTGGTCACCCCCGAGCGCCCCTGAGGCGACCCCACCGCCCGAGCACCGAGAACCCGCCCGCGTAGACTGAGGAACGATGGCTAGATTATTTGGAACCGACGGGGTGCGTGCGCGCGCCAACAGCGAGACGATGAGTGCGCTGTCCTCCCTGCAGCTGGCCCAGGCCGCCGCGGTGGTGCTGGGCTTCGACCAGGTGGCCGAGGGGCAGCGCCCCAAGGCCGTGATCGCCCACGACTCGCGGATCAGCGGCCAGTTCATCGGCGCGGCGATCTCCGCGGGCCTGGCGGCCTCCGGGGTGGACGTGTACGACGCCGGGATGCTGCCGACCCCTGCGGCGGCGTACCTGGTGGCGGATCTGGACGCGGACTTCGGCGTCATGATCTCCGCCTCCCACAACCCGTACCCGGACAACGGCATCAAGTTCCTGGCCCGCGGGGGCAAGAAGCTGCCGGACGCGGTGGAGGACCGCATCGAGGAGGTCTACCGGGCGCAGGACTTCCGGTACCCGGAGGGCCCGGACGTCGGGCGCATCTCCCGCTTCGCGGATGCGGAGGACCGGTACGTCACGCACCTGATCTCCACGCTGCCGGCGCCCTCGGCCCTGGCGGGGCTGTCCGTGGTGCTGGACTGCGCGCACGGCGCCTCCTCCGGGTGCTCCCCGGACGCCTTCCGCATCGCAGGGGCGCAGGTGCACGTCATGGCCGCGGATCCCAACGGCACCAACATCAACGACGGCGTCGGCTCCACCCACCTGGAGGGCCTGCAGGCCAAGGTGCGGGAGCTGGGCGCGGACCTGGGCATCGCCCACGACGGGGACGCCGACCGCTGCCTGGCCGTGGATGAGACGGGTGCCGTGGTGGACGGGGACACGATCATGTCCATCCTGGCCACGGCCCGGCGCGACGCCGGCAAGCTCGCCCACAACACCCTGGTGGCCACGGTGATGACCAACCTGGGCATGGAGAAGTACCTGGAATCCGAGGGGATCACCCTGGTGCGCACCCAGGTGGGGGACCGCTACGTGCTGGAGGCGATGAACCGGGACGGGTTCAGCCTGGGCGGGGAGCAGTCCGGGCACGTGATCATGTCCGACTACGCGACCACCGGGGACGGGATCCTCACCGGCCTGCACCTGGCGGCCGAGGTCAACCGGACGGGAGAGACCCTGTCCTCCCTGGCGCACCGCTTCGAGCCGGTGCCGCAGACCATGATCAACGTGCCCGGGGTGGACAAGGCCGCCGCGGACACGGATGAGGCGGTGCAGGCCGAGGTGGCCGCCGTCGAGCGGGAGCTGGGTGCGGACGGCCGGGTGCTGCTGCGTCCCTCCGGCACGGAGCCGCTGGTGCGGGTGATGGTGGAGGGCCCGGATCAGGAGACCGTGGACCGCCACGCCCGGCGCCTGGCCGAGGTCGTCGCCCGCGAACTCGCCCTCTGACACCCTTCCCCTCCCGAGACCCCCGCGCTGAGTCATCACTTCCGGCCGGAAATCGCCGATTATTCGGTCGGAAGTGATGACTCGGGGAGGCAGGGGAACAGGGGAGCTCCCGGAACCTCGAAGGGCCCCGCACCGTGGTGGTGCGGGGCCCTTCGGCGTGCGGATGATGATGGGTGGGCAAGCCTTACTTCTCCGGGGTGGCGCCTGTGGCGTTCTTGCCGGCCACCAGGGAGTCGCGGATCTCGGTCAGCAGGGCGACCTGCGGATCCACGGCCGGCTCCTCGTCCTCCAGGCCCAGCTTGCGGGCGCGGGCCTCGTTCATCTTGTTGATCGGCATGACGATGCAGAAGTACAGCGCCGCGGCGATGATGAGGAAGTTGACGACGGCGGTCAGGAACACGCCGACCTTGACCTGGCCGAAGACCAGGAACGAGTCGAAGTTCGGGGAGCCGATCAGCATGGAGATGAGGGGCATGAGCACCGACTCGACGAGGGCGTTGACCACCGTGCTGAAGGCACCGCCGATGATCACACCGACGGCCAGGTCGATGACGTTGCCTTTGGAGATGAAGTCTTTGAATCCACTGAGCATGATCGCCATCGTACGGCAGGTTTCGCTCTCAGCGGAGGCTTTGTGCGGCGA
Source organism: Rothia kristinae NBRC 15354 (assembly GCF_001570865.1). Classification (GTDB taxonomy): domain Bacteria; phylum Actinomycetota; class Actinomycetes; order Actinomycetales; family Micrococcaceae; genus Rothia; species Rothia kristinae. The sequence continues at coordinate 18,698 of NZ_BCSM01000018.1, forward strand.
ATGACGGACAGATCACGCAGTATTCACCGTGATGGTCGGCACCGTTGGCGCACCGCGGGCACCGTCCGGATCAGTCCCGGTAGCTCGGGGCCGGCCCCGCCCCCACGAACTCCTCGTAGCTGTGGACCCCGGAATCCCGGTACCGCTGGGCCTGCTCCTGCCCGATCCAGCGCAGGTGCCAGGACTCGTACCAGTACCCGGTGGTGTCCTGCTGCTGCCAGGGAAAACGCAGGATGAACCCGTACTCTGCGCCGTGCTCGGCGAGCCAGTGCGCCGCCGGGGTGTCCCGGAAGCACGGCTGCAGATCGCACGCCCCGGACCCGCCGAAGTCCACGGCCAGCCCCGTCTGGTGCTCCGAGTACCCGGGCCGGGCGGAGGCGACGTCGGCCCGCTCCTGCCCGTAGGTGCTCACCCACTGCCGGTAGGTGGCCTCCTGGGTCTGGTGGGAGCGGTAGCCGGAGATGGGGCTCAGGCTCACCCCGTCCCGAGCCGCGGCCTCGATCATCCGGCGGGCGGCCGCGGCGGCGTCGGCTCGCAGCTGCACCGAGCCCACGGTCTGCAGGTCCTGCGGGGCCCAGTCGATCGGGTCCATCGGGTGGGTCTTGTTCACCAGCACCGTGGGGGAGTCCGGGGAGGAGATGTCCAGGTGCTCCCCGGGTGCGGCCGAGGCAGAGGCGGCGGGAGCGCTCGCGGTGTCGCTGGCTGCCGCGGACGGCTCGGTCGCGGTCGTCGCGGTCCCGGCCGAGGCCGTCGGGGCGGGGGATCCGGCGTCGTCGGTTCCGGCGGCGCAGCCGGCCAGGGCGAGCAGCAGGGCGGCGGGTGCGGCGATCAGGCGCAGTCGGGGCATCAGGTCTTCCTCAGCAGCACGCGGCGGATGGTGTGGTCGGCGTCCTTGGACAGGATGAGCTTGGCCCGGCCCCGGGTGGGGCGCACGTTCTGCACGAGGTTGGGCTCGTTGATGCGCCGCCAGATGTCCAGGGCGGTCGCGGAAGCCTCGGCGTCGGTCAGGCCAGCGTACTTGCGGAAGTAGGAGCGGGGGTCCCGGAAGGCGGAGTCGCGCAGGGACAGGAAGCGGTTGACGTACCACCGTTCGATGTCCTGGGTGCGCGCGTCCACGTACACGGAGAAGTCGAAGAAGTCCGACAGGGCCAGCGCCCCCTTGTCGTCGGCGGACAGCTGGGCGGGGGCCAGCACGTTCAGCCCCTCCACGATGAGCACGTCCGGGCGGGTCACCACCACCTCCTCGTCCGGGAGGATGTCGTAGGTGACGTGGGAGTACTTCGGCGCGGTGACCCGGGGCGCGCCGGATTTGATCTCGGCGACGAAGCGCAGCAGGGCCCGCCGGTCGTAGGACTCCGGGAAGCCTTTGCGCTCCATGAGCCCCCGCTCGCGCAGCACCGCGTTGGGGTGCAGGAAGCCGTCGGTGGTCACCAGCTGCACGTCCGGGGTGGTGGGCCAGCGGCTCATCAGGGCCCGCAGCAGCCGCGCCGTCGTGGACTTGCCGGCGGCCACGGAACCGGCCACGCCGATGACGAACGGGGTGCGCTGGTGGTGCCCGCCGAGGAAGTCGTTGGTCGCCTCGTTCAGGGAGCCGGCGGCGTTCGCGTACAGGTTCAGCAGCCGGGACAGTGGCAGATAGACCTGCCGAACCTCCTCCACGTCCAGCACATCGCCCATCCCGCGCAGCCGCTCGATCTCCGCGGAGGTCAGCGGCACCTCGATCTCATCCGAGAGCCGGGACCAGGTGTCTCGGTCCAGGGACACGAAGGGCGTGGTGCGCGGGGGTGCCGGGACGGAAGTCACGGGGCACCAGTCTAGCTTCCGGGCCGCGGTACAGCTGCCAGCGAACTCCCAGGATGACACCGGTGGGATAAACTGGCCCGCATGTGTGGAATCGTTGGATATGTGGGCACCCCTGCGGCAGCCGATCGTGAGTACACCGCCCTCGACGTGATCCTCGAGGGCCTGCGCCGCCTGGAGTACCGCGGCTACGACTCCGCCGGCGTCGCCGTCATCGCGGACGGCCGGATCGAGGCCCGGAAGAAGGCCGGGAAGGTCTCCCAGCTCGACGCGGAGCTGGAGGCCCATCCTCTGCCGGATGCGGTCAACGGCATCGGGCACACCCGGTGGGCCACCCACGGCGGCCCCACCGATGTCAACGCCCACCCGCACGTGGTCGCGGACGGGCGCCTGGCCGTGGTGCACAACGGCATCATCGAGAACTTCTCCGAGCTGCGCACCGAACTGACCGGAAAGGGCTACGAGTTCGTCTCCGAGACGGACACCGAGGTCGCCGCGACCCTGCTGGCCGAGATCTACGCCCACGAGGCCGAGGAGGACCTCACCCGGGCGATGCAGCTGACCTGCCAGCGCCTGGAGGGCGCCTTCACCCTGCTGGCCATCCACGCCGACCACGAGGACCGCATCGTCGCCGCCCGGCGCAACTCCCCGCTGGTCATCGGTCTGGGGGAGGGGGAGAACTTCCTCGGCTCGGACGTCTCCGGGTTCATCGACTACACCAAGCAGGCGGTGGAGATGGACAACGACCAGATCGTCACCATCACCCCCGACTCCTACGAGATCACCGACTTCCACGGCAAGCCCGCCGAGGGCAAGCCCTTCGAGGTCAAGTGGGACGCCGCCGCCGCCGAGAAGGACGGCTACGACTCCTTCATGGACAAGGAGATCCACGACCAGCCCGCCGCCGTGCGCGACACCCTGCTGGGCCGCCTGGACGAGAAGGGCCGCCTGACCCTGGACGAGCTGCGCATCGACGAAGCCGTGCTGCGCAGCGTGGACAAGATCGTCGTCATCGCCTGCGGCACCGCCGCCTACGCCGGACAGGTCGCCCGCTACGCCATCGAGCACTGGTGCCGCATCCCCACCGAGGTGGAGCTGGCCCACGAGTTCCGCTACCGGGACCCCATCGTCAACGAGAAGACCCTCGTGGTGGCCCTGTCCCAGTCCGGGGAGACCATGGACACCATCATGGCCGTGCGCCACGCCCGGGAGCAGGGCGCCAAGGTCATCGCGATCTGCAACACCAACGGCTCCTCCATCCCGCGCGAATCCGACGCCTCCCTGTACACCCACGCCGGACCGGAGATCGCGGTGGCCTCCACCAAGGCCTTCCTCGCCCAGATCACCGCGGCCTACCTCCTCGGTCTCTACCTCGCCCAGCTGCGCGGGAACATGTACGCCGACGAGATCAAGGACGTGCTCGAGGAGCTGCAGGCCATGCCGGAGAAGGTCCAGGCCGTCATCGACGCCGAGGAGCAGGTCAAGAAGCTCGGCACCGACATGGTCGACGCCGGCTCCGTGCTGTTCCTGGGCCGCCACGTCGGCTTCCCCGTGGCCCTGGAGGGTGCGCTGAAGCTCAAGGAGATCGCCTACATCCACGCGGAGGGCTTCGCCGCCGGGGAGCTCAAGCACGGGCCGATCGCCCTGGTCGAGGAGGGTCAACCGGTCTTCGTCATCGTGCCCTCCCCGCGCGGCCGGGACTCCCTGCACGCCAAGGTGGTCTCCAACATCCAGGAGATCCGCGCCCGCGGCGCCATCACCATCGTCATCGCCGAAGCGGGCGACGACGCCGTGGAGCAGTTCGCCAACCACGTGATCCGCATCCCCCAGGCCCCGACCCTCATGCAGCCGCTGCTGGCCACCGTGCCCCTGCAGATCTTCGCCTGCGCGATGGCCGCGGCCAAGGGCTACGACGTGGACCAGCCGCGCAACCTCGCCAAGTCCGTGACCGTGGAGTAGTCCGACCCGCACGAGCCGACACCCCCGACGGCGCCCGCCGCGCGAGACCCGTGCGGCGGGCGCCGTCGCATCCGCAGCACCACCCCGGGCGGGACCCGGGACGGCACCGACCCCGCAAGGAGGGCACCGATGATCATGGGCACCGGCGTGGACGTGGTGGACATCGAGCGCTTCGGCCGCATCATCGAGCGCACCCCCCGCCTGCTGGACCGGCTGTTCACCCCCGAGGAACATGACCTGCCCGCCCACACCCTGGCCGGGCGCTTCGCGGTGCGCGAGGCCGTCGCCAAGACCCTGCACGCCCCGCCCGGGATGATCTGGAAGCACTGCTGGGTGCGCAAGAACGCCGACGGCGCACCGCGCCTGGTGGTCACCGGCACCGTGCAGGAGACCGCCCAGCGGCTGGGCATCAACCGCTGGCACCTGTCCATCACCCACGACGCCGGGGTCGCGGTCGCCACCGTGATCGCCGAGCACCTGAGCCCCGACGAGCTGGAGCTGGCCCGCCGCTGGGAGGAGTCCACATGGTCCTGAACGCCTACACCGCCGAGCAGATCACCGCCACCGAGAAGCCCCACCTGGCCGCCGGGGCGCCCCTGATGGCCCGTGCCGCCCACGCCCTGGCCGTCGAGGCCGCCCGGATGCTGCGGCACCGGCCCTCCGGGGCCTACGGCGCCGACGTCGTGGTGCTGGCCGGTTCCGGGAACAACGGCGGGGACGCCCTGCACGCCGGTGCCCTGCTGCGCGCCCGCGGCGCCCGCGTCACCGCGGTGCTCACCGGCTCCGAGGCCCACGAGGAGGGCCTGGCCGCCCTGCGCGGTGCCGGCGGCTTCGTCCTGGGGCTGGGGGAGGCCGGCGCGCAGGAGAGCGCCCGGGCCGCCGTCGGCGCGGACCTGATCATCGACGGGATGCTCGGCACCGGCGGTCGCGGCGGGCTGCGCGAGGCCCCGGCCGAGCTCGTCCGGCGGATCCGGGAGAGCACCCGGGACCGGAGCACCGGGCATCGGACCCGCCCCCTGGTGCTGGCCTGCGACGTGCCCTCCGGGCTGGATGCCACCACCGGCGCCGTCGCCGGGCCGGTGCTGGCCGCGGACGCCACCGTGACCTTCATCGGCATCAAGACCGGCCTGCTGGCCACCCCCAAGCCCTCCCTGGTGGGCCGGATCCGCTGCGCTGACCTCGGCATCGGCGCGGACCTGCCCGCGCCCGCGCTGCGCGAGGCCGAGGATGAGGACTTCACCCGGTACTGGTCCGTGCCGGTGGAGGGGGATCAGAAGTACTCCCGCGGGGTGCTGGGCACCGTGGCGGGCTCGGACCAGTACCCCGGGGCCGGCCTGATGTGCGTGCACGCGGCGGTGCGGGCCGGGGCCGGGATGGTCCGCTTCGTCGGCGGGGACGCCCTGGCCTCGGCGCTCGCGGTGAGCACCCCCGAGGCCGTGCGCAGCGAGCACGCCGGGGCCCACCGGGTGCAGGCCTGGGCCGTGGGCTCCGGTGCCACCGACCGGGCCCAGCAGGCCCAGGTCGAGCAGGCCCTGGACGCCGGGGTGCCGGTGCTGGCCGATGCCGCCGCGATCGAGATGCTGGCCCACCGCGCCGCCGACGGCGACCCGGCCCCCGCGCACGTGCTGCTCACCCCGCACGCCGGGGAGCTGGCCCAGGCCCTCGAATGGGTGGCCCGGCTCGCCCCGGAACGCGGGGAGCGCCTGGTGCGCGCCGCCCGGGAGGCCGGGCTGCCCGAGGATGAGGAGGTGCAGACTTCCCCGAGCCGCACCCAGATCGAGGCGGCGCCCTTCGTGTGGGTGCGCGCGGCCCGGGAGGCGCTCGGCGGGACCCTGCTGCTCAAGGGCACCACGACGCTGGTCGCGGCCCCGGACGGCACCGTGTGGGCCCACCGCGGCAACAGTGCGTGGCTGTCCACCGCGGGCTCCGGGGACACCCTCTCCGGGATCCTCGGCGCGGGGCTGGCCGCGCACCGGGCGCGGGTCGAGGCGGGCCGGGCCGAGGGAGCCGACGGCGAGTGGGCCGGCGTCGCGGCGGCCGGGCTGCTGGTGCAGCGCGGGATCTCCACCGCCGCCCCCGGGCCCGTGCCGCCGACGGTGGCCGCCGAGCGGATCCCGGAGGTGCTGGGCCGGCTGGCCGATGGTCAGTAGGCGCCGTCCTTGGCGACCACTGCGCGCACGGTCTTCAGCAGAATCAGCAGATCCGAGAGCACGGACCAGTTCTCCACGTAGTACAGGTCCAGGCGGGTGGATTCCTCCCAGGACAGGTCCGAGCGCCCGGAGACCTGCCACAGCCCGGTGATGCCGGGCTTGACGAGCAGCCGCCGGTGCACGTCCTGCTCGTAGTGCTCCACCTCCTCGCGCAGCGGCGGGCGCGGACCCACCAGGGACATGTCCCCGCGCAGCACGTTGAACAGCTGCGGCAGCTCGTCCAGGGAGTACCGGCGCATGAACCGACCCACCCGGGTGATCCGCGGGTCGTCGGCCATCTTGAACAGCACGCCGTTTCCCTCGTTGCGCTCCATCAGCTGGGCCTTGAGCTGTTCCGCGTTCGGGACCATGGAGCGGAACTTCAGCATCCGGAAGGGCTCGCCCTGATAGCCGACCCGCTCCTGGCGGAACAGCACCGGCCCGCCGGGGGAGTCCGCCTTGACCAGCAGGGCCAGCACCAGCAGCAGCGGCGAGAGCAGCAGCAGGCCGACGGCGGAGGCCACGACGTCGATGAGGCGCTTGACGGCGGCTGCGGGCCCGCGCATGCGCGGGGTGCCCACGTGGATCAGCGGCAGCCCGTTCAGGGGCTGGGTGTGGAAGCGGGGCCCGGCGATGTCGGTCAGGGCCGGGGCCATCATCAGGCCCACGTGCTCATCGGCCAGCAGCCAGCCCAGGCGGCGCATCCGCCGGGGCTTGATCCGGTGACCGGTGGACACGGCCACGACGTCGATCGCCAGCTCCTGCACCGCGGCCATGATCTGCTCCGGGTCCGGGGCGTAGCCCAGGATGGGCAGCTCGGGGTGCTCCTCCAGCACGCTGCCCGGCGCGGACCCGGCCAGGTACGCCGCGACCGGCCTGTATCCGTAGGCCGAGGCCCCGTGCAGCACGTTGGCCAGGTGCGCCGAGGACGGGGCGTCGCCGATGATGAGCACCCGGATCAGGGCGCGTCCGCTGCTGCGTCGGCGCACCAGCCACACGCGGAAGGCCCACCGGGCCAGCATCAGCAGGACCAGTCCCACCGGCAGCGCGATGAGCACGTATCCGCGGGCCAGCGGCACCGCGAAGGCGTAGGAGACGATCGCGATCGCGGCGAACAGCCACAGCGATGAGCGCACCACCGCGATGTACTCGGCGTTGCCGGCCCCCAGGATCCGGGAGTTCCTCGCGCCCCCGAGCCACAGGGCACCCCACCAGGCCAGCACCAGGCAGGCCGAGAGCAGCGTGTAGGAGACCGAGGACTCCCCGGTGGTGGTGGGCAGGTGGGCGCCGTCGTCCGTGAAGCGCACTGCCTGGGCCACGACCACCGCCAGGATGATGCACAGGGCGTCGGTGACCCCCAGGACTCGGACGGCCTTGGTCGGCCAGGTCATACGATGGACGTCGCCGTCGGTCAGCGGCGGCCGGTGCGCGCGTGGTGCCACGGTCTTCGGAACCTCTTCCCCCAAGAAGCCGGATGCGATCGATCGGGACGGAACGCGGGCGGTCCCCGACCGCCCCGTATCGCGCGGCCCGCGGGGTCCCCGCGGGGTCGCGCTGATTCCGTCCCCCGCCCCTCTGTATAGGGAGCCGCTGGGGCCCGCCCGCCCGGGACCCGGGTGATGCGGGCGTCAGTCCCGTGCGGTCAGGTAGCGGATCACCGGCTCGTACAGGTGCGGCAGGACGTTGTCATCCATCGGCACCGCCACCAGCAGCTGACCCTGGGCCTCGGAGACGAACAGGCCCGGGTCGTTGCAGTCGGCGATGCCCAGGGTCGCCAGCCCCGCCTGGGCGGCGGTCCCGGCCCAGCCGTGATCGGCGATCACCAGGTCCGGCAGACCGGAGGGGCTGCGGCGCAGCTGCTCCAGGACCAGGCCCATCGGCTGCGGCAGGTGGGTGTGGGCCAGGGAGCCGTACTGCTGGAACATCACCACGCCCTCGATCTGGCGCAGGTCCCCGCCGTCGAAGGCGATGCCCTCCTCGATGCGCACCACCTCGGCCCCGCGGTACTCGGCCCACGCGGCCAGCTCCCGGTAGATCGGGTAGAGCCCGGCCGGGTGCCCGGTGGCGAACAGCAGGCGCGCGCCGCGGTCCACGGCCTCGTGCAGCAGGCGCCGGTAGGTGCGCAGGGCGGTGACGCACTGCCGGGCGCCGATCGTGTCCTGGCCTTCTCGATGCCGCGGGTCCGGGTCGATCCCGACCTTCTCCACCATCAGCGCGAACACCTCCTCCCAGGTCCACGGGTGGTCCTGGACCACGCCGAAGCCCAGGTGCTCGACGCCGTCCAGGAAGCCCTGGATGTGGGCGAGGTTGTCCTCCCGCGGGGTGGCCACCCGGCCGGTGATGCGGGCGCGGTCCAGGTGCTCGCGCAGCGCGGCCTCGGCGTCGGGGCTCGTCGGGGTCGAGGCGGCGGGGGTGGGGGTGTTCACGGGGTCCTCTCGGCTCGGGGATCGGGTCAGGGGCCCGGTTCGGGGTGTCGGGTCGGGGTGTCGGGTCGGCGGATGAGGCCGGGGGATCGGATCGGAACGGATCAGCTCGGATTGGGGGGGGGGCGGGGCGGGG
>NZ_BCSM01000019.1 GCF_001570865.1 Rothia kristinae NBRC 15354
GGGCACGCAAGCCGGAACGAGATGTCCTCGGTCACAGCCTGCGGCCCCCGGCGTCGGGCTAGTCCTGCACGGTCACCAGGGCCATGTTCTTCTTGCCCCGGCGCAGCACCAGGTAGCGCCCGTGCAGCAGGTCCTCGTCGGCCACGACGGCGTCCTTCCCCGCGGCCTTGGCCCCGTTCACCGACACCGCGCCCTCGCGCAGGAACCGGCGGGCCTCGGACTTGGAGGAGGCCAGCTGCGTGGCCAGCAGCAGGTCCGCCACCTGCGGGAGCCGCCCCGCCGGCACCTGTGCGTGGGGCAGCTCGGCGGTGGCCGCCACCAGCGTCGGCTCGTCCAGCGCCGCGATGTCGCCGCGGCCGAACAGGGCCTCCGACGCCGCGATGACCTTGTCCGTGGCCTCGGATCCGTGCACCAGGGAGCACACGTCATAGGCCAGCGTCTTCTGGGCCTGCCGGCGGAAGGGCTCCTCCTCCGTCAGCCGCGCCAGCTCCTCGATCTCGGCGCGGGTGCGGAAGGTGAAGACCTTGAGCCGGTCCACGACGTCGGCGTCGGCGGTGTTCAGCCAGAACTGGTAGAAGGCGTACGGCGTGGTCAGCTCGGGATCCAGCCAGATGGCGTTGCCCTCGGACTTGCCGAACTTGGTGCCGTCCGAGTTGGTGATCAGCGGGCTGCCCATCGCGTGGACGTGCTCGCCCTCCACCTTGCGGATCAGCTCGGTGCCGGAGGTGAGGTTGCCCCACTGGTCGGAGCCGCCCAGCTGCAGGGTGCACCCGTACTGCCGGTACAGCTCCAGGAAGTCCATGCCCTGCAGGATCTGGTAGCTGAACTCGGTGTAGGAGATGCCCTCCTCGGAGTTCAGCCGCTTGGCGACGATCTCCTTCTTGATCATGGTGCCCACGCGGAAGCTCTTGCCGATGTCGCGCAGGAAGTCCAGGGCGGACAGCCCCGCCGTCCAGTCCAGGTTGTTGACCATCCGCGCGGCGTTGTCCCCCTCGAAGGACAGGAAGCGCTGGATCTGCCCGCGCAGGGACTCCACCCACTGGGCCACGACCTCCCGGGAGTTCAGCACCCGCTCGGAGGTCTGCCTCGGGTCCCCGATCAGCCCCGTCGAGCCGCCGACCAGCCCCAGGGGCCGGTGCCCGGCCAGCTGCAGCCGGCGCATGTTCAGCAGCTGCACGAGATGCCCCAGGTGCAGGGAGGCCGCGGTCGGATCGAAGCCGATGTAGTACGTGAGGGTGTCCTCCGTCAGGGCCTTCTCCAGGGCCTGGGGGTCCGTGCTCACGTGCACGAGCCCCCGCCACTGGAATTCCTGCCAGATGTTCTGGAAGGTGGGGTCGTTGGCCTGCTCGTCCAGACCCTGCACGGCGTCGATGTTCGCGTTAGTCGTCACGGCACACACGGTACCATCGGGCCCGCGTGCAACCAGCGGTCTCAGTCCAGGCCCGCCGGCATCGGCCCGGAGGAGACCAGGGTGAGCCGCTGGGTCGGGCGGGTCATCGCCACGTATAGGTCCCCCAGCCGGCCGTCGGCCGCCTGCACCAGGGCGTTCGGCTCGGCGATCACGACGGCGTCGAACTCCAGGCCCTTGGCCTCCCACGGGCTGAGCACCAGGATCTGGCGCTGCCGGGCCCCACCGCCGGTGCCGCTGCGCGCGCCGAAGGCCTCCACCACGGCCGCGGCCACCGCGTCGTGCTGCTCGGGTGCGGCCACCACGCCCACGAGTCCGCCGGGCACCAGCTCCAGGTCCCGGGCCACGGCCTCGACGACGCCGGCCGGGACGTCCCCGGTGCGCACCAGCTGCGGCGCCCACCGCCCCTCGCGCACGGCCCGCGGCGCGGAGACCTCCAGCCCCGAGGCCCGGGCGACGTCGACCGCCGCACGGGCGATCTGCGCGGGGGTGCGGTAGTTGACGGTCAGCTCCTCCAGGGTGAAGCGCTCCCCCACGAAGGGCTCGAGGGCCTCGGCCCAGCTGTGCGCGGCCGCCGGTGCCGAGGCCTGGGCGATATCCCCGACCACCGTGAAGGACTTCATGGGGCACCGGCGCATCAGCAGCCGCCACTGCATCGGGGAGAGCTCCTGGGCCTCATCGACCGCCACGTGCCCGTAGGCCCAGGTGCGGTCGGCCGTCGCGGCCTCCGCCGCGCTCATCCGCGCCGGGCCCACCGCGTTGAGGTCGGCGAGCATCTGGGCGGTGACCACCCCGTCGGCCCCGACATCGGCCAGGGACTCCTCCACGTTCTCGATGGCCTTGGCCGCGTTCTCCAGGTCCGCGCTGCGCTGGGCGGCCGCCCGGGCCGCGGCCGTGCCGACCGCCGCCTCGAAGTCCCCGAGCAGCTCCGCGGCCTCGTCCAGCAGCGGGGCGTCGGCCTCGGTGAACGGGGCCGAGGCCTCCCGGCGCAGCAGCTGACGCTGGGCCGGGTCCAGCGCCCGGGCGGCCGAGTCCAGGTAGCGGGGCTTGGCGAACAGGTCGCGCAGCAGGGTCTGCGGGCTCAGCGGCAGCCAGGCCAGGTTCAGCGCGACCCGCACGTCGCGGGAGGTGCGCACATCCTCGGGCAGCCAGTCCCGGGCGACGTCGTTGCCGGTCTCCCGGGTCAGCTGCTCCTGCAGCTTCTCGGCCAGCTCCCGCACGAGCATCTTCACGAAGGTCTCCCGCGCCTGGTTGTGGGGCTTGCCCGTGGCCCGGGCCCGCTCCCGGGCCGAGCGCACCTGCTGCGGGGTCAGCTCCACGACCGCCGAGCCCACGGTGAGCCGCTGGGTCTGGGTCGGGACCTTCTGCCGGTCGCGCACGGCCCGGCGGATGACCTCGGCCATCTGCAGCGATCCCTTGATCCGGGCGACCTCGGGATCCCGCTCCGGCACCCCGTGCTCCCCGGGGAACAGGTCCGCCAGCGAGGACATGACCACACCGGTCTCCCCCAGGGAGGGCAGGACCCGCTCGATGTACCACAGGAACGAGGTGGAGGGCCCGACGACGAGGACCCCGGACTTCCCCAGCCGCTCCCGGTGGGTGTACAGCAGGTAGGCCGCCCGGTGCAGGGCCACCGCGGTCTTGCCGGTGCCCGGCCCGCCCTGCACGACGCGCACCCCGGGCAGCGGGGCGCGGATGATGCGGTCCTGCTCCGCCTGGATGGTCGCCACGATGTCCCCCATGCGCCCGGTGCGCCGCCGGTTCAGGGCCGCCAGCAGCGCCCCCTCCCCGTGCAGCGCCTCGGCGTCGTCCAGGAAGCTCGGGTCCAGCACGTCGTCCTCGATGCCGCGCAGGGTGCGCCCCTCCAGGATCAGGTGGCGACGCCGGGCCACGCCCTGGCGGTCGAAGGCGGTGGCCTGGTAGAAGGTCCCGGCCTCGGGGGCCCGCCAGTCCACCAGCAGCCGGCCGTGCTCGGCGTCGGTCAGCCCGATCCGCCCGACGTAGCGGCGCGTGCGGTCCTCCAGATCCAGGCGCCCGAAGACCAGGCGGTGATCCACCGCCTCCAGCTGGGCCAGCCGGTCCTCGTAATGGGTCGCGTAGGCGTCGCGCTCCGAGCGGTTCTGGTGCGATCCGGCGGCTCCGGCCCGCCGCACCCCGGCCAGCTTGGCCGCGGTCTCCTCCCGGACCTCGTCCAGGCGGGCGTAGAGCCGATCCACGTACGCCCCCTCCTCCCTCAGGGCGGCCTCCAGCTGGCGGCGCCAGGCGGCCTGCTCGGATTCCGAGGCCTGCTCGGAGGCGGGCGCCTCGGCGTCGTCCTGCGGCGGGGCGCTGACCTCCGAGTCGGCCTCGACGGCGTCGCGAGGGGCGGAAGCGGGGTGCTGGGTCATGGAAACGGGCACGCTCCTGTTCAGAGAAGACCGGGGTGGGCGCGGGGATCAGACGGTGTACAGGGCTCGCACGGCGTCGGCGGGCAGGGGCTCCGGGGCGCCCTCGGTGCGGGTCAGCGCCGATGCGCCGACCAGCGCCTCGCGCCCGCCGAGCCCGTCCAGCTCCATGGCCACCCCGACGCCGGCCACCCGGTACCCGGCCCGGCGCACCAGGCGCACCGCGGCCGCCAGCGTCCCTCCGGTGGCCAGGATGTCGTCCAGGATCAGCACCCGCGCCCCGTCGGGCAGGTCGTCCCGGTGGATCTCCAGGGTCGCGGAGCCGTATTCGAGGTCGTAGTCCTCGGCGTGGGTCTCCCGGGGCAGCTTGCCCTGCTTGCGCACCGGCACGACCCCCACGCCCGCGGCGTAGGCGGCCGCCGAGGCCAGCAGGAAGCCGCGGGCCTCGACCCCGGCCACGGCGTCGAAGGTGCCCTCGAAGCGCTCCACCAGCGCGTCCACGACGGTGCGGAAGGCCCGGCCGTCGGCGAAGACGGGGGTGAGATCGCGGAAGAGGATGCCCGGCTTCGGGTAGTCCGGGATCAGGGCGCAGGTGTCGGCGATGAGGCGGGCGGCGGTGGAGTGGGCATCGTGCATGGGCGGCGCTTCAGTCTTCCGGTGACGGGGCTCCCCGGCGGGGAGAGGGCACACCACAGGCTACGCCACCGGCCGGGTGCGGCGGGAGCCGACGCCGCGGCGAGGGGGCGCGGGAAGGGCCCGGCCCCGGGGGATCCGGGAGCCGGGCCCTTCGGCCGCGGGGAGGGGGTCAGGAGATCCGCTGCTCGCGGGCGGCGAAATCCCGGGCGGGTGCCAGCTGCTCGCGCAGGGCCCGCAGCTGATCGGCCACCGCGGAGGGGGCGGTGCCGCCCTGGGAGGAGCGGGACTCCAGGGAGCCGCGCACGGTGAGCACCTCGCGCACGCCGGGGGTCAGGTGCTCGGAGATCTCAGCGAAATCCGCGTCCGTGAGGTCCCACAGCTCGCAGTCCTGCTCCTCGCACACGCGCACGGCCTCGCCGGCGATCTCGTGGGCGTCGCGGAACGGCACCCCCTGGCGCACCAGCCACTCGGCGACGTCGGTGGCCAGGGCGAAGCCCTGCGGGGCCAGCTCGGCCAGCCGAGCTTCGTGCACCGTGAGGGTGGCGATCATCCCGGAGACCGCCGGCAGCAGGACCTCGAGCTGATCGATCGCGTCGAAGATCGGCTCCTTGTCCTCCTGCAGGTCCCGGTTGTACGCCAGCGGCAGGGCCTTGAGGGTGGCCAGCAGGCCCGCGTGGTCCCCGATCAGGCGCCCGGCCTTGCCGCGGGCCAGCTCCGCGATGTCCGGGTTCTTCTTCTGCGGCATGATCGAGGAGCCCGTGGAGAAGGCGTCGTCCAGGGTCACGAAGGAGAACTCCTTGGTGGCCCAGAGGATGATCTCCTCGCTGATCCGGGACAGGTCCACCGCGATCATCGCGGTGATCCAGGAGAACTCCGCGTACACGTCCCGCCCGGCGGTCCCGTCGATGGAGTTCCAGGTGGCGGAGTCGAAGCCCAGCTCGGCGGCGACGGCGTTGGGGTCCAGCCCCAGGGAGGACCCAGCCAGGGCCCCCGAGCCGTACGGGGAGACCGCGGCCCGGGCATCCCAGTCGAGGAAGCGCTGCAGGTCCCGGGACAGGGCCCAGGCGTGGGCCAGCAGGTGGTGGCTGAGCAGCACCGGCTGGGCGTGCTGCAGGTGCGTGCGTCCCGGCATCGGCGCGTACGGGTGGGCCTCGGCCTGCCCGATCAGGGCGTCGACGACGCCGAGCACCTCCCGGGCGATGATCCCGGCGTGGTCGCGCAGGTACATCCGCCCCAGGGTGGCGATCTGGTCGTTGCGCGAGCGCCCCGCGCGCAGCTTGCCGCCCAGGGCGGGCCCGGCCCGCTCGATCAGGCCCTTCTCCAGCGCCCCGTGCACGTCCTCATCGCCCGGGGCCGGCGCGTAGGCCCCGGAGCGCACGTCGGCCTCGAGTTCGTCCAGGGCCGCGAGCATCCCGTCCAGCTCGGCGTCGGTGAGCAGCTCGCGGGCGTGCAGCACCCGGGCGTGGGCACGGGAGCCGGCGATGTCGTACGGGGCCAGGCGCCAGTCGAACTGGGTGGACTTGGACAGGGCCGCGAGCGCGTCCGCCGGGCCGCCGGCGAAGCGCCCGCCCCACAGGGCGCCGTCGTTGGTGCCGTGCTTGGCGTGCTCGGCCATCACAGCCCCAGCCGCTGGTCCCGGGCGGAGGCGACCTTGGAGGACATCCCGAACAGCTCGATGAAGCCCTTGGCCTGGGACTGGTCGAAGGAGTCGCCCTCGTCGTAGGTGGCCAGGTTGAAGTCGTACAGGGAGGTCTCGGAGCGCCGCCCGGTCACGGTGGCCTTCCCGCCGTGCAGCTGCATCCGGATGTCCCCGGAGACCATCTGCTGGGTGTCGGCGATGAAGGCGTCCAGGGACTTCTTCAGCGGGGAGAACCACTGGCCGTCGTAGACCAGCTCGGTCCAGCGCTGGCCCACGGTCTTCTTGAACCGGGCCTGCTCCCGCTCCAGGGTCACGTTCTCCAGCTCCCGGTGCGCGGCGATCAGGGCCATCGCGCCGGGGGCCTCGTAGATCTCGCGGGACTTGATGCCCACCAGCCGGTCCTCGACGATGTCGATCCGGCCCACGCCCTGGGCCCCGGCCCGCTGGTTCATGATCTGGATGGCCTCCAGCGGGGTCACGGCCTGCCCGTCGATCGCGGTGGGCACGCCCTGCTCGAAGGTGATGACGACCTCGTCCGGGGCCGGCGGGAAGCCCGGGTCGTCGGTGTAGTCGTAGACGTCCTTGGTGGGTCCGTTCCAGATGTCCTCGAGGTAGCCGGTCTCCACGGCCCGGCCCCACACGTTCTGGTCGATGGAGAACGGGTTCTTCTTGGTGGTGATGATCGGCAGGCCGTTGGCCTCGGCGTAGGCGATGGCCTTCTCCCGGGTCAGGGCCAGGTCCCGCACGGGGGCGATGCACTGCAGGTCCGGGCCGAGGGTCTGGATGCCGACCTCGAAGCGCACCTGGTCGTTGCCCTTGCCGGTGCAGCCGTGGGCCACGGTGGTGGCGCCGAACTGCTGGGCGGCGGCCACCAGGTGCTTGACGATGACGGGCCGGGAGACTGCCGAGACCAGCGGGTAGGCGTCCATGTACAGGGCGTTGGCCTGCAGGGCGGGCATGCAGTACCCGGCGGCGAACTCCTCGCGGGCGTCGGCGACGTAGGCCTCCACGGCCCCGCAGTCCAGGGCGCGCTGCCGGACGGTCTCCAGATCCTCCCCGCCCTGTCCGACGTCCACGGCCACGGCGATGACCTCCGCGCCCGTGGCCTCGCCGATCCAGCCGATGGCCACGGAGGTGTCCAGTCCTCCGGAGTACGCCAGCACTACCCGATCCGTCATGTCTCTCGCCTTCCTCGCGGTGTGGCGCGGCGCGGACCCGCTGGGCCCGCGCCGCGCATCGTCATGAATGACTATACAGATATTCGTTTATTTATGCACTCCGGGGTCAGGCGCCCGGGGCGTCGCACGTGACCGGGGTGAAGGTCACCGTGGCCTGGCAGGTGTAGGTGTCCCCGCGGCGCACCGCGGCCGTGCCCCCCACGGCCTTGGCGGTGAACTGATATCCGCCGGCGGAGCCGGCCGGCACCTGACCGTGGAAGGTGATGGTGAAGGAATCGGCGTTCTCGACGACCGTGGCCGGGGGCAGCTCCTGGGTGAAATCATCCGGATGCGCGGCCCCGAACTTCTTGAAACCCGCGAGGCTGTAGGAGGTGGGGGTGGTCGGGGTGGTCCAAGAGGGATCGAAGGGGATGGTGACCACGGCACCGTCCTCCAGGCCCTGCGGGAAGCCCAGCGGGATCCGCCAGTTCAGGGTCTCACCCGAGACCCAGTGCTGGATCGAGGCCTCCCCCGGAGGGGTGGAGTCGTAGGTGACCAGGTTGTCGAAGTTGACGTTCGAATAGTTGTCGTCCGTGTACACGATCCGGGACTTCAGGTACCACCGGGATTCCACGGGGTGGCAGCTGACGGCCAGGGCCGGGACGGCGGAGGCCGCCGCGAGGACCACCGGGAGGGACCACGCGGCCCCCTTCACGAGGGTGCGGCGGGTGGGTGCGAGGGTGTTCATGATGGGTCCTCCGAGGCAGCGGGCCGACCCGCGGCCCGGGCCGGCCACGACGGTGTGTCCGATCTCATCCAACCACGTTCGCGCCGATCCCGCCCCACCCGAGACCCCGCCCGGCGTGTCGGCCCGGCGTCCCGGCCCTCCTCCGTCCCGCTCCCGCCCCGAGTGTACTACGTTGGGGCATCGTCACCGTGCATCGTCCACCGCGAAGGAGCCCGCCCATGTCCGCCGAGCAGAATCCGCACGCCGAGCCGCAGACCCCGGACGGCGCCGCCCCGCTGTCCGACCGGGAGCTGGAGGCCCTGAACCAGGTCTTCGACCTCGCCCGGGACGGCCGGACCGAACAGCTGGCGGCCGTACTGGAGCAGGGGATCCCGGTGAACCTGACCAACGCCAACGGCGACACCCTGCTGATCCTGGCCGCCTACCGGGAGCAGCCCGAGGTGGTGCGCCTGCTGCTGGAGCGCGGGGCCGATGCGGACCGGCTCAACGACCGCGGTCAGACCGCCCTGGTCTGCGCCGTGTTCCGCAACCACGAGCCGATCGCCCGGATGCTGCTGGAGGCCGGCGCCGACGCGAGCCAGGGCCACCAGAGCCCGGAGGCCGTGGCCGCCTTCTTCGGCCTGCCCGGCATGACCCGCCTGCTGGCCGAGCACCGCGGCGGCGCCTGAGCCGCGGCCGAGCCAGCCCTCCCACCCCCGTGCGGGGCCGGCCCGTGCGCGGACCGGGCGAGGCGCCGGCTCAGCTCGCCGGCGTCTGCGACCACTCGAGGAAGCGCTGCGCCAGCGCCGCCCCGCCCTGGGGATCCCGGGTGATGACCATGACCGTGTCGTCCCCGGCGATCGTGCCCATCGCCTCGGGGATCGCCGTCTGATCCAGGGCCGAGGCCAGGAACTGGGCGGCCCCGGCCGGGGTGCGCAGCAGCACGATGTTGGCGCTGGCCTCGGCGGTGATCAGCAGATCCTTGAACAGCCCCGCTAGCCGCTGGGGCGGCTCCTGGCCGCGCGGCTGCTCGGTGCCGGCCACCGCGTAGACCAGCACCCCGTCCGGCCCGCGCAGGCGCTGCGCGCCGATCTCCACCAGATCCCGGGACAGCGTCGCCTGGGTGGCCTTCAGCCCGTCCGCGGCCAGCACCCGCGCCAGCTCCGACTGCGAGCGGATCGAGCGCTGCTCCAGCACCTCGACGATGCGGGCCTGCCTGGCCGTCTTCGTCGCCGGGATCCCGCTCATCGCAGCAGCTCCTCCCCGGCCAGCCCCGAGCGGACCATCAGCCAGGTCAGCAGCGCCTTCTGCGCGTGCAGGCGGTTCTCCGCCTCATCCCACACCGCCGAGCGCGGCCCGTCGATCACGCCCTCGGTGACCTCCATGCCCCGATACGCGGGCAGGCAGTGCAGGAACACCGCCTCCCGCCCCGCGCAGGACATCAGATCCTCATCCACCCGGTAGTCCGCGAAGACCTCCAGACGCTCCGCCTTCTCCTCCTCCTGGCCCATGGACACCCACGTGTCGGTCACGACGACGTCGGCCCCGTCGGCGGCCTCGGCCGGGTCCTCCGTGAGCAGCACGGACCCGCCGGTGGCCTCGGCCCGCGCCCGGGCGGCGTCGAGCACCGCGGTGGGCAGCTGGTGGGAGGCCGGCCCGGCCAGGCGCACGTGCATCCCGGCCGTGACTCCGCCGGCGGCGTAGGAGGCCGCCATGTTGTTGGCGCAGTCCCCGACGTAGGCCAGGGTCCGCCCGGTCAGATCCGCCCCGAAGCGCTCACGCACGGTGAGCAGATCCGCGAGGATCTGGCAGGGGTGCCAGTCATCGGACAGCGCGTTGACCACCGGGACCGTGGCGTGACGGGCCATCTCCTCCAGCCCGGACTGGGCGTAGGTGCGCCACACGATGGTGGAGACCATGCGGGTCAGCACCCGCACGGTGTCCGCGACGGATTCCTTGTGCCCCAGCTGGGACTCCCCCGGGTTGATCACCAGGGGGTTCCCGCCCAGGGCGGCGATCCCGGCGTGGAAGGAGACCCGGGTACGGGTGGAGGTCTTGTCGAACAGCACCGCGACGGTCTGCGGGCCCGCATAGGGCCGGCGGGCGTACGGGTCGGCCTTCATGCGCGCGGCGAGGTCCAAAACCTCGGACTGCTCGGCCGGGGTGAGGTCCAGGTCGGTGAGGAAGTGGCGGATCATGGGGCTCCTTCGCCGGCCCGGGCTCTGAGGGTCCGGGCCGGGATGCGGTCGGTCGGCGGTTCGGTCGGGTCAGTCGGCGGGGGCGGCGTCGGCGAGGATGCCGGGCAGCGCGTCCAGGAAGGTGCGGGCCTGGTCTGCGCTGAGCACCAGCGGCGGGGCCAGGCGCAGGGTGTTCGGGCCGGTGGCGTTGATGATGAATCCGGCGCGCCGGGCCGCGGCGACGACGTCGGGCCCGGCGGGGGCGGCCCGCTCGTCGTCGGGCGCGGTCAGGTCAGCCCCGATCAGCAGGCCCCGCCCGCGCACCGCGCCGATGCCCGGGGCCGCGGCCAGGCCCTCGCGCAGGTGCGCTCCGACCTCGCGGGCGCGGGTCAGCAGGTCCTCGTCGCGCAGGGCCCGGATCGTGGCCAGCCCGGCGGCGGTGGCCAGGGGGTTGCCCCCGAAGGTCGTGCCGTGGCTGCCCGGGGCCAGGGCACCGGTGGCCTCGGGGGTCAGGGCGAGCATCGCCCCGATGGGGAAGCCCCCGCCCAGGCCCTTGGCCAGGGTGATCAGGTCCGGGCGCTGCCCCGGGTCCCCGAGCACGCGCAGGGACTCCAGCCACAGCCCGGTCCGGCCCATCCCGGTCTGCACCTCGTCCACCACCAGCAGCGCGCCGTGCTCGCGGGTCAGCCGGCGGGCGGCCAGCAGCAGCTCCTCCGGCAGCGGGTGCACCCCGGCCTCGCCCTGGATGGGCTCCAGGATCACCCCGGCGACATCATCGCCCATCGCCTCCTCCAGGGCCTGCGCCGTCGGGGGGATGAACTGGACCCCGCCGGGCAGCGGCTCGAAGGGCTCCCGGTAGGCCGGCTTCCAGGTGGCCGCCAGGGCCCCCGCGGTGCGCCCGTGGAAGGCGTGCTCCAGGGCCAGGATCCGGCGGGCCCGGGGCTCGCGGGCGTTGCCGTGGGCGCGCACGGCCTTCAGGGCCGCCTCATTCGCCTCGGTCCCGGAATTGGCGAAGAAGACGCGGGAGCCGGCCGGGGCGTCGGCGATCTCCAGGAGGGTGCGGGCCAGCTCGATCTGCTGCGGGGTGGTGAAGAAGTTCGAGACGTGCTGGAGGCGGTGGGCCTGGGCCGCGACGGCGTCGGCCCAGGCGGGGTGGGCGTAGCCGAGGCTGTTGACCGCGATCCCGGCCATCAGATCCAGGTAGGTGCGCCCGGCGGCGTCGGTGACCTCGCAGCCGGAGCCCTCGGTGAGCACCAGCGCGGGCTGCCCGAACACGTCGAGCAGGTCCTTCCGGTAGGCGTCCAGATAATCGGCGGGCTGGCTCATGCTGTCCTTCCGTGGGGTGCGGTCTCGGCGGGCGGGGCCGCGGGGGTTTCGTGGGTGCGCAGCGGGTCGATCACCACGAAATCGGCCAGGGGCTTGGGTTCGGGGGCGGGGCCGGTGACCTGGGTGCCGATGCCGGAGTCGGTGAAGATCTCCAGCAGCGGGGAGTGGGCCCGGCGCCCGTCCACGACGGCGGCGGTGGGCACCCCGTTCTCCACGGCTCCCAGGCAGGCGCCCATCTTGGGGATCATCCCGGCGTCCAGCCCGGGCAGCAGCTCGCGCAGCTCCTCGGTGCTCAGGGAGCTGATCAGCGAATCCCGGTTCGGCCAGTCCGCGTAGAGCCCTTCGACGTCGGTGAGCACCACGAGCTTGGCGGCCCCGATCGCCGCGGCCACCGCGGCCGCGGCGGTGTCGGCGTTGACGTTGAGCACCTCGCCGGTGAGGGTGTCCTGCGGCAGGTCCCGATCCAGCGCCCGCTCGCCCATGATCTCCGGGGCGATCGAGGAGATCACCGGGATCTTGCCGGCCTCGATCATGGACAGGATCGCGGTGGTGTTGACCCCGACGACCTCTCCGACCAGGCCCAGGTCCGTCTCCTGCCCGTCCACCACGGTGGTGATGCGCCGGGCGCGCAGCAGGCCGCCGTCCTCCCCGGACATGCCCACCGCGTGCGGGCCGTGGGCGTTGATCAGCCCCACCAGCTCCCGGGCCACCTGCCCGGTCAGCACCATGCGCACCACCTCCATGGCCTCCGGGGTGGTGTAGCGCAGGCCCCCGCGGAACTCGCTGGGGATCTCCAGGCGCTCGAGCATCGCGGTGATCTGGGGGCCGCCGCCGTGCACGACGACGGGGCGGATGCCCACCGCGCGCAGGAAGACCATGTCCGCGGCGAAGGCCGCGCGCAGGGACTCGTCGACCATGGCGTTGCCGCCGTATTTGAAGACCATGATGGATCCGGCGTAGCGCTGCATCCAGGGCAGCGCCTCCATCAGGGTCTGCGCCTTCAGCTGGGCGGTCTCGTAGCGGGTGCTGGGGCTGGTCTGGGCCATGGGGCTCCTCGTCAGGGTGGATGCGAAGGGTGCTCAGCTGGAGTAGGCCGAGTTCTCCTCGACGTAGTCGTGGGTGAGGTCGTTGGTCCAGATCACCGCGGATTCCGGGCCGGCCGCCAGGTCGATCTCGATGACCACCCTCCGGTCCCCGGCCAGGTCCACCAGGGAGCGGTCCTGCCCGATCATCCCGGCCCGGCAGACCATGACCCCGTTGATGCTCACGTCCACGTGCTCGGGCTCGTACTCGGCGGCGGTGGTGCCGACCTCGGAGAGGATCCGCCCCCAGTTGGGGTCATTGCCGAAGATCGCGGTCTTCACGAGGTTGGAGCGGGCCACGGCCCGGGAGACCTCCAGGGCCTGGGCCTCGCTCGCCGCGCCCACGGTGCGCACGTGCACGTCGTGGCTGGCGCCCTCGGCGTCGCCGATCAGCTGCAGCGCGAGGTCCTCGCACAGGGCCGTGAGCCCGCGGGCGAACTCCTCGGGGTCGGGGGCGATCCCGCTGGCCCCGGAGGCCAGCAGGGTCACGGTGTCGTTGGTGGACATGCAGCCGTCGGAATCGGCCCGGTCGAAGCTCAGCGAGGCGGCGGTGCGCAGCGCGGTCTCGGCCCGCTCCGGATCCAGGGAGGCGTCCGTGGCCAGGACCACGAGCATCGTGGCCAGTCCGGGCGCGAGCATGCCCGCACCCTTGGCGATCCCGGCCAGGTGGACCTCGCCCTGCTCGGTCGTGAGCGTGAGGGCCGCCTGCTTGGGCACGGTGTCGGTGGTCATGATGGCCCGGGCCGCGGCGCGGGCGTGGGCCTCGTCCGAGGCCAGGTCCCCGCAGGCCCGCTCCAGGCCGGCCAGCAGCTTCTCCAGGGGCAGCTGCTCCCCGATCAGCCCGGTGGAGCAGACCAGGACGTCCCCGGCGGCGATGCCCAGGTGCTCGGCCGCGGCCTCGGCGGTGCGGTGGGCGGCGGCGAAGCCCTCGGGCCCGGTGCAGGCGTTGGCCCCGCCGGAGTTGAGCACGACGGCGTCGGCCCGCCCGTCCGAGACCACTTCCCGGGACCACAGCACAGGCGCGGCGGCGAAGCGGTTGCGGGTGAACACGGCCGCGGCCGTGTGCTCGGGTCCGAGCACGCGCACCAGCGCCAGGTCCGGGGCACCGCTGGCCTTCAGCCCGGCGGTGGTCCCGGTGCAGGCCAGCCCCGCGACGGTCTCCAAGCCGGCGCAGCGATCGACGGGCAGATCGGAGTGGTCGGGGATGCTCACGGGGCGAGTCCTTCCTGAGGCAGCCCGGTGGTCTCCGGCAGACCGAGGGCGAGGTTCACGGATTGGATGGCACCGCCGGCGGTGCCCTTGACGAGGTTGTCGATCGCGCAGACGACGACCACCCGCCCGGCGGCTTCGTCCACGGCCAGCTGCAGCTGAGCGGAGTTGGCGCCCTGCACGTTCTGCGTGGCCGGCCAGAGTCCTTCTGGCAGCAGGTGCACGAAGGGCTCCTCGGCGTAGGCGGCCTCCCACGCCGCGCGCACGGCGGCCGGGCCGACCCCGGGGCTCAGCCGGGCCGTGGCGGTGGCGAGGATCCCCCGGGGCATCGGCGCCAGCGTCGGGGTGAAGCTCAGGCTCACCTCGGCTCCGGCGGCCCGGGATAAGCCCTGGCGGATCTCCGGGACGTGGCGGTGGATGCCGCCGACCCCGTACGGGGACATCGACCCCATGACCTCGCTGCCCAGCAGATGCGGCTTCGCGGACTTCCCGGCCCCGGAGGTCCCGGAGGCGGCCACGACCACGAGGTCCTGCGGCTGCACCACCCCGGCGGCCAGGCCGGGGGCCAGGGCCAGCTGCACGGCCGTCGGGTAGCAGCCGGGCACGGCGATGCGGCGCGCGGTGCGCAGGGTCTCGCGCTGCCGGGGGGCCTTCGCCTCACCGGTTCCGGGGCCGGTGAGCAGCTCGGGCAGGCCGTAGGGCCAGTGCCCGGCGTGCTCGGTGCCGTAGAAGCGCGCCCAGTCGGCGGGGTCCTCGAGGCGGTGATCCGCCCCGGCGTCCACGACGACCGTCTCCTCCGGCAGGGCCGCGGCCACCTGCGCGCTGGCTCCGTGGGGCAGGGCCAGGAAGACGATGTCGTGGCCGGAGAGCACCTCGGGGGTGGTCTCCTGCACGGTGAGGTGGGCGTAGCGGGGCAGGTGAGGGGCGAGCGCGCCGAAGGAGGAGCCGGCGCTGGCCCCGGCGGCCAGCGTGGTGACCTCGATCTCGGGATGCCCGGCGAGCAGGCGCAGGACCTCTCCCCCGGCGTATCCGGTGGCCCCGGAGACCGCTGCGGTGTATGTCATGGGCCCACCCTACCGCAGATTTATGCATTGGCCTAAATATTTATGCATCGGGTGAGGGCGTCCCCCTCCCTGCGATCCGCCCCGGGCCTACGATGGGTGAGGACCGAGAACCGCGAGGCCGGGCACCCGCAGGGCCCCGGCCGGTGAGGAGCAGGGCATGGCACAGCAGGAGAGGCGGCCGCAGGAGGCGAGCGCGGCCGGGCAGATGACGGCCATCGTCGTCGAGCAGACCGGAGGCCCGGAGGCCCTGACGACGCAGACCCGCGAGATCCCCCAGCCAGGGCAGGGCCAGGTGCTGGTGCGCACCGAGGCCACCGGGGTGAACTTCATCGAGACCTACCAGCGCTCCGGGGTGTACTCGGTGGAGCTGCCCTTCGTCCCGGGCGCGGAGGCGGTCGGGCTGATCGAGGCGGCCGGGCCCGACGTCGACCTGGAGGCCCTGGGGCTGCGGGTCGGGGCCCGGGTGGCCACCTGCCAGGCCTCCGGGACCTACGCCGAGCGGTTCGTCGCGGATGCGCAGAAGATCGTGGCCGTGCCGGAGCACCTGGACCCGCGCACCGCGGCCTGCCTGCCGCTGCAGGGCATCACGGCGCAGTACCTGTCCCGCTCCACCGTGCCGGTCCAGCAGGACCAGACGGCCGTGGTGCTGGCCGGGGCCGGCGGGGTCGGCGGGCTGCTGATCCAGCTGCTCAAGCACCTCGGCGCCGAGGTGATCGCCACCGCCTCCACCGATGAGAAGCGCCGGATCGCTCGGGAGCACGGGGCGGATCACGTGCTGGGCTACGAGGGTTTCGCCGAGCGGGTCCGGGAGCTGACCGGTGGGCGCGGGGCCGACGTCGTCTACGACTCCGTGGGCAAGGACACCTTCGATCAGTCCGTGCAGGCGCTGCGCCCGCGCGGCACGGCCGTGCTCTACGGCGGGGCCAGCGGCCAGGTGCCGCCCTTCGACCTGCAGCGGCTCAACGCCCTGGGCTCCCTGTACGTCACCCGCCCCTCGATCGGGGCGTACCTGCAGGATCGGGAGGAGCTGCAGGCCCGCCTGGGTGAGGTCTTCGACCTGGCCGAGGCCGGGGTCCTGCGCCCGACCCTGGACACCACGTTCCCCCTGGCCGAGGCCGCCGAGGCCCACCGGCACCTGGAGGACCGGCGCTCGCGCGGCAAGGTGCTGCTGATCCCGTAAGCGGCGGCCGCCGGATGCGACGATGCCCCGCTCGCGACCCCCCCCCTTTTTACGGGGTGTGCGAGCGGGGCATCGTCGCATCGTCCGCCTGCCACCGGCCCAGGGCCGGTGCGGGTCGGTCGGGTCAGTCCTCGTCGCGGCGCATCCGGCGCACCCCGTAGACCGTGCCGGCGGCACCCAGGGCCAGGACCAGCGCCCCGCCGCCGACCAGCAGCCAGCCGTGGCGCTGCTGGGCGCGGATCCCGTCCTCGGTGATCGGGGACATCTCCCCCGCCGGGGTGGTCCGCTCCACCGTGAGCGTCCCGTCGTCGTTGACCAGCAGGGCGTCCACGATCTCCGGGAAGTCCTCCCGCTGGGCCCCGGTCTGGGTGCCGCGGAACTGGATCTGGCCCCCGGCCTGGACCTTCTTCGGGTCCGCGATCCCGCCGTAGTACTTGTCGTAGTGCTGGTCGATCGAGGAGGGCAGGGTGCCGGTGTAGACCGCGTTGTGCGAGGTGGTCTGCAGGTCCTGGGTCATCGTGGCGTACTGCCCCTGGATCACCCAGGATCGCCCGACCCACTCCTGGTTCTGACGGGCGTCCTCCACGGTGCGCACCCCCGCCAGGCACAGCAGGCCGCACCCGACCAGCGCGACCAGCACGATCGCCGCGGTGATCCACCGCCACGGGGAGCGGTGCCGCCGCGCGGGCGCCCCGAACTCGTCGTCCTCATCGAAGCCGAAGAACGTCTCGCTCATCCTCGTCCCCACCCTTCCTCGCTGTCGGTGCCCACGGTCTCAGCCGCGCAGGACGGCGCCGTGGCGCCGCTCGGCCAGGGCGACGGCGGCCTCCCGCTCGCGCCCGGCCTCCTCGTTGGTCAGGGTCCGGTCCGGGGCGCGGAAGACCAGCGCGCAGGCCACGGACTTCCGGTCCTCGCCGATGGACTCCCCGCGGTACTCGTCGAAGACCCGGGCGGATTCCAGCAGCTCGCCGGCACCCTCCCGCAGGGTCTCCAGCAGCTGTGCTGCCGGCAGGTCGGCGTCGACGATCAGGGCGACGTCCTGGGTGACCGGCGGGTACGGGGAGACCGGGCCCGCCTGGACCGGGGCGCCGAAGCCGCCCAGCAGCGCGGTCAGATCCAGCTCCATCGCGCAGGTGCGCTCCGGCAGATCCCGATCCCGGCACACCTGGGGGTGCAGCTCCCCGGCCCAGCCGAGCAGGCGCCCCTCGGCGTCCTCCAGCCGGGCGGTGCGCCCGGGGTGGAAGGCCTGGTGGCGGCCCTGGGCCACCCGCAGCGCCACGCCGAGCACATCGGCGGCCAGCCGGGCCGCATCCAGGGCGTCCTGCCAGTCGTGGACCCGCGGGGTGATGCCGGGCCCCTCCGGGGCGTCATGCCCGCAGAACACGGCGGCCAGGTGCTTCGGCTGGACCGGCAGCCCGGCCTCCAGCTGCTCCAGCACCTGCGCGTCCGGCCGCGCCCCGCCGGCGGGCAGCGGGGTCTCCCCCAGCGCCTGCCCGGGCAGGAACACGGTGGCGGCCTGGTACAGGGCCAGGTCCCGGAAGCCGCGGGAGCGGTTGCGCCGCAGCACCTCGGTCAGTCCCGGCAGCAGCGAGCGCTGCAGCCAGCCCTGAGCGTCGCTGATCGGGTTGGCCAGGCGCACGTGCTCCACGGTCCCCTCGGCCGGGGCCTCGGGCACGCAGTAGAGGGTGTCCTCCTCGGCGGAGACGAACGGGTAGGCCGCGACCTCCACGAGACCGGCGGCAGCGAACGCGTCCAGCACCCGGCGTCGCCCGGCCTGCTCCGGGGTCCACCCGCGCCCGGCGGGGGCGGCGGGCAGGCGGGAGGGGATCTGCTCGTAGCCGACGACGCGGGCGATCTCCTCGGCGAGGTCCTCCTCGGCCGTCAGGTCCGGGCGCCAGGAGGGCACGGCGACCTGCCAGACGTCGCCCCCGCGGTGCACGGTGCAGCCGATGCGCTCGAGCACCTCGAGGATCTGCTCCGGGGTGTAGTCCACCCCGACCCGCGCCGCGGCGTAGCCCACCGGCAGGGTGATCTGGCGGGGTTCGACGGCGGTGCCGACGTCGGTGACCCCGTCCTCGGCCCGGGCGCCGGACAGCTCCTCCAGCAGCTCCACGGCCCGCTGGGCGGCCGCGGCGGCCACCTGGGGGTCCACCCCGCGCTCGAAGCGCTTGGAGGCCTCCGAGGGCAGCCGGTGCCGACGCCGGGTGCGGGCGATCGAGACCTCCTCGAAGTGCGCCGCCTCGATCAGCACGTGGCGGGTCTGCCCGGTGACCTCGGTCTTGGCTCCGCCCATGACCCCGGCCAGGCCGATGGCCTCGTCCGTGTCGGCGATGATCAGGTCCTCCGGGTGCAGCTCGCGGTTCTTCCCGTCGAGAGTCTGCAGGGTCTCCCCCGGGCGGGCCCGGCGGACGTGGAGGGGTCCGGCGATCTTCTCGGCGTCGTAGAAGTGCAGGGGCTGGCCCAGCTCCAGCATGACGTAGTTGGAGATGTCCACGGGCAGGGAGATCGAGCGGATCCCGGCCAGGCGCAGGCGGGCGGCCAGCCACGGCGGGGTCGCCCGGGTGGGGTCCAGATCCCGCACGGTGCGGGCGACGAAGCGGGTGCAGCCCGGACGGTCGTGGATGGGGGCGTCGTCGCGCAGGTCCACGACGTAGCCCTCCCCGTTGTCCGCCGGCGCCCGCTCGGCCAGGGGCCCGGCCGGGTCGGCGAAGGGGGCGTCCACGGCCAGGCAGTACTCCCGGGCCACCCCGCGCACGGAGAACGCGTAGCCGCGGTCCGGGGTCACGTTGATCTCCGCGGCCTCATCGGTCAGTCCCAGCAGCTCCAGGGCGTCCTGACCTGGTTCGGGGTCCAGGCCGAGCTCACCGAGGACGATGATCCCCTCGTGCTCATCGGACAGACCCAGCTCCCGGGCGGAGGCGATCATCCCTGCGGAGACGTGGCCGTAGGTCTTGCGCGGGGAGATCCGGAAGTCCCCGGGCAGCACGGCCCCGGGCAGGGTCACCACGACCTTGTCCCCCACGGAGAAGTTGTGGGCCCCGCACACGATGCCCTGGATCCCGGAGGCCTCGATGCCCTTCCCCTCCAGGGTCTGCTCGCGGCCCTCGGGGACCACGCGCACCTGGCACCAGTTGACGGTCTTGCCGTTGGAGTGGGTCTCCGGCTCCATGGACAGCACCTGCCCGACGACGACGGGCCCGGTGATGTGGTCCAGGGGCCGGTGCACGGCCTCCTCCTCGAAGCCGACCCGCACCAGCGTCTCCAGGACGTACTCGGCGGTGGCGCCCTCCGGCAGGGGGGCGTGCTCGCGCAGCCAGGACAGCGGAATTCGCATGGGTCTAGATCTCCATCCCGAAGGTTGAACTGAAGCGGATATCGCCCTCGATCATGTCGTGCATGTCCGGGACCCCGTTGCGGAACATCAGGGTCCGCTCGATGCCCATCCCGAAGGCGAAGCCGGAG
The DNA here is from genome assembly GCF_001570865.1 of Rothia kristinae NBRC 15354. Lineage (GTDB taxonomy): Bacteria > Actinomycetota > Actinomycetes > Actinomycetales > Micrococcaceae > Rothia > Rothia kristinae. The sequence continues at coordinate 19,452 of NZ_BCSM01000019.1, forward strand.
TGGGTCTGCGGGTCGATGCCGGCGGCGCGCAGCACGTTGGGGTGCACCATGCCGCAGCCGCCCCATTCGATCCACCGGGGCCCGCCCTTGGCCTGCGGGTGCCACACGTCCATCTCGGCGGAGGGCTCGGTGAACGGGAAGTAGTTGGGGCGCAGGCGGATGCGCGCCTGCTCGCCGAACATCCGGCGGGCGAAGTGCTCCAGGGTGCCCTTCAGATCCGCCATGGTCAGGCCCCGGTCCACGGCCAGACCTTCGAGCTGGTGGAAGACGGGGGTGTGGGTCGCGTCGAGCTCGTCGGTGCGGTAGACCCGCCCGGGGCACACGATGTACAGGGGCGGCTGGCGACGCTGCATGGCCCGCATCTGCACCGGGGAGGTGTGGGTGCGCAGCACCCGGTGGGCGGAGGCCGGCTCCAGGAAGAAGGTGTCCTGCAGCTCCCGGGCCGGGTGGTCCGGCTGGAAGTTCAGGGCGTCGAAGTTGAACCACTCGGATTCCACCTCGGGGCCGTCCTCGACCTCCCAGCCCATCGCCACGAACACGTCGCCGACCCGCTCCTGCAGCAGTGACACGGCGTGGCGGGCGCCCATGCGGCGTCGGCCGGAGGAGGCGGTCACGTCCACGGCCTCCTCCACGAGGATCCGCTCGGCGTGCTCGGCCTCCAGCTCCGCCTCCCGGGCGGCCACGGCCTGGGTGATGCGCCCGCGGGTCTGGCCCAGCAGCTTCCCGATCTCCTTCTTCTGCCCCGGCTCCAGCGAGCGCATCTGCCGGTTGACCAGATCGGTGCCGGAGCCCTCGCCGGTGTAGCGCAGCCGCACGGCCTTCAGCGTCTCGAAGTCCGGGGTCTGCTCGCGCACGGCGCGCAGGGCCTCGGCCAGCTCGGCGTCGAAGGCCTCCCGCACGCGCTGCGGGGCGCCCTCCGGATCCGCCGCATAGGCGGCGCCGATGTCGGCCAGCACCTGGCGGGCCGCGGCGGCATCGCCCGCGGGCGAGGACGGGTTCTCAGTCATGGACGGGTCTTCTCCTGGGTCGCGGGTCGTGCGCTGCCGCCGACGTCGCGGTCCACGGCGCACCGGGACGCGTCGTGGCGTGCGGCGCGCTCGGGCCCGTCGGGCTGCTTCCGGCGCGGGCGGCAGACCCAGTCTAGAGGATCGGGCCGAAAGGGGCGGGGCCGGTCCCCCGCCGGCTCAGGCCTCGTCCTGCTCGGGCTGCGGCGGGATCTCGGAGACGTAGTCCTCCTGGTACAGGTCCGGCTCCAGGTAGATCAGCTGGGCGGCCGGGACGGCCTCGCGGATGCGCCGCTCGGTCGCGTTGATCTCGGCCACCAGCTGGGCGGCCGTCTCCTGGCGGGCCACGGAGATCTTGGCGGCCACCAGGATCTGCTCGGGGGCCAGGTGCATGGTCTTGAGGTGGATCAGCCCGATGTGCTCCTCGGCGTCCACGGCCCGGCGGATCGTCTCCAGCGTGGAGGCGCTGGCGGACTCCCCGAGCAGCAGGGACTTCATCTCCACCGCGAGAAACACCGCCACGGCCACCAGCAGCACCCCGATCGCCCCGGATCCGGCGGCATCCCAGCGGCCGTCTCCGGTGATCAGCGTCATGGTGATGCCGAACAGGGCGAAGAGCAGGCCGGTCACGGCCGCGGAGTCCTCGAGCATCACGACCGGCAGCTCCGGGGCCTTGGCCCCGCGCACGTACTCCAGCCAGCTGCGCTGCCCCTTGGTCCCCCGCGCCTGGCGCAGGGCGGTGAGCAGGGAGCGGCCCTCCATGAGGATCGAGCCGACCAGCACGACGGCGGGCACCCACGCCCAGTCCTCGATGGGGTGCGGCTCGGCCCACTTCTCCCAGGCCTCGTAGAGGGAGAACAGCCCGCCGAGGGAGAACATGACGATCGAGACCACGAAGGCGTAGATGTAGCGGTTCTGCCCGTGCCCGAAGGGGTGCTCGGCGTCGGGGGCCTTGCGTGCCGCCCGCCCGCCCAGCAGGAGGAGGAACTGGTTGCCGGTGTCGGCCACGGAGTGGATGGACTCGGCGAGCATCGATGAGGATCGGGTCAGCAGATAGGCGGCGAACTTCAGCACCGCGATGCCGAGGTTGGCCGCCAGGGCCGCGAAGATCGCGGCCCCGCCGGAGCTCTTCCTCTGCTGCTTCTGCTGGGGCTCCTGCTGCTGCTTCTCGGTCATGGAGGGCCTTTCGGATCGGCCCGCCGAGCAGATCGGGAGGCTAAGTTGATGGGAGACGCCCGCCGCCGAGGCGACGGGTGAGGGCGGGGACGAGGCCGTCGGGACCGCACTCGGCGGGGCCGACGCGAGACGGGCGGGGGGGGCGGAGCCGGACGGGCCGGGACGGTCAGCGGGGGCGGCGTCGCTGGGCGCGGGCGGAGGCGTACAGGCACACGGTGGCGGCCATGCCGACGTTCAGGGATTCGGCCCGCCCGTGCAGCGGGACCGCGACCCGGGCATCGGCCAGCCCCTTCTCCTCCTCCGACAGGCCCTGGGCCTCGTTGCCGAACAGCCACACGGTGGGCCGGCGCAGATCGGCGCCGTCGCCGGGACGCTGCGCGGCCGCGGCATCGGCCAGCTCATCCAGATCCAGGGCGGCGTGCCCGTCGGCGGCGAGGATCTGAGCGCCCGCGGTCCGGGCCGCCTCGACCAGCTCCGGCAGCCGCTGGTGCGCCGCGACGGGCAGGTGGAACAGGGAGCCCGCGGTGGAGCGCACGGCCTTGGGGTTGAGCAGGTCCACCGAGCCCGCGGTCGCGGCCGCGAACCCGGCGCCCGCGGCGTCGGCGGCGCGGATCAGTGTTCCGGCGTTGCCCGGATCCTGCACCCGGACCATGACCGCCCCGAGGCCCGGCCAATCCCGGGCACCGGGCAGGCCGGTCAGCGCCGCGGCGCTGTGGGCCACGGCCAGGACCCCCTGGGGCGTCTGGGATTCGGCCATCGCGGCCAGCACCTCCGGGGCCGCCAGCCGGGCGAAGACCCGACGCGCGGGGCCCCCGGGGGCGGTCGGGGCCGGGCTGCCCGCCGCGGCCGCGATGGCCTCGCCCAGCGAGGGGTCCTGTTCGAGGCAGGCCGGGGTGACGTACACGGCGTCCAGCAGCGGGCCGCGCGCGTGGGCGGCCAGGGCCTCGCGCACCGCCTGCGGCCCCTCCACGAGGAACAGCCCGCGACGGGCGCGCTGGCGGGCCCGGGCCAGGGCGGCGACGTCGCGGACCCGGTCCGCGGTGGGGTTGATCAGGGTCCGCTCGCGGTCGAGGATCTGGAATGCGCTCACCCGGCCACCCTACCCGGGCCTCGCCCGCGCCCGGAGT
>NZ_BCSM01000020.1 GCF_001570865.1 Rothia kristinae NBRC 15354
AACCTGAGGACCGTCCAGCACCTCATCGACTCGGAAGGCCTGGGCGTGGTCGAGGCCGCAAAGACGGTGGGCTGGTCGAAGGCCACCTACTATCGCCACCGGGCGGCGCAGGCCGGTTCGTAGGAGCCCGTCGTCGGCTCCCCGTGCTAGAGTCGAGTCATCACGATCAGCCCGTTGCCGCAAGGCGCGGGCTGATTTTCTATCTGAAGGAAGCTCGTGGTCGAGTACACGAAGGAGTGGCTTCCGCTCGACCAGCAGGTCGAGCGGCTGATCGACCGCGGCCTCGCGGTCGACGACCCAGAACGAGCGCTCCGACTGCTGCAGTCGATCGGCTACTACCGACTCACCGGCTACCTGTACCCCTTCCTCGAGGCCGAGGAGTACACCGACGACGGTCGCGAGCGAACTCGGGTACTGAACAGGTATCTGCCCGGCACCGCGCTTCACCATGCCGAGACGATCATCGACTTCGACCGCCGACTGCGGATGCTGGTCATGGAAGGCGTCGAGCGCATCGAGGTCGCGGTGCGGATGCAGGCGGGGTACGTCCTCGGCAGGTCCTCCGCGTTCGCCCATGAGGACCCGGCGGCCTTCGACGACTCGTTCACGAAGGCGGGCACGGACAGCCGCGATCCGCAGCCCAGCTCGCACGTGAAGTGGCTGCAGCGCGTCAAGGATCGGCGGGACGGGTCCGACGAGCAGTTCGTCGCGCACTTCCGGGAGAAGTACGACGATCGCATGCCGGTCTGGGCCCTCACCGAGCTCCTCGAGCTCGGACAGCTGTCGAGCCTGTACAGGGGAATGCTCCAGCCGGATGCCGAAGAGCTCGCCCTCGCGTTCGGCGTCCCGAGGAAGAAGCTCATGGCCAGCTGGCTCGCCAGCCTCAACTACGTGCGCAACGTGGCGGCCCACCACTCGCGGCTGTTCAATCGGAAGCTTCAGAACGCGCCGTCGCGTCCTGCTTCAGGGCTGGTGTCGATGCTCGATCACCTCCGTGCGCCGGAAGCGCCGAAGAAGGACTTCGGCACCTACAACGCGCTGGCCGTGATCGCCTACCTCCTGCTCACGGTCGCCCCGGAGTCCGGGTGGCCTCGCCGGCTAGCCGAGCTGCTCGAAGCGTTCCCAGCGTCGCACGCCCTGACGGTCGGATCGATCGGCGTCCCCGACGGCTGGGAGTCGCTGGACCTGTGGCGGTGAGCTCGACGCCGATCAAGTCTCGTAAAGGTGCTTGTTGAGACAGGGGCAGTGAGACAGAGTTCTGAGACCGAGGCCCCCGCATGACTGCGGGGGCCTCGTCTCGTCCCGTCAAGGAGATGTCTTCGAGACGCGTCTTCGGAGCACCGCCGAAACCTGCCATTGTCGACGCTGCATCTTCGATGGGACGCGAAAGCAGTCAAAGAACGGTCGCGCTGCTGTCTCGCATCCGCGATGCACACTAGCGAGCGGTACGGCAACGGCGGCGGGGCCGTGCAACCACAGAGCACGCGGCCCCGCCGCTGATGACTGGTCCTACCCAGAAACGTCCGGCCGGAGTTCAGCCCTGCTGGTAGGCGATCGTCGTCATCATGCCGGCTTCCCCGTGGTAGACGTTGTGGCAGTGGCTGAGCCACCGGCCGGGGTTGTCGGCGTCGAACTCGACGCGGAGCGTCTTGCCGGGCAGGACGATCGAGGTGTCCTTGCGGGGCCCGCCTCCGGGATGCTGGTAGGTGTGGCCGTGCAGGTGCATCGGATGCCACATCTTGGTCGAGTTCTTGAACTCCAGCGCGACGCGCTCGCCCTCCTTGAGGCCGAGGGCGTCGCGCATGGGCTGCTCCATGTCCATGCGCTTGCCGTTGATCGCCCAGTCGTACTTCTCCATGCCCCCGGTCAGCTCGAGGACGAGTGTGCGGTCGGCGGCGCGCTGGGGCAGGGCGACCGCATCGATGGCCTTGAGGTCGGCCGCGGTGGCGGGAGCCTTCGTCTGCGGGAGCTTCGCGTCCTTGGCCGGGGCGCTGCCGGATCCGGTGCGCAGGACGGCGACGGCCTGGTCCTGCTTCCCAAGGGCCTCGGCGACGACGGCGAACGCGCCGTCGCCGGCGGTGATGACGGCGTCGTAGCGCTCGCCCATGCCGAGCACGACGCTCTCGGCCTCGAACGGCTGGATCGGGTAGCCGTCGGTGTGGGTGATGGTGAGCGGGTGCTCGGCGACGCCGAACCGGAAGGCGGTGTCGCCGCCGGCGTTGATGATCCGCAGTCTGATCTTCTGGCCCGGCTTCGCGGTGAAGGTCTCCGGGTCGGCCGCTGGCCTGCCGTTGATCAGGTAGAGCGGATAGTAGACGTCGCCGGCGTCGCCGCCGAGCAGCGGCGAGGTCGCCCCCATCAGGGTGTTGCCCATCCGCATCGGCCCCATGTCCATTCCGCCGTGGTCCATCATGCCCTTGCCGAGTTCCTTCATCACCTGGTCGGGCGTCGCGATGACGCCGTCGAGCCAGTCGTCCAGGACGATGATCCACTCCTGGTCGTAGTCGCCCTTCTCGTTCGGGTCGTCGATGATCAGCGGGGCGTACAGGCCGCGGTCCTGCTGGACGCCGACGTGCGGGTGGAACCAGTAGGTCCCGGCGTGCGGGAGCACGAACTCGTAGGAGAACGCGCCGCCTGGCTCGACCGGCTTCTGCGTCAGGTTCGGCACGCCGTCCATGTCGTTGCGCAGTGCCAGGCCGTGCCAGTGCACGGTGGTCGGGTCGGGTAGATCGTTGGTCAGGGCGACCTTCAGGGTGTCGCCGATGTTGCCGCGGATCGGCTCGGTCGCCGACGCGCCGGTGAACGCCCAGGTCTTCGCCTCCTTCCCGGCCAGGTCCACGGTGGTCGGCTCGGCGGTCAGCGCACGCTGCACGGTTGTGCCGGTGCGGCGGCGCTTGGATTCGGCCTTCTCGACGGCGGCGCTGTCGGGCCCGACGAACGAGGTCGTCTTGCTGGTGGAGGTGCAGCCGGCGAGGCCTGCGGCGGTGAGGGTCAGTGCGCCGGCGGCGAGGAACTGGCGGCGGTTCAGGTCGGTGTGCATGGTTGAACGGTGTCCTTCTGTGTCGATGGTGAGCGGTGCCACGGGCATCGGCCTGGACGCGCTCGACGACCACGGGTGATCGGATGCGCAGGCTCGAGGGCTCTCGGGAGAGGGGTCAGCGCCATCTGGGCGCGATGCCGTCGCAGATGCAGGGCAGGCGCATGGGCATGCCCCGATGGGCAGGAGCGCCGCTGGGGGGCGCTCCCCGCTGCTCACGTTCGATAGATCGACAGTTCCAGGTGCGACAGCGCTAATCGGCGGGGCGTCTGGAGAGGCGGCACCGGCTCGGGCGCGCGGCCGAGCTCGGGCAGGGTCGCGGCGAGCGGGGCCGGAAGGACGGGGATGCTCTTGCCGGTCGGCCCGGGGACGCAGGTGGAGCCTGAGCCGCTGCTCATGGCACCCGCGCAGCCGCCGGAGCCGTGGACCATGCCATGCGATCCGGACGTCGACGACGAGGGGGCGACGGCCGCCTCTGCGGTCAGAGCTGGCGTCGCCGGGGCGGAATGCTTCATCGAGGCCATGGGGGCGCTCATGGCCGTGGCCCCGGCACCGTTGGCCAGCGAGTGCATTCCGAGGAGGCCGGCGATCAGCAGGGCCGCGAGGACGAGGAGCTGCAGCCGGTGCCGGCTGCGGCGGGGTTCGTCGGTCGCGGTCTCCACGCTGCACAGCATACCCCGGTGGCGTATCCCGTCTCCAAGGGAGGATCCGTCGGCGAGGCGCACCCCCCGCGTTGCGGGAATACCCGGCAGGGGTATACGGTTACTCGTACGCGGTACCCACTGGGGGTATCTCTGCTGAGGAGGCATTCGATGGCTGCGAACGAGTACCAGGTGACGGGCATGACCTGCGGGCACTGCGAGATGTCGGTCCGCGAGGAGGTCAGCGGGATCCCCGGCGTCGAGGACGTCGAGGTCAGCGCGCAGACCGGCAAGCTCGTCGTGTCGGGCTCCGGCGAGATCGACGACGCGAAGGTCCTGGCCGCCGTCGAGGAGGCCGGCTACACGGCCGTGCGCGCCTGACGACACCACCACCAGCGCGGCTCACGCTCCCCGTCGACCCCGACGGCGGCGGGGGCGGAGCGCGCACCACTGACCGCATCGGCGACATGACCGCCCCTGCGCACGAACCGGACGTCTCAAAGCCCGGAGAAGAAAGGACGCAGAGGATGACTGCACCAGCGCCGCTCAGCACGGACGCCGGCATCGAGCTGGAGATCGGCGGGATGACGTGCGCCTCGTGCGCGAACCGGATTGAGCGCAAGCTCAACAGGCTCGACGGCGTCACCGCGTCGGTCAACTACGCCACAGAGAAGGCCAAGGTCACCGTGCCCGCGGGCTACGACCCGCAGCTGCTGGTCGCCGAGGTCGAGAAGACCGGCTACACCGCCGCCCTGCCCGAGCCCCCGGACGCGAAGACCGATGACGCCTCCGACGGAGGCGCGGACGCCGACCCTGAGCTGATCTCTCTGAGGCAGAGGCTGATCGGGTCGATCGTGCTCACCGTGCCGGTGATCGCGATGGCGATGATCCCTGCCCTGCAGTTCACCTACTGGCAGTGGGCCTCGCTGACCCTGGCCGCGCCGGTGATCGTCTGGGCGGGCTGGCCGTTCCACAAGGCCGCATGGACCAACCTCAAGCACGGCACCGCGACGATGGACACGCTCGTCTCGATGGGCACCTCGGCGGCGTTCCTGTGGTCGCTCTACGCCCTGTTCCTCGGACACGCCGGCATGCCGGGCATGAAGCACCCGTTCGAGTTCGCCCTGGCCCGCTCCGACGGCGCGAGCAACATCTACCTCGAGGCGGCCGCCGGGGTGACGATGTTCATCCTCGCCGGCCGCTACTTCGAGAAGCGCTCCAAGCGCCAGGCCGGTGCCGCGCTACGCGCCTTGCTCGAGCTCGGCGCGAAGGAGGTCTCGGTGCTGCGGGACGGGACCGAGATCAAGATCCCGACCTCCGAACTGGCCGTCGGCGACGAGTTCGTCGTCCGGCCCGGCGAGAAGATCGCCACCGACGGGACGGTCGTCTCCGGCAGCTCCGCGGTGGACGCCTCCATGCTCACCGGCGAATCCGTGCCTGTCGAGGTCGGCGAAGGCGACCCGGTCACCGGGGCCACCGTGAACGCCGGCGGCCGGCTCGTCGTCCGGGCGACCCGCGTCGGCTCGGACACCCAGCTGGCGCAGATGGCCAAGCTGGTCGAGGACGCCCAGTCCGGCAAGGCCGCTGTCCAGCGGCTGGCCGACAGGATCTCCGGAGTGTTCGTCCCGATCGTCATCGCCATCGCGCTCGTCGCCCTGGCGGCGTGGCTGATCTCCGGGGCCGGCGTCTCGACGGCGTTCACCGCCGCGGTCGCGGTCCTCGTCATCGCCTGCCCCTGCGCCCTGGGCCTCGCCACCCCGACCGCACTGCTGGTCGGCACCGGCCGCGGCGCGCAGCTGGGCATCCTGATCAAGGGCCCCGAGGTCCTCGAATCCACCCGCAAGGTCGACACCGTCGTGCTGGACAAGACCGGCACCGTCACCACCGGCAGGATGACCCTGGTCGACGTGATCGCCGAGGCCGGCACCGACCGCGCCGAGCTGCTCCGCCTGGCCGGGGCCCTGGAGGACGCCTCCGAGCACCCGATCGCCCAGGCCGTCGCCAAGGGCGCGGTCCAGGAGACCGGCCAGCTCCCGACGCCGGAGGACTTCGCCAACGTCGAGGGCAAGGGCGTGCAGGGCGTCGTCGACGGCCACGCCGTGCTCGTCGGCCGGGAGTCCCTGCTGGCCGACTGGTCCCAGCACCTCTCCCCTGACGTCGCCGCCGCCAAGGCCGCAGCCGAGGCCGAGGGCAAGACCGTCGTCGCCGTCGGCTGGGACGGGCAGGCCCGCGGCGTCCTCGTCGTGGCCGACACGGTCAAGCCCACCAGCGCCGAGGCGATCCAGGGCCTGAAGGGCCTGGGCCTGACCCCGGTGCTGCTCACCGGAGACAACGAGGCCGTCGCGAAGCGGATCGCCGCCGAGGTCGGCATCGACCAGGTCATCGCCGAGGTCCTGCCCAAGGACAAGGTCGACGTCGTCGCCCGCCTCCAGGGCGAAGGCAAGGTCGTCGCGATGGTCGGCGACGGCGTCAACGACGCCCCCGCCCTCGCCCAGGCCGATCTGGGTCTGGCGATGGGCACCGGCACCGACGTCGCCATCGAGGCCTCCGACATCACTCTGGTGCGCGGGGACCTGCGGGCCGCCGTCGACGCGATCCGGCTGTCCCGCCGGACCTTGGGCACCATCAAGGCCAACCTGTTCTGGGCCTTCGCCTACAACGTCGCGGCCATCCCGGTCGCGGCGCTGGGCATGCTCAACCCCATGCTCGCGGGCGCGGCGATGGCGTTCTCATCCGTCTTCGTCGTCGGCAACAGCCTCCGCCTGCGCGGATTCCGCAGCGTCACCCCGCACTGACCCGCACAACCACCCACCCGAACTGAACTGATCGCACGAGAGGCATCCGACGATGACGAACGACTCCCACGCCCACGCCAGCTGCTGCAGCACCTCCAGCGCCGCGAACCCGGCGGTCGACGCCGAGGGCCGCGAGAACCTGCTGAGCGGCAGCGACGACATGACCACCTGCCCCGTCATGGTCGGCAGCCGGGTCAGCAAGACCGCGGCCGAGGCGGCAGGCCTCTTCCGCGACTACCGAGGCCAGCGCTACTGGTTCTGCTGCGCCGGCTGCGGGCCGGCCTTCGACGCCGACCCCGCCAAGTACGCCGCCGCCATGGCGTAGTCCGAGCACCGGATCGGAGCGCCCGGATAGACGCTCCGGCGGACCAGCAGGATTGCGATATACCCCACCGGGGTATATGGTCGGAGATGGACAAGGCAACGAACAGGAGACCACATGCGCAAGCGCCTCACCATGACCCTCGCAGCAGGAGTGCTCGGCGGAGCACTCCTGCTGACCGGCTGCAGCTCCGGCGACCAGGACCCCTCGAAAGCCGGCCCGCACCACGGCGGCAGCAGCTCGACGAGCTCCCCGGCCAGCAGCGACGGCGGGATGGACCACTCCTCGATGGAGCACCCGATGGACGGCGGCCCAGCGCCCGCCGGCATCGAGAAGGCCGCCTCCCCCAAGTACCCGGTCGGCACCCAGGTGATCCTCACCGCCGACCACATGATGGGCATGGACGGCGCGAAGGCCACGATCGTCGGCGCGTACGACACCTACACCTACGCGGTGAACTTCACGCCCACCACCGGCGGCGAACCGGTCAAGGACCACAAGTGGGTCGTCCAGCAGGAGATCAAGGACGCCGGCAGCAAGCAGCTGGCCGACGGCACCGAAGTCACCCTGGAGGCCGAGCACATGAAGGGCATGAAGGGCGCGAAGGCCACCATCGCCTCCTCCACCGACGAGACCGTCTACATGGTCGACTACGAAGCAGGCGGCATGAAGATGACCAACCACAAGTGGGTCGTCGAGAGCGAGATCAAGCCGGCCTCCTGAGCCGGCCACCACCGCAGAGCAGGGCCCGGACAAGGGAAGCAGCAATGACAGACCCGAACGCGCATCAGCACCACCACGGCGACACCGCAGACGCGCCCGCCCACAGCGGGCACGCCGTCGCGACCACCGCGCCCGGCCACGGGGAAGATCCGCACGCGGGGCACGCAGGCCACGTCGCGCACCAGGGGCAGCACGGAGACCACGCCGGTCACGGCGGTCATGGAGGCCACGGGGACCACGTCGGCCAGTTCCGTCGGCTGTTCTGGATCAACCTCGTCATCGCCGCCCCGGTGGTGGGGCTCTCGCCCATGTTCGCCATGCTGCTCGGGTACTCCGTGCCCGGCTGGGCGGGGTGGGTCGCAGCGGTGCTCGGCACCGTCATGTACGTCTGGGGCGGCAAGCCGTTCCTCACCGGTGCCTGGAGCGAGCTGAGGAGCCGCAAGCCGGGGATGATGCTGCTGATCGCGCTGGCGATCACCGTGGCGTTCTTCGCCTCCTGGGCCGCCACCCTCGGGCTCGTCCACCACGAGCTGGAGTTCTGGTGGGAGCTGGCGCTGCTGATCGTCATCATGCTGCTGGGGCACTGGATCGAGATGCGCTCCCTGGCCCAGACCACCTCCGCGCTCGACTCGCTTGCCGCCCTGCTGCCCGACGAGGCCGAGCGTGTCGAGGGCGACGACATCGTCAAGGTGGACCCCGCCGAGCTTCGCGTCGGCGACGTCGTCATCGTCCGCCCCGGCGGCAGCGTCCCCGCCGACGGCACCGTCGTCGACGGCCACGCCGACATGGACGAGTCGATGATCACCGGCGAGTCCCGGCCCGTCGCCCGCGGCGAGGGCGACCCGGTCACCGCCGGCACGGTGGCCACCGACTCCGGCCTGCGGGTCGAGATCACCGCCACCGGCGACGACACCGCCCTGGCCGGCATCAACCGGCTCGTCGCCGAGGCGCAGGGCTCCTCCTCCCGCGCTCAGCGCATCGCCGACCGCGCCGCCGCCTGGCTGTTCTGGTTCGCCCTCGGCGCTGCCCTGATCACCGCGATCGTCTGGACGCTGGCCGGGTCCCCCGACGACGCCGTGGTCCGCACCATCACCGTGCTCGTGATCGCCTGCCCCCACGCCCTGGGCCTGGCGATCCCGCTGGTCGTCTCCATCGCCACCGAGCGCGCCGCTCGCGGCGGCGTCCTGGTCAAGGACCGCCTCGCGCTGGAGTCCATGCGCCAGGTCGATGCCGTGCTGTTCGACAAGACCGGCACCCTCACCAGGGGCGAGCCCACCGTCACCGGCGTCGAACCGACCGGAGACCTGGACGCCAACCAGGTCCTCGCCCTGGCCGCATCGGCCGAGGCCGACAGCGAGCACCCGCTCGCCCGGGCCATCGTCGCCGCCGCCAAGGACCGCGGCCTCGCCCTGCAGCAGGCCACCGGATTCTCCTCCTCGCCCGCCGTCGGCGTCACAGCGACCGTGGCCGGCCACGAGATCCGCGTCGGCGGCCCCCGGCTGCTCGAGGAGACCGGCCAGCACGAAACTGAATCCGCAGAAGCCTGGCGCGGCGAGGGCGCGATCATCCTGCACGTCCTGCGCGACGGGCAGGTGATCGGCGGCCTCAAACTCGCCGACGAGGTCCGCCCGGAGTCCCGCGACGCCGTCGACGCGCTCCACGAACTGGGTGTCGAGGTCGTCATGATCACCGGCGACGCCGAGGCCGTGGCGAACGAGGTCGGCCAGGAGCTCGGCATCGACCGCGTCTTCGCCGGCGTCCGCCCCGAGGACAAGTCGGCCAAGGTCGCCCAGCTGCAGCACGAGGGCAAGAAGGTCGCCATGGTCGGCGACGGCGTCAACGACGCCCCGGCGCTGGCCCAGGCCGACGTCGGCATCGCCATCGGCGCGGGCACCGACGTCGCCATCGCCTCCGCCGGCGTCATCCTGGCCAGCTCCGACCCCCGCTCGGTTCTGTCGGTCACCCAGCTGTCGAAGGCCGCCTACCGGAAGATGAAGCAGAACCTGTGGTGGGCCGCCGGGTACAACCTGATCTCCGTCCCGCTGGCGGCCGGCGTCCTCGCACCCGTCGGCTTCGTGCTGCCGATGTCGGTCGGCGCGATCCTGATGTCGCTGTCCACCGTCGTCGTCGCCCTCAACGCCCAGCTGCTGCGGCGCATCGACCTCACCCCCCAAGCCAGCACCCGCTCGATCCTGGAGCGTCAGAAGTGAAGGACACGCCCATGACACTCGACACCACCACCGACACCACTGACAGCACCGGCACCGCCAGCCCCGGCACCGAAGTCGCCGCCGCCGCGGCCCACCATCACGGCTACATCAGCGACAAGGACCGCTACCTGACGCGCATGAAGCGGATCGAGGGCCAGGCCCGCGGCATCGCCAAGATGATCGACGACGAGAAGTACTGCATCGACATCCTCACCCAGGTCTCAGCGCTCACCCGAGCCCTGCAGGGCGTCGCGACCGGGCTGCTCGACGCCCACCTCAAGCACTGCGTCCTCGACGCCGCCAAGCTCGGCGACGACGACGCGGCGATCGCCAAGATCCAGGAAGCCACCGACGCGATCAACCGCCTCGTCCGCTCCTGAGGCTCACGAGCAGCGCACCCGCGCACACGAAGGAGAAGGACCCATGCCCCGTTTCGCCCCGCTGACCGCGGAGACCGCCGTCGGCGCGTCCCGGGACCTGCTCGGCGAGCTCGTCGAGCGCCACGGCACCGTGGGCGACATGGTCTCCACGATGGCCCACTCCCCGGCCGTCCTCGGCGGCTACCTGCAGCTGAGTAGAGCGATGCGCCGCGCCAAGCTCGACCGGAGAATCAGCGAGCTTCTCTCCATCGCGGTGCAGGCGCAGCAGGGCTGCGGCCTGTGCCTCGACGCCCACGTCGCGGCCGCCCGCTCCCTGGGCGTCGCCGAGGAGGAGATCAGCCTCGCCCACCAGGGCACGTCGAGCAATCCCGCCATCTCGGCCATGATCCGGCTCGGGCGGCAGGTCTATCGGGAGCCGACCTCCGTCACCGACGAGCAGATCGACCAGCTCCGCGCGTTCGGCTACAGCGACCGCGCGATCGCCGACGTCGTCGGCGTCGTCGCGCTCAACATCCTCACCGGCGCGTTCAACCTCGTCGCCGGGCTGGGACCCGAGGACCAGCACTGACGCCCGAGGGCATTCTCTTCGGCGACCCGACTGTGCACGGGGCCTTTCGACCGGCGGGTGCGGGCCGCGTCGTCGGCCTCGCACCGGCTGGCCTGGCAGCGGGAGCCGTGCTCGCAGCAGTCGCCCTGGCCTCGGCCAGAGCGGGGTCTGGCGGTCAGCTCCCGGGTCGGATTGGCATGTCGCCGGTGTTTGCCGAATACTTGTCCGGGGCCACGGCGTGCTCCGCGGCACTCTGGGGCCACCGAATCGAGCGGAAGGCGGGAAGGCAGTGCAGCGTTTCCTGAGCATCGCGCGCCGCTTCTCGCCGGTGCTCGCGGTCCTCACCGTCGCAGCTCTGCTGATGCTGCAGCCGCCGGCTCGCGCCGCTGACCATTTCTCGATGTCTGCGTCACTGGGCACCGCCGCCGCCGATGCCGGCGCTGCCGAGATGGCGACCGGCCATTCCCCGGAGAACAGCGCTCCCATTGTGGTCCACGGCCAGTTCTCGACCAAGAACGTCGGTGACCAGCAGGCGGCCGCGGCCGCCGGCCATTTGTCCATGGGGACCGTGTCCTCCGGGATGGGCATGGCGTCGGGCTGCGGCCCGGACTGCGGCTCGCCGGCGAGCCCGTCCCCGGGTCCGATGGACTGCGTCGCAGCGGGCTGCCTGATCCTGCTGGTGCTGCTGGTCGGGATCGGAGGCCTGCGGCCGGCAGCCCGCGGAGGCGGCTGGTCGCTTCCGCGCCCATCACGGCGCACTCTTATGGAATCGTTGGTCCTCCGCTGCTGGGCTCGCCCTCCGCTGAGCCTCGCCGAGCTGTCGATCAGTCGCACCTGAGCCGGTCGCAGGTCCATCCGCGCCCGTTTCGGGGCAGCAGACATGCAGCCGTGGCCGTTCCCAGCCGGAGAACCGGCAAGTAACCACGGACCCGGCAAGTAACCACGGAACCTGTGGGCGGGTGTGCCGACCCGCGACGCTCGCGACGCCCCGGCGTCCATTCTCTGACGACTCCTTTGACAACTCGCGACGACCCCACCGGCTGGAGTTGAGCGGTCCATGCATCCTCGGCGACGTCGGGCACGTCTTCCCCGGTGGCCGTCGACCATCCCAGCTGAGAGACCCATGACCAAGAACCAGAAATCATCCACTAAGTCTTCGAAATCGTCGCCATCGCAGCGCTCGACCGGCGGGCGTACGGCCAGCAGCCGGTCCGCGCGGGACCGGCTGCGGCAGATGCAGCTCCAGGAGGCCAAGGCCCGACGGGCGCGACGGCTGATCACGGGTGCCGCGATCGCTGTCGTGGTGCTGGCCGTCGCCGCCGGAGCGGTGGTCATCGCCAGCCTCCAAGGCGGTGGATCCGACGGCCCCACCGGCGGGGCTGCCGCCGCGGGGCGTCGGGACCTGCCGCCATGGTCGCTGCCCGCCAACACCTCTGACGCGGCGAAGGCCGTCGGCCTCCGAGTCGGCCCGATGGAGGGAACGGCGGCCCACTTCCACTCCCACCTCGACATCAGCGTCAACGGGCAGCCCATCGCCGTGCCGGCCAACATCGGCGTCGACCCCGCTAGCGGCCAGATGTCGGAGCTCCACACCCACGACGAACGCGGCGTGCTGCACGTCGAGGCCCCCACCGCCGACGGCCGCTACACCCTCGGCCAGGTCTTCACCGAGTGGCAGGTCCGCCTCGACGCCGAAGGCATCGGCGGACTGGACAACAGCAACACCGACAGCCTGCGCGCCTACGTCGACGGGAAGCGATTCCAGGGAGACCCCGCCACGATCCAGCTCACCGCCCACCGGCAGATCTCACTGGTCTACGGGCCGCGAGACGCCACCGACGACCCGGCGGCCAGCTACGCGTTCGAGCAGGGCGAGTAGACGATGCCAGCGAGAGGACCACAGACCGCGGCCCGGACCGTTGCGCTGGCCGCCGCCGTGCTGAGCCTGGGGCTGGCCGCGGGCTGCACGAAGTCCATAGACCCCGCCTCGCCGTCGAAGGACGGCTCCGCCGGGCCGGCCTCCGGTGTGGTGTGCAGCTCTATCAACCCGGACAGCGCAAGCCCGCCTCGACCGCCGAAGGGCCCGACGTCAGGACCGGCGGGAACGTGACCACCGACCATCCCGGCAAGGTGGTCGTGGTCAACGTGTGGGCGTCCTGGTGCGGGCCCTGCCGCAAGGAGGCCCCCGACCTCGCCGCCGCGAGCCGTGACACGGCCAAGACGGCCCGGTTCGTCGGCCTCAACATCCGCGACGACCGCGAAGCCGCGCAGGCCTTCACCCGCGCCTTCAAGACCCCCTACCCGAGCATCTTCGACCCCGAGGGCAAGCAGCTGGTGAAGTTCTCCGGGCAGCTGTCCACCACGGCCATCCCGACCACCCTGGTGATCGACCGCGCAGGGCGCAGCGCTGCCCGCATCACCGGACCCGTGGATCGCGACACCCTCGCCGCGCTCATCACCGACACCGCCAACGGCAAGTAGCCGACCGGCCCCAGGCATCGACCAGCGCTGCGGCCGGCCCGGGAGTCGACAGACCACGAGAAAGGAAATCTGGTGCTCGAGTCACTGGGAAGCTGGGCCGCGCAGACGGTCAGCGGGGCGATGCCATTGGCGTTGCCGGTCGCGTTCCTGGCCGGCCTCGTGTCGTTCTTCTCGCCCTGCGTGGTGCCGCTGCTGCCGGGATATATCTCCTACGCAACCGGCCTGTCGGCCGCCGAGATCGTGGCCGCTCGACCGCGGACGAGGATGTGGCGCGCGCTGGCGGGGACCGTCTTGTTCGTCGCCGGCTTCGGCGTCGTGTTCGTCGGCAGCGCCACCCTGGCCGGGGCTCTCGGCGGCATCGTCCTGCGATGGCAGGGACCCCTCACCCGCGCGATGGGCGCGATCATGATCGTGCTTGGCCTGATCTTCGCCGGCCTGGTCCGCTTCGGCCAGCGCGACCTACGGCCCACCCGGCTGCCTCGGGTCGGCCTCGCCGCTGCTCCGCTGGTCGGTCTCATCTTCGGCCTGGGATGGACGCCCTGCACCGGCCCGACGCTCGGCGCGGTGCTGACGATGGCGCTGAACGCGGGCAGCGCGGCCAAGGGCGCATGGCTGGCCGTGGCCTACACCCTCGGGCTCGGCGTGCCGTTCATCGTCGCAGCGGTGGCCTTCCAGCGCATCAGCCGTGCCGTCGCCTTCCTGCGGGCCCGGCAGGAACTGATCATGCGGATCGGCGGCCTGTTGATGATCGCGACCGGGGCGCTGATGATCACCGGCGTTTGGGGCTGGCTGATGGGCGTCATCCGGCAGGTCGTCAGCGGATTCGTCACCGTGATCTGACCGCGTTCCGAGCCCGACCCGCCGGCTCGCCGCCCCGGGCTCGGGCAGGTGAGGTGATGACTGCTGGCCGCGGCACCCTTGCCGCGATGGGCAGCAGGAGTCATGATCGGCAGCTCCGGCATCGACCACCCGTGCGGGCAGCCGCGTTGCCTCTCACCAAGTGAGGGCATCAAGTGAGGGCGCGTCATCTGCGTTTCGGTGTCAGGCCGCAGACCCCGTGACCCGCACCGCCATCTCGTCCACGTTCGGCATGCGCTCCTTCACCGACGCCTCCGCCTCTGCCGCCACGCGGTCGGCCTCGGCCAGGCTCAGCGACCGCGTGCGCAGCAGGGCGTCGCCGTGCAGGCGATGGCCGACCCACCGCAGCCGCACCTGCTCCACCGACTCGACCTCGGTCAGGTGCTCCAGGGCGTGCTCGGCCCGGTCGAGGAGCTCGGGCTCGATGCCGTCCATCAGCCGCCGGCCGACCGATCGGACAGTGCCGACCAGCAGCACCGCGATCATCGCCGAGATCAGCAGCCCGACGATCGGGTCGGCCAGCGGGAAGCCCAGCAGCACGCCGATCCCGCCGGCGACCACCGCCAGCGAGGTGAACCCGTCGGTCCGGGCGTGCACGCCGTCGGCGACCAGCGCGGCCGAGCCGATCTTCCGGCCCACGCGGATCCGGTACACCGCGACCGCCTCGTTGCCCAGGAACCCGGCGATCCCTGCGGCGATCACCCAGCCGATGTTCTCCATCGGGCGTGGGTTGATCATCCGGTCGATCGCCTCGTAGGCGGCCACGATCGAGGACAGCGCGATCATCAGCACGATGAACAGGCCGGCGAGGTCCTCGGCCCGGTTGAAGCCGTAGGTGTACTTCCGCGTCGCGGCCCGCCTTGACAGTGCGAACGCGATCCACAGCGGGATCGCGGTGAGCGCGTCGGAGAGGTTGTGGATCGTGTCGGCCAGCAGCGCGACCGAGCCGGAGAAGGCGACGATCACCGCCTGCACCACGGTGGTGGCGATCATGATCACGAGGCTGATCTTCAGCGCCCGGACGCCCTCTGCGTTCGCCTCCATCGCGTCGTCGATCGAGTCCGCGGCGTCGTGGGAGTGCGGCACGAAGATCCCGTAGAGGAATCCCTTGAGTCCCGTCGGGTGCGAGTGGCCGTGGCCATGCCCATCGCCGCGATCATGATCGTGGTCGGGCTCATGGTCATGATCGTGCCCGGGCTCGATTTCGACGGCGTCGTGCGGATGGGCGTGGTCGTGCCGGGTCATGCTCGTTCCCGTTCCTGGTGGTGGTGCGCCGGGGGCTGGCCCTGCGCAATGGAGTGCTCGGCCTGGAAGATCGCGTCGGACACCAGCTGCGAGGCGTGCTCGTTCTCCAGTCGGTAGAACACCCGCTGCCCCTCCTGCCGGGTCGACACGATCCGCGCCATCCGCAGCTTCGCCAGATGCTGCGACACCGCCGCCGGGGACTTGTCCACGATGTCGGCCAGATGGTTGACCGACACCTCCCCGCTGCCGCGCAGCGCCAGGATGATCCGCACCCGCGTCGCGTCCGCGAGCAGCCCGAACACCTCCACCGCCAGCTCCACGAACGGCGAGTCCGGGTCCAGCCCGCACATCTGCTTATCTGCGTCCATGCGCAGATTATCGCATGACCGATGCGTCAGCGCATCCTGTATGGTCATCGCATGATGACCATTCTTGCTCGGACCGCCGAGGGGTCTCGATCATGACGCGCGTCCCGCCGCTCCTTCTGGCCGCCGGCGCGGCCGCGGCTCAGGGGCTGATCGCGCGGGGGTCGGCGAGCACCGCGCTGTCGCGGGCAACGGCTGGCGCGATGGCCGCGGCATCGGCAGGGCTGCTGCTCTCATCGACCACGGCGTTCCGACGCCGGGGCACGACCGTCGACCCCCTCGCCGTCGACCGGGCAGAGGCGCTGGTCACGACCGGGCCGTTCCGCCTCACGCGGAACCCGATGTACACGGTCATGGCCGGGCTGCTCCTCGCCCACGCGGCCCTTCGCCGATCGTGGGCGGCGCTCCTGCCCGCCGCCGGCTTCGTCGCCCTGATCGACCGGATCCAGATCCCGGCGGAGGAGAGCGCCCTGCGGGAGAAGTTCGGTGCCGCCTTCGACGCCTATGCGGCCGCGGCTCCCCGCTGGATCGGCCCGCCAACCTTGCCGTCTGGTCAGTGATCACTGTATAGTTCAGCGTGTGCTGACTATTGCTTCGCGTCTCGACGTCATGAACCGGCTCGGCCGGGCCATGGCGGACCCGACGCGCTCCCGGATCCTGATGTCCTTGCTCGACGGCCCGAGCCACCCCGCCGTGCTCTCGCGCGAGCTCGGGCTGACGCGCTCGAACGTGTCCAACCACCTGACCTGCCTGCGCGACTGCGGGATCGTGGTCGCCGAGCCCGAGGGCCGTCAGACCCGCTACGAGATCGCCGACCCGCACCTGGCCGCGGCGCTGACGGCGCTGGTGGACGTGACGCTGGCCGTGGACGAGAGCGCGCCGTGCATCGACCCGCAGTGCTCGGTGCCGGGCTGCTGCGCCGCGACCGGCTCGGGGGACGCCTCGTGAGCGCCGCCTGCGGCTGCGACGAGCCGACCACCAGCTCATCCGAGGAAGCCGAGGAGACCGAGCGCCCTTGGTGGCGCGACCCGGGACTGGTCGTGCCGATCCTCTCCGGCGTCGCGTTCGGCACCGGCCTGGTGCTGGAGTGGTCGGGGCTGCACGTCGCGGCGCTGGTCGCGTTCTGGGCGGGGCTGCTGCTGGGCGCGTACACGTTCGTGCCCGGCGCGCTGCGGAACCTGGTCGTCAGGCGGAGGCTGGGGATCGCGCTGCTGATGACGATCAGCGCCGTCGGCGCGGTGATCCTCGGCTACGTGGAGGAGGCCGCCGCGCTGGCGTTCCTCTACTCGATCGCCGAGGCCCTGGAGGACAAGGCGATGGACCGCGCTCGCGGCGGCCTGCGCGCGCTGCTCAAGCTCGTGCCGGATACCGCGACCGTGCTGCGCGACGGGGCCTCGGTCGAGATCCCGGCGAAGGAGATCGCCGTCGGCGACGTGCTGCTGGTCCGCCCGGGCGAGCGGGTCGCGACCGACGGGACTGTCCGGTCCGGCCGCTCCAGTCTGGACACCTCGGCGATCACCGGCGAGTCGATCCCGGTCGAGGTCGCCCCCGATGACGCGGTGTCGGCGGGCGCGATCAACACCGCGGGTGTGCTGGAGGTCGAGGCGACCGCGGCGGGCACCGACAACTCGCTGACCACCATCGTTGAGCTGGTCGAGCAGGCCCAGGCCGAGAAGGGCGAACGCGCGCGCATCGCCGACCGGATCGCCCGCCCGCTGGTGCCCGGCGTGATGGTCCTCGCCGTCCTGGTCGGCGTGCTCGGCTCGCTGCTCGGCGACCCCGAGACCTGGATCACCCGCGCCCTGGTCGTCCTCGTCGCCGCCAGCCCGTGCGCGCTGGCGATCGCGGTGCCCGTCACCGTGGTCTCCGCGATCGGGGCGGCGACGAAGTTCGGCGTCGTCATCAAGAGCGGTGCCGCCTTCGAGCGCCTCGGCGGCATCCGCCACCTCGCCGTGGACAAGACCGGCACCCTGACCCGCAACCGGCCCGAGGTCACCGCCGTCGTCGCCGCCGACGGCTTCGACGACGCCCAGGTGCTCGCCTGGGCCGCCGCCGTCGAGCAGCACTCGACGCACCCGCTGGCCGCCGCCATCGCCGCCGCGGGCCAGGCAGCCCCCGCCGCGCAGGACGTGGCCGAGGAGGCCGGGCACGGCATCGGCGGCCTGGTCGACGGCCGCCGGGTGACGGTGGGCAGCCCCCGCTGGATCGACGCGGGGGCGCTCAAGGCCCGGGTCGAGGACCTGGAGGCCGAGGGACAGACCTGCGTGCTCGTGGCCGTCGACGGCCGCCTGGCCGGGGCGATCAGCGTCCGCGACGAGCTGCGCCCCGAGGTCCCCGAGGTCGTGCGCACGCTGCGGGCCCAGGGCGTCGAGGTGAGCATGCTCACCGGCGACAACGCCCGCACCGCGCACGCGCTCGCGCAGCGCGCCGGGATCGGCGACGTGCACGCCGAGCTGCGGCCCGAGGACAAGGCCCGCATCGTCGCCCAGCTCTCCGAGGCCTCGCCCACGGCGATGATCGGCGACGGCATCAACGACGCTCCCGCCCTGGCCGGGGCGACCGTGGGCATCGCGATGGGAGCGACCGGCTCCGACGCCGCGATCGAGTCCGCCGACGTCGCCTTCACCGGCCACGACCTCGGCCTGATCCCGCAGGCGCTGCGCCACGCCCGCCGCGGCCGGGCGATCATGAACCAGAACATCGTGCTGTCCCTGGCGATCATCACCGTGCTGCTGCCCCTGGCCATCACCGGCGTGCTCGGCCTGGCCGCGGTCGTCCTCGTCCACGAGGTCGCCGAGGTCGTCGTCATCGCCAACGGGCTGCGCGCCGCGCGTGCCCGCAAGCCTCAGGCAGCGGGCTGATGCGGGCGAAGGACGCGGTCCGCGGGTCCACTGCCCGGATCGCTCATGGTCCGAGGCGGACGCTCCTGGTAGCGGGGACCTTCCTGCTCGGCGGTTTGGTCGTCCTGGTCGACCAAGGGACCAAGGCATGGGCTGAGGCCACCCTCTCGACGCAGGAGCGCATCCCGCTCGTCGGCGAGCTGCTGGGACTCCAGCTGGCGTACAACCCCGGTGCGGCGTTCTCCTTCGGTGAGGGCTCGACCTGGGTGTTCGCGCTGGTCGCTGTCGCGGCCGCGGTCGCCGCGGTCGTCTTCGCGTTCCGTGTCCGGCGTCTTCGGTGGGCGGTCGTGATCGGTGCCGTCGGCGGTGCGGCGGCCTCGCACGCCGGGGACCGGCTCTTCCGCGCCCCCGGCTTCGCCCGCGGCCACGTCGTGGACTTCCTGGCCTACGGCGACTGGTTCATCGGGAACGTCGCCGACATCGTCATCGTCGTGGGCGCGGTCACCGGGGCGTTCCTGATGCTCCACGACGGCTCATCGCCAGAAGACTCCCCGAGTTCTTCGGCACGGCTCAGTTCCGAAGAGGCTGGCGAGCGGAGCTGACGACGGCTGCCGAGCCGCAGACAGGATTGAGAGGAGAAGATGTTGGAGATCACGCTGCAGTACTTCGACGGGTGCCCGAACTGGGAGGTGATCGACCGGCGGCTCGCCGAGGCCCTCGACGGCCGATCGGACGTCCGCGTCGCGCATCAGCGAGTCGAGACCGCCGACGACGCCGCCCGCCTCGAGTTCCACGGGTCCCCGACCGTCCTCGTCGACGGCGTCGACCCCTTCGCCGACGAGCACACACCGGTCGGGCTCGCCTGCCGGGTGTTCCGCACTCCTGCCGGGCTGGCCGGGTCGCCGACCGTCGATCAGCTGCGCGCAGCCATCGGTCGCGCGCCGACGTCGGCGGTGACGGGGCTCGAGTCGCCGGTCGGACCGCTGGGCGGGCTGCCGATCGCCTGCGCGCTCGCGCCGACCGCGGGCAAGCAGCAGCTCGAGAGGTGGCGAGCCTTCGACGACGACTACCTCCTCGAGGTCGAGCGCGGAGAGGCCAGACTGGTCGTGCACTACGCCCGGACCGGCGACTCAGCGCGGCGGCTGCGCGATCTGGTCGCGACCGAGAGCGCCTGCTGCTCGTTCGTCGACTGGCAGATCGACGACGACCACGCCGACCTGCGCCTTGTCGTCACCGGCACCCCTGAGCAGCTCGCTGGTCTCAGCATCGGCTAGGTAGGTGCTCGGGGCCAGCCGCTGGCCGCGGCGACGCCGATGCGCCACCAGCATCGTCGTCCCGGTTTCTCAGGCAGCTCGGCGCAATCCGCGCGTGGACGGGCCGCGTCCGGGTACGGGACCGGATGGCCGAACAGTCGCTGACCGTGTTGCCGGGAGGAACGAATCCTGATGGACGTCCTGAGCGCAGCCGTCGACGCGCTGGCGATGGCCGGCTCGATGGGCTGGCAGATCCTCTGGCCCCTCGTGCTCGGCTTCACGCTGTCCGGCGTCATCCAGGCGGTGGTGCGCAAGGAGCGCGTCACGCAGCTGATGGCCGACGACTCGCCGAGATCGATCGCGGTCTCCGCACTGTTCGGCGCGGCGTCCTCGTCCTGCTCCTACGCCGCGGTCGCGCTGGCCCGGGCGCTGTTTCGCAAGGGCGCGGACTTCGCGGCGGCGATGGCCTTCGAGATCGCCTCGACCAACCTGGTGCTCGAGCTCGGGCTGGTCCTGTGGTTCGTGATGGGCTGGCAGTTCACCGCCGCGGAGTTCGTCGGCGGCCCGATCATGATCGTGCTGGTCGCGCTCGGATTCAGGCTCTGGATGCGCGGCCGGATCGTCGAGGCGGCGCGGCGGCAGGCCGAGCAGAGGCTCGCCGGGTCGATGGAGGGCCACGCCGCCATGGACATGTCCGTCCAGGGCGACGCCGGATTCTGGGCCCGGCTGCTCTCCCGGGACGGCGTGACCGCGGTCTCGCGCTACTTCGTGATGGACTGGGCGGCCGTGCTCCGCGACATCGTGCTGGGCCTGCTGATCGCCGGCGCGTTCGCCGCCTGGGTGCCCAAGGCCTGGCTGCAGGCAGTGTTCTTCACCGAAGACCCGGTCGCCTCGTTCGTGCTGGGCCCGCTGATCGGGCCACTGCTGGCCGTGATCAGCTTCGTCTGCTCGGTCGGGAACGTGCCACTGGCGGCGGTGCTGTGGAACGGCGGGATCAGCTTCGGCGGCGTGGTCAGCTTCCTGTTCGCCGACCTGATCATCATCCCGATCATCCTCATCTACAAGAAGTACTACGGCTGGAAGGCCACGTCCCGGATCTGCCTGGTCTTCTACGCCGCAATGGTCATCGCCGGGTACGCCGTCGAATTGATCTTCGGCCCGCTCGGCATGGTCCCGCACGACCGGAGCCTGGCGGTCGCCGAGACCGGCATCAGCTGGAACTACACCACCTGGCTGAACATCGCCTTCCTCGCACTCGCCGCCGCCCTGCTGACCGTGTTCCTCCGCACCGGCAGTATCGGCATGCTGCGCATGATGGGCGGCTCCCCGGAGCCGGCCGGGCGCGGCGACTCTGCCTCGCACAGGCAAGAATGATCAACGGCCGACCAGTTCCGAGGTGCCGGCCGGCCCCACTCATGCGGTCGCCACACTTGGTCGCCGCTTTCCGGCGCACTCGCGGCGTGGACGGATCAGCTGTCGTGCGCCCGCGCCGGCTGATACCGTCCCGGGGGCCGTGTCCGACCAGTCCCGCAGGCCCGGCTGCTGCACCGCGAGGATGACCCCGAAACCCCATCGTAGGCAAGGCACAGGACCGACCGCCCGGCGAGGAACTTGCCCGTCCCGCGGACGAACGCCAGGCCAGCCGTCCGCAATTCAGGCAGGGGGGCCTCATCTCGACGCTGCGACGGTGTCGAGTCCGCTTCTCACAGCGAGGGAGTCGGCACTATCGCAGGTCCGGGCCGGCACTACCGATCTGAGCCCCGTCCCGCCTGCGTCGTCTCGGTATCACCACGGCCGTCACGTGCTGCGAGGACGGCCAGGTATCGGTTATACGCGGCCAGTTCGGGGTCCCCACTCCGATCGGCGTCGCGGTCGGCTGAAGCGGACCTGGCAGAGTCGTAGCGGTACCATCGCCACACCAGATATGCGACGATCGCGGTGGCGGGTCCCTCGCCGTAGGACCAGGCAAGCCCGCCGGCGATCTGCTGGTCGGCGACAGGATCGATTCCCCAGGACCGTGGGGGTGCGGCGAACGCGGCGACCACGGTCGTCGGTGTCATCATGATCAGCACGCCGAAGAACGCGTGCAGGGCCATCTCGGCGAAGACGTCGAGCATCCGGCCGAGATGGGTGGGGTGGACCGGCCCCGGTCCGACCGTGAGGATCGGGACGGCGAACAGGACCCCTGCGGCCAGGAAGCCGATCTCGAGGCCGTTGTGGCCCGCCCAGGTCCCGAGGAGCCGGGAGCCGAGGTCGCTGAGGTAGAGGCCGTAGTAGGTGAGCAGGAATAGCGGGATGCCGAACGCCGGATGCAACATGATGCGGTGCGGCCGGGAATAGACGATGGCCGTAACCGTGCGCAGCAGCCCACCGAACGACCCACGATGCGGGACGGCTCGCAATGCCAGTCGGAACGGGGCA
>NZ_BCSM01000021.1 GCF_001570865.1 Rothia kristinae NBRC 15354
GCCACCCAGCTGAAGGACGGCACCGGCAAGCTCGTGACCGGCGCGACCCAGCTGGACCAGGGCATCGGCCAGCTGGACACCCAGCTGAAGGAGTCCGGGATCAGCCAGGTCGGCGACAACCTGACCGGAGTCTGCCGGGACCTGTCCTCGTTCAACGACCAGAAGGCCACCGGTCGCCTGGGCACGGACGTGTCCAACGCCGTCGTGTCCGAGAACGCGAAGATCGTGCGCGAGACCCTGCAGCAGCAGGTCAAGGACGGCACGATCGACCTCACCCAGCAGCAGATCGACGCGATCGTGGGCACCCTGGGCGGGGAGCAGGCGCACCAGCGCATCAACGACGCCACCGCGAAGGGCCTGAACGACTTCGAGGCCACGGACATCGGCAAGGATCTCGCCTCCCTGCGCAGCTCCACCTGCGCGGCCAACGGCGTCTCCCAGATCGCCCAGCAGATCGACCAGCTCACCGGCGGCGTCGCCCAGCTGAAGGACGGCTCCAGCACGCTCGCCCAGGGAGTGAAGTCCGCGGATTCCGCCGCGGGAACGCTGGCCGACGGCGCCAAGACCCTGGACGAGAAGACCGGCGAGCTGGCCGACGGCGCCAAGACCCTGGACGAGAAGACCGGGGAGGCGAAGTCCGGCATCGCGACCCTGGATGAGAAGACCGGCGAGCTGGCCGACGGCGCCAAGACCCTGAACGACAAGACCGGTCAGCTGGTCTCCGGGGTGAACCAGGTGGATGACGGCGCGCAGCAGCTGAACTCCGCGACCGGTGAGCTCACCGACGGCACCGGCCAGCTGGTCAGCGGATCCCAGCAGCTGCTGGACGGGCAGACCCAGGCTCGCGACGGCGCCTACACCCTCGCCTCCGGCACGGACGACGCGGTCTCCGGCGCGACCCAGCTGGATGACGGCGCCGGGCAGCTGCAGAGCGGCTCCTCGGACCTGGAGGACGGGTCGAAGAACCTCACCGACGGGCTGCGCCAGGGCGCGAACAAGGTGCCCAACCTGGATGAGAGCCAGCGCAGCTCGCTGGCCAAGGTCATGTCCGATCCGGTGGCCAACGACCACGACTCGCTGGCCACGGCCGCCAACTACGGCGAGGGCATGGGGCCGTTCTTCATGTCCCTGGCGCTGTGGATCGGCGTGCTGATCACGGGTCAGTTCGTGCGGCCCTCCAATGAGCGGGCGCAGGCGTCGAACACCTCGAACTTCCGGATCATGCTGGGTTCCTGGATCCCGTTCGCCGTGGTCTCCGTGGCGCAGGCCGCGATCCTGTTCACCGTCGTGAAGTTCGCCCTCGGGTTCGAGATGGCCCACCCCTGGCTGGTGCTGTGGTTCATGCTCCTGGTCTCGGTGACGTTCAGCGCGATCGGGCAGGGCCTGATCTTCCTGCTGGGCAATCCGGGCAAGCTCCTGGTGCTGATCCTGCTGATCCTCCAGTTGGTCACCGGCGGCGGTCTGATGCCGTATCAGACCCTGCCCCAGCCGCTGCTGTGGATGCACGACGCCTTCCCGATGGGGCACTCGATCACCGCGATCCGGCGCCTGGCCTACGGGGTGGATGAGTCCTCGGTCTGGACGATCGTGTGGATGATGGTCGGGTACCTGCTGATCGGCATCGCCCTGGGCTTCCTGGGCGCGATCCGCTCCCGAACCTGGACCCTGTCCAAGCTGCACCCCGAGATCGAGGCGTAGGACGATGACCGCTCGCACCGACAACCGCCCCGACGCCGCCGGCACCGCGCCCGCGTCGGGGCGGCGCCCCGGGGCCCGGCGCCCCGGGCGCACCTCCCGCACCCAGCTGAAGCTCTTCGAGGCCGCGATGGTCATCATGAGTGAGAAGGGCCCCACCCAGACCACGGTGGATGAGGTCGCGGCCGCCGCCGGGGTCTCCAAGGGCACCGTCTACTACAACTTCGGCTCCAAGAAGTCGATGGTCGAGGGGCTGATGCGCCACGGCATCCAGCTGGTCCTGGAGGCCATCGAGGACGCACAGGTCGGCGTCGAGGATCCGCGGGAGCGGCTGCGCCGCGGCATCATCGCGGCGCTGCGGTTCCTGGAGGAGCACGGCGGCTTCGCCCGGCTGGCCATCGCCGAGATCTGGCGCCCCTCCGGGTCCCTCTCCGAGGTCATCGGGGATCAGCGGACCCTGCTGCTGGAGCGGGTCACCGAGCTGATCACGGACCTGTCCCGCACCTACCGGGTGAACGAGCACCCGGATCCGCACACCCTGGCCGTGGGGCTGTTCGGCACCACGTTCATGCTCGCGATGGACCGGGAGCTGAGCCGGACCCGACGCACCACCCAGGAGGCCGCCCGCGCCGCGATGACCCTGGTGGACGGGTACATCCAGAGCCCCCTGTCGGAGAGTTGAGCGGGCACCGGCCACCCGGTACAGTGCTTTGACGTTGGTGACGTGTCCGAGCGGCCGAAGGTGCGACACTCGAAATGTCGTGTACGGCAACCCCGTACCGAGGGTTCAAATCCCTCCGTCACCGCGCCGAGCGAAGGCCCCTGCTCCCCGGCATCTCCGGGGAGGCGGGGGTCTTTCGCATACCCCGGGGCGACGGCGCGCTCCCGGATCGTGGGGACGGGCCTGGGTACACTCGGGGCAGGCCAGCACCGTCGATCGGGGCGCTCAGGCACCGGCCGTTCCGCGCCCCGGAAAGGGATGTCCCGTGCCCGCGCAGCCCTCCGCCTTGATCCGCCACGTCGGCGCCGACCAGGTCACCGCCCACCTGCCGATGCGCGCCGCCGTCGACGCCCTGCGCCAGTCCCTCCTGGACGGGCTGGACCCGGCCGAGGATCTCCAGCGGCGTACTGCGCCCCTGAGCCGCGGCCGGTTCCTGATGATGCCCAGCGAGGTCGGCGGCTACGCCGGCATCAAGATCCTCACTCTGTGCCCGGACAACGCCGACCGCGAGCTGCCCACCATCCAGGGCGGCTACCTGCTGCACGACGCCGAGACCCTCTCACCCCTGGCCATGATCGACGGCACCGCCCTGACCGCGGTGCGCACCCCCGCCGTCTCCGCCCTGGGGGTGGACCTGCTGGCCGACGGCGAGGCGCGTGAGCTGATCGTCTTCGGCACCGGCCCCCAGGCGCTGCAGCACGTCCACGCCATCGCCGCGATCCGCCAGATCTCCCGCGTCGGCCTGGTGGGGCGGGACCTCGCCCGCACCCGCGCGGCCGTGGAGAGGCTGCGCCGAGACGGGTACCGGGTGCACGTGGCCCACGCCGACGACACCGCCGGAGCCCCGATCATCGCCTGCTGCACCGCCTCGGCGGATCCCCTGTTCGACGGCTCCGTCGTGGATGAGCGGGCGGTGGTCGTCGCGATGGGCTCCCACACCCCCGACGCCCGGGAGGTGGATGACGCCCTGCTGGCCCGGGCCCGCGTGTACGTGGAGGACCCGGAGACCGCGCTGCGCGAGGCCGGGGAGATCGTGCAGGGGACGGCCTCCGGGATCCTCAGCGCCGAGCGGCTGCGGCCGCTGCGCGAGCTGGTGTGCGCCCCGGGGCCGCAGGACGCCCCCGACGCTCCGGGGCCCGCCCTGTTCAAGACCGTGGGCATGGGGTGGCAGGACCTCGTGACCGCGCGCGCCCTGTACGAGAACCTGCCCGGACGGGGCTGAGCGTGGCCCATCCCTCCCCTCACCGGGCGGGCCCCGGGCCCGACGACGCGGGAACTGCCGATGCGGGCCCCTTCGACCTCCGGCGGATCGGTGCGGACCTGCCCGCCCTGGCGCTGGCACCCCAGATCCGCGGGTGGCTCTCGAGGACGGGGCGGCTGCGCGGCGTCGTCGAGGCCCCGCCCGGCACGGGCAAGACCACGCTGGTGCCGCCCCTCGTCGCGAACCTGCTGGCCGGCCTGGCGGATCGGCCCGGCCGGGTGGTGGTCACCCAGCCGCGACGCATCGCCGCCCGATCGGCCGCGCGCCGCCTGGCGGCGTTGAGCGGCACCCGGCCGGGACAGCTGGTGGGGCACGCCGTGCGCGGCGAACGCGTCATGGGCCCGGATGTGCGAGTGGAGTTCGCGACCACCGGGGTGCTGCTGCGCCGGCTGCTCGCGGACCCGGAGCTGACCGGGGTGGACGCGGTGATCCTGGACGAGGTGCACGAGCGGCATCTGGACTCGGACCTCGCCTTCGCGATGCTGCAGCAGCTGGTGCAGCTGCGGGAGGATCTGGGGCTGCTGCTCATGTCCGCGACTCTCGACGCCCCTCGGTGGGCCCGGCTGCTGGGCGCTCCCGGTTCCGACAGCCGGGCCGATGCTCCGGCCCCGATCGCCTCGGTGGATGCCGCGATCCACCCGCTGGAGGAGCGCTGGGCTCCCGCCGCGGGGCCGGCGCAGGACACCCGCGGCGTCGCCGAGGCCTTCCTCGCCCACGTGGCCTCGGTGGTGCGCGAACATCACCAAACCGCTCCGGCCGGCTCCGCGAGCGGAGCCTCCCGCGGGGTCGGGTCCCGGGTATCAGACTCCGCCGGGGAGGCGGGTTCCGTGGGCGACACCCTGGTCTTCCTGCCCGGGGCGCGGGAGATCGAGCGGGTCGCGAGCCGGCTGCGGGATCTGCCGACCCCGGTGCTCACCCTCACCGGCTCCACCCCCGCCGCCGAGCAGGACCGCATCCTGGACCCGGCCTCGGGCGGGACGGGCCGCATCATCCTGGCGACGAACCTGGCCGAATCCGCCCTGACCGTGCCCGGGGTGCGGCAGGTGGTGGACGCGGGACTGGACCGGCAGGCCCGCGTGGATACCGTGCGCGGCATGAGCGGGCTGGTCACGGTGGGCGCGTCCAAGGCCGCGATGACCCAGCGAGCCGGGCGCGCGGCCCGCGAGGCCCCGGGCGTCGCCATCCGCTGCATGTCCGCAGCGGAATATGCGGCGCGGCCCGCGGACACCCCGCCGGAGATCGCCACGGCCGAGCTGACCGGGGCCGTCCTGGACCTGGCCTGCTGGGGGACTCCGGACGGGGTGGGTCTGGCGCTGCCGGATCCCCTTCCGCAGCGGACCCGCGCCCTGGCCCACCGCGAGCTCGCGGCTCTGGGAGCGCTGGATGAGGCCGGGGAGGCCACCGCCCTGGGTCGGCGCCTGGCCGAGGTGCCGGCTGATCCGCACCTGGCCCGGGGTCTGTTCGACGGCGCCGCCTTGGTCGGCTCCCGGGCCGCCGCGGAGGTCGTGGCCGCGCTGGCCGGCGACCAGCGCGCCCCCGGGACGGACCTGACCGCCCTGATCCGCAGGCTGCGTCAGGACCGGGACCGGACCTGGCTGCGGGAAGCCCGCAGGCTGGAGCTGCTGCTCTCCGAAGGGCACGACGACGACCACGGAGACGGGCCCGGTGAGGACTCCTCTGGGCCATCCGACGCGGCGGATGCCGCCGCGGCCGGGCTGGTCACCGCCCTGTCCTTCCCGCAGCGGATCGCCCGCCTTCGTCCCGGCACGGAGCGGGAGTATCTGATGGCCTCGGGCACCGCCGCCGAGCTGCCGCGCGAGACCGCCTGGGCCGGGCAGGAATGGCTGGCCGTGGCCGAGGTGCAGCTGATCGGCGAACGGGCCCTGATCCGCTCGGCCGCGGACATCGACCGGGAGACCGCCGAGCTGGCCGCCGGCTCCCTGCTGGTCACGGAGCGGACGGGGAGCTTCGCTGCCGGGAGGGTCACGGCGCGGGAGGTGACCCGGCTCGGAGGCATCGAGCTGTCCGCCACCCCGGTGCGCCCGACCCGGCAGATGGGGCGCCGCGCCGTCGCCGAGTCCCTGGCCCGGGAGGGGCTGATGCGGGTGCTGCGTCCCGGTGAGGGCTTCGAGGCCCTCCGGTCCCGACTGGGGCTGCTGCACCGGGTGCTCGGGGAGCCCTGGCCCTCGATGCTGCCGGCCGACCTGGCGCAGACGGCAGAGGATTGGCTGGGTCCGGAGCTGGAGCAGATCGCCGAGGGAACGCCCGCCGCCCGGGTGGATGCGGTGTCGGCGCTGCGTCGGCTGCTCCCGTGGCCCCAGGCCTCCCGGCTGGAGGAGCTGGTGCCGGAGCGGATCCGGGTGCCCTCCGGGGCGGCGATCCGTCTGACCTACCCGGCCCCGGAGGAGCACGACGGACAGCCCGGGGCCCACCCCGCTCCGCCCGTGCTGGCCGTGAAATTACAGGAATGCTTCGGCTGGGCCGAGGGCCCGCGCGTGGTGGACGGCAGGGTGCCGGTGCTCCTGCACCTGCTCTCCCCGGCCCGTCGACCCCTGGCGGTCACGGCGGACCTGCGGTCCTTCTGGGAGAACGCCTACCCCCAGGTGCGGGCGGAGAACCGGGCGAAGTACCGCAAGCACCCGTGGCCGGAGGACCCGTGGAACGCGGTGCCGACCGCCAAGACCAACCGCCGCCTGGCCGAGGGCGGCTGACGGCCCGCCCCGGCTACCCGCGCATCGCCAGGGCGAAGGGTAGCACCGCCGGCGCCCCGGCCAACCGCAGCTGCCGGGCGGCCACGGTGAGGGTCCAGCGGGTGTCCACGAGGTCATCCACCAGCAGCACCGGGCCCTCCACCTCGGCCAGTCGCGCCGCCAGCTCCGGGCCGACGCCGAAGCGCCCCCACACCCCCGCCAGGCTGTAGGCGCTGTTCCCGCCGCGCGGTCCCGGCGGAACCGCCCCATCCAGCTCCAGGGCCCCCAGATACGGCAGACGCCCTGCCGCAGCCAGGCCCCGGGCCAGGGAGTCCACCAGCCGCGGCCGGGAGACCGAGGGCACCGCGACCACCCCCGCGGGTCGGGCGGCCCAGTCCCACTCGGCCAGCACGCCCACGCAGGCCCGGCCCACATCCGACGGGACCTCTCGGTCCACGGGGTGTCCTGCGTCGTCGGCGGCGAAGATCTCCCGCAGCCGGTTGCCCCATCCCAGATCCGTCAGGCGGGCCAGGGCCCGGCCCCGCTCGGCGCGCTCCTGCTCCGGGATCCTCCCCCTGACCTCCAGGCCCAGGGTCGCCATGCCGCTGGGCCACTGCGAGCGCGCCTCGATCGGGACCCCCACCCGCACCAGACCGTGCTCGGCCCGGCGCACG
Organism: Rothia kristinae NBRC 15354; assembly: GCF_001570865.1. Classification (GTDB taxonomy): domain Bacteria; phylum Actinomycetota; class Actinomycetes; order Actinomycetales; family Micrococcaceae; genus Rothia; species Rothia kristinae. Next base: position 7,042 of record NZ_BCSM01000021.1, read on the forward strand.
GCCTCCTCATCCGCCCCCGTCGGATACCAGGGTCCGGCGCACACGTCGCACCGGCCGCACGGGGCGGCGTCAGGATCATCCAGCTGGGCGGCGAGGAACTGCATGCGGCACATCCGCCCGGCCTCGTACTCCAGCATCGCGTCCTGCTCGGCCCGGCGCGCCTGGGCGATCCGCTCGTACCGGGCGGCGTCGTAGGTCCAGGACGCACCGGTGCCGGCCCAGCCGCCGGAGACCTTCTCCACCGCCCCGTCCACGGCCAGCACCTTCAGCAGCAGCTCCAGCGAGGAGCGCTTCACATCCACCGCGGCCTCCAGCGCCGCCACGGACATCGGCCCACCGGCCCGACCCAGGGCCCCCAGGATGCGGTGGGCGTTCTCCTCGGTGGGCATCGAGGCGGTGGCGAAGTATCGCCAGATCTCCCGGTCCTCCTTCCCGGGCAGCAGGAGCACGTCCGCGCTGTCCGTGGCGCGCCCCGCACGCCCCACCTGCTGGTAGTAGGCCACGGGAGAGCTCGGCGCGCCCAGATGCACGACGAAGCCCAGGTCCGGCTTGTCGAAGCCCATCCCCAGCGCGGAGGTAGCCACCAGCGCCTTGACCCGATTCTCCTTCAGGGCGGACTCCGCCTGCTCCCGATCCTGCGCGTCCGTGCGGCCGGTGTAGGCCAGCACCTCGTGCCCCGCCTCGGCGAGGATGCGGGCGGTGTCCTCCGCGGCGGAGACGGTCAGGGCGTAGACGATGCCGCTGCCCGGCAGATCCCCCAGGTGCGCCAGCAGCCACGCGATCCGGGCGGCGTTGTCCGGCAGGCTCAGCACCCCCAGGCGCAGGGAATCCCGGGCCAGGGGGCCGCGCAGGGTGAACACCTCCTGACCCACCCCCAGCTGCTCCTCGATGTCCGCGACCACCCGGCGGTTGGCCGTGGCCGTGGTGGCCAGCACCGGCACCCCGGCAGGCAGGGCGCGGATCAGATCCCGGATGCGCCGGTAGTCCGGGCGGAAGTCGTGGCCCCAGTCGGAGATGCAGTGGGCCTCATCCACCACCAGCAGGGAGCAGGTGCGCATCAGCTGCGGCATCCACTCCTCGCGGAACCGGGGGTTGTTCAGCCGCTCCGGGCTGACCAGCAGCACGTCCAGCTCTCCCGCGCGCACCCGGTCCTGGATCTGCGCCCACTCGGTGGCGTTCGCGGAGTTCACGGCGGCAGCGCGCACCCCCGCCCGCTCGGCCGCGGCCACCTGGTCCCGCATCAGCGCCAGCAGCGGGGAGATGATCAGGGCCGGTCCCCCGCCCTCCTGGCGCAGCAACAGCGCGGAGAGGAAGTACACCGCGGACTTGCCCCACCCGGTGCGCTGGACCACCAGGGCCCGGGCGCGGTCCGCGACCAGCGCGCGGATCGCCTCGAACTGGCCCGGATGGAAGTCAGCAGACGGGTTGCCGGTCAGTGCCCGCAGGGCCATCAGGGCCCGTTCGCGCAGGGCGGCGTCGGGATCGGGCTGGGCGGGATCGAGGCTGGGCCGGGCGGCGTCGTGGGTGTCCATGACCCCATGGTGGCACCGGCGACTGACACGGCGAAGCCCCCGCCAGGCTCCTGTGGATACGGCCGGTGATTCTCAGCCGCGCCACAGCGCCGGGCGCGTACCATGGGGTGACCCCGACCGACCACCGGAAACGGACCCATGACACCTCTGCTGGATCTCGCCGCCCACGTCGCGGCCCTGCCCACGGCACCCCTCGGCCTGTTCGGGGTGGACCTGGAGCAGCTGCTGGCCGATGCCGGCCCGTGGGTGCTCGGCGTCGTCGCCCTGATGATCTTCATCGAATCCGGCGTGCTTTTCCCGTTCCTGCCGGGGGATTCGCTGCTGTTCACCACCGGATTGCTGCACCAGCAGCTCGGGCTGAACCTGGCCGTGCTGCTGCTGACCGTGGCCGCCGCCGCGGTGCTCGGGGACCAGGTGGGGTACATGCTGGGACGGTGGTTCGGGCGCAGGCTCTTCTCCCCCACCGGGCGCATCCTCAACTACGAGAACCTGGACAAGGCCAGCGCGTTCTTCGCCCGCTACGGCGGCAAGGCGCTGGTGCTGGCCCGCTTCGTGCCGATCGTGCGCACCTTCGTCCCGCTCACCGCGGGCATGGCCCACTACCGCTACCGGGACTTCGCCAAGTGGAACATCACCGGCGCCCTGCTGTGGGTGCTGCTGCTGACCTTCGCCGGCGTGTGGCTGGGCAACGTGACCTTCATCCGCGAGCACGTAGACCTCATCGTCATCGTCATCGTGCTGGTCTCCGTGATCCCCGTGGGCCTGGAGATCTGGCGGGAGAACCGCAAGGCCAAGGTGCGGCTGGCCGCCTATCAGGAGGAGCACGGACAGCCGCTGAACCCGGAGTCCTGAACCGGCGGCACCGCCGCAGGCCACCGTCGCGACACGGCCGGGAGACGGCCGGAATGCGGACCGGCCGCACTCGGTTGCACTGCCCATGACCCAACAGCAGAGCATGAGCGCGCAGACCTACTCCTCCTTCGGCGACGACGCCGTCCTGCAGCTGCAGGAGCGTCCCCTCCCGGAGGTCGGGCCGGGCGAGGTCCTGGTCCGGGTCCGCACCGCGGGGATCAACCCGGTGGACTGGAAGATCATGTCCGGCGGCCTGTCCTCCCTGATGCACACGGAGTTCCCGGTGGTGCCGGGGTGGGACGTCGCCGGCGTCGTCGCCGCGACCGGCATCGACACCCCCGGTCTGTCCGAGGGCGATGAGGTCATCGCCTACAACCGGCGGGACTGGATCCACCACGGCACCTTCGCCGAATACACCACCGTCCCCGCCCGGGCCCTCGCCCGCAAGCCCGCCGCGCTGGACTGGGACCAGGCCGGGGGTCTGCCGCTGGCGGGCCTGACCGCGCTGCAGGTGCTGACCCGGCTGGGGCTCTCCCGCGATCCGCAGGAGAACCGCGGCACGACCGTCCTGATCCACGGGGCCTCCGGCGGCGTCGGCTCGATGGGCGTGCAGATCGCCGCGGCCTACGGCGCCCGGGTGATCGGCACGGCTTCGCAGCGCAACCACGCCTGGCTGCGTGAGCTCGGGGCCGAGCCGGTGGAGTACGGGGAGGGCCTCGCCCAGCGGGTGCGCGAGCTCGCCCCGGACGGGGTGCAGATCGTCGCGGACTTCGTCGGCGGTGTCGTGGAGACCACCACCGCGGTGCTGGCCGAGGGCGGCGCCCACGCCTCGATCGCCGACCCGGAGGTGCTGGAGCACGGCGGGCAGTGGCTGTGGGTCCACCCCGATGCCGAGGGGCTGGCCGAGCTGGCCCGCCTGGCCGAGGACGGCGCGCTGACCGTGCGCGTGGCGGACACCTTCCCGCTGGACCGGCTGCCCGAGGCCTTCGCCGCCAGCCGCGAGGGCCACACGGCGGGGAAGATCGTGCTGCGCGTCTCCTGAGCCCCGCGGTCCGGCCCCTGGGGCCGGCCCGCGGACGGGCCCCCGGGCTGACGCGGCCTCAGTCCCGGGCCGGCTTCCAGCCCTTCCGGGTCGTGATCAGCAGACGCTGACCGGCAGCATCCGGGTCCACGGCCACCCGCAGCAGGGCGACCGCGGCGGCATCGAAGGGCAGGGTGGGCAGCCCCGGCACGGTGGCCACCGCATCGAGGGGCTCGACGGCGGCCTCCTCCCGCGCCGGGGCGTCCTTGAGGTTCACGGGGTAGACGATCGTGTGCTCCAACCCCGAGTCGATCAGCAGCCGGTCCGCGGCCTCCTTGTCCGCCAGGAATCCGCGCAACGCGGTGCGGTAGATCCCGCGGGCGAACCACGAAGCCTTCTGCGCGGTGTCTCCGGCGCCGAACACCGACGTGAGCACCACCCGGCCGGCTCCGGCGGCCCGCACGGCCTCGAGGATGGACGGGAGGCTGCGCTGCATGAAGGTGCGGTCCTTCATCGGGCCGGTCACCGCCACGATCACGACCTCGGCGTCTCGGGCCGCGCCGGTCAAGGCCTCGACATCGTCGAGCTGGCCGCCGACGATCTCCAGACCGTCCCTGGCGGTGAGGGCTTCGGGGCGGCGGACGTAGGCGGTGACGCGGTGCCCGGCGTCGAGGGCCTGGGCGAGGATGCGGGAGCCGACGTTTCCGGTGGCACCGAGCAGCAGGATGTTCACGGGAGTTCTCCTCAGGGGATGGGGGTGGGTGTGGGGTTGGTGCGGTCTCAGACCCGCGGTCCGGGCTCTGACGTCGGGGGAGGGACGATCTCTAGGGCAGGGGGCGATCCAGCACGGCCTCCAGGGCGGCGAGACAGCGCTCGATCAGCTCGCCTCGATAGGCTCCGGGAGCGTGCCTGCGCGTCGTCGCCAGGTGCTCGACCAACGCCAGCCAGCCTCCGATCAGCACACGGGTTTCCGCGGTGTCCGGGACGCCGGTGAGCTCGATGATGCGCCGCAGCTGGACGTCGTGGTTGGCGGCGGTGATCACGTGCACTCCGGCGACGGTGTCCGCGGTGGGGGCGTACAGCTCCCGGATGCCTCCGGAGCTGGCGTCGAAGGCCTGGAAATAGGCGTCCAACGCGCGTCGGGCCGCCTCACGAGGGCTGAGTCCGACGGCGGGTTCGGTGGCCTCGAGCAGACGCCGGGACTCCTCGGCCAACACCGCCTCGACCAGCGCCTCCTTGCCGGGAAAGTAGTGGTAGAGCAGGGCCCGGCCGATCCCGGCCTCCTGGGCCACCGCACTCATGGAGAGGTTCCCGACGCCGCCCTCGGCCAACAGCCGGGTGGCCACGCGCAGCAGCTGCGCGCGCCGGCCTTCGGAGCTCAGTCGCGTCCGCGACGGCTTATTGGACATGTGTCCAATATAGGACCATCCAGTGCTCAGCGGAAGTACCGGGCCAGGACCGCGTCCTTCAGGCGGGGCGGGGCGGCCGCCGCGATCAGGCGGGCCGCGCCGACGCCGCGCCCCAGGGAGTACCGGGCCCGCGGATGGGAGGCGGTGGCCGCGTCGATGATCCGGCGGGCCGCCCGCGCCGGATCCAGACCCCGCGGGGCCCGGCGCTCGGCCCGGTCCGCGACCCGCGCGGCCAGCGCCTCGTAGCGGCCGCCGCGCGCCGCCTCCCGCAGCTCCTGCGCCTCGCGGCGCTGCCACCCGGTGTCCACCGGGCCGGGCCGGATCTCCACCACATCGATGCCGCTGCCGCGCAGCTCCAGGCGCAGCGTGTCCGCCAGCGAGGCCAGCGCCGCCTTGGAGGCGCAGTACCACCCGCTCATCGGCTGGTGCAGATCCGCGGCCACGGAGGTCACCAGCACGATCCGCGGCTGGCGGTCGACGTCGGTGGGCCGGGTGTCGACGGCCCGGCGCATCCCGGGGAGCAGCGCCCGCGTCAGGGAGATCGGGCCGAGCACGTTGGCGCGCAGCTGGCGGGTCGCGGCGTCGTCGTCGACCTCTTCGAGGGCGCCCTGCTGCCCGTACCCGGCGTTGTGCACCAGCAGGTGGGGGCCGGGGCCGAGCTCGCGGATGCTCGCCGCGGCCCGCCGGATCGACTCCTCATCCGCCAGGTCCAGGACCACCGGCAGGGCCCCGCGGGTCCGCAGCGGCTCCAGGCTGTCCTCGGAGCGGGCGGTGACGACGACGCGGAACCCGGCGTCCAGCAGCCCCTCGGCCACCAGCCGCCCGATGCCGCGGGAGGCCCCGGTGACGACGGCGAGCGGTCCCCGCCGATCCCCCGGGCCCCCGTGATGTGGGCCCCCGTCATGCGGACTCCGGTGATGCGGGGTCCCGCCGTTCGGATCTCCGGGGGACTCGGGGCGCTCCTCCGCCGGGCCCGCCGATCCGGTCTGCGGGGAGAGGGGTCTGCGCTGGTTCGCCATCATGGCGCCGAGTCTAGGCTCCCGTGAAATCGCTCAGCGGGTGCGTCTCGGACGGATCAGCACCAGGGCCGCACCGGTCCCGAGCACGAGCAGACCGGCCAGGACCATCCGCACCGGATCCTGGGCGCCGGTCCTCGCCAGCCCGCCCGGCCCCGTCTCGGCGGAGTCGGCCGCGACCCCGTTCGGCTCCACGCTCAGGGCGCCGCCGGAGGGCAGGTCATCGCTCCCACCCCCTCCGATCCCGGCCCGGCCGTCAGAGGCGGAGGGTCCCGGTGCGGGGAGATCCGGCCCCGCCGTGGCCGTCGGAGCGGCGGTGGGGACCGGTTCGCCCGTCGGGACAGGGCCCGGCGCGCTGGTCGGCGCGCCCGTCGGGGCCGGCGTCGGCTCACTCGTCGGAGCAGGGCTCGACTCCGGCGTCGGCTCGGCCCCGGCTCCGGTGAAGTCGGCGTTCATCACCACGTGCGTGCCGGTGGTCGGCTCGGTCAGCTCGACCTCGTGCGTCCCGGCGTCCAGGCCCAGCCCGGACAGCGGCACGGAGACCTCCGCGGCGCCGTCTCGCACGGAAACCTCACCGGCGTCGCGCCCGCCGATGCGCACGCTCAGCCGCTCGGGAGTCGGGATCCCGGGGGAGGCGACGGCGAGGTCGGAGACCCACACCGTGTACATGCCGGAGAGGTCATATGCCTCCGGCTTCTCGGACACCCGGACGGCCTGCTTCTCCGGTCGCGGCGTCACGACCCCGAGCTCGCGCAGGTAGTCCTGGAAGGCGTCGGAGTCCACGACGGCGGTGTCCTTGGCGTTCGTCCCCTGGGCGAGGGTGGAGAAGTTATCCCCGCCGCCGAGCAGGAAGGAGGGCAGGGCCACGGTGTAGGTGCGCCCCTCCTCCAGGGGCTTCCCGTCGATGCGCACCTCGTCGATGTTGTCGCCGCGGGTCGCGTAGCCGGCGGCACCGGGCTCGCCGGTGTAGGTGTAGGTGACGTTGGAGGACAGCCCCAGCTGCAGGTACGGGCGGGTGGCCATGGATCCGGCGTTGTCCTGCTGCCACTGCTCCTCGAGCACCTGGCGCAGCTGGGCGCCGGTCAGCTGCGTGGTCCAGAGGTTGTTGGCGAAGGGCAGCACGGAGACGGCGTCGGCCACGGTGATCTGATCCGCGGTGACGGAGGGGTCGCTGCGCAGACCCGCCGGGAACTCGTCGCGCAGACCGCCGGGGTTGACGATGGCCAGATCCGCGGGAGTCCGCCCCGTGCCGTTCGCCGCGTGCAGGTACATGTCCGCGACGAGGTGTCCCATGGTCGATTCCCGGTCGCGCTGGTCGAAGCCGCCCTTGGCCTCGGCCTGGTCCGGGTCCCAGCCGGTGGTCACGGGGGCGGCGAGGTCGGCGAGCTTCCGACTGCCGATGCGATCGGCGTGCTCCTTCGCGTCGGTGAGCACGCGCTGCGCCTGCTGCAGGACGGGGTCCGCCGCGATGGTCTGGGCGTTCGGGATCTTCTTGGGATTGGCGATCAGCTCGGCCCGGGCGCCGCGCACCTCGTGCCGGGTATCCAGGGTGAGGGTGACGGCGCCGAGGTTGTCCCCGTAGTTGCCGGTCTGCAGGACGGGGCGCTGCCCGGGTCCGGTCTGGCCGCCGGGCGGCAGCACGTACTCCTCGTGGGTGTGTCCGGTGAAGATGACGTCCACGGCGGGGCTGGTCTGGGTGACGATGCGGTCCTGGGGATCGTCCGTGCGCACCCCCTCGTGGTATTCGGCGACGATGACGTCGGCTTCGCCGTTGTCGGGGTCGCCGTCGCTGAGCTGCTCGGCGTAGCGGTTGGTGGCGGCCACGGGATCGGTGAACTCCATGCCGCCCAGCGCGGAGGGGTCCACCAGCTGGGGCGTCTCGGCGGTGACGGAGCCGATCACGGCGACTCTCACGCCGTCGTCGGTCTGGAGGATGGTGTAGGGCTTGAGCACGGGGTCCCCGGTGGCGGGGTCGACGACGTTGGCGCCGAGGATCGGGAAGTCCGCGTGCTCGGAGATGCGCCCGGTGAGGTCAGCCAGGCCCTTGTCGAATTCGTGGTTGCCGGCGGCGCTGGCCTGCAGACCGAGGGCGTTGAGGTAGTCCAGGGTCGGCTCGTCGTCCTGGACGGAGGAGACGAACAGGCTCGCGGAGACGTTGTCCCCCGCGGAGAGGAAGAGGCTGTTGGGGTGTGCGGCGCGCTGCTGCTGCAGGGTGGCGACCAGGCCCATCCCGATCTCCGGGGTGATGCGGCCGTGGAAGTCGTTGATGTTGAACAGGGTGAACTCGGTGGTCCCGGCTTCCTCGGCGGCATGGGCGGCGGGCGCGGCAGGCAGCAGGACGAGCAGGGCGGCGACGGCGGCCCCGGCACCCGAGCGCAGATGGCGGATGGTCATGGGTTACCCCCGGAAGAGACGGTGCGAGTGATGTGCGCAACTGTACCGAGTGCGGGTGAACCGCGGGTGAACACCCCGGGCTGCTGTGGACGACGCGCGGCGTTCCGGGCTTCTCCCCGGGTGATTCCAGCCGGGGTCCAGCACCGCCTCCTATCCTGTGCCGTTGGACCGATCCCGTGCTGCCGCAGCCTGCCGCCGCGAGGAGACCCGACGAGGAGCGAGCACATGGCACAGGGAAGCAGACGGCGCGACGTCGTCGTGGGGACGATGCTGCTGGCGTTGGGTGCGGTGGGCACCTGGCGGATCTGGGACTGGGAGGTCGAGGGCGAGCATCTGGCGCTGTTCGATCATCCTCTCCAGCGCCTGGCGGCCGCCGACCAGCATCGGATCCTGGACGAGGCGGCCACCGCGGTGACGTGGGCAGCGACGCCGGAGGTGATCCCGATCCTCGCGGTGCTCGCCGCGATCCCCTGGTTCTTCAGGACCCGCCGCCGGGACCCCCTCCTGTTCGCCGGGGCCGTGGTGCTGGCCAGCGTCTCGGTCACGGCGCTGAAGGTCCTGGTGGCCCGGACCCGGCCGCCGGCGGCCTTCATGGTGGACGGCGCGGACCGCAGCTTCTCCTTCCCCAGCGGGCACACCTGCCTGTTCGCCACGGCCGCCCTGGTGCTGGCGTGGCTGCTGACCCGTGGGCGGGCGCGGGGCCCGCGTCTCCTGGCCTTTGCGATGGCAGCGCTGGCCTCGGGCACGGTCGCGGCCTCCCGGATCTACCTGGGGTATCACTGGCTCACGGATGTGTGCGCCTCCCTGGGGATCGCGGTGGCGCTGCTCGGCGCGGTGATGCTGACCGACGCGGCTCTGCCGCGGGGTGCGGCGGCCCCGGGACCCTCGCGACGGCGAGGCCGGGCGCGCCCTGCGCGAGACGGCGCTCCCGTTCCCGAATAGCCCTCGACCGGGAACGGATGCGCCGGGTCGGTGGGGTGGGCGGTCCGGGGTGTGGAAAACCTTCCGGGCCGGGTGCGGGATGGGCTAGTCTCGGGGGACCTGAGTGATTCACCTCGCATGATCACCGTCTGACCCTCGAGCACCCGGAGGCTCCCGTGGCCCGTTCGCACCGTCCCGCATCATCCCTGGCGCCCCTGGTCCTGGCCGGCGCCCTCCTGTTGTCCGGTTGCGGGGGTGAGAGCAGCGGTGAGGTGGTCGGCACCGCGGACCCGCGGGCATCGGCCAGCGCCTCGGCCAGTGCTTCGTCCTCGGCGTCGGCGTCCTCCACCGGGTACGAGAAGGCGACCCCGGAGCACCCGGCCCGCAACGTGCCGGTGCCGACCCTGCCGGAAGCCGCCAAGGAGGAGACCTTCGACGGCGCCAAGGCCTTCATGCAGTACTGGCAGGACTCGATGCAGTACCTGGTCCAGACCGGAGACAAGCAGTACGCGGCGGATGCCGTCAGCGCCGACGCTCCAGGATATGCAGAATTATTCGACAAATTCGGTGAATACTACAAAAATGGGCAATGGGTCACCGAGGGGTTACCCTCGTACCGGCTCGAAAGCGATGGATACTGGGGCCGCGTGGAGGGCTATTACATACTTTATGTATATCAATCTCGCCCTGACGGCAGGCTGTGGGATAGGAGTGGAAACTCTAAAAGAATTCCAGGAAACTCATATAATGGCCAGCCTCAGAATATTTACCTCGATTATACAGATGGTGAGTGGAAATTAATTCGCATTTCTGACATACAGGATATTGATTACGGTGACAATTAGAAAAGGATTTCTTTCCTTCATCTTCGCTTTTCTCATCGTATGCCAATTCTCTCCTAGCTTCGCCGCTGAGGAGGATGAGACATGGGGGAATACTCGCGGTGGAGAAATACACATCGGCGGTCGAGGGACAACCCCCGGCGGAAAACCCACGGAACCTGCCCCCGGAGGAAGCGGCAACGGTGGGGGTGGGGGATCCTCCAGCGCTGTCGCACCTGAGGACCCCTACGAGTACTACGCACACTATGGATGCCCCCTGCCCGGTACCGAGGCAGCGGATGACTACTGCTCACTGAACAGATCCTGCGATCTCGAGGACGACAAGAAAGGCGTCGTCCATGTGGTCCACCGGCGCCTGAAGTCCGGCGGAGAATGGGAGCGCACCGAGACACAGTACTGCGCCGCTCCCGGATCCCAGTCCCCCGAGGATGCCGCCGAAAGAGTCACGGCACCGCCGACCCCGACCGTCACCGCCGAGGACCTGAAGAAGATGCCCATCCACCCGGGAACCGTGAGCATCCAGCCCGGCCCCAACACGCTGAAGAACTACCACACCAACATCTACACCGACAGCCGCCCCCAGGAACTGGAGATCACCCTGCTGGGGCAGCCGGTGCGGGTGCGAGCCACCCCGGTCTCCTACACCTTCGACTACGGCGACGGCACCACCACCGGACCCACCACGGACCCCGGCCGGGCCTTACCGGAGAACAGCTGGGACACCCCGACCTCC
>NZ_BCSM01000022.1 GCF_001570865.1 Rothia kristinae NBRC 15354
ATGCACCGACCCGGCGCGCTCGTTCCCGAAAACGCGATTTCCGGGAACGAGAGCGCCGGGTCGGTGAGGAGCCTGCACGAAAGCGCCGGGTCGGTGAAGGCGCGGAGCGGCGCGCAGGCGAAGGCGCAGGGGAGGAAAGCCCTACCCCTCCTGCCGCACCAGGCCCAGCACCCGGTCGCGCACCCGCTCCATGGTCGCGGTGTCCGGGGCCTCCACGTTCAGGCGCAGGAAGGGCTCGGTGTTGGACGGGCGCAGGTTGAACCACCAGCCCTCGGTGCGGTGGGTGAAGGTGGTCCCGTCGGAATCCTCCACCTCCACGTCCTCCCCGGCCAGGGCCGCGCGCACCCGATCCACCGCGGCGGCCTTGTCCTCGATGGTCGAGTTGATCTCCCCGGAGGCCGCGTACGGGCTGTAGGCCGCGGCCAGCTCGGACAGGGGCTTGTCCTGCCCGCCCAGGGCGGCCAGCACGTGCATCGCGGCGAGCATGCCGGTGTCCGCGTTGAAGAAGTCCTTGAAGTAGTAGTGCGCGGAGTGCTCCCCGCCGAACACCCCGTGCTCGGCGGCCATCACGGCCTTGATGAAGGAGTGGCCCACGCGGGTCTTCACCGGGCGCCCGCCCTTGGCCTCCACCAGCTCCGGCACGGCCTTGGAGGTGATCAGGTTGAAGATGATCACCGGCTGCTCGTTCCCGTCGGCCTGCGCGCGGGCGATCTCCCGCTCGGCCACCAGCGCGGCGATCGCGGAGGGGGTCACCGGCTCGCCCTTCTCGTCGATCACGAAGCAGCGGTCCGCGTCCCCGTCGAAGGCCAGGCCGATGTACGCCCCGTGCTCCACGACGGCGGCCTGCAGGTCCCGCAGGTTGGCCGGCTCCAGCGGGTTGGCCGGGTGGTTGGGGAAGGTGCCGTCCAGCTCGAAGTACAGGGGCACGATCTCCAGGGGCAGGGCCTCCAGCTTCGCATCGCCCAGCACGGCCGGGGTGGTCATCCCGCCCATGCCGTTGCCGGCGTCCACCACGACCTTCAGCTTCCGGATCCCGGACAGGTCCACCAGGTCGCGCAGGTACCGGGCGTAGTCGGCCAGGATGTCCCGCTCCTCCACGGTCCCGGTGCGCTCACCGGCGGGGACGCCGTCGTCCAGGTAGCGCTGGGCCAGGTCCCGGATCTCGTACAGCCCGGTCTCGGAGGAGACGGGCACCGCACCGGCCTTGGCCATCTTCATCCCGTTGTACTGCGCCGGGTTGTGGGAGGCGGTGAAGGTGACCCCGGGGGCGTCGAACACGCCGCAGGCGAAGTACAGCTCGTCCGTGGAGATCAGCCCGATCTTCACGACGTCGGCCCCGCGTGCGGTGGCCCCGCGGGCGAAGGCGTCCATGAACTCCGGGGAGCTGGGGCGCATGTCCCCGCCCACCAGCACGGTGGTCCCGGCCAGGTCCTGCACGTCCACGAACGCGGCGGCGGTGGCCTCCACGGTCTCGGCGGTGATGGTCTCGCCCACGATGCCGCGGACATCGTAGGCCTTGAAGGATTCGGAAAGATCAATGCTCACGGCGCCCACTCTAGCCGGTGAGCCCCCGCCCGGCCTGGAGATGCACCGGCGCGGGTGACGCCCGATGCTCCCGCCCGGTGTGGTTTCATGGGGGACCATGGGCCACCTTCATGCCATGCGCAATCCGATCCAGCACTACGCCTGGGGCACCCGGGACACGCTCGCGCAGATGCGGGGCGCCCCCGTGCCCGCCCCGGAGCCGGAGGCCGAGCTGTGGGTCGGCGCGCATCCCAAGTCCCCGTCCGTCCTGGTGCAGGACGGAGTCGAGCGCTCCCTGGCCGAGGCGGTGGAGGCCGAGCCGGATCGGTTCCTGCCCGAGGGTGCGGAGCGCTTCCCCTTCCTGTTCAAGATCCTGGCGATCGCCGCCCCGCTGTCCCTGCAGGTGCACCCCTCCCGGGAGCAGGCCGAGGCCGGCTTCGCCGCGGAGGAGGCCGCCGGGGTCCCGGTGGATGCCCCGCATCGCAATTACAGGGATCGCGGCGCCAAGCCGGAGACCGTCATCGCCGTCTCCCCGGTGCGCATCCTCACCGGCATCCGCCCGGCCGAGCAGCTGCGCGAGATCGCCGAGGCCCTGGATCTGCGGTGGCTGGCGGAGAAGGCGCAGCTGGACGCCGCCGCCCTGATCCGCGCCATCTTCGACGCCGACGACGCCGCCGCGGCCCGGGACCTGCAGGTCACGGTGGCCGCGGCCCGGGACTGGGCGGCCGAGCACCCCTTCGACCCGCACCACACCCCCGCCCACCAGGAGGCCGCCGGGGAGCGGATCACCGCCCTGGCGGACCTGGTGCTGCTGCTGGATGAGGCCTACCCGGGGGACCGGGGCATCCTCGTGGCCACGGCCATGAACCAGCTGTTCCTGGAGCCGGGCCAGTCCGCGCACACCCCCGCCGGGCAGGTGCACGCCTACGTCTCCGGCACGGCCGTGGAGATCATGGAGGCCTCCGACAACGTCATGCGCGCGGGCCTGACGCCCAAGCACGTGGACGTGGAGCAGATGCTCACCGTGCTGGTTCCGGATCAGCCGGCCCCGCCGCTGCGCGGACCCGAGGAGGCGGCCCCGGGCGTGCACCGCTACGCCACCTGGGACCCCGCGCTGAGCGTGACCCGGCTGGATCTGGACGGCCAGGAGCCGCTGAGCTTCCGCTGCGAGGGGCTTTCCGCCCTGCTGTGCACCGACGGCGAGGTCGAGGTGACCGGCCCGGACGGCGTCGTCCACCGGCTGCGCGGCACCGACTCCCTGCTGCACACCGGCACCCCGGATGACCTGGTCCTGACCGGGGCCGGCCGACTGTACTGCGCCAGCCATGTCTGAGCCGCGCCCGGCCGAGCCCGCCCAGGGCTCCACGGCGTCCGCCCAGGATCCGGAGGCAGCCGCCCAGGACCCCGAACGGACCGACTCCGCCCGCCCCATCACGCCGCACCGCAGCGACCTGGCCCCCTGGCAGGACGAGCCGCAGGCGGTGGAGGCGGACCCGGCGGCAACCCCCCGCCCGGGAGCGCCCCTGGGCGCGGTCTCCGTGCTGACCCTGGCCGGGCTCGTCGTGCTCATGGTGGGACTGCAGTACGTCGCGGACGTCTTCGGTCCGGCCTTCCTCGCCTTCTCCCTGGTCATCGCGGTGCGTCCCCTGCGGCTGTGGCTGACGGACCGGAAGGTGCCGGGCTGGATCGCCGGCGCGGGTGTGGCGGTGCTGCTGTACGCCATCCTGTTGGCCATCGTCGGGTCCATGGCCTACTCCGTGATGGCCCTGGTGGAGAAGGCCCCGGACTACGCCGGGAAGTTCCAGACCCTCTACGTGCAGCTGCGGGATCTGCTGACCCAGTGGGGCATCAACGAGACGGACCTCGGCAACTCGGTGCTGGAATACGCCCAGCCCAGCCGCATCATCACCGCCCTGACCACCGTGCTGACCGGGCTGTCCTCGGTCGGCTCGCAGCTGTTCGTGCTCGTCATGGTCGTGGCCTTCCTCATGATCGACTCCACGATCATCCAGGGCCGCCGGGGCCAGCTGCTGGCCGCCCAGCAGGGGCTGGGCCAGGCCTTCGAGGACTTCTCCCGCCGCACCTCCAAGTACTGGATCGTCAACACCGTGTTCGGTGCGATCGTCGCGGCCCTGGACTGGCTGGTGCTGCTGTGGCTGGGGGTGCCCCTGGCTTTCACGTGGGGCGTGTTCGCCTTCGTCACCAACTACATCCCCAACATCGGCTTCGTCATCGGGGTGATCCCCCCGGCGCTGCTGGGCCTGCTCGACGGCGGCCCGGCCACCGCGCTGTGGGTCATCGTCTGGTTCTCCATGATCAACTTCGTCGCCCAGGCGGTGATCCAGCCGAAGATCACCGGCGACGCCGTCGGGCTGAACACCACGGTCACGTTCCTGTCCCTGATGTTCTGGTCCGCCGTCATCGGGCCGCTCGGCGCGATCCTCGCGGTGCCGCTGACCCTGTTCTTCAAGGCCGTGCTCATCGATTCGGATCCGCGCTCGCGGTGGGTGGGCATCGCCTTCGACTCCCGCGGCCGTCCCATCGACCTGCGCGGCACGGCCCGCATGATCAACGACGACGGGCGGATCTCCCTGCGCCGGGCCTACGGCCGGGAGGCCCCGCACCCCACCGAGACCCCATCCACCCGGCAGCACACCGAGGAGCAGCCATGAAGATCATCCTGACCGTCACCGGCCCGGACCGCGTGGGCATCATCGCCGCGGTCGCCACCCGCCTGGCCGCGCTGGAGGTGAACATCCTCAACGTCTCCCAGACCCTCATGGACGGGTACTTCACCATGATCATGCAGGGCTCCTTCGACGACGCCGCCGGCTCCATCGAGGCGATCCAGGAGGACATGGCCGCGGTGCAGGAGCAGACGGGCGTGATCGTGCGCATCCAGTCCGAGGCCATCTTCGACGCGATGCACCAGCTCTAGGGGGCCCGCATGATCGACACCAACGCGAACATCCTCGAGACCATCCAGATGATCGAGGAGGACCGCCTCGACATCCGCACGGTCACGATGGGCATCTCCCTGCTGGACTGCATCGACGGGGATGGGGACACCGCCCGGCGTCGGATCTACGAGAAGATCACCACGCGCGCGGCCCGGCTGGTGCAGGTGTGCCAGGGGATCGAACGGGAGCTGGGCATCCCGATCATCAACAAGCGGGTCGCGGTCACCCCGATCGCGCTGGTGGCCGCCGCCAGCGGGGAGCAGGACCTCACCGAGTACGCCCGCACCCTGGACGCCGCGGCCAAGGCCGTGGGGGTGGACTTCATCGGCGGGTTCTCCGCCCTGGCGGACAAGGGCGCGACGCCGGCGGACCGGGCCCTGATGGCCTCGATCCCCCAGGCCCTGGCCGAGACCGACGTCGTGTGCTCCTCCGTGGACATCGGCTCCTCCCGCGCCGGGATCAACATGAACGCGGTGCGCACCATGGGCGAGGTGATCCGCGAGACCGCGGAGCTGACGGCCGATGCCCACGGCTTCGGGTGCGCCAAGCTGGTGGTCTTCGCCAACGCGGTCTCGGACAACCCGTTCATGGCCGGCGCCTTCCACGGGGTGCAGGAGGCGGACACCGTGGTCTCGGTGGGCGTGTCCGGGCCGGGGGTGGTCAAGCGGGCCCTGGAGAAGGTGCCCGGCGCCCCGCTGGATGTGGCCGCGGAGACCATCAAGAAGGCCGCGTTCAAGATCACCCGGGTGGGGCAGCTGGTCGGGTCCCTGGCCTCCCAGCGCCTGGACACGGAGTTCGGGATCGTGGACCTGTCCCTGGCGCCCACCGCGGAGGTCGGGGATTCGGTGGCCCGGGTCCTGGAGGAGCTGGGCCTGGAGACGGTCGGCACCCACGGGACGACGGCGGCTCTGGCGCTGCTCAACGACGCGATGAAGAAGGGCGGGCTGATGGCCTGCTCCCGGGTGGGCGGGCTGTCCGGGTCCTTCATCCCCGTCTCGGAGGACATCGGGATGATCGAGGCCGCCGCGGCCGGGGCGATCACCTTGGACAAGCTCGAGGCGATGACGGCGATCTGCTCGGTGGGCTTGGACATGGTGGCCGTGCCGGGGCAGACCTCCGCGGCCACGCTGTCCGCGATGATCGCCGATGAGGCTGCGATCGGGGTGATGAACCACAAGACCACCGCGGTGCGCCTGATCCCGGCGATCGGGCTGGGGGTCGGGGAGATGGTGGAGTTCGGCGGCCTGCTGGGCCGGGCCCCGGTGATGCCGGTGCACGAGGCGTCCCCGGAGGTCTTCGTCGCCCGCTCCGGGACCATCCCCTCCCCGGTGCACGGCTTCCGCAACTGAGGCCTTTCGGGGCGGGCCCGGGCCCCGCCGGCTCGGCGCCCGGCCCGCCCGCGGCGTCGGCGCTCCGACGGCCCCCGCGCCGTCAGTGCCGCAGCATCAGGGCCGCGGCCATCGCCTCGAAGGCCAGGCGCGGGTTGGCGTTGGTGGAGATCCGCCGGCGGGTCAGGGCGATGGTGTCCAGCTGCTCCAGCGTCCGCTCGGGGGAGGAGTTCAGCGCGTAGTCGGCCAGCTCCCGCTGCAGGTGCCGGTTGACCAGGGTGGAGCCGGACTCCAGCTGCAGGGTCAGCACGTCCCGGTAGAAGGTGGACAGGTCGATGAGGAAGCGATCCAGGGTGTCCACCTGGATGCGCCGGGAGCGGCGCTTCTGGTCCTCCTCCAGTCGGCGCACCGCCGCCTGGATGTTCGGCGGCAGCCGCCCAGACTCCGGGGCGCCCAGGCTGACCAGCAGCTGCGCCCGCTCGGCTTCGTTGCGCTCCTCGGCATCCGCGGCGGCCTCCGCCTCCGCGGTGGCGATCAGCCGATCCGCCGCGGCCACGGCCGCCCCGATCCCGTCCAGACCCAGCGGCAGGCGCACCACGTCCTCCCGGCGCTGGCGGGCCTGCGGATCCAGGGCCAGACGCCGGGCGATGCCCACGTGCCCCTGGGCCAGGCGGGCCGCCTGCAGCGCGGTGGTCTCCTCGACGCCGTCGCGCCGGCTGAGCAGTCGAGCCACCTCCTCGGGGGCGGGGACCTTCAGGCGCACGGGCCGGCACCGGGAGCGGATGGTCACCAGCACGTCCACCGGGCTGGGCGCGCACAGCAGCCACACGGTGTGCGGCGGCGGCTCCTCGATGGCCTTGAGCAGCACGTTGGAGGTGCGCTCGGGCATCCGGTCCGCGTCCTCCACGATGATGATCCGCCAGCGCCCGACGGCGGGCCGGTCCTGGGCGCGCACCACCAGGTCCCGGGCCTCCTCGATCTTGATCGTGAGGTTCTCGGTGGCGAAGTCCGTGACGTCGGCGTGGGAGCCGGCCATCGTGGTGCGGCAGGAGCGGCACCGCCCGCAGCCGCGCTCGCCCGGATCCTCCTGGTCGCACAGCAGGGCCGCGGCCAGGGCGCGGGCGGCGGTGGAGCGCCCGGAGCCGGGCGGGCCGGTGAACAGCCAGGCGTGGGCCGGGGCGCTCTGGGCGGCCGCCCGACGCAGCTGGGCCACGGCCGCCTCCTGGCCCACCAGCTGATCCCAGACGCTCACGCCCGAGCCTCCGGCGCAGCGGTACCGGTGAGCAGCGCACCCAGGTACGGCAGGTGCTCGCCGATCACGGCGTCGATGCGCGCGGCCACCTCGGCCACCTCGCCCCGCCCGTCCACGGCCTGACGGTTCCCGCCGCGGGCGGCCAGGGCCCGGAAAGCGTCCGCGGTGCGGGCGCGGAAGGCGTCCGGTTCGGCCTCCAGCCGGTCCGGGGCCGCACCGCGGGCGGCCAGGCGGGCCCGGGCGTCGTCGTCGGGCACCTGGAGGAACAGGGTCATATCCGGCAGCAGCTCGCGGGTGGCCCAGCGGGACAGGTCCGCGATCGTCTGCTCGCCGAGGCCGCGTCCGGCGCCCTGGTAGGCCGCGGAGGAGTCCAGGTAGCGGTCGCAGATCACCACGGCCCCGCGGGCCAGGGCCGGGCGGATGGTCTGCTGTGCGTGGGCGGCGCGGGCCGCGGCGTAGAGCAGGGCCTCCGCGCGGGCGTCCATCTCGCCGTGGTCGGGGTCCAGGAGCAGCTTGCGGACGCGCTCGCCGAGGGGGGTGCCGCCGGGTTCGCGGGTCAGCACGACGTCGGCCCCGGCGGCCTCCAGGCGCTGGGCCAGCAGCCGGGCCTGGGTGGACTTGCCGCCGCCGTCCCCGCCCTCCAGGGCCAGGAACGTCCCGGGCAGGGCCTGGTCGGCGGTGCCCGGGGCCTCAGGGTGGTAGCTCAGCGCGTCAGTCACCTGCCCAGGGTATCCGAACCCCGCCCCGCGGCCGCGGGGCGGCTGGGGACAGCCCGTGCGGCGGGGGTCTCGGCTAGGCTGTGGCACATGTTCGTGCTGCGCATCGTGATGGCCCTGGAATTCGGCATCAACCTCGCCCTGGCCCTGCTGCTGGTCGTGCTGGCGATCTACGCCTTCGTCACCGCGGTCTCCGCCCAGCCCAGCGCCTTCGAGGTCATGGGCAAGCGGACCAAGGGCTTCTGGCTGGCGCTGACCGGCGGCAGCCTGCTGGTCGCGCTGCTCTCGGCGTGGACCTCCTTCGGCGGCGGCAGCTCCTCCCTGTTCCTGCAGCTGGTAGCGGCCGTGATCGTCGGGGTGTACCTGGCGGATGTGAAGCCGGAGGTGGCCCCGCGGCGTCGGCGCTGAGAGCCGCGTCCCCACCCGGTGCGAGGCGGCGCACCCCGTGCCGGTCCTTCCCTGACCCCGCCGTCGGTGCGAGAATGGGGGCATGGCTGAGACATACAAGCTCGTGCTGCTGCGGCACGGACAGAGCGAATGGAACAAGGAGAACCTGTTCACGGGATGGGTGGATGTCCCCCTGTCCGAGCAGGGACGCGCGGAGGCGAAGAAGGGCGGCGCGCTGCTGAAGGAGCGCGACATCCTGCCCGAGGTCGTGCACACCTCGCTGCTGCGCCGGGCGATGAACACCGCGAACATCGCCCTGGATGAGGCGGACCGCCTGTGGATCCCCGTCAAGCGCAGCTGGCGCCTGAACGAGCGGCACTACGGCGCGCTGCAGGGCAAGAACAAGTCCGAGATCCGCGAGAAGTACGGCGAGGACCAGTTCATGCAGTGGCGCCGCTCCTACGACGTGCCGCCGCCGGCCATCGAGGACGACGACGAGTTCTCCCAGGCCCATGACCCCCGCTACGCGGACGTGGCCGACGCCCCCCGCACCGAGTGCCTCAAGGACGTGCTCGAGCGGATGTTGCCGTACTGGAAGGACGGCATCGTCCCGGACCTGAAGACCGGCAAGACCGTGCTGGTCGCCGCGCACGGGAACTCCCTGCGCGCGCTGGTCAAGCACCTGGACGGCATCTCGGATGAGGACATCTCCGGGCTGAACATCCCGACCGGCATCCCGCTGTACTACGAGCTGGACGAGGACCTGAAGCCCGTCAAGCCCGGCGAGTACCTGGATCCCAACGCCGAGGAGGCCATCAAGGCCGTGGCGAACCAGGGCAAGTAGCCCGTCCGCCGCACCCGGCGCCCACGGGGGAAGGGGCCCGCACCGAGTCGCTCGGTGCGGGCCCCTTCCTCCGTCTCTGCGGGGATGCTCGGTGCCCGGCCCCATCCTGAGCCGGGTCGTGCCTCCGGCCGATCGGCCGGCCGGGCTCAGGGGGCGGAGGGCAGGTCCCGCCCGGCGTCCCACTCCCCGGTGACCAGGTAGGCCACCTTCCGGGCCACCGCGACGCCGTGGTCCCCGAAGCGCTCCAGGTACCGGGAGACCAGGGCGATGTCCACGGTCGTCTCCGGGGACCAGCCGCCCTCGGCCACCGACCCGAACACGGAGGCGTGCAGCTCGTTCAGCCGGGCCTTCGCGGTGTGGATCGCGTCGGCGTCGGCCAGGTCCTGGCTCGTGAGCAGCCGGGTCACCGCCTCCACGATGCGCAGGTCCAGGTCCGCCATCTCCCGGAAGGTCCCCAGCAGGGGCTCCGGGATGACGGACTCGGGGTAGCGCAGCCGCGCGGTCTGGGACAGGTGCCGGGCCAGATCCCCCATGCGCTCCAGGGACGCGCTCATCCGCAGGGCCGCGACGATGCGGCGCAGATCCGAGGCCACCGGGGCCTGCAGGGCCAGCAGGTCGATCGCGCGCTCATCCAGCTGGGTCTGGCGCAGGTCGATCCGGGCATCATCGGAGATGACCTCCTCGGCCAGCTCGACGTCGGCCTCGAACAGGGATTCGGAGGCCCGGATCAGTGCGGCGCGCACCAGATCGGAGATCTCCACGAGGTCCTCGCCGATCTGCTGGAGCTCGGCCTGGAAGACGGTGCGCACGGTGCTCGGTCCTTTCCTGCGCCCGGGCTCTCGGTCTGCGGGGCGCTCATGGTGGGTGGGGCCGCCCCGCGGGTGCCCGACGCCGCGATGGTGCGGCGAGGGACGCGGCGGGGCGCATCGGTCTCCCATGGTGCCGGGCCGGGATGAACGGGCGGGGCGCGCGGGGATGAACGGCAGGTGAACCTCCGGTGCCGGGCGTCGTCGGAGGCCGATGGGCGCAGGCGCCCCGCTAAGCTGGTGCCCGTGAGTCCCGTAGCCATCGCCGTGCTGTGCGGTCTGATCGGCGCTGGGCTGGGCCTGCTCAGCCACGTCGCCATGCGTCGCAGCGACCGCCAGCGCTCGGATTGGGCCCTGGTGGAGGAGCCGGTCATCAGCGACGGCGCCGCGCAGGTGCTGGCCGTCGTGGGCCGGGCCTACGTGGTGGTGGACGCGGTGGACGGCGTCGTGCGCGCCTCGCAGGCCTCCTACGCCTACGGCCTGGTGCGCGGGCACGAGATCGTGCAGGAGGAGCTGGTGGAGCTGATCCGCCAGGTCCGGCGCAGCGGCGTCATCGTGGAGCGCACCGTGGAGATCTCCCGCGGCGCCTCGGGCCGCTCGGTGCTCATCCTCAACGTGCGCATCGCGCCGGTGGCCGATGAGTACATCCTGCTGCTGGCCGATGACCGCACGGAGATCACCCGGGCCCAGGCGATCCGCACGGACTTCGTCGCCAACGTCTCCCACGAGCTGAAGACGCCGGTGGGCGCGGTGCGTCTGCTCGCCGAGGCCATCGACTCCGCGGCCGGGGACGAGGAGGCCGTGCGCCACTTCACCCGCCGCCTGCACAAGGAGTCCGAGCGGCTCACGGCCCTGGTGCACGACGTCATCGAGCTCTCCCGCCTGCAGGGCACGGACGTGGTCCAGGAGGGCCGGGTGGTGGATGTGAACCGGACGGTGCGCGAGGCCGTGGACCGCAACCGGCTGCCGGCCGAGGCCAAGTCCATCTCCCTGCGCATCGGCGGCACGGCGCCGCGCCCGGTGCACGGGGACCCGGAGATGCTCATGACGGCGCTGCGCAACCTCATCGACAACGCGATCCGCTACTCCCCGGAGAACACCCGGATCGGGGTGGGGATCCGCTCCAAGGACGGCACGGTGCGCATCTCGGTCAAGGATCAGGGCCCGGGCATCCCCGAGGCGGAGCAGGATCGGATCTTCGAGCGGTTCTACCGGGTCGACGCCGCCCGCTCCCGGCAGACCGGCGGGACGGGCCTGGGACTGTCGATCGTCAAGCACGTGACGGCCCAGCACGGCGGGGAGATCAGCGTCTGGTCCACCCCCGGGCAGGGCTCCACGTTCACCATGAGCCTGCCGGAGGTGGATGAGCAGGCCCAGCGCGAGCTGGCCGAGGGCGACGGCATCCCCGCGGGTTCCCCGGCCCCGCCGGTGGAGGTGCTCACCGCCCCGGCCACCCCGGGGCGCGTGCCCGCGCCGGCCGAGACCGCAGCACGCACAGCACACGCACACGAGGTCGGTCCCGGCAGGCTCCGGGACCGGAAGGAGGAGACCGGAGCATGACGAGGATCTTGGTGGTGGAGGATGAGCAGGCCCTGAGCGAGCCGCTGGCCTTCCTGCTGGGCAGGGAGGGCTTCGAGGTGACGGTCAGCGAGGACGGCCTGGACGCCGTCGAGCGCTTCGAGCGCTCCGGGGCGGATCTGGTGCTGCTGGATCTGATGCTGCCCGGGCAGTCGGGCACCGAGGTGTGCCGCCAGCTGCGTCAGCGCTCCTCCGTGCCGATCATCATGCTCACGGCCAAGGACGCGGAGATCGACAAGGTGCTGGGTCTGGAGCTCGGCGCGGATGACTACGTGACGAAGCCGTACTCCTCCCGGGAGCTGCTGGCCCGGATCCGGGCGGTGCTGCGTCGCCGCACGGATCGGGAGGATCCGGTGGACGCGGTGGTGCAGGGTGGGCCGGTGCGCCTGGACCCGGACCGGCACGTGGTCAGCGTGCAGGGGGAGGCGGTGTCGATGCCGCTGAAGGAGTTCGAGCTGCTGGAGCTGCTGCTGCGCAACGCCGGGCGGGTGCTGACCCGCGGGCAGCTGATCGAGCGGGTCTGGGGCAGCGACTACGTCGGGGACACCAAGACCCTGGATGTGCACATCAAGCGGCTGCGCTCCAAGATCGAGCCGGACCCCTCCCACCCCCGCCACCTCGTCACGGTCCGGGGTCTGGGCTACAAGTTCGAGGACTGAGGCCGGGCCGGGCGAAGGCCGCCGATCACGACGACGGCACCGCCTCCTGCTCTGGGCAGGCGGCGGGGCCGTTCTCGCGTGCGGGTGACGGGGGAGGGGCGCTCGGCCCCGGGGTCATCAGTGCCCGTGGCCCTCGGTGGGCTTGGCCGGCGGGGTGTAGTCGGAGCCGCCGGGGATGTACTGGCGGTACTCGTCCAGCGCGCCGTTGAGCACGGGGACGTCGGTGGTGGTGGACTGCCCGCCCACGGAGATCTTCGTGCCCTCCAGCATCTTGCCCGGCAGCACCCCGGCCGGGTCCACGAGGGTCTCGTCGTCTTCGAGGTGGACCTCGGAGTTGGCGGGCACCTCGATGCGGGCGGTGGCCTTGCCGGTGTCCACGGTGACGGTCGCCGCCCGGTCCGCGCCGTTGAGCACGGTGCCGAGCAGGCGGCCCTCGGAGTCGGCGTCGTTGGCGACGACCATGATGTTGCGCACCCGGATGTCCCCGACGTTGGCACTCACACCGTCGGAGGCGTCGTAGTGGAAGGTCGTGGGCTGCTGGTGGATGTAGCCGCAGCCGGCGGTGGCCGTGAGCACGGCCGCGGCCAGCGCCGCGGTCGCTCCGATGCGGCGGGCGCCTGAGCGGGGTGCGAACGTCACGTAGGACTCCTCGAGATGTGGTGATGCGGTGCGCCGTGTCCGTCTCGCGCCCGGGTGGGCGCGGTCCGGGGCAGGGCCTGTGCGGCCCCAGTCTAGCCCCTTGTGGCGACGATGCGTCAGCATGACACCCGCGGTGGGTATGGCCGCGTCGTGCCGCCCGGGTGCCTTCCGGTGCACCCGGGTTGCGGCCCGACCGGTCGGGATCGGTGAGCAAGCCCACGCGCGTGCTAGGATAGGCGGGCTGAAAGGGGTAGACCATATGCTTTTTGAGGTCGGCGAGACCGTCGTGTATCCGCATCACGGAGCGGCCACGATCGAGGAGATCAAGACCCGCGTGATCAAGGGCGAGGAGAAGACCTATCTGAAGCTCCAGGTGGCCCAGGGGGATCTGACGATCGAGGTCCCCGCGGACAACGTGGACATGGTCGGGGTGCGCGACGTCGTCGACGAGGAGGGCCTGGCCGAGGTCATCTCCGTGCTGCAGGCCTCCGATGTCGAGGAGGCCGCCAACTGGTCCCGGCGCTTCAAGGCCAACACGGAGAAGCTGGCCTCCGGCGACGTGCTGAAGGTCGCCGAGGTGGTGCGCGATCTGTGGCGTCGCGAGCAGGTCAAGGGCCTGTCGGCCGGGGAGAAGCGGATGCTGTCCAAGGCCCGCCAGATCCTCTCCTCGGAGGTGGCCCTGGCGCGGGACATCGACGAGGACGCCGCGGAGGCGGAGCTGGATCAGATCCTGGCCGAGGGCACCGAGGCCGCCCAGGAGGCCGAGCCGGCGAAGAAGTGACTTCCGCGGCCCCGCCGCGGAGCCGACGACGGGCGCGTCCCCCTTCCCGCGCGGAGGGGGCGCGCCCGTCGTCGTGCGCGGGTGAACCGGTGTGACCGCACGGCGCTGCCGCGCGGGGGCGCATCGGTAGACTGGGCCGGGTGAGTCTGCGTTTCTACAGCACCGATACCGCCGCCATCCGCGATTTCCAGCCCGTGCATCCGGGTGAGGCCCGGCTGTACTACTGCGGCGCGACCGTCCAGGGCGCCCCGCACATCGGCCACGTCCGCTCCGCCCTGGTCTTCGACCTGCTGCGGCGCTGGCTTCAGCACCGCGGGTACCGGGTGACCACGGTGCGCAACGTGACGGACATCGACGACAAGATCCTCGCCAACGCCGAGGCCTCCCGTGCCCCGGGCTACGCGGGGGAGCACCCGGATGAGCCGTGGTGGGCGCTGGCCTACCGCTTCGAGAAGGTCTTCGCCGACGCCTACGCGGCCCTGGGCATCGACCCGCCCACCTACGAGCCGCGGGCCACCGGGCACATCCCGGAGATGCACGCGCTGATCGCCCGGCTGATCGAGCGCGGCCACGCCTACCCCGCCCTGGATGACTCCGGTGACGTCTACTTCGACGTGCGCTCCTGGCCGGATTACGGCAGCCTCACCCGCCAGCGGGTCGAGGACATGCAGGACGCCCCGGACGCGGATCCGCGCGGCAAGCGCGACCCCCGGGACTTCGCCCTGTGGAAGGGACACAAGGAGGGCGAGCCGCTGACGGCCTCCTGGGATTCCCCGTGGGGCCGAGGCCGGCCGGGCTGGCACCTGGAGTGCTCGGCGATGGCCGGGAAGTATCTGGGCGAGCGCTTCGACATCCACGGCGGCGGGCTGGACCTGCGCTTCCCGCACCACGAGAACGAGCTGGCCCAGTCCACCGCGGCCGGATACGGCTTCGCGAACTTCTGGCTGCACAACGGGCTGGTGACCTACGAGGGCGAGAAGATGTCCAAGTCCATCGGCAACACGGTCTCTCCGGCGGATATGCTCGCCGCGGCCCGACCCCTGGCGGTGCGCTACTACCTGGGTCAGGCCCATTACCGCTCCGTGCTGGACTACCGGCCGACCTCCCTGGAGGAGGCGGGCACCGCCGTCGAGCGGGTGGAGGCCTTCCTCGTCGCGGCGGGGGTCCCGGAGGCCGGCGAGGTCCCGGAGGCCTTCGGCGAGGCGATGGACGATGACCTCAACGTCCCGCAGGCCCTGGCCGTGCTGCACGAGACCGTGCGCGCGGGCAACGCCGCTCGGGCCGAGGGACGCACGCAGGATGCCGCGGCCCGCGCCCGCGAGGTGCGGGCGATGACCGACGTGCTCGGGCTGAGCCCGCTGATGAGCTTCGCCGGCTCGGCAGGCTCCGACGGGGACGCCGAGCACCGTGCCCTGGATGCCCTGGTCCGCTCGCTGGTGGATCAGCGCGCGCAGGCCCGGGCTCAGCGGGAGTGGGCGCGCGCCGATGAGCTGCGGGACCAGCTGGCCGCGGCCGGGGTCCGGGTGGAGGACGGCCCCGAGGGCTCGACCTGGAGCGTGTGAGGCTCCGGGCGGGAGCACACGCAGGACACGACGACGCGATGGGCCGGGTGGCCCTCGCCCATGCAGGACACGAAGACGCGGAGGACACCAGAAGATGGCTGAGAGCAGACGACCCGGAGCGATCCGGAAGGGCAAGAAGGGTCCGCTGAAGGGCACGGGCGGGCACGGCCGCAAGGCCCTGGAAGGCAAGGGCCCTACGCCCAAGGCGGAGGACCGGCCCTATCACAAGGCGCACAAGATGAAGCGGGCCGCGGCCAACCGCCAGGCCACCAACACCGCCCGGCGCACCTCCCAGCGGCTGGGCGGCAAGCGCACGAGCGAGGAGCTGGTGACCGGGCGCAACGCGGTCCTGGAGTCGCTGCGCGCGGGGATCCCCGCCAAGCACCTGTACGTCATGGCCAACATCGAGGCCGATGAGCGGGTCAAGGAGATCGTCGCGACCGTGACCAAGCTGGACGTGCCGGCCCTGGAGATCACCCGCAGCGAGATCGAGCGGCTCACCGAGGGCGCGGTGCATCAGGGGGTCGCCCTGCAGATCCCGCAGTACAAGTACCCCGACGCCGGGGATCTGACCCGGGCCGTCATGGCGGATTGGCAGGAGGGGCGTCTGCAGCGTCCCCCGCTGTTCGTGGCCCTGGACGGGATCACGGATCCGCGCAACCTGGGGGCGGTGATCCGCAGCGTGTCGGCCTTCGCCGGGCAGGCGGTCATCGTCCCGGAGCGCCGGGCCGCGGGTGTCACGGCCTCGGCCTGGAAGACCAGCGCCGGTGCGGCGTCGCGGATCCCGGTGGCGAAGGCGACCAACCTGACGCGGGTCATCCAGGACCTGAAGACCCAGGGCGTGTTCGTGGTCGGGCTGGACGGGGACGGCGAGGTCTCCCTGCCCGAGCTGGAGCTGGCCACGGAGCCGCTGTGCATCGTCGCCGGCTCCGAGGGCAAGGGCCTGTCGCGGCTGGTCGCGGAGAACTGCGATCAGATCGTCTCCATCCCGATCGACAGCGCGATGGAGTCCCTGAACGCCTCGATGGCGGTGGGCATCACCCTGTACGAGGTGGCCCGACGTCGGGCGGCCGCGGCCTGAGCGCAGGCGGGTGGCCGGGGGCCGCGGGAAGTGCGATGCACGTCATGCTCCTCCGGCTTGCCGGCCTCCGGTGGCCTGTGTACTGTTGACCGAGTCGCCGAGAGGCCCGGAAGGGTCCGCGGCGGCGCGGCCCACGTGGACCGCGGCACCGGCTTGCACCGGATGATCCGATGGTCTAGAGTGGAGATCCGCTGCTTCGCCCGACCACGATGTGGGAGGAAGGGGAGCAGCAGGTGAACACGGCGGAAACGCCGGGTTGACCGCCCGGGAAGACTGGACTACAGTTGATCCGGCGGCCGCGGGAGCGGGCTTCCGAAGATTCGGGAGTTGCGTTGCCGAGACAGGC
>NZ_BCSM01000023.1 GCF_001570865.1 Rothia kristinae NBRC 15354
GGCGTGCTCGGCGGAGGCGGACGCGGCGGCCTCGGGGGCCTCCTGCGGGTCCCCGGCGGCGGCGTGCTCGGCGGAGGCGGACGCGGCGGCCTCGGGGGCCGCAGAGCCATCGGACACGGAAGCGGGGGTCTGGGCGGACCCGGACACGGCGGACTCGGCGGCGTCGGTGCGCGGCGTCTCGGCGTCCGCGCCGTCGCGGGACTCCTGCGCGGCCGGCACACCCAGCACCTCGGCCTTCTCCGCGGGCCGATCCTCGGCACCCGACGCGACGGTCTCGGATGCACCGGCGGCTGAGTCGGACCCTGCGGCGACCGCGGCGGACCCGGCCCCGGCGGAGGACGACGTGGAGGACGGCTCGGCCGCCGCATCGGCGTCCGCGGCGGTGCCCGCCCCGGAGCCCTCGCCGGCCGACTGCTGCGCGACGGTCTGCACGTAGGCGGAGCAATCCTGGCGCTCCGAGCCCGGGTAGGTGTACTCGACCTCCACCGGCCGCTGGCCGTCGCGGGTGGTGCCGACCATGATCTCCGCGCGCCGCCACGGCCCGCGCGGGCCGGACTGGGCCGCGGTGTACAGGGAGGCGACGGCGTCGAACCAGGTGGACTCGGTGTCCACGGTGGTCTTGCGCTCGGGCTTCTCGCTGGGATCCATGGTGGCCGTCATCTCGTTGCCGTGCTGGTCCAGGCGCAGGGTGCGCACCCCGTAGCGGTCCATCAGGGACAGCAGCTCGGGCAGTCCCCCGCCGGCGGGCACCTCCTCCCGGGGGCTCAGCGCCCGGATGCCGCCGGACTCGGGGCGCGGCTCGGACCCGGTGGCGGGAGCGGCACCCGCCCCGCCGTCGGCAGGGCGCTGCCGGGGCTGCTTCGGCTCGGGTTCGGCACTGCCACGGAACAGTTTGAAGGCCACAACACACCTGCACTTCCACGCCTGACGGCGTTGATCGACCACCCCGCTCACGGCCACGGGCGGGGCTCACGTCCTCGGTCTTCTATTCTGCCGAAATCCTATCGAGGATCACGCGCCGTTCGACACCGGCGGAATCCGCCGCCCGTGCTTCCTGGGTGATCTCCCAGGAACCTTCCAGGACCTGTTCGGCTCGGGTGAAGCGCTCCGGATCCTCCGTGCGCAGGCTCATCAGCGCCTGACCCGCCCGCACCCGCTCCCCCGGCTTGGCGTGCAGCAGGATCCCTGCCCCGGCCTGCACCGCGTCCTCCTTCCGGGCCCGTCCGGCCCCCAGCCGCCAGGAGGCCGTGCCCACGGCCAGGGCGTCCAGCCGGGTCAGCACGCCGTCGGTCGGCGCGGTGATGACGTGCTCGTGGCGGGCCACGGGCAGCGCGGCGTCAGGGTCCCCGCCCTGGTCCCGGATCATCCGGCGCCACACGTCCATCGCCCGCCCGTCGGCCAGCGCCTCGGCCGGGTCCTCCTGCATCCCGGAGGCCGCGAGCATCTCCCGGGCCAGCGCCACGGTCAGCTCGACGACGTCGTCCGGCCCGCCCCCGGCCAGCACCTGCACCGCCTCCTCGACCTCCACTGCGTTGCCCACCGCCCGGCCCAGCGGCACGGACATCTCGGTGAGCAAGGCCGTGGTGCGCACCCCGGCCTGCTCCCCCAGCCCCACGAGGGTGCGAGCCAGCTCCCGGGCCCGCTCCGGAGTCTTCATGAACGCCCCGGTGCCCACCTTCACGTCCAGGACCAGGGAGTCCGTGCCCTCGGCGATCTTCTTGGACATGATCGAGGAGGCGATCAGCGGGATCGACTCGACCGTGCCGGTCACGTCCCGCAGGGCGTAGAGCTTGCGATCCGCCGGGGCCAGATCCGCCCCGGCCGCGCACACCACCGCCCCGGTGGAGCCGAGGATCTCCAGGAGCCGCTCGGGCCCCACCTGCGCCCGCCACCCGGGGATCGACTCGAGCTTGTCCAGGGTGCCGCCGGTGTGCCCCAGCCCCCGTCCGGACAGCTGCGGGACCGCGATCCCGTAGACGGCCACCAGCGGCGCCAGCGGCAGCGTGATCTTATCCCCCACCCCGCCGGTGGAGTGCTTGTCCGCCGTGGCGATCTTCCCGTCGGGGTTGCCCGGCGAGCGCAGGATCGGGGAGAAGTCCAGGCGGCGCCCGGAGGCGATCATCGCCGCGGTCCACGCGGACAGCTCCTGCGGGTCCAGACCGTTCAGGTACACCGCCATCGCCAGGGCGGCCATCTGCTCCTCGGCCACCGCCCCTCGGGTGTAGGCGTCGATGACCCAGTCGATCTGCTCGGTGCTCAGCCGGCCGGCGTCGCGCTTGGCGCGGATGACGTCGACGGCGTCGAAGGGCTCGGACATGATGGGACCTCTCCTCTGGCGGGTGCGGACGGGACCGTCAGGACCCGAGGTTTCCGGGCCCGAAGGCCTGGGGCAGAACCTCGGCCATGGGCAGCTCGCCCTGCGGGGTGAGCACCACCAGGCCCGGTGCGGCGTGTTCGGACAGCAGCTGGCGGCAGCGCCCGCACGGCATGATCGGGGTGCCGGTGCGGTCCACGCAGGCGAAGCGGACGAGCCGGCCCCCGCCGGTGCGGAACAGCTCGGAGACCAGGGAGCACTCCGCGCACAGCGTGACCCCGTACGCGGCGTTCTCGATGTTCGCCCCGGTCACCAGCCGCCCGTCCTCGGTGCGGGCCGCGGCCCCCACGGGGAACCCGGAGTAGGGGCAGTACGCCCGCTCCAGGCAGTCGCGCGCCGCGGCGAGCAGCTCCGGCCAGGCCGGGTCGTCGCCGACACAAGCCCCCACCTCGGTGCCCGCAACGGCGTCCTGCCCCACCCGGCCCGGTTGCTCGGAATCGGCCATGCTCACTCCTTGACGTAGGGCTGCCCGGAGGCGGCAGGACCCCGGGTGCGCCCCACCAGCCCCGTGACCGCGGCAACGGTGACCACGTACGGCAGCATGGCCAGGAACTGGCTGGGCACCGTGGTGCCCAGCAGGGAGAGCACCGACTGCAGGTTGGTCGCGAAGCCGAACAGCAGGGCCGCGCACAGCGCCCCGCCGGGACGCCACCGGCCGAAGATCAGCGCGGCCAGGGCGATGTACCCCTGCCCTGCGGTCATGTCCTTGTTGAACGCGGAGACCGAGACCAGCGTGAAGAAGGCCCCGCCCATCCCGGCCACGGCCCCGGCCAGCAGCACGTTGCCGAAGCGCAGCCGGTTCACGTTCACCCCCAGGGTGTCCGCGGCCTGCGGGTGCTCCCCCACGGCCCGGGTGCGCAGCCCCCACCGGGTGCGGTTCAGCCCGTACCAGATGAGGGCGACGACGCCGAACATCACGTACACCAGCAGCGACTGGTCGAACAGCACGGGCCCAATCACCGGGATGCGCGAGAGCCCGGGCACGGACCAGTCCGGCAGGTGCTCCGGGGAGTTCAGGGTCGTGGCCTGGCGGGAGAGCACCGTGGAGTACAGGAAGCCGGTCAGCCCGGAGACCAGCACGTTGACGACCACGCCGACGATGACCTGGTTGACGAGGTACCGGATGGAGAACACGGCGAGGATCAGGGAGACCAGCATCGCCCCGATCATGGCCGCCGCCAGCCCCGCCCAGGCCGAGTGCGTCACGGTCCCGACGACGGCCGCGGCGAAGGCGCCGAACAGCAGCTGGCCCTCGATCGCGATGTTGACCACGCCGCTGCGCTCGCACAGCAGACCGGACATGGACCCGAAGATCAGGGGCACGGACAGGGCCAGGGAGCCGGCCAGCAGACCCGGCAGGGACAGCGAGTGCGCGTCCGCGTGAGACACCGCCCAGACCAGCATGGCCACGACGAACGCGGCCCAGAACAGGGTCGAGGCCCACACCGGCGGGTTGGCTCCGCGCGCCCCGCGCATCAGGGCCCAGACGGCCAGGAGAAGCATGAGGGCGGACAGCACCCAGCCGGTGGCCACCGCCGGCAGGTCGATGTCGGCCAGGCGCACGGCGTCGTGCTTCTCCGCGAGGCGGAAGGTGACCGTGGCCGGGGCCGGGTCGATGCCGATCAGCAGGAGGCTGAGCAGGGACAGGACCGCGAAGGTCGCGCCCAGGCGCCAGCGGCGGATCACCGGCAGGGCGAGGCCGGGGCGGGTCGTGGGGGTCGCTGCGACGCTCATCGGGTCGCTCCTTCCGCGGCGGCGGGACGGGCGGCCTTCGCCCGGCGGGGGCGGGCCGGGTCCGGCAGCCGGAAGATCGCGCGCACCAGCGGCGGGGCCGCGATGAACAGCACGATCAGGGACTGCACCACCAGGACGATGTTGATGTTGGTGCCGGTGTTGGTCTGCATGGCCACACCGCCTGCGCGGAAGCCGCCGTAGAGCAGACCGGCCCAGAAGGTGCCCCACGGGGTGGAGCGGCCCAGCAGGGCCACGGTGATCGCGTCGAAGCCGAAGGAGGCGGCCACGTCCCCGGTGAGCACCTTCTCCGTGCCGGCCACCTGGGTGGCCCCGGCCAGCCCGGCCAGGCCCCCGGAGAGCAGCATGACGACGACGTATCCGGCGCTGACGCTGATCCCGGCGGTGCGCGCGGCCTTCGGGTTGGCCCCGACGGCGCGCAGGCGGAACCCGATCGTGGAGCGATCGATCAGCCAGGACACGAACAGCACCGCGAGGATCGCCAGGACGAAGCCCCAGTGCAGCCGGAAGGAGTCCCCGAACAGCCGGGGGAACAGGGCCGAGTCCGGCAGCTGCGGGGAGATCGGGTTGGTGGAGCCCTCCCGCTGGAAGGCCGGGGTGGTCAGCAGGTACAGCACCAGGTTCAACGCGATGTAGTTGAACATGATGCACAGGATGACCTCGTGCGCCCCGGTGCGGGCCTTGAGCAGGCCCACCAGCCCGCCCCACAGGGCACCGCCGAGCGCACCGCCCAGGATCACCAGCAGCAGGTGCACCCCGGCGGGCAGGTCCCAGGAGAAGCCGATCCACCCGGCGAGGATCGCGCCGAGGATGATCTGTCCCTGCGCGCCGATGTTGAACAGCCCGGCCCGGAAGGACAGGGCCACGCCGAGACCGGCGAGGATCAGCGGGGTCGCGATGGTCAGGGTCTCGGTCAGCGGGAAGATCTTGTCCGCGAAGTCCGCTCCGTGCGGGTTGAACACCGCGCCCTCGAACAGGGCGATGTAGGCGTCGCTGGCGGCCCGCCAGGCGGCCTCGAAGGTGTCCGAGGGCCGGGCGAAGAAGTAGTTCATCCGGGTCAGCGTGCGCTGGTCGGTGAAGATGATGAGCAGTCCGCCGACGATCAGCGACAGCACCAGGGCCGCCGCGGAGAGCACCAGAGGCGAGGAGGTCAGGCGGTAGGCCAGGGTGGGCCGTGGTTCGGGGGCGGGAGCGTCGGCCCAGGGCGGGGTGATCGGCTTCGGCCGCTCCTCGGGCTCCAGCCCGCCGGGTCCCGCTCCGGCGGGGGCGGTGGTGCCGGCGGCCGGGTCGAGACCGCTCATGCGCGCTCTCCTTCCGTGATCGATGCGAGGTCGTGCTCGCGGGTGTCCTGCTCGACGAGGCGCCGGGCCTCCTCGGCGTCGGCCCCGGCCATCATCTGGCCGAGGACCTCCCGCGGGATGTCCGGGTCCACCACGCCCATGAGCCGTCCGCCGTGGAAGACGGCGATCCGGTCCGCGAGCGCGTAGACCTCGTCCAGCTCGGTGGAGACGATGACCACCGGGGTCCCGGCGTCGCGCTCGGCGACGATGCGGCGGTGGATGAACTCGATCGAGCCGACGTCCACGCCGCGGGTGGGCTGGGAGGCGACGAACAGGCGCAGCGGGCGGGCCAGCTCCCGGGCCAGGACCACCTTCTGCTGGTTGCCCCCGGACAGGGTCGTGACGGGATCGGCCACGGAGTGCAGGCGGATGTCGAACTCCGCGGTCCGCTGCTCGGCCTGGGCGCGGATGGCCCGGCGGCGCAGCCAGGGCCCGCGGGAGAAGCGGGGGGTGTCGTACTGGTTCAGGACCAGGTTCTCCTCGATGCTGAAGGAGCCGACCAGGCCCTCGCGGCCGCGGTCCTCGGGCACGAACCCGATGCCGTCGCGGATGATCCGCTTCGGGCGCCGGCCCAGCAGCTGGCGTCCGTCCAGCTCCACGGAGCCGGTGGCCTGGGGGCGCAGCCCCAGGAGGGTCTCGGCGAACTCGGTCTGGCCGTTGCCCTGCACACCGGCGATCGCGAGGATCTCCCCGCCGCGCACCTCCAGGTCGATCCCGTCCAGCAGGGCCACGCCGGTCTCGGAGCGCAGGGACAGCTCGCGCACCCGCAGCAGGCGCTCGTTGGTGCTGGCCGGCTCCTTGTCCACGGTCAGGGACACCTCGTGCCCGACCATCATCGCGGCCAGCTCCGTGCTGGAGGCGGTGGGCTCGACGGTGCCCACGACCTTCCCGCGCCGGATCACGGTGATCTCGTCGGAGACCTGCCGGACCTCGCGCAGCTTGTGGGAGATGAACAGCAGGGACTTCCCGTCCGCGCGCAGCTGCGCCATGATGCCCAGCAGCTCGTCCGTCTCCGCGGGGGTCAGCACCGCGGTGGGCTCATCGAGGATCAGCAGCTCGGCCTCGCGCACGAGGGCCTTGATGATCTCCACCCGCTGCTGCACGCCCACCGGCAGGTCCTCCACGACGGCGTCCGGGTCCACCGCGAAGCCGTAGCGCTGGGAGATCTCGCGGATGCGGCGTCGGGTGGTCTCCAGGTCCAGGGCGGGCCCGCGGGTGGCCTCCGAGCCGAGGGCCACGTTCTCCGCGACCGTGAACACGGGCACCAGCATGAAGTGCTGGTGGACCATGCCGATCCCGGCGCGCATCGCGTCTCCGGGGCCGTCGAAGGCGACCTCGCGCCCGTCCACCAGGATCTGCCCGGCGGTGGGGGCCTGCAGGCCGTAGATGATGTTCATCAGCGTGGATTTGCCCGCCCCGTTCTCCCCGAGGAGGCAGTGGACGGTGCCGGGATCCACGGTGAGGTCCACGGCGTCGTTGGCGGTGAATGCGCCGAAGCGCTTGGTGATCCCGCGCAGTTCGAGTCTCATGTGCGTGCGGCCTTCGGGTCTGTGTCAGTTCTTGGTCTGGGGGCTGGCCGCGGAGTCCGCGTCCACGGTGCCGTCGATGATCTGCTGCTTGAGCTCGTCCAGCTCGTCCTGCAGCTGCTGCGGGACCTGGGAGGCCTGGTCGTGGAATGGGGCCAGGCCCACGCCGTCGTTCTCGAGGGTGCCCACGTACGGGGTGTCGGTGAACTTCCCGTCCATGTCGTCCACGAAGGCGTTCTCCACGGCCGCGCCCATCTTCTTGATCACGGAGGTGAGCACGTACTCCTGACCGGAGGCCAGGGTCTCGTAGCCGTCCGAGTCCACCCAGATGATCCGCGCCGGAGCCTCGGGTTCATCCGCGTTGTATCCGGTGACCGCGTCCACCGCGCCGTTGCCGACGGGCCCGGCCACGGGCATCACGATGTCGGCGCCCTCGTTGAGGAAGTTCTGCGCGGTGGTCTTGCCCTTGCCGGTGTCCTCGAAGTCCCCGGTGAAGCTGCCGGTCTGCTTCTGGGCGTCCCAGCCCAGCAGCTTCACGTCCGTGTGGTGGACCTGGTTGTAGTGGGCCACCCCCTGGGCGAAGCCGTCCATGAAGATCGTGACGGTCGGGATCTCCATGCCGCCGAAGGTCGCGACCTTGCCGGTCTTGGTGGTGCCCGCGGCGAGATATCCGGCGAGGTAGGCGGCCTGGGAGGTGTTGTAGATGATGGGGCGGACGTTGGGCAGCTGGATCGAGTCGTCGTCGACGATCGCGAAGTGCCGGTCCGGGTGGGCTTCAGCGGCGGCTTTGGTCTGGTCGGCGATGTTGAAGCCGATCGTCACGGTCAGGTTGCACCCGCCCTGCAGCATCGAGTTGATGTTGGGCTCGAAGTCGGTGACGGCCTGGGATTCGGCGGCCTTGGTCTTGATGCCGTAGTCGTCCTTGGTCTTCATCACCCCTTCGTAGGAGTTCTGGTTGAAGGAGCGGTCATCGAAGCCGCCGGAGTCGGAGACGATGCAGCCGGTGTAGTCCGCGTGGTCGCTGGCGATGTCCGAGTCCTCCGGCGGGGCGGGGGCGCAGCCGGCCAGCAGCAGGGCGGCCGTGCCCAGCAGCGCGGCGGCGCGCACGGGGCGGGTGCGCGGGGCTGTGCGGGGCCAGGCGGGGACGACGGGCATGGGAGACGGCCTTTCGGACGGTCGCGGCCGGATCGGCCGCCTGCTGCGCGAGGACACCGAGGCGACACCGGGCACAGCCGGACGTGACGTGGGGTACGGGTCACCAGTTTAGCCCCCGCGCGGGGCCCACCCGACCATCCGCCGCGTCGGCCGCTTCCGGCTCCGCCGCGCCCGCGCGCCTGCGCTCAGCGGGTGCGCAGCTCGTGCTGGATGGCCCGCAGCGCGGTGGCTGCCATGACGCGGATCCCGCATTCGATGGCCCGCTCATCGGCCACGTAGTCGGCCTGATGCAGGTCGTAGGTGCGCCCGCCGGGTGTGCGGGTGCCCAGGCGCATCATCGAGCCGGGGACCTCCTGCAGCATCCAGGCGAAGTCCTCCCCGCCCATGGACTGCTCCACGAGCACCACGGAGTCCTCCCCCAGCTCGGCCCGGGCGGCGTTCTCCAGCATCGTCGTCTCGGTCTCGGTGTTGACCACCGGGGGCACGCCGCGGATGTGCTCCACGTCCACCTCCACGCCGTAGGGGGCGGCCACCTGGCCGACCACCCGATCCAGCAGGTCCCCGGAGCGGTACCAGGCGTCCGCGTCCAGGCAGCGCATGGTCCCAGCGAGGTAGCCGTGGGCGGGGATCGCGTTGGGCGCCACCCCGGCCTCGATCTGCCCCCAGGCCACCAGCACGCCCGAGCGGACGTCGATGTTCCGGGACATCACCGCGGGCACGTTGATCGCGATCTGGCTCATCGCGAAGATCAGGTCCTCGGTCAGGTGCGGACGGGAGGTGTGCCCGCCGCGCCCGCGCACGCTGAGCTTGATGGTGTCGGCCGCGGAGGTGATGGACCCGATGCGGGTGCCGACCTGACCGACGTCCACCTTGGGCTCGCAGTGCAGGGCGAAGGCCCGCGGGACCCCCTCCAGCACCCCCTGGCGGATCACGGTCAGGGCGCCGCCGGGCAGCTTCTCCTCGGCCGGCTGGAAAATCACCCGCACGCTGCGGGCCAGCGGCGCGGAGGAGTCCACGTCGGCCAGGGTCAGGGCCGCCCCGAGCATCACGGTCTGGTGGATGTCGTGTCCGCAGGCATGCATGACGCCGTCGTTGACGGAGGAGAACTCCAGCCCGGTGTCCTCCTGGATGGGCAGGGCGTCGATGTCCGCGCGCAGGGCCACGGCCAGCGGGCCCCGGCCGATGTCCACGTAGCAGCCGGTGTGCTCCAGGCGCACCGGGTCCAGTCCCGCCGCCTGCAGGCGCGCCATGATCCGGTCCGTGGTGCGGTGCTCCCGGAAGCTCAGCTCGGGGTTGCGGTGCACGGTGCGGCGGAAGTCGATGAGCTCGGGCAGGAAGGCCTTGGCGAGGGGGCCGATGGGCGGCTGCTCGGCGGGTGCGGCGGGGAGTTCTGGCATGGTCACGACTATAGGACCCCAACGCGACCCGCCGCGGGCGTGACCGTGTGACGGCGTGTGACCGGGAGGCGGCACCGCCCCGCCCGGAAGGCCGCCCGGGCACGACGACGCCGCCCGCCCCTCCCGGTGCGGAAGGGGCGGGCGGCGTCGTGAAGCGGGCGGGTGGTCCGGCTCAGAAGGCCCGGGCCAGCACCGCCTGCTTGACCTCGGCGATGGCCTTGGTGATCTGGATGCCGCGCGGGCAGGCCTCGGTGCAGTTGAAGGTCGTGCGGCAGCGCCACACGCCCTCCTTGTCGTTGAGGATCTCCAGGCGCAGGTCCCCGGCGTCATCTCGGGAGTCGAAGATGAACCGGTGGGCGTTGACGATGGCCGCGGGGCCGAAGTACTGCCCGTCCGTCCAGAACACCGGGCAGGAGCTGGTGCACGCCGCGCACAGGATGCACTTGGTGGTGTCGTCGAAGCGGGCGCGGTCCTCCTGGGACTGGTAGCGCTCCTTCTCCGGCTCGTGCCCCTCGTTCATCAGGAACGGCATGATCTCCCGGTAGGACTGGAAGAACGGCTCCATGTCCACGATGAGATCCTTCTCACAGGGCAGGCCCTTGATGGCCTCGACCGTGACCGGCTTGGACAGGTCCAGGTCCTTCAGCAGGGTCTTGCAGGCCAGGCGGTTGCGCCCGTTGATGCGCATCGCGTCCGAGCCGCACACCCCGTGGGCGCAGGAGCGGCGGAAGGACAGCGAGCCGTCCAGCTCCCACTTGACCTTGTGCAGGGCGTCCAGCACGCGGTCCGTGCCGTACATCTGCAGCGTCCACTCGTCCCAGTGGGCCTCCTCGGAGACCTCCGGGTTGTAGCGGCGCACCCGCAGGGTGACGTCGTAGGTGGGGATCTCCCCGCCGTCGCCGGACTCGCTCTTGAGCTCGACCTTCGAGGCCGGCTCGGCCGGCTCCGCGTATTCCTTCTCTTGCGTGCTCATCAGTACTTGCGCTCCATCGGCTCGTAGCGGGTGAAGATCACCGGTTTGGTCTCCAGGCGGATCCCGGCCACGTGGTCCGTCTCCGCCTCCGTGTCCAGGTACGCCATCGAGTGCTTCATGAACTTCTCGTCATCGCGGTTCGGGAAGTCCTCGCGGAAGTGCCCGCCGCGGGACTCCTCGCGGTGCAGGGCGGCCACGGACATGACCTTGGCCAGCTCCAGCAGGAAGCCCAGCTCCACGGCCTCCAGCAGGTCCAGGTTGAACCGCTTGCCCTGGTCCTGGATGGAGATGCGGGTGTAGCGGTCCTGCAGCTCGGCGATCTTGTCCAGGGCGCGGTGGATGGTCTCCTCGGTGCGGAATACCTGCATGTCCGCGTCCATGGTGTCCTGCAGCTCCCGGCGGATCTGGCCGACCTTCTCCTCGCCGTGGCCGTTGCGCATCAGCTCCAGCAGCTCCTCGGTGCGCCGGGTCGCATCCTCGGGCACGGGCAAGAAGTCCGCTTCCAGTGCGTATTCGGCGGCCTTGATCCCGGCGCGCTTGCCGAACACGTTGATGTCCAGCAGCGAGTTGGTGCCCAGGCGGTTGGACCCGTGCACGGACACGCAGGCCACCTCCCCGGCGGCGTACAGACCCGGGACGGTCTCCTCGGAGTTGCGGTAGACCTCGGCGTCGATGGTGGTGGGGATCCCGCCCATCGCGTAGTGGGCGGTGGGGAACACCGGCACGGGCTCGGTGTAGGGCTCCACGCCCAGGTAGGTGCGGGCGAACTCGGTGATGTCCGGCAGCTTCGCGTCGATGTGGGCCGGCTCCAGGTGGGTCAGGTCCAGCAGCACGTAGTCCTTGTTGGGCCCGCAGCCGCGGCCCTCGCGCACCTCGTTGGCCATGGACCGGGCGACGATGTCGCGCGGGGCGAGGTCCTTGATGGTGGGGGCGTAGCGCTCCATGAAGCGCTCGCCCTCGGAGTTGCGCAGGATCCCGCCCTCGCCGCGGGCCGCCTCGGAGACGAGGATGCCGAGCCCTGCCAGGCCGGTGGGGTGGAACTGAACGAACTCCATGTCCTCCAGCGGCAGGCCGTTGCGGAAGGCGATGGCCATGCCGTCCCCGGTCAGGGTGTGGGCGTTGGAGGTGGTCTTGAAGATCTTGCCGGTCCCTCCGGAGGCGAAGACCACGGACTTGGCCTGGAAGACGTGGATCTCCCCGGAGGCGAGGTCGTAGGAGACGACGCCGGCCGGGCGCTTCATCCCGTCCACCTCGACCATGATCAGGTCCAGCACGTAGTACTCGTTGAAGAACTCCACGTTGTGCTTGACGCAGTTCTGGTAGAGGGTCTGCAGGATCATGTGCCCGGTGCGGTCCGCGGCGTAGCAGGCCCGGCGCACGGGCGCCTTCCCGTGGTCCCGGGTGTGCCCGCCGAAGCGGCGCTGGTCGATCTTCCCCTCGGGGGTGCGGTTGAACGGAAGGCCCATCTTCTCCAGGTCCAGCACGGCGTCGATGGCCTCCTTGGCCATGACCTCCGCGGCGTCCTGGTCCACGAGGTAGTCCCCGCCCTTGATGGTATCGAAGGTGTGCCACTCCCAGTTGTCTTCCTCGACGTTGGCCAGGGCGGCGCACATGCCCCCCTGGGCCGCGCCGGTGTGGGAGCGGGTCGGGTAGATCTTCGTCAGCACGGCGGTGCGGGCGCGCTGGCCGGCTTCGATGGCGGCGCGCATCCCGGCGCCGCCGGCGCCGACGATGACCACATCGTACTTGTGAACCTGCATGCTTCAGATGCTCTTTCTATATGGAGGGAGACGGTGGTGGGGCGGGGGCGCTGTGCGGCCCGCCCGGCGGAGGGCGGCGCCTACTGCGCGGGGCAGAAGGAGGGCAGCAGATCCGGGTTGTCCACGGTCGGGCAGGGGCTGAACGTGAAGATCACGAGGGTGCCCACCAGCAGGATGAACCCGGCGGCTAGGAAGAGCAGGGTCTTCAGCCAGAAGCGGGTGCGGTCCTTCTCCGCGTAATCCTCGATGATCACGCGCACGCCGTTGGTGCCGTGCAGCATCGCCAGCCACAGCATCAGCAGGTCCCAGACCTGCCAGAACGGGTTGGCCCACTTGCCGCCGACGAAGCCGAAGTCGATCGCGTGCACGCCGTCGCCGACCATGAGGTTGACGAACAGGTGCCCGAAGATCAGCACGATCAGCAGCACCCCGGAGATGCGCATGTACAGCCACGCGTACATCTCGAAGTTGTTGCGCTTGGACCCGGAGCGGTTGTACTTCACCCCGTCCACGGAGCGGTCGGAGCTGCGCGGGACGGCGATCCTGGTCTTGAGAGGGGTGGACATGGCTCAGTGACCTCCGAAGACGATGGCGAGGTGGCGGATCAGGAACGGCACCATGGCCAGCAGCCACAGGACGAGCACGCCCCACAGCATGGTCTTCTGGTGCTTGGCCCCGTCCTTCCAGAAGTCGATGAGGATGATGCGCAGGCCGTTGAAGGCGTGGTAGCAGATCGCCGCCACCAGCCCGGCCTCGCCCAGCCCCATCACAGGGTTCTTGTACGTGCCGATGACGGCGTTGTACGCCTCCGGGGAGATCCGCACGACGGCGGTGTCCAGGACGTGCACGAGCAGGAAGAAGAAGATGGCGATGCCGGTGATGCGGTGCGCGACCCAGGACCACATGCCCTGGCGGCCGCGGTAGAGGGTGCCTTGGGATTGGTTCGGCACTGAACAACCTCCGATGGGTGATCAACGAGCGGGCGGGCGCCGGTTGCGGCCCCGGCGCGGGCCCGGCCACTCGGGACGACGTCGTCCGGAAGGAGTCCCCGGGCGCGGGTGTGAGTGAGCTGTTTCTCGTCTGAGACTACCAGCCGTCGGCGGCTCTTGGTGACACGGTGTCTGAGCCCTTCCGCGGCGGAATTACGCGGAATTAGGGGAGGGAAACCTTGGCTAATCCCGCCCGCTCCGCGGTGCGGGGACCGGCCGGAGGCAGACCGCGTCCGCCCGCTTCCCCACCATGTGCGCCGCGCGCCCGGGGGTTTGCGGCTAGGGTGGTGCCGATGAGATCCCCACGCGAACACTTCCGACCCTTCATCCCCGCCGGCGGGGTGGGCTCGCGGCTGTGGCCGCTGTCCCGCGCGGATGCGCCCAAGTTCCTCCTGGACCTGACCGGCTCCGGCAGCTCCCTGCTGCGCTCGACCTACGACCGCCTCGTCGACCTCAGCGCCGAGGGCGTCATGGTCGTCACCGGGCGCACCCACGCCCCGGCCGTGCGCACCCAGCTGCCCGAATGCTCGGAGGAGGACCTGGTCCTGGAGCCCTCCCCCAAGGACTCCGGGGCCGCGATCGGCCTGGCCTCGGCGATCCTGTGGCTGCGCGACCCGGAGGCGATCATCGGCTCCTTCGCCGCGGATCACGTCGTGGAGCCCACCGAGGAGTTCCACCGCGCCGTGGTCGAGGCGATCGAGACCGCCGCGACCGGGCGGATCGTGACCATCGGGATCACCCCGACCTCTCCCTCCACGGGCTTCGGCTACATCCGCGCCGGGCGCTCCCTCGACCTCGAGGCGGCCCCCTCCGCGCTGGCCGTGGAGGAGTTCGTGGAGAAGCCGGACCAGGACACAGCCCGCGAGTACGTGCGCTCGGGCCGCTACACCTGGAACGCCGGGATGTTCGTCGCCCCGGCCGCCCTGCTGCTGGAGCACCTGGAGCGCAACCAGCCGCAGCTGCACGCCGGGATCATGGAGATCGCCCGCGCCTGGGAGACCGAGGAGCGCGACGCCGTGATGGATCGGGTGTGGCCGACCCTGCCGAAGATCGCGATCGACTACGCGGTGGCCGAGCCGGCCGCCGCCGCGGGCGACGTCGCGATGGTCCCGGCCCACTTCACGTGGGACGACGTCGGGGACTTCGCCGCGATCTCCCGGCTGAACCGGGCGCAGAACGTGGACGAGGTGGCCCTGCTGGGCAGCAACACCCGGGTGATGACCGATGACTCCTCCGGGATCGTCGTCTCAGACACCAGCCGCATCGTCGCGCTGATCGGGGTGCAGGACATCGTGGTCGTGGACACCCCGGACGCGCTGCTGGTGACCACCCAGGAGCATGCCCAGCGCGTGAAGCACGCGGTGGACGAGCTCAAGCGCAACGGCGACACGGACGTGCTCTAGCCCTCTCCCGCCCCCGGAGCGCCCGCCCCACACACCGGGCCGGGCGGATCAGACCACCGCGGTGCGCAGCGCGTCGTCGCGCCCCGGCGCACCGTGTCTGGGCGCCTCAGTCCACCGCGGCGGCGGCGCGCTCGCGCCGTCGGGCATCCGCGGTGCGCGGTGAGGCCTCGGGCCGATCCACCCGGGGGCGCACGCCCTCGCCGAACCACCACGCCTCCTCCAGGCAGGGGTGCCCGGAGAGCACGAAGTCCGTGAAGCCCACGGCCTCGTACTGGCGGATCAGGTCCGCGACCTCCTCGTGGGAGCCGACCAGCGCGGTGCCCGCTCCCCCGCGGATCAGCCCGGAACCGGCCCACAGCCCGGGGTGGATCTCCAGGTTCCGCCGGTCCCCGCCGTGCAGGGCCAGCATCCGCCGCTGCCCCTCGGATTCGGAGGCCCGCAGGGCCTGCTGCTGACGGCGCACCAGCTCCTCCGGGATCGCATCCAGCATCGCCTGGGCCACAGCCCAGGCCTGCTCGGAGGTGTCCCGGGTGATCACGTGCAGCCGGACCCCGTAGCGCAGGGTGCGTCCGCGCGCCGCCGCGGCCTCACGCACCCGCGCGATCTTCTCCCCCGCCTGGGCCGGCGGCTCGCCCCAGGTCAGGTACACATCGGCCAGCTCCGCGGCGATCTCCAGGGCCGCCGGGGAGGACCCGGCGAAGTGCACCTCCGGCACCGGGTCCGGGGCATCGACCAGACGGGCCTGCTCCACGCGCACCCCCTCGGCGTCGTGGTCGAAGGCCGGGCCGTGCTCCCACAGCCGGCGCACGACCCGCAGGTGCTCCCGCGTGCGCCGGTAGCGGCCCTCCTTGTCCAGGAAGTCTCCGTAGGCCCGCTGCTCGGCGGACTCCCCGCCGGTGACCACGTTCAGGGCCAGGCGCCCGCCGGTCTGGGCCTGGAAGGTCGCGGCCATCTGCGCGGCCAGCGTGGGCGAGAGGGCGTCCGGACGCATCGCGACGAGGAAGCGCAGGCTCGGGGTGTGCTCGGCCAGCGCGGCGGCGGTCAGCCATGGGTCCCGGCAGTACAGACCCGTGGGGGTCAGCACGGAGTCGAAGCGGTTGGCCTCCGCGGCCTGGGCCACCTGGCGCAGGTAGGCCAGCTCGGGTTCGCGCACCGGGGAGCTGCTGAGCACCTCCGCGCCGTGCTCGCCGCCCACGACCCCGCGGGAGTCCCCGCTGGTGGGCAGGAACCAGTGGAATCTCGTCTCGACCATGTCCGTGCTCCTGACGTCCCTCATGCCGGTGTGTGTGCCGCCCGCCCGCCGGAATCGCTTCCGGGGCGCGGGGTTGGGGACCACGCTAGGAGCGGGCGGGCCCGGGGCACGAGTGCCCGGACACGGGAGGTCACGCGGCGTCGCGCGGCGCAAGACGACGGGTGCCCGGGATT
>NZ_BCSM01000024.1 GCF_001570865.1 Rothia kristinae NBRC 15354
CCCGGAGCCTATATGAGCAGATCGGCGGGCACGCGGCCTTCCAGCGGCTCACCCGGGAGTTCTACTCCCGGGTGGCCGCGGACCCGGAGTTCGCCGCGATGTACCCGGAGGAGGACCTGGAGCCGGCCCGGGTGCGCCTGGAGATGTTCCTGGAGCAGTACTTCGGCGGGCCCACCACCTACGGGCAGCTGCGCGGACACCCGCGGCTGCGGATGCGCCACGCCCCCTTCCGCATCGACTCCGCGGCCCGGCAGACCTGGCTGCGATTCATGCGCGAATCCCTGGACACCCTCGAGCTGCCGCCGATGCTGGACGGGCTGATGTGGGACTACTTCCAGCGGGCCGCCGTCGCGATGACGAACACCCCCGGATAGCCGGTCACAGGGAGGCGGCGGGGCGGGCCAGCAGGTGCCCCGCCCGGTTGGACAGGCGCCGCCACGGGCCCTGGGCGTGCACGACGACGTCGCCGCCGCCGAGGAAGCCCAGCGCCTTGGCCCCGAAGGCCGCACCGGCCACGAAGCCGCCGGGCTGCTCCACGGTGCCCCAGATCCGCGAGCGCACGGTGCTCAGCACCGCCGCCCCCGCCTGGGCCGGCAGGGCCTGCTCCACGGCCCGGCTGCCCTGCCGGGCGAGCTCCTCGAGCCGCTGAGCAGAGACCGTGCCGCACTCCTTCCAACCCGAGGTGCCGGGGATCGCCCCGGACCAGGCGGCCCGCACGGTGATCGGGGGCAGGGCCAGCGCCGCCCCGGCCCGGTCCACGCGGGCCATCCGATCCAGCACGGCCGCCGCCTGCACCGTGGCATCGGCTCGGGAGGGTTCGGACAGGTGCACGGCCCGCATGCCCAGGACCGTGGGCACCTGCTCCAAGAGGGTCTCCCCGCTCATCACGGGCACCCACACGGCCAGGACCGAGCCCACGGCCTGCAGGCGCACCGCGGCACCCTCGTCCAGGGCGCGGGCCCGGGAGATCAGAGTGGCCAGGTCCCTGGCCTGCCGGGGATCGGCCAGCCGCAGGACGGGGGCCGTGGACTGCTCGGGGGTGGGCCGGTCAGCGGCGGGGGCGTCGTCGTTCATCCTCCCCACCCTAGTCCGGACCCGCCGCGCGGGTGGGGCTGGGCGGTGGGGCTGGGTGACGAGGCGTCGCGGCTACGATGGGCGGATGAGCGAAGTCGATGACTCGGGTGCCCCCGCCGATCCCTCGGAGGCCACCGCGAAGCTGCTGAGCATGTTCCGCCTGGCTCCGGAGGAGCCGCTGCGCACCACGGAGGACGTCTTCGTTGGACGCACCGTGGGACCGGAGACCCCGCGGGTCTACGGCGGGCAGGTGCTGGCCCAGTCCGCGATCGCGGCCAGCCGCACCGTGGCCGAGGACCGGCCGATCCACTCC
The DNA here is from genome assembly GCF_001570865.1 of Rothia kristinae NBRC 15354. Lineage (GTDB taxonomy): Bacteria > Actinomycetota > Actinomycetes > Actinomycetales > Micrococcaceae > Rothia > Rothia kristinae. The sequence continues at coordinate 1,388 of NZ_BCSM01000024.1, forward strand.
CTGCACGGGTACTTCCTGCGTCCCGGGGATGTCACCCAGCCCATCACCTTCGGCGTGGAGCGGATGCGCGATGGCCGCTCCTTCTCCGCCCGCCGGATCCACGCCTACCAGGAGGGGCGGGTGATCCTGTCCTGCCTGGCCTCCTTCCAGGTCCCCCAGCCGGGGCTGGAGCATCAGGAGCGGATGCCCGAGGGCGTGCCGGCCCCGGAACAGCTGCCCAGTCCGCGGCAGCTGCTGGCCGACGTCGACGATCCGCGGGCCCGGCGCATCGCCTTCGGGCGTCCCTTCGACCTGCGCTACGTCTCCGAGCCGATCTTCCTGGCCCCCGCCGGGGCCCGGGAGGCCTCCACCGCGGTGTGGTTCCGGACCTTCGGGCGGCTGCCGGATGATCCGGTGATCCACCGGGCCGCGATCGCCTACGCCTCGGACTACACGCCGATCGAGCCGATCCTGCGCCGGCACGGGAAGTCCTGGACCGAACCGGGCCTGGCCGCGGCCACCCTGGATCACGCGATCTGGTGGCATCGGGAGGCCAGGGCCGATGAGTGGCTGCTGTACACCCAGCATTCCCCGAATGCCTCGGGTTCCCGGGGGCTGGCCTGCGGGAGGATCTTCGACCGCACCGGGCGCCTGATCGCCACGACGACGCAGGAGGCGATGATCCGACTGCCGGAGTGAGCCCCCGCCTGGCCTTATCCACCGAAGACGCCGATGGCGCCTGCCCCCGCGTTCTCGGGGACGGGCGCCATCGGCGTGGTCAGGTGCCGCTAGTCGCGGGTCAGGCGGCGGTGGGTGACCCGGTGCGGGCGGGCGGCGTCGGCGCCGAGGCGCTCGACCTTGTTCTCCTCGTAGGACTCGAAGTTGCCCTCGAACCAGTACCACCGGTCCGGGTGCTCCTCGGTGCCCTCCCAGGCGAGGATGTGGGTGGCGACCCGGTCCAGGAACCAGCGGTCGTGGGAGACGACCACGGCGCAGCCCGGGAACTTCAGCAGCGCATCCTCCAGGGAGGAGAGGGTCTCCACGTCCAGGTCGTTGGTGGGCTCATCCAGCAGCAGCAGGTTCCCCCCCTGCTTCAGGGTCAGGGCCAGGTTCAGGCGGTTGCGCTCACCGCCGGAGAGCACCCCGGCCTTCTTCTGCTGGTCCGGGCCCTTGAAGCCGAACGCGGAGACGTAGGCGCGCGAGGGCATCTCCACCTGGCCGACCTTGATGAAGTCCAGCCCGTCGGAGACCACCTCCCACAAGGTCTTCTCCGGGTCGATGTTCTCCCGGTTCTGATCCACGTAGGAGATCTTCACGGACTCCCCGACCTTCAGCTCGCCGCCGTCCAGCGGCTCCAGGCCCACGATGGTCTTGAACAGGGTGGACTTGCCGACGCCGTTGGGGCCGATGACCCCGACGATGCCGTTGCGCGGCAGGGAGAAGGACAGGCCGCTGATCAGCCTGCGCTCGCCGAAGCCCTTCTGCAGGTTCTCCGCTTCGATGACCTGCGAGCCCAGGCGCGGTCCCGGCGGGATCTGGATCTCCTCGAAGTCCAGCTTGCGGGTCTTCTCCGCCTCGGCGGCCATCTCCTCGTAGCGGTTCAGGCGGGCCTTGGACTTGGTCTGGCGCCCCTTGGAGTTGGAGCGGACCCAGTCCAGCTCGTCCTTCAGGCGCTTGGCCATCTTGGCGTCCTTCTTGCCCTGCACCTCCAGGCGCTTCTGCTTGGTGTCCAGGTAGGTGGAGTAGTTGCCCTCGTAGCCGTGCAGGCGGCCGCGCTCCACCTCGCAGATCCACTCGGCCACGTGGTCCAGGAAGTAGCGGTCGTGGGTCACGGCCAGCACCGCACCGGGGTAGGACTGCAGGTGCTGCTCCAGCCACAGCACGGATTCGGCGTCCAGGTGGTTGGTGGGCTCATCCAGCAGCAGCAGGTCCGGCTTCTGCAGCAGCAGCTTGCACAGGGCGACCCGGCGTCGCTCGCCCCCGGAGAGGACCTTCACATCCGCGTCCCCGGGCGGGCAGCGCAGGGCGTCCATCGCCTGCTCCAGCTGGCTGTCCAGGTCCCAGGCGTTCGCGGCGTCGATCTCCTCCTGGAGCTTGCCCATCTCCTCCATCAGGGCGTCGAAGTCTGCGTCCGGGTTCGCCATCTCCTCGGAGATCTCGTTGTACCGGTCCAGCTTGGCCTTGATCTCGCCCACGCCCTCCTGGACGTTGCCCAGGACGGTTTTCTCCTCGTTCAGCGGGGGCTCCTGCAGGAGGATGCCGACGCTGTAGCCGGGGCTCAGCCGGGCCTCGCCGTTGGAGGGGGTGTCCAGCCCGGCCATGATCTTCAGGATCGTGGACTTGCCGGCGCCGTTGGGGCCGACGACGCCGATCTTCGCCCCGGGGTAGAAGGACATCGTGACATCGTCCAGGATGACCTTGTCGCCCACCTTCTTGCGGGCCTTGGACATCGTGTAGATAAATTCAGCCATGCCGTCCAGGCTACTATGCGCGCCAGCGGGCCGAATCGGGTGCCCTAGCCGGCGCGGTGACCGGCGAAGCACCGGCCGTCGGACAGCGCGGGCCCGGTGCTCACGCTCACGGCACCGTCCGGTCGCACGTCGGCCACGAGGCACTGATCCCGGGTCTTCACGGCCGCGTCCACGCTGTCCACGTCCAGCCCGGTGGGGGTGGTGTCCTGTCCGACCTCGACGTCCTGCCCGGACCAGCCGGCCTGCGCGATGCCGGAGCGCACCCGCTCGGCCGTGACCTCCTGGCCCTGCAGCGAACCGGTGAGCACCTCCTGCAGATGCCGGGCATCCTGCTGGAGCGGGTCATCCGAGGACGCCGCTGGAGCGGGGGTCTGCGCAGTCTGCGAGGACCCGGTGTCGGCGTCGGAGCATCCGGTCAGCGCCGTCGTCAGGGCCGTCACGGTGAGGACGGCCAGCACGGCGGCGCTGCGGCGGGTGACGGGCATCGGGGCTCCTGGGCGGGCGGCGTCGGGGACACGGACATTGTGCCACGCCCCGAGGCCTCCCGCCCCGCCCGGTCCTCTCGGACCGCATGGGCCGCATGATCCGCTCGGGTCGGAGCCTCAGCTCATGGCCGCCAGGGCCTCGTCCTCCTCGTCGGCCTCGGACATCCCGGTCGGCTCGGGGCCCGCCGCGCTGTCCGCGCCGGGGTCCTCGTCGGCGTCTCCGGTGGCGGTGCGGCCGGTCTCGGGGGTCGGGTCCGCGGGATCCGCCGGGTCCTCGAGGATCTGCCCGGTCCGGGCATCCACCCACTCCCCGGTCCCCGTCTCCACCTCGGAGGGCAGAGACCCGGCGGAGGCGGGACCGGCGTCCCAGCCGCTGCCGGACTCCCGGGGATCCTGGCGGCGCTCCCCGGGCTGGGGGCCGCTGCTGCGGGCGAAGCTGGCGGTGCCGAAGGCGAGGTCGTGGCCCACGCTGAGGGCCGCGATCTCCACCGTGGAGCGCTTGATGCCGCCGGATTCCCAGGTCTTCACGCGCAGCTTGCCCTGCACGATCACCGGCTGGCCCACCTGCACGGAGGCGGTCACGGTGCCGGCCAGGGCGCGGAAGGCGGTGACGGTGTACCAGTTGGTGTGGCCGTCCTTCCACTCCTTGGCTTGGGCGTCGTACCACCGCGGGGTGGAGGCCAGGCGGAAGGAGGCGACGGCGGTGCCGTTGCCGGGCATGGTCCGGGGGTCGGGCTTGGTGGCGACGAAGCCGCGGACGGTGATCAGGTCGGTCATGGCCGTGTCCTTTCGGGAGGGGCTGGTGCCGGCTCCCGCGGTGCTCGCGGGCGGTCCGGTACCGCTCATCCTGGACCCCTCGGGGTGCGTCCCATCCCCCGCTCCCCCGGATTCGCGGGGCTGCTGTGGATGCCGCCGGGAATCCCGCGGGAGATCCACCGATTCCGGAGCCGAAGGGATCCGGCCGGACGCGCCAGGCGCCGGCGATGACCGAGGGGGATGACCGGCCTCAAGGACGCCGCGCCGCGAAGAAACCGGATGATCTATCGCGTGCTCAGCTCCCGCGCCCAGTCGATGGCCTCCTGCACCAGCTCGTCTGTGAGCCCGGTGACCCGCCGCGGGTCGCGGTGATCCACCCAGGGTGCAGGCACCTCGATGACCCGGTGCGGCTGCGGGACCCGGGTGAGGTGCTCGCGGTCGGCCGGGGAGACGTCGTCGTCGAGCCAGACGAAGGGCCGTCCCGCGGCGACCTCCAGGATCCCGGGGACCTTGGCGGCGTCCACCCGGTCGATGTGGGCGACCGGCCAGGTGGTGGGCAGCCCGAGCTGCGGGGCGATCAGCCGGGGCGCGTCCTCTTCCCAGGTGGTGCCCCAGGCCATCTCGAAGTGGCGCGCCAAGCGCAGCACCCGGTCGCGATCGGCCGGGTCCAGGATCACGGTGAATTCCACGGGCAGGGACTGCGGCACGACGGTGATGCGGCGCAGCCCGCGGCGTTCGGCGAGGTCCGCGGAGACGAAGTGGTTCAGGACCCCGTCCACGTCGAGGAAGGCGAGGGGCCGGGCTGCCGCGGAAGCGCTCATGGCTGGAACCTCCTGCCCCGTCATGCGAACGGCCCGACCGCTGATCCGGTGCCCCAGGAGGGAGTCGAACCCCCGACCAAGAGATTAGAAGGCTCCTGCTCTATCCACTGAGCTACTGAGGCGCGTCCGCCGCGACGGCGGACTCCCCCACCATACCGCGGGTCCCGCCGCCCCGCATGCCGCCCGACCTCGGCCCTGTCCGGTGCCGGCCGGTGTCAGACGACGGCCGCGCCGCGGTGTCGGCGTCGGAAGACTCGCCGGGTGGAGGGGTCCAGGAACATCAGGTACACCGCGTAGACCAGGGCGACGACGATCGCCACGAGCCGCCCCATGTTCAGGTCCAGATCCAGGTAGGGGAACACGTCCAGCTGATCGGAGACGGCCCAGAGCATGAAGAACAGGGTGGTCAGGAAGTAGAAGTCCACGTGCCAGTCCGCCCGGATCCCGGTGGCCGCGAAGAAGGGGATCAGCCAGACCACGTACCAGGCCTGGATCATCGGGTTGAACATCACCACGAAGGCCAGGGCCAGGGTGAGGCGGCGGATGATCGTCTGATCCCGCCCGATCAGCGCCATGATGCCCGCCCCGAGCATGCCGAGCAGCTGCCCGATCTTCTGGATCGCGGACTGCACGTCCCCGCCGGGCCCACCCCACGAGTCCACGAGCACCTTGCCGAGGAAGCTCAGCGCCCCGATGGGCGCGTACCAGATCCACACCCCGCCGGTGGTCTTCAGGCCGTTGATCCAGTCGAAGCCGAACCCGTTCATCCGGCCCATGATCCACAGCTGCGCCAGGCACACCGCGAGGGTGAGAACCCAGAACAGGATCCGCCGCGGCCAGGAGGCGCCGCGCCCGGCCCACAGCAGGCCGATGAACGGCAGGGTGATGATCGCGATCGGCTTCACGGCGATGGCCAGGGTCACCAGGGTGATCCCCCCGATCCCGCCCGCCGTGGTGCGCCATCGGGCGCTGACCCACACCCCGGCCATCATCAGCCCGATCATCAGGGCGTCGTTGTGCGCGGAGATCACGAAGTGCACCAGGAACATGGGATTGGCCAGGCACAGCCAGCAGGCGCGCACCGGGTTGATCCCGTGCATCCGGGCCAGCTTGGGCAGGAAGATCGCGATCAGGGCGACCCCGATCAGGGCCACCAGCCTGAAGAGGTAGAAGGCGACGTCGGGCGAGGTTCCGGCCACCCGCACGACGAGGCCCTCGATCCACAGGAAGACCGCGCCGTAGGGCGGCGGGGACTGGCTCCACAGCGGGTCCGCCCCGGACTGGAAGAAGTTGTTGACCGAGGAGACCCCGGATTCGTACGGGTTCAGCCCGGACTCGTAGACCCGGCCCTGGGCGTAGTAGGAGTACACGTCCCGGCTGAACAGCGGGAAGGAGAACAGCATCGGGGTGACCCAGCACAGGATCGCCAGGGTCACCCACTTCTTCGCCGGGCGCCCCCAGTGGTCGATCTTCTGGCTCAGCCGCAGCCACTCGCGGGTCAGGGCCATCGCCCCGAGGGCGGTCATCACGATGCAGGCGACCACCGCGCCGTCGGTGTAGCGCAGCGCGATGATCACGGGGTCCTGGCGCAGCCGGGAGATGGGGGCCAGCCAGCCGATGCCGAAGGAGCCGACCATCATCAGCAGGGAGCCGATCGTGCCGATGACGATGGTGCGCATCGGGCTGCGCTGCACGAAGCGCGGCTCGGTTCTGGTCCGGGCTGCGGACGCGACGCTCTGGCTCACGTGCTCCCCTGGGTCGGTCTTGCTGGTGCGGTCGGTGCTGGTGCGGGAAAGATGCTCCCGCCCACTGTACCGATCCCCCGGCCTGCTCCGGTGTGTGGCGCCGTCGGGGTGGCGGGGCGATAGATTGGAGGGGTGTCTAAGAATCATGAGCGCATTGTGTGGATCGACTGCGAGATGACCGGCCTGGACCTGGAGAGGGACGCGCTGATCGAGGTCGCGGTGCTGATCACCGACGCGGAGCTGAACATCCTGGATGAGGGTCTGGACGTGCTGATCGCCCCTCCGGAGGGCGCCCTGGAGCAGATGGGCGACTTCGTGCGGCAGATGCACACCACCTCGGGACTGCTGGAGGAGCTGCCCGACGGGCTGAGCATGGCCGAGGCCACCCGGCAGGTGATGGAGCACGTCCGCCGCTACGTCCCGGAGCCCGGCAAGGCGCAACTGGGCGGGAACTCGGTGGGCACGGACAAGACCTTCCTGGCCCGGGACATGCCGGAGCTGATCGAGCACCTGCACTACCGGATCATCGACGTCTCCACGATCAAGGAGCTGGCCCGCCGGTGGTACCCGCGGGCCTACTACCAGGCGCCGGCCAAGACCGGGAACCACCGGGCCCTGGGCGACATCCGGGATTCGATCCAGGAGCTGCGCTACTACCGCGAGGCCGTGTTCGTCCCCCAGCCGGGCCCGGACTCCGAGACCGCGAAGGCGATCTCCACCCGGGTGAGCGAGGCCGACTGAATCCCGGCGTCTGCTGAGCACGACGCCGTCCGGGTACGGTGCCGTTCGAGCGCGCCTCCGACTGAGCCGCGTGCCGCTGTGCGCGGTCTCACGCCCGCCGCGGGCCGTGCTGATTCGCCGACGACGGGCGGGCTCGTGTAGTCTCTTGGATGTTGCCCAGCGGGCCGGAGCGATCCGGAACCCTCCGGGCAGCGATCTTGATGGTGGTCGTAGCTCAGTTGGCAGAGCGCCTGGTTGTGGTCCAGGAGGTCGCGGGTTCAACCCCCGTCGATCACCCCGAAGACAAGGCCCGGATCCTCACGGATCCGGGCCTTCGTCGTCCCCCGCCGCAGGTCTGCTCTCCGTGCCTGCTCGGCACCGACTCAGTCGGCGGCGCCGCGGGCCTGCAGAGCGTCCCCGACGTCGTCGGCGTGGCGCAGGGTCAGCACCAGCACCGGCATGACCCACACCCACGGGGCCAGCCGAACACCCCGGCTGCGCTGGGCCTGGCGCACCTGAGTGACGATCCCGGCGACCTGCCCGATGGAGGTGATCGCCAGCGCCATCGCCAGGCCGACCGCCGTCGGGCTCAGGCCCACCCGGCGCAGCGGACGCAGGCAGGTCTGGGCCACCTCCACCATCTCCTGCACCCGGGTGGTGCGGGTGAGCACCTGCGCCAGCAGCACCACCGTCAGCACCCGGGCCGTATTGCACACCGCGGCCAGGGGCGGGGAGAAGATCAGCTGGGTCCCCACCAGGAAGATCACCAGCACCAGCATCGCCCGCAGGTCCCGCGCCATGATCCGCGCGCTCAGGCCCGCCGCGGCGTAGGCGAGGGCGGGCAGCAGGAAGGCCGCGGCGGCCAGACCCCACGAGTTCGGCAGCAGGGAGAGCACGATGGCGCCGAGGGCGAGGACCAGCAGCTTCAGCCAGGCCGGGGCGCGGTGGATCGGACTGGTACCGGGCAGGTAGAGGCTGATCATCGGCCCGGTTCCTCGAGGCTTCGGTGGTAGCGGGCGATGACCTCGTCCGGCGGCCCCTGGGCCTGAAGCTTCCCGTCGCGGATCAGCACGGCCTCATCGCAGCGAGCGGCCAGGTCCATGTCGTGGGTGACCAGCAGGACCTGGCGGGCGGCCGGGGCCAGCAGCCGGTCGGCGATGATCCGGCGGTGCCGGGCGTCCAGCATGCTCGTGGGCTCGTCCGCGATCACCAGGTCCGGGCCGCCCACCAGCACCGAGCACAGGGCCAGCCGCTGCATCTGCCCGCTGGAGAGGGACTGGCAGGCCCGATCGGCCAGGTCGCTCAGCCCGTGCTCGGCCAGTGCCGCATCCACGGTCTGCCGGATCTGCCCGGTGGTGAGATCCCGGCCGCGCAGGGTCAGGGCCACGTCCTCGCGCACCACGGGCATGATGGCCTGCGCGCCGGGATTGGCGAAGACGAAGCCGACGCACCGACGCAGCCGGCGGCGGTCGGCGACGGCGTCGATGCCGTGCACGGTGACGCTGCCCGCGGCAGGATCCATCAGCCCCGCGATGACGCGCACCAGGGTGGACTTGCCCGATCCGTTCTCCCCGATGACCGCGGTGCGCGCGGCCCCGAGCGTGCAGGTGAGCCCCTGCAGCAGCACCGACTCCCCCTCGGGTCCGTCCGCGGTGACGGTGAGGTCTCGCACCCGGATCACCGGGGGCTGGCCCTCCTCGGGGCGCGCCTGCCCGGATCGCGGGGCGGTGGCCTCCGGTGCCTCCGGGTTCGGTCCGAGCGGTGCGCCGGTTTCCGGGGCGGGGGCAGTCCCACGGGTTGGGTGCCGGTCGGCCCGGCGGCGGCGCAGGAACCTGCTCATCAGGGCTCTCCTCTTCGGGTCATCAGGGGTCTTCTGCCGGGTAGTGCGGGACCGGTGCCGCTCAGTCGCCGCGCTGCAGCAGGACCGCGGCGGCCATCCCGCCGCCGATGGCGCAGGCCGCCGCTCCGAGCGTACCGGGAGGGCAGGCCAGCAGCCGGTGATGCAGCCGCACGAGCACGGCCGCCCCGGAGGCTCCCCACGGGTGCCCGAGGGCCAGCGCTCCCCCGGCGGCGTTGACCCGAGGATCGATCCGCTCCCCGTCGGCCAGGTCGAGATCGTCCAGGGTGGCCAGGACCTGGGCGGAGAAGGCCTCGACGATCTCCAGGGCGCCGAGCCGATCCAGCCCGATCCCTGCCCGGCGCAGCAGCCGCCGCAGGGCGCCGGTGGGTGCCGCCCCCGGCAGGGCCGGGTCCCCTCCGGCCAGGATGCCGGCCCGCACCAGGGTGTGCGGGCGCGCGGGCTGCCCGTCGACGCCGCGCGGGGCGGGGCCCAGCAGTAGCGCGGCCGCGCCGTCGGCGATGCGCGCGGTGTTCCCCGGGGTCACCGATCCGAACCCGGGCCGAGGCTCACCCGTGATCCCGGTCTCCGGCAGGGAGTCGGTATGTCGCGGCGAGGCGCCCCCGGAGGGCGTTCCGGGCTCCGCCGCCTCCGGGACGAGCGGGGCGAAGCGGGCCAGCAACCGGGCGGTCACCGCGCGGGGGCCGTCATCGGCGATGCCGCTGCCGTCGAGACGCTCGGCGGCCAGCAGGTCCGCGTGCTCCAGGGCCAGGCGGTGGCTGCGCTCGGCCAGGGCGTCCTGCCGCTGGCGGGTGATGCCCCGGACACGGGCCAGGTCCTCGGCGGCGTGCACCAGGTCAGGGTCCGGGAAGCCGCGCGGAACCATGGGCGCCTGGCGGTAGGCCACGCCGTCGATCCGGCGCTCCGGGGCGGTGGAGGGGCTCTCCACCCCGCCGGCGGCGATCAGTCCGCCGTCCAGACGGATGCGGTCCGCGGCCTGCTGCACCGCGAGCATCCCGGAGCCGCACTGGGCGTCCACGGACCAGCCGGGGCAGTCCAGACCGAATCCGGCGGCCAGGGCGGCCCGCCGCCCGACGTTCCCACCGGGACCGGTGCAGCTGCCGAGGATCACACCGTCCACCGCCCTCTCCGGCGAGGAGATGCCGGCCGCCGCGGTGAGGCCGGCGAGCAACGGGCCGGCCAGCTGGTCATCGGTGCGTCCGGCTTGGGCGCGGGAGCGCCCGGTGAAGGCGCTGCGGCCCGCAGCGAGCACGGCGACCTCAGGCATGGCCGGCCTCCTCTGCCCGTGATACTTCAATCTCTGGTTGAAGTGAAAGCGAATCATCTGAACCTTCACCTCCGCTTGAACCCTGCGACGGCGTCCAGGGCGGCAGGTCCGCCACCTCGGCCGGGCGCAGCCGCCGGGGTTTGCCACTGGGTGTGCGCGGCAGGGCTGCCGTGAACAGCCACCGGCGGGGGCGCTGGGCGGGATCCAGCCTGCGAGCGCACCACGCGCGCAGCTTCCGCCGGAGTCGCCGTTCGCTCAGCTCCGAAGCTGCCGAGCTCGGCTGGATGCAGGCGGCCACCAGCTGACCCAGCCGCGGGTGCGGCGCTCCGTAGACGAGAGCCCGGTCCACCAGGGGCGAGGCGAGCAGGACGGCCTCCACGGCCTCCGGGGTGACGGTGGCCCCGGCGGTGAGGATGGCCTGATCCTCCCGGCCGCACAGAGCCAGCACGCCGTCCTCGGACAGCCTCGCCCGGTCCCCGACGCTCAGCCAGACACCGTCCTCGGATTCCTCCCGGCGCAGGGTCGAGACGCCGCCGATCAGCTGGCGGGCCGCCTGCTCCGTGCGCACCCACAGCACCCCGCGGCGCACGCGCAGCCGGACGTCGGGGAAGGCCCGCAGACCCGAGCCGTCGTCCACGGCCACCAGGGAGAGCTCGGCCGCACCGTAGTAGCCGAGCACGGCGATGCCCCGCCGCTCGGCTTCCGCCCGCAGCGCGGGGTCCACCCGATCCCCGCCGATCACCGCGACCCGCAGCCGGTGGGAGAACGCACCCTGGGCGTCGAGCAGATCCAGGACCTCGCGCAGGTGCCACGGGGTGCCGTGCAGCAGATCCGCACCCGCGAGATCCTCGGCGGTGATGCGGACTCCGCGCGGCACGCGCAGGCGCATCCCGGAGTGGGCCGCGTGCACCGCGGCGAAGGGACCCATGGAGGAGACGGGATGCACGGGCAGCAGCAGGGTGCGACCGGCGGTCGTGGACCATCCGGCCACCCGGGCGATCAGCCGATCCAGCCCCGGGTAGGCGATCTCCCAGGAGGCCGGGGTGCGCAGCAGGATCTTCGGCGTCCCGGTGGAGCCGGAGGTGCACGCGGCCCAGCCGATGCCCTCCTTCGGGGATGCGGCGGCCGCGCGCTCCAGGATCTGCGCCCGCCGCTGTGGTGACCACCGCTCGTCGCCGATCAGCGGGATGCCGCCGTCGGCCCGCAGGCGCAGGGCCCGCTCGAGCACCTCGGCGTGATCCGCGCCGGTGATCAGGGTGATGCCGGAGGCGGTGGATTCCAGGTGCAGGCTCCCCCGCTCTCCCTCCCGCTGCGGCGCAGGATGGGTGGGCGTCATCGCAGGAACGCGCGCGGGTAGGCCTTCCACAGGCCCGTGGTGATCAGGGTGGTCAGCACCGCCTTGATGATGTCCCCGGGGAGGAAGGCGAAGGAGGCGTAGAGGGATTCGCGCAGGCCGATGCCCAGCCGCCAGGCCTGCACGGGCACCCCGAAGAGGTAGATCACCGCGATGCCGCCGATGAGGCTGGCCAGCAGCACCCGGATCCAGCTGGGCCTGCCGGCGCGGGGCAGGGCGATCAGCCCGACGACGAAGGCCCCCGCGATGTAGCCGATGAGGTACCCGCCGGAGACCCCGGCGAAGACGCCGATACCCCCGCGCCCGCCGGACAGCAGCGGCAGCCCGACGATCACGAGCAGCTCGAACAGCGTCACCGAAGCCGCGCCCCACACCGGTCCGAGCACCGCCCCGGCGAGCATCACGCCGAGGGTCTGGGCGGTGATGGGCACGGGGATGCCGGGCACCGGGATCGGGGCCATCAGACCGAGCACGGCGATGAGGGCGGCGAAGACGGCCACGCGGGCGATGATGTGCGCCGGAGAGAGGGTGCTGCGGCGCCGGGGCGCTGCGGGCTGGCTCATGGGGAGTCCTCCTGGAGTCCTGGCCGGGGGAAGCAACGATTGAACACCGTTCAACATAGCCCCTCCCCTGGTTGGAAGCACCTCCGGAAGGATCGGTGTGACGCAGCCGATACCCCGGGGCGGCCCGGCGGGTGGCATCCCGCGCTGGGTTAGCCTGGTGGGATCGCACGCCCGTGCATCCGCCGTCGTCCCCTCAGGAGCGCCATCGTGACCATCCTGCCCATCGTCATCACCGGGGAGCCGGTGCTGCACCGACCCACCCGGCCCGTCACCGACTTCGGCCCGGACTTCCAGCGGCTGATCGAGGACATGTACGAGACGATGGACGCCGCCCACGGCGTCGGGCTGGCCGCGACCCAGGTGGGGTCGGGTCTGCGCGTGTTCGTCTACGAGTACGCCAACGACGACGCCGCGGACCGCGGCGTGATCGTGAACCCGCGGCTGAGCCTGGGGAAGATCTCCCAGGAGGACCCGGACCCCGAGGAGGAGTCCGAGGGGTGCCTGTCCGTGCCGGGACTGTCCTTCCCGCTGAAGCGGGCCGAGTGGGTGCGCGTGTCGGGTCAGGACGCCCAGGGCGCCCCGCTGGAGTTCGAGGCCCACGGCTGGTTCGCCCGGGTCATGCAGCACGAGACCCAGCACCTGGACGGGCAGCTGTACGTGGACCATCTGAACCGCCGCTGGTCCGCGAAGGCGCGCAAGGCCATCAAGCGCGAGGGCTGGGGCGTGCCCGGCAACACCTGGATGCCCGGCGTCGACGAGGATCCGTTCGGGCACTGACCATCCCCGGCGGACCCGCTAGCCGGCGGCGGGCACGATGACGCTCAGCTGCGCGGTGCCCCGGGTGTCCCGGGACAGCTCCACCCGGTGCTCCCGAGCGAGCAGGTCCGCCAGGGCCTCGGCGTCGGTGGGGTCCTGCCCGGAGAGCAGCAGGCTGCGGGTGATCAGGCCCCGGTAGTGCTTGGCCATGTGGGAGACGACCTTCCGGGTGCCGTCGGGACTCTCACGCTCAGCACGGATCAGCACGGTCTGCTCCGCCGGGGCGGGCCAGGCCGCCTGGTAGCCGCCGGAGCGGCAGTCGATGATCAGCTCATCCGCAGCCCGCGCCTCCAGGACCGGGCTCAGTTCCCCCTTCCACCAGGCGGCCAGGCTCCCCTTCGGGGCGATCTTCGCGCCCATGGACAGCCGGTAGGCGGGGATCCGGTCGGTCGCGGCGATCGCGCCCCACAGGGCCGAGGCGATGACGACGTCGCGCCCCGCCCGCTCCCGGGCGGCCGGGGTCAGGCTCGCGGCGTCCAGGGCGTCGTAGAGCACCCCGGTGTAGACCTGCAGGGCGGGCCCGGCCGGCAGCTCGCGCAGGTGCCGGTTGCGTTCGACCTCGGCGGCCAGGGAGGGCCCGACCTTCAGCAGCTGCCCGGCATCCTCCCGGGCGCTGACCTCCTCGAGTCGGGTCAGGAGGGTCTCGCGGGCCTCGGTGAGCTCGGGGAAGCTCAGGGCCCCGAGATCCACGGGATCGCCGTCGGCGGGCTGGGTCTTGGTCTCGGAGGGCGGCAGCAGGATGAGCATGGGCCCCAGTGTAGAGTGGCCCCCGGACGGGTCGGCCAGACGATCGCGCGGCCCACGCTTCGTGGGTCTCGAGGAAAGTCCGGGCTCCGCAGGGCAGGATGGTGGATAACGTCCACTCGGGGCAACCCGCAGGCCAGTGCCACAGAGAACAGACCACCCGCCGTGCCGCGTGCAGCGGTCACGGCGGGCCAGGGGGAAAA
>NZ_BCSM01000025.1 GCF_001570865.1 Rothia kristinae NBRC 15354
AAGGCCGACGGGACCACCGTGGACCCCGACGATCCGCAGCACTGGGACTCCTACGCCATCCCCGGCAAGGTGGGGGACAAGGCCGTCGATGACGCCACCGTGCGCATCGCGCCGATCGGGACCGGAGACGGCGCCCGCCTGAAGCTGCACGGCGAGGGCTGGACCATGGCCGACGGCAAGCGCGGCTCCGTCATCGCCGTGAAGCTGCTGAAGAACAGCAAGGGCGACGCCTACACCCGGACCCCCAACACCAAGATCAACGACTATCTGACCGCTCGGGCGGGCAACAACGACAGCGTGTGGGTGCTGCTCACCCCGGACCAGTCCAAGGAGGACAAGGCCGCGGGCATCTTCCACATCGATGAGAAGGGCGAGTTCGATGTCGATATCGCCCTGCCCGATGGGCTGAAGCAGGGCCAGTACCTCAAGGCCCAGTTCCTCTCCGGTAAGAACGCGGAGTATGTCGATGCGTCCTGGAAGGACGTGCAGCGCTCCACGGCCGTCGGGCCGCTGAAGGTCGACGGGGTGGCTGCCGACGAGGACAGCCAGACCTCCGACGTCAAGTGCACCGACGTCACGAGCCGGCCCACCGTGACGGTGGAGACGAAGAACGTCGGCGTGGGCGGGAAGGTGCACGTCACCGGCTCCGGATACTGCAACCCCACGGCCAACACCGGTGCCGCCCATGTGGCCGTGAAGCTGGACGAGGGCAAGTACAGCCGCCTGGATGACGCCGTGAGCACCAACCGGACCATCTGGCAGATCATCGAGACCGATCAGTCCAACGGCACCTTCGACGCCTGGATCCAGCTGCCCGACGGCACCGATAAGACCTCGACCCCGGCCTTCCCCGAGGGGGCGCACACCCTGCGCTTCCTCTCCGGCTCGCTCAAGCCGGGAGACAAGGGCTCCACCGTCGGCGGGGCCGGCGTCGCCGACTTCGTGGTCGGGCAGTACCGTCCGCAGGGCGCCCCGGACCCGGTGGATCCGGGCTCCGCACTGACCTCCGGCAACCGGCACGGCGTCTCCGCGACGCTGGACGGGGACAAGCTCACCGTGACCGTGCCGGAGGGCCGGCAGGGAGACTGGATCCACACCAGCGCCTACACGGACGGCTCCCGACGCAGCGCCTGGCTGGGGGAGTGGCACCAGCTGGACGCGCGCAGGTCCGTGACCTACACCGTGGACCGCGAGGTGCTGCTGGCCGGGAAGTACCAGCTCCTGGTGCAGAACGGCAACGAGGGCCACGTCGGGGAGATCCTGGGCTGGACCACTCTGGAGCTGAAGGACACCGGCTCCGGGGACTCCGGCTCCTCCGGCGGCCACGGCACCAGCGGCTCCGGTCGCGCCACCGCGACCTCGCCGAACCGCACCTCCGGCACCGCGGAGCAGACCTCCGGCCCCGTGGCGGGCTCCGGGAGCACCTCGGTGCTCACCGGCGCGGCCGTGCCCGGTGGGAACGCCAGCAGCCTCTCCGACACCGCGCAGGACCAGACCTCCTACGTCGTGGTCCGCCGGGCCCCGGGCTCGGACACCGAGACCGTGGTCAAGCGCGTGGTGAAGAAGAAGGTCGCGAAGAAGCCCACCGCCAGCCCCTCCGCCCAGGCCGCCCAGGCCCAGCAGGCCCGGGGCTCCGGGCAGGATCAGGACCAGGCCGCCGCCCAGAGCACCGCCCGGAAGCACTCCTGGTTCTCCTGGGAGAACCTGCTGCTCGTGGCCGCCGCCGCCATTCTCCTGGCCCTCATGCTCACCGGCGGCAAGAAGAAGACCCAGACCACGGCCGGCGCCGCCGGCTCCGCCTCCGATTCCGCAACCAAGGATTGAGCATGCGCACGCACCCTCGCCCCAGCATCCGCCGATGGCTGGCGACCCTCGTCGCCGTCCTCGCCGCCCTGATCATCGGCTCCTCCGCCGCCACGGCCCTGCCCCCGGGCGGCGCCTCCGGGAACAGCCCCGGCACCTCCAGCACGGTCTCCGGATCCGTGCGGGCCGGGGACTACCTGAGCTTCACCCTCAACGGCTTCCCCGCCGGATCCACCGTGTCCATCAAATTCGACGACGGCAACACCTGCTCCTCGAATGCGCCCCAGGGGGCCTGCGTGGTGCACCAGCAGGTCGTCCCCTCCAACGGGTTGCTGAAGGGCTCCTTCCAGGTTCCCAAGGACATCAAGCAGGGCAAGCACACCCTGCGCTTCCTCACCGCGGTGCGCGTCGGCGATGACGGGTCCTCCAAGGGGTACTCCAACAAGAGCCCGCAGTTCACCGTGACCGGCGTGAACTCCGCCGCCCAGGGCGGCGGGTCCGTGTCCGGCACCCAGGTGGATCCCAACGCCGGCTCCAACTCCGGCGGGTCCGGCTCCGGGTCCAACGGCGGCTCCGGCTCCAACGGGAACTCCGGATCCAACGGTGGCCAGGGCTCCGGCTCCGGGTCCGGAGGGAACTCGGGGTCCAACGGCGGCTCCGGTTCGGATGCCGGGACCTCCGGGCAGGGCGGGACCACCACCCAGTACGTGGACGAGAACGGCAACCCCCTGACCGAGGAGCAGGCCAAGGCCCTGCAGGAGGAGGGCAAGGGCGGGCAGGTCAAGGAGGTGACCGAGGAGGTCGAGGAGAGCCAGTCGGCTTCGGCCTCGGCCACCCCCACCGCCAGCGCCTCGGCCTCGGCCAGCGCCTCCGCGGACTCCCGCGGCGCCCGCGAGGCCTCGGCCACCACCGAGGACTCCGGCTCCCAGTTCCCGTGGATCGGGGCCGGTGCCCTGGCCGCCGTCGCCATCGTGGCGGCCGTGGTGCTGGTGCGCCGCCGCCGTGCGGCTCAGGCCGAGTCCTCCGACTCCGCGGGGTCCGCCGACTAGATGGGCTCCATCTCCGCGACCCGGCGCCGACGCCGCCGGGTCCTGTGGCTGATCGCCGCGGCCGTTCTCCTGGTCGCCGCGATCGCCGCGTCGATCGCCTTCGGCTCCCACGCCCTGCCTGCGCGCGAGGTCTGGGCGGCGCTGACCGGGCACGGCCAGGGCCAGGCCGAGACCATCGTCACCCAGCAGCGGCTGCCGCGGACCCTCCTCGGGATCATGTGCGGGGCGAGCCTGGCGGTGGCCGGGGCCGTCATGCAGGCCCTGACCCGCAACCCTTTGGCCGAGCCCGGGCTGCTGGGCATCAACGCCGGCGCCTCCGTGACGGTCGTGCTTTGCGTCGTGCTGTTCGGGGCCCTGGGGATCCACGCCTACCTGCTGTGCGCCCTCGTCGGCGCGGGGCTGGCCGCCGTCGCGGTGTACGCCCTGGGCTCCGGGGGCACCGGTCGGTCCTCCGTGGTGCGCCTGGCCCTGGCCGGCGTCGCGATCTCCGCGGCCCTGGCCGCGCTGAACCAGGCGCTGATCCTCGCGGACCAGACCGCCTTCAACGAATTCCGCTTCTGGGTGGCCGGATCCCTGGAGAACCGCGGCTACGACATCGCCGCAGCGGTGGCGCCCCTGATGCTGCTGGGGCTGGCCCTGGCCCTCTGGGCGGCACCGGCGATCAACGCCCTGTCGATGGGCGAGGAGGCGGGGGTGGCCCTGGGTGTGCACCTGCGGCGCACCCAGACCATCGCCCTGGTGTGCGTGGCGGTGCTGGCCGGGGCGGCCACGGCCGCGATCGGGCCGATCACCTTCGTCGGGCTCGCGGTGCCGTTCATCGCCCGCCAGCTCATGGGTGCCGACCTGCGCTGGGTCACCGCCCTGAGCCTGCTGCTCGGACCGGTCTGGCTGCTGCTGGCCGACGTGCTCGCGCGCACCATCCTGGCCCCGGAGGAGACGCAGGTCGGGATCATCGCGACCCTCGTGGGCGCCCCCGTGTTCGTGGCCCTGATGTGCCGCAGGAAGGTCGAGGCCCTGTGAACCGCGTGCGCCGTCGTCCCCCGACCCAGACCCGCCCCGCGCGCACCCTGCGCCTGGGCGGCGGGCCCCGCGGATTCGGGCTCCGGGTGAGCCTGCGCCAGACGCTCGTGCTGACCGCACTGGCCGTGGTGCTGTTCGGGCTGGCCGTGCTCGCCCTGATGCAGGGGGAGTACCGGCTGAGCCCCGGGGAGGTCCTGCACACCCTCACCGGCGGCGGGCCCCGGCTGGCCCGGTACTTCGTGACCGAGGTGCGCGCCCCGCGGGTGCTCGCCGCGATCCTCGTCGGGGTGGCCCTGGGACTGTCCGGGGCGATCTTCCAGGTGGTCTCCGGCAACCCGCTGGGCTCCCCGGACATCATCGGCTTCACCCACGGGGCGGCCACCGGGGCCCTGCTGCAGATCATCGTCTTCGACGCCGGCCCCGGCGGGGTCGCCCTGGGCGCGGTGCTCGGCGGGCTGGGCACCGCCGTGGTCGTGTGGGGGCTGACCCGGCGCACCGGCCTGGGCGGCTACCGGGTGGTGCTGATCGGCATCGGGGTCGGGTCCACCCTGTCCGCCCTGAACTCCCTGCTGGTGGTGCGGGCCTCCCTGACGCAGGCCCAGACCGCGGCCGCCTGGCTCGTGGGCTCGCTGAACGCCATGACGTGGGCCAAGGTCGCCCTGCTCGGGATCGCGCTGCTAATCCTGCTGCCCGCGCTGCTGTGGCTGGCCCGGCCCCTGACCGCGCTGATGTACGGCGACGCCGTCGCCGCCGGCATCGGCGTGCCCGTGGGCCGGGTGCGGGTGCTCTCCCTGTTCGTCGGGGTGCTGCTGGTGGCCCTGGCCACCGCGACCACCGGGCCCGTCGCCTTTGTGGCCCTGGCGGCCCCCCACATCTGCCGGACCCTCACCCGAGTCACCGGGGCCGGCCTGGCCGGGGCCGCGCTCACGGGCGCGGTGCTCGTCCTCGGGGCTGACCTGCTCGCCCAGCACGCCCTGCCCGGGACCCTCGCCGTCGGAGTGGTCACCGGGGCTCTGGGCGGGTGCTACCTCGTCTACCTCATCGCCGCGGAACGGAGAAGACCATGACCGCATCCACCACGACCCCCGAGGCCCCCGCCCGGCTGCGGGCCGAGGACCTGCACGGCGGCTACGAGCACCGCGAGGTGCTGCACGGGGTGGACCTGGACGTGCTCGACGCCGAGCTGACCGTGATCCTCGGGCCCAACGCCTGCGGCAAGTCCACGCTGCTGAAGACCCTCTCGCGGGTGCTGCCGGCCGCCTCCGGGCAGGTTCTGCTGGACGGGACGCCCCTGCGGGACTGGCGCTCCAAGGAGGTCGCCCGCGCCCTGGCCATGCTCCCGCAGACCCCGGAGGCCCCCAGCGGGGTGACGGTCTCCGACGTCGTCGGGCGCGGCCGGTACCCGCACCAGTCCCTGCTGCGCACCTGGAGCCGGGAGGACGAGCGGATCTGCTCTGCGGCCATGGCCGCCTGCCGGGTGCTGGAGCTGGCCGACCGCCCGATCGAGGCCCTGTCCGGCGGGCAGCGCCAGCGGGTCTGGATCGCGATGACCCTGGCCCAGGACACCGAGCTGCTGCTGCTGGATGAGCCCACCACGTACCTGGACATCACCCACCAGATCGAGGTCCTCAACCTCACCCGGCGCCTGCACCGGGCGGGGAAGACCGTCGTCGTCGTGCTGCACGACCTGAACCTGGCCTTCCGCTACGCGACCCACGTGGTGCTGATGAAGGACGGGCAGGTGGCGGCCCAGGGGGCCCCGCGGGATATCGTGACGGCGCAGATCATCCGCGAGGTCTTCGACCTGGACTGCGTGATCGTGCCGGACCCGTGCACGAGCTCGCCGATGGTCGTGCCCACCGAGGAGGAGGAATGACGCAGCCGATGCCCGCCGCCCGCCGCCCGCCCAAGCCGCCCCGGCGCGAGCCCGTGCCCCGCACGGACTCGCCGCACCTGAGCGCACTCGAGAAGGAGCTGGCCGACCCGCAGGCCGCCGCCGCGGCCCACCGGCGGCTGCGCGAGCTGCTGGACGGGCCGCTGCCGCTGCTGGAGGAGGACCCGCAGGATCCCGCCAGGCAGATCGTGACCTTCCTCTACGAGGACGACGAGGCCGAGCAGGTCCTGCTCTTCGCCAATCGCCTCACCGACGAATCCGCGCTGGGGGCGACGCTGATGCACCGGCTCGGGCCCGACGGCCCCTGGCACGCCTCCTTCCGGATGCGCCGGACCTGGCGGGCCTCCTACTGCTTCATCCCCGCGAGCCCGGGTGCCCCGGCCCCCTGGATCTCGGCCCAGGACCACGTGCAGCTGCGCGCGGCCCTGGACGCCGGGGTCCCGGACCCGCGCAACGCGCTGACCTGCCCCAACCGGGACGGGCGGGCGCTGAGCGTGGTGGAGCTGGCCGACGCACCCCGGCAGCCCTACGTCTTCGCCCCGGCGGATGAGACCCAGCTGGTCTGGCACGCCGCCCCCGAAGAGCACCGGGTGGCCCTGCACCGCAGCGCCGGGGCCGACTCGCAATCCCCGGTGATCCTGATCTTCGACGGCGAGGTCTGGGCCCGGCACGGACTGATCGGCGCCGTCGAGCAGGCGGTGCGCGCCGGGGACCTGGCACCGGTGCACCTGGTCCTGCTGGATTCCGGCGGCCGGGAGCGGCGCTGGCGGGAGCTGGACGGCACCGAGCCGATCCACCGCTACGTCGCCGAAGCACTGCTGCCGTGGCTGCGCGCCGAGCACGGGCTGGACCCTGCCCCGGCGCGCACCTGCGCGGTCGGTCAGTCCCTCGGCGGCCTGGCCAGCCTGCTGTGCGGGCTGCTGGCCCCGCGGGTCGTGGGCGCGGTGGTCTCCCAGTCGGCCTCCCTGTGGCAGGAGGCCCCCGCCCGCGCCCTGGCCGAGCTGCTGGAGCGCGACGGCGCCCAGGCCCTGGCTGACTCCCGCTTCGTGCTGGAGGTCGGGGATCAGGAGTGGGTGCTCACCGGCCCCCACGACGACTTCGCCCGCGAGCTGCGCCGCAGCCCGGCCCGGGTGGAGTACCTGCGCTACGACGGCGGACACGACTACGCCTGCTGGCGCGGCTCCCTGATCCCCGCCCTCGTGCGGCTGTACCCCGCCGACTGAGCCGGGCCCGCCGATCCCGCCGGGCCCAGCCCCATCGAACCGACCCCGCAAAGGAGACCGTTTCCGTGAGCACATCCTCCCCGACCAGCACCGGCGCCGCCGGGCGCTCGCCGCTGGCGCCGTTTCCCGCGATCCCGGAGGAGGCCGCCCGCCGCTACCGCGAGGCCGGGCACTGGGTGGATGAGACCTTCCAGCAGTTCCTGCTGTGCAGCATCGACGCGCACCGGGAGAGCCTCGCCGTCGTCGGGCGCACCGCCGACGGCCTGCCCGGCGGATCCAGCCTGGACACGGTGCGCTGGACCTACGGGCAGCTGGAGGAGCAGGCCCTGGCCGCCGCCGCTCGCCTGCGGGAGGCCGGGGTGCGCCCGGGGGACCGGGTGATCCTGCAGCTGCCCAACACGGTGGAGTTCCTGGCGCACATGGTCGGGGCCTTCCTGTACGGGGCCCTGCCGGTGTTCGCGCTGCCCAAGCACCGGGCGGGGGAGCTGGAGCAGTTCGCCGCGCGCACCGACGCCGCCGCGCACGTGGTGGCCCAGGGCGCGGAGAACCACGATTACCGGGCCCTGCACGCCGAGTACGCCGCCCGGCTGGAGGAGCAGGGGCTCATCCCCCCGACGCTGATCGACGTCGCGGACCCGCAGGCGCACGCCCCGACCCCGCTGCGCCGGGAGGAGCTGCCCGAGCCGGTGCGCAACCGCGGGGCGCAGCGGCTGTCCGAGAACGCGGCCTTCCTGCAGCTGTCCGGCGGGACCACCGGGGTCTCCAAGCTCATCCCGCGCACCCACGCCGCCTATCTGTACTCCGTGCGGGAATCCGCCCGGATCTGCGGGCTGGATGCCTCCAGCCGGATGCTCGTGGCCATGCCCGCCGCGCACAACTTCACGATGAGCTCCCCGGGCATCCTCGGCGTCCTGTGGGCCGGGGGCGCGGTGATCCTGGCCGCCGACCCCAGCCCGCAGACGGCCTTCGCGCTGATCGAGCGGGAGCGGGCGGACATCGCCCCGCTGGTCCCGCCGCTGGCCCAGGCCTGGATCGCCTCCGCCAAGCGTCGGGCCCCGGATCTGTCCAGCCTGCGCCTCGTGCAGGTGGGCGGGGCGCGGTTCGCCCCGGCCGCGGCCGCGCAGGTGCGGCCCGTGCTGGGGGCCCGGCTGCAACAGGTCTTCGGGATGGCCGAGGGCCTGGTCAACTACACCCGGGAGGACGACGACGAGCAGCTGGTGCTCACCACCCAGGGGACCCCCATCAGCCCGGACGACGAGGTGCTCATCCTGGACGACGAGGGTCGGCCCGTGCCCGAGGGGCAGCCCGGGCACCTGCTGACCCGCGGTCCCTACACCATCCGCGGGTACTACGGGGAGGAGCACGCCAACCGCACCTCCTTCACCGAGGACGGCTTCTACCGCACCGGGGACATCGTGCGCCGGCACCCCTCCGGGCACCTGGAGGTCACCGGCCGGGCCAAGGACCAGATCAACCGGGCCGGGGAGAAGATCGCGGTGGATGAGCTGGAGGACCTGGCCCTGGACCGCCTGGCCGTGGCCGACGCCGTCGCGGTGGGCATCCCGGACGAGGCCGTGGGCGAGCGGGTGGGTCTGATCCTGGTGCCCCGCCCCGGGCAGGAGCTGGGGGAGGACCCGCGGGCCGCGGTGCGCGCGAGCTTCCGCGAGGCGGGCCTGGCCGAGTTCAAGATCCCGGAGCGGGTGGTGGTCATGGACCGCCTGCCGCTGACCAACGTCGGGAAGATCTCCCGCAAGCAGCTGCGCGCCCACCTGGCCGAGCGCCTGGCCGACTGACGCACCCACCATCCCCATCTGAGGAGGAGCACCACCATGATCGACGACGCCACCCTGCGCACCATCCTGAGCACCCACCTGCCCGAGGCCGACGCCGCCGAGCGGGCCCTGGCCGACCCGGAGGCCAGCCTGTTCGAGCTGGGCTTGGACTCCATCGCGACCTTCGCCCTGCTGGATGACCTGGCCGCGGCCGGGGTGCAGGCGGAGTTCACGGAGCTGATCTCCCGGCCCACCGTGTCCTTCCTGCGCGAGGCCTCCCAGCGCTAGGACCGGATCCGCCGATGACAGCCCCCGAGCACCCCTGGCACCCGATCACCGAGGCCGCCCGCGGCATCTACATGGCCGCGCGCCTGGACCCGGAGAACCCCTGCTACACCACCGCCGAGTGCGTGCAGCTGCCCGCCGCGCCCGACGTCGCCGCCCTGGAGCGGGCCCTGCGCCTGGTGTACGCGGAGAACCCCGGGTTCCGCGTGCGCTGCGCCGAGCGGGACGGGCGGGTGCTGTGGCGGGAGATCCCGCTGGAGCGGTTCCTGGACGGCGTCGAGGTGCTGCGCCCGGTGACCCTCCCGGCCCCCGAGGCCGCGGGGGATCAGACGGACGGGGAGCGGGAGGAGGCGATCCGCGAGACGGTGCTGGCCTGGTGCTCCGAGCAGCTGCGGCACCCCCTGGAGGCGCTGTCCGGGCAGACCGTGCGCAGCGCCCTGATCGAGTGCGGAGGCCGGTTCTTCCTGCTGCACTGCTTCCACCACCTCGTCGCCGACGGCTTCGCGGCCTTCGACGCCCTGCGCCGGCTGGGCCGGGTCTACGGGCAGATCCTGAACGGGCAGGACCCGGTCCCGTCGCAGCGCCCGGGCCTGGCCGAGCTGGCCGCCCAGGACGCCGACGACGTCCCGGTGCGCGCCGAGCACGCCGAGGCCTTCCAGCCGCTGCTGCAGGAGCTGGAGCAGGGGGAGGATCACTCCCTGGCCGGACGCGCCGCGGACGCCCCGGCGGTGGCCCACCGGGCCCGCCGGGAGCTGGACCCGGCACTGCAGGAGGCGCTGCTGGGGGCGGGGAAGGCCGCCGGGACCGGGTGGCCCGCGGCCGTCGTCGCGGCGGCCGGATCCTACCTGACCCGGGTGCTCGGCCTGTCCAGCGCCCGCTACGGGGTCCCGCAGATGAACCGCGTGCTGCCCGGCGGGCCCCGGATGGCCGCGCGCACCGGGTGCACGGCGGCGAACCTGCTGCCGGTGGCCGTGTCCGCCGGCGGGAGCCCGGCAGCGCAGCTGGGGGAGGTGACCGCTCAGCTGGCCCGCAACCAGGCCCATGGGCTGGTGCGCCAGGAGGAGCTGGAGCGGCAGGCCCGGCGCCGCGGGGCCCGGCTGTTCGGTGCGCAGCTGAACGTCGTCCCCTTCGACGCCGTCCTGCCCTTCGGGCAGGGCACGGCGCGCGTGCACAACGTCAGCGCGGGGCCGGTCCCGGACCTGACGGTGACCGTGCGGGGGATGCCCGGGCGCGGGCACCCGATCAGCCTGGAGCTGGACGCCAACCCCGCCCTGTACGGCCGTGAGCAGGCCGAGGCCCACGCCGAGCGCCTGGTGCACTGGGTGGGCGCGTGGGGGCGGGCGGCCGTTGACGGGACTGACGTCGACGAGCTGGAGCAGGCCACCCCGGCGGAGCTAGCCCGGCTGGACGAGCTGGCGGAGACCCGGGTGCCGCGGCGCTCCGGAACCCTGTGGGAGGGCTTCGCGGCCGCCGTGGCCGAGCACCCTGAGGAGACCGCCGTGATCGAGGGCCCGGCCTACCCGGGCCCCGGGGAGGGGTTCCGCGGTCGGCGCCTGACCTACGCCGAGCTGGCCGAGGCCGCGCGCACCCGCGCCGCGGCCCTGGCGAGCCTGGGCGTGGCCCCCGGGGACCCGGTGGCCCTGCGCACCCACCGCGGCCTGGACCAGTACGTCAGCGTGTACGCCCTGCTCGCGGCGGGTGCGGTCTATCTGCCGGTGGACCCGCAGCTGCCGGCCGAACGGGTCGCCGGGATGCTCGCCGACGCAGGCTGCCCCTGGCTGCTGGAGGGCCCGGGCCTGGACCCGTTGGAGCTGGGTTCCTCGGCCACCGAGCACCCGGTGACCGAGCACCCGGTGACCGCGCTGACCGCTGCGGACCTGGCCCGGGCCGAGGAGCGGGTGTGCGCTGAGCAGGCCGCATCCGCAGGCCTCGAGGACCCGCTGCCCGGCACCCGGCGCGCCCCGGAGGACCTCGCCTATATCCTGTTCACCTCCGGGTCCACCGGGCGTCCCAAGGGCGTGCCCATCACCCACGCAGGGATCGACAACCGGCTGGCCTGGCAGCAGCACCTGGCTCCCGTGGGTCCGGGGGACCGGGTGGCGCACAAGACGGCCGTCTCCTTCGACGTGCACGTGTGGGAGCTGTACTGGCCGCTGCGACACGGGGCCGGCGTCGTCGTGGCGGCCCCCGAGGGGCATAAGGACCCGGAGCACCTGGCCCGGCTGATCACCGAGGCCCGGGTGGACTGCCTGCACTTCGTGCCCACGATGCTCTCGGCGTTCCTGGCTTCCCCGGGGGCGGCCCGGACGCTCGCGGCCGGGGCGCACCGGCCGCGCACCGTGGTGTGCAGCGGGGAGGCCCTGACCCGGGAGCAGGTGGCCGGGTGCCGCCGGATGCTCGGCACCGGGCCGCTGAACCTCTACGGCCCCACGGAGGCCGCCGTGGACGTCACCGCCTGGGCCACCGAGGAGCACCCGGAGGAGCCCGTGGTGCCCATCGGCCGGCCCGCCTGGAACACCGGGGTGCACGTCCTGGACGCGAGCGGGCACCGCTGCCCGGTCGGGGTCGTGGGGCACCTGTGCCTGTCGGGGGTGCAGGTCACTCCCGGATACCTGCACCGCCCCGAGGCCGACGCCGCCGCGTTCCGGCACCTGCCGGCCGGACGGCTCGGGGACGAGGGCCCGGAGCGGGTGCGGGTCTACCGCACGGGGGATCTGGCCCGGTGGCGCCCGGACGGGGCCCTGGAGTACCGGGGACGCACGGACCACCAGGTCAAGATCGGCGGGCAGCGCCTGGAGCTGGGCGAGGTGGAGACCGTGCTGGCCGCGGTGCCCGGGGTGAGCGCCGCCGTCGCCCTGGTGCGCCGGATCGGGGCGCAGGAGGTGCTCGTCGGCTTCCTGGAGGCCGCAGCGGAGGAGGACCGGATCGTGCAGCGGGCCCGGGACCACGCCGAACGGCACCTGCCCGGGTACATGGTGCCCACGGTCTGGCAGGTGCTGCAGCGCCTGCCGATCACCGCCAACGGCAAGGCGGACCGCCGGGCGCTGGCCGAACGGGAGATCACCGAGGCCCCGGGGCAGGACGGCGCCCCAGGACGGGAGGGCGGCCCGGCCACCTGGCGGGAGGCGGTCCTGGGAGAGCTGTTCGGGCAGGTGCTCGAGCGCGAGCCGCTGGGGCCCGGCGCGGACTTCTTCGCGGCCGGGGGCGCGTCCCTGACCGCGCTGGAGCTGGTGGCCCGGATCGACGAGCGGCTGGGCCTGCCCTGCTCCCTGGCGCAGATCTTCGCCCACCCGACCCCGGCCGCACTGTCCGCGGCCCTGGGGGAGGAATCGGGCGCCGGTCTCGGGGCGGATCTGGCGCCGACGCTGCTGCTGCGCCGCGGCTCGGACCCTGCCGCAGCACCCCTGGTGCTGCTGCCCCCGGCCGGGGGTCTCGGCTGGTGCTACGCGGGGCTGCTGCCCGCCCTGGGCCCGGCCCGCACCGTGTGGACGCTGCAGGCCCCGCAGTTCACCGACCCGCAGGCTCCGGAGCCTGCGGACCTGGAGGAGCTGGCCCCCCAGCAGCTGCCGCTGCTGCGCGAGATCGCCCCCGACGGCGCGGATCTGGCCGGATGGTCCGTCGGCGGAATGGCCGCGGTGCACCTGGCGGGCCTGGCCGAACGGGAGGGTGGCCCGCGAATCGGTGCGGTGGGGCTGCTGGACGCCTACCCGCCGTCGTACTGGCGGTCCCTGCCCGCACCGGGCCCGGGGGAGCTGTGGCGGGCCCTGATGCGCATGGGCGGGGTGGAACCGCAGGCCCCGCCGCGAAACCTGGAGGAGACCCTGGCGGCTCTGCGCGAGCACGGCTCGCCCCTGGCGGCCCTGGACGACGCCGCCCTGCGCACCAGCATCGCGGCGGTGCGCCGGGCCATGGCCCACACCCGCGGGGCGGACCCGGCCCCGGTGCGCGCCCGGCTGCTGCACGTCGGGGCCGAGCGGACCCTGGGCGAAGGGGCCCCGGCGCAGGCCTGGGCCCGCACCGGGGCGCTGGAGCGTCAGACCGTGCCCGGGGATCACGCCGCGGTCATCCGGGGCGCGGGCGCCCGGGCCCTGGCCTCGATGCTGGGCGACGGGCGGGGCTGAGCCCGGCGCGTCGATCCCGATCGGCCACGGCATTGGCGCACGGCGCACTGAGGCGTAAGCTCTATCTCAGCCCACCTTTAGGAAAGGCTAAGCTGTGTGTCCTGTGACGCGCGGCTGTCCACCTCGCACCGTCCCCGCCCACGGCGGGGACCCGATGAATGAGGAAAGATGACGATCTCCTGCCAGCGCCCCCGGCGCCGTCTGAAGAACCTGGCCGTGGGAGCCACCGCCGCCTCCCTGCTGGCCTCCGCCCTGATGGTCCCGGCCCAGGCCGCCCCGGCCGAGAGCGCCGCCTCGAGCGCCCGCAGCGTCGAAGTCTCGGCCCAGCAGACCCAGGGCCTGCCCGGTCAGTACCAGATGGCCTACTCCCAGAAGAACGACAAGCTGTGGGTCACCGGCTCCTCCGGGCGTCCCCCGATCGAGACCGCCACCATCGCCCGGGTGAAACCCTCGACGATGAAGATCGAGGCCAACGCCGCGATGCCCACGCTGCGCACCGGCACCGGCCAGAACGCCGGCTACCAGTACAACGGCGCCTACGGGATCGCCGCGGACGATGCGAACAACACCGTCTGGGTCACCAACACCCGCTCCAGTGCGGTATCCGTGTTCGACCAGACCACCCTGAAGCAGATCTGGACCTCCTACGACCCGGCGGCCTCCGAGCAGGTCGTGGACCACCCGCGCGAGGTCAAGATCGACGACGCCACTGGCCGCGCCTTCGTCACCGACGGGAAGGGCGTCGTCGCCTTCGACCTGACCACCCACGAGGCCCAGCGCATCGACGTCGGCGAGGGCGCCGGCACCGGGATGAACTCCTTCCTGGACGAGGAGGCCGGGCGCCTGTACACCCCGGACATCTCCCGCGGCGTCGTCAGCGTGATCGACACCAAGACCCTCAAGGTCGTGCAGACCATCACCGTGCACGCGGACGACTCCTCCGCGGGCCTGTCCCCGTCGGACGTGACGGTGGACAAGTCCCTGAACGAGATCTACGTCTCCAGCCAGGGCAAGGGCGGCAAGAACTCCGGGGTCACGGTCTACGACCTGACCACCGGTGAGTACAAGAAGTCCATCCCCTTCGGGACCCAGGCCCTGGCCATCGACAACGATGAGGCCCGTGACCTGGTCTACGTCACCGACTTCGGCAAGGGCGAGGTCGGGGTGATCGACGCCCGCACCGGCAAGGTCGTCAGCTCCGTGGACACCGGCTCCCGGGCGACCAACGACGTCCTGGTCACCCCCGAGGGGGCCTTCGCGGTGGACAAGGCCGGCGCCTACGCCAACCAGTCCGTGCCGTTCACCCTGGACTTCACCAGCGGCACCACCCGCACCTCCAACACCGAGCAGAAGGGCTACGGCGCCCAGCTGAGCCCCATCAACGCGGACACCCTCTACAAGATCGACACCAAGGTCACCGAGACCTCCCCGGAGTCGGAGGCTCCCGCGGAGGAGCAGACTGTGAAGGCCTCCGACGGCACGGCGACGGTGACCTCGGTGAAGACGGTCCGTGAGGGCGCT
>NZ_BCSM01000026.1 GCF_001570865.1 Rothia kristinae NBRC 15354
GGGGGGGGGGTGGCTCAGCGGCGTCGGGCGGTCTTCCCGGCCCCGGTCTGGCGGGCGCGCAGGGTCTTCTCCTCCACCGGGGCCTCGGAGCTGGCCCGCAGGTCGCGGTAGTAGGCCCGGGCCTCCTCCTGCCGCTCGGCCTCGATCCCGGAGGAGATCTCCGCGCGCAGGTGCTCCTGCTCGTAGCCGAAGGCGGCCACCAGATCCAGGGTGTAGGGCTCGATCCGGTCGATCAGACGCAGGATGTAGGACTCCACGGTGCGGGCCCGCTGGGTGGAGAGCAGGCCGTGGGAGAGGTACCAGCCGAGGTTCTTCTCAATCAGGGTCATCCCGAACAGGTCCCGCAGCCAGGTCAGCACCTCGGCGTTGACGCCCTCGGCCTCCTGCACCGCCCGGTGCAGAGCCTCCCACTGCAGCAGCTCCGCGTGCGAGCGGGCGGCCTCGATCAGACGCACCTGCTGGGAGTTGAACACCTCGGCGGCGTCGGCCTTGGACATCTTCCGGGCCGGGCGCAGTTCATCGGCGATCCGGCCGATCAGGTTGTCCACCCGGGCCCGCATCAGCTGCGCCTGGGCCACCGGATCCTTCAGCGCGTTCGCGGACTTCCGGGCGTCGGCGGTGTCCTGGACCGCCTGGGCCACCCGGCGCAGACCGGAGCGGTTCAGGGCGAGGTCCTCGGCGCGGGAGGAGACGTACTTGGTGATCGAGCCGAAGTCGGCGCCGGCGAACTCCTTGGAGTAGTCCCCGAGCAGGCGCTTGCCCACCAGCTGCAGCAGGATGTGGTTGTCCCCCTCGAAGGTCGCGTACACGTCGAGGTCCTGGTAGAGCCCGGTGAAGCGGTTCTTGGTGATGAACCCGGATCCGCCGCAGGCCTCGCGGCAGGTCTGCAGGGTGTTCAGCGCGTGCCAGGTGGAGATGGGCTTCAGCCCCGCCGCGAGGGTCTCCAGCTCGGCCCGGGACTCCGGGGTGTCGTTGTCCCCGCTGAACACGTCGTGGAAGGCCTCCAGCAGGTCGTGGTGGGCGAAGGAGGCGGCGTAGGTCTGGGCCAGCAGCGGCAGCAGCCGACGCCGATGCAGCTGGTAGCTCATCAGGGTCGCCTCCTCCCCGGCGCCGTCGTCGAACTGGCGGCGCTGGTAGGCGTAGGTCAGCGCGATGGACAGTCCCACCTGGGCCGCCTTGGTCGAGGCCCCGTCCAGGGAGACCCGGCCCTGCACGAGGGTGCCCAGCATCGTGAAGAAGCGGCGGCCGGGGGATTCGATGGGGGAGGTGTAGGTGCCGTCCTCGGCGACGTCGCCGTAGCGGTTGAGCAGGTTCTCCCGCGGGATGCGCACGTGGTCGAAGGCCAGCTGGCCGTTGTCGATGCCGTTCAGGCCGCCCTTCATGCCGTCGTCGGCGGACTGCACCCCGGGCAGCAGGTTCAGCTGCGCATCGCGGATCGGCACGAAGAAGCAGTGCACCCCGTGGTTCACGCCCTGGGTGATCAGCTGCGCGAAGACCGTGGCGGCCTGCCCGTGCACCGCGGCGTTGCCCAGGTACTCCTTCCATGCGGCTTTGAAGGGGGTGTTGATCACGAACTCCTGCGTGTCCGGATCGTAGGTGGCGGTGGTGCCGATCGCGGCGACGTCCGAGCCGTGCCCGATCTCGGTCATCGCGAAGGCCCCGGGAATCTCCAGGGACATGATCCCCGGCAGCCACTTGCGGTGGTGCTCCTCGGTGCCCAGCTGGTGCACGGCGGCGCCGAACAGGCCCCACTGCACGCCGGCCTTGATCTGCAGGGACGGGTCGGCCGCGACCAGCTCCTCGAAGCCGGCGATGTTGCCGCCGGGGTTCTCTCCGCCGCCGACGTAGGCGGGGTAGGCCCGGTGCACGGACTGGTTCTGCACGAGGATGCCCAGCTGCTCGAAGACGCGCTGGCGCTGATCGTGGTAGGTCAGCTCGGGCTGCTTCCACAGCGCCGGGTCCTTGATCAGCTTCCGGGTGTCCTCCCGCTCCGCCCGCCAGCGGCCCATCAGCTGCGCGTAGAGGGCGTCGGTGTCCAGGGTGCGGGCGTGGTCCGGGCGGGGAGAACGACGGCGCTCGGGGACCTCGCGGTTGGTGGCGGCATCGTCGGCGGGGGTCGGCTCGGGTGCGGTGCGGGGGTGCTCGGTGAGGGTCATGTCTGCGGTACTCCTTCGTGTCAGACGGGGTCGGATTCCGCTGGATGCGGAGGGGAGTTGGGGGGGGGGGATCAGCCGGTGGGTGCGGGCATCGGGGACAGCACCCAGGCGCTCAGCTGCCGGACCAGCAGGTCGCGGTCGGGGGCGGTGCCTGCGGCCACCTCTCCGGCCCACTGCTCGGCCGCGGCGTGCACCAGGCCGACGACGGAGCGGGCCCAGTAGTGCAGCAGGTGAGCGGCCTGGTCGGGGTCGGGCAGCCGGGCGGCGAGGGCCTGATCGGGGACCGGGCCCAGCGCCTCCAGCAGCAGCCGCGAGACGTGGTCGGCGAACAGCCCCAGGCTCGCGGTCGGTCGCTGGGCCTCGGAGGGTCGGGACCAGCCCAGACCCGCCTGGGAGGTGACGAAGGCGTGCAGTGCGGGGGAGCGCTGCACGAGGACCAGGTAGACCTCGATCATCCGGGCGACGACGGCGCGCGGCGGGGCGCTGTCCTGCGGATCGCGCCGGACCGCTTCGGCGATGCGGGCCTCCAGGTGCGCCAGCAGGGATTCGCCGAGGGCCTGGCCCAGCCCGTTCTTGTCCCGGAAGTACCGGTAGAAGACGGACTTGGAGGTCCCGGCGTACTGCGCGATCTCCTCCATGGAGGCCTCGGCGCCGATCTCGTGGATGGCTCGTCGGGCCTTGCTCAGCAGCTCCTCGCGGCGGGCGACCCGGTGCGCCTCCCATCGGGTGCTGCGGCCGTCGCGGGTGCGGTAGGGGCCGTGACCTGCGGGGCGGTGGGCTGCGGTGTTCACGATACGCAGAGTATCAGGTACTCTGTCCTGTGTCAGTCCAGTCACATCTGCCGGCGCGCGGGACCCACCCGCACGCCCCGACGATCCGGAGGATCCCTTGTCAGCAGCAGAAGCTTTCGTCCTCGGCGGCAACCGCATCCCCTTCGCCCGCTCCCACGGCGCCTACGCCGACGTGCCCAACCAGGAGATGCTCACCGCCGCCATCGACGGGCTGGTCGCCCGCTGCGGGCTGGCCGGGGAGCGGGTCGGGGAGGTGGCCGCCGGCGCCGTCCTGAAGCACGCCCGCGACTTCAACCTCACCCGCGAGGCCGTGCTCGGCTCCGCGCTGGATCCCGCGACCCCCGCCTTCGACGTCCAGATGGCCTGCGCCACCGGGGTGGAGACCGTGTGGAACCTGACCAACAAGATCCGGCTGGGCCAGCTGGACTCCGGCATCGCCGGCGGCGTGGACACCGCCTCGGACGCCCCGATCGCCGTATCCGAGAAGCTGCGCCGCGCCCTGCTGGCCCTGGGACGGGCCAAGACCGTCAAGCAGCGCCTGGCCGCCGTCGCCGCCCTGCGCCCCGCCGACATCAAGCCCGAGGCTCCCGGGACCGGCGAGCCGCGCACCGGCCTGTCCATGGGGGAGCACCAGGCCATCACCACCGCCGGCTGGGGCATCACCCGCGAGGCCCAGGACGAGCTGGCCATGAACAGCCACCGCAACCTCGCCGCCGCCTACGACCGCGGCTTCTTCGACGATCTGCTCACCGGCTTCCACGGTCTGGCCCGGGACAACAACCTGCGCCCGGACTCCTCGATGGAGGCCCTGGCCAAGCTCAAGCCCGTCTTCGGCCGCTCCCTGCCGGAGGAGGCCACGATGACCGCCGGCAACTCCACCCCGCTGACCGACGGCGCCTCCGCGGTGCTGCTGGGCAGCCGGGAGTGGGCCGAGGCCCACGGGCTGGCCCCGCTGGCGAAGGTCGTGGACGCGCAGGCCGCCGCCGTGGACTTCGTCTCCGGCGCGGAGGGCCTGCTGATGGCCCCCGTCTACGGCGTGCCCCAGCTGCTGGAGCGGCAGGGCCTGAGCCTGCAGGACTTCGACTTCTACGAGATCCACGAGGCCTTCGCCGGGACCGTGCTCTCCGCCCTGGCCGCCTGGGAGGACGACGAGTTCTGCCGCACCCGCCTGGGCCGGGACGGAGCCCTCGGCGCGATCGACCGCGCCAAGCTCAACGTCAACGGCTCCTCCCTGGCCGCCGGGCACCCCTTCGCGGCCACCGGCGGACGCATCATCGCCTCCCTGGCCAAGCAGCTGCACGAGAGCGCCGAGCAGACCGGCAAGCCCCAGCGCGGCCTGGTCTCCGTGTGCGCCGCCGGCGGCCTCGGCGTGGCCATGATCCTCGAATCCGCCTGATCCGCACCCCGGGGGCCGGCCCGGCGCCCCTCCCGGCGCCGGGCTCGGTTCCCATCATCCCCGGCCCCGCCCATCGTCCGCGGCCCCCGTCAGGGCCGCACCACCCACGCCCCAGGAGGCGACGAGAGACCATGAAGGACTCCTACACCCAGCTGGTCAACTCCCCGATCGGCAAGAAGCTGGCCGAAGCCCTCGGCCTGCCCCGACCCACCGCCCTGCGCCGCGACGAGCCCGGCGCGCCGCTGCTGGCCGACCCCCGCGTTCTGGTCGTCGGCGGCCCCGCGTCGGATCCGCTGGCCCGGCGTCTGCTGGCCTGGGACCTCGAGGTGCACCGGCACCCCAGCCCCGGCACCACCTACGGCGCGATCATCGCCGACTTCACTGCCGTGACCGACCCCGGCCAGCTGCAGGAGATCGCCCTGGGCGTCGGTGCGGCGCTGCGCAGCCTGGGCTCCTCCGGGCGCATCGTGGTGCTGGGACGCACCGGCAGCACCGAGGACGACCCTGAGCTGGTCGCCGCCCAGGCCGGCGTCGTCGGCTTCATGCGCTCCCTCGCCCACGAGTCCCGCCGCGGCGCCACCTGCAATGCGCTGCTGCTGGACGGGGACTTCGGCCTCGACGCCCCGGCGCTGGAGGGCCCGCTGCGCTTCCTGCTCTCGGCCCGCTCCGCCTACGTCTCCGGTCAGCCGCTGGTGGTCGCCGCCGCCGATGGCCCGGGCGCCCCGGACCCCGAGCGTCCGCTGGAAGGCAAGGTCGCCGTCGTCACCGGCGCCGCCCGGGGCATCGGCGCGGCTATCGTGCGCCGCCTGCACGCCGACGGCGCCCGCCTGCTGCTCGTAGACGTGCCCGCGGCCGGGGAGGCCCTGGCGACGGTGGCCAACGAGGTCTCCGGCCAGGCCCTGCAGCTGGACATCACCGCCGAGGACGCCGGCCGGCGCATCGCCGAGACCGCTCGGCGCGCCTTCGGCACCCTCGACGTCGTGATCCACAACGCCGGCATCACCCGCGACAAGATGCTGGCCAACATGGACGCCGCCCGGTGGGGCTCCGTGCTGGCCGTGAACCTCTCCTCCCAGCTGCGGATGAACCGCCAGCTGCTGGAATCCGGGGCGCTCGGGCAGCACCCGCGCATCGTGTGCCTGGCCTCCACCAGCGGCATCGCGGGGAACAAGGGCCAGACCAACTACGCCGCCTCCAAAGCCGGGATCATCGGCATGGTCGCGGCCGAAGCCGAAGACCTCGCCGAGACCGGAGGGACCATCAACGCGGTGGCCCCCGGATTCATCGAGACGGAGATGACCCGGGCCATGCCGACCGTGACCCGCGAGGTCGCCCGTCGCCTGAACTCCCTGTCCCAGGGCGGGCGCCCGGAGGACGTGGCCCAGGCCGCGGCCTTCCTCGCCTCCGACGCCGCGGCGGGGGTCAACGGACAGACACTGCGCGTGTGCGGGCAGTCCATGGTGGGGGCGTGATCCGCGCGATGCCCAGGATCTCCCTGCCCACGCCCTTCTCCTCCTCCCGATCCACCGGCTCGGCCGGGCCCGCCGGACCCCTGGGAACCCTGGGCTCGGTCGTGCGCCACGAGGCCTCCGGCGCCCTGCGCTCGCGCCTGCCCGGGCGGGGCCGCACCCGCCCGGACGCCCTGCCCGACCCCCAGGCGATCACCCCCGTGCGCCAGCGGGTGCAGGCCGACGCCGAGCGGGCGGCGGCCTTCGCCCGCTGCGTGGGAGCCGCACCGGCCGAGCACCTGCACGCGGGATTCCTGCACACGCTGACCTTCCCCGTCTCCATGCGGGTGCTCACCGCGAAGGCCTTCCCGCTGCCGGTGCTCGGCCTGATCCACCTGGAGAACACCGCGACGGTGCACCACCCGGTGGGCGCCGACGAGCAGCTCACGGTCCGCTCCCGGATCCGGGAGTTCGGGCGCCACCGGCGCGGCGTCACCGTCACCGTGCTCGCCGAGATCTGGGACGAGTCCGGACGGCTGGTCTTCTCGGACGAATCCCTGTACCTGTCCAAGACGGCCGACCGCGGCGCGGGCGAGGGTTCCGCGTCGGCGACGACCGACCGTCCGGATGCGCGGGAGGGGGCTCGGCTGATCGGGCGCTGGCGTCTGCCCGGCGACATCGGGCGCCGCTACGCCGCGGTGAGCGGTGATGCCAACCCGATCCATCTCAGCGCCGTGAGCGCCAAGGCCTTCGGGATGAAGTCCTCCCTGGCCCACGGGATGTACTGCGCCTCGCGGGCCCTGGGGCTGCTGGTCTCAGACCCCGGCGCGGCCGGGACCTGGCGGGTGGCCTTCGGATCCCCGGTCTTCCTGCCGGCCGCCGTGGACCTGTGGAAGGTATGCGATCCCGAGCCCGACGGGCAGACGGCCGTGCGCGGCATCGGGCGCGGGGCCCGGCAGCACTTCGAGGTCTCCTTCGGCCGTCCGTCCTGAGGCGGCCCCCGCCCCCGTCCCGCGGCTCCGCGGGGCGGGGGCGGGGCTGGCGGTGCGGAAGTTGCACAGCGTCGAGCCAGCAGGTAAGTTTCTACTCGTTGTCCGGCGCCCCCAGGGGACGTCAGACGGCATGCGCGCGGGTGGCGGAATAGGCAGACGCGCTAGCTTGAGGTGCTAGTCCTCGTATTAGAGGGTGGGGGTTCAAGTCCCCCCTCGCGCACGCGAGTCATCACAAGGCCCCGGAACCGATCCAGGTTCCGGGGCCTTCGCCGTACCCGGCGGGGTGCGGTCGCGTCTGTGCGGGTTCGTGTGGGGTGCCGCGGCAACATCCACGTCATAAACCCACAGAAACCCACAGAAACCCTCACTCAGGTGGCATCATGGTGCGTGGTATCGGCCCGTCGACGAAGAAAGCGGCCGAACGTCGCAGGAAAGGGAACACCATGACCGTCACCCAGGATCGTCCGTCCACCAAGCTCGGCATCGTCGGAGCGGGCGGCGTCGGCTCCGCCATGGCCTACGCCTCCGTGATCCAGAACGTCGCCCGCGAGGTCGTCCTCTACGACATCGCCGCCCAGAAGGCCGAGGCCGAGGCCCTGGACATCGCCCACGGCTCGCTGTTCGCCTCCAACGTCCGGATCACCGGCGGGGGAGACCCGGAGCTGCTCAAGGGCTGCGACATGATCATCATCACCGCCGGCGCCCCCCAGAAGCCCGGGCAGACCCGCCTGGAGCTGGCCGGGACCAACGTCAAGATCCTCGAGTCCATGATGCCGACGCTGCTGGAGCAGGCCCCGGACGCCGTCTACATGCTCGTGACCAACCCCTGCGACGTCCTCACCGTCGTCGCCCAGCGGATCTCCGGGCTGGGCGCCCACCAGGTCTTCTCCTCCGGCACCGTGCTGGACTCCTCCCGGCTGCGCTGGCTGATCGGCAACGCCGCCGGGGTCTCCAGCGACTCGGTGCACGCCATGATCGTCGGCGAGCACGGGGACTCGGAGTTCCCGCTGTGGTCCTCCGCCACGATCGGGCAGGTCCCCGTGGACCAGTGGACCGGGGATGACGGCTCCGCCCTGTTCACCGACGAGGTCAAGGACACCCTGGGCCACGACGTCATGCGCGCGGCCTACAAGGTCATCGAGGGCAAGGGCGCGACCAACTACGCGATCGGCCTGTCCGGGGCCCGCATCGCCAAGGCGGTGCTGCAGGGTCAGGACGCCGTGCTGCCGGTGTCCACCGTGCTGGAGGGCTACCAGGGCATCGACGGGGTGGCCCTGTCCGTGCCCTGCGTCGTCGGCTTCGGCGGCGTCCGGCGCGTGCTGGAGGTGCCGATGGACGAGGCCGAGACGAAGAAGCTGCAGGCTTCGGCGCAGACCCTGCGCGAGTCCCTGTCCAGCCTCGGGTACTGACAGCCGAAACCCCCAGCGAGAGGCCGATCCGGCTGCTCGCCGACGCCGCGT
>NZ_BCSM01000027.1 GCF_001570865.1 Rothia kristinae NBRC 15354
TACCGCGACCCTCCCGTCGCAACCGCAGACGGTGAGCGTGTGGCGCACCAAATCCGGGTGGGTTCAGGACGGCTGCTCCGCGAACCCCCGTGCCTGGGGATGCTGAGACCCTGGCGGGATCGGAGAAGAGTCCCTCTGCGGGCGGCCGACCCGAACCGCGGACCGGGTTGGGTCGGTGCGCGCGCCGTGGCTTAGGGTCGAGGCATGAGCACTGTACTGGATCTGGTCGACGTCTCGGTCGTGCGCGGCGGCCGCGCCCTCCTGGACGGAGTGACCTGGCGGGTGGAGGCCGGGCAGCGCTGGGCCGTGATGGGCCCCAACGGGGCCGGGAAGTCCACGCTGATGAACGTCGCCTCGGCACGGCTGCATCCCACGC
Organism: Rothia kristinae NBRC 15354; assembly: GCF_001570865.1. Taxonomy (GTDB): domain Bacteria; phylum Actinomycetota; class Actinomycetes; order Actinomycetales; family Micrococcaceae; genus Rothia; species Rothia kristinae. The sequence continues at coordinate 377 of NZ_BCSM01000027.1, forward strand.
GCGGCTCGGTGGACATCCTCGATGAGATCCTCGGGGCCGTGGATGTCTTCGAGCTGCGCCCGCGCATCGGGCTGACTTCCGCCGCCGTGGCCGCCCAGATCCCGGCGGGGGAGACGGTGCGCGACGTCGTCGTCACCGCCGCCTACGGGGTGACCGGGCGCTGGCGGGAATCCTACGACGCCGACGACCACGACCGCGCCGAGCAGCTGCTGGTGGACTGGGGCATCTCCCGCCTGGCCGAGCGGACCTTCGGCACGCTGTCCGACGGGGAGCGCAAGCGCACCCTGATCGCCCGCGCCCTGATGACGGATCCCGAGCTGCTGATCCTCGATGAGCCCGCCGCGGGCATGGACATCGGCGGGCGCGAGGACCTCGTGCAGCGTCTGTCCGCGCTCAATGCCGACCCGGACGCGCCCGCGAGCGTCCTGGTGACCCACCACCTCGAGGAGCTGCCGCAGGGAATCACCCACCTGCTGCTGCTCAGCCACGGGCGGGTCATCGCCCAGGGCCCGTTGGAGGAGGTCCTCACGGACCGCAGCTTCTCCCGCGCCTACCAGACCCCGCTGCGGCTGCGCACCGTCGACGGGCGGCACACGGCCTTCGCCGCGCGCCCATGAGCACCCCGCAGAACGGCCCCGCCCAGCTGGCTGCCCGGCGGGCGCTGGTCGATGCGATCCCCTCGGTGCGTCGGATCGACGCCGAGCAGGTGGAGGCCGCCGACGGGCGAGCCGCGGACCCGGTGCTGCGAGACCTGCGCTTCTACCGGGGGCTGACGGACGTGCGCCTGCGCACCTCCCGGGAAGCCGAGTGGGGCGTCTACCTCGCGGAATCCTCCAAGGTGGTCCGCCGCGCCCTGGCGGCCAGGCACGAGCCGCTCTCCTTCCTCATGTCGGACAAATGGGCCGAGGACCTGGCGGACGTGCTGCGCAGTCATCCGCAGACCCCCGCGTACGTCGCGGAGGACGCCGTGCTGGAGGGTCTGACCGGCTTCCACCTGCACCGCGGCGCCCTCGCGGTGATGCGCCGCCCCGCCCCCGTCCCGGTCGAGCGGGTGCTCGACGGCGCCCGGCGGGTCGCGATCCTGGAGGACGTGGTGGATCACACCAACGTCGGGGGGATCTTCCGCAGCGCCGCCGCCCTGGACGTGGACGCCGTGCTGATCACCCCGCGCTGCGCCGACCCCCTGTACCGACGCTCCATCCGCGTCTCGATGGGCACCGTCTTCCAGGTCCCCTGGGCCCGGCTGGACTCCTGGCCCGCGGACCTGTCCCTGCTGCGCGAGCGCGGATTCACCACGGCCGCCCTGGCCCTCAGCGACGACGCGGTGACCCTGGACCGGCTCGGGCACACCGCCCCGCAGCGACTCGCCCTGGTGCTGGGCACCGAGGGTCACGGCCTGCGCTCGGAGACCCTGGCGGCGGTGGATGCGCGCGTGATCATCCCCATGAGCCACGCCGTGGACTCCCTCAACGTGGCCGCGGCCTCGGCCGTCGCCTTCTGGGAGACCCGCCCGCGGGAGTCCGCCGAGGAAGACGGCGCGCGCCCCTGACCGCGGGGGCCGTCGCGTGGTAGCCTGGGGAGTCGCCGTCGACTCCGACGGCGCCCGCCCGGATGACCGGGCGGGACACCGCGTCCCCAGGCCTGGCAAAATCCAGTCCGCGAGAGGTAGACACCATGCAGACCGATATCCACCCGGATTACCACGAGGTCATCTTCCGCGACCTCGCCTCCGGCAAGTCCTTCCTGACGCGTTCGACCGTCACCAGCTCCAAGACCGACACCTGGGAAGACGGCAACGAGTACCCTCTCGTCGAGGTCGAGATCTCCTCCGAGTCCCACCCCTTCTACACCGGCAAGCAGCGGATCATGGACTCCGCCGGGCGCGTCGAGCGCTTCAACGCCCGGTTCAAGAACTTCGGCAAGTCCGCCAAGTAGGCGGCGACTGCCACCACCGGCTCGGGCCGGGGCGTGCTCACCGGATCGGTGAGCGCGCCCCGGCCCGAGGCGTCTGCGGTCGACCGGGTGGGCCCGTGCCGGTGATCTCGGGGTGAGCCCCGAGCCGCTACAGTGGGATCGACCCGATCCCCGCCAAGCCCGAGCCACCGGAGCACCCATGTCCACCACCCCGGAATCCGCCCTTCCCGAGACCCCATCGCGCCGCAGGCCCTGGTCGCGCCGGCGCAAGGTGCTGACCCTGCTCGGTGTTCTGCTGGTGCTGCTGCTGATCCCGGTGCTGATCGTCGGCGGCTTCCTGTACAAGCTCGGCCACGACTTCGACGCCGACTCGCCCAAGCTCTCCCAGGCGCTGCCCTCGGATGACGCCGGCCGGCCCAAGGAGGATGGCTCCTACAACGTCCTGCTCCTGGGCAGCGACTCCCGCAAAGGAGAGGCGGACGAGAAGGTCGTGAGCGGTCAGCGCTCGGACGCGATCATGCTCGTGCACATCCCCTCCGACGGCGGCGCCGCCTACGTGGTGTCCATCATGCGCGACACCTGGGTGGACATCCCCGGTCACGGCAAAGCCAAGATCAACGCCGGGCTGAACTACGGCGGGATACCCCTGGAGGTGCGGACGATCGAGCAGCTCCTGGGCACGCGCATCGACCACGTCGCAGAGATCGACTTCCAGGGCTTCCGCGACCTGACGAACGCCGTCGGCGGGGTGCCGGTGGATGTGCCCATGGACTTCACCGCCGACGGCCACGAGTTCCGCAAGGGCGAGCAGACCCTCGACGGGGACGAGGCGCTGGCTTTCGTGCGCGACCGGTACAGCTTCCAGGACGGGGACTACCAGCGGGTGCGCGACCAGCGGATCTACCTGCGCGGACTCCTGAAGAAGATCCTCAGCCCCGAGACCCTCTCCAGCCCCACCAAGCTCAGCGACGCCGTGGAGAAGTTCTCCCCGTACGTCTCCGTGGACGAGGACCTCACGGCCCGCGAGATCGTCGCGATGGGCATGAAGGCCGGACCCAGCGGGCTGCGGAACATGACCATGTTCACCCTGCCCAACTCAGGCACCGGGTGGTCCGAGGACGGGCAGTCCATCGTCATCCCGGATGAGGACGCGATCCACCGGCTCTCCCAGGCCCTGGAGAACGGGACCATGGCCGACTACGTCAAGACCATCCCGACGGACTGAGTCCGCACCGGGGCGGGGCCGGCGGGGCGGAGGATCAGCGGCGTCGGCGCGGGCGCAGGGACCAGGCCAGGTACCCGCCGATCATCCCGGCGGAGCCGGCCCCCGCCCCGACCAGCGCCGGGTACCAGGACTTGAACCGGCCCGGGTCCGAGGCGACGATGTGCGCAGACCCGTTGATCACCGCCGCCAGCACGGCTCCGGCCACGACCCGGGTGCCCAGCTTCTCGACCTTGCCCATGAGCTCCTCCAGCTCATCGGCGCGCAGGTGCACGTCGAAGCCGCCGCTCTCCAGCACCCCCAGGACCCGGCGCACGGACTCCGGGGCGTCCATGCCCAACGAGACGGCCTCCTTGGCGGCCTCCCGGGCCCGGCGCAGGAGCATCTCCGGGCTGAGCCGGGAGCGGACGTACTGCTGCGCATAGGGCGTCAGGACGGCCACGATGTCGAAGCCCGGGTCCAGGGTGGTGCCCAGCGCCTCGGCGGTGGCGATCATCTTCACCAGCATCGCCGCCTCCGGGGGCAGGACCAGGTGGTGTCGATGCAGCATCCGCAGCACATCCGTGAGCAGCTGGGCCAGGTTCAGCTCCTGCAGGCTGCGCCCGGTGTACCCGGAGATGATCCGCTGCATGTCCGGTTCCAGGTCCGCGGCCCGGACCTCCTGCTCGGGGCGGGCCGTCAGGCGCACCGTCGCCCGCGCGGCCTGGCGCGCATTGCCCGTGGTGATCCCGACCAGCAGCGGGACCAGGCGATCCCGGAACCGCTCCGAGAGCTCCCCGACCATCCCGAAGTCGATGACGGTGATCGACCCGTCCGGCTGCACGAACAGATTGCCGGGGTGCGGGTCGGCGTGGAACAGGCCCAGCTGGAAGACCATGCGGCACAGGGCCTGCGTGGCCGTGACCGCGAGCAGGTGCCGGTCCACCCCGGCGGCATCCAGCGCGGGGATGTCGCTGATCTTCAGTCCCCGCACCCGATCCTGGGTGAGCAGCGCGCAGCTGCTTGCCTCCCAGTGGATGCGGGGGATGCGGATCCAGGGGTCCTCGGCGAAGAACTCCGCGAAGCGATCGCAGTGCTCGCCTTCGATCGTGTAGTCCAGCTCCTCCTCGATGCGCTGAGCGAACTGCCGGGTCAGCTCCACGACGTCGTAGCCGCGGGCGATCCCGACATAGCGGGAGAGCATCTTGGACAGCTCGGCGAGGATGTCCAGGTCCTGGTGCACGCCCGCGAGCACCCCTGGGCGCCGGATCTTCACGACGACGTCGCGCCCGTCCAGCACGGCGGCGTGGACCTGGCCGATGGAGCCGGTGGCCAGCGGCTGCGGATCGATGCTCTCGAAGGAGGCCAGCAGCTGCTCCTCCGGTTGCCCGTCGAACTGCCCGATCAGACGCTGGAAGGAGACCGGCGGGGAGGAGTCCTGCAGCCGGGCCAGCTCCCGCGTGTAATCCTCCGGCAGCAGATCCTGCCGGGTGGAGGCGAGCTGGCCGAGCTTGACGAAGGTGGGGCCCAGCTCCTCCAGCGCCAGGCGCAGATGCTCGGCCTGGGTGTGCCGATGCTGCGGATCCAGCTGCCGCACCTTCCGCAGGGGAGCGGCCCACGGGGCGGAGAGCACCCCGCCCAGCAGAGACCCCAGGCCGTGCTTGATCAGGACTTCGCCGATCTGCAGGAAGCGGTCGGTGCGGGTGCGGGCGCGCTCCAGCATCAGGCGCCCTCGGTCTCCCGGGTCGCACGACGGGAGGCGCGCTGCGGGGCCCAGTCATAGCCCTCGCCGGGGGAGTCCGCCGCCGGAGCATCCGCCGAGGCGTCCGGAGCGGGATCCTGGGTCTGCGGGGCCGACGCCGTCGGGGCGGGAGCCGTCTCCTCGATCGGGGCTGGGTCCTGGTCCAGGGCCGGATGCCGGATGGGCACCGGCTGCTCGGCGACGTCCAGGCGGGCCAGGTACAGCCCGCAGAAGGCCAGGGAGCCGCCCAGCAGCAGTCCCAGGATGCCCAGGACCGGGCGGACGAACAGCAGGACCACCCCGGCCAGCAGCACCAGCGCCCCCAGCACCCCGATGAGCCAGCCGATCCGCTGATTCGGGCCCCGCTGGGCGCGCGGCGCGCGGGAGGCCCGCGGGGCGGAGGCGCTGCCCGCGCGCCGTCGGGCGGGGCGACGCTGCGCCTCCCGCCGCGGGGCGCGCTGGGAGGACGGGGCCGGGTCCTCGGGCGCGGGAGCGGCGGGGCGACGGGATTCCGGGTGCTTCTCGGCGTGGCTGGG
>NZ_BCSM01000028.1 GCF_001570865.1 Rothia kristinae NBRC 15354
TTCGTTGTTTGAGAACTCAATAGTGTGCTTTGTTCACTCTGATGGTGCATACCAAGTATTTTTTGTGAATGACTGTGGTCATCATGCAGAGTGTTGGTGCAGCGTGGAGGCCACCCCGTGGCTGGTGATGCGCTGCGCTGTTCATTTATTTTGATGAGTCCAGTGTTCATGCTTTTTGTTTTTCAACGGAGAGTTTGATCCTGGCTCAGGACGAACGCTGGCGGCGTGCTTAACACATGCAAGTCGAACGCTGAAGCCTGGTGCTTGCACCGGGTGGATGAGTGGCGAACGGGTGAGTAATACGTGAGTGACCTGCCTTTGACTCTGGGATAAGCCTGGGAAACTGGGTCTAATACCGGATGCGACTACTGCCCGCATGGGCTGGTGGTGGAAAGGGTTATGTACTGGTCTTAGATGGGCTCACGGCCTATCAGCTGGTTGGTGGGGTAATGGCCTACCAAGGCGACGACGGGTAGCCGGCCTGAGAGGGTGACCGGCCACACTGGGACTGAGACACGGCCCAGACTCCTACGGGAGGCAGCAGTGGGGAATATTGCACAATGGGCGCAAGCCTGATGCAGCGACGCCGCGTGAGGGATGACGGCCTTCGGGTTGTAAACCTCTTTCAGCAGGGAAGAAGCGGAAGTGACGGTACCTGCAGAAGAAGCGCCGGCTAACTACGTGCCAGCAGCCGCGGTAATACGTAGGGCGCAAGCGTTGTCCGGAATTATTGGGCGTAAAGAGCTCGTAGGCGGCTTGTCGCGTCTGCTGTGAAAGCCCGGGGCTTAACTCCGGGTGTGCAGTGGGTACGGGCAGGCTAGAGTGCAGTAGGGGTAACTGGAATTCCTGGTGTAGCGGTGAAATGCGCAGATATCAGGAGGAACACCGATGGCGAAGGCAGGTTACTGGGCTGTTACTGACGCTGAGGAGCGAAAGCATGGGGAGCGAACAGGATTAGATACCCTGGTAGTCCATGCCGTAAACGTTGGGCACTAGGTGTGGGGGACATTCCACGTTTTCCGCGCCGTAGCTAACGCATTAAGTGCCCCGCCTGGGGAGTACGGCCGCAAGGCTAAAACTCAAAGGAATTGACGGGGGCCCGCACAAGCGGCGGAGCATGCGGATTAATTCGATGCAACGCGAAGAACCTTACCAAGGCTTGACATACACCGGATCGTTCCAGAGATGGTTCTTCCCTTTTGGGCTGGTGTACAGGTGGTGCATGGTTGTCGTCAGCTCGTGTCGTGAGATGTTGGGTTAAGTCCCGCAACGAGCGCAACCCTCGTTCTATGTTGCCAGCACGTGATGGTGGGGACTCATAGGAGACTGCCGGGGTCAACTCGGAGGAAGGTGGGGATGACGTCAAATCATCATGCCCCTTATGTCTTGGGCTTCACGCATGCTACAATGGCCGGTACAATGGGTTGCGATACTGTGAGGTGGAGCTAATCCCAAAAAGCCGGTCTCAGTTCGGATTGGGGTCTGCAACTCGACCCCATGAAGTCGGAGTCGCTAGTAATCGCAGATCAGCAACGCTGCGGTGAATACGTTCCCGGGCCTTGTACACACCGCCCGTCAAGTCACGAAAGTTGGTAACACCCGAAGCCGATGGCCTAACCCTTGTGGAGGGAGTCGTCGAAGGTGGGACTGGCGATTGGGACTAAGTCGTAACAAGGTAGCCGTACCGGAAGGTGCGGCTGGATCACCTCCTTTCTAAGGAGCTCAACTTTGGTTGGCCCTGTTCGTGCCCGAGTGTGGTGCGTGGGGTTTGCTCATGGGTGGAATGTGCGCCTGTTCTTGTCATGCTGCCGGCTTGTGTGGCTGGTGGTGTGGTGAGTGGAGTGGATGGAGCATGCTGTTGGGTTTTGAGGCAATGAGCTTCTGACCCGTGCTGGTGATGGGTTTCCTGTTGCTGGTGTGGGTTGGGGTGGTTGTCTTGGGTTTGCCTGGCTGCTGCTGGTGCTATGCGTTGTGTGTGGTGTTGGTGGTGGTGTGGGTTGTTGTTTGAGAACTATATAGTGGACGCGAGCATCAATTTTATTCTGGTATGCCGTGTCTGGTGACTGCTGGGTTTCTGGTGGTTGCTGGGTGTGGTGTATCTGCGATTGTTGAGTGTATCTGTGATTATCTGTGTGTGGCTAAGTTGTTTAGGGCGCACGGTGGATGCCTTGGCACAAGAAGCCGATGAAGGACGTGTGAATCTGCGATAAGCCTCGGGGAGTCGATAACAGGACGTTGATTCGAGGATTTCCGAATGGGGGAACCCCGCCACTTGTCAAGGGTGGTGACCTGCACCTGAATGTATAGGGTGTGTGGAGGGAACGAGGGGAAGTGAAACATCTCAGTACCCTCAGGAAGAGAAAATAACTAATGATTCTGTGAGTAGTGGCGAGCGAAAGCGGATGAGACTAAACCTGTGGTGTGTGATACCGGTGAGGGGTTGCATCATGGGGGTTGTGGGAGCGATGCGTGCCAGTTCTTACCGGCTGGTGGTGTGGTGTGTTGCGGTAGGCGAAGCGCCTGGGATGGCGTGCCGTAGAGGGTGAGAGTCCTGTAGCTGAAACCGTGGCTGCTGCATGGTGTTGTTTCCCGAGTAGCACGGGGCCCGTGAAATCTCGTGTGAATCTGCCAGGACCACCTGGTAAGTCTAAATACTTTCTTGTGACCGATAGTGGATCAGTACCGTGAGGGAATGGTGAAAAGTACCCCGGGAGGGGAGTGAAATAGTACCTGAAACCGTGTGCCTACAAGCCGTCAGAGCCTTTTGGGGTGATGGCGTGCCTTTTGAAGAATGAGCCTGCGAGTTAGTGTTCTGTCGCGAGGTTAACCCGTGTGGGGTAGTCGTAGCGAAAGCGAGTCTGAAGAGGGCGTGTGAGTGGCAGGATCTAGACCCGAAGCGGAGTGATCTACCCATGGCCAGGTTGAAGCGTGTGTAAGAGCGCGTGGAGGACCGAACCCACTTCAGTTGAAAATGGAGGGGATGAGCTGTGGGTAGGGGTGAAAGGCCAATCAAACTCTGTGATAGCTGGTTCTCCCCGAAATGCATTTAGGTGCAGCGTTGCGTGTTGCTTGCTGGAGGTAGAGCTACTGGTTGGCTGATGGGCCTTATCGGGTTACTGACGTCTGCCAAACTCCGAATGCCGGTAAGTTTTAGCGTGGCAGTGAGACAGTGGGGGATAAGCTTCATTGTCGAGAGGGAAACAGCCCAGACCATCAACTAAGGCCCCTAAGCGTGTGCTAAGTGGGAAAGGATGTGGAGTTGCTGAGACAACCAGGAGGTTGGCTTAGAAGCAGCCATCCTTGAAAGAGTGCGTAATAGCTCACTGGTCAAGTGATTCTGCGCCGACAATGTAGCGGGGCTCAAGTACACCGCCGAAGTTGTGGCAACAGCGTTTTGTTGTTGGGTAGGGGAGCGTCGTGTGGCCGGTGAAGCTGCCGTGTGAACGAGTGGTGGAGGCTATGCGAGTGAGAATGCAGGCATGAGTAGCGAATGATGCGTGAGAAACGTATCCGCCGGATGATCAAGGGTTCCAGGGTCAAGCTAATCTTCCCTGGGTTAGTCGGGGCCTAAGGCGAGGCCGTCAGGCGTAGTCGATGGATAACGGGTTGATATTCCCGTACCGACGAAGGACCGTCCATACTGAGCTGGTGATACTAACCACCCGAACCACTGTGGCCGCATTTTGTGTGGCTTCTGGTGGGGAGCGTGGGGCCTGAGCCAGGGAGGTAAGCGTGTTAACAGGTGTGACGCAGGAAGGTAGCCGGGCCACGCGGTGGTTGTCGTGGTCTAAGCATGTAGGGTGGGGTGTTGTTAAATGCGCGCCCCGTGTGCCTGAGATGTGATGGGACCCCCTTTGGTGGGGGGATTCGGTGATCCTATGCTGTCGAGAAAAGCATCGGCGTGAGGTTCTAGTTGCCCGTACCCTAAACCGACACAGGTGATCAGGTAGAGAATACTAAGGCGTTCGAGAGAATCATGGTTAAGGAACTCGGCAAAATGCCCCCGTAACTTCGGGAGAAGGGGGACCTTGAGCGTGAACCGGGCTTGCTCCGGGGAGCGTGTATGGGTCGCAGAGACCAGGGGGAAGCGACTGTTTATCAAAAACACAGGTCCGTGCGAAGTCGCAAGACGATGTATACGGACTGACTCCTGCCCGGTGCTGGAAGGTTAAGAGGACTCGTTAGGCCCTTCGGGGTCGAAGCGGAGAATTTAAGCCCCAGTAAACGGCGGTGGTAACTATAACCATCCTAAGGTAGCGAAATTCCTTGTCGGGTAAGTTCCGACCTGCACGAATGGAGTAACGACTTCCCTACTGTCTCAACCATGAACTCGGCGAAATTGCAGTACGAGTAAAGATGCTCGTTTCGCGCAGCAGGACGGAAAGACCCCGTGACCTTTACTATAGTTTGGTATTGGTGTTCGGTGTGGCTTGTGTAGGATAGGTGGGAGACTGTGAAGTCATCACGCTAGTGGTGGTGGAGTCGTTGTTGAAATACCACTCTGGTCATATTGGATGTCTAACTTCGGCCCATGATCTGGGTCAGGGACAGTGCCTGATGGGTAGTTTAACTGGGGCGGTTGCCTCCTAAAGAGTAACGGAGGCGCCCAAAGGTTCCCTCAGCCTGGTTGGCAATCAGGTGTTGAGTGTAAGTGCACAAGGGAGCTTGACTGTGAGACTGGCAGGTCGAGCAGGGACGAAAGTCGGGACTAGTGATCCGGCGGTTCATTGTGGAATGGCCGTCGCTCAACGGATAAAAGGTACCTCGGGGATAACAGGCTGATCTTGCCCAAGAGTCCATATCGACGGCATGGTTTGGCACCTCGATGTCGGCTCGTCGCATCCTGGGGCTGGAGTTGGTCCCAAGGGTTGGGCTGTTCGCCCATTAAAGCGGTACGCGAGCTGGGTTCAGAACGTCGTGAGACAGTTCGGTCCCTATCCGCTGCGTGCGTTGGAGAATTGTGGAGGCCTGTCCTTAGTACGAGAGGACCGGGACGGACGAACCTCTGGTATGTCAGTTGTACCGCCAGGTGCATGGCTGATTGGCTACGTTCGGGAGAGATAACCGCTGAAAGCATCTAAGCGGGAAGCTTGCTTCGAGATGAGTTCTCCTTGCCCTTTTGTTGGGTGTGAGGCTCCCTGTAGATGACGGGGTTGATAGGCCAGGTATGGAAGCCGGGACTGAAGACTGGTGGAGTTGACTGGTACTAATAGGCCGAAGACTTATCTACACATCATGGTGATCATGGTTGTTTGATGGTCGTGTGTTGGTGTTCGTGTTCACTGTATGGTTTTGGGATAGCAACCCGTGTGGGGTGCTGACCATGAACCCGTGACCCTTGGGGGTGTTTCCCTGGTGGGTGGGGTTGGTGGTGGGTGCCTGGATGGTGGTTGGCCCGTGTTTTTCTCGGTGGTTATGGCAAGAGGGGTACACCCGGTCCCTTTCCGAACCCGGTAGTTAAGGCTCTTAGCGCTGATGGTACTGCACCCGGTAGGTGTGTGGGAGAGTAGGTCGCCGCCGAGATTCATTTTTTGATGGTGGTGGGGGTCCCCGGTCGGGGATCCCCACCCTTTTTTTGTGCCCG
>NZ_BCSM01000029.1 GCF_001570865.1 Rothia kristinae NBRC 15354
GACGGGATTCCGGGTGCTTCTCGGCGTGGCTGGGCCGGTAGGCGTCCTCCAGATCGTAGTGCTCCTGCTCCGGGACCAGCGGGGGCAGGCCGTGGGGCAGCTGCTCGAACCAGGCAGGTGTCAGGTCCTCGGCGCGAGCGGTCTGCACCGACAGCGACAGCTCGAAGGCGTTGCCGCGGATCGTGCCCCAGGCCGCGGTGAGCTTGTCCCGCTCGAAGGCGTAGCGCACCACCGGGGCCAGCTGCTCGGACATCTGCGTGGACAGGCGCCCGACCACCCGCCGGTCGTGCAGCACGTCCACGGAGTCCGTCTCGGTGCCGTCGGGTTGCCGGTGCCGATCCGCCTCCAGGGTCAGGATCACCCGGCCTTCCCCGGAGACCGGGAGGATCGAGTGCAGGTACTCGGCGTGGTCCTTCTCGTCCAGCACCTTCAGGGTGGGGCCCTGGGGCAGCAGGGCCGCCCGGGACGGGCAGGCGTTGAGGGGGAACAGCTGATCCGGCCGGGCGATGGACAGCACCGCCCGGGATTCCAGGCGCACCTGGCCCGCCTTCCCGCGCATCGTGGCCCACACCCGCACCGGGACCACGGGGTCGTGCCCGGAGACCACGACGCGGGCGATCGCGGGCAGGTAGCGGCGGGAGTCCTCGGCGGACATCCGCGCGATCTTCAGCCCGTCCACCCACACCGCGATGGAGCCGGGGGCGTGCGGATTGTCCGGTTCCGGGACCAGGTGGGCCAGCCCGTCGTGGTGCTGCTCCCGGTCGAAGCGCAGATTGTCCATGAGCCGGAGGATCTCGGTGTCGTAGTAGTCGTCCGTGATCACTTCCAGGGATCCGCGATCATTGAGTGCGTACTGCGTCACGCCAGTTCTCCTTCATGCCCGTTGGATGCCGCACGTGGAGGGGACCAGCGCGCGGCGGCCCCTCCAGAATCTCACACCCCGGCGCAGGCTGCGCGCACCCGGCGCACCCGCAGCGCGTCCTCCCGGTGCTCGATGACCAGCCGACGCAGCGCCCGGGGGGCCTGCTCATGTTCCTCGAGCCAGGCCCCGGCTCGCTGCGGGGAGTCCTCGACGGCGTCGAGGTCCGGGAACAGCCCTCCCACGATCCGGGAGGCCATGCCGATGGAGTGCTCGGCCCACACCGACTCCAGCGCGGCGAAGTAGCGATCGGCGTAGGCCGCGCGCAGCCGCGCCGGACCGTCGGCGAAGCCTGCGGCCGCGGCGGAGAGCTCGTCATTGGACAGACGCCCGGAGAAGATCCGCGCCCACGCCCACTGCTTGGCCGCGGCATCCGGCACCGCTGCCCTGGCCCGGTTCCAGCCCACCTCGGCGTGCCGGTTGCGCCGGGCATCCAGGGCGACGTCCAGGTCCTCCGCTGTGAGACGACCGGACACGGCCAGGGCGAGCCGGGCGCTCCAGGCCAACTCGTCGGTCAGCTCCAGCCCGCCCCAGCGGGCCGCACCAGGATCCTCAGACCAGGCGGCGTGCACCTGCTCGGCCACCGGCAGCGCCTCCTCGGTGGTGCGGGCCAGGATCAGGACGTGGCGCAGCAGGATGCGCTGCGCGTCGGATTCGGGGGCCGCTGCCTCCAGGGCGATGAGGAAAGCCTCGGCGGCCCGGGAACGCAGCTGCGGGCGCTGGGCGGGGGCGCAGAGCTCCTCGATGGCCTCGTGCACGTGCCGGGCCGTCGTCTCCAACAGGGTCGCGCTGTTCTCCGCGCGCACCCCGGCCAGAGCGTAGCCGAGGTAGGAGGACGGGGTCAGCTGCGCGTCGCGGACCATGGTCCACAGGGCGGAGCCGAGCACGGCCCGATCCAGCGGGGCCTCCAGGGTGTGTCCGGCTCGCAGCGAGGTGTCCAGCTGGTCCGGGGCCACCCGGGTGACGGCGTAGGTCAGGTCCTCCCGGTTCAGCAGCAGCAGACCCCGCGGATCCGCGGCGGCGAGGGCGCCCGGAAGCTCCAGGTCCAGGCCCTCGGGGCCCGCGGGCACCTCCAGGGCCCGGTCCTCGCGCAGGCGCAGGGTGCCGTCGATCTCGTCGAAGACGCCCGCGTGCAGCGTGTGGGCCCGGCCGAGCTCGGGGGAGACGCCCTCGGGCAGCTCCTGGATGAGGCGGGAGCCGTCCTGGCGCAGCACCGAGACCCCGGAGGTCTGCAGCCACTGCCGCGCCCAGGCCGCGAGGTCCCGCCCGCAGGACTCCTCCAGGGCCGCCAGGAAATCCTCCAGGCGCGCGGTCCCCCAGGCGTGGCGGCGGAAGTAGACCCGGGCGGCACCGATGAACCGCTCGAAGCCCACGTGGGCCACCAGCTGCTTGAGCACCGAGGCGCCCTTGGCGTAGGTGATGCCGTCGAAGTTCTGCTTGGCCGCCTCCACATCGGGGATGTCCGCGACGATCGGGTGGGTCGTGGAGTAGGCGTCCTGGCGATAGGCCCAGGCCTTGCGTCCGTGGGCGAAGCTGACCCAGGCCTGGTCGAAGCCGCCGGCGCGCTCAGCCCCCAGGGCGCCCATGAACTCCGCGAAGGACTCCTTCAGCCACAGGCCGGACCACCAGCTCATGGTGACCAGGTCCCCGAACCACATGTGCGACATCTCGTGCATGATGACGTTGGCCCGCGCCTCGCGCTGGGCCTCGGTGGCCCCGCCCGGGTGCAGGTAGTTCTCGGTGAAGGTCACCAGCCCCGGATTCTCCATCGCGCCCAGGTTGTACTCCGGGACGAAGGCCTGGTCGTACTGCGGGAAGGGGTAGGCCAGGTCGAACAGGTCCTGGAAGAAGTCCAGACCGGCCCCGACCAGCTCGAACAGCTCCCGAGCCGGCAGATGCGCGGCCAGCGCCTGCCGGCAGTACAGGGTCATCGGCTTCGGCTCGACGCCGTCCACCGCGGTCTCCGCGCTGGGCTGGTACATCGAGCTGACCGCGTGGTACTGCCCGGCCAGCAGCGTCGTGATGTAGGTGGAGATCCGCTGCGTCGGGGCGAAGATCCGCTTGCTCACGCTCTCATCCACCGGATCCTGCTCCTCCCGCTCCACCGGGGTGTTGGAGGCGACGACCCAGTCCCTGGGGGCGGTCACGGCGAAGCGGAAGGAGGCCTTCAGGTCCGGCTGCTCGAAGGTCGGGAAGACCCGGCGGCAGTCGGCCGGCTCGTACTGGGTGTACAGGTAGGTGCGCCCGTCCTCCGGGTCCAGGAAGCGGTGCAGGCCCTCCCCGGAGCGGGAGTACAGGGAGAAGCCGTGCACGACGAGCTCGTTGCTGCGCTCCAGACCCGTCAGGGTGATCCGCGAGCCGACCACCGCGGTCCGGGGGTCCAGGCGGCGGCCGTTGAGGGTGATCGCCTCGACCGAATGGTGCAGATACTCGATGAACGTGGTCTGAGCCGCCGGATCCTCGGCGAGCACCTCGAAGCGGACCGCCGCGCGCACCGGGTAGGCCAGGCGCTCGGGGTCCACGGCGTGGGTCAGGTCCACATGGACGTCGTAGCTGTCGACGCGCAGCAGGGCCGAGCGGTCGCGGGCTTCCTCAGCCGTCAGGTTGTCGTTTCGCACCCCTTCATCAAAACACACGTGAGATGCACCATGTCGGCATGGCCGCACCCGGGTCCCGTGGGGGGGGGAGGGACCCGGGTGCGGCGCATCGGCGAGCGCGACTCGGCGGGGGGGG
>NZ_BCSM01000030.1 GCF_001570865.1 Rothia kristinae NBRC 15354
TAGTGTCGCGCGTCATTAATTCGTTGACAGTATGGGATGATGGCATATGCCGTCACCTGTGCTGGAGATCAGCGAAGAGGACCGTGCGACCCTGACCTCGTGGACACGGTCGCGGACGTTGCCGGCGGGACGTGCGCAGCGTGCGCGGATCGTGCTGGCCGTCGCGGCGGGGACGGGCACCTCGGCAGTGGCGCGGCATGTCGGGGTCTCGCGTCCGACTGTGATCAAGTGGCGTGACCGGTTCGCCGTCGACGGGCTCGCTGGCCTCGAGGACGAGGAGCGTTCGGGCCGACCGAAACGCATCGATGATGCCGTGATCATCGCCACCACGCTCGAGCCGCCACCGGCCAAACTCGGGGTGACGCATTGGTCCTCGCGGTTGCTGGGCAGGCACTTGGGGATCGGGGATGCCACCGTCGCCCGTGCCTGGCGCAAGTACGGGGTCAAGCCATGGCGGCGGGAGACGTTCAAGTTCTCCACAGACCCGGAGCTGGAGGCCAAGGTCCGCGACGTGGTCGGGCTGTACCTGAACCCACCGGAGAAGGCGGTCGTGCTGTGCGTGGATGAGAAGTCCCAGATCCAGGCCTTGAACCGGACCGCGCCGATCCTGCCGCTGCGACCAGGCTTGCCGGAGAAGGCGACCCACGACTACAAGCGCAATGGCACCACCACGCTGTTCGCCGCTATCGAGGTAGCCACCGGTGCGGTGACCGACCAGTGCTACGACCGGCACGGTAAGGCCGAGTTCCTCGACTTCCTCAAGAAGGTCGCCAGGGCTTACCCGCGCCGGGAGCTGCACGTGGTCCTGGACAACTACCACACCCACAAGCACGAGGACATCAAGCAGTGGCTGGCCAAGCACCCGCGGATCACGTTGCACTTCACCCCGACCAGCGGGTCCTGGCTCAACCTCGTCGAGGTTTTCTTCGGGATCATCACCCGACAGGCCATCCGCCGCGGCTCCTTCGACAGCGTCAAGCAACTCGTCACAGCGATCAGCACCTTCATCGACGGCTGGAACGAGCGCTGCCACCCATTCATCTGGACCAAGACCGCCGAGGAAATCCTGCCCCACGCCACCCGTCAAACCAGTTCAGGCGCGTGACATCAGAGACCGAACGCGCCGCCGCCGACGAGGATTGCGACGCCCAGTCCGATCAGGACGATGGGGAAGAGGATGTGCTCCCGCCGTTCGAGGACCTCGGCGATGGGTCGACGCGTGGCGACGAACTTGGCGGTGGCCACCAGCACTGCCACGAGCACGAGGAAAACGATGCAGAAGGTGATGACAGCGGGAGTACTGATGTTGAGGAAGACCGGGACGTAAACGCCGATGTTGTCCCCACCGTTGGCGAAGGTGACGCCGGCGACGGTCGCCACGGCAACGCTCTTACCTGACACGGCGGCATCATCGTCGTCGCCCTCGCCGCGGTAGACCTCCCACGCAGCCCAGAGACCCAGCGCGAGGGGGATGAGCCCAAAGTAGGGAATCGCCTCCTCTGGCAGCGCCCACCCCGCCCCCAAGGTCACCACGAGTGCGGCGGCGAGGATCCCGACGAAGCCAAGGTATTGCCCGGCCAAGATCTTCGCGGTCGTCCCGGGGCGTCCGGCACCTCGGGCGAAGAAGAGCGAGAGCACGATGATGTCGTCGATGTTGGTCGCGATGAAGAGCCCGATCGCTTGGAGCAGCGCCGCGGCCGTCATGCGCCGGACCTGCCGTCGTGGCAACCAGGCACCTCGCAGGCGACGTCGAGGCAGGGGGCGTCCGCGTCGACGGCCAGCTTGACCTCGACCAGCTCGGTGAGCGCACGTGCGAGGTGGGGGTCAGCGATCTCGTAAAGGGCCTGGCGGCCCTCATGGGTGGCGACCACGATCCCGCAGTCCCGCAGGCAACCCAGGTGGTTCGACACATTCGAGCGCGTCAGGTCTAGCGCGTTGGCGAGCTCTGCCGGATGCGCGGGGCACGCCAGAAGCGACAGAAGGATCCGTGAACGCGTGGGGTCGGCCATCGCCCGGCCCAGACGCTGCATGGCGTCTAAGCGGGAAGCAAGAGTCAGCATGCACTGAACGATACAGTAACCGCTGAACTACAATCGCCCCACCCAACTCGTCAAACAAGTTCAGACGCGTGACACTAGG
>NZ_BCSM01000031.1 GCF_001570865.1 Rothia kristinae NBRC 15354
ACAGCCACAAGGGTTTGACCTAGGTCAAACCCCGATTTTTTCGCCGAAAATAGTTACCTATATTATCAAGATAAGAAACGAGATTTTTCGCTCCGCTCAAAATCTCGAAATAAAATAACAAAAAAAAAGGAGTATTCAACCTTTTCTCCTTCAGTTTTCCGACGATTGTAATTCGATCGATTGACCAACTTAATTTTAGGGGGTGTACCTTATCGTCAACACTTAACCGCCTGTTAGAAATACGGTTAAGTTTTTCGAGCTGATTTATCGTTGTTCTTTTTTCTATTTCGCTAAAAATATTTTTATACACGGTGAAACTTGCTATAATCATCTTGAGAACGTCTTCCAGCGTTCTCTCCAAAAGATTAATCTATCCAAGTCACAGAAAAAGCCTTGAAACGTCCTCAGAAGCGTTTTAAGGCCTTTTTCTGTCATGTCCAATAAAAAACCTTGGGCGTTGCCCAAACCCACCAGGAAATCATTTCCTGGACCTTCTACACGTTCGCCACTCGTGGGCGTCCCCAACTTATTGTTGGGGCAGACAAGAGCGTACAGACTTGTTTACAGCCGTCCATTCCTTAAAGCCTCTCAGAAGCTCTAAGAAGCCCTCACAGGCGTTCTAAGACCTTCTAGTTCGATTTACCATGGACTGCGCTTTATCTTCGTTTCTCTTGTTTATATTTGTTTCTATTGCCGTTCAGGAAATCTACTTTTCCTGAACGGCAGGCACAACTATCGAAGGAGCTTGCGACTGATAGTTGGGATTGACGGAAGGCTTCACGAGCTCCAGCGAGTGACTATTATTTTTTCTTTCTTTTTTTTTTCACCTCACAAAAAAATACGCCACTTTCTTTTTTTCTTTTTCAACTTTTTTTGTTCGCACGGACAGCCGAATACATTCGGTGTAGTTGCCAGAATTTCTGACCATTTTGTCTCATAAGGGGTAAAAACCCACGTTGCGACAAAATGGTCAGAAATTTTGGTAGGCGGAAAACGTTATTTTATTCGGCTGTCCGGGCGTTTTTCACTTTGATCGTTCCGCAATGTTTCCGCAACAAACCCGCAAGGAAACCGCAGCTTTTCCGCATATTTTTTTCGATTTGTCTTTTGCATACTTCCTGCATGGTTCCTGCACATTTACTGTATACGTACTGCCGAATTTGGCGATTGAATTGTTCTCTTGTTGGGAGTTGAAACTCTATGCTTACTCTACAGTTACTCTATAGATACTCTATACTTACTCTCGATTTTGATGCGTCATTCGTTATTCGTTTTTTCGTAATAGTCCGATGAAAGTCCGGCAATAGTCCGACACAAGTCCAATTTTTGGGCGGTCACTTTTCGTCATTTAGCGCATTGTTCTGTTATTGGTTCGTTGACAAAAACCACAGTATAGCCACGGCGTAACCACGTTAAAACCACGGCATAACCACGGATTTATGCCCATCATTTACACGCATTCGATTGATTATTTTGAAGCTGGTTACATGCTGTTTAAACGCAAAAAGAGACGTCATTTGCCAACAATCAATGTAAAACAAGACGCGTTTTTACTCATCAATTACGTTCGTTTGATTCATTACTTTGAAGCTAATCGCATATATTTCACAAGCAAACCATCAATCAACTTCGTTCTAAACAACTATTCTTTGCCTATAAAAGACACACAAAAAATCTAAACTTTTTCGAAAAAATGAGAAAAAGTTCCCTCTCACAATTGTTGTATTAATTTGGGGCAAGCATCGGGTGTGTGCGCACACCTTTCTTTTTTGTCATTTCATTCGAACAAATAAAAAAAGTGGACGAAATTCGTCCACCCCATTCATTTTTTCTCTTCGTCGTACATACCAGTAAAAAATCGCTTTTCATCTTCGTTCAACGCGCGATAATCGATTGCATATTGCGCTTCATTTTTCATCCATGAAGCCGTTAAAAACCAAAAATAATCATTCTCGTCTTTTTGTTTGTATCGGTCTAAAGCACCAGACTCAAATTTCTTTTTGTAGTCTTTGAACACACCGTTGAACGTAATCAACTGGCGCCCTTTCATTGCAAAATAAAACGTATCGAATACTTCTTGGTTTTCCGTCATTTCAAAGTCTTTGGCCGAATATTTTGCGACTTCCAAGACTGCTTTC
>NZ_BCSM01000032.1 GCF_001570865.1 Rothia kristinae NBRC 15354
GGGGGCTCTTCACGAACGAGGGTGTAGCGCGGGTCTGAACCCTCCGGCTTCGAGCAGCGACCGAGCGATGTAGTGGGTGAGGTTGCGGAAGCCGAGGGCGGAGCCGCGGAGGTGTTCGAGTCGCCCGTTGATGGCCTCGGTCGGGCCGTTGCTGGTGCCGGGGCGGTCGAAGAACGCGAGGATGTCGCCCGCCCGCTGCTTCATGGTCCGGCCGAGCTTGCGGACCTCGACGAGCGCCGCGGGAACGCCGCTGCTGATCGCAGCGATCACCTCCTGCATCATCGCCTTCGCTTTCTTCTTGTCGGGCTCCCGGTAGGCCGCGACGATGCGCTGGTAGATGCCCCAGGTCGCCTCGACCTCGACGTGCTCCTCGCTCGCGAACACTGCGTCCAGGCGTGCCCGCTGCCGGTCGGTGAGCAGGCTCGCCCCGGTGTGCAGGGTGCGGCGGGCTTTGTAGAGCGGGTCGCCCTTGAGCCCGCGGTGACCGGTGGTGTCTTGCTGGACCCGACGCCGGCAGACATCCAGCGCGTCGCCGGCGAGGCGGACCACGTGGAACGGGTCCATGACGGGGACGGCGTCGGGGAGTTCCTCGGCGGCAGCGGTCTTGAACCCGGCGAAGCCGTCCATCGCGACCACCTCGATCCGCTTCGCCCAGTCCGCAGGGCGGGCGGCGAGCCACTGCTTGAACACCGCCTTGGAGCGGCCCTCGACCATGTCCAGCAGCCTCGCCGGCCCGGTCTTGTTCCTCGCGGGCGTGAGGTCGATGATCACGGTGACGTACTTGTCGCCCAGCCTCGTGTGTCGCCAGACGTGCTCGTCGACACCGATCGTGGTGACCCCGTCGAACCGGGCGGGGTCGTCGATCAGGCGCCGCTTGCCTTCCGCGAGGACGGCGGCGTTCGCGGCACTCCAGGACACCCCGAGACCTGCGGCGACGCGGGTGACGGTGAGGTGGTCGATGACGATGCCCCGCAGCGCCCACTCCAGGCCGCCGCGGGAGATCTTCGCACGCGGCGCCGCTGCCCGCGTCATGTCCTGCCGCCACGTGCGCCGGCAGTGTCCGCACCGGTACCGGCGCACCCGCACCAGCAGGGTCGTCGGCCGGTGCCCGAACGATTCGTGCGCCAGTCGACGCGTGACCGTGTCCCGCGGCACGCCCTCGACACCGCACTTCCGACACCACGGGTCGTCCTCGACGACGCGGCATTCGATCGTGGCCCGATCCGGCTCGATCAGCTGGCCGACGGCGACGAGGCCGAGCTCGTCGAGGCGGCAGAACGTGGTCAGGTCAGGGGTCGCGAAAGTAGGGTGGAGCACGTCGAGGTCTTTCGGGATGGCGAGCGTGAAGAACTTCCATCATCCGGGAGACCTCGACCCCTACCCGGCCACCGACGCGCTCAACCGACTACACCCTCGTTCGTGAAGAGCC
>NZ_BCSM01000033.1 GCF_001570865.1 Rothia kristinae NBRC 15354
GCCCGTTGACGGCCTCCGTAGGACCGTTGCTGGTGCCAGGTCGGTCGAAGAACGCGAGAATGTCAGCGGCGCGTTGCTTCAGCGTCCGGCCGAGCTTGCGCAGCTCGACGAGCGGGGTCGGGACCCCGCTGGCGAGTGAGTCGATGAGCTGCTGCATGGCGAACCTCCCCAGACCCCGGTCGGGTTCCCGATATGCGGTGACCATCCGCTGGTAGATGCCCCAGGTCGCCTCGACCTCGGCATGTCGCTCATCGGCGAACAGCGCTTCAAGGCGGGCTTGTTGCTTCTCGGTGAGCAAGCCGGCACCGGTGTGCAGGGTACGACGCGCCGTGTAGAGCGGATCATTCTTCCTCCCGCGCCGCCCGAACGCATCGCGCTGGACGCGGCGGCGGCACCCATCGAGCGCGTCACCGGCCAGCCTCACGACGTGGAAGGGATCCATCACCGTCACCGCCGCAGGCAGCTCTTCGACGGAGGCGGTTTTGAACCCGGTGAACCCGTCCATCGCGACGATTTCGACACCGTCTCGCCAGGTCTGCGGCCGATCCGCGAGCCAGGTCTTGAACACCGCCTTCGAGCGTCCCTCGACCATGTCCAGCAGCCTGGCAGGTCCCGTTCTCTCACGGACCGGTGTCAGGTCGATGATGACGGTCACGTACTTGTCGCCGCGGCGGGTATGCCGCCAGACATGCTCGTCGACGCCGAGCACTCGGACACCGTCGAACCGGCCCGGTGCGTCGATCAGGCGGCGTTTGCCCGCGGTGAGGATCGCGGTGTTCGCGGTGTGCCAGGACACGCCCAGGCCGGCAGCGGCGCGCGAGACGGTGAGGTGCTCGATCACGATGGCCTCCAGCGCCCACCGCATCCCGCCGCGAGACAGCCTCGCTCGTGCGGGCGCGGCCTGGGTGAGGTCTTCACGCCAGGACCGCCCGCACCCGGGGCCCGCGTATCGGCGGACGCGGACCAGCAGCGTGGTGGGTCGGTGTCCGAACGGCTCGTGCGCCAGGTATCGGGCATCCGTGCCTCGGGACAGTGCCTGGCTGCCGCAGCCGCGGCACCACGGATCCGGCTCGGCAACGCGGCACTCCAGGACCGCACGGTCCGGTTCGATGTGCTGGCCCACGGCTATGAGGCCGAGCTCATCAAGTCGGCAGAACACGGTCAGGTCAGGGGTGGCGAAGGTATCGTGGGGCATGTCGGGGTCTTCCGGATGGGCAGTGTAGGAACTTCCATCATCGGGAGGCCTCGACCCTCACCCAGGCAGCGACGCGCCGGCCGCACCTACCTCCTCGATTACGAAGAGCC
>NZ_BCSM01000034.1 GCF_001570865.1 Rothia kristinae NBRC 15354
GGGTATAAGTTCGCAATCGGGCTCTGGGTATTCTGCTCCCACGCATGGCCGATGCCCCCCGTCTCGCCCGGCGATAGGAGAGCCTTTCCTTCATGGACAGCCGCCGGCCGGCGTGTCATCATCGAGCGATGTCGCAGAATCTTCCCAACACCACCGAGCCAGTCGGTCAGCATGCCGCCGAACCACACCGCGGCGGAATCGCTCAGAAGATGAACTGGCTGCGTGCTGGCGTCCTGGGCGCGAACGACGGCATCGTCTCGGTCGCAGCCATCGTGGTCGGCGTTGCGGGCGTCACGACCGCAACGGCGCCGATCCTGACGGCCGGCGTGGCGGGCCTAGTCGGTGGCGCCATCTCGATGGCGCTCGGTGAGTACGTGTCCGTGAGCAGTCAACGTGACAGTGAACACGCGATGATTCAGAAGGAGAAACGCGAGCTGGCCGAGATACCCGAGGAGGAGCTGATCGAACTCGCCGGGTTGTATGAGCAGAAGGGGCTCCGGCCCGAAACGGCCCTCCAGGTCGCGACCGAGCTCACGGAACGGGATGCACTTCGCGCGCACCTTTCCACCGAACTCAACATCGACCCGGATGATGTTCCGAGTCCTTGGCATGCCGCCTTCTCCTCCGCCATGGCGTTCCTGATCGGGGGGATCCTGCCTCTTGTCGTGATCCTCTTGCCGCCCGAGCAGTGGCGGGTGCCCGCGACGTTTGTTGCCGTCATTCTCGCGCTCGGGATCACGGGGGCGATCGGTGCACGGGTCGGGGAAAGCTCCGTGCCGCGGGCCGTGACCCGCGTGATCGTCGGCGGCGCCGCGGCTCTCGCCGTGACCTTCGGCATCGGCAGTCTTCTCGGAACATCCGGACTCGTATGAGCCCGATGCGACATCGAGGACAAACGCGCCCGTGACCGGGCGCGGGAACGCGGCCGCCCATCCACCGAGCGCAAGGCCTCCGGCCGGCTCATCGAGGGTCAGGTCGTGACGAACTGGATGAAGGCCCTCGAACAAATCGCGATCGCGTTCCCCGAGCGCATCGAGCACTACCTCTAACCCCGAAACACCGCCCGCTTACACACACAAC
>NZ_BCSM01000035.1 GCF_001570865.1 Rothia kristinae NBRC 15354
TAGGCCGTGTTGCTAAACCCATTGGAGGGTGGCTGCGAGGCTGAGCCCGGCGTGGAAGTTCCGGGCAGTCTTGTCTGATCGGGCCGCGATTCCGCGCCACTGCTTGAGCTTGTTGAAGCAGCGCTCGACGGCGTTACGGCCTTTGTAGCGTCGTTTCTGATCGCGCCCGAAGTCGATCGGCCGGCCGGGCTTCTTGCGACGGTGCGCGATCTGGTCGTCGCGTTCAGGAATGGTCGTAGCGATTCCTCGCTGGCGTAGCCAGGCTCGGTTCTTCTTCGACGGGTAGCCCTTGTCGGCGATAACCCGTTCCGGACGGGTCCTGGGGCGTCCTTTCGCGCCGACGACACGGATCTCGTCGATCGTGTCGGGGAGCATGCTCGTGTCGGCGACCTGTCCTCCCGTGAGGACGAACGCCAGGGTTCTCCCCTTTCCGTCGCAGACGAGGTGGATCTTGGTCGTCAACCCGCCTCGAGAGCGACCGATCGAGTGATCAGGCGGTTCCTCGCCGTACTTCTTGTAGTTCGGCGGATCTCCCTGTGGTTCGGGGAAGGGTCGCGCCGTGCTGATGCACGCGCACGATCGTGGAGTCGATCGAAGTCACCCAGTCCAACTCTCCACGCTGATGCGTGAGGGACTGCACCGCCTCCAGCACCCGAGTCCAGACGCCCTGCTCGGCCCACCGGTTGAAGTTCTTGTAGATCGTGTTCCAGTTCCCGAACCGCTCGGGCACCTCCCGCCACGGCGATCCCGTCCGGAACCGCCACGCCGTCGCCTCGGCCACCGCGCGACGGTCGACCGGCGGACGGCCAGTCGTGCCCACGGCCGGAAACAATGGGCCGATCACAGCCCAATCATCATCAGAGATCTCCACACGCGCCACGAACACAAGGATCACCCACGTGCCCACGAGCACCCTTTAGCAACACGGCCTA
>NZ_BCSM01000036.1 GCF_001570865.1 Rothia kristinae NBRC 15354
CCACGGCGAACCCGGACACCCTCCGGGCCGTGCTCGCCTCCCCTTCGTGGGGAGGCCTTCGTTGAGGGGCGGTCAGCTGGTCGGGTTCGAGTTCCACCCCCACTCGCCTCCCCTTCGTGGGGAGGCCTTCGTTGAGGGACCGACCTGATGGGCTTCACTGGTGATCCCACGAACTCGCCTCCCCTTCGTGGGGAGGCCTTCGTTGAGGGGGGAACATCTTCTTGGCGCCCTCGAAGGACCCGTTCCTCGCCTCCCCTTCGTGGGGAGGCCTTCGTTGAGGGGACCCGCGCGCCTGGGGATTCCACCCGGCGCTGGGCTCGCCTCCCCTTCGTGGGGAGGCCTTCGTTGAGGGTGGAGTCTGAGCGTTTCATGGAGGGGGTTTCCGGCTCGCCTCCCCTTCGTGGGGAGGCCTTCGTTGAGGGGGTGGGCTGGCCGGAGGGTGCGCTCGGTGAGGTCCGGCTCGCCTCCCCTTCGTTGAGGGCCAGGTTGGGCGGTCTTTTATGCGCAGGCACCGGCCTCGCCTCCCCTTCGTGGGGAGGCCTTCGTTGAGGGGGGTCTGCCAGCGTCCCGGAGGTCACCTTGCAGTCCTCGCCTCCCCTTCGTGGGGAGGCCTTCGTTGAGGGTCCAACCTCGTCTCTCCGGCACATGAAAGCCCGGCTCGCCTCCCCTTCGTGGGGAGGCCTTCGTTGAGGGACGGCTCAGGTCGGGCATACAGCCCTCTTGCGAGTCTCGCCTCCCCTTCGTGGGGAGGCCTTCGTTGAGGGTGGTGGGCCGACTGGTACGACAATGAGACCTCGAAC